>DATAUZ010000017.1:0-369623 GCA_036267995.1 Rhizomicrobium sp.
ACCATGGCCTCAACCCGGAAGAATATGGCCGCATCCAGGAACTGCTGGGGCGGGAGCCGAGCCTCGTCGAGCTCGGCATTTTCAGTGTGATGTGGAGCGAACACTGTTCATACAAGTCCACCCGCGTTCACCTGGCGAAGCTTCCCACCACCGCTCCCTGGGTTATCCAAGGTCCTGGCGAGAATGCCGGCGTGATCGACATCGGCGACGGCGATGCCTGCATCTTCAAGATGGAATCCCACAACCACCCGTCCTTCATCGAGCCCTATCAGGGCGCTGCCACGGGGGTGGGCGGCATCATGCGCGACGTCTTCACCATGGGGGCCCGCCCCATCGCCATGATGAATGCGCTGCGCTTCGGCGAGCCCGACCATCCCAAGACGCGGCATCTGGTGGATGGCGTGGTGCGCGGCATCGGCGGTTACGGCAACTGCATGGGCGTGCCCACGGTTGGCGGCGAAGTGAATTTCCACCGTTCCTACAACGGCAACAATCTGGTCAACGCCATGTGCGTGGGCCTCGCACGGCAGGACAAGATTTTCTTATCGGCGGCAAAAGGTGCTGGCAATCCCGTCGTGTACATCGGCTCCAAAACCGGCCGCGACGGCATCCACGGCGCCACCATGGCATCCGCGGAATTCGACGATGCCTCCGATGAAAAGCGCCCCACCGTGCAGGTCGGCGATCCCTTCACCGAAAAGCTGCTGCTGGAAGCCTGTCTCGAACTGATGGCAACAGACGCCATCGTCGCCATTCAGGATATGGGCGCCGCCGGCCTCACATCCTCGTCCGCCGAAATGGCGGACAAAGGCGGCAGCGGCATCGAACTCAATCTCGATCACGTTCCCCAGCGCGAAGAAAACATGACGGCGTATGAAATGATGCTGTCGGAATCCCAGGAGCGCATGCTGGCCGTGCTCAAGCCCGGCCGCGAAGCGCAAGCCGAAGCCATCTTCAAGAAGTGGGAACTGGATTTCGCGGTGATCGGCGTCACCACAGACACGCACCGCCTTGTCGTAAAGCACAAAGGCGAAGTGGTCGCCGACATGCCCGTCACCGCGCTGTCCGATGAAGCCCCGCTCTATGACCGCCCGCACACCAAGCGCGCCCCCGCCACCGGCACGCCCGCTTACGACAAATCAAAATCCATCGCGCAATCGCTCGTGAAGCTGATGGGTTCGCCCGATCTGTGTTCGCGCCGCTGGATCTGGGAGCAGTACGACACCACCGTGATGATGGACACGGTGCAGCGCCCCGGCGGCGATGCCGCGGTGGTGCGCGTGCACAATTCCAACAAGGCGCTCGCCATCACCGCCGATGTCACGCCGCGCTATTGCCGCGCCGATCCGTATGAAGGCGCCAAGCAGGCGGTGGCCGAAGCCTGGCGCAACCTCACCGCCGTGGGCGCGCGCCCGTTGGCGGTGACGGACAATCTCAATTTCGGCAATCCGCAGAAGCCCGAAATCATGGGCGAGATCGTCGGCGCGGTGGACGGCATCGGCGATGCCTGCCGCGCGCTGGATTTTCCGGTGATCGGCGGCAACTGCTCGCTCTACAACGAAACCAACGGCGAAGGCATTTTGCCCACGCCCGCCATCGGCGCGGTCGGCCTGCTGAAAGATGTGCACCGCACCGCCACCATCGCCTTCAAGCGCGAAGCCGATGCCATCGTTCTGATCGGTGAACCCAAAGGCCATCTCGGCCAGTCGCTTTACCTGCGCGAAATCGAAGGCAAGGAAGAAGGCGCCGCACCCGCCGTCGATCTCGCCACGGAAAAGAAGAACGGCGATTTCGTGCGCAAGCTTATCGAAGACGGCCGTGTCGATACCGTCCACGATATTTCCGACGGCGGTTTGCTGGTGGCGCTCACCGAAATGGCGCTGGCCGGCAACATCGGCTGCGAAGTCGGCATCGCCGGATTGCCCGATGCGATTCCCTTCTTCTACGGCGAAGAACAGGCCCGCTATCTCATCGCCTGCTCGCCGCAGGAAGCCGACAAGATCGAACAAGAATCCCGCACCGCCGGAATCGTCCACGCCCTGCTCGGCAAAACCCACGCCGGAAAAATCTTGCGCATCGCCAGCGAAGGCGAAGTCTCATTAGCAGATTTGCGCAAAGCCCACGAAGCCTGGTTCCCCACCTACATGGCCACACCGCACACGAATTGAACGTGCTCGCCGCACCAACTCAATTCGTCATGGCCGCCTTTGAGGCGGCCACCCAGTGCGCGAGCGTCCGCGAGCGCAAGTGACTCTCTTGGTCGCGCGGACGCGCGCCTGCTGGGTGGCCGGGTCAAGCCCGGCCATGACGGATGTGGATGAAGCGTGTTAATGTAACCCATGCCCATGCAATCCGCCGAAATCGAAACGCTCATCAAAGCCGCGTTCCCCGACGCCGACGTCACCATCACCGCGCTGGCCGACGACAACGATCACTGGGCCGCGATGGTCACCTCATCCGCCTTCAAAGGCAAAACCCGCGTGCAGCAGCACCAGATGGTTTACGCCGCCTTGCAGGGCCGCATGGGCGGTGTTTTGCACGCGCTCTCGCTTCAAACCGCCGCGAAGGAGTGACAATGTTTGTACCTGTTACAGGCCACAAATGGAGTAGTTTTGCCCTGCGTGCGCTGATTGCATCGCTTGGCGCTGCTCTTGTGTTTGCATTTCTCGATGGGATCATCCGCTACAACATCGGCCGTCTCTACGACGGAACACCGGTTCAGATGATGATCTCAACATGGGTTGTCGACTTCCGCGTTGTTGCAGAGCAGGTCATGCTGGCGGCGGCTGTGGTTTTTGTGGGCGCCAAATTCATCGAAACGCGCACCATCTTCACGGTCGGATTCGACAAGCTGGATGCGGTCAGGGTCAAGGTTAAAGGACCGGACGAAAACAACGTGGTGTGGGTAGGCCACGCCTATGCCAACAACCTCGAAGCCCAGGCCGTTTCCGACACGATCGCGGAAAGGTTGAAACAAAGCGCTGAGAAAGACTAACGATGCCGGCGCGTGACATTGCGGTTGGCCAGATGCAGCGCGACGATCTGGATGCGTTGCTGGATGCCGATGGCGGCGAATGGTGGCAGCGCAGCCGCGATGTCTGGCAACATCGTCTCGACGCGCAGGATCGTGGTATGATGCACCTTGCACTTGCGCGCTCTGACGGCACGATTTCGGGTTATGGCTATCTGAATTTCGAGTCGCTCTATCCATTCTTCCGCAATCAGCGCATTCCCGAAATTGGCGATTTGCGCGTGGCCGAGCATTTTCGCGGCCAGGGCGTCGCGACAAAGATCATGCGCTATCTCGAAAGTTTCGCGCGCGCCGCTGGCGCTCGCGAGATCGGGCTCGCGGTCGGGCTCTATGCCGATTACGGCGCAGCCCAACGGCTTTACGTACGCTTGGGCTACGCGCCGGATGGACACGGCGTCACCTCCCATCACAAGGCCGTCGCAGGTGGCGAGACGGTGCGCGTCGATGACGATCTCGTGCTATGGCTCATAAAACCGCAAACCGCGGTGAAGGATTAAGATAGCTGAGGACCAATTTTTCGGGAGATAAAGCCATGCGGCATCTGCTGATCTTTTCCATAACACTGCAAATCATTTTGATAACGCGTGCTGGTGCATCGCCAACCATCGAACTGATGATGGGCCAATGCCACAAACTGGTCGCAGCGTCGCATGATCTTGGCGGTTGCGACGGAAAATTGGCCAACGTCAATCTCGATGACGGCTCCACGACATTCAGTTACTCGAAAACAGACGGAACGGCTTTGACGTTCGTAGGACGGGGCGACGATCAGGTGAAGGTGAACGCTGACGAGGTTATGCAGCCTATTCAAAAGGTCATTTTCCACCTGAAAACCGCAGCACCCGTCACCACGGCCGCCGCAGGCACCTGTCACTACACAAATCCGTTCAAAGGAAAGGCCATCGTCAACTGCACCGCGACGGCCAGCACCGGGCAGTTTGAGGGCAGCTTTACCACCGATGGGAAACCGCCGTCCGAAGGGCCATGACTTGGCAGGCAGCGGCAGCGGACTGATTTTCGCAGGCGATCGTTAAAAGTCGAACGATCTCCAACACCCTCGTTTCAGGCGTGGGCCGCTAAAGTTCCGCGCATGGCCGAAGCGGACAGCAATCCTGAAGACGACAGCGCCGGTCCCGTGGGCCGGCCGGTTTATTATTTTGACACGTCCGAAATCCGCCAGCGCCTGCCCGAAGGCTCCAACCGCACCTCCGCCGCCGTCGATCAGTTGCTGGCGCCGCACATCGATGCCGCCCTTGGTCCCAGCGACGTGAAGGTCGCCAGCGACGACGGTTACTTTGTGCTGTTCGGCGAACTTGACCACGCGCAAGCCGAAGCCAAAGCGCAAGCGCTGGCCAATGCCATTCTGGTCAAAGCCTTCGGCACGCAGCGCGCCATCCCGTCGAACATCGCGTCTTTCTGGCGGCGTTCATCGCTGCGCGCGGCCAGCGATGCCTTGCGCCGTGTCGCGCGCGCCGCCGCCCGCGCCGCCAACCGCAAGCCGGTGGATTACACGGAAATCGAAAACGCCGAAAACATCGCCTCCCTCAACGCCGCGCTGGAACAGGTGCGCAACGGCCGCAAGTTCATGTTCTCGCCCATCTGGGATGCAACCGCCGAGCGCGTTGCCGGGCACTTCTGCCACCAGCGCGGCCACACCGTTGCTTACGCCGTTTCCAATCCCGCCGCGCAATGCGCCTTCGATCGCGCGGCGCTGGCGGTGGCGCGCACCGCGGCGCTGGAGCTTGCCGACCGCCAGTCCATCGCGCTCATCCGCGTGCCGGTGCATTTGGAAACACTGGCCTGGTCCCGGCAGCGCGAGATTTATCTTTCCGCCGTCAGCGCGCTGGGCCGCGATCTTCTGGGCCTCGTCGCGTTCGAAGTGGTGGGCTTCACCGAAGGCTCCAGCCTCACGCAGGTCAGCCACGCCGTCACCACGCTCAAGCGCCATGCGCGGCGCATCTTCCTGCGCATGCCCATCGCCAATCTGGAAACCGCGCTGGCCGGCGTCGTCGGCGTGGCGGCTTTGGGCTTGCTGGCGCCGGGCGGCGCGGGAAATCCCAAAGCCACGCTCGCCACATTGGAGGTTTCCGCCGGCCGCTTGCGCCGGCTGTGCGCGCGCCAGGGCGCCATCGCCTATATCGACCGCGTCGCCAGCCTCGATGCGCTGGAGGTTGTGCGCGCCTGCGGCATCCGCCTTGTCACCGGCGATATTCTGCCGGCACCCGCCGAAGCGCCGGACGCGCTTTACCCTCTTTCTTTTGAGGACATTGTGCGCTCCGTGCGCGGGCGCGACGTGATGGTGGGGTGAGCGGCTTGACGCCAAACCCCCTCGCGCCTATTTCCAAGCCATGAGCACAACCGTCTCGCAGCGCATCGCGCAGGATATCGCCTCCGGCGACGTGGTCCTTTTCATGAAGGGCACGCCGGTCTTTCCGCAATGCGGATTTTCCGCCGCCGTGGTGGGCGTGCTGTCGGAACTCGGCGTGAAGTTCAAATCCGTCGATGTGCTGAAGGATCCGGAAATCCGCTCCGGCATCAAGGAATTTTCCAACTGGCCGACGATCCCCCAACTCTATGTGAAGGGTGAATTCGTCGGCGGCTGCGACATCATCCGCGAAATGTTCGAAACCGGCGAACTGAAAACATTGTTCGCCGACCGCGGCGTGGTTTTAGAGAACGCCTGAAATAAGAAACAAAAAGCGCCGTCATGGCCGCCCCTGAGGCGGCCACCCATCGCGCGCGCGTCCGCGAGCGCAAATGATTCTCTTTGGCGCGCAGACGCGCGCCTACTGGGTGGCCGGGTCAAGCCAGGCCATGACGGAGCAGATGAGTTTACGCCCTAATCACATCTTCCAGCGGCCGCCGCGGGCTGGGCAGGGCGGGGTGTTCGGCGTTGCCCATGCGGAAGATGAAGGTGGGTTCCCAATCCGGCAGCTTGGCGAATTTCGCAACCGCCGCTTTGAAAACGTCCGGCCGGTTCAGCATCTGCGCGCGGTCCACGCATTCCATCGGCTGGTTCATCGGCTGCGCGGAAAGGTTCACCGTCGCCGCCGCCAGATGCATCAACTGCCACACTTGGCCCACGGTGATGGCAGACGCCATGTCCAGCCGGTTCTTCACCAGCAGCACGCCGTAGAGCGGCGTGGTCGCGGTCTGCACATCGCGCGTCAGGCCAAGCCAGAATTTGTCGGTGGTGGCGGCGCTGGGATCGGGCAGGATTTTCGCCACGTCCGTCATCAGCGATGAAAGCCCGGCGGTTTCCGGCGTCAGCCCGTCACGCGCCGCATCGATTTCGCTGCCGCTGGTGCGCATCCAGCGTGCGCTGTCCGCGCTCATCTGCGGATCGTCGATGATCTTCTGCGTCGCCTCCACGATCAGCGATCCGAATTCCTTTCGCTCGCCCGGATCGGTGATGAAGGCAATCGCCACATTGGGCTGCTGCGCCGGCTGCGTGATCGCGTTCAGCACGGCGGCCGATATCGGCTTGTCCGCCAGATAGGCGCCGCGATTGGTGTGGCGATGCGCCATCGCGCGCGCCAGAAGCAGCGTGCGCGTGGTCGTCTCGCCCGATGGCGCAAAGCCCAGCCGCGCCGCCAGCACCGGCGCATCCGGCGGCGAAAGCGTCAGCGGTCCCTGCGCCAGCGCATATTTGTTGAGCTGAAAGCCCGTCATGCCGGCGCTGAGCAGCAGGTTGGCGATGGCCGCTCCCACCGAAATATGCATCTCGCGGCGGAACGGATCGAAGCTGCCAAGGTTGCGCGAACGGTCGGCCAGCACATCGATGCCGCCGTCGTTCAGCGCAAACAGCCAGGGCTGCGTGTTGTGCGCGTTGGCCGCCAGGATCGCGGCGCGCAACGGCCGTTTGACGCCGTCGCCGGCCGTGCCGAGCGAATCGTGCCACGGCGCATAAGCCGGTCCTTGCCCAGCCGCGAAAACGCCCCGGTCCCAGGCGCGATAGCCCAGCCCCGCCAGCACAGCCGCACCCGCGGCCCCGCCGATCACCCACCTGCGTGTCGTCATGCCCCAAATCTCCGCAACCAAACGCGCGACTATATGGCGGAAAATCTCAGCTTAAGAAATGGCGCCGCATTGCCGGCCCCAGCCGCGCGTGTTTACCAAGCGCGGCGGCGATGGCATGCAGCCGGGGCGTCAGGGCATCGCGGCCCTCCGTCCAGCGGCTGAACATGGCGGCATAAATATCCACCAGCGAAAAGCCGGAAGGAAGAATCCACGCTCCGGCAATGTTGCGTTCCAGGATTTCCAGCCGCTCGTGAATGCGCGCCCGCACCCGCGCGCGCAATGCATTCGAGTCCTGCGGCGCAAAACGCTCAGGATAATCCGCGATCTCCACCATCGGATAAACTTCCGATGCCAGGAACGCCAGCCAGCGATAGGCCTGCGCGCGTTCGCCCGGCGGCGGCAGCAGATTGGCCTGCGGGTGGGCATCGGCGATGGCAAGAAGAATGGCCAGCGACTCGGTAACGATTTCGCCGTCCGGCAATTTCAACGCCGGCATCTTGCCCGAGGGATTGATCTGCAGAAACGCCGCGTCTTTCTGTTCGTGCGTCTTCAGCGAAATCGTGTGGAATTCGTAATCCGCGCCGGCTTGCACCAAGGCGGCTTCCACCGCGAACGCGCCCGATCCCCTGTCGCCATAAAGAACATAGGTCATGCGCCAAGCTTAGCGGATTTTTGTCCACACCACATCGCGCCCTTCGCGGCGCGAAACAAAGCCCGTGACTTTGCCGCTTGCGTCGCGCACGAAAATCTTGCGCGTGCGTGGCTGGCCGGGCGCGAAGAGAACATCCGCCAGTTCGGCTTTCTGTTCCGCCGGCTTGCCGCCCGTCGCCGCACCCATCAGCACGCCTTTGTCCAGCGTGATGGTGTAAGTGAAATCCGGTCCGCCGGAATATTGCCCCACATATTGCGCCAGAAGTTTCTGCGGCAGCGTCACACTGGGCGGATCCTGGTTTAGCGCGATCACCTGTTCGGCAAGTAGCCGCCAGCCGTCCGCGCGTTTGATCCAGGTATCGGTGTTGCGATAGAGCGCGTGCAGATGCTGGCCGTGATAATTCTCATGCTCATCGTCAACATAGCTCGTCACCGCGACATCGCCGGAAACTTTCGCGCGCCAGTCCGATACCTGAATGTTGCCGGACGCGCCCTTGGGCAGCGGCTTGACCTGCGCCACCATGCCCTTCTTGTCGTAAACGTCGCCGTTCTCATCGGTGATGGAAACCATATCGTCCAGCGTGGCCTGCCAAACCTTCGCATTGCCCGGTGCAATCGCGTCTTTCAACGCCTGCGTCTGCGCCTTCAAAACATCGCTCACGTTTTCAGCGGCAACTGCCGACGTGGCGATGCCGGCCAGCATGAGACTCACAAAAATAAATTTCATCTATTGCCCCTACGATTACGACCAACAACCACCCTCCCCTTGAGGGAGGGTCGAAATTTGCGAAGCGAATTTCGGGGAGGGGTCGATTCCACCAGCGGGACCGGACCTCTCTCCGAAACGCGTGCCGCGCTTCGACCCTCCCTCAAGGGGAGGGTGGAAGAAAGTAAAAAGGCCGCGAGCAATACCCGCGGCCTTGTCCATTCCAGATGCGCGAAAACTTATCGTGAATAGAATTCCACGATGAGATGCGGCTGCATCTGCACCGGGTAGGGCACATCCGCCAGCTTGGGCATCCGCGTGAACTTGGCGGACATCTTGTCGTGGTTGGCTTCCACATAATCGGCCACGTCGCGTTCCGGGCTCTTGGTGGATTCCAGAACCAGCGCCATCGCCTTGGCCTTGGCGGAAAGCTCAACCGTGTCGCCTTCTTTCACCTGATAGCTGGAAACCGTCACGCGGCGGCCGTTCACTTTCACATGGCCATGGGACACAAGCTGGCGCGCGGAAAACGGCGTGGGCGCGAACTTGGCGCGATAGACCAGCGCATCCAGCCGGCGCTCCAGCAACCCGATCATGTTTTCGCCGGTGTCGCCGGGGCGGCGCGAGGCTTCCTGATAATATTTGCGGAACTGCCGTTCGGTGATATTGCCGTAATAGCCCTTCAGCTTCTGCTTGGCCTGAAGCTGCGTGCCGAAATCCGAAAGCTTCTTGGCGCGGCGCTGGCCATGCTGGCCCGGACCGTACGAGCGCTTGTTCACCGGGCTCTTGTTGCGGCCCCAGATGTTCTCGCCCATGCGGCGGTCGATTTTGAATTTGGCGGATGCGCGCTTGCTCATAAGTCTCGTCCAGAAATAGTGGAGGCGGGTTATCCCCGCGAAGGCGCGCACTATAGTCAGGGAATGTGCGGTGTCAAACGGAATAGGGCATTGAAATCGCTGTGATATTTTATACGTACTCAACCTTAGATTGTATTCAACGTGTGCCTGCTTGCCGGCTTCAGCCAGAGCCAGTCCCCAATTCGGCCAGGCAGCTTTCAATTTCCGCCAGTGTGGCGCGCAACTTCGCAATCCCTTCCGGGTAAGTGTCGTAGAAACGCGCTGGGCTTTCCAGAATCTCGATCTGCCGCCTGATGCGCTCGCGGGCTTCGATCAGTTCTTCGCGTTCGCTTGCCAACGCAGACTCCGAGCTGCCTTGAGGGATGGTTTCAATCAGTTACAGTTTAACACCGTGGCACGGGGTTCTGCTCATTGTTCACAGTCATACTTTGCACGGCTTTCACGATGGCCACGCTGGTTATTGCACTGGCATGGCGCCGGTTTGGCGCGCGTGGACGAATTGCCGCCGGAGTGTTTCTTCTGCTCATGATCAGTGTCGACATCTGGGTCGCTCATGTTCTGCGCAATAACCCATCGGCATGGAATCGGCAGACATGCGGCTGGGTCGAAGGCAGAACCGGATGGCATCAAGCCTGTCTCTGATCTTCGCCCTCACTGGGGCATGTCACTGTCAAGAGAAAGGGAGCAGCGGCGGCTAGCGTGACCGGCGAATGCTTTCGACGGAAGGTCTTGTGCTATGATGGACGAGGCCAACCCATCTAAATACGCGGGCCTTATAAGAAGGACGCGTTATGTTGATTGTACCGGACGTAGAAAACGTCAGTTGCAACTATCATTCCCGGACAGGGGAAATTGAACTTTCTGGCACCGCTCGTGGATTGCTCTCTTTTGCAGAGTTTCTCCTCGGTGACAGAATGACAGCAGATTTGCCAAATTCGAAATCGAACCAATTTTCTTCCTCAAACGTAACGCAGATTTCGAAGCTAGCGTCCGACGGCGCGATCAACTTTCACCCGAACGGCGACAATTTGTTGGTTGAGGGAAATGCCAAATGCACTCTCTTATTGGCAGAATCCATCCGCAATCTATCGAATTTCAAAAACAACCCTCCGGGTTACCACATGCATTTTGATTCCGCTTCCGACCAATGCATTGATCCGAAGTGCCAATGGGAATTGGTTGTCATGCTGGAAATCGACTAAATTTCAGCCTGTGACACTACCGAGCCTTTTTAGATACGCGGAGGCCCGTAGACTCCGACCACGATCAGAGCCGCCACCACAAATGCTCCGATGGCGGCGACGGTTTGGCGATCGGCCGTAGGGAACACAGCCGTAACAACCGCAACCAACCCCACGACGGCGACGCCCCCGGCAACAAGCCGAATATAGGGGAGGTGGAAGATGAGGCGTATGTAATACACGTTTTGGTTTCCCAGCGGCCTTTCAACCTAAGGCTCAAGTCGGGAGGCAGCAACATATGTCAGCTGCCCTCACCGCCACCGGTCGCCCGCGCCGCGCACATAGTTCGCGATCACATAGCCCCACGGAATCACGAGCGGAAAGATCACGCCCATCAAACATGCTTTCACCGTCTCCGCTGTATCGGCATCGATCTGGTGCGCCTGCCATAGCGGGTAAGCGACGGAAAGAAGCCAGATGGATTTCCACGCGAATTCCACCAGCAGAAGCGGCAGCATTCGCAGCGGATAGCGTATGCCCAGCAACGCCAGCCCCGTCACCGCCGCAAGCATGGCAACGGCCACGCCATGCATCAGCTCCCATGGACGGTGATGAAAAACCAGCGGCCAGATCTGCGTGCCCATCAGGCCAGCGATCATCAGGTAAACCGCGCGCAGCGCATAAAGGCGCCACAGCGAAACTTCCATGCCGTTTTTTGGCAGCGCCATGGGCGCCGTGGGGGACAACGCAACCATTATTCGACCTCCTTCAAAATTTTCTCGACGCTCGACATGCGGGTCTTGATCTCGGCCAACTCGCTCTGGATTGCCGAAAGCGTGGCGGCGTTACCCGATTGCGCGGTCACGGCATCGGACGCGAGCTTGCGATAGGCATCGGCGTGCGTGGCATCGGCGCCGGCCACGGCGGATGCCTGCAGAAAGCGAATGAAGAACACGATGATGATCGTTCCGAATATCACGCCCATGGTTATGAAATAGATGGTGGGAGACATGGTTTTTCCTTTCACTTGGAATCGGTGAGAGATTTGGCGGCGGCCGCGATGGCTGCCGGTGTAAGTTCGAAATCGAATTGCACGACTTCGAAATAATTCAGGGCTTTGCCGTCGGCGGAGAGTTCAAGCTTGCTGGTCACAAGCCCGGCCTCTTGCAGCTTCTGCAAATGCAGGTGCAGCAGCGGGCGGCTGATGCCCACTTCGCGCGCAAGCTGGCTGACGTAATTGCGGCCGTCCGTTTTCAGCGCCGCCACGATCCGCAAGCGATGCGGATTGGCGAGGGCTGCCAGGATGGCCAGCAACTGGTCTCCGCTTGACGCCAAAAGAAAGCTCCTTCATTCATGTGTAAGTTATTTCTTACATATGACAGATAGGGAGTCAATACCACTGCCCGCAGCGCGGCAGGAAACATGGCCATAGAATTAAATCTTTATCCGGGCTTGCGTTCCTACCGTATGTTCTCTATATGTTCTGCCATGAGACGCGAAAGGACGAACGAGGCGATGAACTGAATTTGCCGCGAGACCATACAGGGCCCGGGTGCGCACTCGCGCGCAGCCCGTGCGATCAGGCCGGCATCCCGCTGCCGAAGCTGGCGCAAAGCGCCGCTCGCAAGGATGCGGCCCGTCCCGCAAGGCCCGTGGGGTAGAAGCGAAGGTGCTTGTCTGTCGGCTTTGGATAAAAGCCTTCGGCTGGCCTGCCACGTTTCGTGACCAGGGCGGGCAGGCTTCTTCGCATCCTATAATGTGCGCACGGTTTCGCCCGCCTTTATTTTTGCGCAAAACGAATTGGAGTATCTGAAAAGTATGATCCCCTTCTGTGGAAACCCCTTAAACCGCGCCAGCGAAAAACGTCCCGACGCGCAATGGATCGCAAGCCAGCGCCGCTTGCCCTCCGCGCTCGTTCTTCCGCTGTGGAAGTTGCAACCCTTTTTGCTGGGCGGCGCGCAAAGTTCTGCGCCGTTCGAACTCGGCCTGTTGCGCAGCGGCCTTTGCGAAACAATGGCGTCGTCCGATGCACCGGAAGTTTTTCTGGGGCTGGAAGGCGAGGTGCCGATCTTCGCGCTCGATATCAGCGCCGCGCGCGATCCTGAAAACGAAGGCCCGCTCGCCGGGCTGGGCCATTTCCGCGAAGCGCGCGCCGCCGCGATGGGCTTGCCGCTGAAGGACGCCGCCATCTTCGGTCAGGCCAAGGCAATGATCGATTGGCACAATCGTCACGGTTTCTGTGCGCGCTGCGGCGCTGCCACCGCCATCGCCGATGCCGGCTACAAGCGCACCTGTCCCAACTGCGCCGCCGAACATTTCCCGCGCACCGATCCGGTGGTCATCATGCTGGCCACGCAGGGCGAGGATTGTCTGGTCGGCCGCGGCCCGCAATTTCCGCCCGGCTTCTTTTCCGCGCTCGCCGGATTCGTGGAGCCCGGCGAAACCGTAGAAGAAGCCGTCGCGCGCGAACTGCACGAAGAAGCCGGAATCCGCGTGCGCGACGTTACCTACTTCGCAACGCAGCCCTGGCCGTTTCCGTCATCGCTGATGATCGGCTGTTTCGCCAAAGCCGAAAGTCGCGAGCTGGTGATCGACCACAATGAACTCGCCGACGCCTTCTGGCTCCCCAAATCCAAACTGCGCGCGCTGCTCGCGGGCGAAGAGATAAATGGCCTGCGCGTCCCGCCCCCCATCGCCATCGCGCATCACCTGCTGAAGGAGTGGGCGGGACGCTAGCGCTTCTTTGTTTTGCGATAAGCATGCGCCGGGTAAGCGCCCAGAATATCCAGCTTGCTGGTGAAGAAGCGCAATTCCTCAAACGCCAGCTTCACATTGGCATCATCGGGATGGCCCTCGATATCCGCATAGAACTGCGTGGCGTTGAACGAACCGCCAAGCTGATAGCTCTCCAGCTTGGTCATGTTCACGCCGTTGGTGGCGAACCCGCCCATCGCCTTGTAAAGCGCCGCCGGCACATTGCGCACGCGAAAGATAAAGGTGGTGACGATCGGCCCGCTGCCGGCCTTCGCATCGGCGCGCGTCTTCGACATGATGAGAAACCGCGTGGCGTTGTGCGCCGCGTCTTCCACATCGGCTTTCAAAACCTGAAGCCCATAAATCTGTCCCGCCAGCGAAGACGCAATGGCCGCGGCCGTCGGGTCTTTCGTCTCCGCCACATGCCGCGCGGCACCCGCGGTATCATGCCAGTTCTGCGCGTTCAGTTTGCGTTCGCGGATGATCTTTCGGCATTGCCCCAGCGCCGGCGCCTGGCTGAATACGGTTTTGATATCCGCAAGCTTCGCGCCCTTGATGCCCAGCAACTGATGATGAATGGGCAGAAAGTGTTCGCCCACGATATGCAATCCCGCTTCCGGCAGCAGATGATGAATGTCGGCAATGCGCCCGTGCAGCGAATTCTCCACCGGAATGATCGCCAGATCGGTCTCGCCGGATCGCACCGCCTCGATGGCATCTTCAAACGTCGGCTTGGGAATAGCGTGCGCCTTGGGCAGCGCCTCGCGCGCCGCCAGATTGCCGAATGCGCCCGGCTCGCCCTGAAACGCAACACGCTTTGCTTTGGCGCTCATTTCCCCGCCAGCGCCGCGCGCGCCTTCTCAAGATCTTCCGGCGTATCCACGCTCAGCGGCACTTTATCGATCTTCGCCACCGCGATGGTCATGCCCGCTTCCAGCGCGCGCAACTGTTCCAGCTTCTCGCGCTTCTCCAGCGGTGAAGGCGGCAGTTGCACAAAGCGCGAAAGGGCCGCGCGCTTGAACGCGTAAATTCCCACATGATGAAACAGCGGCCCCTCGCCCGAAGGCGCACGCGCCCGCGTGAAATAAAGCGCGCGCCCCCGTTCGCCGCTCACGTCCCAAATCACCACCGGCTTCACCACGGCGGGGTTGTCGTTGTCCGCCGGATTGTCGATCTCGGCGGCCAATGTCGCGATGTCCGCGCCTGTCGTGACCAGCGCATCCACCACGGCGCGAATGTATTTGGGATCGAGTGCGGGCAGATCGCCCTGCAGGTTCACCACAATGTCGTGCGCGCCGTCGGGATCGGTAGCTTTCAACGCCGCGAAGATTCGGTCGGTGCCGGAGGGCAGGTTGGCGTCCGTCATCACCGCGCGCGCGCCCGCCGCTTCAATGGCGCGCGCGATGGCGGCTTCGGCTACGGCGGCGACCACCGGCCCCACATTGGCCGCCACCGCCTGGCGCCAAACCCGCACGATCATCGGCACGCCCGCGATATCGGCCAGCGGCTTTCCCGGCAGCCGCGTGGAAGCCATGCGCGCGGGGATGAGAACGATCGGGTTCATGCGGCCTAAGTCCTTCAAACTGCCCATTTATGCGACGCTTCGCCGCAATGACGCTATTCGAGCGCCTTGTAATGTCGCCGCGGTTTCGGGCACACATTCTTTGCCCACGCCGCTATTCCGCCAAAGGAACATCAGCGGCGCAAGTTTCACGGCAATGCGGAGCCTGACCTTATGGATTCCTTCGAGTGGAACAAGATCGCCGGCGCGGTTCTGGGCACGCTGATCTTCGTGATGGTGGTGAAGATCGCCTCCGATACGATCTATGACGTGAAGGAACCGGCCAAGCCTGGTTACGTCGTTGAAGGCGTGGTGGAAACCACAGCCGACGGCGCTCCGGCGGCGCCCGTCGAAGAAGCGCTTCCCGATTTCGGCACCGTGCTGGCCAAGGCCGATCTCGCCAAAGGCAAGGATGTCTCCACGCGTTGCGAACAATGCCACAACCTCAACAAGGGCGGCGGCACCAAGATCGGTCCGGACCTTTACGGCGTAGTCGGCCGCGCGCGCGGCAGCGTTGCCGGCTTCAGCTATTCCAGCGCCATGGCGTCCAAGCACGATCCCTGGACGTTTGAAGCGCTCTATCGCTATTTGAAATCGCCGCAGTCGGTTGTGCCGGGCACCAAGATGAGCTTCGCGGGCCTTCGCAGCTCCGATGATCGCATCAACCTGATCGCTTATCTGCGCACGGTTTCAGATTCGCCCGTGGCGATCCCGGCGCCCAATCCCAACGCTGGCAAACCGGCAGCACCTGCTGGCGCCGCGCCTGCTGGCACCGCACCTGCTGGCACCGCGCCGGCAAATGGCGCTGCGCCCGCGAATGGCGCGGCACCGGCGGCAAACGGCCCAACTGCTCCGGCCAATGGTGCGAAGCCTGCAGCGCCGGCAAATGTGCAGCCGCCGCCGCAACAGATTCAGCAGACGCCGAAGAAACCGGGCTGATCGCATCCGCCTCTTGAAGCCGCAGGCAAAAGCCGCGAGCGTGCGCCTATGACCACGCCCACGCTTTTGCTTGTCGTGCCCCTAAGCTGGGCCGGTTTGTGGACCGGGCCTCTGGCGCAGCACGATCTGAAGGTTCTCGTTCATGGGCGTGATGAATATTCGCCGGGCGATATCGACTATGTCCTCAGCTTCCGCCCGCCGCCGGGTTTTCTGAAAACACTGCCGAACCTGAAAGCGATCTTTTCGGTTGGCGCGGGCGTGGATGGTTTTCTCGCCGATCCGGAATTTCCCAAGCAGATTCCGCTGGTGCGCTTCGTCAACGATCAGCTTTCGATCGAGATGGCGCAATATATTGTGCTGCAGGTTCTGCTCTTTCACCGCGCGCAGGACACGTTCGACAAAGCACAGCGCGAGGGCAAGTGGCGTCAGGCCATGCTGGCGCGCCCAACAGACAAAACCCGCATCGGCGTGCTGGGCCTTGGCGAAATCGGCACCATGGCGGCCGAACGCCTGCGCGATCTGGGGTTTCCCGTCGCCGGCTGGAGCCGTACGCCCAAGCAGGTTTCCGGTGTCGAAAGTTTCGCCGGACAGGACGCATTCAAGCCGTTTCTCGCGCGCACCGATATTCTGATTTGCCTTTTGCCGCTCACGCCGCAAACGCGCCACATCCTCAACAAGGATCTGTTTTCGGCGTTGCCCCAAGGCGCCTTCGTCATAAACGCGGCGCGCGGCGCCCATCAGGTGGAAGCCGATCTGATCGCCGCACTCGACAGCGGCCATCTGGCTGGTGCGGCGCTGGACGTGTTCGAAACCGAACCGCTGCCGGAAGGCAACCCGCTTTGGGCGCATCCCAAGGTTCGCGTCACACCGCACATCGCGGCCATCTCCGATCCCAAGATCACCATCGACATGGTGCTGGATGGCATTGCACGCAAGGAAAGCGGCAAGCCGCTTCAGAACGTGGTCGATCCTTCTAAGGGCTATTAGCCGCGCTTCTCCCCAGCGATGCGCGCGATGCTCTCGCCGAAATCGCCGACGAAACGCGAACCGACATCGGTACGCTGCACCAGCACATTGCGGCGGTCTTCGTCGTCGCGCTTACGTTTGATGTAATCGAGCCGTCCCAGCGCATCCAGCGCGCGCGTCACGGCGGGTTTTGAAATCTTCAGTTGCGATGCCAATCCGCGCACAGTGTGCGGCGGCGGCTTCATGTAAACGGTCAGCACGATCGCCATCTGCCGTTCGGTGAGATCGGGCGTGGCGCCGCCAACGCGCGCCACCAGCACGTCACGCCACAATGTTAGTGCATCAGACGGCTTGAACGGCGCTGACATTTTCCAGCCGCTTTAATTTCCCGAGCGGCGATTATTCTCCCGAAAGCGCACCGGCGCCATAGCGCATTTTCAAAAGCGCATAGAGCGCGCGCACGCTATTGGCTTCGGCGCCCGCGCGGCGTCCCGGTTTGGGCCGGTCGTTCCACGCCGGAATGTCGATATGAATCCAAGACTTCGCCGATTCCACGAAACGGTTGAGGAACAGTGCGGCGGTGATCGCGCCGGCCAGATTATAGTTCGGCATATTGGTGAGGTCAGCAATTGGGCTCGAGAGCGCGCCTTCGTAGCCGCGCCACAGGGGCAGCCGCCACAAATGATCGGCGACCGAATTCCCCGCAGCCGTGATATCGGCTGCGAGCTTTTCGTCGTCCGTGAAAAACGGGGGCAACTCCATTCCCGTGGCGGCGCGCGCAGCGCCCGTCAGCGTCGCCAGATCGATCAGCAGGTCGGGCTTCTCGCTATCGGCTTCCGTCAAGGCGTCGGCGAGCACGAGACGGCCTTCCGCATCCGTGTTGCCGATTTCGACGGTGAAGCCTTTGCGGCTTCTGAACACGTCGCCAGGGCGGTAGGCATTTCCGGAAACGGAATTTTCCACTGCCGGAATCAGCACACGCAGGCGAACGCGCAGCTTCGCATCCATGATCATGTGCGCCAGCGCCAGCACGCAGGCCGCGCCACCCATGTCCTTTTTCATCGTGAACATGCCCGATGAATTCTTGAGATCGAGACCGCCAGTATCGAAGCAGACGCCTTTGCCGACCAGTGTCAGTTTCGGTGCGTTTGGGGGTCCCCAGCGCAGGTCGATCAGGCGCGGCGCGCGCGTCGAGGCGCGGCCTACCGCGTGCACCAGCGGATAGTTCGCCTTCAAAAGCGCGTCGCCGACGACGACTGAGAACTTCGCCCCATGCCGTTTTGCCAGATCGCGCGCGGCGGTAGCCAGCTCTTCCGGCCCCATGTCATTCGACGGCGTATTCACGAGATCGCGCGCCAGGAACACGCCATCCGCGATGCGTGAGACGTCAGCGGCATCGGCGCCTGCCGGAATAGCCAGCTTCGCCTTCGATGTCTTCTTTTTGGTGTAACGCGAGAAGGAATAGGTGCCGAGCGCCCAGCCCAGCGCAAAGAGATCGCCACCGATTTCGGCTGGCACATTCCCCGCTTTGTATTGTCCGTCCGGCAGCGTTTCGGAGAACGCCGCTGACGCCAGCGGGTCTGTGCCTTTGCCCAGCCCAAGCACCGCTGCGCCCAGCGCGCCATTAGGCTTCGGTACCAGCAACAATTCGCCTTCGCGCCCCGAAAAGCTGGCGGCCTTGAGCCACGCCGCTTCACGCTTGGGCAGCTCAGTGAGAAATTGCTTGAGGTTCGCCGCTTTGGTGGCGTGGAGGGGAATGGCGCTGCTTGCGCTCTTCACAAGGGAGGAATGCATCAGGAAGACCTATCGGGAAAGCTCCGGTGAACTTAGAAACAGCAGGCACCCGCCGCAAGGAGCCGCCCCATGTCCGCCCGTTACACGCTGGTTGCCGGAACGAAGAACTGGTCGAGCTGGAGCTTGCGCCCCTATGTGGCGTTGCGCGCCACCGGCGCACCGTTCGAGGAAATCGTCATCCCCCTGCGCCGCAGCGAAAGCCCATCCACGCAGGACGAGATCCACAAACATTCTGCGGCCGGCCGCGTGCCGGTATTGAAGATCGAAGAAGAGGGCAAAACGCACACGGTTTGGGATAGCTTTGCCATTTGTGAAACGCTCGCCGAGCGCTTTCCCGATGCAAAGCTATGGCCGCACGATGCGTTCGCGCGCGCGCGGGCGCGATCATATGCGGCGGAAATGCATTCAGGCTTTGCAGCGCTTCGCAGCACGCTGTCGATGGATTTCGCGCGCCGCATCGCCACGCCGGCCTTGGACGCCGATACGAAGGCGGACATAGCGCGCATTCTGACAGCCTGGGAACATGCGCTTGCCCATCATGGCGACGAGGGCGAGTTCCTGTTCGGGCACTTCAGCATTGCCGACGCAATGTATGCACCGGTGGTGTCTCGCTTTTTGACGTACGGAATCGATGTGTCCGCAAATGTGCGAGGATATATGGATCGCATGATGGCGCTGCCCGCCATGCGCGATTGGGGCAGCGCGGCAAAACGCGAAGTGGAAGAGGGCCTAGCCTAAACAGTTACGGGCTTGAGGCGTCCGCGCGCAAACCGTCGGCGCCGGAACGCAGCGAAGGCGTGGTCGCCGCGACCTGTGCCGCCGATTTCCTGGGCGCCGTGCGCGCAATCCGCGCGGGAGCGGCGCGATGAACCGGACCGGCTTTGGGATCCACCGGCACCTTTTGCATGACAACACCTGCCGCAACCTGACGCGGCGCCGTTGTCGCCGCCACCGCACCCAGTGGGGCGGAGGCGATCGGAGCAGAATGTCCAACGGTGCTGGACGCGGCAACAGCAACAGGCTGGGCGCGGCCGCCCTCAAGAGAAGCAACAAATGAGATGTTGGCCGCGATCTTGGGATCGCTGCCGTTGGCTTTGGCTTGCGCCAGCATTTGCTGTGCGCCTGCAAGATCGCCCGCCTGCACGCGCGACATCGCGTAGTTGTTGAGGATCACGGCGCTGCCCGGTTTCAGCATCAACGCGTGTTCGTAGGCCAGCTTGGCATTCGTGAAATCGCCGCTTTGATCGTAGGCGACGCCTGTGGCCGAATAGAGTGTCCAATCCTCCGGCTGCAACTGTTCGGCGCGCTGCAGAAACGCCAGAGCATCCGCCGAACGACCTTCCTGCACCATCACCTTGCCATATTCGCCGATGATGCGCGCATCGTCCGGCGCGGCCATCATGAGCTTGCTCAGCATCTGCGCGGCATCCTGAAACGAACCTTGCGCGCGCAGTTGCTGCGCCTGGCGGATACCGCTGTCCAGATCGACTGGCGCGTTCTGTGCGGGCGTGGCATCGGCGTTGCTATTTTTGCTGTCGCTGCCGAAAAGTGAGCCGTCCGAAAGTATGCCGGCGCTTGCGGGCACTGCACAGAGGCCGCAGAGGGCGAGAGCCAGAACAGGCGCTAAAGCTTTCATCGGATTGAGCCTTTGGGCGTGGTTTGCACCGGCCCAGCATGGTCCCCTAGCCCTCAAAAAAGGCTTAAGCATACCCGCGCATATTGAGGCAGCGCCTGCCTCTCAAAGCTGACGAAGAGGCATTCGTTAATCGCTGGTTATGAATTCGCGCGCGGCACGGTGGACGCAGCGCGCAACTTATAAGGCCGGATGCTGTTGCGACCGATCTGCCGACACCGCCTCAATTCAGCAATCTGTGCTTGGGGCGCGTAAAGCGTCCTCAGTGAAGCGTGTGCATGATTTTGATGATCGCCGGCCCCATGATCACGACAAAAAGGCACGGCAGAAAGAATACGATCATCGGCACCGTCAGCTTGGCCGGCAGGGCGCCCGCTTTCTTCTCCGCTGCTTGCGTGCGCATCTCGCGGTTTTCCAATGCCGTGACGCGCAGGGCTTGGCCCATCGGCGTTCCGTATTTTTCCGCCTGGTTGAGCGCGCCCGCCACAGCCTTGACGCCCGGATGGCCGCAACGCCTAGCGAGATTGTCGAACGCCATGCGGCGATCGGGCAGGTAAGAAAGCTCGGCGGTGGTTAGCCCGAATTCTTCCGCCAGTTCGACAGATTGCGAACCGATTTCCGCTGAGACGCGCGTGAACGCGGTTTCCACCGACATGCCGGATTCGACGCAGATCAGCAAAAGATCGAGCGCATCGGGGAAGGCGCGCATGATGGATTCCTGGCGCCGGCCGATAATGTTGGATACGAACAAGTCGGGGAGATAATAGCCCGCGATGGCGCCGCCGACCGCCACGCCGAACTTTGTCAGTCCGGACCATGTGACGTGCGAGATGAAATAGAGGTAGATGAGCGCCATCGCGAATACGATGAACGGCATAATAAATCGGAAGAACAGGAACGCGATCAACGGCGCCTGCCCACGATAGCCAGCCTGCGCCAGTTTGTCCCGCGTATCGGGAGATTCAAGGAGATTGGAAAGCTTCAGACGATCCACAGTCTGCTTCATGAAACTGATCGGCGACGTGCGGAGTTGGGCTTTTTTGTTGAGCGTGGCGTGATGTTTCTGACGCAGCTCCTCGCGCCGCTCCGATACGGCTTTCATCCGGTCGCCGAGGGCGCTGCGTTCCAGATAGGGGAACCCCAGCGTGACAATGGTGGCAAACGCCAGAACCGCCGCGATGGACGTTGCCAGAAAATTCGCGTCGAACAGGAGATTCAACCAGCCCAGATCGTTCATCGCGCCCTCAGATTTTAAAGTTGACCAGCTTTTTCATGACGAAAATGCCGATCGTCATCCAAACGGCGCATCCGGCCAGCATGATATTTCCCAGGCGCTCGTGAAATAATATGGTGATGTAATCCGGCGAGGTGAACCACACGAGCGCCATCACGCCGGGCGGAAGCGAACCGATAATCATGGCCGAAGCCTTGGCTTCCGACGACATGGCTTTGATCTTCGCCTGCAGACGCTTGCGATCGCGCAGCACACCGGAAAGGTTGCCCAGCGCCTCGGAGAGATTGCCGCCGGATTTCTGCTGGATGGTCATCACGATCATGAAAAAGTTCACTTCCGGCGTCGGCATGCTTTCGAACATGCGCTTGAGGCCCTGATCGAGCGTCACACCGACCTTCATGCCCTCGACAAGTTTGTGAAATTCTCCAGAGACGGGTTGCGGCGCTTCCCGCGCCACGATCTTCAGCGCCTCGGTGGTGGGCAGGCCGGACTTCACGCTGCGCACAATGGCATCGATCGCGTTGGCGAATTCCCCCGTGAACTTTTTCTGGCGCCGATTTCTGAGAAAGTTCAGTGCCCAACGCGGCAGGCCAAGGCCCGCCACCAAAGCGGCCAGCAGCACGACCACGATCGGTTGTCCGGTAAAGTCGCAGGCGGCCACCGCGGCAATCGCCAGGCCGCCGGAAATCAGCCAGAATGTTCGCGGGGTCCAAGCCAGTCCGGCCTGTTCGATCCGCCGGCGCAAACTGATCTTCTGTTTCTTGGCGGCCTGTTGCTTCTCAAGATCCTTGATCAGCGCCTGCACGTTTTTGCGCTTCTGCAAAGAATTGTCCGCAGCCGCCGCGCTCGCGCTGGCAGCAGCAGCACCCGCCCGTCCAACGGCCGCCATGCGCTTTTGCGTCTTGGCGGAAGAGCCGCCGCTGAAAGCGAACACGGCGCCACCCGTCGCCAGCACAAAAAGAACCGCGGTCACCGCATAAAGGGTGGTGGTATCCATCGCGGACCTCAGGCCTGAAGCGCGTCGAGCGCTTCGGAAAGTTCGCGTTCCTTGCCGAAATATCGCGCGCGCTCGAAGAATGCCGGACGCACAATGCCGGTTCCGACGTGTTTGCCGATGATACGGCCGTTCTCGTCTTCGCCTTCGATTTCGTAATCCAGGAGATCTTGCGTGATCACGACGTCGCCTTCGGTGCCCACGACCTCCGTTATTTTGGTGATACGGCGTGAACCGTCGCGCAGACGTTCGCCCTGGATGATAACGTCGATGGAAGCCACGATCATTTCACGGATCGTTTTTGTGGGAAGCGAATAGCCGCCCATAGTGATCATGGACTCCAGACGCGACATGGCTTCACGCGGAGAGTTGGCGTGCAGCGTTCCCATCGAGCCATCGTGGCCGGTATTCATCGCTTGCAGCAGGTCGAACGCCTCAGGCCCGCGCACTTCGCCCACGATGATGCGCTCCGGGCGCATACGCAGGCAGTTTTTCACCAGGTCGCGCATGGTGATCTGGCCTTGGCCTTCCAGGTTGGGCGGCCGTGTCTCCAGGCGCACAACATGCGGCTGCTGCAGTTGAAGTTCGGCTGCGTCCTCGCAGGTGATGACGCGTTCGTCCAGATCGATGAACGCGGTCATGCAGTTCAGCAGCGTGGTCTTGCCCGAACCCGTGCCGCCGGAAATCAGCACGTTGCACCGGCAATTGCCGATGACGCTGAGAAGCCGCGCGCCATTCGGATCGACGGAGCCGAAGCGGACGAGGTCGTCCATCTTCAGCTTGTCCTTCTTGAATTTTCGTATCGTCAGCGTTGGGCCGTCCAGAGCCAGCGGCGGTGAGATCACGTTGACGCGGCTGCCGTCCAGCAAGCGCGCGTCGCAGATTGGCGAACTTTCATCGACCCGGCGGCCCACCTGGCTCACGATGCGCTGGCAGATGTTCATCAGCTGCGCGTTGTCGCGAAAGCGGATGTTGGTGAGCTGCACCTTGCCGGCCACTTCGATGAAGACACGGCTGGCGCCATTGACCATGATGTCGGAGATATCGTCGCGCGCCAGAAGCGGCTCAAGCGGTCCATAGCCCAGAACATCGTTGCAGATGTCCTGGAGCAGATGTTCCTGCTCCGCAATGGACATCACCACGGCCTTGATGGAGATGATCTCGTTGACGATGTCGCGAATTTCTTCGCGCGCGGAATCCGGATCAAGCTGCGCCAATTGCGCCAGATCGATGGTGTCGATCAGCGCGTTGAAGATCGTGGTCTTGATCTGATAATAATCTTCCGAGCGGTTCTCGGTGATGGCACGGGTCGGTGTCACCGGCGCAGCAGCCTGGGCGCGCGCCGGTTGCGCCGGCGCCACGCGAGGTGGTGTCGCGTCGGCAACCGGCGCTTGCCGGATCGCCGGACGAGGCGTGTCATTCGTGGCACTGCGCTTGCCGAACATCTATCAGGCCCGCTTCTTTCCCGAGAAAATCGACAGCAGGGCGGATGATGCGCTCTTCTGCGTTTCCACCGACGGCGAACGGCCGGTCAGCGCCTCGGAGAGACGGCGAATACCTTCGGCTGTCGCCGATTTCGGCTGGGTTTGCAGCAGCATCTGTCCGTTATTCGCGGCTGCACCGTAGAGCGCTGGCTCAAACGGCAAGATCAATGCCGGCGCCAGCCCCATGGTACTGGCGAAATCCTTGACGGGTATTTCAGGCCGTTTGGGTATGCCCACCTGGTTCAGCACAAGTCGTGGTGCGGCATCGTTGGTTCGGCTGGCACGCAGCACGTCTATGATTCCCTTGGCGTTGCGCAGCGACGCGAGGTCAGGCGAGGCCACGATCACAATGTCATCCGACGCCAGCAGTGTCTGCTTCACCCAAGGCGTCCAGACGTGCGGAATATCGATGACCACGCATGGCGACATCTGGCGCACGGAGTCCAGCACCGTTTCAAAAGCAGCGGGATCGGCGTCGTATTCGCGATCGACGGCGGCGGGGCTGGCGAACAGTGAAAGATGATCGCTCGCCTTGATGAGCAGGCGCTCCAGTAGCACATCGTCGAGCCGCTCCGGCGATGACAATGCTTCGGCTACGCCTTGAGCAGGTTCTTCATTGAAGTCGAGCCCGGTGGTGCCGAACGGCAAATCAAAGTCCACAATCGTGGTGTTGATGTGAAAGAGTTCCGAAATGCAGAAGCCAACATTGTGCGCAAGCGTGGACGATCCGACGCCACCGCGCGCTCCGACAAACGAGACAACGCGCCCAACAGGCGCGGCATCCGGGTCGAGATAAAGGCCCGAAACGACTTCGATGAGGTGAAGCGGATTGATTGGTGCAACCAGATATTCGCTGGCGCCGCGGCGGATCAGTCCGCGATAAAGCTCCACGTCGTTGGCGCGGCCGACGATGATTACTTTTGTGGCGGGATCGCAAACTTCCGCAAGCCTGTCGATTTCATCGAGCGCCGTCAGCCCCTGCAATCGCGTTTCCACGACCAGAAGATTGGGCGTCACCTGGCCCGTATAATGCTCGATTGCGGCCTGCAGGCCGCCCATCTCAACAGTTGTATTGGCCTTGGCGAGGCGGCGGTCCGCGGCAGCACGCTCAAGCGCGCTGCTGGTGTCGGGAAATTCGCAGAACGCATGAATGGAAATGCGCGGCACCGGACGCTCATGCGGTGCCGCGCCGAACGCTTCCCCTTGATCCAGTCCCGGTGTCATTCTTTCCTCCAGCCCTTCACGGCGTGCCGCTGCCGACCGACGCGATTGCCGCGGTCTGGTCGCTAGTCTTTGTTGCGGATGTCGGTGTGCCTTTTTCGTAGTTACCCACGACAGTCGCCCGCCGTGCGGCATCGGCTGTGCCCATCGGGCGCGGTCCTGTCAGATCGCGGGGATCGGAAACCATCGCGGCAATATTTTGCTGCACCGAACAGCCGAAATTCGGCATCGGTAAGTTCGTTTCCGTATCGGTGGCGTCTTGCGACCAGTCACCGCACGGAACGGTGCGCGCGACATAGCCCATATAACTAAACTCCACGCGGTTGTCGTTCGGCGCCGCGTCGCGCGAGCCCACAAGAATACGCCCGCGCGAAACGCCAAGCGCGGCCAGCCGCTCGCCAAAATAAGCGATCGCTTCCGATGAGCCTGGTCCAGCCGGCGCCGATACGCTGATCGCGCCGTTTCCACGCGCCATGTAATCCTGCACGAAGTTATCCAGGCGTGCCTGATCGTCTGATGACAAAGGCGCGTAGGCGCCGTTGTAGGCGATATCGACCGTGCGGAACGCCGGTGCCACTGTGATCGGGTGATTGACGATTCCATCCGCAGGTGCGTCGGGCCCATTCGGTGCCGCACAGCTCTGGATGACGAGAACGCCCAGAAGCGCGCTCGCCTGAAGAATGTTTCTGATCGCTTTCATCGTCATATCTCCTACTGGACGATGTATCCGACCGGCGCATTGGCGGCGGTCTGCATCGCGGCGGGCGCTTTCTTGCGGTAGACGGTGTTCAGGCGGCCCATCAGGATCGTCTGACCGTCTGTTGGCGGCACGAAGCCGTCGGTCGGCGCGGCAAGCTTGGTCTCGGCTGTCGGATCCACCAGATAAGCGCTGACGAGAACAACAAGTTCTGTTTCGTCGTTCTGGAAATCGCGGCTTCTGAACAGCGCGCCTAGCACCGGCATGTCTTTCAGGCCCGGAAAGGCGTCGATCTCCTGCTTGGTGGTGTGCTGCAGCAATCCGGCGATCGCGAAGCTTCCGCCAGATGGCAGTTCCACTGTCGTTTCAGCGCGGCGCACAGCCAACGCCGGAACCGTCAGGCCCTGTGTTGCTATGATATTGCCATTGGGATCGGTAGTCGTGCCGCCGCTTTGAACAAACGCGCCCTCATTCGTCAGCTCGCTGACTTCCGTGGAAATTTGCAGCGAAATACGATTGGGACTGAGCACGACGGGCGTGAAGGAAAGGCCCACGCCGAATTGCTTGAAGCTCACCACCACGTTGCCCAGCTGGTCACGCGAGACAGGAACAGGAAATTCGCCGCCGGCCAGAAACTTGGCTGTCTCGCCCGAGACCGCCGTCAAATTGGGTTCCGCCAGCGTTTTCAGCAAACCGACTTGCTCAAGCGCCTGCAGCACGCCTTGCACGTTGTTGGGAGCGCCCAAACATTGACCGCCTTTGATGGTGCAAGCCGAGCCGATTTGTGCGCCCGAACTTGCGGCCAGTGCACGGCCCAGAAGACCGAAGGGATTGGACGTGGCTGCCGTAAGCGGCACGCCGCCGGCAACGGCAGCCGCGGAAAGATTGACGCCGAACTGCTTGGCGACTTCGCGCTGCACTTCGGCCACGCGCACTTTCAGCAGCACCTGCTCGCGCGCAGCAATCTGCATCATATTGACGACTTTGTCGGCGCTTCCGGCAAAGCGCGCGGCAATATCCTGCGCCCGCTGTGCATCCTGCGCATTGTCCACGGTGCCGGACAGAACGACGTTGTCGTTCATTGCCGACACTTTGATCGACGTGCCCGGCATGCCCGTGCGGAACATGGTGGCAAGATCGGTGACGTCGCGCTCGACGCGGATATCCAGCGCCAAAAGCTGCTTGCCTTTGGCATCGAAGAAGAAAGCGTTCGTCTGTCCTGTTTTCATTGCCAGCAGGAAAATGCGGCGTGGTGTGCGCACAACGGCGTCCACGACCTGCGGATTGGAAACCAGCACGTCACGGGCGTCCGCATCGAGTTCGATTATCTCGGCTTTGTCGACGGCCAGCGTCATGTGCTGGGCCACCGGGCCACCGGCGTGCGTGGCCACACGAACAACCCGCGTGTTCGGCGAAACTCCATCGCCATCCATGCTTTGGGCCGCGAAAGCCGCGACTGGCAAGGCACAGAACGCGAATGCCACGGCTGCTATGATTGTGCTGCGCATTTGATGTCCGCCCTCTACTGTGCCTGGCCGCCGGGCGTACTCGCGCTTCCATGCCCGAGTCCGTAGCGGATGATCGACACATCCCCGTCGCTGCGCGATGCATCTGCCATCGCATTGTCTTTTGCTGCGTCGTTAGCCAGAGGCCGCAACGTGAGCGAAAGCGTGCCGTCCGACTGCGCGCGCTCCACTGTCTCGGCCTGGTGTTCGGTCAGCTCAAGTGTCGCAGTCTTCGCGAGCACCACTTTCTGGTCTTTGTCCTGCGTATAGGTCTGATCGACAGCCAGCACGCGCACATCGTGCAGCATTGTGCGGGTGCCGAAACGCCGCGGATTTTCCGAAACTTGCTGCGTCAGCAAGACGTCGACGCGATCGTTGGGAAGAATGAATCCGCCTGCGCCGGTTTCAGTCGTGATTCCGATGGAAACCGCGCGCATGCCCGGCGTCAGCGTTGCCGCCATGAAGCCCGCGCCGTCGGCGTGGACAATTTTGTTCGACGCCAGCGGCTCGCCTTCCACCATGGGTGCGCGAACGACTGTGCCGTTGACCGCCTGATCGATGTTGGGAGATGCGTCGCGCGTGATGAAGGATGAATCCACTGCTGATTTCGGCCACTGCTGCCAGCGCACCTGCGCTGCCGATAGTTTCACCCCTGGCTGCAATGCCTCCGACGCAACAAGCACATCAGCCATTGCAACACTCTGTTCCGGCGCGGTTGTTGCGTGCGCCTTCTCCGATCCGCCGCCCAGCAGTCCGCGCATCAGAAAGACGGTCACGCCAGCCGCGAGGGCTGCGAGCACAAGGATAATGATGCGAGACCTGTTCATGTGGCCGGCTCCCTTTAGAGTCGTATTCGACCACGCAACCATTTAGAAATTGCTTAATGAGTTGCTGCGGTTTTAGTCATCCGCCCGCGGCAAGGCGAAAAAGCTCCGTCTGCGGAAGAAGTATCAGTGCACCGGCGGAAAGTGCGATCCCATATGGGATGCCGCTTTTGCTGTCGTGCAAATGCGAGATCCAGCTGTGGCTCGCCAATGTTGCGGGAAGCGGAATGCGGCGTGCCAGAAGAAGCGTCAGCGCCAGCGCACCGCCCGCAATCGCTACGAGGAGCGTGTAGGGCAGGAGCGAATTGAACCCCAGCCACAGCGCGATTGCCGCAAAGAGTTTTGCGTCGCCGCCGCCGAAATAACCCAGCGCGAAAAGCGTGAAGCTTGCCGCTAGCGCAATGAAACCGGCCAAAAGATGCCAGCCGATCACGGCCGGTGCCATGCCGGCGGCCATGGCAAACGCCGCGAAGGCCGCAATCAGGCAGATCGAAATGGTATTGGGAATGGTGAAGCTTGAGAGATCCCAGCCGGCGGCGAGAACCAGAAGCAGGGGAAATATAACGAGCAGAAGTGTTTGCGCGATCATCGCCGGTTCACACAAAAGCGCGTGAAATGGCTTGGAATAGCGCAACGAGCAGCAACGCAATGGCGGCCGCGACCATTGCGGTTTCCGCGAAAGTCAGGGATGAAGACGTGCTGGTCTGGCCGCGCATGCAAAGATCATAACTCCCAAAATGCTAACGGCCGCCAAACGGCGGCCGCTGCATCTTGCTTTGAGCTGGTTCAGCCCAAATTATTCTTCACGCTGCTGAACGTGTTGCTGAGCGAAGTGCCGAGCGAACCGACGATTGAGATAATCGCCACCGCGATCAAAGCAGCGATCAGGCCGTATTCAATGGCCGTCACGCCCGACTCGTCGCGCACGAAGCGCGAGATAACGTTTTTCATAGAAGCCTCCAATTGAGTGACACCCTGTTGCTTGTCCCGCCAGTCGCCGTTTTCCCCGGCCCCCTGTCTGGACACATGGGAGGTTACGGCGAACGCTATTAATGCGTCCTTAAAGTGCTTTTCGCCCGCGATACGCACTTTGCATCAAAGCGATACAAAACAGGGATTTCTTTCGCGTGTGCGAGGTTGCCGAGAACCATCTGTTTACCCTCACGCGGTATTTTTGCGAAAGACCGGCGCTTAAAGTTTCCTTAAGTGCGGCTAGCTAAGCTGCTGGTGGACTTCTCAAGGATCGCTCTCATGCGTTTGCGGGCTGGATTGAAAACCGTTTTCGGCGCAACCGGATTGGCGTTGTGCCTGGCGCCTTCGGCGCATGCGGCCAATATCGCCGTGCCGTTGGATGAGGTGCGTATTATCGCCTTCGCGCGCCCGGTCAGCACAGTCTACGTCGGCAATCCGACCATTGCGGATGTCTCCGTTATCGATTCCCGTCACGTCTTCGTTCTGGGCAAGGCCTTCGGCGCCACCAACATGATTGCGCTCGATTCCAAAGGTAATCCGATCGTGAACACCCATGTAGCGGTTTCAGACCATACCGCCGGCTCTACGGTAACCCTCCAGCGTGGTGCTGCGCGGGTTACCTATGCCTGCGCGGGCGCGCAGTGCGAATTTGCTCCAACACCGGGCGACGCGGCAGATGCCTTCAGCGCGACCATGGGCCAGATTTCGGCGCACCAGGACATGAACGTGAAATCGGCTAGCAACGCGCCGCAATAGTTTTTTGCAGTCCTAGGCCATGGCCGATTCCGCATTTCACGCGAGCGCTGCTGAAGGTTTTTGCAGTGCGTGTCTGGCCAGCGTGCGCCGCACATTCGCAGATCATCTGCCGCTTTACGCCTGCGTTATTATTTTTGGCGCAGCCGTCTTCTTGATTGCGGCGCTTTATCGGATCGAGATTCCCCTAAGCGCAAGCCTGTCCTTTCTAGAAGGCGTGCCACTCTTTGTTGGCTTTGGCGTGTCGGTTTCCGCTGCGGTCCAACTTATTCGGTTGCTCCGGATGAAAGAGCAAAGGCCGTTGAACGCGATGGCGCGCTGGCTTCGTGATGGCTTTCTGAGCGGCGAGCGTCCCGGCAACATCTTTCACACGCTTATCACTCTTACTCCCTTGATGATTACGTTCGACGCGTTGAAGGAGCAAATCCCGCAGATTCATCCCTTCGAATGGGATGAAACCTTTACGCGATGGGATCGGATATTGGGGATGGGCCATCTTCCTTGGCAGATTCTCCAACCTCTGGTTGGCCATCCTCCCATCACCGCTGGCCTCAATTTTATCTACGATCTTTGGTTCGTGCTCATGTTTGGGTGCCTGTTTTGGCAAGCGTTTTCCGCACATGCCAGCCGTCTGCGCATGCAATTTCTTGTTGCTTTTGCCCTAGCCTGGTTTGTCGGCGGCGATCTCCTCGCAACCGTCTTCTCCTCCGCTGGACCATGCTTTTACGGCTATCTGCATCCCGCCCGCGATCCCTACGCGCCACTGATGGCTTACCTGCGAGACACTAGCCTCCATTGGCCCATTTGGTCGGTGAAAATACAGAACCTTCTCTGGCAATCTTACACGCACGGTGGCGGAACCGTCGCCGGAATCTCCGCCATGCCCAGCATGCATGTCACGATTGCCGTGTTGCTCGCGCTTCTCGGCGTTCGTACAAATAGGCCTCTGGGAATTGCGCTAACGCTCTTCGCAGCCGCCGTCGTGGTCGGTTCAGTTGCCTTGGGCTGGCACTATCTAGTGGATGGGATAGGCGGCGTGGTTTTGGCCATTCTTTTCTGGATTGCGGCGCGCATTATCTGCCGCGGACAAGGCCAAATTCCGGACGTTCCAATAAGATACGAGCGCGCAAGGTAGGTGCGCCAAAGGCCACCTCGCTTTATCTTTCCTTTACAGCGCCACGCGCAGGTTGGTGATTTGCTCGGCGATCGCCTGGAAGGCCGTTATGATCGAGCCTGATGTCGTCAGGTCGAAATATTTGCCCGGGTCTGTCGCGCAATATTGCATCACACTTTTGCTACCGCTCGTGCCGCCCAAATCCACGAATACCGTATAGATGGTAATGTTGGCTGCCTTGACGTTGTCGCACGCGGCCTTGGTGCGCGTGTCGACGTCCGAACTTTGATCCGAGCCGTTGCCATACCAGCGGTCCTGCGTGTTCAACCCGTCACTCAGCAAAATAATGACTTGCGACGTGTTGTCGGGCAGAGCCGCCGCGCTCAACGGCACACCTTGCGTCAAGGCCTGCCAGCCCCACGCAAGGCCGACCGCCTGATTGGTGGACCCGCCGGCTGACATGGCGTCAACCTGGTTGTTCAGGCTGGTCCAGTCGTAGCTCAGCGTTCCAAGCTTGCTTGGCACGCAGGATTGGGAATTCTCCGTCGGGAATTTTGTCGAGGAGCCGCTGGGAGTCGTGTTTTTGGTGTCGTAATCCTGGGTGCGATCCATGATGCAGCCGCCCCAGGTGCTGTGTGCGTTGGAGACCCAATTGTGCGTATAGGGCGCGCCGGATTTTGTCGTGCAGACGGTTGTCGTCGTGCCGTTCTTTTTTGTGCTTGTGCAGGTTTGCGCCGATGTGCTGCCCGTATACGTTCCATTTGCGGTCGAGGATTTGCAACTGGCGTTGCCGTTGCCCACCGTCGTGCAAGTTGTTGTTGTCGTCTTCGAGCTGGGAACGCTGGTGTAGCAGCCATTATAATAATGGCCGCTTTTCCCGGTATTATATTTCCCGTTGTCTACGCTGGGGCAGATATAGCCGTTGTAATTGGCGGCCTGCGTGTCCCAGTAGCTTGAACTGCCGCTTGGCGAATGGTTGCTGCCGCTTTTGGTGGAGACGTAATAGCTTCCGTTGTAGCTGACCTGGTCACCCGACGAATAACTTGTCGATGAACTCCAGACGGTTACGGCGGGTATCGTGCTGGTCGTTGAACTGGCGTTCGCGGGCGCCACAGTACAGGAATAGCCGTACGGACTTTTGCTCGTGCTGTAGGGGCAATCCGATCCCGGACCTACGTCGCTTGTGGGCGTGGAACTCGGCGGTGCCGAATCCCAGTCCGTCCAGTCAATCCAGGTGGCCGTGAGGTTAGCGGAGGTGGCGCCCACATTCACGGTCTTCGAAAAAGGCACGATGGCGACCTGCACGTCGCCGGCATTGGTCGCGGCATTCTTCAATGTCGTCAAAAGCTGATGTGTCGCCGTTATCAGCGCCGACATTTTGCTCGTGCCGGTCTTGTCGGTTTCCGACATCGAGCCGGTATTATCGAGCACCAGCGAGACCCACAACTTTGTTTGTCCCCACACGACCTGGGACGTAGCGCCAACCGTCATCTTGTCGAAATTGTGCGAGTTGCTGACAATGTCGGCTAGCCTCACCAGAACGGTTGGGACGTCAACGTGCGTTGAAAGCGTGACGCTTTGGCCATTCGGTGTAACGGTTACGTCCGCCGGGGTTCCGAATGCGTCCTCATCGATATGATAGTTGGCCTTGAAATACTTGGTCGCCAAAGCCTGCATGTCCGCTTGCGAGAGGCCGCTGGAACCGCCAACCGCCAGGCCTGCTGCGTCCAGTGCTTCACTCAGCCGGCCGCGAACGATCATGGCACGCGCGAGATCGAGTCCCGTGCCTGCCGCAATCGCAACCGGCAACAGAGACAGGGCGAAGGTCATCGCAAAGTTCGCGCGGCGATCGGTAACAAGCGCAGCGGCGCGCGCGACAAGCAGTTGCAGAAATTTCCGTGTCTTCATGTTCGTAGGGCCCCGGCAGTCCGGCGCGTATAATCCGCTACCGATCGTGAAAAAGCCGTTGCGAACATGGCGGCTGGTTAGCCTTCGGTTACCGCCACGCGCATATAGTTTTTCAAGTGTGCGGAATCGGCACAAAGTCGCCCGCCGGAGACATGCACGGGTAAGGCTTTTTTCAGCACGCGGGGGAGTTCTGCTTCGCTTGCGCCCGTGCCACGGTTAAGAAGGGGGGGTGTAAAAGGCCGGGACGCCGGGCCAAATGGTTTTGCCGAACAAATCCGCTGTGCGAATGCGTGCGCGTTACCGCAGCATGAAGGAACGCTCGCGTTCAGGTTCAGCCATGATAGAATTCGCCATGTTGGCGATGCCGTTTTTTATGCTGCTCTTCGGTATCATTGAAGTGGGTCTGATATTCTACGGCAGCTGCATTCTTGAAAAGGCCACGCAGGACGCCGCTCGCCTGATCCGTACCGGACAGGCGCAATCGGGGGGGACGCTGACGGCCGAGAAATTCAAAACGGACGACCTGTGCAAGCAAATTGCTGCGGTTCTCTCATGCAACGCCAACCTTCAGGTCGATGTCCGTTCGTATGGTGATTTCGGCAGCGTCAGCTTTGCGCCGCCGCTCGACAAAGACGGAAATCTCGATCCGAATCTGGATCAATTCCAAACCGGCGGTGCCGGGCAGGTTGTACTCGTGCGCACCTTCTATACGTGGGACATTGTCGTTCCGCTGCTGCAGCCGTTCTTTTCCAACATGTCTGGCGGGCGGCGTCTTTTGTCGGCGACAGCTGCCTTCCGCAATGAGCCGTTCGATTAGCCATGAAAAAGCTGATCGGAAAATTCGTCAGAAACGTCAGGGCAATCGCCGCGGTGGAATTCGCGCTGATCGCGCCGGTGATGATCACGCTGTTCTTCGGCACGATCGAAATCTGCAATGCCTTGATCTGTCAGGAGAAAGTTACGTCGATCGCATCGACCGCCGCAGATCTTGTGGCCCAGGATTCATCTATCTCGTCGACTCAAATGAGCGATGTCTTCAATGCGCTGGACGCCATCATCTATCCTTACAAGGCGGCGTCGGCTTCCGTTATCGTCACCAGCATCATCCTGAATTCAAAGGGCAAGCCGGTAGTGGATTGGAGCCAGGCGCACAATGACACCGCCCATAAGCCCGGCGACAGCATGACGGTGCCGGACGGCCTTATCACGACCGGCGGCAGCGTGATTTTTGCAGAAATCAAATACGCTTACTCATCACCCACGACGAAATTCTTTACAAAAGATTTTGTCATGCAAGACAGTTTCTACGCCCGGCCGCGAAAGAGCCCGACGGTTACAGGTCCGAGCTAGACTGTTTTGTGCGCATCATCGCGCAGCCTGATCAGGCCTTCCTGTGCCACCGACGCCACCAGTTTCCCGCTACGATCATAAACAAGCCCGCGGCTGAAACCGCGCGCGCCCGAAGCGCTGGGGCTGTCCTGCACATATAAAAGCCAATCGTCGGCGCGGAATGGGCGATGAAACCACATGGCGTGGTCGAGGCTCGCGATCTGAACCTTGTTGGAAAACCAGCCGATACCGTGTGGTAGCAGCGCGGTGTCGAGCAGCGTCATGTCCGACGCATAGGCCAGCACACACTGCTGCAGTGCCGTGTCGTCGGGCAGCGGCCCCGTCGCGCGCACCCACACCGCTTGATGGGGGGGACGCTTCGAATTTCCGAAGATTTCCATTTTGTCGACCGGGCGAAGCTCAATGGGGCGCGGCCGCAGGAAATATTCGCGATATTCGGCGGGAATCCTGTCGGCCATCTGGCGGCGATAGTCGTCTTCGCTGGGCAAATCTTCCGGTTGCGGAACTTTCGGCGGGTCGATCTGGTGTTCCAGGCCGGGTTCAAGAATCTGAAATGAAACCGACATATTAAATATCTGACGCCCGTGCTGAATGGCGATGACCCGGCGCGAACTGAAGCTGCCGCCGTCCCGGCTGCGATCGACTTCGTAGAGAATCGGAACTTTGGGATCGCCGGCGATAAGAAAGTAGGCATGCAGCGAGTGACAAACCCGCACCGGATCGACAGTGCGTTGGGCCGCCACCAGCGATTGGCCCAGCACCTGCCCCCCGAACACACGCTGCGACCGGTCTTTGGGGCTTACGCCGCGAAAAATGTTTTCCTCGATCGGCTCCAGATCGAGCAACGCGACGAGTTCTTCGACGGGTGTCTTTTGCTGCGGATCCTGCATCGCGTTGAAATAGGCGAGCTTGGCCCCTGTCCGCAAGCCGCCGCCAAACCGCCCTATTGCCGCGGTATTCCGCCTGGCAGTGAGGGCCACACAATCCGTCATGTGGACGGATGAAAGGATAAGGCAAAGGATGGCCAACGCGCTTCTCGACAAGGCCGCTCATACCCGTCCCCCCGGCAGCAAGCACGGTGCGCTCGAGCGGCTTTTCACGCTCATGTTCAAGGGCTTCGTCTACAACCAGATTTGGGAAGACCCCGACGTCGATCTGGAAGCGCTGGCGCTGGCGCCCGAACATCGCATCGTCACCATCGCGTCCGGGGGCTGCAACGTTCTGAATTATCTTGCGGCGGATCCGCGTGAAATCATCGCCATCGACCTCAATCCCAATCACGTCGCGCTAACGCGATTGAAGTTGGCAGCGCTCGATCATTTGCCCGATCACAACGAATTTTTCCGTTTCTTCGGTATCGCAAAGGATAAAGCGAACCGCGAAGCCTTCGATGAAATCCTGGCGCCCAAGCTTGATTCCGAAACGCTCTCCTATTGGCGTCGTCGCGACATGCTCGGTCGCCGCCGAATAGACATGTTCAAACGCGATCTTTATCGCTTCAGTCTTCTGGGCCGCTTCATCGGCCTTCTGCACGGCGTTGCGCGGCTTCACGGCAAGCAGCTTGGCGGCATTGTGGGCGCCCGATCCAAAGCCGAACAGCGTGCCTTTTTCGATAGCTGGATTGCCCCGCTTTTCGACTACAAATCGATCCAGCTGCTTTCGAAAAACCCTATATCGCTCTATGCCTTAGGCATCCCGCCCAACCAGTATAACGAGCTTGTCGCGGCCTCCGCCGGCAACCCGATTTCCGTGTTGCGCGAGCGCGTCGAGCGGCTGGCTTGCGATTTTCCAATCGAGACAAATTACTTCGCCTGGCAGGCTTTCGCGCGGGGCTATGATGTGGAGCATCGCGAGGCGGTACCGGCCTATCTGCAGCGCCCTGTTTACGACGTCATCCGCACACGGACGGATCGCGTGCGGGTGCATCATGCCTCGTTCACCGATTTCCTGAAAACGCAGAGGCCGCAATCGTTGCATCGCTACGTGTTGCTGGATGCACAAGATTGGATGACGGCCGAACAGCTCACCGCACTGTGGCGCGAGATCGATCGCACGGCGGATGCACGGGACGCCCGCGTAATTTTTCGCACCGCTGGTGCCGACTCGCCTCTGCCGCGCAAACTGCCCCCCGACGTGCTTGCGCCGTGGGAATATCTCGCGCCCGAAAGCCGCGCCTGGCACACGCAGGATCGCTCTTCGATCTACGGCGGCTTTCACGCCTACGTCCGGCGCAACCTGTCATGAGCGCGCGCGCATCGGATGCGTTGCCGCCCGATCATGCCGCGCTGATGGACAGCGTTTATCGCAGGCAACGGCATATCTATGACATCACGCGCAAATATTATCTGTTCGGGCGCGACCGGATGATCCGCGACCTGAACCTTTCGCCGGGCGAACGTGTCGTGGAGGTGGGTTGCGGGACCGCGCGCAATCTTGCGGTAATGGCGCGGCACTATCCGCAAGCAAAGCTTTATGGCCTCGACGCATCCGCGGAGATGTTGTGCACGGCGGGCGATCTGCTGAGCCGTGCTGGTTTGCAAAGCCGCGTCCGGCTGGCCCATGGTTACGCGGAAAACATGGCGGCCGCGCAGTTTGGTGAAGACGCGTTCGATCGCGTCATCTTCTCTTACAGCTTGTCCATGATTCCCGACTGGCGCCAGGCCCTTGGCACGGCAGCGGCGGCGCTTGCGCCAAATGGCAGGATTCACGTGGTCGACTTTGGCGACCTTGAAGGCCTCGGCCGTATAGGCCGACGGGCTATGCTTTACTGGCTTGGCCTTTTTCATGTTGCACCGCGTACTGAGCTACTCGGCTTTTTTGAGGCGTTGGGCGATTCTCTTAAGGAAATTAATGGGTTAAGAGTGCTTCCGGGCCGCTATGCCTTTATTGGCGCCTGTTCCGCCGCTGAAGCGCGCCAAGTCGCGGGAAAGTATGTTGCAGCTTAGTCACATCCATTCTGGAATTCGGGTATTCCCCGCTGTTTCAATGCTTTCCGGTAGACATTACGGCTCCACATCCGCAACGATGTCGTCTATAAGACGTTCGTAATCCGGACGTTCACGGTGGGGGGGTCCCTGCCCGTCGGTATTTGAAACGAGGGTAAAAATGAAACTTCGTACGATCGCCTTAGCAGGCGTTGCGGCACTGGCCCTGACCGGCCCGGCTGCTGCTGGTCAAGGATGGTATCTCGGCTTGGGCGTCGGCTGGGACAACATGGGGCAAGTGAAGACACAGTTCACTGGCGCTCCTGACCTTAAGACAGACACAGATTCGTCTGCTCTGTTCGTCGGCACCCTCGGCTACAAGTTTACGAACAACCTCCGCGCGGAGTTTGAATTTGGCTACGATCGCCACGATGTCAGCGACACTGGCGTTGATGGGCACGCGGGCAAATGCGGCAAGCTGATCAACATCCTCTACGATGCGCCGCTTGGCGATCGCTGGATGCTGACGGTCGGCGCCGGCGCCGGTGTTGGCACGGGCGACGTTCGCATCGACGAGGCTGGAACGCCGTTCACCTACGCCGTCGGCCACAAAGAAGGCTTCATGTGGCAGGGCATCGCCGGCATTTCGTATGCGGTTGATCCCAACCTCGATATCTTCGTCGACTACCGTTACCGTTCGCTATCGCTCAACAAGAGCTTCAACACGTCGTTTACGGCATTCGCGCCCGTCAAGGTTCGTGACCTGAACGAGCAGGCTGCTGTTGTGGGCATCCGGTGGTATCCGTGGGTTGCTGAAGCACCCCCGCCGCCTCCCCCGCCGCCGCCGCCGCCGCCGATGGCGCCCCCGGCAGTTAAGACGTTCATCGTCTTCTTCGACTTCAACAAGTCGAACCTGACGGCTGAAGCGCAGTCGGTCGTTACCCAGGCTGTCGCCACGGCGAAGAGCTCGGGTGCGGTTCGCGTGATGGTCACCGGCCACACCGACACCGTCGGTTCGGACAGCTACAACATGGCGCTGTCGGTCCGCCGCGCTCAATCCGTGAAGGACGAAATGGTCCGTCAGGGCATGGGTGGCGATGGCATCTCCATCGAAGGCAAAGGCTTCCACGATCCGCTGGTCCCGACTGGACCGGGCGTTCGCGAGCCGCAGAACCGCCGTGCGGTCATCGACCTCGGCGGCTAAGCAAAGCCGAACAAAAGCTGGAAAGGGCGGGCCTTGTGCCCGCCCTTTTTCTTTGCCCGGACATTTCGGGGCATGCCGTAAGGCAAAAGAAAAGGCTCCAACCTGGGAGCCTTTTCTCGTCGAACACGGAAGACGCGAATCTTAGTTGGCGGGGGCCGTAACGCTCTGCGCCGTTGCCACATCGGACATCATGGGCTTGGGCTTGGGCACAATCATCATGGCTGTGGCGCCCGGCAGGCTGGCCGCCACGCGGATTTCACAGGAATCAAAGGGGTTGGCTTCCATGATCTGCACGCCCGACACAAACACCGCCAGCGTAGGCTTGGCCGGGGCCAAGGCTGTTGTGAATACGGTGGTCGCCGCCTGACAATAGGTCGGATTATCGTGGATGCTGCGCATCTCGGAATCGTTGGCCACGCGGGTTTTGAAGGCGTGATACTCGGCCTCGCCGTGGGAACCGCCATAGAATCGTTTGAACATCTTCATCAAGGTGGCGTCGGCCGCCCGCAATTCCGGCCCGTAGCTGATCTGGAAGGCGTTAAAATTGGTGATCTGATTGCAGGTCAGGGCCGCCACCATCAACTGCTGCTGGATCGAAGCGGCCTGGACGGCCGTGACTTCGTCTCCTTTTGCGCATTGGCTGGCGGCCTGGGCCACGCCTGTGAACGCCATGCTCATAGCCAGCGCCGAAGCGCCAAGCCGGTACGCCCTTCCCATACGCCCTCGCACATTGTTTTGCTGCGGCGCGGACCATAGCATCGCTTCTTAGGCTTCGCTATTCCCGCGGATAGACAGCGTTAAAGCTCTAACCACCTAGAATATCAAGACGAAATGACCTCCCCACCCGGCAAAAAAGACAGCTTGAAAGTTCCCGGCACGCCCCTCGGCGCCATCGATCTGAGCGCCGAGAAGGTTCATTGGGACTTTCGCGAAGCCATGTCTTATGGCGACTACCTCAAGCTCGACGACCTGCTTGCGGCGCAAATGCCGCTCAGCGACCGGCACGACGAAATGCTTTTCGTCATCATCCATCAGGCGAGCGAGCTGTGGATGAAGCTCTGTTTGCACGAAGTGGCCGCGGCCATCGCGCATATCCGCAACGACGATCTCGGTCCCGCCTCCAAGATGCTTTCGCGAATCGCGCGCGTGCAGGTGAACCTGATCCAGTCGTGGGAAATTCTCTCCACCATGACGCCGGCCGATTACGCAAGCTTCCGCCCGTTCCTCGGCCAAAGCTCCGGCTTCCAGTCTTATCAATACCGCATGCTGGAGTTCCGCCTGGGCAACAAGAACCCGCAAATGGCGCGCGTGCATGATTCGCGTCCCGCGATCGCAACCCAGATCGATGCCGCGCTCAATGAACCCAGCATCTATGACGAAGCCTTGGCGCTTCTGGCGCGCCGGGGCTTGCCGATTCCTGAAAGCAAATTGAAGCGGGATTTCTCGCAACCCTACGAATCCGACCCTCGGGTTACCGAAGCCTGGCTGCAGGTATATCGCGATGCCGAAACACATTGGGATCTGTACGATCTCGCCGAGAAACTGGTCGATCTTGAATACCGATTCCACATCTGGCGTTTCAGCCACATGAAAACCGTGGAGCGAATCATCGGCGGCAAGCCCGGCACCGGCGGCACCTCCGGGGTCGGCTATCTCAAGAAAGTCATCGACCTGCGCTTCTATCCCGAACTGTGGGACGTCAGGACGCAAATCTAAAAGTCATGGGCGCGCTATCGCATATTCGCGTGCTGGACTTGAGTCGTGTGCTGGCGGGCCCGTGGGCGACTCAGACTCTTGGCGACCTTGGCGCCGAGATCATCAAGATCGAAAAGCCGGACGAGGGCGATGAGACGCGCCGCTTCGGCCCACCGTTTCTGAAAAACAAAGACGGCAGTCGTGGCGACGCCACTTACTTCCTCTCCGCCAACCGCAACAAGCAATCCGTTGCCATCGACGTTTCCAAACCGGAAGGCGCGGCACTGGTGAAGCGCCTGGCGCGGCGCGCACATATCGTGGTGGAGAACTTCAAAACCGGCACGCTGGCCCGTTACGGATTGGATTACGCATCGCTCGCCGCCGAAAATCCCGCGCTGATTTATTGCTCGCTCACCGGCTTCGGCCACACCGGACCTTACAAAGATAAAGCGGGCTACGATTATCTGGCTCAAGGCATGGCCGGATTGATGAGCATCACCGGCCAACCCGATGGCGCACCCGGCGCAGAGCCGCTCAAAGTTGGCGTCGCAATCGCCGATGTCGTCACCGGTCTTTATACCGCCATCGCCATCATGGCCGCCGTTATCCATCAGTCGAAAACCGGCGAGGGCCAGGAAATCGATATGGCGCTGTTCGATTGCCAGACGGCAGCACTCGCCAACCAGGCGATGAGCTATCTCGCGGCCGGCCAAGTGCCCAAACGCATGGGCAACGACCATCCCAGCATCGTGCCGTATCAGGTCTTCGCCACCGCCGATGGCCACATCATTCTGGCCGTGGCCAACGATGGGCAGTTCCACAAATTCTGCCGCGCCACATCGCTTGAACATCTGGCAAAGGATTCCAAATTCGCCACCAACGCGCAGCGCGTCGCCAATCGCGATGAACTCACCGCGCTGCTGACGCCGGTGCTGGCTTCCGCCATAACCGCGCAATGGATCGCGCTTCTGGAAACCGCCAATGTGCCGTGCGGCCCCATCAACCGCATCGATCAGGTATTTTCCGATCCGCAAGCCATCGCCCGCGCGCTGAAAGTGCCGCTTGCCCACGCCGGCGGTCCGCTCGATGTCGTGGCAAGCCCCTTGCGCCTTTCCAAAACGCCACCGGAATATCGCAGCGCGCCGCCGCTGCTGGGTCAGCACACGCAAGCGGTGCTGCAAACCGAACTCGGCCTCCGCTCCGATGAGATTGCAACCTTGCGCCAGGCCGGTATCGTGCAGGGCTGAATTTCCGGGATCGCTCCCGCCAACTCGCGCGTTTCAATCCTCATGCGCTACGAACTTTATTATTGGCCGGAAATTCAGGGGCGCGGCGAATATGTCCGCCTCGCGTTGGAAGAAGCGGGCACCGATTACATCGATGTCGCCCGCCACAAGGGTGGCGAAGAGGCGATGGAGAAGATGCTGGAGTGGAAAGGGGCATATCCGTCATTCGCCCCGCCGTTTTTGAAAGCGGGCCGTCTCGTTATCGGCCAGACAGCCAACATTCTTCTCTATCTGGGCGACCGTCATGGGCTGGCGCCGAAAGGCGGGCAGGGCAGGCTTTGGGCCCACGAACTCCAGCTCACCATCGCCGATCTCGTCGCGGAGATTCACGACAGCCATCATCCCGTGGCAGGCTCGCTTTATTATCACGATCAGAAGCCCGAAGCGGCGCGCCGCGCCAAAGACTTGCGCGAAAACCGCCTGCCGAAATTCTTTCGCTATTTCGATGCCGTGTTGGAGCAGGCCGGGCACGGCTGGCTGATCGGCCGCCGCCTCAGCTACCCCGATCTTTCGCTTTTTCAGATTGTGGAAGGCCTGCGTTATGCCTTTCCCAAAGCCATGAAGAAGCTGGAACACAAACATCCCCGCCTCACAAAGCTGCGTGATGCCGTCGCCGTGCGTCCGAATATAGCGGCCTATCTCGCGTCCAACCGCCGCCTATCATTCAGCAAAGAAGGCATTTTCCGCCATTATCCCGAACTCGACGGTTAAATCGCCGCCGCCCCTTTTCCGCCGCCAGTGCGTGGCTTAAATGCATGGTCCCGCTGACCTTGGCGGGCGCGCGGAGGGTTTCATGGCCTATAAAGTCGCTGTCGTCGGCGCCACCGGAAATGTCGGCCGGGAAATGCTGAACGTGCTGTCCGAGCGCGCCTTTCCGGTCAGCGAAGTCGTGGCGCTGGCCTCCACCGCCTCCATCGGCCGCGAAGTCTCATTCGGCAACCAGACGCTGAAGGTGAAGGCGCTGGATTATTTCGATTTCAAAGGCACCGATATCTGCCTTATGTCGGCGGGCAGCCGCATCTCCAAGGAATGGTCCCCGAAAATCGCCGCCGCCGGCGCGCTGGTGATCGACAATTCCGCGCAATGGCGCATGGACCGCGAGGTGCCGCTGATCGTTCCCGAAGTGAACGCCGCCGCGCTCGACGCCGGCTTCAAGAAAGGCATCATCGCCAATCCCAACTGTTCCACCGCCCAGCTTGTCGTGGCGCTGAAGCCGTTGCACGACGAAGCCAAGATCACGCGCGTGGTCGTCTCCACCTATCAGTCGGTGTCCGGTGCCGGCAAGGAGCCGATGGACGAACTTTTCCGCCAGACGCGCGCGGTGTTCGTCGCCGATCCGATTGAAACCAAGCTCTTCCCCAAGCAGATCGCCTTCAATGTCATTCCGCAGATTCAGGATTTCCTCGATTCCGGCTACACCAAGGAAGAGTGGAAGATGATGGTGGAGACGCAGAAGATTCTGGATCCCGATATCCAGGTTACGGCCACCTGCGTGCGCGTGCCGGTGTTCGTCGGCCATTCCGAATCCGTCAATCTGGAATTCGAACGGCCCATCACCGCGGCGCGCGCCCGCGCCATCCTGCGCGAAGCGCCGGGCGTGCTGGTGATCGACAAGCACGAAGACGGCGGTTACATCACGCCGGTCGAAGCCGCCGGCGAAGACGCCACCTATGTCAGTCGCATCCGCAAAGATCCCACGGTCGACAACGGCCTGTCGCTCTGGGTGGTGGCTGACAATCTGCGCAAAGGTGCGGCGTTGAACGCGGTCCAGATCGCCGAATGCCTCATTAACCGAAACCTGCTCAAGCGCGCGGCCTGAAATCTGCTATTCTGGCGTCCATCACGGGGCGGGCATGGCACAGCCGGTAACAAGCGGAGACTTCGCGGCGCTATTGACGCGCCTGGGCGCGGCCGCCACGGCGGGCGACGCGCAAGCGTTCGCCGCGTGCTTCACGCCAGATGGCGTCTATCACGATTATATTTACGGCCCGCACAAAGGCCGCGAGTCCATCGCGGACATGCTGGCCAATCTCTTTCATCGTGACGCCACCGACTACGATTGGCGCTTTCTCGATCCGGTCACGGATGGGCGCATCGGTTACGCCCACTCTCTCTCGCGCTTTGTTTCCACCATCCCCGAATTCAAAGGCCGCGAAGTCACCATCGATGGCACCAGCCGCTTCGTTCTCGAAGACGGCCTTATCGCTGAATATCATGAAAGCGTGAATGGCGGCGTCGCCATGGTACAATTGGGCGTTGCCGCACCTCGCATCGAAAAAGTCCTGCGCCGCTGGGCAGATCGTCTTCTGGCCGATGAATATGTCGCGGCCTACCGCGCGGGCTTCCACAAATGATGCGCGCTGCCCGCATTGCTGTTCTTCTTCTGGCAGCGCTCACGCTGGCGGCCTGCGCCGGAAAGCGGCCGGACGATGCGGTGTGCCCCACCGTCACCGGCGCACAGCCGGAAAGTTTCGATGCCTCGCTCGCCGATGCCATGGCCGCGCGTTGGGCCGCACCGCGCGGAACCTACGACGGCCACGCCGCCATTCTGGTTCTTTCCGGCGGCGGCGCGTGGGGTGCTTACGGCGCGGGTTTTCTCAGCGGCTGGACGCAACGTCCGAAAGATCACTGGCCCCAGCGTCCCACTTTCGACGTTGTCACCGGCGTCTCAACCGGCGCGATTATGGCGCCGTTCGCGTTGCTGGGTCCGGATTACGACCGCGAATTGCAAAGCGCCTTTCGCGGCGTCAGCGGCGATGCTCTGTTCAGCAGCCGCAACGTTCTGACATTGCCGTGGTGGAATTCGCTAAACGATCCGAAAGGGCTTGAAGAGCAACTTCACGGAGCGTTTGACGATCCCACCATTGCCGCGCTCCGGGCGGCGGCGCAGCAACGCCGCACGGTTTGGGCGGGCGCGGTGAATTTCGACACCGGCGAATTCACCGAATTCAATCTCTCAGCACTCACCCGCGATCTGGCGCCCGATCAGGCACGCGATGCGATCACCGAACGCATTCTGGCCGCCTCCGCCGTACCCGCGTTCTTCCCGCCGCGCTTCATCAATGGCTGCATGTATATGGATGGCGATGTGCGAGAGAATGTTTTTATTTCCAAGCTGCATGGCGCGGTGAAAGCGGCGGCCGGCACGCCCACGCCCAAGGCCGACATTTATGTTGTCGTCAACGGTACCGTGGGCACCCATCGCGTTCTCACGGAAAACTCACTGTTGGGCATCGCGGTGCGCGGCTTCGAGATCGCGGAAGGACAAATTCAGCTTGCGTCCCTGCGCGATGTTTACGATTACGCACAGGACCACAGCTACGGTTTCTACTGGACCAGCGCCGACGATATCGTGGCAGACCCCAAAGATGTTCAGGGCCGCACCGACATTTGTCCCGGCCCGCAGACCGCGGCCGATCAATTCAGCGCCAAATTCACCGCATGCCTTTATGACGCCGCGCAGCGCAAGGCGCGCGACGGCCGCCGCCCCTGGCGCACCGACAGACCATGACCTTGGCGAAAGCAGGCGGGATGGCTTAAGTCTTGGCGTCTTTTTCCGAGGCTTGCTTGAACACGATTCGCCCACGCCGCAGCGTCCTTTACATGCCCGGCTCCAACGCCCGCGCGATGGAAAAGGCGCGCGCCTTGGCTGCCGATGCCGTCATCCTCGATCTGGAAGATGCCGTCGCACCCGACGCCAAAGCCACGGCGCGCGATCAGGTGTGCGAAGCGGTCAAGTCGCGCGGCTTCGGCAAACGCGAAGTTGTGGTGCGCGTCAATGCGCTGGACTCCCAATGGGGCGCAGATGATCTCGCCGCCGCAGCACAAGCAAAGCCCGATGCCATCCTGCTTCCCAAAGTCTCCAGCGCTGTCGATCTCAAGATGGCCGAGGCGAAACTGGCCTCTGCCGATCCCGCCATCGCGCTGTGGGCGATGGTGGAAACCCCGCTCGCCATCCTGAACGCCGGCGCCATCGCTGGCGCGGGCGGCAGGCTGGGTTGCCTTGTCATGGGCACCAACGATCTCATCAAGGAATTTCGCGGCGCGCACACGCAGGATCGCCAAAACCTTTCCGCGGCGCTGGGCATTTCGGTTGCCGCTGCGCGCGCCTACGGCCTCGCGATCATCGACGGCGTCTATAACGATATCGACAACGCCGAAGGCTTTCTCGATACCTGCAAGCAGGGCCGCGCCTTCGGTTTTGACGGCAAGACACTGATTCACCCCATCCAGATCGAACTCTGCAACAAAATATTTTCACCCGGCAGCACAGAGATTGCGTGGGCCCGCAAGGTCATCGCCGCCTTCGATCAGCCGGAAAACAAAGGCAAAGGCGCCATCGCGCTGGATGGCCATATGGTGGAACGGCTGCACGCCGATATCGCGCGGCGCACGGTCGCGATGGCCGAGGCAATCGGGCAGTTGCAGCAGCCATGAGCGAAAAGACCTCGCCCGGCAATTTCTTCGAAGACTTCCGCCTCGGCCAGAAGATCGCCCATCCCACGCCGCGCACGCTGACGGAAGGCGATGCTTCGCTTTACACAGCACTCTATGGTTCGCGCTTCGCGCTGCAATCGTCCGATGCGTTCGCCCGCACCACCGGCCATCCGCGTAGCCCGCTGGACAATCTGCTCACCTTCCACATCGTTTTCGGCAAATCGGTGCCGGACATTTCGCGCAACGCCGTCGCCAACCTGGGCTATGCGGAAGGGCGCATCTTCAAGCCGGTCTATCCCGGCACCACGATCAGCGCGCGTTCCGAAGTAATCGGGCTGAAGGAAAACTCCAGCGGCGAAACCGGCGTTGTTTATGTCCGCACCGAAGGGCTGGACGACAAGAACGATGTCGTTATGTCGTTCGTCCGCTGGGTGATGGTGAAAAAGCGCGACAGGAATGCGAAGGCTGCCGAAGCGCATGTGCCGGAATTGTCCGCCGCCGTTTCCGCTGACGTCTTCACCCTGCCGCCGCATATCGTGTTCGGCGATTACAATTTGGAACAGGCAGGTAGCCCGTATCTGTGGAACGATTATGCAGTGGACGAAAAGATCGACCATGCCGATGGTATGACGGTGGAAGAAGCTGAACATCAGCTCGCCACGCGTCTGTATCAGAACACCGCGCGCGTCCATTTCAATCAGTTTGAAGAAGCTAAAAGCCGCTTTGGCAAGCGGCTCATTTATGGCGGTCATGTCATCAGCATCGCGCGCGCGCTGTCGTTCAACGGGCTCGCTAACGCCATCTCGCTGCTTGCCATCAATGGCGGGCGTCACGTCAATCCGCTGTTCGCGGGCGACACCGTTTTCGCCTGGTCGCAGGTTCTGGACAAAGCGCCCATCAAGGGCCGCAGCGATTGCGGCGCCCTGCGCCTGCGCCTCGTGGCCACCAAGAATCTTCCCTGCACCGGGTTTCCCGATAAGGGCGCAGACGGGAAATATCCCGAAAACATCGTGCTGGATTTCGATTACTGGGCGTTGATGCCCGCGCGCGCCTGATGCGCCTTTACGATCGTTATCGCGCGGCCGTTGCGGCAGGCGAGTTGAAGCCCGATGCGGCGCAGGATCGCGCCGTTGCGCGCCTGCAGGAATTGTCCAGCGCGATTGTGCACTATCGTCCACGCCGCTGGTTCATCCGCCAGCAACCGCCGCGCGGGCTTTATCTCTGGGGCGATGTGGGTCGCGGCAAATCCATGCTGATGGATCTGTTCTTTGAAACCGCTCCCACCCAAGCCAAGCGCCGCGTGCATTTCAACGCCTTCATGGTGGAAGCCCACGCGCGCATTCACGAATGGCGCAATCTGGATGCCCGCGCGCGCAGCAAACGCCCGGAATATGTGCGTGACGCGGGCGACGATCCGATTGCGCCGGTTGCGCGCGGTTTGGTGAACGGCGATATCCTGCTGTGTTTCGACGAATTCCAGGTCACGGATGTGGCAGACGCCATGATCCTGGGCCGCTTGTTTGAACAGCTTTTCGCTATGCGCGTGGTGATCGTCGCCACGTCGAACACCGCGCCGGAAAATCTTTACGAAGGCGGCCTCAACCGCCAGCTCTTCCTGCCGTTCATCGCGGCGATTGAGAACAAGCTCGATGTGCTGGAACTGCGCGGCGACAAGGATTATCGCCGCCTGCGGCTGGCTGGCCTTAACATTTACATCACGCCGCTGGGGCCGCCGGCCGATGCCGCGATGGATGCCGCCTGGCAGCGGCTCACCGATCAGCCGTCCGGCGAGCCCGCGACATTGAAAGTCCTTGGGCGCGCGTTGCGAATCCCGCACGCGGCCAAGGGCGTGGCGCGTTTCGATTTCGCCGATCTCTGCTCAAAGTCGCTGGCAGCGGCGGATTATCTCGCCATCGCGCAACACTATCACACCATCCTGATCGACCGCATCCCGGTCATGGATTCCGCGCGCCACCATGAAGCGCGCCGTTTCACGCTGCTGATCGATACGCTTTACGATGAAGGCGCCAAGCTCATCTGCTCGGCCGCCGCCCCGCCTGAAGAACTCTATACGGACGGCCACAATGCGGAAGCCTTCCGCCGCGCGGCGTCACGCCTCATCGAAATGCAGAGCGAGGATTATCTCAAACGCGGCCACGGCATTCACCTTGGTGACGAGTCCGCTTTCCGCCCCCCGGCGCCCCATTGAAATGCGCCGCCTTAAGACCCAGTTGAATCCAAACGGCGGCTGGATTCATAATGCCGGCGTGCGGCGGCGGCTTTCCGGGATGGCAATAGCATGCAGGATTTGCTGACTATTACCGCCGTTCTGATCGGCGGCATTCTTCTCTATCGCTATCACCGGGCGATCCTGAATGCGCTTGGCCGTTTCGACGCGCGCAATATCGAGCGCCGCAAGCAGGAAATCCGCGACCGCTACGATCCGCTGGCGCACTTTCGTCACACCTTCGGCGTCGCCGAAGAGCAGGTGGAAGAGATCTCCGAAGTGGCGATGTCGGACGATCGCACCGGCCAGCCAGTCACGCGCTATGTCTTCGAAGGCGAGATGTTTGCAACGCGCGGCGAAGCGGAAAAAGCCCGCGCCCAATCCATCGGGCAAAAGGCGCGAGGCTTCTATGCCGAGTTGCCGACCGCGTTACGCGCCCGTCGCGGCGACGACAAGTTGAACTAGGCTACCTCGCCCTTCAGCAGCCGCGGCAGTTTCCCCACCGCGCCGCCCGCGTGCTGCATGAAGAAGCGGCGCAAGGGCCCGATCTGGTCCGCGATCCCCATGCCGAGATCGCGCATCGCGCGCAACGGGCCGATGTCGTTGGAGAAAAGGCGATTGAGCGCATCGGTGGAAGCGGCCAGCGTGAAGGAATCGAAACGCCGCCAGCGTTCATAGCGCGTCAGCGTTTCCATATTGGCGATGTCCAAGCCCAGCCGCGCGGCATCCAGAACCACTTCCGCCAATGCCGCCGCATCTTTCAAACCAAGATTCAGGCCTTGCCCCGCGATAGGATGAATGCCGTGTGCGGCGTCGCCGGCCAGCGCGAAGCGCGGTTTCACATAAGCCCGCGCCAGGTGAAAGCGCAGCGGATAAGACCAGCGGGGCCCCGCCGCTTTGGTAGCACCCAGATGGTCGCCAAAGCGTCGCGCGATTTCCGCGTTGAAATCCGCTTCCGGCAATTTCATCATCTGCGGCGCAATGTCTTCGCGCTCGGTCCACACCAGCGAAGACCGGTTGCCCGTCATCGGCAAAATGGCGAACGGTCCGGACGGCAGGAAATGTTCATAAGCCGTGCCGTTGTGCGGGCGCTCATGCTCCACCGTCGCCACGATGCCCATTTGCGGATAGGCCCAACCCACCACGCCGATGCTCATTTCTTCGCGCGCCGGAGATTCGCGTCCGTCCGCCGCCACCGCCAGCGGCGCGTTTATTTCGTCTCCGTTCGAAAGCGCGGCGGTGATGCGTGCATCTTCGCGCGCAAGCTTTTGCACGGACGCCGGCGCAATCAACGCCAGGTTTGGAAATTTCTCCGCCGCCGCGAAAAGCGCCGTGCGGATGTACCGGTTTTCGGCGATGGCCCCCATGGGCTCACCGATCTCGCGATGGTCGAAATGCAGCGAGAAAGGCGAAGGTGTCTCTCCCAATGCGGCATCCGTTACCAGAATGTCATGGATCGGCTGCGCCTGGTTTTCGAGATGGCCCCAGACGCCCAACGCCTGAAGCATGCGCACCGACGAATAGGAAAGCGCGCTCACCCGGCCATCGAAAGCGCTATCCAGAATCTTCGCCTTAGGCAGCGGGTCGATCACCGCCACGCGCAAGCCGCCCTGCGCCAGCGCGATGGCAAGCGTCAGGCCTACCATGCCGCCGCCGCCGATCAGGACGTCTTGTTGGAGCCTGTTCACCATACTTCAGCTTACCGTCTTTTTGCGGCGCGGTGGAATTGTGAACGCCGCCGCCGTTTACTAAAGTCCGCGCCGAAAACACGCCGATATAGGGGCTTTGCAATATGACTGGGAAACTCATGGCCGCCGCTGTCCTGGCCGGCTCGCTTGGCTTGCTTGTGTCCTCCGCGCAGGCCGCCAGCCTGAACGTGAAAACCGGGCTTTGGGAAACCACGTCCCAAGCCCAGGTCAGCGGCGCGCCGCCCGTTCCGCAAGCCGCACTCGACAAGATGCCGCCGGAGGCGCGCGCGAAGATGGATGCCGCGGTGAAAGGCATCATGGCCGCGATGTCCAAGCCGCATACCGCGCGCTCGTGCGTTACGCAGGACCAGATCGACAAGGCATTTGCCGACATGGGCAAGAACCAGGGGGATTGCAAGCGCACGAGCATTTCCGGGTCGGACAGCGAACAAACATTCCAAATGGTTTGCAAAAGCCCGCACGGAACGATGACGGGCAATTTTCATATCGCCGCCGCCAACCCCGAAACCGTCAACGGCGTGTTCGACATGGCAGTCGTTGGCGAGGGCAACACCATGAAGATACACACGGTCATGCAAGGCCGCTGGATCAGCGCCGGCTGCGGCGACATCAAGCCCGGCGACGTCAAGATGCAATAGTTCGCCGGCAATCGACTCTGCGCGGACGATTTGTGGCCGCGCAGAGTTCGGATTTTTTCGCGGCCATCCAGGAAAGTCCCGCCGTCCGGCATCGATATGCATCACCGGATGCTTGCGCCTGCACCGCGAATATTTTCAGGAAAATCGCGGTTTTTAACGCTGCGCGGGATGCGCGTTAACGACTTATCAACCATTATGGCCAGACCGTCAGGCATGCGTTTTCGCTGCCGTTGGGAGGCTTTTCTTTGAGTCCGAACCGCATGGCCGGTGTCTATCAGCCGCGCTCGCGCCGCGCCGCTTTCAGCGATGCGCTGGCCGATGCGCGCCGCACGCTGGCCCGCGCGCTGGGCGAAGCCGTCCTGCGCGGGGCCGGTGCGTTGCTGTTCCTCGGAATAGCGGCGGCCCTTGTCGCGCTCGCCACCTACAATTCCGCCGATCCCAGCCTCAACAACGCCACCTGGCGCGAGCCCACCAACCTGCTCGGCCCGCTGGGCGCGACGGCGGCGGATATATTGCTGCAGACATTTGGCTTTGCTGCACTCGCGTTTCTGGCGCCGCCCGCGGTGTGGGGCATCCGCGCGCTCACCGGTCACGTCTTCCGCGATGCGGTGTGGCGCGCCATCGCCTGGCCGCTCGGAACCCTGTTCGTGGCGGCGGGATTGGGCGCATGGCCGGCACCTTTGTCGCTGCCCGCCGGCGCCGGGGGTACCATCGGCATCGCGGCCTTCGCGCTGGCGAGCAACGTGGCCAAGGTTTACCACGCGGATTGGATTTCCTACGCCATGCTGACGTTGTTGCTGGTGGCAGGCTTGCCGCTCGCATTCCTGGCGACGGGTTTGCGCTTCGCCCCCATCGCGCGTTCACTGGTAAACATTCCCGCATTCGCGCTGTGGTTCGGTGCTCTGGTTCACAGCAAGCAGTCGGAATTCCGCGCCCGCCGCGAGCCATCCGCGCGCGATCACGATCACGAAGATGATGAATACGATTCCGAGGAATTGGAAGACGACGACGAGGAAGGCTATTCGCTTTCTATCCGTCCCGAGCCTGTCGCCGCGCACACCAGCGAAGAGCGTGACGGCCCCTTGCGCATCCGCCGCGACGAGCCGCGCAAAATCACAGCGCCTGCCGCCAAGCGCGCACAGCCCGCGCTGGCACTGGCCTCCAGCGAATATCAGTTGCCCGCGCTGGGACTACTAGCCGAACCCGTTCGCATTACCGATGCGCAATCGCAACTGAGCGACGATGCGCTGGAAGAAAACGCCCGGATGCTGGAATCGGTACTGTCCGATTTCGGCGTGAAGGGCCGTATCACGCAGGTGCGCCCCGGTCCGGTCGTCACACTTTACGAATTCGAACCCGCAGCCGGTGTGAAAACCTCACGCGTGATTTCGCTGTCCGACGATGTGGCGCGTTCCATGAGCGCCGTGGCGGCGCGCATCGCCACCATCCCCGGCCGCAATGTGATCGGCATCGAGCTTCCCAACCAGACGCGCGAAACGGTTTACCTGCGCGAACTTCTGGGCAGTCCCGAATACGAAAAGGCCCGCGCGCCGCTCATTTTGGCGCTGGGCAAAACCATTGGCGGCGAACCGGTGATGGCCGATCTGGCCAAGATGCCCCACTTGTTGATCGCGGGTACCACCGGCTCAGGCAAATCCGTCGCGCTCAACACCATGATCCTGTCGCTGCTTTACCGCATGGCGCCGGAACATTGCCGCATGATCATGATCGATCCCAAGATGCTGGAGCTTTCGGTTTACGAAGGCATCCCGCATCTGCTCTCGCCAGTGGTCACCGACCCGCGCAAGGCTGTCGTCGCGCTCAAATGGGCGGTGCGCGAAATGGAAGAGCGTTACCGCAAGATGTCCAAGCTCGGCGTGCGCGGCGTCGAAGCCTTCAACGAACGCGTGCTGAAAGCCAAAGACAAAGGCGAGACTCTCAAGCGCACGGTGCAGACCGGCTTCGACCGCGAAACCGGCAAGCCCATCTATGAAGACGAAACACTTGAGCTTGAGCCCATGCCTTACATCGTCGTGGTGGTCGATGAGGTGGCCGACCTGATGATGATTTCCGGCAAGGAAATCGAAGGTGCTGTGCAGCGGCTGGCGCAAATGGCACGTGCCGCCGGCATTCATCTGATCGCCGCAACCCAGCGCCCGTCAGTGGACGTCATCACCGGCACCATCAAGGCCAACTTCCCCACCCGCATATCGTTTCAAGTCACCAGCAAGGTCGATAGCCGCACCATCCTGGGCGAGCAGGGCGCCGAACAGCTTCTGGGCCAGGGCGACATGCTGCACATGATGGCCGGGGGCCGCATCCGCCGCATTCATGGTCCTTTCGTCACCGATCACGAAGTCGAAGACGTGGTGAAATTCCTCAAGACGCAAGGCTCGCCGGAATATCTGGATGAGGTCACCGAAGAGCCGGATGAAGACGCCGAGGATCCGTTTTCGGTCTTTGGCGGCGGCAACGGCGATTCCGGCGACGAGCTTTACGACAAGGCGCTGGCCATCGTGGCGCGCGACCGCAAGGCCACCACCTCCTATATCCAGCGCAGGCTGGAGATCGGCTACAACCGCGCCGCCCGCATTGTCGAGCGGATGGAGGAAGAGGGCGTCATCTCCAAGCCCAACCACAAGGGCCTGCGCGAAGTCCTGCTGCCCGATCACGACCGGGACTGACTCCGCCATGACCGAAGCACTGGAGAATTGACAGTTCTGGGCACCGATCCAAGAAAAGTTTAAGTTTGATGGGGGCCACGCAGATGGTGCGCGTGTTACGACCTTGGCATGTCCATTTGGCTACCGGGACGATAAAAGCGGCGTTGCCGTTTCAGTCGGCTCTACGCCATTTCTGGCGGCAGGCTTTTCCATATCGCTCAAACCCCAAGAACGATATTGGTTTGCTCGTCGATGCGGCGCGCCAGGTCCAACTTCTTCACGAATGCGGCTTCTCCCTTCGTGGAAAGATAGTTGTTGAAATCGGCACCGGCTGGCTCCCCATAACACCGCTCGTTTACAGATCTGCGGGTGCCGCATCTGTCATAACAATCGATCAGGAACGGCTCCTGGACAAACACACCCTCATCGCGGCGCAAGAGTATTTTCGTCAGAATTTGCCGGCGGCTGTCGAAAAGTTTGGGTTCGACGAGAACCTACTTGATCGTCAATTCGTCCCATCCGATCCGGATGCGTCTCTGGAAATGTCGCTCCAAGACCTTGGAATTAGATATTTGGCGCCGTTCGACTTTAACGATCTACCTGACGGTAGCGCCGATTTCATCGTTTCGCGCACGGTTCTCGAACATATATCACCCGATTTACTGAAAATGGTTTTTTCAAACAGCCGGAGAATATTACGCGAGGGCGGTGCGTTATGTCATTCGATCGATATGTCGGATCACTTCGAGCATAATGACAAATCGATTTCGCGGCTGAATTTTCTTCGTTATTCGGAACGGGTCTGGAAAATCACCCAGCTAAATCCTCAGTTTTATCAAAACCGATTGAGACGCAATGAATATGTCTCCATGCTTCAAGAGGCGGGTTTTTCAGTTCACGTTGTTACAGGCTCTCCAGATATGAAAGCTAAGAGCGATCTGAAAGCCATGGAACTATGTTCGCGCTATGCTGACTGGAATCCGGATGAACTCGCCATTCTTGTGTCCACGATTGTCGCCACTCCCGCCGGGCATGGTTGATAGAAGCCCCGTTGCATGGCGGCGGCGCGATCATGCGCCCGGCGCGGTAGAAAACAACGAGCAGCGCGGCGATCCCGCGCGCAAGCTGTATACCGAGCAGTTTCTCGTGCTTCATCGAATGAAAACACCCCTAGTACGGTGCTACGCAGCCGGTCTGCCTCGGCCTAGTCTGCCGCCGCATTAACAATTATGCTGCCCGCCTTCACCATCGAGGGGGACAATGAGCTACATCGAAAAATCGCTGGGCCAGGGCGAAACGCTGATCGCGCGCGCGCATTTTCACTGGTGGTACAGCTTCAAGGCATGGCTGGCGCTGATCCTGCTGGGCTGGTGCATCGTGGGGATCGTCATCTTCTTTTCCATGATGATCCGAAAATGGACCACGGAGATCGGCGTCACCACGCACCGCTTTGTGGAAAAGACCGGCCTGTTCACGCTGACCACCGCCGAAGTGGCGCTGCCCAACATCGAGGGCGTGAAGATGACACAGAGTTTCTGGGGCCGTCTGCTGGGGTATGGCCATCTGCGCATCGAAGGCACTGGCGTGGATGCGGTGGAGCTTCCCGATATCGGCGATCCCATCGCCTTTCGCGCCGCCATCGAAACCGCCAAGGCCGGAACCTATACGCGCTGAATTGAAACTGGGGGAAGTGACATGAAGCTCAAACAAATCGCTCTGATGGCTGCTGCGGGATTGCTTGTCGCCGGTGCCGCCCACGCCGGCGATGCCAAGAAAGGTGCTGCGGTGTTTCAGCGTTGCGCCATGTGCCACGCCAACACCAAGGACGGCGGCAATCGCATCGGACCCGACTTGTTCGGCATCGTCGGGCGCAAGGCTGGTACAGCCACGGGCTTCTATTATTCGCCCGCGATGAAGGCGGCCGGCTTTGTCTGGACGCCAGACAAGCTGAAGGCCTACATCGCCAATCCGCAGAAGGTGGTGCCAGGAGATCGCATGGCGTTTGGCGGAATCTCCGATCCCGCTCAGCTCGACGATCTGGTCGTCTATCTCGCCACGCTCAAATGATTACGCGGGGCGTCACACGGGCGGCTCTCTTGTCTTTGGGCCTAATGAGTGCCGCCGCCGCGCAAACCCCGCCGCCTGTGCCGCAGCCCGACGGATCGTGCAAGCTGCATCATCCCTCTGAAGAAGTGTCGTCGTTTGCCAAGATGCCCGCGCCGGTCGTTGCCTTCATTCTGAACAAGATGCGCGCAGACGGCTCGACGACGACAGAGGTGATGGCCGACCGCGGCACGTTCTTCAATGCCACCGACGTCATCATTGGAAAGTCGCCCGGCCGCCGTTTCATTCGCGCCGGTCATGCCGCCAACAAATGGTTCCTCTGGTATGAGCGCGGCGGCATCGCCTACAGCAAATCCATCGCCATCGTTGCGCTCAATGGCGCCAGCGCATCCCTTGTCGCGCACATCGGCTACGAACATGAGAACCCTTGCGCGCTCACCGATGCCGCGCTGGACGGCAAAGCTGCCGTGGATAACGGCCTTTCCAACTGGTGGTAGCCTTGCGGCGGAATGACGCATAATCGTCATTATGCTGCATCGCACCCGGATTCGGGGGTTAAGCGCTCATCCCGTTTGCTGGGGTTTAGCGGCCCACTTTCGTTGACAGGCAGTCAGCCCGAGTCCTAGTTTTTGCGCCGCACAACAAACGGGGCAGCCCAGTCCGGGCCAGCCGATAGCGCGGGATGCGTGAATCGGGCTCCTTGGGGAAGGCATACCTTACGGCCATGAAAGTCATCGTCCCCGTCAAACGGGTGATCGACTACAACGTGAAGGTTCGCGTGAAGGCGGACCAGTCCGGTGTCGATCTCGCCAACGTGAAAATGTCGATGAACCCCTTCGACGAAATTGCCGTCGAAGAAGCAATCCGCCTGAAGGAAAAGGGCAAGGCGACGGAAATCATCGCCGTCTCCATCGGCCCGCAGCAGGCAAGCGAAACCATCCGTACCGCACTCGCCATGGGCGCCGATCGCGGAATCCTGGTGAAGGTGGACGGCGAAGTTGAGCCGCTGGCCGTCGCCAAGATTTTGAAAGCCGTTTGCGAAGCCGAACAGCCGGGCCTCGTCATCACCGGCAAGCAGGCCATTGATGATGACAGCAACCAGACGGGCCAGATGCTGGCCGCCCTTCTTGGCTGGCCGCAGGCGACATTCGCGCACAAGCTGGAAATGGGTGAAGGCAAGGCCGACGTCGAACGCGAAATCGATGGCGGCCTTCAAACTGTCGAAGTGAAGCTTCCGGCGGTCATGACCACCGACCTGCGCCTCAACGAACCGCGCTATGCCTCGCTGCCCAACATCATGAAGGCGAAGAAAAAGCCCATCGATGAAAAGTCGCCGGCCGATTACGGCGTCGATGTCACGCCGCGTCTGAAAGTTCTGAAAGTGACGGAGCCGCCCAAGCGCGTTGCCGGCATCAAGGTGAAAACCGCCGCCGAACTCGTCGACAAGCTCAAAGAAGTGGGGGCGATCTGATGGCTTCGCTCGTCATTGCCGAACACGACAACAAGACGTTGAAGGATGCGACTGCGAAAACCGTTGCCGCCGCTGCGCAAATTTCCACGCCGGTGCATGTGCTGGTCGCCGGTTCCGGCGCGCAAACCGTTGCCGATGCCGCTGCCAAACTCGCCGGTGTCGAAAAGGTGCTGCTGGCCGACGATGCGGCCTACGCCAAGATGGTCGCCGAGCCGATGGAGAAACTCATCCTCTCATTGGCCGATAAATATGATGCGATCCTCGCCCCCGCGACGACCAGCGGAAAGAATTACATGCCGCGCGTGGCGGCCAAGCTGGACGTGCCGCAGATTTCCGAAATCCTGAAAGTGGTCAGCGCCGATACCTTCGAGCGCCCGATCTATGCCGGCAACGCCATCCAGACGGTTCAAGCTGGCGCCGGCAAAAAAGTCATCACCGTGCGCACCACCACGTTCAAGGCCGCCGAAGGCGCGGGCTCCGCTACCGTTGAAAACGTCGCCGCCGCCGGCGATCCCGGCATTTCGAAATTCGTCAGCGAAGAACTCTCCAAGTCCGAACGCCCCGAACTCACCTCCGCCAAGATCGTGATTTCCGGCGGTCGCGGCATGCAGTCGGGCGAGAACTTCCACATGCTCGACAAGATCGCCGACAAACTGCACGCCGCCGTCGGTGCATCGCGCGCGGCGGTGGATGCGGGCTTTGTGCCCAACGATTATCAGGTGGGCCAGACCGGCAAGGTGGTGGCCCCAGAACTTTACATCGCGGTGGGAATCTCCGGCGCCATTCAGCATCTGGCCGGCATGAAGGATTCCAAGGTGATCGCCGCGATCAATAAGGATGAAGAGGCTCCAATCTTCCAGGTGGCCGATTTCGGCCTCGTCGCCGATCTCTTCAAGGCGATTCCGGAGATGGAGCAGGAGCTGACAAAGCTCGGTTACTGAAACAAGAGGAAGTTATGGCGATTGAACGTGTCGGCGTAATCGGCGCGGGCCAGATGGGCAGCGGTATTGCTCATGTGTGTTCGCTGGCGGGATACGATGTTCTCTTGGAGGACATCAACAAGGAACAGCTTGAAAAGTCTGTCGATAAGATCGCAAAAAACCTGCATCGCCAGGCGTCGCGCGGCCTGATCAAGGACAGCGACATTGAGCCTGCGCTGAAGCGCATTCACATAACGTCCAACATGGATGATCTGCGCGACCGCGACATCGTTATCGAAGCGGCCACCGAAGACGAAGCCGTCAAGCGCAAGATTTTCCAAGACCTGTGTCCGCGCCTCGATGCGCACACGCTGATCGCCTCCAACACTTCGTCCATTTCCATCACGCGCCTTGGCGCCTCCACCGATCGCCCGGAACATTTCATCGGCCTTCACTTCATGAATCCGGTGCCGATGATGCAGCTTGTGGAAGTCATTCGCGGCATCGCCACCGACGACACCACCTTTCAGGCCGCACTCGATATCGTGAAGAAGGTCGGCAAGATCGCGGCTTACGCCGAAGATTTTCCCGCCTTCATCGTCAACCGCATCCTGCTGCCGATGATCAACGAAGCCGTCTACACGCTCTATGAAGGCGTCGGAAACGTGGAAGCCATCGACACCGCCATGCGCTTGGGCGCCAATCATCCCATGGGCCCGCTACAACTCGCCGATTTCATCGGGCTGGATACCTGCCTCAGCGTGATGCAGGTGCTCTACGAAGGCCTCGCGGATTCCAAATACCGCCCGTGCCCGCTGCTGGTGAAATATGTCGAAGCCGGGTGGCTAGGCCAGAAAACCGGCCGTGGCTTCTACGATTACCGCGGCGAACATCCCGTCCCAACGCGCTAGCGCATCAGCACAGCCGCGAACTCTGCTGGTGGCGCGCCCTCCGGCCAGTTCGGCACGCCGTCGGGAATGGCGATGCCGTGCATCTTCCGCTTCGTCCAGATATGGGCGACCACATTGACTGTATCGCTGTTGTCCAGCGAACCAGCACGCAGCACGGCCAATCCTGGCCGCGCGCTGTTGGTGTTGAAGATGCGCGTGAAGCAGGTGGCGCAACCGCGCTGATACGACGTGCGTCCGCTTTCCGGCGAAGTACGCTCGTAAAGCTGCGGCTCCCCGGTCAGTTCAATCTGCCCTTCCGGCACGACAATATTCACGCTGAACGCGCTGCCCGACCAAGTCTGGCAATAGTGACAATGGCAGGCATAAGCGTTTGGCAAGCGATCCGCCTTCAGCCGGTACCGGATCTTGCCGCAGCGGCAACCACCTTCAATCTTGTCGGTCATTTTGTTCTTCACCAATGCATTGCGATGCTGGATATTCGTCCTGCGTGCGCGCCGTATCAAGCGGCAGGGGGATCGATGAAATTGAAGATATTGGGCACGGCTGCCGCTGTGCTGGTTCTTTGCACCGGTGCGGCGCCGAAACCGAAAAGCGATCTGCCGCCGCCGGCCAACTTCCTGTTCTGGACCCCGGCGCAGCAGGCCATCGGCTATCGCAGTATCGAAAAAATATTTCCCACGCGCGTGGTGAAACGTGGGCCAGCCGTCAGCGCGTTGCCACGCGGCACCAAGCCCTTCGACGTGTCTTACAAATTTCGCGGCAAGATGTGGAACACCGCCGCCGTCATGCAGGCCAACAGCATGTCGGGCCTGCTCATCATCAAGAATGGCCACATCGTGCTGGAGCGTTACGGCCTTGGCCGCAAGCCTGCCGACCGCTGGACCTCCTTCTCCGTCGCCAAGTCCATCACCTCATCGCTGTTCGGCGCGGCCATCCAGATGGGCTATATCAAAAGCGTCGACGATCCCATGATGCGCTACATGCCGGAGCTGAAAGGCACCGCGTATGACGGCGTCACCATCCGCGACCTCATCACCATGCGCTCGGGCGTGAAGTGGAACGAGAATTATTCCGATCCCAAGTCCGATGTGAATCAATTTGGAATCCAGACCGGCAAAAATCCGGTCGAGTCCTACATGATGAAACTACCGCGCGCGCACAAGCCCGGCACCACGTTCAGCTACAACACCGGCGAAACCGATCTCGCCGGAATTCTTGTCGCCCGGGCCACGCACATGCATCTGGCCGATTTTCTCTCCAAAGCCGTCTGGTCCAAGATCGGCGCGGAAGAAGATGCGGTCTGGATGCTGGATCAGGGCGGCAACGAACTTGGCGGCTGCTGCATCAGCATGACGCTGCGCGACTATGGCCGCTTCGGCCTGATGTTCCTCAACAACGGCAAAGCCAACGGCCAGCAGATCATCCCCGCCGATTGGGTGGCGCAATCCACCCGCAAGCAGACAAAAGGCTTCAGCAAATTCGATTACGGATATTTCTGGTGGATCCATCCCGATGGCACCTATGAAGCCATCGGCATCTTCGGCCAATCCATCGTAATCGACCCGAAAGACAATCTCGTCATCGTCGCCAACAGCGCACTGCCGCAAGCTGACGCCACCAAATACTACGAAGTCCACGACGCCTACGTCGCCGCGGTGGAGAAGGCATTGCGTTAGGCATGACTGGCATCTAAACGATTCACACGGCAACGCGTTATGGCTTCGCCGGTTTGAGAATTGCCCATGCTTCATCCAGACGGTTTGCCGCTTCCCCAGCGCCGCTGGGCCATCGTCACCATCGCGCTGGGCATCACCATGGCGGTGATGGATTCGGCCATCGCCAATGTGGCGCTGCCCACCATCGCGCGCGATCTGCACACCGATGCCGCTTTCTCCATCTGGATCGTGAACGGCTACCAGCTCGCCATCACCATTTCGCTGCTGCCGCTGTCATCCTTTGGCGATATCGCGGGCTATCGCCGCGTTTATCTCGGCGGCCTGGCGCTCTTCTCCATCGCCTCGCTGGCTTGCGCTTTTTCCCACACGCTCACCGAACTCACCGCCGCGCGCGTGCTGCAGGGCTTTGGCGCCGCCGGAATCATGAGCGTGAACACTGCTTTGGTGCGCTTCATCTATCCGCACAAAGCCTTGGGCCGCGGCATCGGCGTCAACGCGCTGGTGGTCGCCGTGTCTGCTGCCGTGGGGCCAACAGTGGCCAGCGGCATTCTCTCCGTCGCCACCTGGCCGTGGCTGTTTGCCGTCAACGTACCCATCGGCATCGCGGCCTATGTCATCGGCATGCGCGCCTTGCCGCACACGCCGCGCGCGCCGCATCCGTTCGATGTGCAAAGCGCGGTGTTGAGCGCGCTGTCTTTCGGCTTTCTCATCGCCAGCATTGATGCGCTGGGTCACGGTGAAAACTTCGCGCTGTTCGCGGGCGAAATTCTCGTCACGCTGCTCGTCGGCACTCTTTTGGTGCGCCGCCAGCTTTCCAGTCCCGCGCCATTGTTGCCGGTCGATCTTCTGAAAATCCCCGTCTTCTCGCTGTCGGTCGGCACCTCCATCTGCTCCTTCGTGGCGCAGATGCTGGCGCTGGTGTCGCTGCCGTTCCTGCTCCAGCTCAATATGCATTTCACCGCCGTGCAAACCGGCCTGCTCATCACGCCGTGGCCCATCGCCATCGGCATTGCCGCTCCCATCGCGGGTAGATTGGCGGATCGTTATCCGGTGGGGCTGCTCGCCGGTGCGGGCTTGCTGGTCTTCGCCGCAGGCTTGTTCACGCTCGCGTTGCTGCCCGCGCATCCGGGTGCGTGGGATATCGTGTGGCGCATGGCGCTGTCAGGCATCGGCTTCGGCCTTTTCCAGTCACCCAACAACCGCGCCATGATCACGGCAGCCCCGCGCGAACGCAGCGGCGGCGCCAGCGGCATGCTCGGCACCGCACGGTTGCTGGGCCAAACGGTCGGCGCAGCATTGCTGGCATTGCTCTTTGCCCGCGCGCCTTCAAACGCGACAACACTGGCGCTTTATATTTCCGCCGCGTTTGCGCTGCTCGCCGCCATCGTCAGCGTAACGCGGATGTTCGAACGGCCGCCGCAAGCGCGCGATGCCCGTCTGGTGCAGGCCACCCATAGCCCGGATGGCAACACCGCGCTTTCGGATGTGCGTGATCGCTCAGCTATGTGAGTTGTTGGCCACGGCGCGAAAATAGGCCACCGCATCGGGCGCATCCCATTCGCCCGGCCCCATCGCGCGCGCCACTTCGCGCCCCTGCGGATCGATCAGCACGCTCATCGGCAAACCGAAGGCGCCGAACACGCGGATCAGCGCAATGTCGCTATCCTGATAAACGTCCAGCACCGCCGCGTGATGCGATTTCAGGAAGGCGGCGGCGTCGGCCGGCGTGTTGCGGCCCACATCCACCGCCACGATGGTGAACTTGTCTTTGGGGATGGCGGCCTGCAGTTGCGCCAGCGCCGGCAATTCGCGCACGCACGGCGCGCACCATGTCGCCCACAAATTCAGCAGCACATAGCGGCCTTTGAATTCCGCCAGCGTGTGGCGTTGGCCTTTGGCGTCGGTGAAGGCCACCACCGGCACATTCTTTGGCGCAGCTTCGGCTTTCAGCGCGCTGATCGAGCTTGGCGGATGGTCTACCGCGTGGACAGGCCCGGCCAGCATCCAATATAGAAGCCCTGCAACCACAATTGCGGCAGCCGCGGCCGCGCTCAAAATCACTCCCGGTTGCAGACGAGGCATTGTTGCTCCCATGGCTACGAACAAGATGTGGGGCGGACGATTTGGGCAAAGCCCCGCCTCCCTCATGCAGGACATAAACGTCTCCATCGATTTCGACAAACGGCTGGCCCATGAGGATCTGGCGGGCAGCCGCGCGCACGCCCAAATGCTCGCGGATCGCGGGATCGTCTCAAAGGCCGATTGCGAGGCCATTCTGAACGGCCTCGATCAGATCGAGATGGAAATCACGCAAGGCCGCTTCACCTTCAAACGTGAATTCGAAGACATTCACATGAACATCGAAGCGCGGCTGGGCGAGATCGCCGGTGCTGCGGCAGGCCGGTTGCACACCGCACGCTCACGCAACGATCAGGTGGCGACGGATGTGCGCCTGGGGGTGCGCGATGCCTGCAAGCGCGCTAGCGACGGTCTGCTCACCTTGCAGCACGCACTGCTGGCGAAAGCCGATGCGCACGCCGAAACCATCATGCCTGGCTTCACCCACATGCAGACGGCGCAACCCATCAGCTTCGCGCATTATTGCTTGGCCTATGTGGAAATGTTCGCGCGCGACCGCAGCCGTTTTGAAGACGCCGCCAAACGCATGAATGAATCGCCGCTGGGCGCTGCCGCACTCGCGGGCACCTCGTTTCCTATCGACCGCGATGCCACGGCCAAAGCGCTGGGCTTCGACCGCCCCATGCGCAATTCGCTGGATGCGGTGGCGAGCCGCGATTTCGCGCTGGAATATCTCGCTGCGGCAACCATCGCTTCGACCAATCTTTCGCGTCTCGCCGAAGAGATCGTGATCTGGTCGTCACCGGCGTTCGGCCTGATCGCATTGTCCGATGCTTTCACCACCGGCTCCTCCATCATGCCGCAGAAGCGCAATCCCGATGCGGCGGAACTGGTGCGCGCCAAAACCGGCCGCATCCTGGGCAGCTTCGTCACGCTCACAACCGTGCTGAAGGGGCTCTCGCTCGCCTACGCCAAGGATTTGCAGGAAGACAAGGAAGCGATTTTCGCCGCCGCCGATGCGCTCGATCTGTCGCTGGCCGCGATGGCCGGCATGATCGCAGACCTCAAGCCCAATGCCGCGCGCATGCACGCCGCAGCGCAGGTCGGTTATCCCACCGCCACCGATCTGGCCGATTGGCTGGTGCGTGTGCTGAACATGCCGTTCCGCGAGGCCCATCATATCGCGGGCGCCATCGTGAAGCGCGCGGAGGAAAAGGGCGTTACGCTGGACAAGCTACCGCTCTCGGAAATGCAGGCAATTGCGCCTAAGATCACCAATGACGTGTTCGCCGTGCTGACGCTGGAAGCGTCGCTGGCGTCGCGTACGAGCTTTGGCGGCACCGCGCCGGTGCGGGTGCGCGAACAGATCGCTTTCTGGAAAGAGAAGCTGACATGATCGTCCTTCGTCTTCTTCTAATCTTGAGCCTGTCGCTGGCGGCGGCCTCCTGCGGCACCAAACGCGATCTGGATTTGCCCAACGGCAAGAAAACGCCGTCGAGCCAGCAGGATCCCTCCAAGCCCACGCACACGATCGGGCGATGAACGCTTTTGCCTATCGCAATGGTTCGCTGCACGCCGAAGATGTCGATCTCGCGACACTCGCGGATGATGTCGGCACGCCCTTCTATTGCTATTCAACGTCCGCGCTCACGCACAATTTCGCGCGTTTCCGCGACGCGCTGCCCAAAGGCGCACTGATCGCTTATGCGGTGAAGGCCAACGGCAACCTCGCCGTGCTGAACACACTGGCGCAAGCGGGCGCGGGCGCCGATGTCGTGTCCGGCGGCGAGTTGAAGAAAGCATTGGCCGCCGGCATCCCGGCTTCGCGCATCGTGTTTTCCGGCGTTGGCAAAACGCGCGCCGAAATGAAAGCCGCGCTTGAAGCCGGCATCCACCAGTTCAATGTCGAAGGCGAACCCGAACTCGAAGCCCTGAACGATGTCGCAGCCTCGCTCAACACGCACGCACCCGTCGCGATCCGTGTCAATCCCGATGTCAGCCCGGACACCCATGCCAAGATTTCCACCGGCGGCGCCGAAACCAAATTCGGCGTTCCTTGGAAGCGCGCGCGCGATGTTTATGCGCTGGCCGCAAAATTGCCCGCCATCGAAATCGCTGGCATCGCCACCCACATCGGCAGCCAGATATCCGATCTCGCCGCTTTCGAAACCGCTTTCACGCGGCTGATCGAACTCGCCAAGGATTTGCGCGGCCAAGGCCATGCCGTCTCGCGCATCGATTTCGGCGGCGGCTTGGGCGTCGATTACAGCGGCGATGCGCCGCCCGACGTTCAAGCCTATGCCCACATCGTCTCGCGCCTCACGCAAGGGTTGGAAGCGCAGCTCATCTTCGAACCCGGCCGCGCCATCGCCGCCGATGCGGGTGTGCTGGTTTCCCGCGTCCTTTATGTGAAGCAGGGCGAGAGCCGGAACTTTCTCGTGCTGGACGCCGGCATGAATGATCTTCTGCGTCCGGCGCTATATGACGCGCATCACGAAATCGTGGCCGTGGCCGATGCCGGTTCCGCGCGCGCCGTTTACGATATTGTCGGGCCGGTCTGCGAAACCGCCGATCTGTTTGCGCGCAACTGCGACATGCCGCTGCTCAAATCGGGCGATCTTGTGGCAATCCTGAAAACCGGCGCCTATGGCGCGGCCATGGCATCGGCTTACAATATGCGCGCGATTGCGCCAGAAGTGCTGGTGAAAGGCGCGCAATGGGCCATCGTGCGCCCGCGCATCAACGAGGACGAGCTTGTCGGATACGACCGCCTTTCCCCCTGGCAAAGCTGACCGCACCGCGCGGCTGATCGCGCGCGCCCGCGCCACGCTGCTGTGGGAACGCGTGTGGCCCGCGCTATGGCCCGCCGCCGGTTTCGTGGGGCTGTTTCTGGGCGCAGCGCTGTTCGGCCTGTTCGCCAAATTGCCGTGGCAGTTGCACGCGCTGATCCTTTCGGCGCTTACCGTGGCCGTCGCCGCCAGTCTCTATTTCACCTTCGCCAATTTCCGCATGCCCGATTGGCATCAGGGCGCGCGCCGCGTCGAACGCGACAGCCAGCTGAACCATCGCCCGCTTTCCGAAAGCGGCGACACGCTGGCGGTGGGCGCGGGCGACAGCATGGCCGAAGCGCTGTGGCGCGCACATATCCTGCGCCTGCTGGCGGGGTTGCAGCGTTTGCGCGTGGCGCTTCCGTCGCCGGGCCTGCCCAAGCGCGATCCTTATGCACTGCGCTTTCTGGTTCTGCTTTTTGTCATCGCGGGATTCATTTTCGCGGGCACCGAATGGAGCAGCCGCATCGTCACCGCCTTGCGCGTCAATCCCGCATCCGGCCTCGCGGTGCCTACGCTCGATGCCTGGGTCAATCCGCCGTCCTACACCGGCGAAGCGCCGATCTATCTGCAGCGCGGCGCGCCCGGTGTTGTTGCGGTGCCCACCGGCTCCACATTGGCCTTGCGCGTGCACGGCTCCGCTTACGAACCCGATCTTTCGTTCGGCGGCGAAGGCGGCTTCAAAGGAACGCAAGGCAACTACAGCGCCAATGTGCGCATCACATCGGATGGCCGCGTGCGCGTGCGCGCCGATGGTGCGAAGCTGGGAAGCTGGCGGTTCAAGGCGATCCCGGATGACAAGCCCGTCATCGCCTTCTCCGCCAAACCCACGCGCACGCAACGCGATGCGCTGAAAATCTCCTTTACCGCGGGCGACGATTACGGCGTCGTCTCGGTCAAGGCGATCATTCGCCCCACCGGCAAGAACAAAAGTGGCAAGCCGCTCATCGTCGATCTGCCGCTGACAAGCGCCTCGGCCAAGGCCATGAACCAGACGGTGTTCCGCGATCTCACGGAAAATCCTTATGCCGGCCTGCCGGTTCAGATCACGCTCACAGCAAAAGATGGCGCGGGGCAGATCGGCGTCAGCAAACCGCAGTTCATCACGTTGCCCGCGCGCATTTTCACCAATCCTTTGTCGCGCGCCTTGATCGAGCAGCGGCAAAATCTGGCGGCGCAAGGTCTTCGCGCTCGAGACCATACCGCGCTTGCCCTCAACGCGCTCACCATTGCGCCCGATCTGTTCTATCCCGATCACACCAGCACCTACACGGCGCTGCGGTCTGCCTATTGGGCGCTGAAGATTTCGCAGCGTCCCGGCGATCTCGCGCGCGTTGAGGATTTGCTTTGGCAAACCGCCGTGGCGCTCGAACACGGTGGGCTCATGCTGGCCGCGCAGGAGTTGCGTGAACTGCAGCAGATGATCGCCGATGCATTGGCGCGCGGTGCGCCGCAAAGCGAGATCGATGCGCTGCTGGATCGTTATCGTCAGGCGATGCAGCGTTACATGCAGCAGCTTGCGCAGAACGGTGGCGGCCAGCAGGGCGATCTGCCGCCCGGCACCAAAACGCTCAGCCAGGACGATCTCAACGCCCTCATCAAGATGATCCAGCAGCTCGCGCAAACCGGCAGCCGCGAACAGGCGCAGCAGTTGATGGCGCTTTTGCAAAATCTGCTTGAGAATATGCGCATCGCCAATGGTTCAGGCGGGCAGGGTTCCGGCGCGCAATCGCCCGGCAACAAGGCGATGAGCGACGCCATTCAGGGCCTTGGCGATATGCTGGGCCGCCAGCGCGGGCTTCTGGATAAGACCTATCGTCAAGGTCAGGGCGCGGGCGATCCGAAAGATGGCGGCCCGCAAGGTCTGGCGCAGCAGCAGGGGCAGTTGCGTCAGGATCTCGACAAGGTTCTGAAGGGCCTCGGCGCGCAGAATATTCCTGTGCCCAACAGCCTCAACCGCGCCGGCCGCGGCATGGGCAATTCGCAGCAGGATCTGCAAGGCAACAACACCGATGGCGCCAGCACCGAACAGCAGAACACGATCGACGCGCTTCGGCAGGGCGCCGATGAGCTTGCCAAGAATCTGATGAAGGCGATGGGCCAGCAAGGCCAGAATGGCGGGCAGAACGAAGATCCGCTCGGCCGCGCGCAAGGCGCCACCGGTCCCAATGTCGGCGGCGGCGTGAAAATTCCTGGCCGCTCCGATCTGCAGCGCGCGCGCGATATCCTGAAAGAGCTGCGCCGCCGCGCCGCCGAACGCGGCCGCCCGCAGGAAGAACTCGACTATATCGACAGGCTGCTGAAGCAGTTTTGAATCGTGGCGACCAAATCAGGCGACCGAAACAAAATTCGTCATTGCCCGGCTTGTCCGGGCAAACCATCTTTTATTTAACAAAAAATCGGGTCTCCCGCATAAAGCGGGCGATGACAATATCAGGCGGTTCTTTCAACCGCTTCCGTTCGCAAACCGCACTTGCAGGTGGCGCGCTTTGGGGGGCGGGCTGGAAAGCCGAGTCAGAAACGGCACTTCCTGTCCGGGCTTCAGTGTCGGCACCGTCGCGGCGAAATCCCAGTGGTAAAGTTCGTGGCGGGCTTCATCCATCAGCACCACGCGAATTTCCGGCACCGGCAATTCCTTTGTGCTGACGTTCACCAGTTTGCCGGTTACGGCCAGCACGGCCTGTCCGTCCTGGTTCTCGCGCTTGTAAGTCACCCCGGCAAACGCAATGCCGCGCGCGTTAACATGCGCGCCAACGGCGGAATAGGCCGTCGCGGATCGCGGCCACAGCGCCGCCACCTGTTCGCGGTAGTTCACCGCTGCCGCGGCGATAATGGCGACGATCGCGGCCAGTCCAACCCAGCCAAACACCAGTCCCCACGAAAAGCTCTTGTTCGCCGGCGTGGCCACGTCGGCGTCCGCGATCTCTTCGGCGTCACGCGGCGCAACATAGGCCGCGCGCCGCGGCTGCTCGTCCGGAACTTGAGTCTCCGATTGATCTTCAGGTTCCGGGTCCGGTGCGGTTTCCGGCGTTGGCGGCGGGGGCACGAAAGCCTCGGGCTCCGGAACCGCGCCGTCCGCGTCCGGCCCGGCCTGATGCCAGACATGGCTGCACTTGGCGCAGCGCACGTTGCGGCCTTGCGCCGGAAACTTGGCTGCGTCCGCTTCATAGCGTGTCGCGCATTGCGGACAGGTCAGAATCATGAGCGCTCGAAAAAGCCTTTCATCCCCAAAACGAAAATAGGCGCGAACGGCAACGCGCGGCAAGCGCCGCCGCTATTGGTCAGATGCGGGCCGGATCGGTATGTTCGCCGCCGATGATCCGCTTCGACAATGTGGGCATGCGCTATGCCTCCGGGCCTGAAGTCCTGCGCGACATGTCGTTTGCGCTGGATCCGGGTTCCTTCACCTTTCTCACCGGCCCGTCGGGCGCTGGCAAGACCACCCTGCTGAAGCTGCTCTATCTGGCCGAGCCGCCGTCGCGCGGGCTGGTCACCCTGTTCGACCGTGATCTCGCCACCACGCGGCGCAACGATTTTCCGGCGCTCCGGCGGCGCATCGGCGTGGTGTTTCAGGATTTTCGCCTGCTCGATCATCTCTCTGCCTTCGAGAATGTCGCCATGCCCTTGCGGCTCGCCGGCCGGCGCGAGCGCGATTATGCCGCCGACGTCGAAGAGCTTCTGAACTGGGTCGGCCTGGGCGACCGGCTGCGCGCCCGCCCGCCCACGCTCTCGGGCGGCGAGCAGCAGCGCGTCGCCATCGCGCGCGCGGTGGTCGGCAAGCCCGATCTTCTGATCGCCGACGAACCCACCGGCAACGTCGATCCGGATATGGGCCAGCGCTTGATTCGCCTGTTCGGCGAACTCAACCGCTTCGGCACCACGGTGCTGATCGCCACGCACGATCGTTCGCTGCTGGAAAAAACCCGCGCACGCGAACTGCGCCTTGTCGATGGCCGCTTGGTTGAGTTGCGGGTGCAGAACGCATGAGTGCCTCCACCCAAAAACGCGAAAGCCGCATCCTGCCGCGCGAGGCGGGTGCCGCACCGCTCGATGTCGTGATCGGCGTCATGGCGTTTCTGGCGGCGCTGGCGCTGGGCGTTTCGCTGGTCGCCGACCGCACCGCCGAAACCTGGCGCAGCGGATTGGCGGGCAGGCTCACGGTGCAGGTTCTTCCACCTGACAAAGGCGAAGCCGAACCCGCGCTCGACCGGCAAACCAACGCGGCGGTCGCGGTACTGAACGGCACCGGCGGCATCCTGCACGCCAATGTTCTTTCGCAGAAGGATACGATGGCGCTGGTGGCGCCGTGGCTTGGCGAGGATGCGCTGGTCGCCGAATTGCCGCTGCCGCGCATGATCGACGCCACCATCGCGCCGGGCGAAACTGTCGATGTGCCCGCACTTGCACAACGGCTGAAAGCGGCCGCGCCGGATTCCACGCTCGACGATCACAGCCGCTGGATTTCGCGATTGAAGGATCTGGCGGACGGCATTGTCTGGTCCGCTTACGGCGTGCTGGCGCTGATCGCGATCGCCACCGCCTCGGCCGTCGCCTTCGCCACGCGCGCCGGATTGGAAGCGCATCATCATATCGTGTCGCTGCTGCACCAGATGGGCGCGCGTGCTGGCTTCGTTGCGCGTGCCTTCGAGCGCCACTATGCGTTGTCCGCGCTGGCCGCAGCCGCCGTGGGGGCGGCGCTGGCGGGGATGCTTTTCGTGTTGACCGGAGGGCTCGAATTCGTCGGCGTCGAGCCGGTGCCCTTCCTGCCGCCCCTGGGCCTCAAACTCGTGGAATTGCCGTGGCTTCTGGCGGTGCCGCTGGGCTCCGGCGTCATCGCCTGGGTAACGGCACGCCTGTCGGTGCTGGCCGCCCTGCGCAACATTTATTGAACGAAATCAGGCGCGAAACGGCCTAAACTTTTCCGCAATGTAAGTGTTTCTTTCGGGAAGAGTGGTTGGATAGGGCAATGGCCGCGCACGTCACCATCGGTTCGCAACGCAAAGCCGCTCCGAAGCGCCGCTTCGGATGGTTGCGGTGGCTTGCGTTCGCCGTGTTGATTTATGCGGTGGGATTTTTCTTTTTCGTGCTGTCGCTTCCAACCGGCGCGGCGCCGCCCGCGCGCGCCGATGGCATCGTGGTGCTGACCGGTGGCGCCGCGCGCGTCGGTCAGGCCGAGGCACTGCTGGAGCATGGTGTTGGAAAGCGTCTTCTGATTTCGGGCGTCGATCCCGCCACCACCAAGGCCGATCTGAAACGCGTGAACGGCGCCGGCGCGCGTTTCGATTGCTGCACCGATCTGGGTTTTCGCGCCACCGACACGCGCGGCAACGCGGTGGAAGCGGCAAGCTGGGCGCGCGCGCATCGCTATCGCAGCCTCGTGGTGGTGACGGCGAATTATCACATGCCGCGCAGCCTCAACGAATTCGGCGCCGCCATGCCCGGCATGCGGCTGGAACCCTATCCGGTTCAGCCGGAAGGCGTCGATCTCGCGCACTGGTGGCAGGATGCGCACACGCTGCGCCTGCTGCAGGGCGAGTATGTGAAGTATCTTGCAAGCCTCGTTGCCAGTTCGCTGGGGTCGCCCGAGCAAAGCCAGCCCCTTGACCGGCGCGCCGCGCGCGGAAAGTCTCACCAGGATTCCTGACCGGACCGCGCGCCGCATCCATGATTTTTCTCAGATCGATAATCTTTTTCCTCTGGTTCGCCGTCATGTCGGCGGTGATCAACATTGCTGCCCTCCCGGCGCTGTTGCTGCCGCGGCGTGTCACCGTGTGGGTGTCGCGCAACTGGTCGCGGCTGACGCTGTGGGGCCTGCGCGTCTTCTGCGGCTTGCGTTATGAAGTGCGCGGCGCGCCGCCGCCGCCCGGAACGCTCATCGCCTCCAAGCACATGAGCATGTGGGATACGGTCGCGCTCTATTTGCTGATCGACGATCCGGCCGTGGTCCTGAAGCGCCAGCTTCTCTGGGTGCCGTTCTATGGCTGGTATGTGTGGAAGGCGGGCTCCATCGCCATCGACCGCGATGGCGGCGCGTCCAGCTTGCGCAAGATGGCGGCGGCTTCTCTCGCGGTGATTGCAAAAGGCCGCTCGATCATGATTTTCCCCGAAGGTACGCGAAAGCTTCCCGGCACCGCGCCCGATTACAAACCCGGCGTTGCCGGTCTTTACACGCAGCTCAACGTGCCGTGCGTTCCGGTGGCGTTAAATTCCGCGCTATTCTGGAGCGGCCCCGCCGGCTTCTTGAAAAAGCCGGGCAAGATCGTGGTGGAATATCTGGAGCCCATCCCGCCCGGCATGCCGCGCAAGGAGTTCATGGCGCTGCTGCAGGCGCGGATCGAGGCTGCGACCGCAAGGCTGGTGGCCGAAGGCCGGGCCCTTCTGGCATCGGAAGGGCTGGCGTAAGCTGGGTCTTGACTTATAGGCTGAATATCCTATAATTGGCTTTCTTTCGTTTTCCCTCCGATAAGAGGAGTAGGGGGAGGGGGTACCGAAAGCCTCGAAAAGCGACAAACAAGTCATGGTGGCAAAGCGGCCGAAGCCTACAAAATCTAGGGAAAATCATTAGATACACACAGCAATGACAGACATTTCGCGCCAGATCTGGGACATGAAATACCGGCTGAAACAGCCGGACGGCACGCCCGTGGATGGCGACATCCCAGCCACCTGGGCGCGCGTGGCCCTTGCCGCCGCCCAGGCCGAAGCCCCCGAAGCCCGCCGCGAATGGGCGGTGAAATTCGGCGAGGCGCTGGCCGGTCACCGTTTCCTGCCGGCCGGCCGCATTGTCGCCGGGGCCGGCACAGACCGCTCCGTCACGCTCTTCAATTGCTTCGTCATGGGCACCATTCCGGACGACATGGGCGGCATCTTCGCGCATCTGCGCGAGGCGGCGCTGACACTGCAGCAAGGCGGCGGCATCGGGTATGATTTTTCCACCCTGCGCCCGCGCGGCGCGCTGGTGAAAGGCGTGGGCGCGGATGCGTCCGGCCCGGTCTCCTTCATGGACGTGTGGGACGCCATGTGCCGCACCATCATGAGCGCGGGCTCTCGCCGCGGCGCGATGATGGCGACGCTGGCCTGCGATCACCCCGACATCGAAAATTTCATCGACGCCAAACGCACGCCGGGAAGATTGTCTAATTTCAATCTGTCTGTACTGGTCAGCGACGCCTTCATGGCTGCGGTCAAGGCCAATGCGGATTGGGATCTGAAATTCAACGGCAAGGTCTATCGCACCTTGCGCGCACGCGACTTGTGGGATCGCATCATGCGCGCGACCTATGAGTATGCCGAACCCGGCGTCATCTTCATCGACCGCATCAACGCGCAAAACAATCTCGCCTATTGCGAAACCATCCAGGCAACGAACCCGTGCGGCGAGCAGCCCTTGCCGCCGTATGGCGCGTGCCTGTTGGGCTCGATCAATCTGGCCAAGCTGGTGCGCCATCCGTTTGATGACAATGCGGCGCTGGATGAGAACGAGCTGGAGAAGCTCACAGCCACCGCCATTCGCCTGCTCGACAATGTGATCGATGTTTCGCGCTTTCCGTTGCCGGAACAGCGCGCCGAAGCGCTGGCCAAGCGCCGCATTGGCCTTGGCGTCACGGGATTGGCAGACGCGCTCATCTTCTGTCGCGCGCGGTATGGCTCCCCGCAAAGCATCGCGCTGATCGAACGCTGGCTGTCGCGCATTTCGATTGCGGCTTATCGTGCCTCAGCGGAAATCGCGCGCGAGAAGGGTGCCTTCCCGCTGTTCGACCGCGAGCAATATCTCACGCGGCCCAACATCCTTGCGCTGCCGGAAGATATTCGCGACATGATCGCCGAACACGGCATCCGCAATGCGCTAGTCACTTCCATTGCGCCCACCGGAACGATCTCATTGTTCGCGGACAATGTGTCCAGCGGCATCGAGCCGGTGTTCGCCTACAGTTACACGCGCAAGGTTCTTCTGCCCGATGGCAGCCGCGCCGAAGAGAACGTGAGCGATTACGCCTATCGCGCCTGGCATGAGCGCTTCGGCGAAGAAGCCGCGCTGCCGGATTATTTCGTCAATGCGCAGACGCTGTCGCCGGCCGATCATCTGGCGGTGCAGGCCGCCGCACAGAAATATATCGACAGCTCGATTTCCAAAACCATCAACGTGCCCGTCGATATTTCCTTCGATGCGTTCGAGGACGTCTATCTCAAAGCCTATGAAACCGGCTGCAAGGGCTGCACCACCTATCGCCCCAACGCGGTGACGGGCTCGGTGCTGGCGTCCACGCCGCAACCGGTTCCGCTTGCCGTGCAACCGCTGGAATCTGAAGACGAGCCGGTGCTGCCAATGGCGTTACCGCACATCGCGCCGCCCGCGCGCGAGGCGAGCGGCGGCGTTGTCTACATGACACAGCCGCTGGATCGTCCCGAAGTGCTGATCGGCCAAACCTACAAGATCAAATGGCTGGATTCCGATCACGCCTTCTACATCACCATCAACGATATAGAGAAGGATGGCCGCCGCCGCCCCTTCGAGATTTTCATCAACTCCAAGAACATGGAGGCCTATGCCTGGGCGCTGGCGCTGACGCGCATGATCAGCGCCGTGTTCCGCCGCGGTGGCGATGTGTCGTTCGTGGTGGAAGAATTGAAAGCCGTGTTCGATCCGCGCGGCGGCCAATGGATGGACAAGCATTATGTGCCGTCGCTGCTGGCCGCCATCGGCGAAGTGATCGAGCGCCATCTCATCGCCACCGGATTCATGAAACCGGGCGAGCCGATCCTGCCGGATGAAAAGCTGCGCGCGGTGGCGCAAGGCCAGGAGATCGTGCCCGCGCGCTTCTGCCCGCGCTGCAGTTCGCCCAGCTTTGTGAAGCTGGAAGGCTGCGATACCTGCCTATCCTGCGGCTATTCCAAGTGCGGATAAGCTAGCCCCGCATGCGCTTCTCGCACCGCTTTTTTCTTTACGCGCCCTTCTCGCTGTTCGTGATCTTCGCGGCCGGCGTCATGATCTATTGGTGGCTTGCGGCCAGCGCGCTGTCCAAACAGCTCGATGCCATGAACCATCACGCCATCGCACCCGGCGTGACCTTCAGCTTTCAGTCGAAGGTCATCGCCGGGTTTCCCTTCCGCCTCGATGCCATCTTCCAGAACCTGAAGCTTGATGTCGCAACGCCGCGCGGCCCTGCAAGCTGGAGCACGCAAGGCTTCGCCACACATGCGCTGACCTACGCCAGCAATCAGGTCATCTACGAAGCCGGCGGCAGGCAAACGATCCGCTGGATCGATCTGAACGGCAAACCGCAAACCGTCAGCTTCACGCCCGCCAGCCTGCACGCCAGCACGATCACGTCGAAAGGCGCGCTCTCGCAAATCGATATAGATCTTGTGGGCCTTGTGACGCCGCGTGGCTCCGCGCAGCGCTTGCAACTCCATCTGCGCCACGATCCCAAGCTCGATGCGCTGGACATGGCTGTCAGTGGTGACGATCTGCGCCTCGCCATCCCGCCGGATCAGGCGCCGCTCGGCACCCGCATCAAACATTTCGATGCCGCCGCGCGGCTCAGCAACGGCAAGACTTTCGCACCGCTTCTGAACGGCCATGCGAATTGGCCCGCGACAGCCGATGCTTGGCGCAAGACCGGCGTTGCGATGGTCGACCGGCTTAATCTTTCATGGGGCCATCTCGCGGTGTCGGGCTCCGGCGTGCTGGCGCTGGACGATCAGCATCGCCCCAAAGGCATCCTGCATCTGGATGTGCAGAACGTGGCGCAGACGATTGACGCCGCCATCGCGCAGGCCGAACCGGAAGGCGCCAATCTGGGCTTCGGTGCCGCCATCGTGGCAGCGCTCGGCCCCGCAAAGAAGGATGGCGCCTTGCCCGTCACACTGGCGCTGAAAGACGGCATCGCGCTGGTCAACACCATCCCCGCCGAAACCATCGATCCGCTTTATTGAACTGCTAACGAAATTCTCCAAACCCCACGCCGTCATGGCCGCCCCTTGTGGCGGCCATCCATGACCATTCCTGCGAGACAAAGATTATGGGTGGCCGGGACAAGCCCGGCCATGACGATGTGGGAAGTGAAAGTAGGCGAACTTATTTTTTCTTCTTATTGCGCCCGAAGTTCGGATCGGCGGTGTCCTGACCTGCGCTGACGATCGAACGGCGAATAGCCCGCGTGCGCGTGAAAAGATTAAACAGCGCATCCCCGTCGCCCCAGCGGATCGCGCGCTGGAGCTGCGCCAGGTCTTCATTGAAGCGCCCCAGCATCTCCAGCACCGCTTCGCGATTGTTCAGGAACACATCGCGCCACATGGTCGGATCGGATGCTGCGATACGCGTAAAGTCGCGAAAGCCGCCGGCGGAAAACTTGATCACTTCGCTCTCAGTCACCGTTTCCAGATCGTCGGCGGTGCCCACGATATTGTAGGCGATCAGATGCGGCACATGGCTGGTGATCGCCAGCACCAGATCGTGATGCTTGGCATCCATCACTTCCACGGTGCTGCCGCAGCGCCGCCAGAACTCTTTCATGGTGTCGATGGCGGCGGCATCCGTGCCATCCGCCGGCGTGAGTATGCACCAGCGCCCATCGAACAGCTCGGCAAAGCCCGCGTCCGGCCCGGATTGTTCGGTGCCGGCAATCGGATGCGACGGAACGAAATGCACGCCCTGCGGCAAATGCGGGCTCACGTCTCGCAACGCGGCCATCTTCACCGAGCCCACGTCGGTGATGATGGCACCACGCTTCAAATGCGGCGCCATGGCTTGTGCAATCTCGCCGAACGCGCCCACCGGCGTCGCCAGCACCACAAGGTCGGCGTCTTTCACCGCAGCGGCGACATCGCTGTGCAGGGAATCCGCAAACCCCACGCCGCGCGCTTCTTCCAGCACGCCCGCATCATTGGCATAGCCCGCGATATGCGCCGCCAATCCCGCGCGCTTCATGGCATGCGCCAGCGATGAGCCGATCAGCCCCACGCCAAGCAGGGCGACTTTGCCGAACATGGGTTTGGAGTCGGCCGTCACGACGCCATGAACTCCTTGAGCGCTTCCACAACCGCGCGGTTGGCGTCTTCCGGACCCACCGTCAGCCGCAGGCAATCGGGCAGGCCGTAATTCGCGACCGGCCGCAGGATCAGCCCGCGCTTGTGCAGGAACGCATCAGCTTCTTTCTCTGCATGGCCTTTCTCGGCCGGGAATTGCAGCAGCACGAAGTTGCCCAAGCTGTCAGGCACATTGATGCCGATGGCGCGAAGTTCTTTTGTCAGCCAGCCGCGCCATTTTTCGTTATGGGCAAGTGCTGCTTGCACATGCGCCGCATCCGCCAGCGCCGCCACCGCCGCGCGCTGTGCTGGGATCGACACATTGAACGGCCCGCGCACCCGGTTCAGCACGTCGATAACGGCGGGCGATCCATAAGCCCAGCCCACGCGCAGGCCGGCCAATCCATAAATCTTGGAGAAGGTGCGCGTCATCACCACATTGTCGAATGCGTTCACCAACTCGATGCCGGGTTCGTAATCGTCCGCGTGCACGAATTCCGCGTAAGCCGCATCGATTACCAGCAGCGCGTCTTTCGGCAAGCCCGCATGCAGCCTGCGCACTTCGCTCTGCGGAATATAAGTGCCGGTGGGATTGTTGGGGTTGGCGAGATAGACGAGCCGCGTTTTCGGCGTCACCGCCGCCAGCATCGCGTCCACATCGGTGTGGAAATTCTTCTCAGGTGCTGCCACCGGCACCGCGCTGTTGGAAAGTGCTGCCAGCTTGTAAACGATGAAGCCGAACTGGCTGTAAAGCACCTCGTCGCCGGGGCGTAGATAAGCCTTGGCGATCAGGTTCAGCAGTTCGTCCGAACCGTTGCCGCAAACGATCTGGTCAGGCGAAAGCCCGTAGTGCTTTCCAATCGCCTCGCGCAGCAGCCATGCGCCGCCGTCGGGATAACGCTCCAGCGATGTCAGCGCGCGATAGGCTTCCAGCGCCTTGGGGCTCGGCCCCAGCGCGGATTCATTGGAAGAAAGCTTATGCGGCTCATCGAAGCCGGGCGCATGCGAACGCCCCGCCACATAAGGCACAATATCGAGGACGCCGGGTTTGGGTGTCGCTGTCATGAGGCCTTGATAAGGGCCGCGACCCGCAAAATCAAAAAGCCGGTTTGCCGCGCATTGACAGGGCAAAAGCGCGACCCTAGCTAGGCCCATGCAGAACGGCGTTTCCCATACCGCAAAGGCTTCCGCGCCGCTGCTGCCGCGTCCGCTGAAAGCGCCGCAGGCCGATCCCGGCAAAGCCATGACGTTCGAAGGCCCGCTCGAACTGGAATGCGGCCGCACGCTTGGCTCCTTCACGCTGGCCTTCCAGACATGGGGAACACTGAACGCCGCGCACTCCAACACCATTCTCATATTCCATGCGCTGTCCGGCGATCAGTTCGTGGCCGGCACCAATCCCATGACGGGCCGCCCCGGCTGGTGGGAAACAATGGTCGGCCCCGGCAAGCCCATCGACACCGGCCGCCATTTCGTCATCTGCGCGAACGTGCTGGGCGGCTGCATGGGCTCAACCGGCCCCGCGTCCATCGATCCGCAAACCGGCAAGCCGTTCGGTCTTTCCTTTCCCGTCGTCACCATCAAAGACATGGTACAGGCCCAAGCCATGCTGCTGGATGCGCTCGGCATTGAAAAAGTGCTCTGCGCCACCGGCGGCTCGATGGGCGGCATGCTTACGCTGCAATGGGCGGCAAGTTTTCCGCAGCGAACGTTATCGGCAATCCCCATCGCCACCGCCGCGCGCCACACCGCGCAGAACATCGCGCTGCATGAAGTCGGCCGTCAGGCCATCATGGCCGATCCGGCTTGGGCGGGCGGTGCTTATTACGGCACCGGCAAGCAACCCGACAAAGGCTTGTCTGTCGCGCGCATGGCAGCGCACATCACTTATCTTTCGGAAGCCGCACTGGAGCGAAAATTCGGCCGCGCGTTACAGGATCGCGCAGCACGCACGTTCAGTTTCGATGCCGACTTTCAGGTAGAAAGTTATCTGCGCCATCAGGGCGCGATCTTCACCGATCGCTTCGATGCTAATTCGTATCTCTACATCACGCGCGCAATGGATTATTTCGATCTGGCACACGGCGGCGATCTCGCGGATCGTTTCCGCAACTCGCCAACGAAATTTCTGGGAATCTCATTTACCAGCGACTGGCTTTTTCCCACATCCGAGAACAGGGCCGTTGCGGATGCGCTCAAGCGCGCAGGTGCGGATGTTCAGTTTCTGGAAATCGCCAGCGACAAAGGCCACGACGCCTTCCTGCTTGATGAGCCGGAAATGTTCGCGGCCATTCGCGATTTCTTGGCCGCCATCGGTTAAAAGAAGTGCGGCCGGGGCGACGGACCTGTCCCAGCCGCACTTCGATTTTATTGACCCAAATCCTTGGCGACTTCGGCGTAACGCGCCACGCCACGGTCATACATTCCTGACGCACAGAAGCTCTGCGCGTCGCTTGCCGCGCGGCGCGCGGTGCTGATCTGCGGCGATTCCTGGTTTGCTTTGATCGCTGTGTTTGCCTGCTCGGCGGCACGTATGCAGTCGTCCGACGAGGCGGCGGATGCCGCGCCTATTCCAATTGCTGTAACGGCGACAATGGCTGCGGCAAATGTGGCAGATTTAAGAAGCATCATGGCTCCCTCCTGAAAGTTACGGGGTGCCGGTTAGGGTTCCGGCCTCATGCACCTAGGCTCGTAATTCAATCTTCAAACCCCGTTTTGCGCATGGCAGTGCGTCACCGATTCACATAGCTATGAGAAATGCGCCGATGTTCCGCGTAGTGCATGTCTTGCGGTGCTGCGCATGGACACTATGCGCGCAGCGCACACGCGGGTTCATGTCATTTTGTTAAGGCTGCGGCGCCAGCACGAATTTCTTGCGCCCGGTCTTTTCAGGCGGTGCGATGCCATAAAGCGATTTCGACGCTTCAACGAGATGCACGCCGGCCAGCCGCGGCCATAACGCGCGTCCCATGCGCTCCCAGTTGCGGCCGGTGCCTATCAACCGCCGGGATTTCAGCGGCGGCAGATACAAGGCGCTGTCCCATCGCTCAGGCGTGAACATCGTATCGCGCAACAGTCTGTCGAGTTCACCGCGGTGAAAAGGGCGGCCCTGAGCGAAAGGCGAACGCAACACCTGTGCCCACAAGCTTGCACGGTTGGGGACAATAATCAGGACGCGGCCCGCCGGCGTCAGAACGCGCCAGATCTGGCGCATCAGGGGCCGGAACGCATCGGCGGTCTCCAGCCCATGAACAATCAAAATGCGATCGAAAGTGGAATCCGCAAATGGCATCGCATCTTCTTCTCCAAGCGCCGTTAGTGATCGTTGCTGGGGCCAGCGGACTGCGCCCAGATGCGCTGGTGCCAGCGCGACCGCGCGTTCGCAATCGCCACTGAGCGAGCGCAGATAGGGTGCCGCAAAGCCATATCCCAGAACACGCTGCGCCCCCAGGTCCGGCCACGCCATCCGCACGCGCTGCAGAACCAGCCGCCGCGCCACCTGGCCGACGGGGCTGTCATAAAAGGCCTCAAGCTGCTGCGCTTCAGTTTGCATGGGAACTGCGTAACGCGCGCGCAATCGCCAATCAATGCGGGGTTCTATCGTGATCGAAGGATTGCTAGGCTTTCCGCCCTGCTATCCGGAGGCCGCATGCCGCTCGCCATCGAACTCGTGTCCTGTCTTAAAGATAATTACGCCTACCTGATTCACGACCGCGATTCGAATTTGTGTGCCATCGTCGATCCGAGCGAGCCCGAACCCGTGCGCAAGGCCATCGCCGCGCGCGGCGCCAAGCTTACGCATATCCTCAACACGCATCACCATCTCGATCACACCGGCGGCAACATCGCGCTGAAGGAAGAATTCGGCGCCACGGTCGTCGGTCCTGCCAAGGATCGCGATCGTATTCCCGGCATTGATGAAGGCGTAAGCGAGGACGCGCTTTGGAAGCTTTGGGAGCACGATGTGCGCGTTTTGGAAATTCCAGCGCATACGCGCGCGCACATCGCCTTTGTTTTTCCGAAGCACGCCAGCGCTTTCACTGGCGACACGCTGTTTGCGATGGGCTGTGGGCGGCTGTTTGAAGGCACGGCGGAAATGATGTGGAACAGCTTGTCGAAGCTGATGCGCCTGCCGGATGAAACGAAGGTCTATTGCGGTCACGAATACACGCTGAGCAACGGCCGCTTCGCGCTCACGGTTGAGCCGGGCAATGCCGATCTGGTGGAACGGATGCGCGCCGTCGAGGCTCTGCGCGCCCGCGATGCCGCGACGGTCCCCTCGTCTATCGCTGCGGAAAAGAAAACCAATCCGTTCCTGCGCCCGGGCTCGCCGGAAATCCGCAAAGCCTTGAACATGGCAGACGCCACGGACGCCGAAGTGTTCGGCGAATTGCGCCGGATGAAAGACGCTTTCTGATTCCGCTGACGGCCAGCTAGTTGGATTGATCGTCCGGCTTTTTTTTGTCGCTGGAACTGGTGACGGTGTCGGCCGCCGTGCTGACCACATCGCCCGTCACATCGACGGCGGTGCCGACAACGGTGGCGCCCGCGCCCACGACGGCGCCGCCAACTTCGACGACGGCGCAACCCGAAAGTGCAACGCAAACGGCAAACACGAGCGGCAGGGCAATAGGGCGCATGGGTGTGCCTCCTGACGGCCTGCCTTCATAGGCGATCCCGGCCAAATCGCCAATGACGGCCTTTTCCGCTACGCTTCGCGCGGGCAATAAGGGGGCTGTTATGCAATTGGAACAAATACCGGTGCTGCAACTGGGTGGCATGAGCGTGGAATTCACCATGCTCGCGCTGACTATCGTGTTGGGGTTCGTCCATCTTTTTCTGGCCGCACAGGTTATTACGAGTGAGCGCGGCTTTGGCTGGAACGCCGGCGCGCGGGACAACACACCGCCGCTGAAAGGCAAGCTGGCCGGGCGGCTGGACCGCGCCTTCGCGAACTTCAAAGAGACCTTCGCGTTCTTTGCGGTTGCCGTTCTGATGGCGGCGGCACTGGGCCGTCACAACTGGATGACGGTGGGCGGTGCCGAACTCTATCTTGTCGGCCGGATCATCTATCTGCCGCTTTACGCGATGGGCATTCCATTCATCCGAACGCTGGTGTGGCTGGCTTCCACTGTCGGTATTGCGCTGATCGTGATCGCGCTGTTCGCGCCTTAGCCGAATTCGCCCGCAATGGCCGCGAACTGAACGATCGCGGCCACCAGAACGAACGCGTGCCAGATCGCCTTGTGATAGGGGATGCGTTCGATCACATAGAACGCGATCCCGGCGGAGTAGATGAGCCCGCCGGCCATCAGCAGCCAGAAATTCGCCGACGCGACGGAGAGCGATAGCGGCTTGATGACTGTCACGATCATCCAGCCCATGCCGACATAGAGTGCCAGGCTCACCCGCTCGAACCGCCGCGGATAGATCAGTTTCAGGATCACGCCTACTGTGGCGCAAAGCCAGATGTCGGCCAGAATGATGTTGCCGGTCGGCTCCGCCAGCCGGTTGGCGGCGAACGGCGTATAGGTGGCCGCGATCATGATGAAGATGGCCGCATGATCCAGCCTGCGCAGAACCTGCTTGGATGGGCGGTGGTGTGGCGCCAGATTGTAAGCCGCCGAGAAACCGATCATCGCCAGAAGACCCAGGCAATAAACCGATACGCTGATCAGCACCGATAAGCCCGTTGCATGAAACAGCAGCCAAAGGCTGGCGTTGATGGCAAACAGAATGCCAAGCACATGCACAATGGCGTCCGCCCGGTCTTCAAAACGGGAGTAAATTCTTTCTGCGCGCGCGGCGATGGTCATGCGGTTTTTAACGCTTTCAATGCGCCGCAAACATAACGGCGCGGCTCTTTGCGCCATCTTAGAGACAAGGCCCGATTTACGCTATCGTGCGCGCATGACGGATTCGCAAGCCAAAATTGAAACCCTGTTCGTCACCCCGCTTTACCGGGCCCAGTTGCCGCGCAGCGCACGGCTGAACACCGAACTGGAAAAGACCTGCCTTTCCATTGCGGCAGAAGACAAAGCCGGCCAGCACTGGGCGAAAGAACATGGCTACAAGGGTTATACCTCTTACGCTTCGCTGAACGATCTCACCATTCGCGCGCCAGTGTTCGCGGAACTGGAGCGGCTGCTCAAGCCGCATGCCGCGCGCTTTGCCCGCGCCGCGGATTTCGAATTGGGCAACGCCAAACTCGCGCTCGACAGCATATGGATCAATGTGATGGAGGCCGGCAGCGTGCATGGCGCGCATATCCATCCCCATTCCGTCATCAGCGGCACTTATTACGTCCGCGTTCCGGGTGGTGCCGCCGCCATTCGCTTTGAAGACCCGCGGCTGCCGATGATGATGGCCGCACCCGCGCGGCGCGAAAAAACGGCGCAGGAGAATCGCACCTTCGTCACTGTTCAGCCCAAGCCCGGCACCCTGTTGCTGTGGGAAAGCTGGCTGCGCCACGACGTGCCGCCCAACGGCGCAAAGGGCAAACGCATCAGCATCAGCTTCAACTACGCGATGCGTTGAACGCGCATTCGCCACGCGCGATTTGCATGACTGACCGTTAGATGACGTGCTTCATACAGTCTCTTTTTCGGAGAGATATTCATGCGCACTTTAACCTTTCTCATTCCTGCGGCAGTGCTTTGTTTCGCGCCCGTAGCTTTGGCGGCCGATCCCGCGCCCATCGAAGTGATGATCGTGGGCGATTTTCACATGAACAATCCTGGCCGCGATCTGCACAATGTTCAGGTCGAGGATGTACTCACGCCCAAACGGCAGGCAGAAATCGCAGCCGCAGTGAGCGGAATTGCACAGCTTAAGCCCACAATGGTGGACGTGGAAGACGACGCGCCCGGCGCTTCGCAGAAATATGCGGATTATCTCAAAGGCACATTGCCACCGTCGCACAGCGAAATCGTCCAGCTCGGCTTCCGGCTTGCGAAGCAGATGAATCTGCAAACCGTCCACGGCATCGATGTGGAAGGAGAGTTTCCTTACGATGCGGTGGACGCCTATGCCAAAGCCCACGGCGAGAGCGCCATCCTGGATGCCGCAAACAACGATATCGGGAAAATGGTCGACATGATCGGCAAAACGCTGGCGGCAGGCACGGTGTCAGATGTTCTGCGATATCTGAACGATTCCGCCCGGCTTTCGCGCGACAATGATTTCTATCGCACCACGCTGCTGGTCGGCGGCGGCAAGGACCAGCCCGGCGCCGAACTGCTCACCGCCTGGTACAGGCGCAATTTCTATATCTGCGCCAACCTTGTGCAGCTCGCCAAACCCGGTGATCGCGTGGTGGTGTTTTACGGCTCCGGCCACGCCTTTCTGCTGCGCCAGTGTGTCAGCGAAATGCCGGGCTACAAGCTGATTGAACCCAACGGCTATCTCCCGAAATAAACGCCAGGCCTTGAACCGTGCGCCGGTTATGCGGCTATGATGGCGGCCTTCAGGGAGGGCCGCCATGATTCCGGATACCTACAGCTCCATCGAAATGCGCATGCTGTTCTACGCCATCGAGCTTGGGCTGGTGCAGCTTTTGCTCGCGGTGCTGGTCAGCGTGTGGGGCCGCGGACTGAAATGGGCCGCTGGCCCGCACGATGAGGGCTGGCCGCCGCTGGGCCGTTTCGGCGGGCGCATCGAACGTGCCTTCAAGAATTTCTTGGAGACGTTTCCGTTCTTTCTGGGCGCCGTACTGTTCGCCAATGTTTTCGATGCGCACACACCCACATCGGCGCTGGGCGCGCAAATCTATTTCTGGTCGCGTGTCGCTTACGTTCCCGTCTATGCCGCGGGCATTCCGTTCCTGCGCACGCTTGTATGGGTCGCGTCCATCGCCGGCATTGTGATGGTGCTGAGCGCCGTCTTGATGAGTTCGTGAGCGCCATGAAGATATTCGCTTTGGCGTTTTTGCTGGCCGCCGCATCGCCGGCGCTGGCGCAAACCGATGCAAGTCCATCCGCCGCTCAGCCCACCGCCACGATAGAAACAGCGCAGGGCAATATCGTGATCGCGCTGGACCGCGCGCATGCGCCGGTGACGGTGGACAATTTCATCCGCTACGCCCGCGAAGGCCATTTTGACGGCACGATCATCTATCGTGTCGTGCCTGGCTTCGTGATCCAGATGGGAAGCTACATGCCTGATGGCTCGGCCAAGCCCACGCATGATCCCATTGCGCTGGAGGCCAACAACGGCCTGAAGAACGTGAAGGGCGCCGTTGCCATGGCGCGCACGGATCCCAACAGTGCCACCGCCGAATTCTTCATCGACATGGACGACATTCCCTCACTAGACGCCACACCCGGCGATACCGCCAACACCACCGGCTACGCCGTCTTCGGCCATGTGGTCAGTGGCATGGACGCGGTGGAAAAGATCGCGAGCGCCCCGTTGGGCGGCCAAGGCCCGTTCGGCCCCGATGCGTCGCCACAGAATCCGGTGGTGATTGAAAGGGTGGCGGTAGCTACCCAGACCAATTAGTTCGGTAATAATTTTTCCAGTGCTGGGCGTAAGTCTTCAATACGGCCGATGACGCTATTTGGTCGACGACTAGCCTTCTTGAATGTGTCAGCCCATGCCGTGTCACAACGAAATAAGTCCACATAAGGGATATATGCACCATGCATCATGTCGGGAGCATCCGACGGCCTAAATTGACGAATAGGACGCTGTGCTGCGGCCGCAGAAACAGCATCCTTCAAAAAGGCGGCTATAGAGTCCACAATCACATCAAGGCCAGGAAGGCGCATCGCATCAATGCTCTCGTCGCTAAGTCGAGAGGCAGATCGTCTCAATGATCGTGGCAAGTCGCCTTGATTGGCTCGAGCGGCTTTGCGTCGGATTTTTTGCCTCAGTTCAGCAATGTGGGTGAGCAAGTCAGCGCGATGGCTCCCCCAACTCGATGATGGCATTCGCTCCGCTAGCATTTGAAGATTAATTAGTACCGGCTCGAACGACTCGGTCAGATTTTTTCCGATGTCGCGAACAAGTCTTGGAAGTTTTTTAGCTGCTTCAAATTCATTGGGCAGACGAGAGATCAAATTTATCGGATCAGCTAGCATCTGACGCAGGTAAGTCTCAAACCTTTTCGCCATTATTTCTCCAGATAAATAGAGGCGGAGAGTTTCAACGTCTAACGTCATTGCAAGTGGAAAACGGGAGTTTATTTGATCAGATATTGTCTCAATGACTTTGTGCCCTTCTGGCGTCGCCAAATGGGCTTTCACAAGAGATTGAATCGGAATTGATCGTCGCTGCTTTCTGCTAAAGCCTCTGGCTTTAAGTTCCGTATGAAAAGCTTCCTTAAAATTCTCCGCGAAATCACCGATTCTCTTTACATCTACATCAATCCAACCGTTATTGTCTGAATAGGGGTTCACAACCCATGCAGTTAGCGTCGCGCAGAACTCGTCAAATAGGATGTCTTGCCATAGGCGCATGCACTTGCCTTGGCAAAACCGTTCAATTGCCCGAGCTCGGTCTGTTGCATAAGCGGCTGCCGCCTCCGAAGTCTGCGCTATTTCGGAGAGGTGCACGGCTGAATAACGTACTTCAATAAGCTTGGAGGCGATGAGATCGCAAAGTGTTTGGTCAAGCGATTCATAAAACGCCTCCTTGCCTCGGGGAGGGTGCGCGAAATGTGAGAAGTCCTGACTATCTAGATAGACGATTATCAACGGAATCTCATCGCGCTCTCGTGCCAAATTATTTGCGCGCTTTCCTTTTTGCATAGCGCTCGTCGCGGGCCTTTTTGTCTTCGATCGCTTTGAGAGCCTTGCGTGCGGCGGCTTCTTTCGCCTCGTGCTCGCGCGCGATTTTCTCGGCGGCTTCGTTCGCCACGCGCGCCTTTTCGGCTTTCGCGCGGTCGGCGGCCTTGGCTTCGGCTTCCAGCAGTTTCTCGGCCTTGCGCTTTTCGGCGCGGGCTTCGCGTTCGGCGTTCAGGGCCGCGCGGGCGGCTTGCCGTTCGGGGGCGCCTTCCTTGTTGGTGGCGGCCAGTGCGCGCGCCTTTTCTAGCTGAGCCTGCTTGGCTTTCGCCGCAATGCCCATGCGGTCTGAAAAACTTGTTCCCTTGTAGTCGCGCATCCCCGCCGTTCCCTTATGCCAGCCGCGTGGGATAGCGCTTCACGAACGCATCCAGCTTTGCCGCCAGCTTGGCGTCGCCGAATTCGCGGTCCCACACAAGGGCTGCATCCGCCATGATCTTCTCGCGCAATTCTACCGGCACATCGTTCCAGTTCTCCAGCAGCGCGCTGCCAAGGCGGCGCACGAAACGCTCGTCCTCGCTGGGATATTTGAAGACCTTCTTGGTCGGCGTCTTCGGCGTGGCACGGAATTCTTCTTTCATCGGCGTCGACATGGCAGGCACTTTCTTTTCAAAACAATTGTGGGCGGAGGCAACAGCGCCTCCAACCTGTTTAATTGGGCAGCATCAGTTGTCGAGGAAGCTGCGCAGTTTGCGGCTGCGGCTCGGGTGCTTCAGCTTGCGCAGCGCCTTGGCTTCGATCTGGCGGATGCGTTCGCGCGTTACCGAAAACTGCTGGCCGACTTCTTCCAGCGTGTGATCGGTGTTCATGCCGATGCCGAAACGCATGCGCAGCACGCGCTCCTCACGCGGCGTCAGCGTCGCCAGCACGCGCGTGGTCGTCTCGCGCAGATTGGCCTGAATGGCGGCATCGATCGGCAGGATCGCGTTCTTGTCCTCGATGAAATCGCCCAGGTGGCTATCTTCCTCGTCGCCGATGGGCGTCTCAAGGCTGATCGGCTCCTTGGCGATCTTCAGAACCTTGCGCACTTTTTCCAGCGGCATGGCAAGGCGTTCGGCCAGTTCTTCCGGCGTCGGCTCGCGGCCGATTTCGTGCAGCATCTGGCGGCTGGTGCGCACCAGCTTGTTGATCGTCTCGATCATATGCACCGGAATGCGGATGGTGCGCGCCTGATCGGCAATCGAACGCGTGATCGCCTGACGGATCCACCATGTCGCGTAAGTGCTGAACTTGTAACCGCGGCGGTATTCGAACTTGTCGACCGCCTTCATCAACCCGATATTGCCTTCCTGAATAAGGTCCAGGAACTGCAATCCGCGATTGGTGTATTTCTTGGCGATGGAAATCACCAGGCGCAAATTCGCCTCGATCATTTCCTTCTTGGCCACGCCGGATTCGCGCTCGCCCTTCTGCACCGTTTGCACAATGCGGCGATAATCGGTGATCGGCGCGCGCATTTCCTGCGCCAGCATCTGAATCTCGTCGCGATGCTGCTTGATCTTGTCGCGCTCGTCGGCGACGAAATCTTTCCAGCCGGTGCGCGACAGCCGGCCCACGCGCCGTGCCCAATTCGGGTCCAGCTCGTTGCCGAAATGCTCTTTCAGGAAATCCTCGCGCGCCACGCCATGCGCTTCAGCCAAACGCAGCAGGCGGCCTTCAAGGCTGACCAAGCGGCGATTGATGCCGTACATCTGATCGACAAGCGCTTCGATGCGGTTGTTGTTGAGCTTCAGCCCTTTGACGAGATCCATCGTCTCGTTGCGCAGCTTCTTGAAGCGGCGTTCCTGGCTGGTGGAAAGATCGTCGCTGGCCAGTTGCGCTTCAACCTGCGCGTCCTGCAGCTTGCCCAGCTTCTTGTAGAGCGAGGCGATCTGGTCCAGCGCTTCCAGCACTTGCGGCTTCAGGGCCGCTTCCATCGCCGAAAGCGGCAGGTTGCCTTCATCTTCGTTTTCGTCCGGCTCGGATACGCCTTCGGCATTCACCACTTCGCCGTCTTCGCCAACCACGCGGTTGGGATTGGGCAGCGGCGCGGGGCGCGGCGGCTCCGGTTTCTTGATCGGCGCGGGCGTCATCACCGGTTGGGCTGCGCCATGACCGTTCAGCGCCGTGCCGGCCGGTGCGCCTTGCGCCAGCGGCTGACCATCGGGGCCAACGGGGGCGGGCGTTGCGACCTGTCCATCCGGCCCGCCGCCATACATGGCTTCAAGGTCGATGATGTCGCGCAGCAGAACCTTGCCTTCGTTCAGTTCGTCGCGCCAAACCGTCAGCGCCTCAAACGTCAACGGGCTTTCGCAGAGCGCGCCGATCATCAATTCGCGGCCGGCTTCGATGCGCTTGGCGATGGCGATTTCGCCTTCGCGGCTCAGCAATTCCACCGAACCCATTTCGCGCAGATACATGCGCACCGGGTCGTCGGTGCGGTCGAACTGTTCGGGTTTTTCGGAATCGGAAGCGACCACGGCCTTGCCGCCGGCAACTGCGGGCACACCGCCTTCGCCTTGCTCGCCTTCTTCCTGTTCTTCGCTTTCGATGACGTTGATGCCCATTTCGTTGAGCATCGACATGGTGTCTTCGATCTGCTCGGACGATGTCTTGTCGCTCGGCAGAACCTTGTTCAGTTCGTCGTAGGTGACATAGCCGCGCGCCTTGGCCTTGGTGATCATCTTGCGCACGCCGACATCGGACATATCCAGCAGCGGACTGTCGGCATCACCAGGCGTTTCCTCGCCCGGCTTGGCGGGCTTGCCACTTTTGGCTTGCGGCAGGATCTTGCCGTCTTTCTTCAGCAGTTCGGGCTGAGCACCGGGCTTGCCGGGTTTTGCAGGAGGCACAACCTTGATCGCCGCCTGGGCGCTGGCCTTCCCTTTGGGGGCTGGCGCGGATTTGGTGGCGGCCTTGGCCGGCTTCACAGCGGCCTTCGCCACCGGCTTGGCAACGGATTTCTTCACGGCCGCATGTTTGGCGGAAACCGCCTTGGCGGGAGCGGCTTTGGTAGCCGTCTTCTTGACGGGTTTGGCCGGAGCCTTGGATTTTTTCGGTTGGGTCTTCGTCGCCACGCGTGTGTCCACTCTCGTCCAGATGTGTCTCTACATATATGCGGGATAGAGACGTTCAGCTTTCGTTCGGCTGAACGCGGTTCCCCAGAAGCCTTTGGGCGTCGCGCCAGCTCTCCTCGGTGCCTTCCGAGTTGAAACGCTCCACCGCACGCCTGCGCTCCGGGTCGAGTTCCGCCATGTCGCGCAATTGGGCTGCGGCGCGCAGGAAGCGGGTCTCGAAATCCTCGGCATGGTCCCCCTCGGCGTTTGCCGCCGTCTCCGCCGGGCCAATACTTTGTCCGGAGCCCACATGTCCCGAAAGGCGGGTTGCAAGCTCGGCCATGCCAGAACGGTTGAGATGGTCCTCCAAACGCCCTTTTTCAAGCCGGAAGCCGGAGGCCGCGAGGTTTAGGAGTTCGTGGCGGAACCTGTCAAGCGAAGCATCGGAAAAGACCAGCGCCGCAAGCATTTCTCCATGCCTGTCCGCGAGTTCAGGCTCTGCCAGAAGGATTTGCGCGATTTCCGTCTCTTTCATCCGCCGCGCGCCCTGGCCGGAGGTGCGCGCCAGCAAACTGGCTTTCAGCGCCGGCGAAATACTTTCCAGCGGCGCGCCGAAACGCGGCGCATCGCGGCGGAAATTGCGGCCTTCTGTTTTTCTGTTTTGCTGCGCGGCGCGCGGCGCGCGGCGCTTGAAACTCTCGAACACACGCTCCTCGAATTCGCGCCGGTAATAGTCGGCCACTTTGCCGTCGCGAATGGCGGAAACAATTTCGCCCAGCGTGCGCTCCAGACCGGCGCGGCGTTCCGGCGTGGAAAAATCCTTGCCCTCGGTTTCCACCCGCCACAACACCCGCGCCAAACCTTCGGCGGAATCCAGTATCTTTTTCATTCCGGCCATCCCACTGGCGCGGATCAGCGTGTCGGGATCTTCGTCCGGTGGCAGAAATGCGAAGCGCAACGAATAACCGGCTTTCAGATGCGGCAGCGCCATGCGCGCCGCGCGATAGCCCGCGCGCAATCCCGCATCATCGCCATCGAACGCCAGGATCGGTTCGGGTGCCGTGCGCCATAGCAAATGCAATTGATCTTCGGTCAGCGCAGTGCCCAACGGCGCCACGGATGCTTCAAAACCGCTGCGCACCAGCGCGATTACATCCATATAGCCTTCGGCCAGAATGATGCTGCCGTCTTTCAGGGCGGCGGGCCGCGCGGTGGCAAAATTATAAAGCTGCTGGCCTTTGGAAAAGAGCGAGGTCTCGCCGGTGTTAATATATTTGGGCTTGGCGTCGGGCGAGAGCCCGCGTCCGCCGAAGGCGATGATGCGTCCGCGCCCGTCGGAGATCGGAAACATCAGCCGGTCGTAAAAGAAATCGCGTGGTGCGCGGTTGTCTTCGCCCGGCCGCGCCAGCCCTGCCGTCACCATATCGTCCAGCGAAACGTCCTTGGCTTTCAGGTGCGCGATCAGTGAATTGTTCGAAGGTGCATAGCCCAGGCGAAACTGTTTTGCGGCAGCATCGTCCAGCCCGCGCGACTTCAGATATTGCCGTGCCTCGCTGCCCACCTGTCCACGCAACTGCGCTTCATAAAAGGCGCACGCCGCTTCCACGATGTCGTAAAGCGATTTCTTCTTCTGCTCGCGCGCTTCGTCTTCCGGCGTCCAGGCCGGCAACTCCACGCCCGCTTCGCCCGCAAGTTTCTGGACGGATTCCGGAAAGCTCAGGCCTTCCATTTCCATGTTCCATTTGAAGGCGTCGCCGCCCTTGCCGCAGCCAAAGCAATGATAGGTGCGCCGTTCGTTCTCCACCTTGAAGCTGGGCGACTTCTCTTTGTGGAAAGGGCAAAGCCCCCACATCACGCGCCCGCGCCGTTCCAGCTTCACGCGCCGACCCACAAGCTGGACGAGATCCGTCCGCCGCAGGATTTCTTCGAGAAGACCCGAGCCGTAGCGCATGAAAGCAGTTTACGCGGTCGCCAAGGCGAATGTGGGGCCAATTATGCCGCGCCTTGCGCCTATCCCCATGTGATTCGGGTGCAATTTGCACACCCGCCCCCTTGGGCTAGGCTCCCGGCGAACCCGATATTCAGGCTGGCCATGAAGGCTTACGACTACATCATTATCGGCGCGGGCAGCGCCGGGTGCGTGCTCGCCAACCGGCTTTCCGCCGACCCGGCTATCGAAGTGCTGCTGGTCGAGGCGGGCCCGCCCGACAAATCGGCCATGATCCATATGCCGGCCGGAATCCCAGCACTTCTGGGCAAGCCTAACAAGCACAACTGGTATTTTGAAACCGAAGGCCAGCTTCATCTGAACAACCGCAAGCTCTATTGGCCGCGCGGCCGTGGCTGGGGCGGATCGTCGTCCATCAACGGCATGATCTATATTCGCGGCCACGCGCGCGATTACGATCGCTGGCGCCAGATGGGCTGCGAAGGCTGGTCGTTCGCCGATGTGCTTCCCTATTTCAAGCGTTCGGAAAACAACCAGAACGGCGGCGATGAATTTCACGGCGGGTCCGGGCCGCTGAATGTTTCCAGCGGCGAATCCGCCAACCCGCTGTTCCGCGCTTTCGTCCGGGCCGGCATGGAAGCGGGCCATCCCTACACGCCCGATTTCAACGGCGCGCAGCAGGAAGGTTTTGGGCCTTATCAGCTCACCATCAAAGACGGCCAACGCTGGAGTGCTGCGTCCGCCTATCTGCGTCCCGCACTCGGCCGCAAGAACCTCACCATCGAAAGCAACGCGCATCTGAGCCGTGTGTTGTTTGAAGGCACGCGCGTGGTGGGTGTGGAGTATGTGCAGAACAAGCAGCCGGTTCAGGCGCGCAGCTCGCGCGAAGTGATTTTAAGCGGCGGCGCGGTGAACACGCCGCAGATGCTTTTGCTCTCCGGCATCGGCGATCCCGAAACACTGAAGCGCTTTGGCATTCCCACGCTGGTCGATCTTAAGGGCGTCGGCAAGAATTTGCAGGACCATCTGGATTGTTCGATCCAGTATGAATCCACCCAACCGATCACGCTTTACAGCCAGGCCAATCCGCTGCGCGCCGCCAAGACCGGCCTGCAATATCTTCTGTTCAAGAAAGGTCTGGCGCGCGGGCAGGGGCTGGAGTCCGGCGCGTTCCTCAAAAGCCGCGCCGATCTGGAAACGCCGGATCTGCAAATCCACTTCATCGCCGCCCTGATGTTCGATCACACCCGCAAGAAAGCCGATCGCCACGGCTTCATGGCGCATGTCTGTCAGTTGCGCCCGCAAAGCACGGGCTACATTTCCATCAAGTCCGCCGATCCGCTGGCGGCGCCCGTCATTCAACCCAACTATCTGGAAGCCGAGGAAGATCGCCGCGCGTTGCGCGAAGGCGTGAAGCTGACGCGCGATGTTTTCGCCGAACCGGCGTTCGATCCCTATCGCGGCCCCGAACTGATGCCCGGCGCGCATGTTCGCAAAGACGATCAGATCGATGCCTTTATCCGCAAGACGGCGGAAACGATCTATCACCCGGTCGGTTCAGCAAAGATGGGCCATGGCGCGGATGCCGTCGTCGATCCTGAACTGCGCGTCTATGGCGTGGAGGGTTTGCGCGTGGTCGATGCCTCGGTGATGCCCACACTGGTATCGGGGAATACCAACGCGCCCACCATCATGATCGCGGAAAAGGCGTCCGACATGATCCGTGGCGCGCGGCCCTTGCCGCCGGAGCATGTGCGGGTGGCGGAAGATGGCGCGTCATCGGCTGCTGCGTGACGAAACCGCCACCTTGCGCGGATAACGTGGCTGCCATGAAACTCAAACCGCTTTCACAGCGTTTGGGGCAAGAGTAAGGTGAGGGTCATGAAAACCAGCCACACCGTCCTTGTTGCCGCCACGGCGCTTTTGCTGCTGTGCGGCGGCGCGCAAGCCCAAACCGGCACACTCCCGGTTCAGAACATGAATTTCGATCTTTGGTGCCAGGAGACGCAGAATCTGCCGCCGGATCGTTGCGACAAGCGGTTGCCGGAAGACGATGCGGCGTTCAACGCCTATCGCGCCAAGATCGAGAAGTACGAAGTGCCGTATCTGCAATCGCGCGATGCGGGGCAGCGGCTCAATCGCAACGTCCTGCAGTACGATCCGGTCGATCGCGATAATACCAAGCCCGACACAACTGTCACAAAGCCGAACTCGTCACCGCAATAGCTTTCACGCTGGTTGCGGGGCACCCAGCAATTCAAACAGGCGTTGCAGCGCGTCGTCCGCCTCGAAATGCACGGTGGCGGGCTTGTCTTGGCTGACCACGAGGCGCAGGTGCGGCGCGCGCGGATGCGAACGGATCGGTTCGGCCGGCGGCCTTGGCGGAGGCATTTCGAAATTCGAAAGCGGCTCGTCCTCACGCACCAGTGCGGAGGCGATCAACCGCTGGAAGGCGAGTGGGCGTCCGGCAAGGCTGGCCGGGTCCGTCAAAAGCTGCGTCATGCCGAGGAAGCGGGTGGGATAGCCATCGCCGAAGGTTATAGGTGTCAGCACGGTTTCCAGTTCCGCCATGCCGCAATCCGCGGTTGCCGCCACCGACGAAAGGCAGATCGGCTGTTTCATGCGCAGCGACTGGCGCAGCAGCAGCGTCAATGCGCTGCGGCTTTTGGATTCCCAATGGGTAAGAAAATTCGAGGCACGCAATTCCATGCCGAAGCGCTCGCATAGCGTGGTGCCGGCAAGACGGTAAATCGGGCGGTCGCTGTCGCTCGCTTCCAGAATAAAGATGGAAGAAAGCATGCGCTTGATGGCGCGCGGGTCGATATCGGATTGGTCCGGCACATCGCGGCCCTTGCGGATACGGCTCCAGTACCCAACCAGCAGATGACTGTTCTTATGCTTCATGACCAAACGACCCCGGCATTCCCATGCGGGCGGCGGCTTTTGATCCAGAGTGAGACGTTGCCGCGCCCTTCTGCCGGTCAAAGAGCAGAAGCCGTGCCAGAAGTTACCGGGCGTTAACGGATGCGGCTCAGGTCCAGGGGCTGCGCGGATATCGGCCGAACAGCGGCACGTTGGCCGATTTGAAGAGCGGCGTCAGCACAAGACCCAGCGCAAAACCGCCGACATGTGCCCACCACGCGGTGCCGGGCTGCGACGGATCACTCAACGCCGCGCTGACAAGCTGGAGAATAAACCACACGCCCACCACCCACACCGCGCTGATGGCGATGGGATAGAAGATAATGCCAAGCGGAATGATCACCGTGACCCTGGCTCTGGGAAAAAGAAGAACATAGGCCGCCAGTACGCCGGAGATCGCGCCGGAGGCGCCAATCATCGGCATGTGCGATGCCGGATCCATCGCCGCAAACGAAACGGCAGCGGCGATCCCGCACAGCAGATAGAAGACAAGGTACTTAACGTGCCCCATCGCGTCTTCGATATTGTTCCCGAAAATCCACAAATACAGCATGTTGCCCGCGATATGCAGGAGGCCGCCGTGCAGGAACATCGAGGTGAAGATCGTGAGATACGGCGGCAGTTCGCCGGGCAGGCGCGCCACCTTGGTGGGATGCAGCAGAGAGGCCGGCGCGAACCCGTACAGATCGCCCGCGGCGTCCGCGCCGCCCTGGCCCAGCGACAACTCCCACAGGAACACGCCGATGCAAAGCGCAATCAGCGCCCAGTTCACGTATGGCCTTGTTATCGAAGGGTTGTCGTCCGAGATCGGGATCATGCGAGCACAGTCTTACCACGCGTTAAGCCTGCGCCTGTGCCGTTTTGATCCGCTTTCGCGCTCTCCATCGTCCGCCCCGCTGGCACACTTCGTGAAACTAGCCGTCCGGAATTAAGGCTTTGTGCACGATTTCGGCCTGCGCGGAACAAGCAACAGCCGGTTTGTGGACGATCAAGGAGCGTACGGATATGACGATTAGGCCCTATTTTCTCACGGCGGCGGTGCTGGCTAGCGCGGTTCTGATCGCCACGCCGCAAGCGCCCGCGGCCGCCAACGGAATCGGAATGCCCACAATCGCCACCACATCGATGGGCAACTTCGGTCACGGCCCCGCCTGCAAAACCGGCGGTATCTCGATCTACAAGCCCGTGAACATTTACAAACCAGTCAACATCTACAAGCCGGTCACGATCAACAAGAGCGTGAACGTCAACAACAGCGTCCATATCTACAAGCCGATCACGATCAGCAAGAGCGTGAACGTGAACAACAGCATCAACATCTACAAGCCGGTGACGATCAACAAGAATATCGACATCACCAACAACATCGACAATTCCAAGAACATCGACATCAACAAGAACGTGACGATCAATAAGAACGTCTCGATCAACAAGAACATCACGATCAACAAAGGCGGCAGCAGCGCGGAAGCCTCGGCCTTTGCGGCAGCAGCGGCCTCGTCCGGCGCCTCTGCCAGTGCGGTCGTCTATAGCGGCGGCGGTAGCTACGGCACCGTCATCCAGAAAACCAGCGTCGGCGGCGACATTGGCGCGGTGGCGGCGGCGCAAGCCTGCGTCAGCCAAGAAGCCACCATCGTCAAGGCCATTCACGCCATCTGCGTTGCCTCCAACGGTTCGGAATTCCCGGCGTCGCACATGGCGCCGGATACCTGGATCGACGCCGGCTACGAAGGCGAAATCGCGCGCTGCTTGCCGGGCACGATCCTGAAAGCGGTCATCGGCGATGTGCTGCAGTCCGATCAGGGCATGGCCGGCACCTATGAAGGCGGCCAGGTTCTGCAATGCGGCGCGCATGAAGCGCTGCGGCACTACAAGGACGGCATGCTGAAATGCGTGCGCGCCGTTCCGGTGCCCGATTGCACCGAGCGCACCAACCTGCGCCGTTACGGCACCGGCGACATGTTCTTCTCCTACCGCGGTATGGTCTGCGCCACCTCGACACGCACCTCCAGCGCAGCCGGCGCCGATCTCTCCGGCATGTCGCTGGACGGCGGCGTGGGCGACGAAAGCAGCTACTAAACCTCTGGCAACCATCCCTTAAGCGCCACGGCCTACTGTCTGCCCGCAAAGCAGGCGTAGGCCGTGGCGGTTTTTCTGGAAACATTTCGCAATGGAGCGTTCGTTTCGCGCGGGCGCATTGCCGCGTGGGTCGGCGCCATCCTGATCGCATGGCTTGCCGCGCTGGCCTATCTGGCATTCACCGCGCATGGACTGAACGACGTCTTTGGCCGTCCGCTGGGAACCGATTTCTCCGATATCTACGTCGCGGGGCAGGCTGCATTGCGCGGCGATGCGGCATCGGCGTTCGATCCCGCAAAGCAGTTCGCGCATGAAAGGCTGCTGTTCGGAAACGCGACACAGTTCTATGGCTGGCACTACCCGCCTTTCTTCCTGCTGATCGCGGCGCCGTTGGCGGCACTGCCCTACATTCCGGCGTTGATTGTCTGGCAGGCCATCAGCTTCGCGCTTTATCTCGGCACCATGTGGCTACTCTTGCGCGCAAGCGCCGCGCCGCAAGTCGTGCGCGACCGGATATGGCTTTTGCTGGCAGCGGCGTTCCCCGCCGTGTTTCTCAATCTCACGCACGGCCATAACGGCTTTCTCACCGCAGCGTTGCTGGGTGGCGGGATTTTGATGCTCGACAAGCGGCCACTGCTCGCCGGCGTCTTTTTCGGATTGCTCGTCTACAAACCGCAATTCGGATTGATGATTCCCGTGGCGCTCATCGCGGAAGGCCGCTGGCGCGCGGTGATCGCGGCAGCGCTCACGGTTGGCGTGACCGCTATCGTGACGACGGCTATTTTCGGCACGGCGCCGTGGGCCGCGTTCGTGCAATTCCTTCCCTATACGCGCACCGTCGTTCTGGAGCAGGGCGGCGCGGGCTTCTACAAAATTCAAAGCGTCTTTGCCTGGACGCGGATGTGGGGCGGCCCGGTTGCGCTTGCCTATGCGTTGCAGGCATCCGTCACGCTCATCGTCGGCATTCTGCTCTTCCGTTTGTGGCGATCTGATGTTTCGCCGGCCCGCAAGGGCGCCGCGCTTTGCATCGCGTCGCTGCTGGCGACGCCCTATTGCTTCGATTACGACATGATGGCGCTGGCGCCTGCGCTGGCGCTGCTGATTGCAGACGGAATCGCGCGCGGCTTCCGGCCGTATGAAAAGGTCATGCTGGCCGGGCTGTGGCTTGTTCCACTGCTTGCGCGTCCCATTGCGAGCCTGGCCTTTGTTCCGGTCGGCGTACCTGTGATGCTTGCGGCATTTCTTCTGATCGCGACGCGCGGCGCGTCGCCCGCCCCCCGCCGGGCTGGCCTGCAGGCCCAATAGACGCGCCAATTGCGTCTGCTGCCTTGCGACAGTGTTTGCCTTGCACGGCAGGGGTCCGCTGATATTGTGCGCCGCGCCGCCCCTCGCGGCCGTTTCCTTTCCCTTCTCATGCGGACAACCCCATGAATATCCATGAATATCAGGCCAAAGAAGTCCTTCGCGGTTTCGGCGTGCCGGTGCCACGCGGCATCGCGGCCTTCTCGGTTGAGGATGCGGTCGCCGCCGCCAAAGAATTGGGCGGCCCGGTATGGGTGGTGAAGGCGCAGATCCATGCCGGCGGTCGCGGCAAGGGCGGCGGCGTGAAGGTCGTGAAATCCATTGAGGACGTGAGGAAGGAAGCCGAACGCATGCTGGGCATGACGCTTGTCACGCACCAGACGGGCCCGCACGGCCGCGTCGTCAACCGGCTTTACATCGAAGACGGCTCGGCCATTGAGCGTGAACTTTATCTGTCCGCGCTGGTTGATCGCGAAACCTCGCGCATCGCCTTTATCGCCTCCACCGAAGGCGGCATGGATATCGAGGAAGTGGCGCACAAGACGCCCGACAAGATTCAAACTTTTCAGGTCGAACCCGTCGCCGGTTATTCGCCCTATGTCGGATTGAACATCGCAACCGCGCTGAAGCTGAGCGGCGAGCAGGCCAAGCAATGCGGTAAGGTTGTGCAGAGCCTCTACAACGCCTTCGTCGCCAAGGACATGAGCCTTCTGGAAATCAATCCACTGGTGGTGACGAAAGACGGCAACGTCATCTGCCTCGATGCCAAGATCAATTTCGACGACAACGCGCTCTTCCGCCACAAGGACATCGCCGAACTGCGCGACACCGCCGAAGAAGACCCGATGGAGGTGGAAGCCTCGAAGTTCGATCTCTCCTACATCAAGCTCGATGGTGAAATCGGCTGCATGGTGAACGGTGCTGGCCTCGCCATGGCCACCATGGACATCATCAAGCTCTATGGCAGCGAGCCGGCCAACTTTCTCGATGTCGGCGGCGGCGCGACGAAAGAGAAAGTCACCGCCGCGTTCAAGATCATTGTCTCCGATCCGAACGTGAAGGGCATTCTGGTCAACATCTTCGGCGGCATTATGAAATGCGACATCATCGCGGAAGGCATCGTCGCCGCCGCGAAAGAACTTTCGCTGAAGGTTCCGCTGGTCGTGCGCCTGGAAGGCACCAACGTCGAACTCGGAAAGAAAATCCTTGCCGAGTCCGGATTGCCCATCGTCTCCGGCACCGACCTCGCCGACGCCGCGCAGAAAATCGTCAATGCCGTGAAGGGCTCGAAATAATGTCTATTCTTGTCGACAAGAACACGCGCGTCATTTGCCAGGGCTTCACCGGCAAGCAGGGCACATTTCATTCCGAGCAGGCCATCGCCTATGGCACCAAAATGGTCGGCGGCACCTCGCCCGGCAAAGGCGGCAGCACCCACCTCAATCTGCCGGTGTTCGATACCGTGCGTGAAGCGCGCGCCGCCACGAACTGCGACGCATCCGTGATCTATGTGCCGCCGCCGTTCGCGGCCGACGCCATTCTGGAAGCCATAGACGCAGGCGTGCCGCTCATCGTCTGCATCACCGAAGGCATCCCGGTGCTGGATATGGTGAAGGTCAAGCGCGCGCTTTGCGGATCGAAGTCGCGCCTCATCGGGCCCAACTGTCCCGGCGTCATCACGCCTGGCGAATGCAAGATCGGCATCATGCCTGGCCACATTCACCGCCGCGGCAAGATCGGCATTCTCTCGCGCTCCGGCACGCTTACCTATGAAGCCGTCGCGCAAACCACCGCTGTTGGCTTGGGTCAAACCACCTGTGTCGGCATCGGCGGCGATCCGGTGAAAGGCACCGAGCATATCGAAGTGCTGGAGATGTTCCTGAAGGACCCCGAAACCGAAGCCATCATCATGATCGGCGAAATCGGCGGCAGCGCCGAAGAAGACGCCGCCGATTTCATCAAGCACAACAAAACCAAAAAGCCGATCGTGGGTTTCATTGCTGGCGTCACCGCGCCGCCGGGCCGTCGCATGGGTCATGCCGGCGCCATCATCTCCGGCGGCAAGGGCGATGCGAAATCCAAGATCGAAGCGATGAAGGCCGCCGGCATCCGCGTCTCGCCGAACCCCGCCGCGCTGGGCACGACGATGGTGGAATTGCTCGCTGGTAAGTAATCCCGCTTACGGTTGAAGCGTGATCACCGTGCGGCGGTTCTTCGGTTCGCGCACACCGTCAGCGGTCTGCACCGCCAGATCGGATTCGCCAACGCCTGTTGTCGTGATCGCTTCGGCCCGCGCGCCCATCTGCACCATCACGTCTTTCACCACATTGGCGCGGCGCAACGACAAGCTCTGATTATAAGCCGGCGAACCCGACGTGTCGGTGTGTCCCACCAGATTGATGTGCGATTGCCCACCGGCGCGCGCGTTGTTCACCGCTTGCGTTATCACTTGCAGTGCTTCCGCCGTCAGCGTCCAGGAGTCGAAATCGAAATAGACGGTGTAATCGGCGGCAACTGGCGCCATCATCGGTGCTGGCGGGTTCACATCGTGCTCAAGCTGCGCCAGCGATCCGTTCAGCGAAGCGCGGCAGGCGGCGGATGCTGCTTCTTGCCCGTGCACGCGTCCGTCCATCACCCAGCAATCGTAATCGGCTTGCGCGCGCGCGGCATCGTCCGGCGCCTTGTCGCGGCCAAGATCCAGCGCATGCAGCAGCCGCGCGAGAATATCCTGCGCGCCCGCATCCGGCGCCGGTTCCGGCATCACGTTTGCGCCTTGGGCTGCCTGCAGCGCTTTGCGCGCGAAAGCATCGGCCAGATCGTCAACCGACGCGTCGGAGTCGCTGAAGGAGAGTGAATTGTCCGAATCGAACGCGGAGCTGGAAGGCGCGCCCACATCGCCGAAGGACCGCGCCAGATAGGAGTAATTGCGGAAAAGTGCCTGCGTGAACGGGCTGCCCGTAGCCGTCACCCCGTCCAGATCGTCCACCGCGGAGGTGGCGCAGGCGCCCAGCACAAGGGCGCTGGCCAAAGCCGCTGCGGCGAGGATTCGGGAAGGAAGTCGGGAAGAAGCGCCGGGCCCCATGGCTGATCTCTTTCGCTGGATGAAAGCCCGAAGCCGGTAACGCGGCGGCAGGCTTGGAGAAAATCACTTCCTTTTCTATAGCGCGGGCCGCCCTGCAGGTTAAGGCCGCCCACCCCCTCGAAAAACAGCCTTGCCGCCATTTGGCCCCCGGTAACCTCCCGTTGACCTTGCGGGGGCTAAAAAGCGGGTGCGCCAGAAGGGTCTTGTTTCCATGCCGCCCAACACGGCCACATCGCACGCCATCGCCGGTGCACAGGAGCCTGCCGAACGCCGGCGCTTTCGCCGCGTGAAGATGGATATTCTGGGCCGGCTGTTCGTGCCCGCCGACGGGCGCGAAGCCGATTGTACCATCGTCAATATGTCGCCGGGTGGCGCCGCGCTGCAGGCCGAACTGGTCCCGGCCATCGGCGAACATATCGTTGTCTATGTCGATGGCTTCGGCCGCTTTGAAGGCGGCGTCAGCCGCGTTGGCCAATCCAGTTTCGGCATTCGCTTTGCCGCCACCGCTATGAAGCGCGAGCGCATTGCAGAGCAGCTTACGGTTTTCATCAACCGCGGGCTGGTCGATGAATCGGCGCTGCGCCGCCACGATCGCAATGCCGCGCAGGGCATGATGCATTTCACCCGCGCCGATGGTTCTGTGGTGCCGTGCGAAGTGCTCGATCTTTCCCTGAGCGGCGTTTCGGTAAAAACCGATGTGAAGCCGCCCATCGGCGAATTTGTGCTCATCGGCCAGATGGCCGGCCGCATCGCGCGCCTGCACGAAAACGGCATCGGCATCGAATTCGTCGCCGTGCCGCACGATAAAGCCCAGGCTGAACGCTTAAGCAAAATCGCCGTCGTGCGCTGAAGAGATTGGCGATTACGGCTTGGCCGTTTCGCCAAGCCCAAGCGCCGCGCGCTGTTTCTTCGTCAGTTTTGCGGCGATCAATGCGTGCGCACGCATCAGATAGACTTTCAGGTCGTCCGGCTTCAGCGCGTCCAGCTTTTCCAGCGCCACCCAATGCGCCCGCGCCAGATAGGGTGCGGGAATGATATTCTTCATGCGCGTCAGAATGTGAAAGCTGGTTTCGCTGGCCTTGAACGACATGCTGCGCGCATGCGAGCCCGATGGCGAAAGCACCGCAAACATCTTGCCGCCGACTTTGAAGACGCGGTCGTCGCCCCATTGCAGCGAAAGTTTCGCGCCGGGCAGCGCCAGAAGAAATTTCTCGATCGCCTTGGGCGTCATTCAACTTCCGGTTCGGCAATGCCCAGCGCCGCGCGCGCCCTTGCGTGATGGCGGCCGTTGATGTGGCTGCCGACAAGGCCGATGGCGGTTGCCAGCACGGCGGCGTCATCGGTAAAGCCGAAGCCCGCGATGAAATCGGGAATCACATCCACTGGCATCACGAAATAGGCCAGCGCCGCCAGCAGCACGCCCTTCACGCGCAACGGCGTGCGCGGATCCAGCGTGCAGAAATAGGCGGCTGCCACTTCCTCGGCGAACGGAATCTTGCCAGCCACCTTCAGCAGCTTGGTCCAGAGCTTTTCTTCCACAAGCCGTTCGTTGCGGCGAATGACCACCGGCAACTGCAAAGCCTTGGGATCGGGCAGGGGCGTGTTCATGGCTGCATTATAAAGGAATTGCGAGCTTGCGCGAAAAGTGCCGCCGGATTGTGCCCAAAGCATGGCCGCGCTTTCCCGAAAGGCCCGCCCGGTTTAAGAGTCGCTCCGGAAAATATCAGGGGACTACCCATGGAACTGAATTCATCGATTGCCGCCATCGTCACCGGCGGCGCATCTGGTCTGGGCGAAGCCACCGCACGCGCGCTGGCCAAGCACGGCGTCAAAGTCGCGCTCTTCGATATGCAGAAGGAAAAGGGCGAGAAGGTCGCTTCCGAAATCGGCGGCGTCTTCTGCGAAGTCAACGTTACCAATGACGACAGCGTGAGCGAAGGCTTCAAGAAAGCGCGCGCCGCCAACGGCCAAGAGCGCATTCTGGTGAATTGCGCCGGTACCGGCAACGCGATCAAAACAGCCAGCCGCGACAAGAAAACCGGCGATATCAAATTCTTCGCCGCGAAAGATTTCGACCGCATCATCCAGATCAATCTGGTCGGCACTTTCCGCTGCATCGCGCAATCGGCCGCTGGCATGCTGACGCTGGAACCGCTGGCCGGCGGCGAACGAGGCGCCATCGTCAACACCGCATCGGTCGCCGCACAAGATGGCCAGGTCGGTCAAGCCGCTTATTCCGCATCCAAAGGCGGTGTGCTGGGGCTCACGCTGCCGGTGGCGCGCGATCTGGCGCAGGAAGGCATCCGCGTGAACACCATCATGCCCGGCCTCTTCAACACGCCGCTGCTGCAAGGCGCGCCGGACAATGTGAAAGCCGCACTCGCAGCGCAGGTACCGTTCCCGCCGCGGCTGGGCAACCCGCCGGAATACGCCTCGCTGGCGCTACAGATGATCACCAACCCGTATTTCAACGGCGAAAGCGTGCGCCTCGACGGCGCGATCCGCATGGCGCCGCGCTAAAATTCAGTGCGACGCCAGTTCGTGGATCTGGCTGTTGGCGAGCGTGAGCTTGGCGATGGATAGATCGCCGGTGCGTTCCAGATCGGCGAGGAAGCTTTTGGTGCGGTTCAGCGCTTCGGCGTGCGTCTCCGCCCAGGCTTCCACGATCGCCGCCCCATCCTCGCGCTTGGCGTTTGCCTTGGCGGGGTCGAGCGATGACAGCGCCTGCATGGTCAGCGCGCGCTGGCCCACGAACAGATCGTCGGTCAAACGGCGGATGGCAAGGCGGTCCCAATGTTCGGATGCGGTGATGCGCGCGGCCAGTCCGCGCAAACGGTCCAGCCCCACCAGCGTGCCGATGGCGAAATAAGCGCCGGCCACCAGATCGATATTCAGTGAACGCTTGTGTGAAAGCTGCGCGATCTCCGGCGATGTGCTCCACAATCCCAAAGCGGCGATGTCGTCGGCCAGATCATGCGGCACGCCCGCATCTTCCAGTTCCTTGATGCGGTTCATGGTGGCGTCCATTTCGTACGGCGACACCAGCGTTGAGAACGTGCCGCGCAGCGCTTCCACGCCGCCGCGATACAGCGCCACGGTCTCGGTAAGATCGGCGTTGGCCGGCACATTGGCCAGGAACCACAGGCCCATGCGGCGCAGCAGTTCGGCGATGTCGGCATACATGCTGGTCTGCACCTCGGCGGGCACCTTGTAATCCAGCGCATCAATGCGCGCCTTCAGCGCCTCCAGTCCGAACGCGCCTTCCGCCACCACGAAGGCGCGCGCCACGCGCGGCGCTGTGGTGCTGGAAACTTCCTTCAGCCGGTGCATGAACACCGGGCCCGCGAGATTGACGATCTTGTTGGACAGCACCGTCACGATGATTTCGCGGCGCAGCCGGTGATGGATCATCTCATCGGGAAAACGCTCCACCGCGGCACTGGGGAAATAACCCGCGAGTTCGGATGCGAAATAGGGATCGTCCGGCACTTCGCTGGCCACCAGTTCGGCGTCCAGATCGAGTTTCGCATAAGCCAGCAGCACCGCCAGTTCCGGCCGCAGCAGCCCGCGGCTCTCCTGCCCGCGCGCGCGCAAGCCTTCATCGTCGGGCAGATATTCCACCGCGCGGTCCAGCTTTCCGCGCCGTTCCAGATCGCGCATGAAGCGGCCCTGCGCATCCAGATCGCGGGCTCCACGCGCCTGCGCCACCGAAAGCGCCAGCGTCTGATCGTAATTGTCGCGCAGAACGTGCGCCGCCACATCATCGGTCATCGCGGTCAAAAGCTTGTCGCGGGATTCCTGGGTGATCTCGCCGCGCCGCATGGGCCCGCTGAACAAAATCTTCAAATTCACTTCATGGTCGGATGTGTCCACGCCCGCCGAATTGTCGATGGCGTCGGTGTTGATGCGCCCGCCCTTCAGCGCATATTCCACGCGGCCAAGCTGGGTGCAGCCAAGATTGGCGCCTTCGCCCACCACCTTGGCGCAAATCTCGTCGCCATTCACACGCAAGGCATCGTTGGCGCGGTCGCCCACATCAAGATTGTTCTGCGTGGAGGCCTTGATATAGGTGCCGATGCCGCCGAACCACAAAAGATCGACATCCGATTTCAGCAGCGCCTTGATCAGTTCTGCCGGGGCGATCTTGTCTTTGCTCAACCCGGTGATCGCCTTCACTTCCGGCGAAACCGGAATTTCCTTCAGCGTGCGCGGATAAACCCCGCCACCTTTGGAAATCAGCGCCTTGTTGTAATCCTCCCAGCTGGAGCGCGGCAGATCGAACATGCGCTGGCGCTCGTTCCAGCTTGCTTCGGTATCCGGCGAGGGATCGATGAAGATATGGCGGTGATCGAACGCCGCCAGCAGCTTTATCTTTTTGGAAAGCAACATGCCGTTGCCGAATACGTCGCCCGACATATCGCCCACGCCGACAACGGTGAATTCTTCGGTCTGCGTGTTGCGGCCCATCTCGCGGAAATGGCGCTCCACCGCCACCCATGCGCCGCGCGCCGTGATGCCCATTTTCTTGTGGTCGTAACCGTGGCTGCCGCCGGACGCGAAAGCATCGCCCAGCCAGAAGCCATGATCTTCCGCGATGCCGTTGGCGATGTCGGAAAAGGTGGCCGTGCCTTTGTCGGCGGCGACCACCAAATAAGGATCGTCGCCGTCGTGCCGCAGCACATCCTTCGGCGCTTCGATGGAGCCATCGGGGCGGATATTGTCGGTCAGGTCCAGCAACGCGTTGATCAACACCTTGTAAGCCGAAACGCCAATCGTCTGGCTTTCCTCGCGCGTCGGGTTCAGCGGCATGCGCTTGGGATAAAAGCCGCCCTTCGAACCCACCGGCACGATCACGGCGTTCTTCACCTGTTGCGCTTTCACAAGCCCCAGAATTTCGGTGCGGAAATCCTCGCGCCGGTCGCTCCAGCGGATGCCGCCGCGCGCCACCTTGCCGAAGCGCAGGTGCACGCCTTCCATCTCCGGCGAATAGACGAAGATTTCCACGAAAGGCCGCGGCGCCGGCAGTTCGTCCAGCTCCTGGCTTTTCAGCTTTATGCTGAGATAGGGCTTGGTCTCGCCGTCTTTGTCGCGCTGCCAATAGTTCGTGCGCAGCGTGCAATCGATCACATTGAGCATGCGCCGGATGATGCGGTCATCGTCCAGACTCTGCACGTCGTTGAGCGCGCCGTCGATCTTCTTGCGCAATTCCTCGCCGTGTTTTTCTCGGTCCTTGGCGTGGGGATCGTTCAGCACATGGAAAAGCTCGATAAGTTTTTGCGCAATGTCGGGGTTTCGCGAAAGCGCCAGCTCCATATATTCCTGGCTGAAAGCGATGCCGGCCTGGCGCAGGAATTTCGCCACCGTGCGCAGGATGGTGACATCGCGCCAATCCAGTTCGGCGCCGATCACAAGCTTGTTGAAGCCGTCGCTCTCTGCGCGGCCTTCGATGATGGCGTGAAAGGCATCTTCCAGCGGCTGTTTGATCTCTTCCAGATCGGCGGATGCGCCGTCCGCGCGTTCCATCAGAAAATCCAGCACGGCAGCATCGCCCGCCCAGCCGTCTTGCGTCTTCAGCGACACCGGATAGCTGTCCTCGGCGATCACGCGCAGGCCAAGGTTTTCAAAGATCGGCATGGAGGCCGACAGCGGCACCACATTGCCCAGCACATAAAGTTTCAGGCGCAGCACCGCATGGGCATCGTCGGTGTGGCGGTAAGCGCGCGCCTTTACCGCAAGCCCGCGCGCGTCTTTGGCAAGCGCATGCAGTTCGTCCAGATCGCGCACCGCTTCGTCCGGCGCGAAGGCATCGCGATAGCGCGCGGGGAACGCGGAACTGGCAAGCTGAAACACGCGCTGCCCGTCGGCCTCGCCATGCGTTTGGGCGAGCGCGCTGGAAAATCCGTCTTCCCAGGTGCGGATGGCGGCTTTGATTTCGCCTTCCAGCGCATGCACATCCACCACCGGGCGCGGACCTTCGTTGCGGCCCACGATGTAATGCACGCGGGCCAGCGCGCTATCGTCCAGCATCGGATTGGCGGCGGTCATGCGGCCGTTGAAGGCCTTGGCCAGAATGGCGTGAATCTTTTCGCGCGCTTCGGTGTCGTAACGGTCGCGCGGCACAAACACGAGCGCGGATACAAACCGGTCGAACCGGTCGATGCGCAGGAACACGCGCACCTTGGGCCGTTCGCCCAGCCGCAGAATGCCCAGCGCTTCGGCGAACAATTCATCGTCACTGATCTGAAACAGCTCGTCGCGCGGAAAGGTATCCAGAATGTGCGAGAGTGATTTGCCGTCGTGGCTGTCGGAGGCAAGCCCCGCGCGCTCTTTCACCCGCTTCACCTTCAGGCGCAGCAGCGGAATATCGGTGGGGCGGCGGCTATAGGCGCCGGATGTGAACAATCCGACGAAGCGATGTTCGCCGGTCAGCTTGCCGTTACCGTCGAACATCTTCACGCCGACATAATCCATCTTCACGCGGCGATGGATGACGCTGCGGTCGTTGGATTTGGTGATGATGAGCGGCGTCGGCTGCTTCAGGTAATCGCGCGCTTCATCCGACAGAAGCCCGCGGTCCTCGCCACGATGGATCACGCGCTGGGCGGAATCCGAAAGCACGCCAAGGCCGCTTTCTTCCACCGCATCGTGGCGGCCGCCGTCCTTGTCGCTGTAGCGGTAATCGCGGCAGCCCAGGAACGTGAAGTGATTGTTTGAAAGCCAATCCAGAAACGCGATGCTTTCCTGCAGTTCGTCGTCCGGCACTTTCGGCGGATGTTTTTTCAGGTCGGCGATTGTGTCTTTCAGATGGGTCTGCATCTGCGGCCAGTCGCGCACCGCCAGATGCACTTGCGCGAACACAGCCTTGGCGCCATCGACAAGGGCTTTGCGCGTTTCTTCGTCGGCGACCGGATCGATCACCAGCGCGATCACGCTTTCTTTTTCCAGCTTGCCATCGGCTTTCTCGCCCAGCGGCACCACGGGATGAAACACCGCGCGCACGCGCACGCCATGCGCGTTGGTTTCCGCGATCAGCGAGTCGAACAAAAACGGCATGTCGTCGTTGATGGCGACCAGCACCATTTCGTTGCGCGTGAAATCCTTGTTTTCGGCGTGCGGCGAAAACAGTTCGACATAGCTCTCGCCGTGCTTGCGATGGGCGCAGCGCTTGAACACGCTGGCCGCCAGCGCCGCCAGCGCCTCAGCGCTATAGCGGGTGATGTCGTCAGGCGGGGCGTTGCGGTAAAACAGTTCATAGAAAGCGGCCAATCCGGGTGCGGCCTTGCCCAGCGCCGCGGCACCCGCCTTGGTCAGCTTGGCAGCAATCTTCTCGTCTTCATGGGCTTGAACGGCGGCATCGGCCGGATCCGCTGCGGCAGCGACGGCGTTTTTGGGTGTCATGATATTCCATCGAAAGGCTGCGGATGCGGGCGGAAACTACCCCTGCGGCCCGCCTGCCGAAAGGCCGTACGTAAGAAAATTACGCGAGCGCGACGTCAGGACAGAGGCAGGTGGGCAAGACTGGGATAGCCGCGGGAACGCCGGCCAATCCGGCCCGCAAGTAGAACCGCCATCCCAACAAGCGCACCGGCCAGAAGCACCGAAAGCGCGCCGGTGGCGCCGGCCGCCAGCGGACGCAGAAGTGCCGCCAGAGCCGAAAGCACAGTAACCGGCGCGATGAAGGCAATCGCCAGATCGCGGTCGCGAATGATGGTGGCAAGTATGGCGCCGCTGGCGACTGCGAAAGCGGCGAGCATCGATGTGCCGGTGCTCGCAGGCAACACCAAGAATGCACCCGCTCCGAAACCGAAGCCGGCATAAACCGCAACCGCTTTCATATCGCCATGGAACGCTGTCAGCGCCGCCAATGCGAAGGGTGCGCGGCTGGCACGGCCATACGCCCGCGCGATAGCACACACGCCGGCGGCGACAAAGATGAGCCATGCGACCGTTTGCGGCCAGAAGAGCGTTGCGGCGTTCATGCCCACCGCGGCACCGGCGAGTATAGCCAGCCCGGCGGCCATGTAAGGCGTGCGTCCCACGATATTTGCCAGCATCGCCGTCTCGGCGGCTTCGTCGTGCAGACCGGCCAATCGCGCGAGGCCATCGCGCGGCGACCGCGGGATGGATTCTTCGAACGCGGGATCGGCGAACGTGGTTGCTGTTTGTTGGCGTTGCTCGAGAGCCATGTTTCTTTCCCCGATAAGCCCCGCCTAAAGCTCGGCGGGAGTCGTTAACAATGTCTTAATAACGGGAAGGCTTCTGATTCGTTTCGCATAATAGACCTGCAAAATCCGCTACGCATCGCGGATGGTGGACATGAAAGCCTATCCGCCCTTCACACCCAGCACGGTGCCCAGCGCATGCGCGATGGCGCGGGAGGAGGCGCGGCCGACGAAGCCATGATCGGGATTGTAGGTCACGGTCAGTGTCTTGGCGCGCAGGGCGATGGTGGGCTTTTTGCCCATGGCGATCTGCACCACGCTGATTCTGGCGGCAATTGCCGCGCGCGCCGGAGCCGAGGCCGCAAACCGCTCGATGCCGTGTGCGGCATTTTCCAGTGTATCGTAGCACAGCGCGCGCAAAACGGGGCTGGCGGAAACGTCGTTCCAGTCCGCGGTGAAATTCAGCGTCAGCTTTCGCGTGTAAGCCAGATGTTCGGTTTCATCCAGTGCCGCCGCTTGCAGTTGCGAAAGCGAGATCTGCGCCAACGCAACCGGCGGCGCGTCGCTGTCGCGCACCGCCGGCAAGCCGTTCGGCTTCGCATCGGTGTAAAGCGTTACGCCACCCCAACTGCTCACCTGCAGCGCGGTCGTGCCGGAATCGTATTTCAGAACGCGCCCGCCAAGCGACGCGTGATCGGTGTAAAGCACGAACACTTCCGGATTGCCGTCGAAGCGCAGCAGGAAATTTCCGTTCGATGGCACGAGCGCGAACCGCACATTGTCGCCCGCCGCATATTCGCCGGGCTGAATGTCGCCCACTGAGTCACGCGCCATGCGCGCGGCAAGATCGTCCTGCGCGTGCGTCGGCATCGCCGATGCGCCCGCGAGCGCCAGCAAAGCCGCAAATGCAATGAATGGCCTCGCCATCGCGCCTGTTTGTTTCATGTCTTGCGTCGCACGCGGCAACGGCCGCACGGCCCCCTCAGGCCATGCCACTTATCCCCTTGGAATAGGGCAATATTATGGAGCTAAAGGTCGTCGAAACGCCCGCCGCGGCCTTTGCCTTGGGCGAAGTTCGCGGCGCCTTTCAGCGTTTCGCCGCTGCGCAACGTCTTTATGCCGTGGGTGAACTCGTTGCCGATGGCGTGCGCGAAATCCATATCGAATTGTTCATAAACAGACGCGCGGTCGCCTTTCATGCACAGTCGCGGAAACCGTGCGATCTCGCGCGCCAGTTCTTCCGCCGCGCGCCGCGCATCGCCTTTCGGCACAACGCGATTGGCAAGCCCCATCGCGAAGGCTTCCATCGCCGCAACCGGACGTCCGGTTAAAATCATGTCGAGTGCGCGCGATTGCCCGATCAGGCGCGGCAGGCGAACCGTGCCGCCGTCGATCAGCGGCACGCCCCAGCGCCGGCAGAACACGCCGAACACCGCATCTTCTTCCGCCACGCGCAGATCGCACCACAACGCCAGTTCCAATCCGCCTGCAACCGCATGTCCGGCCACCGCTGCGATCACCGGTTTGGAAAGCCGCATGCGCGTCGGTCCCATCGGGCCAGAGACATTGAGCGCATCCAGCGTTTCCGGCGGCGCCACGGTGCGGTTGCCGTGGCCTTCTGCGATGGCTTTCAAATCCGCGCCGGCGCTGAACGAACCGCCGGCACCCCACAGCACCGCCACAAGTGCCGCATCGTCGCGTTCGAATTGCACAAAAGCCTCGGCAAGCGCCTCCGCCGTTGGCCGGTCCACGGCGTTGCGCACCTGTGGCCGGTCAAGGATCACGGTTGTCACCGGTCCGTCTCGTTCGACTCGCACACTGTCGCTCATGGACGCATCTCCCTTCACTTGGGGCGGGAATCGGGACTACAACCACGCCATTCCGCCATTCTCGCGCGAGGCAATTTCCGTGACCAGCACCGACAGCTTCAAAAGCCGCAAAACCCTCACCGTGGGCGGCAAGCCTTATGCCTATTTCAGCCTCGCCGCCGCCGAGAAGAACGGGCTTAAAGGCCTCTCGCGATTGCCCTATTCGCTGCGCGTGCTCTTGGAAAATCTGCTGCGCCACGAAGACGGCCAAACCGTCACCGCCGACGACATCAAAGCGGTCGCCGCCTGGGGTTCCAAATCGGCATCGGAACGCGAAATCGCTTTTCGCCCCGCACGCGTGCTGATGCAGGATCTCACGGGTGTTCCCGCCGTGGTCGATCTGGCCGCCATGCGCGACGCAATGAAGAATCTCAACGGCGATCCGGAGAAGATCAATCCGCTGGCCGAAGTCGATCTCGTCATCGACCATTCGGTGATGGTGGATTTTTTCGGCCACAAGGATTCGTTCAAGAAGAATGTCGTGGTGGAATACGATCGCAACGGCGAGCGTTATGCGTTTCTGCGCTGGGGCCAGGAAGCCTTCGCGAATTTCCGCGTGGTGCCGCCGGGCACCGGCATCTGCCATCAGGTCAATCTGGAATATCTCGGCCAGACGGTTTGGGTGCGCAAAATCAAGGAAGGCAAGAAGACCGTCGAATATGCCTTCCCCGATACGCTGGTGGGCACCGACAGCCACACCACCATGATCAACGGCCTCTCCGTTCTGGGTTGGGGCGTTGGCGGCATCGAAGCCGAAGCCGCGATGCTCGGTCAGCCGATCTCCATGCTCATTCCCGAAGTCATCGGTTTCCGCGTGTCGGGAAAATTGCGCGAAGGCGTCACCGCCACCGATCTGGTTCTCACCGTCACCGAAATGCTGCGCAAGAAAGGTGTAGTCGGAAAGTTTGTGGAATTCTATGGCCCTGGCTTGGATGAAATGACGCTGGAAGACCGCGCCACCATCGCCAACATGGCGCCGGAATATGGCGCGACCTGCGGCTTCTTTCCGATTGATGCGGAGACCATCCGCTATCTCAAAGCCACCGGCCGCAAACCCGCGCGCGTGGCGCTGGTGGAGAAATACGCCAAGGCGCAAGGCCTGTTCCGCACATCGAAAAGCGAAGAGCCGAAATTCACCGACACGCTTTCGCTCGATCTCGACAGCGTGGTGCCAAGCCTTGCCGGCCCGCGCCGCCCGCAGGATCGCGTGGCGCTCGCCAATGCCGCGGAAGAATTCGCCAAGGCGCTGACCGACACGTTCAAGAAGGGTGGCGAGGCGAACAAGAAAGTGAAGCTCGATGGCACCGATGCTTCCATCGGCCACGGCGATGTCGTGATCGCCGCCATCACGTCCTGCACCAACACGTCCAATCCCTCGGTGATGATCGGCGCGGGGCTTGTCGCCCAGCGCGCGGTGGAACGCGGCTTGAAAGTGAAGCCCTGGGTGAAACCGTCACTGGCGCCGGGAAGTCAGGTCGTCACAGATTATCTCGCCAAGTCCGGCCTGAACAAATATCTCGACAAGCTGGGCTTTGAACTTGTGGGCTACGGCTGCACCACCTGCATCGGCAACTCCGGCCCGCTGCCCGACAATGTTGCGAAAGCGGTGACGGACGGCGATCTCGTTGCCGCCGCCGTGCTATCGGGCAACCGCAACTTTGAAGGCCGCGTGCATCAGCAGGTGCGCGCCAACTATCTCGCGTCACCGATGTTGGTCGTGGCGTATGCGCTGGCCGGTTCGCTAAACGTGAATCTCACCACCGAGCCGCTCGGCACCGATAAGAAGGGCAAACCGGTTTACCTGAAAGACATCTGGCCATCGCCCAAAGAGATCGCCGACACCATCCGCAAATCGGTCAAGCCCGCCTCGTTCCGCGCGCGTTACGGCAACGTCTTCGCCGGTGGCCCCAACTGGAAGAAGATCAAAGCCAGCAAGGGCAAAACCTATGGCTGGGATCCCAAGTCCACCTATGTGAAGAACCCGCCTTACTTTGAAGGCATGAAGCTGAAGGAAGGTTCGCGCTCCGATATCAAGGGCGCGCGTATTCTGGCGCTGTTCGGCGATTCCATCACCACCGATCACATCAGCCCCGCGGGCTCGATCAAGAAAGACAGCCCCGCTGGAAAATATCTCACCGAGCGTGGCGTGGCTTACGCCGATTTCAATTCCTACGGTTCGCGCCGCGGCAACGATGAAGTGATGGTGCGCGGCACCTTCGCCAACATCCGCATCAAGAACGAAATGATGGGCGGCAAGGAAGGCGGCAACACCATCCACTATTCGGATGCGCAGCCCAGCGGCGAGGAAATGTCGATCTTCGATGCGGCCATGCGCTATGCCAAAGATGGCGTGCAGGCGGTGGTGATCGGCGGCAAGGAATACGGCACCGGCTCATCGCGCGACTGGGCCGCGAAAGGCCCGAAGCTTCTGGGCGTGCGCGCCGTCATCACCGAAAGTTTCGAGCGTATCCATCGCTCCAATCTCATCGGCATGGGTGTCGCGCCCTTCGTGTTCGAAGCCGGCAAGACGCGCAACGACTATGCGCTCACCGGCCGCGAAACGATCGATATTCCCGGCCTTTCGGGAAAGCTTTCCCCGCGCATGAAAGTCACGGGCACGATCCATTATCCTGATGGCCGCACAGCCGATCTGCCGCTGCACCTGATGATCCTGACCGCCGACGAGATCGGCTATTTCGAGAACGGCGGCATCCTGCCTTACGTCCTGCGCAATCTGCTGGCCGCCTGATCCGCGAGGCGAATTTGTCTGTTTTCGGACATGGCAGCCATGCGGCACGGCCGCCGGCCGGGCATGTCTTTTGGGGCGGGTTTTCAGCCGGGAAATTCCAAATTTGCCAGTCGTCATCTGCGCTTAATTGCGCCGTCAAGAAAGCGCATAATATGCCGTCAGCGCTTCAAGCCGAAGTGACTGGAGGGGTAGGGTCGGGGGCCCTATGGTCCGGGCGATGAAACCAGCCTTTCCGCTGCTCCTGCCAGCCCTTGTGGCCGGGCTGATCGCGGTCGCCTATCCGGCGGCGGCAGGCGATAAGGTGCGGCCCGTGGTCGTGGAACTCTTTACCAGCCAGGGATGCAATTCGTGTCCGCCCGCCGACACGCTTCTGGGTCAGCTTGCAAGCCGCAAGGATGTGCTGGCGATGAGTCTTCCCATCACCTATTGGGACATGCTGGGCTGGAAAGACACGCTGGGCAGCGATGCCAACACGCGCCGCCAGAAAGCTTATGCCGACCTCATGAAGCGCGGCGGAATTTACACGCCGCAGGTCGTGGTCGATGGCGTTGACGATATCGTCGGCAGCCGCGAGCAGAAGATAGAGGCCGCGATCACCGCGCGCCAAGCCGATGAAAGTACCGTGCCCGTCTCGCTTGGGGTGGTGGATGGTCTGCTTCATGTTTCGATTGGCGGCGGCAAGGCGGCCGCGCCGGCGACCGTGTGGCTGTTCGACGTTCTCGACCAGAAAACGGTGACGATTACCGGCGGCGAAAATCAGGGCCACACGCTCACCTATCGAAATGTCGTGCGCGATGTGCGCGCCATCGGCACCTGGAAGGGCGAGCCTTTGGCGTTCGACTTGCCGAAGAACGATGGCGTTCCGGCGCACGATGGCATCGCCGTGCTGGTGCAGCAGGGGAACTATGGCCGTATCATCGGAGCGGCCATGCTTTCGGGCGCGGAGTTTCAAGCAGCACACTAGTTGGCGTATCCTCTTTGCGATGGCGCTGTTCTTCGATTCAAGCTGGTTCGATGCCCGCCTCGCCGCGGCAGGTCTTGATCGCGCCAATCTCGCGGTGGCGCTGGGCATTTCGCAAAACGATCTTGCCGAGATATGGAAGGACCAGCGCGAACTCTCGGCAGCTGACGTTCGCATCATTGCCGGGTTGCTGGGGGTAGGCGCCGCGTCGGTGGCGGAACATGCGGGCATTTCAACCCCGGTTGAATCCGGCGTCACGCTTCGCGACCTGGCCGAGCGGATTTCGCGCCTCGAAAGCAGGCTCGACGAGATTCACGCGCTCCTGATCGAAGCGCGGACGCGTGCGCGATGAGCAATTTTTCCGGGCTGGCATTTTCCATCGTCCTGGCGCTGGCCGCCATTGCCGCGGCGCTGGTTTGCGCGCGCGCGCGGCCGCCGGCGCGCGGTTACGCGCGATTTGCTTTTGCGCTTTATTTCACGGTGGCCGCGGCGAACGCGGCGGGCATCGTTTCTGGCGGAACAACGGTGCCACGCATCGCCATGGCATTGTCGCAAATGGTGGCGGCGCTTGGGCCGGTGGCGCTGGCGCTCGCCGTTGCGGCGGCGCGCGGTCTGCGTCCTTCGGCAGGCATTGCCGGCATCGCACTCGTCGCCGCATGTCTTTGCGCCATCGCTGCCGTGGTCACCGGTTTGGCGGTACTCGCTTTCGCGCCGCTGCTGCTGTCGGCCATCGCCATCGTTATTGTTTCGCTGCGGCAATGGCGAACCGCGCGCGACGCCGCGCTCTATGCCGTGGCGTCCGCGTTTGCCTTGGTCGCGGGCGCGGCGAGTTCGATGAACACCGGCGCCGGCGGTGTCACAGGGTCGGTTTTGTTTTGCGCAGCCGCGCTGCTGGGATTTTCGTTGGCGCTGGTGCGCGCGTCACGCGCGTTCGTCGAGCCCCAGGCTCCAGCCGACTTGCGCATTGCGCCGGTAAGCCGAGACCATTGAACCGTTGCGCGGCGTCTGCGCGCTCAACCCTTGCGCCAGCACCTGTGTGATGAAGGCGGCGCGCAAAGCTGGACCGTGCCAAAGTGGCTCAAGATCGTCTGCTCCGTTTTGAGACAATGTGGAAAGTGCGCCTCCGCTCTGCGGCGCGCGGAATTCGTCCTTCGCCTGATGGCCATCATGCGATAGACGGTTGCTTTGGCTGGATTTTTCTATGCGATAAGGCCGCGCAACGCCGCCACGCGCCAATGGCGTGCCGTCAATCGCCGAGAAACTGCACCTTGTCATAACCTCTTCTTAGGCAAAGTCCTTGCCGCGCCTGCATAAAACCGCCTCGACCGCTAAAAGTTTCAGGTTTTTTAATTTCCGCGACGCATAGTCGATCCATGAGCCACGAAAACGTGGCCGGGGATTGGTGGACTGTGCAGAACCAGATGCTTCAGAAGAAGCATGCCGAAGGCATGCACGCGCTTGCGCAGCAGCATGACGTGGAACGTCTGCGCTTGGCGCTGGCCGGCGCGCGCCGCGCGGTGTTCGACTGGACGCTGTCCGACGACCGCATCGTCTGGGAAAGCGCTTCCGAAATTTTTTCGCTGCATCCCAACCGCGCGCGTCTCGAATGCGGCGAAGGCTTGCGCGCCTGGATCGGAACGGAAGGCCGCGCGCGTCTTGCCGATGTCGTCGGCAGCCGCTCGTCGCAGGACACCCTGTTCGAACTCGAATTTGAAGTGGCGTCCGCCATGGGCGCCGGCTGGCTGGAAATGCGCGGGTTGCGCATGCCCACCATGGACGGCGCCGCCGAACGCCTGATCGGCAGCATCGAAATCGTCACCGAAAAGCGCCGCGAGCTTCAGCGCCTATCTTATCTCGCCACGCGCGACGAACTCACCGGCCATCTCAACCGCACCAGCCTGCGCGGCGAACTGGCCAGCGCCATCGAAGCGGCGAAAGCCGAAGGCCGCAACTGCGCCTTCGTCGTGGCATCGATCGACCGCCTCGCGCTGATCAACGATACCTATGGCTTCGATGCCGCCGACGAAGTGATTCTGGCTTGCGGCGAACGCCTTGCCCAATCCCTGCGCGGGCGCGATGTGATCGGCCGCACCGCCGGCAACAAGCTCGGCATGATCCTGGTGGATTGCAAGCAAACCGAATTGCCGCGCATCGCCGAACGCCTGCGCAGCGCCGTGCGCCGCCATGTGATCGATACGCGCGCGGGCCAGGTCTCCGCCACCATCTCGGTCGGCGCGGTGCTGCTGCCGTCAGGCGCCGCCTCAAGCCAGGAAGCGATGTTGCGGGCGGAAGAATCGCTGGACCGCGCGCGCAGCAGCGGCCGCAACGGCTTTCATCTTTATGCCAAGTCGCTGCAGCACGAACACGCACGCAAGAAATTGATGGCCGTGGCCGACGAAGTGGTTCAGGCGTTGAACGACGGCCGCCTGGTGTTCGCCTATCAGCCGGTGGTGGACGCGCATAACCGCGCGCCGCAAAAATACGAATGCCTGCTGCGCATGCGCCGCCCGGATGGAACGGTCGCCAGCGCCGGCGAATTTATCCCGGCGGCCGAACAGCTCGGCCTGGTGCGCCTTGTCGATCGCCGCGCCCTGGAAATGGCGGTCGCGCAGTTGCACGCGCATCCGCAAATCCATCTCACGGTCAACGTTTCGGGCACCACATCGGCGGATTCAGCCTGGCTGCATGCCTTCATTGCTTACGTGAAGGCCAACAAAACAGTGGCTGAGCGCCTGACGGTGGAACTGACGGAGACCGCCGCACTCGATCACTTCGAGGACAACGCCCAGTTCGTCTCACAGCTTCGCGAGTTGGGCTGTCAGGTGGCGATCGACGATTTCGGCGCGGGTTATACTTCGTTCCGCAACCTGCAGCTTCTGCATGTCGATATGGTCAAGATTGATGGCAGCTATATCAAGGGGCTGGAATCCTCGCCCGACAATCAGATATTCGTGCGCACGCTGATCGACCTGGCCAAGAACTTCAACCTGAAGACGGTGGCCGAATGGGTGGGCTCCGATGCCGAAGCCGATCTGCTGGAAAAGATGGGCGTGGATTATTTCCAGGGCTTCCATTTCGGCGAGCCGCTGCTGCAACCAGAGTGGATGAAATAATTATTTCCGCTGCTGCGCCAGTTCGGCAAGCTGCCTGCGCATCGCCTCGATCTCGCTTTTCAGCTCGTTGATGTCTTCGGATTGGCGGCCGCCTTGCGCGGGTGCCGCGCCGCTGCCGGCGGATTTCGGCGTTTCACTTTCGCCGGCGCGGTTCAGATTGAACGGCGAAAACATTTTCATGGCGCGCTCGAACATCGCCAGGTTCTGCCGCGTTAGATTTTCCATCACTTGCGTGCCGCCGCCGAAGGCTTCGGCCATGCGCGATTTCATCGCGTCCTGGTTCTTGGTGAAGCTTTCCATCGACATATCCAGATAGCCCGGCACAAAGCCCTGCAAACTGTCGCCGTACATGCCGATCAACTGGCGCAGGAAGCGGATGGGAAGCAGGCTCTGGCCCTTGGCTTCTTCCTCAAAGATGATCTGCGTCAGGACCGAACGCGTGATGTCGCCGCCTGTGCGCGCGTCGCGCACTTCGAATTCCGTGCCTTCTTTCACCATCTGCGCCAGGTGATCCAGCGTCACATAAGCCGACGTCTGCGTGTTGTAGAGCCGCCGGTTCGCATATTTCTTGATGATGACCGGATCGGCCTTTTGACCTTCTTCTGCCACGATAACCGCTCTGGTGAGAGTTTCCCCGGGCGCCTCTTTGGGACGCTCGCAGATGCAACATCAGCACCCGGCTTGGCGCGCTGTCCAGCCTTTTTCCGCATTTGTTGCCGCACCGCATCACGGCAATGCGGCATTAACAGCCTGAAGTTGCTGCATTATTTCCGCCGGTTTACCCACGCTCGCATTCGCGGCAATTTGGGTCATAACAAAACAAAAAAACGTCAGGGAGCAGAAAGATGGCGCGGGTAGCGATTGTAACAGGCGGCACACGGGGCATTGGCGAAGCGATTTCGGTCGGGTTGAAAAACGCCGGCTACAAGGTGGCCGCCAACTACGGCGGCAATGACGAACGTGCCAAGGCTTTCACCGAGCGCACCGGCATCGCCGCCTACAAATGGGATGTCGGCAATTACGACGAATGCGCGGCCGGCGTGGCCAAAGTGGTGGCCGATCTCGGGCCCGTCGATATTGTGGTCAACAACGCCGGCATCACGCGTGACGGGACCATGCGCAAGATGGCGCGCGCAAGCTGGGATGAAGTTCTCGATACAAACCTCGGCGGCTGTTTCAATCTGTGCAAGGCGGTGTGGGAGGGCATGCTGGAGCGCGGCTTCGGCCGTGTTGTCAACATCGGCTCCATCAACGGCCAGGCCGGCCAATATGGCCAGGTGAACTACGCCGCCGCCAAATCCGGCATCCACGGCTTCACCAAGGCGCTGGCGCAGGAAGGCGCGTCCAAGGGCATCACCGTCAACGCCATAGCACCCGGCTACATCGACACCGACATGGTGGCCGCGGTACCCGCCAACGTGCTGGAAAAAATCGTGGCGCGCATCCCGGTAGGCCGGCTCGGCCAAGCCAACGAAATCGCCCGCGGCGTCCTTTTCCTCATCGCCGATGACGCCGGCTTCGTCACCGGCTCCACCATGTCCATCAACGGCGGCCAGCATATGTATTGAGGGCAGGGCGCCCGGTCTTCCCAATGCGCTTCGCGTAGAATTGACGCGAGAATCAGTTTAGAACAAACTAAGAACGTAGTCAAACTGGGGAAGCCGGATGTATTCGATCGAAGTGTGCGCAGGCGCGGGCGGCCAGGCTCTTGGTTTGGAGCGCGCGGGCTTTGAACATCTCGATCTTGTCGAGATTGACGAATGGGCCTGCAAAACGCTGCGCGCCAACCGTCCGCAATGGCGGGTGACCGAAGGCGATCTCAAGAATTTCAAGGCATCGAAATACAAGGGCGTCGATCTTTATGCCGGTGGCTTGCCATGTCCGCCTTTCTCGGTGGCCGGAAAGCAGCTTGGCGAGAACGACGAACGCAATCTCTTCTCCGTCGCCGTCGAACAAATCGCCCAGTGCAAACCCAAGGCCGTGCTGATTGAAAACGTCCGCGGCCTTCTTGATCCGTCATTCACCGGCTACCGCGAATGGATCAAGGCGAGCTTGCACAAGCAGGGCTTCAGCTTTGTCGATTGGAGACTTCACAACGCCTGCGATTTTGGCGTTCCCCAGCAAAGGCCGCGATTGATATTGATCGCCCTGCGTAGCGCCTATGCTGAGAAATTCGTGTGGCCGGAAGGTTCGCGTACAAGTCAGACTGTCGGAAAAACCTTGAAAGATTTGATGGCTTCCAATGGCTGGAAGGGCGCTGCGGCGTGGCACAAAAAAGCAAACGCCATTGCCCCAACTATCGTCGGCGGTTCCAAAAAACACGGCGGCCCCGACCTTGGCCCCACGCGTGCACGCAAGGCTTGGGCGCAACTAGGCGTCAATGGTCTCGGTATCGCAGACGAAGCGCCCGGACCGGACACTCCCGCTGACGCCACGCCGAAACTCACGCCCCGTATGGTCGCGCGCATTCAAGGGTTTCCAGATGATTGGGAATTTTTAGGCCGGAAAACGCATGCCTGCAGGCAGATCGGGAACGCGTTTCCGCCACCAGTCGCACACGCCGTTGGCGGTTCTATCGCCTTAGCTGTTGGGAAGGCGACGCAAGCAAGAGCCGCAGCGTGAGCCATTAGTCATCGCGGCGTTTAGTTTTGCGATCATGTTCTCGAATTAGCTGTTTATGATTTTGTGGTATCTCGCGCCACCGCTGGAGCGCATAAAAGGATTTGACCCCACGTCCAATTTTTTTCTTCGAAACGTCGATTATCAAACCAATTTCTGGATATCTAAGTTCGCGAAGGCGTTTGTGCCAGTCTTCTTGGGGTTCCGTAGCGTTTGAAACGAATTCCAAGGCATAAGCTGGCACTGGTTTGCCAATATGCAACTTCAAAAGATGTGCAATGCGTTCGTGAACGGACTTAAACGCAAGAACCTTTTTCATTTCTTCCTTGTTGAAAGTAGCGAAGAAATTTCGCTTTCCTCGATTGCAAGATTCGCAGACCGCCCACAAGTTTTCCAGCTCTGTGCGCCCTCCCCAGCTAGCAGGAATCCGGTGATCAATTTGCAGTTTTATTTTATCTTCTTTGATAGTCATCCCACACATCTGACAGCGGCCATGGGCGGGCTGAAGCACGGCGGCGCGAAGTTTCTCCGATATCTGACCTGAATCAGGTGCGGGTGTGAGATGTTTGTTCCCAAGCCTGTAAATCCAGTCTCCGTCTTTTCGTTCTTTATCAAGCGCGTAGATTTTTCGGATATCACGAACACGTCTATTGAAGTGTTCTTGAGTCTCTGACGTTGCATCAAGCATTTCTCGCATTTGTGCCATCGTAAGGCCGGATGGGTATTTTTGTAGAAGCTCGATAGCTTTCCGCGTCATATGTCCAAGAGTGAAAGTCTTCGGTTTTTGCATCACAAAAATCTCGATGATTGGCAGTTAACGAATGGCAGACAAAATCTCCAACGAACTAAGATCTTGGAATATGGGACGCATTCGTTCCAAAGGCATGAAACCGGAAAGAGTAGTCGGCTCCATAGTTCACGGACTTGGCTATCGATTTCGTCTTCATGCCAAGGAACTCCCCGGAAAGCCAGACTTGGTGAGAAGGCCAAACAAGCAGGCCATTTTCGTGCATGGCTGCTTTTGGCACCAGCACTCCGATCCCAAGTGTCTTGACGGACGGTTGCCAAAATCCAACCGGCAATACTGGGTTCCGAAGCTCGCAGGGAATGTCGCGCGCGACGAACGGGCAATCACCGTCCTAAAGAAATCAGGCTGGAAAGTGCTCGTAATTTGGGAGTGCGAGACAAAAAATCCAGTTAAGCTGGAGCGCAAGCTGCTCAGGTTTCTCGAAAAGTGATCCATTCTCTTTCCACTGAAAATCTTTCCTGTGTTCGCGGCAACCGGTTGGTCTTTCGCGATCTGAACTTCGCCGTGCGCGGCGGCGAGGCGCTGGCTGTCGAAGGTGCGAACGGTTCGGGCAAGACGTCACTGCTCAGGATGCTTGCGGGATTTCTCGCACCTGCTGGCGGCGCTATCCGGCTGAAAGCGAAGGATGCCGCCCATATCGAAGACTCCGAAGAGCGCGGCAAGTTCGTGGGCTGGCTCGGTCACCATGATGCGGTGAAGCCGCAAATGACGCCGCGCGAAACGCTGCGGTTCTTTTGCGATTTCTATGCGAACACGGACAAGATCGATTTCGCGCTCGAAGCCGCCGGTCTTTCGCGCTTGGCCGATCTGCCGTCGCAATATCTGTCCGCCGGTCAGAAGAAACGCCTCGCACTCGCGCGCCTGAAACTTTCCAACCGCCCCCTCTGGCTGCTGGACGAACCGGTGGCGGCACTCGACGTTTCCGGCAAGGCGCTGGTGGCTCAGCTCATTCAAGCGCATTGCGCGTCCGGCGGCATCGCCATCGCCGCCACGCATGAGCCGCTCGGCGGGGATTGCGGGCACCTTCATCTGGCTTGAACTTTTTCCTCTGCGGCAAGGTTGAATTTCGACGCAAATGGACTATATTCCAATCCTAGGCATGTGTGCTGGACTGGCCGGCACACCGAAACGATAAGGACCGCGCGTGAAAAAGGCGCCGTGCAAAGGGGGGAGGGGGGAAGGGGGATGGCCCGTTCATCGAAACAACGATCAATATATTGAGGCATCGCACTTTACCCACAGCCTATCTGGCGGGTGTGGATGAATTCATTTTCCGCCCTTCTCCTTCGCGACATCCGCCTCGCTTTCCGCGCCGGCGGCGGCGCCACTTTGGCGCTCGCCTTCTTCGCCTGTGTCGCCGCCTTGGTGCCGTTGGGCGTGGGTGCGGATTTGCGCCTGCTCGCGCGCATTGCCGGTGGCGTTTTGTGGGTGGCGGCGGTGCTTGCGGCGCTGCTTTCTCTCGACCGCCTTTTCCAATCCGACTTTGAAGACGGCAGCCTCGATCTCATCGCGCTTGGTCCGCTGCCGCTCGAAAGCGTGTCCTTCGCCAAGATCGCCGCGCACTGGCTGACAACCGGATTGCCGCTCACAATTCTTTCGCCGGTCCTGGCGCTGCTCTTCAATCTGCCGCCGCAAGCTTATTGGCCGCTCACCGCGTCGCTGGCGATTGGAACGCCTGCCGTCAGCGCCATCGGTGCGGTGGGTGCTGGCCTCACGCTGTCCATTCGCCGTGGCGGCCTGATCCTACCGCTGCTGGTGCTGCCGTTGTTAGCGCCTGCGGTCATCTTCGGGGCGGGTGCTGTGCTGGCGGCACTCGATGGTTTGGCCAACGGCGCGCTGTGGCTGCTGGCGGCGTTCTCCTTTGCCGCCGCGGTGCTGTCGCCCTTCGCAACCGCCGCCGCCGTGCGGCTCAATCTCGCAGGGTGATGCACATGCTTGTTCCGCAAAGCCCGAAAGCCTAGAGCCCGGCCATGATCTTCGAATACGCAAACCCCAAGCGCTTCATGGATCTGAGCGGCACGCTGCTGCCATGGATCGCGGCCGTCGCCGCTATCCTGCTTGCGTTGGGATTCTACCAAGCGCTGTTCACGGTGCCCCGGGATTACCAGCAGGGCGATACCGTGCGCATCATGTTCATCCATGTGCCCGCCGCCTGGACCGCGATGATGGCCTATGGATTGATGGCGCTCGCCTCCATCTTCAGTCTCGTCAATCGCCATCCGCTGGCCGATGTGGCGGCGAAGACCGCCGCACCGTTGGGCGCGCTGTTCACCGCATTGGCGCTCATCACCGGTTCGCTCTGGGGCAAGCCCATGTGGGGTACCTATTGGGTATGGGATGCGCGGCTCACGTCGTTCCTGCTGCTGCTGTTGCTCTATCTGGGTTACATCGCGCTGTGGAATGCGATTGAAGATGAAGTCCGTGCCGCGCGCGCCTGCGCCATTCTGGCCATCGTCGGCGCGGTGAATTTGCCGATCATCGAATTCTCCGTGGATTGGTGGAACACGCTGCATCAGGGCGAAAGCATTTTCCGCAGCGGCGGTCCGCTGATCGCGCCGGTGTTTTTGTGGCCGCTCGCTATGATGGGTTTGGGCTATACGCTGCTGTTCGTGTCGCTCTGGCTCATCCGCATGCGCACCGAAATTCTCCAGCGTCGCGCGCGCACGCTGATGTTGCGGGGCGCGTGAGATGAGCAGCTTCTTCGCCATGGGCGGTTATGCGACATATGTCTGGCCCGCGTTCGGGGTGACCTTCGTTGGCCTCGCTGCCGCGATCCTTCTCACGCTGGTTGCCTACCATCGCGCGGTGGCGCGGCTTGCGGCGTTGGAGCGCAAATGAAGCGCGCGCTTTACGTCATTCCGGTGCTGTTGTTCGCGGCGCTGGTGTTCGTGTTCTTCGATAGCCTGCGCGGCCCACCGCCGGATCAGCTTCCTTCCGCGCTGATCGACAAACCAGCGCCGCGTGTGGCGCTGCCGCCGCTGGATGCGAAGGTGGCCGGCTTCACCTCCGCCGATCTCGCCGCCGGACATGTCACAGTGGTCAACTTCTTCGCGTCCTGGTGCGCGCCCTGCCGCGACGAAGCGCCGATGCTGGCTGCGTTGGCACGCGTCTCCGGCGTCACGCTCTATGGTCTGGTTTACAAGGACACGCCGCAAAAGGCGCGCGCTTTCCTCGACGATGTCGGCAATCCGTTCCAGCGCATCGATATCGATACGGGCGGGCGCGCCGGCATCGATTGGGGCATCTATGGCGTGCCCGAAACCTTTGTCATCGACGGCCGGGGCATTGTGCGCGACCGCTTTGCTGGCCCGCTCACGCCGCAGGCGCTGCGCGATGAAATCCTGCCCGCCATCGCGGTGGCGGCCAAGGCGGGCTGATCTTCAGTCTTTCGCAAGATTTTCCTGCCAGCTTTCGCGCCCATGCAGATCGGCGCCGCCAATCTTCTCGCGTTGCAGCAACAGCCGCAGGCCAACAAGCCTTCGGCGCCGTCCGCCGATTTCGCCAAGGCGCTCTCAGAAACACCACCGGCGGAGAATTTCGAACCCCTGTTCGGCAAGCCGCCAGCCGCTCCGGTGGGGCAGGCCGCTACCGATACGGCGCCCACGCCAATACCGGCCCCGCCTTCCCGGCCCGGCAGCCAAATCGACATCAAGATCTGAAGTTCGCCGGCCTAGCGGCGGCGGCGCGATACGCGGGTGCGGAATTTGCCATCCGCCGTAAAGGCATCCCCGGCTGCCGCAATGGTGGCAAGCTGGCGCAGGAAGCGCTGGCGTTCCGGCTGGGGCAGGGGTTCCAGAAGCTGGCGCTCCACCTTCTCCACCGCGCTCCGCACAGCCCGCAGCGCCTTGCGGCCTGCGGCAGTGATGGCGATGGAATTGGCCCGCTGGTCTTCCTTCGTGCGCTCGCGCGAAAGCAGACCCTTCTCGATCATGCGAGAAACCATTTCGGCCAGCGTCGAGCGGTCGATGCCGGTGATTTCCACCAGCGCCGTTTGGCTCACGCCTTCATTTTGCTCCGTCGCGCACAACACCGTGAATTGCGATTTCGTCAGATCACGTGCACCGGCTTCACGCGCGAAGAGGTCGCCATGAAATTGCTGTATGCGGCGAATGAGGTGCGAGGGTGTTTCGGCGAGATCGAATTCGCCGTTTGTCACCCGCGGACCTTTTGTCATTGAGGCACCCCTGCCGAAATCATTTTTTATCTATGCGCAACCAGCCGCTGATATTTCTGGACCGGAACACACATCCCGTCTAACGCCGGGGTGCAACGCGAAGAGTGTCGCGCGCATCCGGAACATAGACAAGGAATTTCGCGGCGACAACAGGCCGAATGCAGGAAAGAAAATTTTCTGCGCAACACTCTGTCGCGGGTTTGACTTTCCTTTGACAATCTGGTGCGCCAGAATTTCCGCGCATGTCCAGCAATCGCATTCGCATCCCGCCGCCGCCCGGCCCGAACTTTGCGCGGCGTGTTCCGGATGGAGACAATGTGGAACGCATTGCCTGACAACAAACTGCGGTCTTAGATTGCGCGACCCCAAGATGATGGGATGGTATCGGGCCGCGCTAGTCCGCTGCCTCTTTTTCCTCGATCGTGTGTTTCATCACGAACGGCGTTTGGGCCAGCGCGAACAGGAAGATTAGTGGAATAATCGCCCACACCTTGAAATCGACCCAGACGTCGGTGGAAAAATTCCGCCAGATCGCTTCGTTGATCACGGCAAGCACCAGCGCGAAAATGCCCCAGCGGATCGTAAGTTGCCGCCAGCCCGTTTCGGTCAACTGAAACGCCTGCTCGAAAACATATTTGATGAAGAGCCGGTTGAAGCACAAACCGCCCAGCAGCAGCAGTCCGAAGAAGGCGTAAAGAACCGTCGGCTTCATCTTGATGAAGGTGTCGTTCTTCAAATAAAGCGTCAGGCCGCCGAAGATCAGCACCAGAACGGCAGTGAATACCGGAACCGGCGAAACGCGCCGCTCGATCATGTAACCGATTGCCAGCGCTGCCAGAACCGCCACCATGAAGGTGCCGGTGGCGACAAAGATATCGAAGAAGCGATAGGCCGCGAAGAACAGGATCAGCGGGCCAAGATCCAGTGCTGCACGGCCAAGCGGCGGCAGGCGCTTCGGTGTTTTTGCGGCGTCGCTCATGTTGCGCCCGTCAATGCCTTGGCGAAGGCCGTCGCGTCAAACGGCTGCAGATCGTCGGCCTGTTCGCCCACGCCGATGAAATGAATGGGCAGGTGGAACTTGTCGGCCAGCGCCACCAGAATGCCGCCCTTGGCCGTGCCATCCAGCTTGGTCATCACAAGCCCCGTTAGCGGCACCGCGGCTTTGAAGGCTTCCACTTGCGAAATGGCGTTCTGGCCGGTGGTGGCGTCCAGCACCAGAATGGAGGCGTGCGGCGCATCCGCGTCCAGCTTGCGCACGACGCGGACGATCTTTTCCAGCTCTGCCATCAATCCGGCTTTGTTCTGCAGCCGGCCCGCGGTGTCGATCAGCAGCACGTCCGCGTTCACCGCGCGCGCCCGTTCCAGCGCGGTAAAAGCAAGCCCCGCCGCATCGCCGCCGGCTGTGGTGGAAACGACCTCCGCGCCGGTGCGTCCGCCCCAGACCTGAAGCTGCTCGATAGCGGCGGCGCGGAATGTATCGCCCGCGGCCATCACCACCTTGAGACCGCCGTCACGAAAGCGCTTTGCGATCTTGCCGATCGTGGTGGTCTTGCCGGTGCCGTTGACGCCGGAGACGAGAACGACGAACGGCTTTTGGGCCGGGTCGATGGCCAGCGGCTTTGCCACCGACGCAAGAACCTTCTCGATCTCCCGATAAAGAATCTGCCGCAAGTCGTATTCGCTGATGGTGGAATCGAAGCGGCCTTTCGCTACCTCCGCCGCAATGCGCGCGCCCAGCACGGTTCCGATATCGGCGCGGATCAGCGCTTCTTCCAGCTCCTCGATGGTGGCGGCATCGAGCTTCTTGCCCGCGATCACGCTGCCCAGGCTGTCGCTCAAGCCGGCGGTGCTGCGCGAAAGGCCTTCCTTCAACCGCTCGAAGAATGTGGCCGGCGGCGGTGCTTCTCCAAAGTCTCTCATGGGATGGCGTCCGCAATCAGGCGCTTGCCGTCATGCCCGGTGATACGCGCACGCATGAATGGTGTGGCCGCATCGGCGACAATCGCCACCGGCGCAAAACATTTGGTGCGCCCGACACCCGCCTGTTCCACCAGCAGATGTTCTTCGCGGCCCACCAGCGCGGAAAACCGCGCCGACAAGGCCGCATCGCCCTTTGCACGCAGCGCTTTGGCGCGAGCTTTCACCACATCACGCGGCAGTTGCGGCATGCGCGCCGCCGGTGTTCCGGGCCGCGCGCTGAACGGGAACACATGCAAATAGGAAAGACCCGCATCGTCCACCAGCTTGCAAGTATTCTCGAACATCGCGTCCGTTTCGGTGGGAAAACCCGCGATGAAATCGGCCCCGAAGGCCACGTCCGGTCGAACCCTGCGCACCGCCTCGCAGAAGGCAATCGTGTCCTTGCGCGAATGGCGCCGCTTCATGCGTTTGAGGATCATGTCGTCGCCCGATTGCGCCGAAAGATGGAAATGCGGCATCAGCCGTTCCTCTTCCGCAATCGCGCGCATCAATTCGGCATCGGCCTCGATGGTGTCGATAGAGGAAATCCGCAACTGCTTCAGTTCCGGCACCAGCTTCAAAATCTTGCGCACCAGCGCGCCCAGCGTGGGCTTGCCAGGCAGATCCTCGCCATAAGATGTCAGGTCCACGCCGGTCAGCACGATTTCTGGATAGCCCGCCTCGGTCAGCCTGCGGGCTTCCGCGATCACTTCGCCGACACCGACGCTGCGCGAATTCCCGCGCCCGTACGGAATAATGCAGAAGGTGCAGCGGTGATCGCAGCCGTTCTGGATTTGCAGGAAAGCGCGCGGCTGGCCCGCGATATTGCCGCCGAACTGCGCGGCGGTCTCGCGCACCGACATGATGTCGTTGACGCGCACGCGCTCTCCCACACCGAAATCGGAATAGCTTTTCGCGTCCAGCTTTTCGATGTTGCCCAGCACGGCATCGACTTCCGCCATGCCCGCATAAGTCTGCGGCTCGGTCTGTGCCGCGCATCCCGTCACAATGATCTTCGCACCAGGCTGTTCGCGCCGCGCGCGGCGGATGGCCTGTCGCGACTGGCGCACCGCTTCCGCCGTCACCGCGCAGGTGTTGAAAACGATGGCATCGCTCAGCCCAGCGCCAATCGCCCGCGCGCGGATGGCTTCGCTCTCATAGGCATTGAGGCGGCAACCGAAGGTCACGACATCAAGCCCGCTCATGCGCGTTCCAGCGCGGCAAGGTCGATGTCGCCCTTGTAGGAAAGCGTGGCAGCCCCGGTCATCAGGATGTGATCGTCGGAACGCCATTCTATCGTCAGCGGCCCACCATCGAGCAGCACCTCGACTTTGCGATCCGCCAGCCCGCGCCGGTGCGCCGCCACGGCAGCCGCGCACGCGCCGGTGCCACAAGCGCGCGTGATCCCAGCGCCGCGTTCCCAGACCCGCATGCGCAGATGCGTGCAATCCATAACCTGAACGAACTCCACATTTGTGCGCTGCGGGAACAGGGGATGATGCTCGATCTTCGGACCCACCGCCGCAACCGGCACCTTTTGCACATCCTCCACGAACAGCACGCAATGCGGATTGCCGACAGACACAGCAGACGCCTCAAACACCGCGCCATCCACCTCCAGCGCGAACGCCTTGGTGTCCATGTCCTGCGAAAGCGGAATCTCGCGCCAGCCAAATTTCGGCGTGCCCATGTCCACGCTCACAACGGCATCGCCCGCATCGCTGCACAAAAGCGTGCCGCCAACGACCTCAAGCCGCACGTCCAGCGTGTCGCGCTCTTCTATCAGTAGCCGCGCCACGCAGCGCGCCGCATTGCCGCAATGTTCCACTTCGCCGCCGTCGGCATTGAAAATGCGCATGAAGGCGTCCGCGCCGTTCACAGCGCGCTCGATCACGATCACCTGATCGCAACCGATGCCGGTGCGGCGATCCGCAACAGCGCGCGCCGCCGCCGCATCCAGCGCAAGCTCGCTCTTCCGCGCGTCGAAAACGGCGAAATCGTTGCCCAATCCATGCATTTTCAGGAAGGCCGTCATGCGGGCCTATATAGGCGAGCCCTCTATCCCTAACCAGTGGCCTGATTGACACTGGACGGTGGGCTTTCAGAACATAAGCGGGCGCCAGAGGAGGAAACATGAATTTCGGAAAATTGGCTTTGGGAGCGGCGGTGGCCGTCGTTATGGGCGGCGCGGCGTTGGCGGCGGAAACGCTTACGCCGGACTCTCCGGATCCCTACCTTTGGCTCACCGACATTCACGGCGCCAAACCGCAGGCGTGGATCAAGGATCAGAACGCCAAAAGCTTCGCGGTGCTGAGAAGCGATCCCGCCTATCAGGCGGACCACGACAACATTCTTGAAATTCTCAACGCCAACGACCGCATTCCCGAGCCCGATCTGCACAAGGACATGGTGTGGAATTTCTGGCAGGACAAGGATCATGTTCGCGGTCTATGGCGGCAGACCAGCATTGCCGATTATGCGAGCGCCAAGCCGCATTGGGATGTGCTGCTCGACGTGGACAAGCTCGATGCCACCGAACACAAGCAATGGGTATTCCAGGGCGCGAACTGCGCGCCATCCGAAAAGCGTTGCCTCCTGCGTCTTTCACCGGGCGGCGGCGATGCGTCTGCGGTGCGCGAGTTCGATCCCAAGACCAAGACGTTCATTGCCGATGGATTCACGCTGGATGTCGCCAAATCGGACGCCACGTATCTCGACGACGATACCGTTCTGGTCGCCACCGATTTCGGCCCAGGCTCGCTGACCAAATCCAGCTACCCGCGCATCGTGAAATTGTGGCATCGCGGAACGCCGCTCAGCGCCGCCAAGACGGTGTATGAAACCAGCGCCGACGATGTGGCGGCACGCCCACGCGTGTTCCGCGGGCCTTATGGCACGATCCCGCTGATTGAGTGGCAGGTTAGTTTCTTCGAAGACGAGATCTACTACGTGCTTGCCGATGGCAGCACCATGAAGCTGCCGCTGCCGCTGGACGCCGACATGAAAGGCGTCACCAACGGCAATATCATCTTCACCTTGCGCAAGGCGTGGACGGCGCCGGGCGGACAGCATTTCGCGCAAGGGTCGCTGATCGCTTTCCCGGTGAAGCCGTTCGCGGTGCAGAAGATGCAACCCACCTTCGCGCTGCTCTACGCGCCCGATGCGCGCGCCACGATCGACGAAGTCTCGCCCGGGCAAGACGCGGTATATGCTTCCATCTACGAAAACGTGATCGGCGGCGTGCACGAATTCCGCGCCGGCAAGGATGGCAAATGGAGCGACACCAAGCTCAACCTTCCGCCGGGCGGTTCGGCGCGCGTCATTTCCACCAACGACTGGGGCCCGCAGGCTTATTTTGAGTATGAAAGCTTCCTGAAGCCGCCGACGCTTTACGCGTATGACGGCAAGGCCGCTCCAAACGAGATCAAGTCGGAACCGGCGCGCTTCGACGCCAACACGATGGCGGTGGAGCAATATGAAGCGAAATCGGCGGACGGCACCGAGATTCCATATTTTTACATTCATCCAAAGAATGCCAAAGGCCCGATCCCGACCATTCTCTACAGCTATGGCGGCTTCGAGATGTCGTTGACGCCTTGGTACTGGAACGACGGCCACCGCCCCATCGCACCGGGCCAGGCCTGGTTCGACAAAGGCGGCGCGATTGTCGTTGCCAATATCCGCGGCGGCGGTGAGTTCGGTCCCGCCTGGCACCAGGCGGCGCTGCTGCAGAACCGCCAGCGCGCTTTCGATGATTTCGAAGGCGTTGCAATAGACATTGCCAAACGGGGTTTCGCGACACCCAAGCAGATCGGCATTGTCGGCGCATCGAATGGCGGCCTTCTCGTCTCCACTGTGATGGTGCAGCGCCCGGAACTGTTCGGCGCGGTGGTCTGTCAGCGTCCGCTGATCGACATGCTGCGTTACACGCATTTCGGCGCCGGCGCATCGTGGGTGGGCGAGTATGGCGATCCCGCCAATCCGAAAGACCGCGCGTGGATTCTGAAATACTCGCCATATGAGCTGGTGAAGAAAGACGGGCATTATCCTCCGGCCTTCTTCATCACCGAAACCAGCGATGACCGCGTCACGCCGGTGTTCGCGCGCATGATGGCGGCGAAGATGGAAGAGCAGGGCCACAATGTTCTGTTTTACGAGAGCGCAGAAGGCGGTCACGGTCCCGGCGTGACCAACGAAGCCCAAGCGGAAATGTGGGCGTTGTCGTATGTCTATTTTGCGCAAAAATTGGGCCTGGAGAACAATCTTGCGCCGGGAGCCATGCAGACGCCCAAACACTAATGTGATGGCGCGCTTTGCGCACGATTTGCCAAAGCAGGGTTGACGGGCGGCTTTAACTTTTCCAAAAGCCGCCCGCATCCAGCCCCGGAGCAGACATCATGCGTTACACCAATCTGATTTTGGCCGCCGTCCTTGTTGGCGGCGCTGCCGGAGGTTTGCAGGCCATGGGCGCGGACGCACCGAGCACGCCGAAGTCGGGTGACCACTATCAATGGCTCGAAGATATTCACGGCGCCAAGCCACTGGAGTGGGTGAAGGCGCAGAACGCCAAGAGCCTGGGCCTTCTGAAATCCGATCCGCGTTATCAGACCAACTACGATACCATCCTCGCCGTGCTGAACGCGGAAGACCGCATCCCGCTGGGCAATATCGATCACAACTATGTTTTCAATTTCTGGCAGGATGCCGAACACACGCGCGGCATCTGGCGCCGCGCTACCATCGAATCCTACAACACCCAAACGCCGCAATGGGAAACGCTCATCGATCTCGACAAGCTCGCGGCCGATGAAAAGAAGAACTGGGTATGGAAGGGCGCGGATTGCGCGCCGTCGCTGAACCATTGCCTGATCGTGTTGTCCGACGGCGGCGGCGATTCCCACATCGTGCGCGAGTTCGATCTCGCATCCAAAAGCTTCATGGCGAACGGCTTCACGCTGGCGGACGCGAAGTCCGACGCCACCTATTTCGATGACGATACGGTTCTCTTCGGCACCGATTTCGGCAAAGGCACGCTGACGACCAGCGGTTACCCCAACATCGTCAAGTTGTGGCATCGCGGCCAGAACGTGACGGACGCAAAGACGGTTTACGAAGGCAAGCTGAGCGATGTCTCCAGCGCGCCGGCAGTTTTTCACGGGCCTTCCGGCAATACCGCGCTGGTCGTGCGCGGCACCAGTTTCTTTGAAGCCGAATATTATCTCGTGAAACCCGATGGCAGCACCGTGAAGCTGCCGCTCTCCGTCGATGCCGATGTGAAGGGCGTCTCCCAGGGCAATCTCATCTTCACGCTGCGCAAGGATTGGAACCTCGGCGGCCAGCATTTCGCGCGCGGCGCGTTGCTCGCCATGGCGCTGACGCCATCGGGTGCTGCCCCGCAGATCAAGACGCTGTATGTGCCCGATGCGCGCGGCAGCATCGAGGAAGTGGCGGCGGGCCGTGACGCGGTCTATGCCTCCATTTTCGAGAACGTTATCGGCAGCGTGCATGCCTTTAAGCTTGCGGCTGACGGAAGCTGGACGGACACCAAGCTCGATCTTCCCGCTGCCGGCTCCACGCACATCGCCTCCACCAACGATTGGGGCCCGCAAGCGCAATTCAGCTTTGAAAGCTTCACCCAGCCCACCACGCTGTACGCCGACAATGGCGACGGCAAGCCGGCAGCGATCAAGGCCATGCCGGCGCGCTTCGACGCCACCAACATTGTCACCGACCAATTCGAGGCCACCTCGAAAGACGGTACGAAGATTCCGTACTTCGTGGTGCATCAGAAAGACGCCACCGGTCCGCGCCCGACCATTCTTTATGGCTATGGCGGCTTTGAGATTTCAATGACGCCGTCTTATTCCGCCAACGCCGGCAAGCTTTGGGTCACGCAGGGCGGCAACTATGTGCTGGCCAATATCCGCGGCGGCGGCGAGTTCGGCCCTGCCTGGCATCAGGCGGCGTTGCAGGAAAACCGCCAGCGTGCGTTCGATGATTTCGCGGCCGTCGCCGCCGATGTCGAAAAGCGCGGCCTCTCCACGCCCAAGCAGCTTGCCATCATGGGCGGCTCCAACGGCGGTCTGCTTGTTTCCACCGTGATGACCCAGCATCCGGAATTGCTGGGTGCTGTCGTCTGCCAGGTGCCGTTGATCGACATGCTGCGCTACACGCATATCGGTGCCGGCGCATCGTGGATTGCCGAGTATGGCGATCCGTCCAAACCGAAAGACCACGCCTGGATCGCGAAATACTCGCCATACCAGAACGTGAAAAAGGACGTGACATACGCGCCCGTCTTCTTCGTCACCGCCACCAGCGACGACCGCGTCACGCCGGTTCACGCCCGCAAGATGGCGGCCAAGATGGAAGATCAAGGCCACGATGTCCTGTTCTACGAAAACACAGACGGCGGCCACGCCGCCTCCGCCAACCACAAGCAGGCCGCCGAAATGTGGGCGCTGTCGTATGTCTATCTCGCCCGCGAACTTGGCCTGAACAATTCGGCTGCGTCCGCGCCGGTTTCTGCCCCGCCCGCTGGGAGGCGCTGAAGGCGTCCCGTTGACTTGAAGAGGCGCCGGGCCTAAATCCCGGCCACTTTCCGGAAGCTCTTAGGAACTTCCGGTCCCCGGCTCGGCTGGGGATCGACCCCAGGCAGCGCAGGTGCGCCCCCTGGGGCGAAATGCTTTGGGTATATCCATACCCGTCATCACCCGCGTATGCGGGTGATCCAATTTCTTTCTCAGCGAAGGAAATTGGGTCGCCCGGACAAGCCGGGTGATGACGGAAAAAAGGTGAAGTTGCGTGTTCGACAGTCTGCAATCGCGCCTCGGCGCCACGTTCGACAAGCTGAGGGGCCGCGGCGCGCTCTCCGAAGCCGACGTGGATGAAGGCTTGCGCGAAATCCGCGTGGCGCTGCTCGAAGCCGATGTCTCGCTGCCGGTCGTAAAAGATTTCATCGAGAAGGTGCGCCCGCGCGCCATCGGCGAAAACGTCATTCGCTCGGTCACGCCCGGCCAGCAGGTCGTCAAGATCGTGCACGACCAACTCATCGAAATGCTGGGTTCGCAAAGCGCGGGGCTTGATCTGGGTTCGCCGCCCGCGCCGATCCTGATGGTCGGTCTGCAAGGCTCGGGCAAAACCACCACCTCCGCCAAGCTCGGCCTTTATCTCCAGACCCGCGAAAAGAAACGCGTGCTGATAGCATCGCTCGACGTCAATCGTCCCGCCGCCATGGAACAGTTGAAGGTTCTGGGCGAGCAGGCCGGTGTCGCCACGCTTCCCATCGTTGCCGGCCAGACGCCGCTGGATATCGCAAAGCGCGCGATGGCCGCCTCCAAGGTGGGCGGTTACGACGCGCTGATTTTGGACACCGCCGGCCGCCAGCACATCGATGAACAGTTGATGAGCGAAGTCGCCGCCGTGCGCGATGCGGTGAAGCCGCATGAAACCATTCTCGTCGCCGACAGCCTCACCGGTCAGGACGCGGTGAACATAGCCAAGAGTTTCAACGAGCGCGTGGCGCTGTCCGGCATCATTCTCACCCGCGCCGATGGCGATGCGCGGGGTGGCGCGGCCCTTTCCATGCGCGCGGTCACCGGCGCGCCGATCAAGTTCCTGGGCGTTGGCGAAAAGCTCGATGCGCTGGAAGCTTTTCATCCTGAGCGTGTTGCCGGGCGCATCCTCGACATGGGCGATGTCGTGTCGCTGGTCGAAAAGGCGGCCGAGAGTTTCGACAAGGAAAAAGCCGAGAAGATCGCCCGCAAGATGAAGAAGGGCGAGTTCGATATGGACGATCTCGCCGAACAGCTTCGTCAGATGAAGAAGATGGGCGGCATGCAGGGTCTGCTGTCCATGCTGCCCGGCGTCGGCAAGGTGAAAGACCAGCTCAACGCGGCGGGCCTCGACGACAAGATCCTCACGCGGCAGGAAGCAATCATCCTGTCCATGACAAAACACGAGCGCGTTAAGCCCGATGTCATCAACGGTTCGCGCCGCAAGCGCATCGCGTCTGGTGCGGGCGTCGATGTCTCCGACGTCAACAAGCTTTTGAAAATGCACCGGCAGATGGCCGATGTGATGAAGAAGATGGGCAAGGGCGGCCGTGGCGCGATGGGCGGCTTAAGCGCGCTCATGGGCGGCGGCATGGGCGCATTGCCACCTGGCGTTCTGCCGGGACGGAAGTAACAGGTTCAAGGTTCAAACAAGGGAAACGACAATGTCTTTGAAAATCAGAATGTCGCGCGGCGGCACCAAGAAGCGCCCGCATTATTCCATCGTGGTGGCGGATTCGCATTCGCCGCGCGACGGTCGCTTCATCGAGAAGATCGGCTTTCACAATCCGCTGCTGCCCAAGGATCATGCCGATCGGCTGAAGCTGGATACCGACAAGGCCAAGGAATGGATGAAGAAGGGCGCGGTTCCGTCCGATCGTGTGCACCGTTTCCTCGCCGCCGCGGGCGTGCTGGAAGCGCAGAAGCACAACAATCCCGAGAAGGCCAAGCCGAAGAAGAAGGCGCAGGAACGCGCTGCCGCCAACGCAAAGGCCGCTGCGGATGCAGCCGCCCCCGCCGCTGAAGCGCCCGCCGCCGAAGCGCCTGCGGAAGCTCCCGCGGCGTAAAGCCATTGCCGCGCGATGTGCTCATGGGCGTCGTCATCGGCGCTTCCGGTTTGAAAGGCGAGGTGAGGGTGAAAACCTTCACCCAGTCGCCCGGCAAGCTCGGTGCCTATGGCGCGCTGCATGCCAAGGACGGCCGCGGTTTCGTCGTGCTGAACGCGCGTGCAGGCAAGGGCGATGAAGCGGTTGCGGCATTGGAAGGCGTTGGCGATCGTAGTGCTGCTGAAGCCTTGAAAGGCACCGAACTCTTCGTTTCGCGCGCCGCACTTCCTGACGCGGACGAAGAAGAATTCTACCACGCCGATCTGGTGGGCCTGCGCGTGGAAGATGGCGAAGGCCGCGTGCTGGGCGAAGTCTCCGCCGTTCATAATTATGGCGCCGGAGATGTGGTCGAAATCCGCCGGCCCGATGGCGACAGCCTTCTTATTCCCTTCACGCGCGAGATCGTGCCGGAAATCCATATCGCGCAAGGCTATATTCTGGTGCACGAGCCAGAGGAAATAGACGCAAGCGGCAAAGGATTCGTGGAATGAGCGACATCACATTCCGTTTCGCAAGCGAAGCCGATCTGCCTGCCATCGTCGCACTTCTGGCCGACGATGAATTCGCCGAGCAGCGCGAGCAGGGCGGCCCCACGCTGGCGTCTGAATACACCAACGCGTTTGCGCAAATGCAGGCCGTGCCCGGCAACCGCATGCTGCTGGCCGAACTGAACGGCGAAATCGTCGGCTCGCTGCATCTTGTTTTCATTCCGGGCCTTTCGCGCAAAGGCAGCAAGCGCGCCATCATTGAAGCGGTGCGCGTGGCCTCCGATGCACGGGGCGCCGGTATCGGCAGCGCCTTGATGAAGCGCGCCATTTCCGAAGCGCGCGATGCCGGCGCAAGCCTGGTGCAGCTCACATCCGACAAGCGCCGCGCCCGCGCGCATCTGTTCTATCGCCGCCTCGGCTTCGAACAGAGTCACGCTGGGTTCAAGAAAGAATTGAAATGACCTGGCGCGCCACGGTGCTTACGCTGTTTCCGGAAATGTTTCCGGGATCGCTCGGTATCTCGCTGCTCGGCAAGGCGCTCGCCAACGATTTGTGGTCGCTCGACGTGCGCGATATCCGCGATCACGGCTTGGGCAAGCATCGCACCGTGGACGATACGCCATCAGGCGGCGGTCCCGGCATGGTGATGCGTGCCGATGTGGCCTGTGCCGCCATCGATGCCGCGCGCGCAACCAACGCCAACGTGCCCGCGATTTATCTTTCGCCGCGCGGGCGCCCCCTCACGCAATCGCGCGTGCGCGAATTGTCGAACGGTCCGGGCGCGCTGCTGTTGTGCGGTCGGTTCGAAGGACTGGACCAGCGGGCCATCGAGGCGCGCGATCTGGAAGAAATCAGCCTCGGCGATTTCGTGCTGGCGGGGGGCGAGATCGCCGCCATGGCGCTAATCGAGGCCGCCGTGCGCCTGATCCCCGGTGTTCTAGGCGATGCCGCCTCTCCCGCCGAGGAAAGCTTCTCGGAAGGCCTGCTGGAATACCCCCAATTCACCCGCCCCCAAATATTCGAGGATCGGTCCATCCCGGATGTGCTAAATAACGGAAATCACAAGGAAATCGCCAAGTGGCGGCGGGCGGAGGCTGAAAGCCTCACCCGGCTGCGGCGACCCGACCTTTGGGCCCACTTGGATAAGAACAAGCCATAGGCTATACGGCCCGCCTTCCAGCAATTGTCCGCATTTCTGCCGGCCCGGAGTTAGAAAAATGAACTTGTTGCAGACGCTCGAAGCCGAGCAGATGAAGACCCTTCGCACGAAGGCGCTTCCCGATTTCCGTCCCGGCGATACGCTGAAGGTCAACGTCAAGGTCGTCGAGCAGAACTACGACGAAAAAGCCAAGCAGATGAAGACGCGCGAACGCGTGCAGGCATTTGAAGGCGTGTGCATCGCGCGCCAGGGTGCCGGCCTGAACGAGGCTTTCACCGTGCGCAAGATTTCTTACGGCGAAGGCGTGGAACGCGTGTTCCCGATCTACAGCCCGCTGGTCGATTCCGTTTCCGTCGTGCGCAAGGGCAAGGTGCGCCGCGCCAAGCTTTATTATCTGCGCGGCCGCCGCGGTAAGAGCGCGCGTATCGCCGAACGCCAGACGAGCGCCGAAGATCGCGCCGCCGAAGCCGCAGCCGCGAAAGCATAACGCCGGAAGAATTTCCCGCCGGATGTTGAAAACAGTTTCAGGCGCCGCGATTGCCCTTTGCATCGCGGCGCCTTTTTCTTTTGCATTCGCGCAGACGGACATGAGCGGAATGAACATGTCCGGCATGTCCGATACCGGGCTCTTGGGTTCTTACCCGATGACGCGCGATGCATCGGGCACAAGCTGGCAGCCGGATGCCGCACAGCACAACGGCATTCACGCCATGGCCGATGGCTGGATGCTGATGGGCCACATGATGCTGACCGGCATCTACGATACGCAAAGCGTCCCGCGCGGCGATGACAAAACATTCCTGGAAGGCATGCTGATGGGCATGGCGCGCCGCGATCTCGATAACGGCGACACGCTGAGTTTTCGCGTCATGCTCAGCCCCGATCCCTTCATGGGAAAGAGCGGTTATCCGCTGTTGCTCGCCAGCGGCGAAACCGCCAACGGTGTCACGCCGCTGATCGACCGCCAGCACCCGCACGATCTCTTCATGGAATTGTCCGGCACCTACGCGCACCAACTCGCGAACGGCAGCAGCGTCTTTCTCTATGCCGGTTATCCGGGCGAACCCGCACTTGGCCCCACCGCGTTCATGCACCGCGCCAGCGGCATGGATATTCCCGACGCACCCATCACGCATCATTGGCTGGATTCCACACACATCACCTTCGGCGTGGTTACGGCGGGCTTCGTGCAGAACGATTGGAAGCTGGAAGTTTCGCAATTCACCGGCCGTGAGCCGGATCAATATCGCTACGGTTTCGATTCTCCCAAACTCGATTCTACATCCGCCCGCATAACCTGGAATCCAGACGAGAACTGGTCGTTGGAGACTTCCTGGGGCTATCTCAAGAGCCCCGAGCAACTTGAACCAAACATCGACGAAAACCGCTTCACCGCCAGCGCCACCTATGTGAAGCCGCTCGGCGAGGATTCTTCCGTCGCCGCCACGCTGGCCTGGGGGCTGAAAAAAGAAAGCAGCGGCGCCAGCCTGAACGGCGCGCTGCTTGAAACCGAGTACAAGCCCGCCGATCTGTGGACGCTGTTCGCCCGCGCCGAATGGGAACAGAACAACGAACTTGTTCCCGGTGGCGCGATCAAAGAGGTGCAGGCCTTATCGCTGGGTGCGATTCGCGATTTCCGCGTGGCAGACCATCTGAAATTCGGCATCGGCGCGCTTTATGCGTTCGATTTCGTGCCCTCCGGCCTCAAGCCCGCCTATGGCAGCGATCCGCATGGCGCGATGATCTTCACGCGGCTTGTTGCGGACTAGACGTCCTTTACATCAGCGGTTAAGCCCAGCCTATGAATTCTCCAAAACCTTTTCGTCTTGTTATCTGCGGCGGCGGCGCCAGCGCAGTTCTTCTGGTCCACGCGCTCGCAAAGCATGCAACGGCGCCGATCGATGTCACGATCGTCGAACGCCGCCCCGACGCCGGTCTCGGCCGTGCCTATTCCACGCGATCCGATGTGCATTTTCTTAATGTCTGCACAGCGAATATTTCGGCCGACAAGGAAGACAGCGGCAACTTCCTCAACTGGCTCAATCGCGGCGCGCCGGAAGGCGCCGCGTGGCAAGCCGATGCCTTTGCGCCTCGTTCTGTTTATGGCGCCTATCTGAAGAACCTTTTACGCGAAGCTTCAAATTCACCGCTCCTGCACATAACCGAACGTCATGCCGAGGTGGTGTCGGTGGAAGGCAGTGCATCGCAGTGGCACGCCACGCTTGCCGATGGCGAAGATGTTGCAGGCGACGCAATAGTGATCGCCACTGGCAACGAAGCGCCAGCACCAATCGTGACGCCGGGCGCGGACGCGGTTCGCCCTTCCATCATAAACGATCCATGGGATGTCGAAGCCAAGGCGCAGATCGCGCCGGACGACGACGTGTTGTTGCTGGGTACCGGGCTCACAGCCGTCGACATCGTGGCCGATCTCGTCGTCGGCGGGCATAAAGGAAAGATCATTGCGGTCTCCCGTCACGCCCTGCTCCCCGCCACGCACGATGTGATGATACCCGCGCCTGCATGGATCGAACCGCCATTTCCGGGTCCGCGCGAATTGCTGAAGCGTGTTCTTGCCAAGGCGCGTGCGGCAGGGCCGCACTGGCAAGCCATTTTCGATGCGCTGCGGCCGTTCAACCAGCAGATCTGGCAAAATTGGCCGGATGCGGAAAAACGCCGCTTCCTGCGTCACGCCAAGACCTACTGGAACACCCGCCGTCACCGCATTCCGCCGGTCACCGCGGGGCGTATGAATGCGGCTATCGCTAGAGGCCAGCTGGAGCTTGTCAAAGGCAGGCTTCGCCAGTTGACGCCATTGCGCGGTGGGGGCTTGCGCGTTTCCACAAGCCATGCCGGTCATTCGCGGTCATTCGATGTCCGTTGGCTTGTCAGTTGCACCGAGCCCAATCCCAATCCGGCCCGTTCTACCAACCCCTTGATATCAGGCCTTGTCGCCAGCGGACTGGCACGGCCCGGAACGCTTGGGCTTGGCCTAGATGTCAGTGGTGACGCGCGTCTCGTTGGGCGCGATGGCGACCTTCACAAAGGCCTTTTTGCCATGGGTCCATTGACGATTGGCCGCTTTTGGGAGGTCGTTGCCATTCCCGAAATTCGCGTCCAGGCCGACGCTCTGGCCCGAGAGTTTGCTGCCATGGCTGGCGACCTTGCCGAAGCCGCAATGACGCCGCGGTCAAGTTAGGCCCGAAAAATCGTCACTTTTCCACAAGCAGCTCTGCGCGGCGTGCGGGAAATGCAGTAAATTCAGTCATCTTTTGATTCGTTTGAGGAGACATCCAATGGCTATCGCCAGCACTGCACCGAAAGCTGCCAAAGCAAAAGTCGAAACCGTGTCCACGCGTCAGCTCGGCGTTCAGCTGGCCGAGAAGCACGACATGTCGAACAAGGCCGCACATGAAATGCTCGAAGACGTGATCGCGCTCATCACCAAGCACCTGAAGAAGGGCGCGCGTATCCGCCTCAACGGTCTTGGCATTCTCGTCGTGCGCAAGCGCGCCGCCCGTATGGGCCGCAACCCGGCCACCGGCGAAGCGATCAAGATCAAGGCGAGCAAGAAGGTCGCCTTCCGCGCCGCGAAGGAATTGAAGGAAGCGATCTAAATCGTTTCTTCTGCGTTGCAGGAAGAAGCCGGGCGGGAAACCGCCCGGCTTTCTTTTTGCCGAATATTTAATGGTTGCGGCGTGCGGCGCTCTCCGTCACCGTGTCGGGCAATAGGCACAGTCAACGCCTGGAGGCTCCTCAATGAAAACCACCGCAAGTCTTTTCGCCGCCGCCGCCATCGCTTTGTTTGGTATCGGCGCCGCACAAGCCCAAACCGTGCAGCAAATGAACATCTCGCTCACCAGTTACGCCTTTAAGCCCGACACGCTCACGCTAAAGACGGGAACGGCTTACCGCCTGCACCTGACGAACGATGCCTCGAAGGGCCACAACTTCAGCGCGCCCGCGTTTTTTGGCGCAGCAACCACAGCGTCGCAAGATCAGGCGAAAGTGAAAGACGGGGCCGTGGAAGTAGACGAAGGCCAAAGCGTGGATATCACCGTCACGCCCATCAAGCCCGGTACATATCCGCTCACCTGCACGCACTTCCTGCACGAGACGTTCGGCATGAAAGGCCAGATCGTCGTTCAGTGAACAGCGAGGCCGCTGGAACGCGGCCCGCTTTGTGCGCGCAAACGCAATGACAGAACGATCAGGGTAATGCCGAAGGCAATGGCATAGCCCGCGATCCACCATGTCAGCACCAGCGCGCCGATCATGGGCGCGATGACGAGCGCGATGGCCCAGAGAACGGAGATTACGCCGCCCAAAAGCATCCACCAGCGCCCATGGCTGGCATCGAGTTTAAACCCGGACATCAGCATCAAAGCGCCCGTGATCAGCGCCCACGACGCGGTGATCAGCACAAACGCAAAAATTGCGCTGGCAGGAAAGAACAGCGCCACGCCTGCCATGATAAAATCGAGCAGCCCTTCGATCAAAAGCCATGCCCAGCGCTGGTGCCCTGCAATCGCGCGCACCGCCGCCACAATGGAAAACACGCCGTCGATCAGAAGGTAAGCCGCGAACAGGAAGACAAAGGTGAGCATGGCCGCCGCCGGCCAGAAGATGGCTGCGATCCCGAAGATCACCGCCGCTAGCCCGCGGATGGCAATGGCCCACCAGTTCTGGGCCAGGGCGTCGCTTGCCGTGAATTCGCGCATGTTGGGCGTTATGGCGGGGCTGCTCATGGATGAATCTCCGGGAAAACGCGGCGAATCCTAACGCCGCGCGCGGCCCCCGCGATAGGGGGCGAGGCGATTGGCCCGCTTGCCCGGGTGGTGCCTCCGCGCTACCACGCAGCCGCCCTCAAAGCCCTGAAGGATTCCCATGTCTCGCAAGAAAATCGCGCTCATCGGCGGCGGCCAGATCGGCGGCACGCTGGCCCATCTCATCGCCCTGAAAGAGCTTGGCGACGTTGTGCTGTTCGACATCATGGAAGGCTTGCCGCAGGGCAAGGCGCTTGATCTTTCGCAGGCCGGCCCGGTCGAAGGTTTCGATGCGCGCATCAAGGGCACCAATTCGTATGCCGATATCGCCGGCGCCGATGTGGTAATCGTCACTGCCGGCGTGCCGCGCAAGCCGGGCATGAGCCGCGACGATCTGATCGGCATCAATTTGAAAGTGATGGCGGCGGTCGGCGATGGCATCAAGCAGCACGCGCCCGATGCGTTCGTGATCTGCATCACCAATCCGCTGGACGCGATGGTGTGGGCGCTGCGCCAATTCTCTGGCCTGCCGCACAACAAGGTGATCGGCATGGCCGGCGTGCTGGATAGCGCGCGCTTCCGTCACTTCCTGGCCGAAGCGCTCAACGTCAGCGTCGAGGATGTGTCCGCATTCGTGCTGGGCGGCCATGGCGACACCATGGTGCCGATGCCGCGCTTCTCCACCGTGGCGGGCATTCCGCTTCCCGAACTGGTGAAGATGAAATGGATCAGCCAGGAGAACCTGGACAAGATCGTGCAGCGCACGCGCGACGGTGGCGCCGAAATCGTCGGCCTTCTGAAAACCGGCTCGGCCTACTACGCGCCGGCCACCTCTGCGATCGAAATGGCGCAATCCTATCTGCGTGACAAGAAGCGCGTGCTGCCGGTGGCCGCGTATGTGAACGGCCCATACGGCATCAAGGATCTCTATGTCGGTACGCTGGCGGTGATCGGCGAGAAGGGCGTGGAGAAGATCGTCGAACTCGATCTCACCGCCGAGGAAAAAGCCGCGCTGATGAAGTCGGCGGATTCCGTGAAGGGATTGATCGAAGCCTGCAAGAAGCTCGATCCCAAACTGTCCTGAAAAGCCAAAGCCTCCGCGGGGGAGGGGCATAACCCGCGGAGGCTTCGTTTTCTGGGCTTCGGCTTATCACCTCGCCCGCACATGTAACATCGCCATCAAATCGTTCGCGCGCGTGGCGCAACTGCGGCGGAATCCGAACTTATTGTCTTGTTTTGTCGCAATCATTTTGTGGAAATCGGCGGCAATCCGGCATCTGGACAATCGGGCTGAACGCCTGTTCATCTGCGCCTCCACTTTTGGATGCGCGCCATGATTCCCCGCCTTGAAACCGAACGTCTCATTCTGCGCGGCTGGCGGCCGGAAGATTTCGAACCCTTCGCCGCCATTCACGGCGACCCCGAAGTGATGACGTTTCTGGGCGGCGTGCAGGAGCGCAACGATGCGTTTCGCGCGCTGGGTTCGCTGATCGGTCACTGGACATTGCGCGGTTACGGCAAATGGGCGGTGGAGCGCAAATCCGACGGCGCCATGATGGGCCGCGTCGGCCTCATAAATCCGGAAGGCTGGCCGGGATTGGAAGTCGGCTGGACGCTGGGCAAGCCCTATTGGGGCAAAGGTTACGCGACAGAAGCCGCAGCCGCGGCGATGCGCTACGGCTTTCTTACGCAACCAGTGGACCGCCTCATCTCCTGCATCGATTCCGATAACACGCCATCGCAGGCCGTTGCCATGCGGTTGGGCGAAACCAAAGGCGAGCGCTTCAATCTGCGGATCGCAGGCAAGGACAATCCCGTGGACCTTTGGGGCATCACGCGCGCCGAATGGAACAAGCGCAACCCGTGAGCGCCGCACCGGATACCATTTACCGCAACCGCGATTTTGCCTCTTTCATTTCGGGCCGCTTTCTTTCGACCATTGCGATGCAGGTGCAATCGGTCGCCATCGGCTGGCAGATCTATTCCATCACGCACAGCACCTTTGCATTGGGCCTTGTCGGGCTTTGCCAGTTCGGTCCGATGTTTCTGCTCACGCTTCCGGCGGGCGACATTTCCGACCGCTTCGATCAGCGAAAAGTCTTCGGCGCCAGCCTCGCGGTGCAGGGCATTTGTTCGGCGCTGTTTCTGGCGCTGACCTTGTCGCACGTCACAGCGGAAGTGCCGTTCTATGCGGTGCTAGTTCTGTTCGGCGCGGCGCGGGGATTTTCCGGACCTGCCGGTTCATCACTGATCGCATTCCTTGTGCCGCCGGAAAAGCTGCCGCGCGCCATCGCCGCCAGTTCATCGGCCTTCACCACGGCGGTGATCGCGGGACCGGCGCTGGGCGGCTTTCTCTACGCACTGGGTCCGGTATCGACCTATTCGGTTTGCGTCGTGGGCTATCTCGCAGCCGCCACGATCATGACGGTGCTGGGCGGCCGCAAGCGCGAACATAGCGTGAGCGAAGCAACGCGGCTGGAGCGCGTGGCCGAAGGCATCGCTTTCGTGCGCAAGCGGCCGGTGGTGCTGGGCGCAATCTCTCTGGATCTTTTCGCCGTGCTGCTGGGCGGCGCTGTGGCGCTATTGCCGGTTTACGCGCGCGATATTCTGCACACCGGTCCCATTGGCCTGGGCTTCCTGCGCAGCGCGCCGGCCATCGGCGCGGCACTTGTCTCGCTCACATTTGCGCGCAAGCCGCTGGAACGTCATGCCGGCATTTCGATGTTTGCCTGCGTGGCGATTTTCGGACTCGCGACCATCGTCTTCGGATTGTCGGTGAACTTCTATCTCTCGCTTGCCGCGCTCTTCATTCTTGGCGCATCGGATATGGTGAGCGTCTTCATCCGCTCCTCCCTCATCCAGTTGGCCACGCCTGACGCCATGCGTGGCCGCGTCAGTTCGGTCAATATGCTGTTCATTGGCGCGTCGAACGAACTTGGCGAGTTCGAATCCGGCATCACCGCATCGTGGTTTGGCGCGGTCCCCGCCGTGGTGATCGGCGGCATCGGCACGCTTGCCATCGTTGCCATCTGGATGGCGCTGTTCCCGCCGCTGCGCAAGGTGGATAGACTGAATGAGGTCGCTGTCGTTTAGGGAGCGCATGAAAAAGCTTATTTGGTTGGCCGCCGTTTTCATCGCGCTGTCGATTGCGGCGCGGTCAGGCCTGTTAAACGACTTCGTCCCTGCCGATACGCCGGCCAGCCAGTCGCAAGGTGCTGTCTGGTCGTCCGGTGGCGTGGGCGCCGAACAGAATGCCGAACATCACTGGCAAAAGCACGGAAACGAATTTCCCGAATTCCACAATGCCACCGAATATGAGTCCGGTGCGCTGGCTTTCGTGCGCAATCCACCGCCGGGCACGCTAACCAAGCACCGCTCCAACGGCGACACGCTATTCTACAATCCGCAGAGCAATACCTTCGCGGTGTCCGCCCGCAACGGCGTGCCGCGAACATTCTTCCGGCCCGACAACGGCATGAACTATTGGAACCGGCAATGAGCAGCAAACATCTGTTGGCCTGTCATTGCTGCGGGTCGCACACATTGCACGAACATGGCTCATATGAAATCTGTTCCGTCTGCGGCTGGGAAGACGATCCGGCGCAATCGGCCGATCCCGATCTGCGCGGCGGCGCCAACAAAATGACTCTGCATCAGGCCCGTGCGGCCTGGCGCGAAAAACAGGCGCGCTAAGGCTTGCGGCGCAAAGCCGTGCAGACCAAAGTCGCGGCGGCACAGGGGGTTCACATGGCATTGAAGGTTATCGGCGCCGGCTTCGGGCGCACCGGAACAATGTCGCTCAAGCTGGCGTTGGAGCAGCTTGGCTTTGTCCCCTGCTATCACATGATGGAAGTGTTCTCGCACCCCGGCCACGCGGAACGCTGGGAAGCCATCGCGCGCGGCGCGCCCGCCGATTGGCACGAATTTCTTTCAGATTACGAAGCAGCGGTGGATTGGCCCGCATCGCACTTCTATCGCGAACTCGCCGCCGCCTTTCCGGACGCCAAGGTGATCCTCACCGAACGCGATCCGGAAAAATGGTATGCCAGCATTTCGCAAACGATCTTCGAAAGCATCATGCGCAATCCGGACAACGTGGAACTTCCGCCCGAACGCCGCGCGCAGGCCAAAATGGGCAAATACCTCATTGGCGAGCAGACCTTCGCCAACAATCTGGAGAAAACCCATGTGCTGGATGTTTACCGGCGGCACAACGAAGAGGTGAAGCGCGTCATCCCGCGCGAGCGCCTGCTGGTTTACGATGCGCCGCAAGGCTGGGCGCCGCTTTGCGAATTTCTCGGCGTGCCAGTGCCGCAAGCACCGTATCCGCGAACCAATTCCACCGATGAGTTCCGGGCGCGCGCCCACATCGCGCCGCGCGCGCAAACCTAGAACTGATACTTCGCCGCGACGTAGGCACCATCCGGCGTGACCGAAACACCGGTCTGCAAATTTCCGCGCCAGACGTGATAGCGGCTGGTGATCAGAAGATCGTAGCCCGCCGCGATGGCCGCACTTCCCGCCACATCCCACCAGTGATGCTGCTTGGCGTCGACGCGCGAGTAGCCCACGAACGCCGCCGCCACATAGGCTGGCGCGCCATATTGCCAACCATAGCGGCTCCACAAATAACTCGCGGGCGCGAAGGCCAGCGCGGCGGTGTTGGATGTAAAGGAATGGTCGTCGGAATGATCCGGCCGTTCTTCGTGAACCGTGTGGTTGAGCAGATAGGTTGTTCCCACCGAAGCGGCGGTCACCAGTGCCAACTGGCCAACGCCATTCCAGTCGTCTTTGTAAACGGAGATGCCGCCCGCGATCACCGGCAGCGCGATGGCAACAACCTGTCCCGCCGTTTCCACGCCGTCACTATGATGATGCTTGGCCGGCGTCGCATCGATGGACAATGTTGGCAGGTTCGCAGCCGGCAGCATCTGGGCCGAAGCCGAGCCGCAGATGCCCGCGCCGAGCAGAAGCCCGGCCGCGACGCCCCGAATTGCATTCATCTTGCGCCCCTTGTCCAATGGCCCTAAGCCTCGGTTACTATATGAAAAACGCCCCCGGAACCACGCAAAACGCGGTCCTCAGCCATGAAAAAAATCTATCCCGATGCTGCCGCTGCGTTGGACGGCCTTCTCTTCGACGGCATGACGATCATGTCCGGCGGCTTCGGCCTATGCGGAATCCCGGAAAACCTGATTGAAGCCTTGCGCGATTCCGGCGTGAAGAACCTCACGGTGATTTCCAACAACGCAGGCGTGGATGATTTCGGCCTCGGCCTGCTTCTGCAAACGCGACAGATTCGCAAAATGATCAGCTCCTATGTCGGCGAGAACGCGACGTTCGAGAAGCAATATCTGAGCGGCGAGCTGGAACTGGAATTCAATCCACAAGGCACGCTGGCCGAACGCATCCGTGCCGGCGGCGCCGGCATTCCCGGCTTCTACACCAAGACCGGCGTGGGCACGGTGATCGCGGACGGCAAGGAAGAGAAAGTCTTCGACGGCGAGACTTACATTATGGAGCGCGGCCTGGTTGCCGATCTCTCCATCGTGAAAGCCTGGAAGAGCGATCACGAAGGCAATCTCATCTATCGCATGACGGCGCGCAATTTCAATCCGATGATGGCGACAGCCGGCAAGGTTGCGATCGTGGAAGTCGAAGAGATCGTGCCGAACGGCACGCTCCATCCCGACCAGATTCACACGCCGGGAATTTTCGTCCAGCGCATCGTCAAGGGCCAACACGAAAAGCGCATCGAAAAGCGCACCATCACAGAGGGCTGAACGATGCCGTGGACCAGAGACGACATGGCCAAGCGCGCCGCGCAGGAATTGCGCGACGGCTATTACGTCAATCTCGGTATCGGCATTCCCACTCTGGTGTCCAACTATATTCCCGATGGCATGCACGTTACGCTGCAATCCGAAAACGGCATGCTGGGCATGGGGCCGTTCCCGCGCGCGCACGAAGTGGATGCCGATCTCATCAATGCCGGCAAGCAGACGGTCACCAGCTTGCCGCACACATCCTATTTCTCCAGCGCCGACAGCTTCGGCATGATCCGCGGCGGCCATATCAATCTCGCCATCCTGGGCGCGATGGAAGTGAGCGAGAAGGGCGATCTCGCCAACTGGATGGTACCGGGCAAACTTGTGAAGGGCATGGGCGGCGCGATGGATCTGGTCGCGGGCGTCAAGCGCGTGGTCGTCATCATGGATCATACCGACAAGGGGGGGAACCCGAAGCTGCTGCACACATGCACGCTGCCGCTCACTGGCAAGGCCTGCGTCAACCGCATCATCACCAATCTTGGCGTGTTCGACGTTGTGGACGGCGGCCTCAAGGTTATGGAGATGGCGCCCGGCGTCACGCGCGAGGAAATAGCCGCCAAGACGCAAGCCAAACTCGCTGCCTAGGTTCGCGCACCCGCGAATCTTGTGCATGATGCCGCCACGCAGCAGGGGGACCGCATGACGTTAGACGCCTTCAAAGGCTGGACCAGCGCACAGAAACACGTCGTCGCCGCCAGCTATCTCGGCTGGACGCTGGATGCGTTCGATTTCTTCCTGCTCGTCTTCGTGATGAAGGATGTCGCTCACGAATTCGGCGTGGAAAAGGAAACCGTCGCCTGGGCGATCACGCTCACGCTCGCCTTCCGGGCCATTGGTGCTTTCATCTTCGGCCGCCTGGCGGATCGTTTCGGCCGCCGCCCCGTGCTGATGGCCGATGTGGCGCTCTATTCCGTGCTGGGTTTTGCCACCGCCTTCTCGCCCAACCTGATCGTGTTCCTCATCATCCGTTCTCTGTTCGGCATTGCCATGGGCGGCGAATGGGGCATCGGCGCCTCGCTCACAATGGAAACCGTCAAGCCCGAAGCGCGCGGCTTCGTTTCTGGTCTGCTGCAATCGGGTTATCCGTCCGGCTACCTTCTGGCCTCGGTCGTTTACGGCCTTCTGTATTCGCACATCGGCTGGCGCGGGCTGTTCATGGTCGGGCTGATTCCGGCGCTGCTCATTCTCTATATTCGCCGCACGGTGCCGGAATCGCCGGGCTGGACGCCGGAGCATGGCAAAACCGGAACCGTGTTCAACGTGCTGGCGCGCCACTGGCAGCGTGCGATCTACGCCATTCTATTGATGACCGCCTTCAACTTCTTCAGTCACGGCACGCAGGATCTCTATCCCACCTTCCTGCAGGTACAGCACAAATTCGACACGCACACCGTCAGCCTCATCGCCATCGTCTATAACATCGGCGCCATCCTTGGTGGCTGGACGTTCGGCATCTTCAGCCAATCCTTCGGCCGCAAGCGCACGATCATCGTGGCGTCGCTGCTGGCGATCCCGGTGGCCTATCTGTGGGCCTTCTCCGAAACGGCGGTGATGCTCGCCATCGGTGCTTTCCTGATGCAGTTCTTTGTGCAAGGCGCATGGGGCGTGGTGCCTGCACACCTGAACGAACTGTCGCCGCATGATGCGCGCGGCACCTTTCCCGGCACCGTCTATCAGCTTGGCAATTTCATCGCCTCATCCAACGCGGTGCTGCAATCGTCCATCGCGGCCAAGCAGGGTGGCAATTATTCGTGGGCGCTGGCTAGCGTGGCGATTGCTGCGGCGCTTGTTATTGCCGTGATCACGCTGATGGGCCGCGAAGCGAAGAATGCCGATTTGACCAAGGCAGATAACCCCGCGCTCGGCTAACCGGCTCGCAGATAAACATCCACGCGGTCGGCTGGTCCGCGATCATCCACGCCGCCCATGGCGCGCACGTCGATCTTCTCGGCCGGAACGCCGTCGTCGATCAGCGTCTGGCGAATGGAAAGCGCGCGCTTCAGCGAAAGCCTGCGCGAGTCCGAAGACTTGTCGCCGTGCGGGCCACCGTAAGCCTCAAGCTGCACCCGTTGTGCGCCAGCCGTCAGTGCGGAATTCAGCGCGGCGGCAAGCCCCTTGATGCCATCCATTTCCGACGGCGCGGGGTCCGTCGATCCCGTGGGGAACACAATCTGGCTGCGGCGCGTAAGCCCCGCATGTTCGGCGTCGTTCGGTGCCGCCACCACGCGCGATGGCGCTGGCGTGGTTGTGCGCGGCGCTGGCGTTGCACTGGCAAGCGTGGCTGCGGGTGCAGCCGGCTTCTTCGCCGCGGGTCTGGCCGCTGCCGGCGGCGCCGATCCGTCCAGCGAAAAGGGAATGGAATCGCCGTTGCCTACCGTCTGCGCGTCGGGGGCCGGTTCGGCCGTAGCGGTCTGCACCGGGGCCGGTTTTTTTGGCGCAGGTTTCGCGGGTGCCGCATCGGCAACACCCTGGTCCTGCGGTACCTCGCCTTGAATGGCCTGCGCGGCATCTTCCGCCGCTACAGCAGATGCGACCGGTGCTTTCGGCTGCGCGGCCACGCGCGCGCGATGATGCACCGGCATGTGCAGATGGATAACGCCGGCATCGTTCTGCCCCGGTGCCAGAAGGCCCGGAACATTGCGGCCATATTTTCCGCCGGGATAAAGCAGCGTTTGCGAGGCTGCACCCGAATTCACCTGAACCTCTTGTCCGGGATACATCGCGATCTGCGCCGCAGCCGGTGTGGCGGCCACAACCAGAATGGCAAATGCGGTGGAGGTGCGCGTGATCATCGTTCGCTGGATAGCCCTTGTGAGCGCGGAAGATTAATCACCGCCGCCATGCGTCTCAACCTGCTTTGCCCGCTTCTTTCAAAAGCTTAAGAAGCTGCGGATGCAGCGCTTCATTGGCGGCAAGAATATGGCCGTTCTCCAGCATGCGGCTGCCGCCGTCCATGTCGGTCACCACGCCACCGGCCTCACGCACCAGCAAAATGCCTGCCGCTACGTCCCAAGGGCTAAGTCCGCGCTCCCAGAAGCCGTCGAAACGCCCCGCCGCAACCCATGCCAGATCCAGCGACGCGGCACCGAAACGGCGCAAGCCCGTGGTTGTCTTCATCACGGCGGAAACTTCGGCCAGCGATTTTTTGTGCTTGGCCTCGTCATGGCCGATGTTCGGCGTGCCGGTCGCCACCACTGCGGTAGAAAGGCTCTTGCGCACGGCCACGCGCAACCGTTTGTCGTTCAGGTAGGCGCCGTGGCTTTTCTCGGCGGTGAACATGTCGTCGGTGATCGGGTTGTAGATCACGGCCGACACAAGCTGGCCCTCGCGTTCCAGCCCGATCGAGATCGCGAAGTGCGGAATGCCGTGCAGGAAGTTTGTGGTGCCGTCGATGGGATCGATGATGAAGCGGTGCGATTTGTCCGGCCCGTCCACCAGCCCCACTTCCTCACTGAGTATGGGATAGCCGCCGCGGGCCTTCTGCAATTCGCCGACCAGAATGCTTTCCGTGCGCTGATCGGCGACAGACACAAAATCGCCCGGGCCTTTGAGCGAAATTTGCAAATTCTCGATCTCGCCGAAGTCGCGGATCAGCTTGCGCCCGGCTTTGCGCGCGGCACTCGTCATCACATTCAGGGCGGGGGAAAGATACGGCATTATTTGTCCGCGCGGCGCAGGTATGTGCCGTCTTCGGTGGCGACAACGATCTTTTCGCCGGCTTCGATGAACGGCGGCACCTGAATCTTCATGCCGTTGGCAAGCGTGGCACCTTTGTACGATGGCGACGCCGTGCCGCCGCGCAACACCGGATCGGCTTCGGTCACTTCCAGCACCACGTTCTGCGGCAGCGCGATGCCGATGGCGCGGCCATCGTACATCTGCATCAGCGTCTTCATCCCGTCCTGCAGGAAGCGCGCCTGGTCTTCGCCCACGAACTCGATGGAAAGTTCGATCTGTTCGTAGGTGTCCATGTCCATGAAGGTCAGCATGTCGCCGTTGGCGAAGAGGAATTGAAAATCCTTCTTCTCCAGATAAATCTCTTCCACCGTTTCGTCGGAGCGGAAACGCTGGTTCAGCTTGGTGCCTTGGGTAACGTTCTTGAGCTCGACCTGGTTGTAAGCGCCGCCCTTGCCGGGCTTCACCTTCACGGTTTTCACCGCCATCCAAAGCCCGCCATCGTATTCGATCATGGTGCCGGGGCGGATTTCATTGCCGTTGATCTTGGCCATGGCGGGTGCGGCGTCCTTTCGGGGCGCGAGTAAGGTTCGGTCGGTTCAAAGAGCGCGCGGGTTCTAGCAACCCAGTCCCAGCTTGTCATCCCCGGTGCTCTCCCAAGTCCGTCATGGCCGCCCTTGAGGCGGCCACCCATCCGGCGCGTGTCTACGCGCCGGTATGAGTCCTCCTGCGCTCGCGGACGCGAGCGCTATGGGTGGCCGGGTCAAGCCCGGCCATGACGTTATGAGAACATTGCGTTGAACGCTTTCACCGCCGCCCGCGGGCCATCCTTATAATTCCACACGCCTGACAGCACCGCGATAAAATCCGCGCCCGCCTCGATCAGCGGTTTGGCGTTGTCCACCGTGATCCCGCCGATGGCCACGCATGGCACGACCATCGCCTGCGACCACCATTGCAGCAGTTCGATATCGGCGTGAAACTGAACCTCTTTGGTCTGCGTGGGATAGAACGCGCCGAACGCGACGTAATCCGCGCCCGCTTCTCCGGCTTCAAACGCCAGATCGCGTGAGCCATGGCAGGTCACGCCAACGATCTTATCCTTGCCCACCGCCGCGCGCGCATCCGCGTAAGATGTATCGCCTTGCCCCACATGCACGCCATCGCAACCCAGATCGGCGGCGAGATCGGGACGGTCGTTCAGGATGAAAGCCACGCCCGCGCTTTGCGCAATCGGCATCAGAATTTCGGTGGCGCGGCGAACATCGTTGTCGCTCACATCTTTCAGCCGCAACTGCAAAGACGCGACATCCCCGCCATCCAGCGCGCGCTTCAGCTCTTCCGCAAACGCGCGCGGCTCAAACTTCGGTGGCGTGATGAGATAGAGGCGGGTCATTCTTCGTGGCTCACTGGCGTTCGCGCCTCAGGATGACGGCGTCCGTCATGCTGAGGTGCGAGCGCAGCGAGCCTCGAAGCACAACAATCACGCCGCCTTCTCAAGATCTTTCTTCCACGCGCCGACGGCGGCCATGCCGTTCATTTTCGCGCGGTGGGTGAAGGCGGCTTGGGCTGCGGTGACATTCTCGGTCTTTCCACCCCAAGCCTTCTGCGGCGCATGTTGCAGCGCGCGGCCGTAGGAGAAAGTCAGCGCCCACGGCAGATGCGGATGTGCGGCGTTCATCGCATTCAGATGCGCGGTTGCTTCTTCGTCAGATTGCCCGCCGGAGAGGAACGCGATACCGGGCACCGCACCCGGCACGCATTGCTTGAGCACTTTCACGGTGCGTTCGGCCACTTCATCCACGCCAGCCTGCTTGGCGCATTTCTTCCCGCTGATCACCATGTTCGGTTTCAGGATTATCCCTTCCAGCGCCACATGCGCGTAGTAAAGATGCTGGAAGGTTTCTTTCAGCACCCACCCGGTGATCGCTTCACACGTGTCGATGTCGTTGTCGTAATCCATCAGCACTTCCGGCTCCACGATCGGCACGATGCCGTTCTCCTGCGCCAACGCCGCATAGCGCGCCAGCGCCTGCGCGTTTGCGTTGATGCTGTTGTAGGAAGGCTTTGTCGGGTCGTAGGTGGCGCGCCATTTGGCGAAGCGCGCGCCCAGCTTATGATATTCCTGGAAGCGTTCGCGCAGCCCGTCCAACCCTTCGGTCACCGTCTGGCCCGCATCCAGCGCCAGCGGCTTGGCACCCGCATCCACCTTGATCCCCGGCACCGCGCCAGCGTCTTCGATCAGCTTCACCAGCGGCGTGCCGTCTTTCGCTTTCTGGCGGATGGTTTCGTCAAACAGGATCACGCCGGAAATATGCTTCATCGCTTCGGAGGAGCGGAACATCAGCTCGCGGTAATCGCGCCGGTTGTCTTCGGTGTTTTCCACCCCGATGGCGTCGAAGCGCTTCTTGATCGTGCCGGTGGATTCATCCGCCGCCAAAAGGCCTTTGCCCTTGGCCGTCATCTTGCGCGCGATGGCGTTCAGTTCCGCGAGATTCATCTGTCAGTTCCCCTTGCTTGCCTTCAGCGCTTCCACGCCCGGCAGGTCTCTTCCCTCAAGCCATTCCAGAAATGCGCCACCGGCGGTGGACACATAGGTAAACTCATCCGCAACGCCGGCGTGATTGAGCGCTGCCACCGTGTCGCCGCCGCCGGCCACCGAAATCAGATCGCCCGCCTTGGTGCGCGCCGCAACCGCCTTGGCTGCTTCCACGGTGCCCTTATCGAACGGTGCCATTTCAAACGCGCCCAGCGGCCCGTTCCACACCACGGTCTTGATGCCGATCAGCCGGTTGGTCATTTCCTTCACGCTGGCCGGGCCGACATCGAGGATCATTTCCTCCGCGCCCACGTCGCGAATACCCACGGTGCGGTGTGCCGCGTGCGCCTTGAATTCCTTCGCCACCACCGCGTCGGACGGCAGGATGATGACTGTGTTGGTGTCCATCGCATCGTTCATGATCTTGCGCGCGATGCCATAGAACTCCGGCTCGTAAAGCGATTTGCCCACCGTCACATCTTCGGCAGCGAGGAACGTGTTCGCCATTGCCCCGCCGATCACCAGCACATCCACTTTCTTCAACAGGTTCTCCAGCAACGCGATCTTGGTGGAAACCTTTGCGCCGCCGATCACCGCCATCACCGGCCGCTGCGGATCGTCCAGCGCCTTGTGCAGATGTTCCAACTCGCTCTGCATGGCGCGCCCCGCCACCGCCGGCAGCAGATGCGCAACACCTTCGGTGGAAGCATGCGCCCGGTGTGCCGCCGAGAAAGCATCGTTCACATAGAGATCACCCAGCGCCGCAAGTTCCTTGGCGAACGCGGGATCGTTCTTTTCTTCACCGGCGTGAAAGCGTGTGTTTTCCAGCAGCAGCACATCGCCGTCTTTCAGCTTGCTCACCGCTGCTTTCGCCGCCTCGCCCACGCAATCGTCCGCGAACGCCACATCGCGTCCCACCGCTTTGGATAGCGGCGCCACGAGCGGCTTCAGCGACATGCCTGGCACAACCTTGCCCTTGGGCCGGTCGAAGTGCGACAGCACAATCACGCGCGCGCCTTTCTCCGCCAGCTCGCGAATGGTCGGCGCTTGCCGCTCGATGCGCAGCGCATCGCTCACCTTGCCGTCCTGCATCGGCACGTTCAGATCCGCGCGCACCAGCACGCGCTTTCCCTTCACATCGATGTCGTCCAGCGTGCGGTAGGCGGCCATGTTAGATCAGCTTGCCCATCGCAACGGCAGCGTCGCCCATGCGGTTGGAGAAGCCCCATTCGTTGTCGTACCAGCTCATCACGCTCACCAGATTGCCGTCCATCACCTTCGTCTGATCCAACGCGAAGGAAGAGGAATGCGGATCGTGATTGAAATCGTGGCTCACCAGCGGCGCGTCCACGATGGCAAGGATATGCTTCATCGGTCCGGCCGCGGCCTTCTTGATCGCGTCGTTGATCTCGGCAACGCTGGTTGCCTTCTTCGCCAAGAATTTCAGGTCCACCAGCGACACGTTGGCGGTCGGCACGCGCACCGAAACGCCGTCCAGCTTGCCTTTTAGTTCCGGCAGCACCAGCCCGATGGCCTTGGCCGCACCCGTCGATGTCGGGATCATGGAAAGCGCCGCGGCGCGGCCGCGATAAAGATCCTTGTGCAGCGTGTCCTGTGTGGGCTGATCGCCGGTGTAGGAATGAATGGTGGTCATGAAGCCTTTTTCGATTCCCACCGTGTCGTTCATCACCTTGGCCATCGGCGCCAGGCAATTGGTGGTGCACGAGCCGTTGGAAACGACGATGTGATCCTTCGTCAGCTTGTCGTCGTTCACGCCGATCACCACCGTGAAATCCACGCCGTCGGCGGGCGCCGATACCAGCACACGCTTGGCGCCGGCGGTCAGGTGCGCGGAGGCTTTCTCTTTCGAGGTGAAAAGCCCGGTACATTCCAGCGCGACATCGACGTTCAGTTCCTTGTGCGGCAGGTCGGCGGGATTGCGATGCGCCGTCACTTTAATCTTGTGGCCATCCACGATCATTGAGTCGCCGTCCACTGTCACCGCGCCGGGAAAGCGGCCGTGCACGGAATCGTAGCGCAGCAAGTGCGCGTTGGTTTCCACCGGCCCCAGATCGTTCACGCTCACCACCACGACGTCGGTGCGTTTGGATTCCACGATCGCCCGCAGAACCAGCCGTCCGATGCGGCCAAAGCCGTTGATCGCGACGCGAGTGACCATAATTTCTCTCCTTAATGCTTTGCTTTAAGCGCGGTGCGCGCAGCGTCTGCCGCGGCCTCCGGCGTGATGTTGAAATGCTTGTAGGCGTCCTTGTACGGCGCGCTGGCGCCAAAACTGTGCATGCCGATGAATGCGCCGTCCGCTCCGATATAGCGGTCCCAGCCTTGCCGCACCGCCGCCTCGATGCCGACTTTAACGGTGCCCGGGCCTAGAATCGCGTCACGATATGTTGCCGGTTGTTCCTCGAACAATTCCCAGCACGGCATGGAAACCACGCGCGCGCCGATGCCGTCGGCTTTCAGCAGCTCACGCGCTTTCATCGCCAGTTCAACTTCCGATCCCGTCGCCAGGAACGTAACTTTCGCGTCGCCTTCCGCTGGCGCAATTTCATAGGCGCCGCGCGCGGTAAGGTTTTCATCTATGTGCGTAGTGCGCGACGTCGCCACATTCTGCCGCGTCAAGGCAAACAGGCACGGGCCTTCCTTGCGGTTGAGCGCGATCTCCCAGCACTCCGCCGTCTCGATGCCATCCGCCGGACGGAAAACATGCAGATTGGGGATGGCGCGCAACGCGGCCAGGTGTTCCACCGGCTGATGTGTGGGCCCATCTTCGCCCACGCCGATGGAATCGTGCGTGAAGACATAGATGGCATGCGAGCCCATCAGCGCTGCAAGGCGGATGGAGGGCCGGCAATAATCGGAGAACACCAGGAAGGTGCCGCCGTAAGGCACAACGCCGCCGTGCAGCGCCATGCCGCTCATCGCGGCCACCATGGCATGCTCGCGAATGCCGTAGCGCATATAGCGCCCGCTGTAATTTCCCGGCTCGAAATTCGCGATGTCGTCGGTCTTGGTGTCGTTGGAAGGCGTCAGGTCGGCCGATCCGCCGATGGTGGAAGGCATCAGCGGATTGATGATCGCCAGCACCGCGCCGGAAGCTTTGCGCGTCGCGATGCTCGGCTTCTCCGCCGCCACCTTCTTTTTGTATTCGGCCAGTTTTGGCGCAAGCGCTTCTGGCACGGCACCTTTGTGCGCGTCGGCATGGGCTTTGGCCACATCCGGCTTGGCGGCTTTGCGGCGCGTTTCCCACTCGGCAAATTTCGAAGCGCCTTGCTTGCCGATCTTGCGCCACGCCTCCAGCACGCCGTCATTCAGCGCGAACGGCTCCGGCGGCAGATCGAGCGCTTTCTTCGCGCCGGCCAATTCTTCTTCGCCCGGCGCATCGCTGTGCGCTTTCTGCGTGCCGGCTTTCGTCGGCATGCCGAAGCCGATGATCGTGCGGCAGTTGATCATCACCGGCCGGTCGGAATGCTGCGCTTCGTTCAAGGCGCGCGTCACATCGCGCGCATCGTGCCCGTCGCAATTGTCCACGCGCCAGCCCATCGCCGCAAAACGCATGTTGGCGTCGCTGGTGTCGGAAAGCGCCTTGTCGCCGTCGATGGTGATGTGATTGTCGTCGTAGAGGAAAATAAGGTTGGAAAGTTTCAGATGCCCCGCAAGCCCGATGGCTTCGTGGCTGATGCCTTCCATCAGGTCGCCGTCGCTGCACAGCGCGTACGTCTTGTGCTGCACCAGATCGTCGCCGAAGCGCGTGTTGAGATGGCGCTCCGCGATTGCCATGCCCACCGCGTTGGCGATGCCTTGGCCCAGCGGCCCCGTGGTCGTCTCGATGCCCGGCGCATGACCATGTTCGGGATGCCCGGCGCACGGCGAACCCAGCTGGCGAAACGTCTTGATGTCATCCAGCGTCATGCCCGGATAGCCGGTCAGATAGAGAAGAGAATAAAGCAGCATCGAGCCGTGACCGGCCGACAGCACAAAGCGGTCGCGGTCTTCCCAGTCGGGATGCGCCGGATCGTATTTCAGGAACTGGCTGAACAGCACGGTGGCCACATCCGCCATGCCTAGCGGCAGGCCCGGATGGCCCGATTTCGCCTTTTGCACGGCATCCAGCGTCAGCCCGCGGATGGCGTTGGCAAGGCGGCGAATCTCGACGTTTTCCCGGTTGTTTTCGGGGGAAACAGATGTTTTGGAGCGGTCGTTCATCGCGGTTGCGCGCCTTTCGGAAGAGGGGCCTAAAAGCCAGCCTGAAAGTTCCCCGTCAAGGGGCGGCAAGGCGGCTTTGCATACCCCTTAAGAAGCCGCGCGCGGCGCCCCGGTTCCGCCGCGCGGCACTGGCGAAACGCCGCGCTTTTTCAAATCGTTGACCCCGATTCCGGCGCGGGCCTATGGTCCGCTCAACTGATCCGAAACGGGAGACAAGCCCGCATGAGCCGGCTCGAAGTGGCATCGGAGCGTTTCAAATCCGCGCTCGATTCGGTGGAAGCGCGCGCGCTTGCACTGACCGAAGCGCGCGAGCAGGCGAAGAAAGCCATCGCGCAATCCTCGCTCCTCGCCACCGAACGCGAGCATCTCATGGCGCGCGTGGCCGAACTGGAAGAGGAAAGCCGTTCGCTCGCCGGATTGACCGAAGAAGTTGAAGGCCGGCTGGACGGCGCCATCGCCGAAATCCGCGCAGCACTGGGACGATAAGATGCCGCTCGTAAACATCATGGTGAACAACCGCGCTTACACCGTCGCCTGCGACGAGGGCGAGGAAGATCATCTGCGCGAGCTTGGCGGTTACGTCGATTCCAAAGTGAACCAGCTTCTGGAAAGCGTGGGGCAGGTGGGCGATGGCCGCCTCATCCTGATGGCAGCCTTGCTGATCGCCGACGAATTGCACGAAGCCACATCGCATCTCGAAACACGCCAGAAGGAAGTCGGCGATCTTTCCAGCGTGCGCGACGAAATCCACCAGCGCATGCATTTGACCGAAGGCAGCGCCGCCGATGCGCTGGAATCCGCCGCCAAGCGGCTTGAGGACATTGCAGCGCGCCTGCCTGCCGCCTGAGCTTTATTCACCGCGCAGCTTGTTCTTGCAGAAATGCTTTCATGCGCCTTCGCTGTTCCTGCGGTGGCATGTGCGCGATCTGACTGAGCGTGTAACGCCGCCCCAATTCCTCTGCCATGCGCAGGCCTAGATAATAGCCCGCGCGTGACGGCAGGCCGGGAACAGACGCCCCCTGTTTGAACCAGTCGCCGTAAGTCTGATCGTCGCCCTTGCCGAAATCGGCCAGCATTGCGCGCGCTGCTTGCGCCATGACTTCCGGCTTTTGCATCTGTGCCATGGCCTCGTCGGAGAACCACAACGCCTGCTGTTCGTCGCGTGGCGCGGTCATGCACATGCTGATATAGGTGCTGACGCCTTCCAGCCACGCGGCTTGCCACGTCACGCCGAAATCGTCGGCCGTTACCTGCGGATAAAGTTGTGAGAAATAGATCTGGAAGAGAACATGCGCGAAGACGGTGGGCATGTCCCGCGGCTTGTGAAGGCGCGCCATCACATCTATGCCGAAGCGCATGAAATCGCGGCCACGGCCGTCGGTGAATCCGTAAGCGTCGAAACGATTGAGGGAAACGCCGAAAGATATGACCGCATTGCAGCGGAAATCCGGAAATTCCTTGTCGTATTGCGTGCTTATCTCTTCCAGCGCCGGAACTGCGGCTTGCGCGGCGGCGTGAAAACTCTCGTCCGTCAGTGGCATGGCGCCGGGAAACTTCACGATAGTCGCGGGGTCGAAAAACCGCGCCGCCCGTTCGCGCAACTTGCCGGCATCGCCGAAATCTTCCGGCACATAGAATTCGGGATGATGCAGGGCGAAATCCGTCACAAACGCGTCGGCGCGCTGCGCGGGCGCCATTGCCGCCGTGCGCGCGGCAAATGCGAAATATTCCGGCATCAGGTTTTCAGAATGGCAGGTGCCGGCCATTGCCGGTGTGAAGGGCAGAACGGCCAAGGCAAGGGCGCAAAGCCAGGGCAGTTTCAAAGGCATACCGGCGTCCCCCCTGAATGCGTGGGACCATAGGGGCGGGACTTTAACCCGCAACAAACGCTTTCGTGAGGCACGGCGCGCGCAACACACCGGCTTCATTGATCTGTACCGGGTTCGCGCCTACCTTGCTTCTTGGACGGGCACTGGTGCGCGCGTCAGGTAAGCGATACCCAGGGGCCTTAATGGTACTCACCGGGAGCTGTCCCTGACCGAGACCGTGGTTTCGGTCATATGGCGCCCACCTGCACATGCAGGCCCGTGAGGATCCAACGCCAACGGCGTCATCGGTCCCGTCCACTTTATAGCCCGTCATGGCCGGGCAGCGAGCGGAGCGAAGCGCGACCCGGCCACCCATGACAGCCAAACCCAAAACCCAATTGCGTAACGACGCCCGCACAAAGCGTGCCGATCTTGCGCGCGCGCATCCCGATTTCGCGCAGGCGATTGCGCGCTTCGCGAACGATCTGCCGATTGCAAAGAACGCCATCGTCGCCGGTTACTGGCCCATCCGCGACGAAGCCGATCCGCGCACGCTGATGGCCGCGCTGGCGCGACGCGGCCATACGCTCGCGTTGCCACGGGTGGAGAAAGGCTCCGCACTCACGTTCCACGCATGGCGCGAAGGCGATGTCACGCACCGCAACGCTTACGGCATCGATGAGCCGCATGTCAGTGCCACGATCATAACGCCGGGTGCGGTGCTGGTGCCGCTCTTGGCCTTTGACCCATCGGGCCACAGGCTCGGGTACGGCGGCGGCTATTACGACAGAACGCTCGCGGCCATGCGCGCGAGCGGCACAGTGCGGGCAATCGGCATTGCCCACGCAGGACAGGAAATTTCCGCCTTCCCGCATGAGCCGCACGATCATCCGCTCGATGCGGTGCTTACCGAGAAAGGCTACCGCGCCTTCACCACACGCCGGGAATAAGCCGCCAGCGCACGCGCGTCATGTAATCGGCATAACCGGGCAATTGCTGCTTCAGCAAGCGTTCCTCAAACACCGCGCGAACTGCTACCGCGACGGCCATGACCGGCACGCACAACAATCCATATAGCGATCCGAGCAGCAACGGCATGCCGATCATGTAAATGATTCCCGCCGCATACATCGGGTGGCGCACAAGTGCGTACGGTCCGGTATCGATCACGCGCTGTGCGCGTTCGTTCTGCACGCGCACCACAGGTGCGGCAAAACTATTCTCGCGGAACACCAGCATCACACCGAGAAAGCCGCCAACGAAAAGAACGCCGCCCACGACGTTCCATACCAGGGGCATGTGCGAGATGCGCCAGCGCTGTGCATCCAGCGCCATCAGCGCCAGCCAGCCGAACCAGATCAGGACGAAACCGAGCAGAAAAATCCTGTCCCAACCCGCCTGCCCATGCTGCACCGGCGAGGCCAGCCGTTCCGCCAGCAGGCCGGGATCGCGCCGTGCCAGCCATGCGCCGAACCCCGCGCTGCAAACTGCGAAAAGCGCGAGAAACACCCACGCCTGCGGCCAGCGCCAGTTGCCCGCCGGGACGAACAACAGCAGCGCCATGACGATGAGGCAAGCCGCCGTCTGCACGGCCAGACGCCTCAGCAATTTCCCTGCGCTCATTTCGCATTCCTTATGCTAGGAAGCGCCCATGCACATTCTATTCATTGGCGACGTCATCGGAAAGTCGGGCCGCGAGGTTGTCGCGGCGGAACTTCCCAAATTGCGCGAAGTCCTCAAGCTCGACTTCATTATCATCAACGGCGAAAACGCCGCGGGCGGCTTCGGCATCACCCACGCCATCGCCAACGAATTCTTCCAGCTCGGCGCCGACGTCATCACCACCGGCAATCATTGGGCCGACCAGAAAGAGATTCTGAACTTCATCGCGGAGGAAGACCGCGTGCTGCGCCCGCGCAATCTTCCCGCCGGAACGCCGGGCAAGGGTGCCGGCCTGTTTGAAACGCGAAAAGGCGAGCGTGTGCTGGTGGTCGCGCCGCTTGGCCGCGTTTTCATGGAACCGCAGGACGATCCCTTCGCGGCGGTGGAAAACGAACTCATCGCCTGTCCGCTGGGCGAAGGCGCGGACGCCATCGTGGTGGACATGCACTGCGAAGCCACGTCGGAGAAAATGGCGATGGGCCATTTCTGCGATGGCCGCGCCAGTCTTGTGGTCGGCACGCACACCCACATTCCTTCCGCCGATGCGCAAATCCTTCCCGGCGGCACCGCCTATCAAACCGATGCCGGCGCCTGCGCCGATTACGATTCCGTCATCGGCATGGACAAGTTTGAGCCGCTGCAGCGTTTCACCAAGAAGATCAACTCCAGCCGCTTCACGCCCGCGCTCGGGCCGGGCACGCTCTGCGGTGTGTTCGTCGAAACAAACGCGAAAGGTCTGGCCGCGCGCATCGAACCCGTGCGGGTCGGCGGGCGTCTGAAGCAGACCGTACCGGAGATTTGATCCGTTACCGCTTTACGGTGAGCATAAGCGCCCAAGTCTGCGTATTCGGCATCACATGGCGCCCATCGACCGTGACGGTCCCTGCCGCACCGTGCCAGGTGGTTATCATATTGCCCGTGGTCTTTTGAAATCCGGCAAGACATTGGTCGGTTTGCCGAACCATATATTTATACCGGGCGTTGACGGCCGCCCCCTGTTCTTTCGGCCAACTGCAGAAATAAGACAGGTCGCGTTTGTCGGTATCCACGTTGCAGTCGGTCGCATAGGGAAGCGTAAGTTTTGTGTCGCGCCAATCCGTCATGATGTCGTCGGCCGGTCCCGGAATGTTCGTGAAGTTCGTGCGCGCGGATGCCAGCGCGGTTTTCAGGTTGGGGCAGAAATCATCCGCCCATGCCGGCGAACCGATAAGCGACACCACCGCCAAAGCCACGCAGACACGTTGGATCCGCATTTTCGCCCCCATTTTGAAGGATGCAATTTCGCCCGAATGCGCGGGCGCCGCAATACCCGCGTCCGGCAGGGATACGGCGACACGCCGGACTCCTTTCAGCGTGACCGGTAGTTGCCCGAAAGCAGCCATTGAACTGACCTCGCATCGGCTTTGCCGGTGCGGTCAGTAAATCTGCTGACATGATGGTGTCAGTAGGTTGGGATCAGTTTGTCTCCAACACAAAACGGGGACAGGCATGAAACACAAATTTGTCAGTAATTTGGTGATGATCGCCGAGCTGACTGTAAAACCGGACAAGCTGGAAGAGTTTTTGGATTACACCGTCGCCAACCTCAAGATCAGCCGTTCCTATCCTGGCAATATTGCGTTCGATATACTTACCGATGAGTCACGTCCGGAAACAGTGCTGTTCTACGAAGTTTGGGAATCGGCGGAAGCTCAGCAGGCTTACATGGCTTGGCGGGTAGGAGCTGGAGACTTAACTTTTTTACTTTCGCTGTTGGCCGAAAAACCCAAGTTCACAGCTCTTCGGAGTATAGCCGATACGCCATAATTTCAGCTTGGTTCATAGTCAGTCAGCATAGCGCTCGCGCTTGCAATGACCGGCGCTCTGCCCTCCGCCGTACTAATTCGCACCGCAATACCCACGTCCTTCGCGCGGTTGAACGGACCCGCATGAAAGCCGATGTTTTCCGCAGACCATCGCGAGGGAAGCAACCATGGAATTTCGACAATTGGGACGTTCGGGCTTCAACGTTCCCGTTTTAAGTTTCGGCACCGGCACCTTCGGCGGCAAAGGCGGCTTGGCCGGCTGGGGTTCGTCGGATGCGGCGGAGGCCACGCGCCTTGTCGATATCTGCCTCGAACACGGCCTCACCATGTTCGACTCTGCCGATATTTATTCGAACGGTGCCGCAGAGGAAGTGTTGGGCGCGGCCATCAAGGGCCGCCGCGACAAGGTTCTGATTTCCACCAAAGCCACCTTCCGTTCCGGCGAGGGCGCCAACGATGTCGGCTCGTCGCGTTTTCATCTCACGCGCGCCGTGGAAGCCGCACTCAAGCGGCTGGGCACCGATCACATCGATCTCTTCCAGCTTCACGGTTATGACGCCAAGACGCCACCGGAAGAAATGCTCTCCACCTTCGACACACTGATCCGCGCCGGCAAGATCGGCTACATCGGCGTCTCAAACTTCTCCGGCTGGCATCTGATGAAGGCGCTGGCGTGCGCGGACCGTTACGGCCTGCCGCGCTTCGTCGCCAATCAGACTTACTACTCGCTCGTCGGCCGCGATTACGAATGGGAGCTGATGCCGCTGGGTCTGGATCAAGGTGTTGGCGCCGTCGTCTGGTCGCCGCTGGGCTGGGGCCGCCTCACCGGAAAAATCCGCCGCGGCAAACCGCTGCCGGAAGTCAGCCGCCTGCACACCACCGCCGATTTCGGCCCGCCCGTGCCCGACGAATATCTCTTCAACGTCGTCGATGCGCTGGATGAGGTCGCCAAGGAAACCGGCAAGACCATTCCGCAAGTGGCGCTCAACTGGCTGCTGCAACGCCCCACGGTTTCCACCGTCGTCGTCGGTGCGCGCAACGAAAAGCAGCTCACCGACAATCTCGGCGCCATCGGCTGGGCGCTCACGCCGGAACAGGTGAAGAAGCTGGACAAAGCCAGCGCCGTGACGCTCGCCTATCCCTACTGGCACCAGCGCCAGTTCAAGGAACGCAACCCGTTCCCGACAAGGGTATGAAGCGATAGTTCAGCAGAACGCCTAAGGCGCGGCATTTTTCAAATGTCGCGAACTGGCATATGGTTCCTGCCATTCGGGGGGATCATGCCGCATCGTCTGATCGTTGCATGGGGCTTTTGCATTGGCGCGTTCGCAATCGGCGTGCCCGGTGCGATCGACTTCGTTCATGTCGTGCAGCTTTTCAATTTCGTCACGCACGATCTGCCGCAGCCGGGCCAGCCGCTGGACGTGCAGCGGTTCGGCCTGCCGGGTTTTGTTTCCGACATATGGTTGCTCTTCACGCCCATCGCCGGGCTTATCGGCGGCCTTCTGATTTTGGGAATCGTGCTTGGCGCCATCATGTGCGCGATCTGGATCGGCTTTGCGATATTCATGCTTCTTACCGGCCGTGCCGCCATCCTCCATCGGGACTGGGCAAAGTCCGCCGGCATTGTGCTTGCGATCGTCATCTTCTTCGCGTCCTTCAGCAATCTGCAAGGTGCTTATGGCGCGTGGCTCATCATGCCGTGCATCGGCATCGCGGGGTCGCTTTATGCGATCTGGGTTTTGGGCTGGCGATATTCCAGCGCGCCGGTGCAGCCCGCGCCATAGCGGAACCGTTTTCCCGCGATGGCCGTTTAATAACCGGGCAGGGACGGCAGAAGGAGTGTAATCCATGCAAAAATCCCTGAAACTGGCGCTGTTCGCAGGCGCAATGGCGCTAACCGCGGCATCCGCGAACGCGCAGGATTACGGTTATCAGAACGGCCCGACCGAAGAAGTGCAGGTCATCGCTCCCCAACTCAATTCCGGATACACGCCGCTGAACGGCCCGCTGGAAAAGGCCTCGCTTTCGGTGCCGGTGCGATATGACGATCTCAATCTGCGCACCCGGCGCGGCGCGCGCGAATTGCATCTGCGCGTGCAGGCTGCGGCGCAGGGTGTGTGCATGCAGCTCGCGGATGTTTATCCGGTTCAGGAAGCGCAAGGCACCTCCTGCTACAAGGCCGCGCTGCAAAATGCCTCGGTGCGGGCAAATGAAGCAATCGATGACGCGCGTGCCAATCGCAGCTATTACGACTGAACCCGCCTGAATTTGAAAAAACGGCTCCGCGGAATTGCGCGGAGCCGTTGGCGTTCGTACACGTTCTTTCAAAGAAGCGTCTTGAATGTCGCGGGGCCATGTTCGTCGCCACCACCTGGAAATTGCTGAAGCAAGGTGTTAGCGCCTTCATCGAGGATGGCGCGCTTTCGCGTGGCGCCGCGATTGCGTTCTATGCGGCCACAGCCTTTGCGCCGGTACTGTATATTGCGTCCGCCATTGCGGGTCTCGCTTTGGGCCGCGAAGCCGCCACCGGCACCCTTACCCATGAAATCGGCAACCTTATTGGGGACGACGGGCGGAAAGTTCTTTGGGCCGCCTTGCACAACACCATCGGCTGGGGGGACAAATTCTGGCCCAATGTCATCGGCGTCGGTCTGCTTATCGTCACCGCGTCGGGCATGTTCGAAGAAATACAGTCCGCGCTGAACGCCATCTGGAAAACCGGCAATCCCGATTTCACCTGGTGGTCGCTGCTGCGCGCGCGCCTGCTAAGTCTGGCGCTCGTGCTGGCGCTGGGCTTCCTGCTGCTGATTTCGCTTGTCGCCACCGCGGCGTTGCACGCGCTGGGCGACCGTATCGATTATTACCTGCCGCTGGGTGGCGCTGTGGCGCGCGCGCTCAACTTCGCCATCACCTTTGTGTTGATGTCGGCGCTGTTCGCCGCGATCTACAAGGTTCTGCCCGATCGCGAGCTGCAATGGCGCGACGTGATCTTCGGTTCTGTCCTCACCGCGCTGCTGCTGCAACTGGGCGAATATCTCATCAGCTTCTATCTGGGCGAAGCCGGCGTCGGTGCGCGCTATGGCGCGGCAGGCGGGCTGATCGTGCTGCTCACCTGGATCTATTACACGGCGCAGATTTTCTTGCTCGGCGCGGAATTCACCAAGGTCTGGTCCATCCATCGCGGCAGCCAGAAAGACGCGCGGGAAACACTGGCCCCCGCGCGCCGCGCCGCCCGATGATTTACCCCGCGGCGTCGCGCCCCGGCGCCACCAGATGCGCGAAGAAGAAGCGCACCAGGAACAAAATGATCGCGGCGGCACCGATGATCGTGCTGTGCAGTAGCCAAAACTGCACACCCGACATCTTGTCCAGCAGGCCGCCTAGATATCCGATCAAGTTGTTGCCGATAAAAAGGTGCAGGTAATAGATGGCGATCATGATGCCGCCTGTTCCCTTCGGCGAAGCGCGCGAATAAAGCGCCAACCCCACCGGGAAGACCATCGCGAAACCTGTATCGTTGATGGCGTGGAATGCCACCGCCCACCACAGCGGCACGGGATGACCGGTCTGTGCCACGATTTGGGAGAACAGCGCCAGTGTTAGCGGCGCCGCCGCACTGATCGCTGTGCCGATAGCGATCTTGGTGATCTCGTCCGGCTCCTTCCAACGCTTGCCATACCAGCGCCAGAACGCGATGACGCCGATCATCAGGACGGTGCTTACTACGGCGTCGATGGAGAACATCCAGCTTGTCGGCATCGTGCCGCCGAACATCGCCAGATCGTAATTCTTCTCGGACCAGATGAGATAGGCGTTGAATATCTGCTGGTTGCCCACGGCGGACATCGCCAGCACTGGCAGCAATGCCACCAAAATCGCGATCACGCCCCAATCGCGGCGGGTCAGCGCCGGACGCTCTGTCTCCGTGATGTTTTTTCGTTGCGTCAGCAATTCGGGTGGATAGCTGTAACGGCCGAAAAGATAGATAACCAGGCCGATGAGGATGCCCACGCCCGCGGAGCCGAAGCCCCAAGTCCAGCCGACTTTTTCACCCAACGTACCGGTGATGAGCGGCGCGATGATCACCGCGATCTGGATGCCGAGAAAATACACCTGGAAGCCGTCGGCGCGGCGCGAATCGTCGATCGTATAGAGATCGCCCACCTGCGCGGCGATATTGCCTTTGAAACAGCCGACACCGAACAGAAGCGCGAAAACGCCGATGAGGAACGTTGGCTCAAGGCACAGCAGAAAATATCCCGCCGCCATGGAGCTTGCACCCAGCGCCACCGTCGCCGTGCGTCCGATCAACCGGTCCGCGATATAGCCGCCCAAAAGCGGCGTCAGATAAACCGTCGCTGCATAAAATCCGACGACCGCCGAGGCAAACGCATCACCATCAAGTTGTACCGGACTGCAAGCTCCGAAAATGCACCCGATGATATGGTAGATAAATTCAAGCGCATGGCGGAACGGTTCGATTCCCCACACATGCTCGATGGTGCCGGGCTTGAACAGGAAGTGGCTGAGATAGAGCACCAACAGCGCCTGCATGCCGTAGTAAGCAAAGCGCTCCCAGAATTCTGAGGCCGACAGCCAGCCGAGCCCAATGGGGTGACCGAGGAAGGCGTGGTCGCTCTTTGCTTTCGCTGCAACCTGATGACCGCCACGGCCTTCGCCAGCTTTTTCCAGCGCCGCTTCGCCCTGATCGACGTCTTCTTCCAACTCGCTCAAGTCACACCCGCCAAACTCAAAACCGCCCGCAATCTCAGCGAGTTAGGCCGCGATGGCAAGTCACAGGGCGTTCAGGCCGCAAGCCGCCGCTTCAAAAGCTGGAAAGTGGTGACGGCGCAAATCATGCCGATGGCAAACCCGCCCAGCGGCGCGATCATGAAAACCACCGCCATCCCCGTCGATCCTTCGCGGTCGAAATAGTTGGTGTAGTCGGCGTAAGCGATCCAGCCGGCCGCGATCGCAAAGAAGGCCGCAATGGCGACCCCGAAAAATACCAGAATGGCTATGCCGCCAGGTTTCACGATGCTGCCCCCGTTTCGCGCGCAGTGATTAGCACGAAACGGGGATCGCGCGCACGCTACCTATGCAGCCGCGACCGGGCGGTGGGATATAGCCGCAAGACTTCCGGGGGTTTCGCGCACAATTGCTCCAATTGCACCGGCAGTTCGGTGGCGCACGCGGCGTTTGCGCTGGGGAAAAGCGCAAAGCTCACGAAAACATTTTCCCCTTCGCGCACCGGCAGTGCGGCAAATGTGTTCACGCTGCTTTCGGTGATGCACGTCGCCACAAGTCTGCCGCCCGCGTTTTGAATCCGTCCGGGCATCATGGCGCGCCAGGCTTCGATGAACGCCTGCGTTACCGGCGCATCGAAAGTGAAGATCGAGGCAATGACCGCACCCTGCGCAGAACCCGTCGCGCTGGGCGACGCCCGCGTGCCTTCGTTCTCGAAACCAGAATCCTCCCACGCCGCGCGCAACAGCAGCACATTGTCGGAATCGATCATGGTGTCGTTGGCGGCATTGCGGTGCGCCTTCCACACCGGCCCGCCATAAAACGCGGCCAGCGAACGGGCGCGGCTTTCCATATCGGCAAAGCCGCGCAGCCACACGAAACGGTCGGTATTGTCCGCATCGCGGAAAGTACCGATCAGATCGATACCTTCCGCTTCCTGGCTCTCCACGAATTGCCGCTCGAACAAATCGATCAGCACGTCGCGCTTGCCGGGCTTCAGCGTATATTGGCGCAATTCGAAAATGTTGCTCACTGCGCCCTCGTGAAATCCATGCGCCAGTTGGTTTCCCAGGTCTTGCCGTTGTCGGGCGAGAACGCCTGTTCCCAATGCGCGGAACTTTTTGTGATCTTCGACCAGGTGTAGCGGACCAAAATCGGCTTGCCCCGCAGCGTGTCAGGCCCGTTGAATGTGCCAACGCCATCCTTGAAATCGAAATTGCCGATAACCGGCGGCTCCATTGTGTGCGGATCGCGCCCGTCCAGCCACCAGATCGCCCAGGTCTGCGTCTTGGGATCATAGCCGCGCACGCCCACCGCGCGATAAGGCCCGCTTGGCAGGGCGAGATAGTTGTCGTCGATGGTGCCCTTGCCATCCATCGTCATCCACAACTGCGAGGTGCCGTCGAACTCGATCCATTCGTGGCTGTTCATCAGCCGGTCTTTCAGGCGCCAGTGATGCACCTTCCATTTGCCGATGAGGAAATCGAAATCGTGGGCATGGTCTGTCACGGCGGAAACTCCTGTCGGTGTTGCGGCAAAGGCCGGTGTTGCAAGAAGCGAAGCGGCAAGAAGAATGGCGGTCTTCATGGCTATGGCCCTCAAACGTTGCGGGCGCCGGTATAGTCCCCTAAACATGACATCGAATGTCATGTATTTGGGATAGCCTCGAAAAATGTTGGCCAGCCGTCTTCTGTCGATCTTGATGCTGCTGCAGGCACGCGGCCGGGTGAGTGCGGCCGATCTGGCGCGCGAGTTCGAAGTTTCGGTGCGCACCATTCATCGCGACATCGACCAGCTCTCCGCCGCCGGCATCCCGGTTTATGCCGAGCGTGGCCGCGCCGGTGGTTTCGCGCTGCTGGATGGCTACCGCACCAAGCTCACCGGCCTCACGCAGCCAGAAGCCGAAAGCCTGTTCCTCGCAGGTCTTCCCGGTCCGGCGGCACAGCTTGGTCTTGCTGGCGTTCTCTCCGCTGCGCGGCTGAAGCTGATGGCAGCACTTCCGCCCACCGTGCGGCCGGGTGCGGAACGCATCGCCGAACGCTTTCATCTGGATCCGGTGTCGTGGTTTCGCGGTGCCGATCCGCTGCCGCAATTAAAGACTGTGGCCGATGCGGTGTGGAACGAACGCTGGCTCGCGCTGAATTACTGTAACAGCGGCGCGCTTTATCCGCGAAAGCTGGGACCGCTCGGTCTCGTGCTGAAAGGCGGCGTCTGGTATCTCGCTGCACAAAGCGGCAAGAGCATCCGCACCTATCGCATCGCGCAAATGCAGGATGTGAGTGTGACGGACGCGCCATTCCCGCGGCCCAAGAAATTCGATCTCGCCCAGCACTGGGAAAAATCCTCGCGGGATTACGAGCGCGGCCTGTTCCGCGAAGAGGCCGAGGTGCGCCTGTCACCAAAAGGGATGGCGCTGCTGGAACAGCTTGGTCCTTATGTGGAAGGCGTCGCACGAAAGACCGCCGGCAAGCCGGACGCGCGCGGCCGGGTGCGCTGCCGCCTTCCCATTGAATCGCTTGAAACCGGCGCGCGCGAAATTCTACGCCTGCGCGGCGAAGTGGAGGTCTTGGGCCCTGCGGCATTGCGCAAAGAGATAAAAGCGCAGCTCGCAGCCTTGTCGAAACATCACCACTGAACGCTATAGCGCATCACCGCTGATCCTTGTGTCGGTCGCGATCCAGTTCACTTCCCATGTCTTGCCGCCGTCATCCGAGAACGCCTGCTCGAAATGCCCCGACGTGGGCGTGATGTCCGACCACACGTTGCGCACCAGAATCATGCGGCCGTCTAGCTCTTCCTGATCGTAAAACTCGCCGCGCCCATTCTTGAATTCGCCCACGGTCGGCACGCCGAACGCGCCCACCGCGCTGTTGGCGAAGTTCAGGCTCCACTGATGCGACGCTGGATTGTAGAGCCGCACAGATATGCCTTCGATATGTCCGGCTGGGCCGTTCACGTCCAGTTCCACCATATGAGCCTTGCCGTCCCAGAAACGGTGCACCGTGGTTGTGCCGTCATAATCCACCCATGTCGTGGAGCCGGTGAGCGGATGCTGCAAACGGTGGATATGCGTCGTCCAGTTGCCATATTCCCAATCGAAGTCATGACTGCCGTCGCGCGGCGCATCCGCCAGCGCGGGTGAAATCAGCAGCGCGGCGGCGAGACAGAGCGTCATTAAGCGCATGGCGGTTCTCTCACGATCCTTTGAGCGCGTCCTGCGCGCGATCTGCTAGAGTTATGCGCGCGGTTTCGCGCCCGCCAGAACGCACCTTGAGGTAACCATGACGCCGCGCCGCAATCCCCTCATCAACTGCCCGCTCACCGCGACATGGGCGGCCGTCGGCGGCAAATGGAAACTCACGATCATCTATTGGCTTGCCGAACAGCCGCGCCACTTCGCCGGATTGCGCCGCCAGCTTGGCGATGTGTCGATCAGCGTCTCGCAGAAAGTTCTGGCCCAGCAGCTTCGCGAATTGATCGCGGATGGCATCGTCACGCGCACGCGCACCGGCGCTGTTCCAGCACCCGTCATCTATGCGCTCACCGATTACGGAAACACGGTGCTGCCGCTGGTGGAAAACGCACGCCTCTGGGGCACCCGCCACATCGAACGCAGCCGCGCAACGCGCCCGCGCGGCGCGCGCGAAAGCCTGGATTGCATGGCTATCCGTTAAGCGCTTCGCGCGCCACTTTGGCCTGTTCCAGCCGCCGGTTGCCCCATTCCACCAGCGCGCGGATCAAGGGTTTCATCGCTTCGCCGTCTTCGGTGGGCGCATAGCGCACGCTGCGCCGAGCATCCTCCAGCACGGTGCGCGAGATCAGGCCGTCATGTTCCAGCTCACGCAATTGTGTCGCCAGCGTCTTGTTCGCAACGTCGTCGCATGCGCGCTGCAATTCTCCGAAGCCGTGCGGCTGTTTCAGCAGGTAATGCATGATCAGCGGCTTCCAGCGCCCGCCAACAGCGCCGATGGCGGTGCGCAGCGGGCAGCCGCCCACGGTGGTGGGAATGCCACCAGGTGGCGAATTGGTACGGAATTGAATCGTGGTCATCGCGCGGCCTAACTCTTTCGCATTCGAGAGCATAACAACGAGGGCGTTCGAATGGTATCGCGAAAGTATCTTTCTCTTCTGGCCTTGGCACTGCTGGCCGCACCGCCCGCTTTCGCCCGCGATGGCGTCCACGATTTCGATTCCGAGGTTGGCACATGGACGATCCACACCAAACGCCTGATGCATCCGCTGGCGCACGCAAACGATTGGATGACGTATGACGGCACCAAGATCGTCACCGCCGCCTGGGGCGGAAAAGCCAGCATCGCGCAGGTGAAAGAGAACGGCGCCGCGGGACATCTGAACTTCCTCGCGATCCGGCTTTACGATCCGGACGCACAGCAATGGAGCCTCAACTTCACCAGCGCGGGCAATGCAACCTTCGCCATCCCACTCACCGGCGAACTGCGCGATGGCGGCATCGAATTCATCGGGCCGGATACGCTGAACGGCCGCGCCATCCTCGTGCGCTTTGTCTCGCGCGAGCAAGACGCCGATCACGCCTCTTCCGAACAGTATTTCTCAGATGATGGCGGCCGCACATGGGAACTGAACTGGGTCAACAATTACACGCGCACGAAAGGCCCGGCACAATGAGCAGCACCATGAAGCGCTTTGCCCTCGCTCTGGCAGCCTTGATGTTCGCGCCGCCTGTTTTCGCGCAACCGCTCACGCCGCTGGGTGATGGCCTCCACGATTTCGATTTCGCGGTGGGCACATTTCACACCCACATCCGCCGCGCGCCCGATCCCTTCGCCGAACCGGGCACCTGGCTCACCTACGACGGCATAAAGACCACCCGGCAAATTCTGGACGGCAACGGCGACGTCGAAACCATCGAAGCCGATGGGCCAAGCCATCTCTCGGTGCTGAACCTGTTTTTCTACGACAAGACCACGCACCAGTGGAATCTCTACTTCCCGCAAGGCAACGCGATGGGCGCGCCGGCCATCGGTGAATTCCGCGATGGCGTGGGCACATTCATGAGTCAGGATTCATACAAGGGCCGCAGCATGCTGGTACGCCAGCAATGGACGCCAACAGGCGCGAACAGCTACCACTTCGAACAATCCTACTCCGCCGATTTCGGCAAAACCTGGGTGTCGAACTTCATGGCCGACCTAACACGTACGAAAGGCTGAACCATGCCGAAGAAAATCGTCGTTACAGAATATGTCTCGCTCGATGGCGTCATCGAAGACCCTGTGGGCATGGAAAATTCGGGATTGGGCAACTGGACCGGCCCGTTCACGCGCGGCCCGCAAGGCGACGCGTTCAAGCATGAAGAATTGCTGGGCGCCGATAGCCTGATCTTCGGGCGCAAAACCTATGACGCTTTCGCCGGCGCTTGGCCCCACGTGAAAGACCAAACCGGCTACGCCAACCGGATGACCACGCTGCCCAAGATGGTCGCATCCAGCACGCTGAAGAATCCGGACTGGGGTTCGGTAACGCTGTGGAACGGCGACATCGTTTCCGCCGCCAAAGCCTTTCGCGCACAAGGCGATGGCACGGCGTTGATCTTCGGCAGCGCGTCCATCGTCCATCAACTGGCGCCCGCAGGCTTGATCGATGAATACCGCCTGATGATCTACCCAACCATTCTGGGCGCCGGAAAACGCCTCTATCCAGATGGCGCGCGCGCGAAGCTCTCGCTGGTCGAGAACCGGCAATTCGGCGATGGCATCGTCCTGCTTCGCTATCAGCCCGCCTGAATCGCGCTCACAGCTTTCCGAACTTCTTCAGCGTCGCATAAACCGCCGGCATCAACTCTTTGCCCAGCATATTATCTTTCTCGGTGGGCTGGCTGTTGGCTGCTACCACGATCACCGCGCCGGATTTCGGAAACCAGCCGTAGAGCACCCGGTATCCCAGCGTCTCGCCCTGATAGAACCAGAAGGTGCCAAGCCCCGTCATGGTTGCCTGTCCAACGCCCAGCCCGAAGCCGCGCGGATCGGCAAGCGTGGTCACCGCAATCGGCTTTCCGTTGGCCATCGACACCAGCGTTTCCAGTTCGCGGCGCTGTTTGTCGGCCAGCAGCGGCCCTTCATAAAGCGCGCGCGTCCAGCGGCTCACATCGGCCGGCGTGGAAACGATTCCGCCCGCACCCTGCATCCACGAAACGCTGAAGGTGTGAACGTCCTTGCCATAAATCGGCTTCAGCACCGCGTTGCCGGAATCGGTGCTGTAGAAATATCCCGACACCATCCGGTTGGTGATCGCGGGCGGATAGGAATAGGCCTGGTAATAGGTGCTGTGCAGGCCAAGCGCCGGATTGTCGAAGAAGCGCTGCTTCAGTTCGGCGGCATAGGAATGTCCGCTTGCCTTCTCCACGATCATTTCGGCAAGCAGGTAAGCGGTGTTGGTATAACGCCAGCCCGCATCCAGATCGCGCTTGGGATAAGCCGCGGCCACCAGCGCGGTAGCCGGAATATTTGTCATCGGGTGCGCCGCATAATCGGCCATCACCGAATCCTCGCCGTCATAACCCGGAACGCCGCTCGTCATGTCGAGAAGCTGATGGATGGTCACATCTTTCCACGCCGGATATTGCGGCAGCCATTTGCCGAGCGTGTCTTCGATAGAAAGTCTGCCTTCCGCCTCAAGCTGCAGAAGGGCAACAGACGTGAACGCTTTGGTATTGCTGCCGATCTGAACAAGGCTCGCAGGCGTCGCCACAGCACCGCCATCGAAGCGCGCCGTGCCCACCGCGGCATCGATGGTGTGATCCACACCCTTCAAATTCACGCTGACCGAAACCGCCGAAATATGCTCCGGCACATGCCGCGCATCCAGATACTTCTGAGCATCCGCATGCAACGCCGCGATGAGGGCGTCGTTGGCTGCGGCAGATGCTGCCACCGGCGCAATTGCCAAGGCAAACAGAATCGCCGCCGAAATTTTCCGCATGGTGCGCCCCCTCTAAACCTCTTTGCAGAAAGTCACGCTTTTCCCAGTAGCGCAAGAATTTTATCTCCTTTTGGGCTCAAAAGCTTGCTTTGTTCGGGCTGGCAAATCGGCTAACGGAGATTGCACCCCGGAACCTTGACTCGACATACGACGTGGCTGCTGCAAGAAGGATTGAAACAGAGAGAATGGATGCGGCGTTTTCAAGCCTTTCATCTCCATGGAGACAACATCGTAGAGTGTGAACGCACTCTCGATCTTATTCGTAGGTCGTTGGCGGACGTCACTAAGACCCTGCGCGGGCCCTATGGGTATCCGGTCTGCCCTTCCTACGAGCTGAGACTTCAAAATCTCGATACGCCGGTTGAGTTAACGATGTTTCCCGGCTTTGGACGTTGGAATCAAGACATACTTGAACTGATACGGCGGCGCGGTGGCACGTTGCGCGAAGCTGCCGACATCATTGTGACGGGTGTCGCGGATGGTAGTGAAACGCCGTTAATTGCAATCGAGTATTGCGGCGCGCTACCTGCCGGAAACCAAGCGTGGCAACGGAACGGACGGGCGTACTCTTTCGGCAAGGCCGAAGTGCCGTATCTCTACGTCGCTGAGCTTGGTGGTTATGAGTTGGCGGCAGATCGTGCAAGAAAAGCGGCGCGTCTTCCGAATCCAGCAGTACCGTTTAGCTATTTGGCGTTCTCGGTGAATAACAGGACTCCAACGCTTCCCATCTTCGTCACCAGTCCCGGCGCTGATGAAAAGTCCCGCGCGGCCTATGCAAGTGTGTTCTCTGAAGCCGAACTGCTCAAAATGGTGCGGTCGGTGATACTTGCAGAGGATAACGATACGACGGTTGAGGCTTTGCGTGTCAAAGCCCTCGCTTTTGTCGAAACCAAAGCGGCTACGTCTCGCTATGGCGAGACCCTAAGCCGCGAACAGTGGCAAGCGGCTTATGAGACGATCAAGAAGCGTCAATCGTTGGTCGAGTTTGTTGTTTCTAAGGCTCCGCTCAAATGGTCGAAGACGGCCTACATCGAGGCAATCACCAAGACGGCGCGAAGCCTGATGGACTTTTCCGCGACGCTTGCAATAGGCCTAACTTCAAGCAAATTGCCCATGTGCGTCATCCCTAAGATGAACAGACGCGCGTTCGCAGACCAAGTGGAGAAGTTGTCCAGGGGGCGCGTCCAAGCAGAGTTCATGACTTGGCTGCGGCGGGAGAAAAATCTTGCGGTCTGTTGGGTCATGGGCTTCAAGCCAAGAGGTGACGATGCCCGGCCTGATCGTGGCTTGCCGCCGCTGGCACGGATGCTGATTGGCCCGGACGAAGACCTTCTGACCTTCGTATACGGCCCGGCACCAGAAGCCACATGGCAGCGCCTACACACAACGCCGCGCGACCTTCTTGCGAACGGACTGTGGGAAGCGATCTACGATGCCAGCGATGCGCTTTTGGTGGATTCCTCGACCGATGGTGTCCGGCGTCATGGTTATCTCAGATCGCACTGGCACCAAGTCCTTGCCGACCCGAAGCTCGAAATGGTCCTGGTGCAACCAACGCCGACGCGCATCAGCGAAAACGACGTAGATACTGTCCTCCACTTGCTGCTTTCCCGTTACGGGGGCAAGTCGGTATTTGAGGGGATGTGCAATCCGCCGGGCGGTGATTGGAGCGGCGTATCCCTTGAAGTGATTGACCGCACCAAGGAGGTGCGTTGGCTCACCCTGCCGCGCGTCAGTAAAACGGGCGACAAACGCCCCGATCATGTCTTTCAGTTTTTCATCCCAGACAAGCCGCCGATCATTTTGTGCATCGAGTCGAAAGAGACCTCGGGCAGCGTAGAGCCGAAAATCGGCCCCCGGCTTACGTCCTACATCGCCGGACTTATGAACTCAGCTCCCAGCATCGAGCGCAAGTCGCCATCGGGCCCGTGGAAGCACTCTGCCGATAACCTGGATGTCCGCAAATTTGTCATGGCCAGCGCCGTCGCCTTCGTCACTGATACAGAAGAAAAGATAGCTGCTGTCCGTAAAAGGGCGGACGTGGATTTGTTGATGAGCTTTGATTTCAAGGAGATGGGGAAAACCTGCTCCATATGCCTTATGCCAAATACGAAGCTGGGCAGGGAAATAGCCGCAATTATGGGCGGATTGGATTTGGCGAGAACCAACATCGGCGTCAAAGTCGAGTAGGCAAACGTCAGTAATTGAGATAGAGAGATTCTTGAACGCTCTCGATAGGGCCGTTCAAGACTTTATTGACCGCCGACAGACCGCTCGACAAAAACAGATGTCGCTTGAAAAGTGATTTCGGAACATCGTGCACAAGATCTTGCGTGCCCCGCTTGCCATCAAATGAGAGCGCCCACTTCGCGCCTTTCTGGTTAAGTCGTTCTAGAGCCGAAAAGAAGCGGCCCAAATCGAGATCTTCGGCATAGCGCTGTTTGTTCGCAGCATAAGGCGGGTCAAGATAAACAAAGTCGCCACTGGTTGCATGCTCAAGGCTCAATTCGTAGTCGTGGCAAAGAAAGTCCACACCACGAATGGATTGCTGCCATGACATAACGATCTTCTCAAAACGGGCTGGCTCCATGCCGCGCCGCGAGAGATGGAATGAATTGTTGAAAGCCCCCTTGGCGCTAAACCGTACAATTCCGTTTACGCAGGTGCGCATTATGAAATTCAGATCAAGCGGGTCGTGCTTTTGATTGAAGCGATCCCGTACATGATAGAAGTAGACAGGCAAACTCTCGCCTGGCTGAAGATTGTTGAGATCGAGGCCATCCAGTTCTGCGTTGAGCTCGCCCCATTGCGTTTTATAGTTCTCGATTACACGTCGCGGGTCGCTCTGAATGATCCGCCACAATTCGACGAGTGGTCCATAAACGTCGCTGGCGATGGAGCCGGGCACGGCAGCCGCGTAGAGTATGGCCCCGCCGCCAACGAACGGCTCGATATACCGCCGATAGCGGGGCATCAATTTCAAGATGGTCGGAGCCTGCGAACGCTTGCTACCAGTCCATTTAATCAGTGACGGAATTGTGTCCACCCGCTGGGGCGTCCACCATCCCTCCGTCGAATCATCGAGTTGCAACGCTACTTGCATCTGCCAAGCTCAAACTGCTTCTCTTTTCCTTGATTTGCAATTCGGGAATTGCTGATCTGAACAAATTCAGCCTCTGTTTCAAAGCCGATGAAATTGATGCCTGTTTCCAAGGCCGCGATGCAGTCCGAACCAGACCCCGCGAAGGGAACGAGCAGCAAATCGCCCTTGCGCGCCGATAGTTCGAGCATCCTTGTTAGCAATCTGACGGGTTTTTGCGTTGGGTGTTTGCCGTGCGCCAGCTCTTCGCGTTTCTTATTGTTGGGTATATCCCAAACGGTGCGCATCTGCTTGCCGGCTTCTTTCAACAAATCCTCCGGGCTGGACATCTTTTTTGAGGTTTCATAGTTGAAGAGGTAGCGGCGTTTCTTTTCGCCTCCTGTATGCGCCCACACTATCGTTTCATGGCTTGCGGTTAGCCGGCGACCGGAAAGATTTGGAAAACTGTTGCGCTTGTACCAGATCACTTCATTGATGATTTCAATGCCCAGCATCTGGAGCGCAAAGTTAATGATGCCGATATTGTGGTAAGTGCCGTGAATCCAAAGAGACCCAGTAGGTCGCACGACGCGCTTTAATTCTACCAGCCATGCAAGCGTGAACGTGAAATAATCGGCAAGGGGCATATCGTCCCAATCGGCCATGACTTTTGACCAATTACCACCGAACCCCGGCAACCTCACCGAATTATCCCATTTCCAGTTGTTGCCCTTGCTGGCGTTGTACGGTGGGTCTGCAATGGCAATATCGACGCTCGCCTCGGGCAAAAGACGCATTGCTTCGACGCAGTCGATCTGATGCACTTGATTCCACTTGAACGGGGATGTTGGCCACCCCGTACCAGTTAACTGCCCGACCACAATGTCCGAAGACTGCGATTCCTGTGCAGTAGCAATTTGGGATTTCTCCAAAGCTAGGCTCGCTTGTGATACCGCCATTAACCGAAGCCCCAAAAAGATCGAATCGACAATTTCAGCTTATCGATATTGTCGCTTGCCCGCAGTATCGTTCCTTATATGTTCCGATGGGCTCAATCAAGATAAAATTGGCGGCACAGATTCGAACGTTAAGGGCCCGTAACAAATCGTAAGAATTATTTCTTTCTTTATGCTTGAAAGCCGATCATAGGTTGTTCCATATTTGTTCTCATGACACAGATCCCGGAGAACAGCCTTGAAAACGTAGCTTTGCCGCAAGAACAGACAGGTAAGGGGCCAAACTTGCGTGGACCCCGCGCGACCGCTGGTTTTCGGTGCTGGATAACTGCCCCCAAAGGCACAGCGCCGGATTGGTGGACCGCATGCAAACCGGGGAGGTTGAAGCGAAAGTGCACCGTGGTGTCGGCTTGAAAGACAGCCTTCGGCGGGCCTGCTGCGTAGCGAGAACACCGGGAGGCTCGGCCAAGACGTTGGCGGAGCCTTTCTTTTATGGGCCTTGAAAGCCCATGCGCGCCCCGGCTATCTCACCTCGCGCGAAACCAAGAGCAGCGACATGGCCGGCCACAGTCAGTTCAAGAACATCATGCATCGCAAGGGGCGGGTGGATGCCGTGCGCTCCAAGATGTTCTCCAAGCTCGCGCGCGAAATTTTCGTGTCCGCCAAGATGGGCATGCCCGACCCCGCGCACAATGCGCGCCTGCGCGCCGCCATCATCGCGGCCAAGCAGCTTTCGATGCCCAAGGACAATATCCAGCGCGCCATCGACAAGGCGACGGGCGCGGGCGCCGAGAACATCGAGGAAGTGCGTTACGAAGGCTATGGCCCCGGCGGCGTTGCGCTGATCGTGGAAACGCAGACCGACAATCGCAACCGCACCGGCGGCGACGTGCGTTCCACGTTTTCGAAGTATGGCGGCGCGCTGGGCGAGCCCAACTCCGTCACTTTCATGTTCAATCGCGTCGGCGTTATCGGCTATCCGCGCGCGAAGGGCTCCGACGACGACATGCTGGAAGCGGCCATCAACGCAGGCGCCGACGAATGTATTTCGGAAGGCGAAAGCCACGAATTCGTCGTGTCGCTGGAGAATTACGGTCCCGCGCGCGATGCGCTGGAAGCGAAGTTCGGCGAGCCGGTTTCGGCCAAAATCGAATGGCGGCCGCAGACCATGACACCGGTTACCGACGATGTTGGCGAAACGCTGGTCAAGCTGCTGGAAGTTCTCGACGACCACGACGACGTGCAAAACGTCTACGGCAATTACGAACTCAGCGATGCGCTCATGGAGAAGATGTCGGCGTAATTACTTCTCCGCCGTCACGCTTCCGCTTGCCACGTTGATGCGGATATGGGCAGTGCCCGCCGGCTTGGGTGTTCCGTCCAGATCGAGCTTCGAATAGGGAAAACTGATCAGCAGACCTTTCTTCGCATCGTACGCCGCGGTCAGATTCTCAAAGCCGATATCGCCGAAGCCCTGGCCGTCGTCGTTCGCCACCAGATGACAAGCGCGGCCATCGCCTTCCGGGTCGTTGTCGGGCGAAAGAATAAGAAGCTGGTCGCCGCAACAGGCCGGTTCGCTGATGTACAGCAACGCCACGCGCACCTTGCCGTTGTAGAAGACCTTGGTGCTCTTCTCCCACGGCTCCGCGATGTTGGAGGCATCCGCCACGCCATCGCATTCGCGAACCTTGGCCGCGTGCGCAGCCCCCGCCGCTGAAACCAGAGCGGCCGCACCCAGCGCCGCCAGAATGATCGCCTTCATATCCACGTCCTCTTTCGTGGCCCCGAACAGAAAGAGTACAAGAACTTCATGACCGGCGCGATTCGTATTCTTGGGCTTGATCCCGGCCTGGCGCGGATGGGCTGGGGCGTGATCGACGTATCCGGCAGCCGCCTGATCCATGTCGCCCATGGCGTCCTCACCAGCAGTGCCAAGTCCGATCTGGGTTTTCGCCTTCTGGCGCTGCACGAGGCGCTGTGCGTGGTGATCGCCGACCATCGCCCGGCGGCTATCGCTGTGGAGCAGGCCTTCGTCGCCAAGGATCCTTCCGCCGCGCTGAAGCTCGGCCATGCCCGCGCCATCGCCTTGCTCGCCGCCGCACAAGCCGGGCTCGACATCGCGGAATACGCGCCCAACCACATCAAGAAGTCGGTTGTCGGCACCGGCCATGCCGACAAGACGCAGGTGCTGCTGATGATCAAGCGCCTGCTTCCCACCGCACGGGTGGAAGCGGCGGACGCAGCAGACGCACTGGCTTGCGCCATCGCCCACGCCCATCTCGCCGGCACGCGCGCGCGTATCATGGCGGCGCTCGCATGATCGGCAAACTCACGGGCATTGTGGACAGTGTTGCCGAAGATCACGCCATCATCGACGTCGGCGGTGTCGGCTATCTCGTCAGTTGCCCATCGTCGTCGTTGTCCAAGCTGGTGGTTGGCAACAGCGCAACGCTTTCCATCGAGACGCGCATCAACGATGAAACCATCCGCCTGTTCGGCTTCTTCACCGCCGAAGAACGCGAATGGTTCCGCTTGTTGCAGACGGTGCAGAATGTCGGCGCGCGCGTCGCGCTGAATGTTCTGTCCGCGCTATCGTCACGCGAGTTGCAACGCGCGCTGGCGCTGGGTGACAAAGCCGCCATCGGCCGCGCCCAAGGCGTCGGCCCGAAGCTGGCATTGCGCATTGTCACCGAACTGAAAGACAAAGCGCCGTCGATGATGTTGCGCGCCTCACTAGAAGACGGTTATGCGCCGGTCACAGCGCCACGCGGCCCCGAAGCCGATGCCGTCGCAGCACTCGTGAAGCTGGGTTATTCTCAAGGCATCGCGGCAGAAAGCGTGGCGCGCGCTGCCCGCGATCTCGGCGAAGCGCCGACCGATGTGTTGATCCGTGAAAGTTTGCGGGCGATGGGACGATAGATGGCCGCCAAACCCGAACGCCTCGTCACGCCGCAACGCAGCGAAGACGACACGCTGGAATCCAGCATGCGCCCCAAGCGGCTGTCAGAGTTCGTCGGTCAGAAACAGGCGCGCGAAAATCTTTCCGTCTTCATCGAAGCCGCAAAGAAGCGCGCCGAGCCGCTCGATCACGTGCTTTTCTCCGGCCCGCCGGGGTTGGGGAAAACGACATTGGCGCAGATCGTTGCGCGCGAACTGGGTGTGAACTTCCGCTCTACCTCCGGGCCGGTTCTGGCCAAAGCTGGCGACCTCGCCGCCATCCTCACCAATCTCGAGCCGCGCGATGTGCTGTTCATCGACGAGATTCACCGCCTCAATCCGGCGGTGGAAGAAATTCTTTATCCCGCGATGGAAGATTGCGAACTCGATCTTGTCATCGGCGAAGGTCCAAGCGCGCGGTCCGTAAAGATTTCGCTCTCACCCTTCACCCTGATCGGCGCCACCACGCGATCTGGCCTTATCACCACGCCACTGCGCGACCGGTTCGGCATTCCGGTGCGTCTCAACTTCTACACGGCCGATGAACTGCTCTCGATTGTGGAACGCGGGGCGCGTGTGCTGGGCTTTGAACTCACCTCGGATGGCGCGCGGGAGATTGCGTCGCGCGCCCGTGGTACGCCGCGTATCGCCGGGCGTCTGCTCAAGCGCGTGCGCGATTTCGCGTCCGTTGCGGGTCACGGCAAAGTTGATGCGAAACTGGCCGATGCCGCACTGACGAAACTGGAAGTCGATGCGCGGGGCCTTGATGCCTTCGACAAGCGCTATCTGAAACTGATTGCCGAGAATTATTCCGGCGGCCCCGTCGGCATCGAGACCATCGCCGCGGCGCTTGGCGAACCGCGCGATGCCATCGAGGAAATCGTGGAGCCCTATTTGTTGCAGCAGGGCTTCGTGCAGCGCACGCCACGCGGCCGCATGTTGGCGGGCGCGGCCTATGCTCATCTTGGCCTGCCGATGCCTGCGCGCGATCCCTCGCAAATCGGCTTGTTCGTGGATGATCCCGATGCCTGACAGCCTGGGCCATTTCGAGGGCAAGACACACATCCTGCCCATCCGTATCTATTACGAAGACACCGATCTTTCCGGCGTCGTCTATCACGCGAATTATCTGCGCTTCATGGAGCGCGGCCGTTCCGAATTCTTCCGCGCCGCCGACATTTGGCTCGCCAAGCTTGACGATGCGGAACCCACCGCTTGGACGCTGCGCAAGATCGCGTTGGAATATCATCGCCCCGCGCGGCTGGACGATACGCTGGAAGTGCACACGCTGTGCACCTCCATCACCGGCGCACGCATGACGGCCGATCAGAAGATTTACGGCAACGGCGCGCTGTTAACACATGGCCAGGTCGAGGCCTGCATCATCACGCTGACGGGCCGCCCGCGCCGCATTCCGCAAGATGTGCGCGAAAAGCTCGCACCTTTTCTTTCAGAATCAGGCGCTTGATCGGTGGCGTCAAAATTCGGCCACCTTTGAATGGCCTTTGCGCAAGACTATAAAACCGGCTCGTTGGTTCGCGAGCTTCGCGAGGCCCTCGCGGACGAATGAGGTTCCTGCATGTTGTTCAAGCGCGTTGCCATCGCGGCGTTCTCTTCGTTCCTGATCGTTGCTGTGGCCGGTCCCGCGCCGGCGCTCGCGCAAAGCCATCCGCGCGCGGCCCCCACGACCACCACGCCGGAATCCCAACCGCTGCCGGCTCCGACAACGTCCGTTGACATCACACAGACAGGCGGCCAGATCACGCCCACCGCAGATGCCGGCAATATCTCTATCGTGTCGCTGTTCTTGCGCGCTGATCTTTTGGTGAAAGCGGTCTTCCTTCTTCTGCTCGCAGCATCGCTCTGGTCATGGACCATCATCATCGGCAAATGGATGACGATGGGTACGCTTCGCCGCCGCGCCGACCGGTTTGAAAAGATATTCTGGTCCGGCTTGTCGCTGGATGAATTATACGCACAGTTCGCGCAACGGCCTGACAATCCCATGACGGCGGTCTTTATTTCCGGCCTGCGCGAATGGCGGCGCGCGTTCGAAAGCGGCGCGCCGAAGGAATCGCAATTGTCCAGCATCCGCGACCGCATCGACAAGGCGATGACCGTTAGCATCACACGCGAAACCGATGGCATCGAACATCATCTCGGCTTTCTGGCAACGGTGGGCGCCACCGCGCCATTCGTCGGATTGTTCGGAACCGTGTGGGGGATCATGAATTCCTTCTCGGCCATCGCCGCGCGGCACGATACAACGCTTGCGGTTGTGGCACCCGGTATCGCTGAAGCACTGTTCGCCACGGCGATGGGTTTGCTCGCTGCGATTCCGGCCGTGATTTTCTACAACCGGTTCGTCAATCAGATCGGCCGTTACAGCACGCGGTTGGAAACCTTTGCCGACGAATTCTCCACCATTCTGTCGCGTCAGCTGGATGAAAAGGCGCGCTGATGGTCGCCGCGATCAAACGCATTACTCCAGGCCGCCGGGGCCGCATCCGCCCCATGGCGGAAATCAACGTCACGCCGTTCGTGGACGTGATGCTGGTGCTGCTCATCGTCTTCATGGTCACGGCGCCGTTGCTCACCGTCGGTGTTCCGGTCGATCTGCCGAAGACCAAAGCGCAGGCGCTGGGCCAGGACCGCGAACCGCTATCGATCACCGTGCGCAGCAATGGTTCGATCTATCTGCAGAACACACGCATCGCAGAAGACGATCTCGTGACACGGCTCAAAGCAATCTCGGCCAACGGTTACGATCAGCGCATCTTCGTGCGCGGCGATCAGTCGGTCGACTACGGTCGCGTGATGGAAGTAATGGCCGAGATCAGCTCGGCCGGGTTTACGCATATCGGGCTCGTAACAGATGTCGCACGCCCTGGCGCCAAGAAGAAATAGTGTCGCGGTCGTCACCGGCCTCGCGAACCGGCGTTCGCCGTTCGCGCTGATTGGTGCGCTGCTGCTGCATGCCGCGCTGATTGGCGCGACACTTTTCACGTTCGCGCACACGCTGGACATCACTGATGTTTCGCCGCCCGTCGTGCCGGTCGATCTTGTCACCATCGCCGACAAAACCAACATCGCGCCCACTGTGCAGCGGCAGATGAAATATCATGAGCAGGAAATCACCCAGCCTGCGCCGTCGCCCATGCAGGTGCAGACGCCCGTCGTACCGCAGGAGCAGCAGGCCGAAGCCGCGCCAGATACAGCACCATCCGAGCCGGTTGTGAAACCTGTCCCGGCGCCGCCTCAACCGCAATTAAAACCGCAGACTCAGGTCAAGCCCGATCAGCCAAAGAAGAAGGCCGACGATCAGTTCGCCGCGCTTCTCAACAAGCTCACGTCGCAGCAGAACGCGCCTGCCAACGCCCGCGTCGCTGACCGTACCGTCCGCGGCGTTGGCGCCATGAACGCCATGACCATGGACATCCAGGACGCACTGCGGAACCAGATCGCGCAATGCTGGAGCCCGCCCGTCGGCGCCCCCGATCCGCAGGATTTGGTTGTGGATTTCGATCTTTTTCTCAATCCGGACGGTTCGGTCGCACGCCCGCCACAATTGCTTGCGAGTTCTGGCAACGCAGCGAGCAATCCTTATTCCAGAGCCGCGGCCGAGGCAGCGCGGCGGGCGATTTACGAATGTGCGCCTTACAAATTGCCTGCCGACAAATACAGCGTTTGGCGCGAGATCGATCCCTTCCACTTCGATCCGCGCCAGATGATGGGCCAATAGTTTGGAGACCGGCATGAGAAAATTTGCACTCGCCTTTGCAGCAATCGCGACGCTTTTCATTGGCTGCGCCATGCCTGCGTCCGCGCAACTGCGCGTTGACGTTACGCAGGGCAACGTCAAGCCGCTTCCCATCGCGATCCCGGGCTTTAATGGCGACCCTGCGGGCGCGCAAATTGCCGGCGTCGTGCGCGCCGATCTGCAACGTTCCGGTCTCTTCAATGCGCTGGATCCCAAATCTTTTGTCGATCAGATCAAAGACATCAATGTGCCGCCGAACTTTAGCGATTGGCGCACGATCAACGCCCAGGCGCTGGTGACAGGCCAGGCTGTCGCGCAGCCCGACGGCCGCCTCCGCGTCGATTTCCGCCTTTGGGATGTGTTTGGCGAAAGCCAGATGCTCGGCCAGCAATATTTCACGACGCCTGAGAACTGGCGGCGCGTGGCGCATATCATCTCCGATGCCATTTATCAGCGTATTACGGGCGAGAAGGGTTATTTCGACACACGCATCGTGTTCATTTCGGAATCCGGCCCCGCCATCAACCGCAAGAAGCGCCTCGCCATCATGGACGAGGATGGCGCCAATCCTCAGTTCCTCACCAACGGCGGCTACCTCGTGCTGACGCCACGGTTCAATCCCACCGCGCAAATGATTGCCTACCTGTCCTATGCCGGAAACAAGCCGCGCGTTTATCTGTTCGACCTGGAAACCGGCCGTCAGGAAGTTCTCGGCAATTTCCCGAATATGACGTTCAGCCCGCGCTTTTCGCCCGATGGCAACAAGCTTGCCATGACGCTGGAGTCTGGCGGCAACTCCGATATCTATGTGATGGACCTGCGCTCGCGCAGCATGTCGCGTCTCACGTCCGATCCGGCGATCGATACCTCACCATCGTTTTCGCCGGATGGAACGCACATCGCGTTTGAATCCGATCGCGGCGGCTCGCAGCAGATTTATGTGATGAATTCCGACGGTTCCAATCAGCATCGTATCAGCTTCGGCGATGGCCGGAACGGCACGCCTGTTTGGAGTCCCCGCGGCGACCTTTTGGCCTTTACCAATCAGTCCGGTTCCAACTTCCACGTCGGCGTCATGAATCCGGACGGCTCCGGCGCCCGCATCATCACGGACGGCTGGGAGGATGAAGGCCCCACTTGGGCCCCCAACGGACGGCTTCTGATGTTTACCCGCACCGAGCGCGGCGGACGCGGATCGCAAATCTGGTCGGTAGACATTACCGGCCGCAATGAACAGCGTGTGACGACGCCGGGCAGCGCGTCCGATCCCGCCTGGTCGCCCTTGATCCAGTAGGGTGCGACTTCTAGTATTTGCTTGCCCAACCTTGGGTCTTTTTCGGCCCTTGGATCGTTAAGAAATAGGTGCGCGCCCCCTATTTGCAGGCGTTGCTCCGCCGCACCCGGAGTGGCGCCGCCACGGAGTTGAGTTTCCATGAAATATTCGACCGGCCTTAAGCTCACTGCGCTGGCAGCGGTTCTCATGCTGGCAGCCTGCCAATCCAAGCCGCCAGCTACGGTGGATAACGGCCCTGCCGGCCCGTCTTCGCCGATGGCGTCATCCAGCGTCGTGCCCGGAAGCGAGGAAGACCTCAAAGTCAACGTCGGCGACACGGTCCATTTTGCCTATAACGAATACGATATTAGCGCCGACGATCAGGGCACGCTCGCCCGCCAGGCAGCTTGGCTGCAAAAGTATGGATCCGTACGGGTGACGGTTGAAGGTCACTGCGATGAACGCGGCACGCGCGAATACAACCTGGCGCTCGGCGCTCGCCGTGCCAATGCCGTGAAGTCTTACCTCGTCAGCCAGGGCGTTTCGGGTGCGCGGATCGATACGATCTCGTACGGCAAGGAGCGCCCGATCTGCACGGATTCGAGCGAAGACTGCTATGCCCAGAACCGCCGCGGCGTGACGGTCGTCACCGGCGGCGCTTCGTCTTAAGCGGCGCGCAAGAGTTGAATAAGCAAAGGGCGCTCTTAATGGAGCGCCCTTTCTGTTTGAGCCTCAATTTGGGCTAAAATTTTTGTTCTATACATGAGCCTTCCAACAGCGGGCATGAGCGAAATGGGCAAGGGAAAATTTCTGGCCAGTGCGGGCGTTCTGGTGCTGGCGTTCTGCTGCGCGGCGAATGCGCAGACGTTGACCGGCAGCCGTTATGTTCAGACGGCCGGACTTTTTGGCGACGACGAGCAACAGCAGCAACACGAGCAGGCGCAGGACGCGCAAATCAGGCAGCTCAACCAGCAGGTCGATGATCTTCAAAACACCTTGCGCCAGATGACCGGCGACAACGAGCGCCTCCAGCACCGCTTGGATGAAACAGATCAGCGTATCCAGCGCATGCAGAAGGACTTCGAGTACCGGCTTTGCACGGCTGTCGGCCAGCAAATGGGCACCGGCGGCGAGGGCGGCGGCGTGTCGTGCGGTGGACAGCAGCAGGGCGCAACCGACCAGCCAATGCAGACGATGGGCTCCGGAAACGCGCCGCTGGCCAACGGACAATCCACAGTGCATCTCGCGCCGCCACCAGGCGTTCTCGGCACACTGCCTCAAGGCGATGCCGGCAATGGCCCGCCGCGCAATAGCGCACAAATGGGCGGTGGCGATCCGCAGGCGCAATTCAATGGTGCGATGGATTTGCTCGCCAAAGCGCAGTACGACGATGCCCGCTCCGGTTTTCGCGCCTTTGCCGATGCTAATCCGAAAGATGCTTTGGCGCCGCAGGCAGTCTATTGGGTGGGTGACATAGCCTTCGTTCAGAAGGATTATCCGAATGCAGCGCGCGCTTTTGCCGAGGAATTGAAGAAATATCCGGCGAGTACGCGCGGCGCTGAAAGCATGCTCAAGCTGGGGCAATCGCTCCTTGCGATGAACCAGAAGCAGGAAGGCTGCACCGCTCTTGCCGCGCTCCCGAGCAAATATCCAAACGCGTCGGCCACTGTCAAAGGCCAAGCAGCGGCCAGCCGCAAAACAGCGGGCTGCCACTAAACTCGCGCCGTTGACAGCCACGCAATTCGCTGTCGCGATGGATTCCGTTTTGCATTCGGGTGCGTCCTGGCCAGGCGCGGTCGCGGTTTCAGGAGGCGCAGACTCTGTCGCGCTGATGCTTTTGTCCGCCAGTTGGACAAAGGCGAAGCGTATCGCTCCGCCGGTCATTCTCACAGTCGATCACGGTTTGCGAACTGGCTCCCGCAAAGATGCACTTTCCGTCGTTCGCGCGGCAAAAAAGCTTGGCCTCAAAGCGCATGTTCTTTCGTGGAAAGGAACAAAACCCCGCGCCGATATCGAGGCCGCGGCGCGCGAAGCGCGCTATCGTCTGATGGGCGAATGGTGTGCTGTACAGGGTGTTTGCTCACTCTATGTCGCTCATTCGCTTGACGACCAGGCGGAGACGTTTCTTTTGCGCCTGGCACGAGGCAGCGGCGTCGACGGCCTTTCCGCTATGCAGCGGGTTTCGCATTATCCCTTGCAGGGATTTGATCGAATTTCCGTGGCACGGCCGCTTTTGGATTTTGGCCGTGCAGATTTGCGAGCCTTTGTGTCGGCCCGCAGACAGAATTGGGTCGAAGACCCCATGAACCTTGATCCCCGATTCGCGCGCAGCCGGTTACGCATCGCATGGCCGGCGTTGACGCAGGCGGGTCTCTCAGCGTCGCGCATCGCCGATGCCGCGCGCCATCTTGGCCGTGCGCGTCATGCGCTCGAATGGGCGGCGGATACGCTTTTGGCGGCAGGTTGCCGCTTTGAGGGCGGCAAAGCCCTGCTCGACAGCGGGTTATTGGTCGCAGCGCCCTCCGAAATCGGGCTGCGGGCGCTGGCCAGCGTATTGATGACCGTATCAGGGCTAGCCTATCGGCCGCGGTTTGAGCGGCTCGAGCGGCTCTACGGCGCAATCACAGACGGGCCTCTCAAGGCTGCCGCGACGCTGCATGGCTGTCGGATCGGGCCCACTTCGAAGCAATTGGCTGTGTTCGGGCCGGGAACTCTGCAGATCGCGCGCGAGCGATCCCGCCGACTGCGCGCCTGAGGGGCTGGCGAATTCGGCCTTGGCACCCGACGCTGTTAGGCAAACAAAGCGGACTGTTGCCCCCGAATAGCCCAATTTTAATGAGGAAAGAGAACTGTCATTGCCGCCTCGCCTTAAATTTCTTAACGTTTTACTGGCTGGCAATGCGGTATGAGGAACCCTATCTAGGAGTTCGAGGCGTATCGGAAAATCCGCCTTGCCCCCGTTGAAAGGACGGCCGTGAACAATCTCCGTAATCTCGCGCTTTGGATCATCATCGCGCTACTTCTCGTTGCTCTGTTCAACCTGTTCCAGGGAACGAGCAATCACGTCGCAACCTCGGCGATGAATTTCACCGAGTTCAACGAACATGTGACACACAATGAAGTTCGTACGGTCACCATTCAGGGCAACCAGATTTCAGGTCAGCTGACCACCGGTCAGCAGTTCACGACCTATACGCCGGACGATCCGAGCCTTGTCGGCCGCTTGCTGGAACACAAGGTCGGCATCAATGCAAAGCCGACCGATGATGGATCGTTCAGTTTGATGAGCGTCTTCATCAACTGGTTTCCCATGCTGCTTCTGATCGGCGTGTGGATTTTCTTCTTGCGCCAGATGCAATCGGGCGGCGGTAAGGCGATGGGCTTCGGCAAATCGCGCGCGAAGCTTCTCACTGAGCGCACAGGCCGCGTTACTTTTGAAGATGTTGCCGGCGTCGATGAAGCCAAAGACGAATTGAAGGAAGTCGTGGACTTCCTGAAAGACCCGCAGAAGTTCCAGCGCCTTGGCGGGCGTATTCCCAAAGGCGTTCTGCTGGTTGGTCCGCCGGGCACCGGTAAGACCCTGATCGCACGCGCGGTCGCGGGCGAAGCAAATGTTCCGTTCTTTACGATCTCTGGTTCCGACTTTGTCGAAATGTTCGTGGGCGTCGGCGCAAGCCGCGTACGCGACATGTTCGAGCAGGCGAAGAAGAACGCGCCGTGCATTGTGTTCATCGATGAAATCGACGCGGTGGGCCGCCATCGTGGCGCTGGCCTCGGCGGCGGCAACGATGAACGCGAGCAGACGCTGAATCAGCTGCTGGTGGAAATGGACGGCTTTGAATCCAACGAAGGCGTCATCCTGATCGCGGCGACCAACCGTCCGGACGTTCTGGACCCCGCGCTCCTGCGCCCGGGCCGTTTCGACCGGCACGTCGTAGTACCGAACCCGGATCTCGCCGGCCGCGAAAAGATTTTGCGCGTACATATGCGCAAGGTTCCGCTGGCGCCCGACGTGGAACCAAGGACCATTGCGCGTGGCACGCCTGGTTTCTCCGGCGCCGATCTTGCCAATCTCGTCAACGAATCCGCGTTGCTGGCGGCACGCCGCGGCAAACGTGTTGTCACCATGGCGGAGCTCGAAGACGCCAAAGACAAGGTGATGATGGGCGCGGAACGCCGTTCCATGGCGATGACCGAGGAAGAAAAGAAGCTTACGGCCTATCACGAAGGCGGCCATGCGCTTGTTGCGCTGAATGTTAAGGGGTCCGATCCAATCCACAAGGCCACGATCATTCCGCGCGGCCGCGCGCTTGGCCTTGTCATGCGCTTGCCTGAGCGTGACCAGCTTTCTATTACGCGCGAGAAAATGATGGCCGATCTGGCTGTCGCATTTGGTGGACGTCTTGCCGAGGAAATCATTTTCGGCCACGAGAAGGTTACGACCGGCGCCATGAGCGATATCGAACAGGCCACCCGCATGGCCCGCGCGATGGTCACGCGCTTTGGCATGTCGGACGATCTGGGTCCGATTGCCTATGCGGAGAACCAAGAGGAAGTGTTCCTGGGCCATAGCGTATCGCGCACACAGAACGTTTCGGAAGCGACGGCACAGAAGATCGATTCTGAAATCCGCCGGATTATAGAAGAGAGCTACCAGAAGGCGCGCGATATCCTCACGGAGAAAACGCGCGATTTACACGTCATCGCTTTGGGGCTTCTCGAATATGAGACTTTGACAGGCGACGAGATCGTGGCGCTTCTGAAAGGTATCCAGCCGATCCGCAAGCCGTATGAAGAGCCGGAACCGCAGCGCGGTCCTGGTCCGAGCGTCCCGCAGGCGGGCCGTCCGCGCACAATCGGATCGGTAACGCCGGAGCCGCAACCGGGCACCTGACCGGCAATCGCAATTCGAACTATGCTTCGGCCCTCCCACAAGGAGGGCCGAATGCTTTGGGGCAAATCCCGTGACGCCGAAAATTCTTGGCATCGTGAATATCACCGAGGATTCGTTCTCCGACGGTGGCCGTTACTTGAATAACGTTAGCGCGCTTGAGCATGCGCGAATGCTTGCGAAAGATGCTGACATCCTTGATTTGGGTGCCGCTGCGAGCAATCCGAACGCGAAGAAGGTTTCCGCGAGTGACGAGATCGCACGTCTTGCGCCGGTTGTGGATGCCCTGAAGAAGGAAGGCCGCAGCATTTCCGTCGACGGTTTTTCGCCTGACGTGCAACGGTGGGCAGTCGGGCAGGGTGCGGACTATCTGAACGACATTCAGGGCTTCCCGCAGCCCAACATGTATCCGCTCCTCGCGGCCTCGCAAACCAAATTGATCATCATGCACGCCGTGCAAGGCTTGGGACGCGCGGAAAAGATCAATGTGCCACCCGGCGAGATCATGGGCCGTGTCCAACGGTTCTTCGAGGAGCGCCTCAAGGCGCTCACGGATGCGGGCATTTCAAATGAGCGCCTTATCATCGATCCCGGTATGGGCTTTTTCACTGGGACAGATCCACGGACATCACTCGTGGTGCTGCAAAATCTTCGCTTGCTGAAGGCCGCCTTCGGTCTGCCGCTGCTCGTGTCCGTGTCCCGTAAATCTTTCTTACGTGTTGTTACAGGGCGAGACACCGTCAGCGCCGGTGCAGCCACGTTGGCAGCGGAGCTTTTCGCCGTCAGTCAAGGTGTAGACTATGTCCGCACCCACGATGCGGCAGCCCTGAAGGATGCGCTGGCTATTAACCAGGCGCTTGCCCTTGATGTTTCGCGGGCGTAAGGACGCAAGCCGCAAACTTACCAACATTTCTATTAGGGTTTGCGCGGGCGGCTTTGCTTTTTGCTAAGCTGCCATACAGTCTGGTTCCAAGGACTTTGACGATATGACCCGCAAATTATTTGGCACTGACGGTATCCGCGGGCGCGCCAATTCGTTTCCCATGACTCCGGAAATTGCCATGAAAGCGGGGATGGCTGCGGGCCGCTTGTTCATGCGCGGCGATCATCGCCATCGCGTCGTGATCGGCAAGGATACAAGGCTCTCCGGCTACATGATTGAGCCGGCGCTGGTCGCGGGGTTCACGTCGGTCGGGATGGACGTGTTTCAGTTCGGCCCATTGCCCACACCGGCTGTTGCCATGCTGGTGCGCAGTTTGCGCGCCGATCTGGGGGTGATGATCTCCGCATCACACAACGCCTTCCAGGACAACGGCATCAAGTTCTTTGGCCCCGACGGCCACAAGCTTTCCGACGCGCGTGAAATTGAAATCGAGAAGATGATGATGAGTGGGCTGGAGGATGGCCTCGTCCAACCCGTCGATCTCGGACGCGCCAAACGGATAGATGACAGTCAGGCGCGTTATATCGAATATGCCAAGCGCACTTTCCCCAGGCACTTGCGGCTGGATGGCCTTCGCATCGTCATCGATTGCGCCAACGGCGCGGCATACAAAGTGGCGCCGGAAGTTTTGTGGGAACTTGGCGCCGACATCGTGCCCATTGGTGTCGAGCCCAACGGCTTCAATATCAACTCCGATTGCGGTTCCACCGCGCCCGACGCGATGATTGCCAAAGTGCGCGAGATGCGTGCCGATTTCGGCATCGCGCTGGACGGCGACGCCGATCGAGTTCTAATGACAGACGAGAACGGTCGTATCATAGATGGCGATCAGATATTGGCATTGATGGCGCGATCCTGGACAAAAGCAGGAACGCTGAAGGGCGACGGCGTGGTTGGCACGGTTATGTCCAATGCCGGTCTTGACCGGTATCTGCAAGGCATGAACCTGAAGTTGGCGCGCTCTGCTGTTGGCGATCGCTATGTCATCGAGGAGATGAAGAAGGGCGGCTTCAATATCGGCGGCGAGCAATCCGGCCACATCATTCTCAGTGATTTCGGAACCACAGGTGATGGTCTTGTGGCAGCCCTTCAGGTGCTGGCCGTTCTGGCCGGAGAGAACCGCCCGGCCAGTGAAGCGGCGCATCTTTACGAGCCATTGCCGCAGGAGCTTCGCAACGTGCGTTATAAGGCAGGCGGTTCGCCGTTATCGGACGCGCGCGTCACGGCGCTTATCAAGGATTGCGAGGCGCGCCTTAACGGGAACGGCCGCATCCTCATCCGCAAGTCCGGCACGGAGCCGGTGATCCGCGTGATGGCGGAAGGCGACGACCCGGCGCTGGTGCGCGATGTGGTGCACGATCTGGTTCTCGCCATTGAGGAAGCCGCCAATTAAGCCCGCGCGCGTTCTCATCATTGCCGGTTCGGATTCCAGCGGCGGCGCAGGCATCCAGGCCGACATCAAAACCGCGACGGCGCTTGGCGCTTATGCGATGACGGCGATCACCACTGTGACGGTGCAAGACACCAAGCGAGTCTATGCGGTTCAGGCCATTCAGCCAAAGCTCGTGCAGGAGCAGATCGTTCGCGTGCTGGCGGACATCGGCGCAGATGCCATCAAGATCGGCATGTTGGGCGATGCGGCAATCGTAAGAGCGGTCGCGGATATTCTGAAAAAGTCCGCCAAGCGAATTCCCATCGTGCTCGATCCGGTTATGGTCGCCAAGGGGGGCAGCCGCCTGCTGGCGACGTCCGCAGTGGCGGCGCTGAAGCGTGAACTGTTGCCGCTTGCTACGCTCGTCACGCCAAACTTGCCGGAGGCCGCCGCGCTGACGGGTGTTAAGGGCAAGAAAAACGAGGACATCGTGCGCGCCGGTCACAAGCTGATCGAGATGGGCGCAAACGCCGCGCTCATCAAGGGTGGCCATTCCACCAAGGCGACGGTGGACGATGTGCTGGTGTGGGCGAAGGGTGTGGATATCTACGCCTTCCCGCGCATCAAGACCAAACACACCCACGGCACCGGCTGCACGCTTTCGACGGCGATTGCCTGCTATCTGGGGCAGGGGCTGCCGCTTGCCGCTGCCATCGGCCGCGCGCGGGAATATGTGCAGAAGGCGATTGAAACCGCGCCGGGCTTCGGCCACGGACACGGTCCGCTCAATCATCTGCATCCGTTGCAGGCCGACTAAGCCGCCATCTTTGCCAGACGCTGGCGGATGATTTCGTTTGCTTCGCGCATGATGTTGGCAACCAGATCCTTGCAGCTTGGAATGTCGTGGATAAGGCCCTGCGTCTGGCCGGCGGACCAGATGCCGCCGTCCATTTCGCCATTCTCTAATACGGTTGCGCCGCGTGTTCCGGCGACCAAGTCTTTCACGTCCGCGAATGTGGCGTTACCACGCTTCTCGATGGCTACGACTTCGTCGCTGATCGCATTCTTCGCCACGCGCGCGGTGTTGTGCAGCGTGCGGAAGATGAGGTTGGTGGCGCGCTCGTCATCGGCAACGATCTGCTTCTTCACGTTCTCATGGATGTCTGCTTCCTTTGTCGCCATGAAGCGCGTGCCCATGTTCACGCCGTCGCAGCCCAGCGCCAGCGCAGCCACAAGCCCACGCGCGTCGGCAATGCCGCCGGAGCCCAGCAGCGGAATGGTGATCTTGTCGGCGGCGGCCGCGAACAAGATCAATCCGCCCACATCGTCCTCGCCCGGATGGCCCGCACATTCGAAGCCGTCGATGGAAACGCAGTCCACGCCGATGGATTGCGCTTTCACCGCATGGCGCACGCTGGTGCATTTGTGAATCACTTTTACGCCCGCCGCCTTAAAGGCCGGAAGGTGCGGCTGCGGATTGTTGCCCGCGGTCTCCACGATCTTCACGCCGCTTTCGATGATGACATCGCGATATTCGTCATAAGGCACCGGCGTGATAGTGGGCAGGATGGTCAGGTTCACGCCGAACGGTTTGTCCGTCATGCCGAAGCAGCGCTTGATCTCTTCGCGTAGCTTGTCGGGCGAGCCTGGTGTGAGCGCGGTGATGAAGCCAAGCGCGCCGGCATTGGCGACGGCGGCGACAAGGCCGGCTTTGCCCACGCGCGTCATGCCGCCCATGGTGATTGGCGCTTCGACGCCAAACATTTCGGTAAATCGTGTTTTCAACATTGATAATTCCTCAAATGGCGATTGGGGTGGCGCGACAAGGCGGCGTTGCCAAGTCAGCGATCCGCGAAGGGATCGCGCACCAGAATGGTGTCTTCGCGTTCGGGGCTGGTGGAGAGCAGGGCTACCGGTGCGCCGATCAGTTCTTCCACGCGGCGGACATATTTCACCGCCTGCGCCGGAAGCTCCGCCCAACTGCGCGCGCCTCGGGTCGATTCCGTCCAGCCTTCGAAAGTTTCATACACCGGCACGCAGCGCGCCTGTTCGTTGGCGTCCACAGGCAGATAGTCGATCTCTTTGCCGTCCAGCGTGTAGCCAACACAGATTTTTATTTCGTCGAATGTATCGAGCACATCGAGCTTGGTGAGCGCGATGCCGTCGATGCCGCCGGTGATGGCGGTCTGTTTCACAAGCACTGCATCGAACCAGCCGCAGCGGCGCTTGCGGCCCGTAACGGTGCCAAATTCCGCGCCGCGTTGGCCAAGCTTTTCGCCAACCGCGTCGGTGAGTTCGGTGGGGAAAGGGCCTTCGCCGACGCGCGTGGTGTAGGCCTTTACGATGCCCAGCACATAACCGATGTCGCGTGGCGCAACGCCCGATCCCGCCGCCGCTTGTCCCGCCACTGTGTTGGACGATGTGACATACGGATAGGTGCCATGGTCGATATCGAGCAACACGGCCTGCGCGCCTTCGAACAGGATGCGCTTTCCGTTGCGCCGCGCTTCATCCAGACGCCGCCATGCCGAACCCATGAACGGCAAAATCTTCGGCGCGATTTCCTTCAGCGATTCCAGCAGCGCCTTTGCATCGATCTCTTCCGCGTTGGCGCCGCGGCGCAGCGTGTTGTGGTGCGCCAGCAAGCGCTCGATTTTTGAAGGCAGCGACGAAAAATCCTTGAGGTCGATCACGCGCAGCGCGCGGCGGCCCACTTTGTCTTCGTAGGCCGGGCCGATGCCGCGTTTGGTGGTGCCCAGCGCCTGCACGCTGTTGGAGGTTTCGCGCGCGATATCCAGTTCGCGGTGCAGCGGCAGGATCAGCACGGCGTTTTCCGCCAGCACGAGATTTTGCGGCGTTACATGCACGCCCTGCGCCTTGATCTTTTCGATCTCGGCCAGAAACGCCCAAGGATCGACCACCACCCCGTTGCCGATCACGGCCAGCTTGCCCGGCCGCACCACGCCGGAGGGCAGCAGGCTCAGCTTGTAGGTCTTGCCGTCGATGACGAGGGTGTGGCCGGCGTTGTGGCCGCCCTGAAAGCGCACCACCACATCGGCACGGGCCGACAGCCAGTCCACAAGCTTGCCTTTGCCCTCGTCGCCCCATTGGGCGCCGATCACGGCGACATTCGACATTTTTCAGGGGTCTCGGAGGTTACGGGGGAAGATACAGTGGTCAGCCGGCGTCCGGCTACCACTATTTGTTTGTCGTTTTTGAGTGGTTTTGGGACCCCCCCTCCCCCTTCCTAGGTCATTCCTCATCGTGCCCTTCGGCCAAATATCCTTCCGGAGAGAGATAGGCCTTTATAGGTTTAAAGTCAATTAGAAGGAATAATTATCTTGCGGCTCGGGAAGGCAGGAACGGCACCAGCATGGGCACGCGGCGGCGATAAGCATCGTAATCCTGCGGGCCGAGTTGCTCGCGCAGGAATTGTTCTTCCAGCCGCGCTTTCATCCAGAAGGCCAGCGCGAAAAACGCCGCGCCGATGAGCGCGGGAATGGTGCCAAGATCGAAGGCCATCAAGAAAGCGGCGGCGATGATGGCGGTGTAGATCGGATGGCGCACAATCGCGAAGGGGCCGCTGTCGATCACACGATGGTTGGCGTTGCGCGAGATGAAGCCATTCCACAGCTTGCCCATTTCGATGCGCGCCAGCCATGCGAACAGAAAGCAAAAGGCGGTAGCGCCGAACAGTGCCCAGCCGACGGGATCGTTTGTCTTCCACAGAAGCAGCGGCGCGGCATGTGCGATAGGCGGCCCAAACAGCAAACCCACGCCCAGCATGGTGGCGATCTGGTAGCCGCCATGCTCGCGCATGTTCAGCCGTTCCTGCGGCTTGCCGGCCCACAGAAGCGACGCCAGCCAGCTTGCGTACCACACCCCCCACAACCAATAGAGCGCGTGTTCGGAGGCCATCAGCTTGTTTTCGGCCCGAACGGCATCAGCATGGGAACGCGGCGGCGGTAATCGTCATAAGCAGCCGTGCCCAACTGTTCACGCAGAAATTTTTCTTCCAGCCGCGCCTTTATCCACAAGCCCAGCGTGATGATGACCGCGCCGGCAATTCCCGCGACGGTGCCCTTGGCGATCATGGTGCCAAGAACGGCGATGAGGATGCCGGTGTAAATCGGATGGCGCACGATGGCGTAAGGGCCGCGATCGACAACGCGATGATCGGCTTTGGTTGTGATATTGCCGGACCACAGCTTGCCCAGATAAATGCGCGCCCACCAGGCGAAGGCGAAGCCCACAATCATCAGGCCCACGCAAATCCAGGCTTCGGTCAAATCCACCATCCAAAGCCGCATCGGGCCGGTATAGCCATGCGCCGGAATGGCGAAGATCACGCCGCCAACCACCAGCACAACGCGATAGGCGATTTCCTTGCCAAGGCCGAGGCGCTGGCTGGCGCTGTCGCTCCACACCATCGCGGCGATCCACGACAGCGCGAACAGCACCCAAAGCGCCGCGATCACAAGACCGGGTTGATAGACAAGTGCGTTCATGCGGACTTCGGCCCGAACGGCAGCAGCATGGGCACGCGGCGGCGATAAGCATTGTAGGTTTCCGCGCCGAGTTCTTCGCGCAGGAATTTCTCTTCCAGTTTGCCCTTCATGATGTAGCCCACGACCAGCAGCAGCGCGCCGAAGATGGCGAGCGGCGTGGCTTTGATCGCGGCGGTGGCGAGACCGGCTGCGATGATGCCGGTGTAAATCGGATGGCGCACGATGGCGTATGGGCCGGTATCGATAACGTGATGACCTTCCTTACGCGTGATGGAGCCGGACCATAAGCGGCCAAGATGCAACCGCGCCCACCATGCGAAAAGAAATCCGAGCGTGGCGACGCCGACCAGCACCCATTCCGCGTTGACGGGCAATTGCCACAGCCGTTTGGCGATGCCGCTTGCGACCTGCACGGTCTGGATGTGGATGGCGCCGATGTGGCCGCTGGTGGGTTTCTGCACGATGTAAGCGAGCAACGCGAAGAAACCGCCGAACTCGAAAATGCGATAAGGCCATTCGCGCCCCCCGCCGGGGCGCTTCACGGTGCGGTTGGCCCATAAGGCGGCGGCAATCCATGTCGCCGCCCAGACGATCCAGGGAATATAGATCGCGTTTTCCGGATTCATGTGCCTGTCTCCCGCCGCCACGCAATGAGGTAAGGAGCAGCCTTCAGAAAGCAAGGGCTTTCGCCTGCCGCACCAGCGGCAACTTGCGGATGGCGGCTATGACGGAATCAGGCATTGCGCCATCCACTTCCACCAAAGCGATGGCATCTTCGCCCGGCGCGCTGCGGCCCAGCGCGAAGGATGCGATGTTGACGCCGGCGTCGCCCAAGAGCGTGCCGAGCTTGCCGATGAAGCCGGGTTTGTCTTCGTTGATGACGTAGAGCATGTGGGCTGCGAATTCCGCATCGAGATTTATGTCGCGCGCCTGGATGAGACGCGGGCGGCCATCGGAAAACACCGTGCCGGCGACGCGGCGGGTGGAACCGCCTTCCAGCGTGGCGGTGATCTTGATGTAGCCTTCGTAAGCGCCTTCGCGCGGGCGGCGCGTTTCGCTGACCTTGATGCCGCGATCCTTCGCCACCACCGGCGCATTGACCATGTTCACATCGGCGAGCGCCGGTTTCAGCAATCCGGCGAGGGCGGCTTGTGTCAGCGCGCGCATCTTCATTTCGGCGGCGGTGCCTTCGCACAGGATTTCCACCGCTTCGATGCTGGTATCGGTGAGCTGGCCCACGAAGGCGCCGAGTTTTTCGGCCAGCACGATCCACGGCCTGATCTTCTGCGATTCCTCCGCCGTGATGGATGGCATGTTGAGCGCGTTGGTGATGGCGCCGGTAAGGAGGTAATCCGAAATCTGTTCGGCCACCTGCAGCGCCACATTCTCCTGTGCTTCGGATGTGGAGGCGCCCAGATGCGGCGTGGCCACCACTTTCTCATTGCCGAAGAGGATGTTGGTTTTGGCGGGTTCTTCCTCGAACACATCCAGCGCAGCACCGGCCAGATGGCCGCTATCCAGCGCCACCTTCAACGCTGCTTCGTCCACCAGCCCGCCGCGCGCGCAATTGATGAGGCGCACACCTTTTTTCATTTTGTTGATGGCGTCGGCGGAGATGATATTGCGCGTTTCGGCGGTGAGCGGCGTGTGCAGCGTGATGAAATCGGCGCGGGGCAGAAGTTCGTTCAGCTCCACCTTCTCAATGCCGAGATCGGTGGCGCGTTCGGGCGAGAGATAGGGGTCGAAAGCGATCACTTTCATCTTCAAGCCTTTGGCGCGATCGGCCACGATGGAGCCGATGTTGCCGGCGCCGATCAGGCCCAGCGTCTTGCCGGTAAGTTCGGTGCCCATGAAGCGGTTCTTTTCCCACTTGCCCGCCTGGGTGGAAGCGTTGGCGGCGGGAAGCTCGCGCGCCAGCGCCATCATCAGCGCGATGGCATGTTCGGCGGTGGTGATGGAATTGCCGAACGGCGTGTTCATCACGATGACGCCGGCGGCGGTGGCGGCTGGGATATCGACATTGTCCACGCCAATGCCGGCGCGGCCCACGACTTTCAAGCGCTTCGCCGCCTTGATGACATCTGGCGTGATCTTGGTGGCGGAGCGCACGGCGATGCCGTCGTACTGATCCACGATGGCGAGCAGTTCGTCTTTGCTAAGGCCGGTCTTCACATCGGCCTCGACGCCGCGCAGCTTGAAGATTTCCACAGCGGCGGGCGAAAGTTTGTCGGCGATGAGGACTTTGGGAATCACGCTTTCACCTGTTCGATGGCCCAGTCGAGCCAGTGGGTCAGCGCTTGAATGTCGGCGGTGTCCACGGTGGCGCCGCACCAGATGCGTAGGCCCGGCGGAGCGTTGCGGTGGCTGGCGATGTCATAGGCGGCGTGTTCGTCTTCGAGCAGAGCGCAGAATTTCTTGATCGCTTTGCGGAAGGCGTCGTCTTCCAGCTTCGTCAGCGCGGGATCGGTGAATTTCAGGCACACCGATGTTGGCGAGCGATAGCGTTCTTCCTTGGCGAGGAAATCGATCCAGTCGCGTTCGCGCACCCATTTGCCCAGCGCCGAGGCGTTGGCATCCACGCGCGCGAACAGCGCCGGCAAGCCGCCGATACCCTCCGCCCATTTCAGCGTATCGAGATAATCCTCCACCGCTAGCATGGATGGCGTGTTCAGGGTTTCGCCTTCGAACACGCCTTCGATCAGCTTTCCGGCTTTGGTGAGGCGGAAGATTTTCGGCATCGGCCACTGCGGCGTATGGGCTTCCATGCGCGCCACCGCCTTGGGCGACAGCACGATCATGCCGTGGGCGGCTTCGCCGCCCAGAACCTTCTGCCAGGAGAAAGTGGTGACATCGAGCTTGTCCCACGGCAGTGGCATGGCGAAGGCGGCACTGGTGGCGTCGCAAATCGTAACGCCTTCGCGATCTTTCGCGATCCAGTCCGCGTTCGACACGCGCACGCCGGAGGTGGTGCCATTCCACACGAACACCGCGTCGTGCTTTGGATTTGCGCGTGTCAGGTCGGGAAGTTCGCCATACGGCGCTTTGTGCACATGCGCATCGAGCTTCAACTGCTTGACCGTATCGGTGATCCAGTCTTCGCCGAAACTTTCCCAGGCGAAGAGATCCACGGGCTTGGGTCCCAGCAGATTCCACATCGCCATTTCGACCGCGCCGGTATCGGACGCCGGAACGATGGCGACACGATAGTCATCGGGAATGGCGAGCAGCGATTTGGTGCGGACGATAGCGTCTTTGAGTTTTGCGAGGCCGCCTTTGGCGCGGTGCGAGCGGCCGAGAAAGGCGCCCGCCAGCGATTGCGGCGTCCATCCCGGATGCTTGGCGCATGGTCCGGACGAAAAAAAAGGCCGTGCAGGGCGCACGGCCGGCTTGATACCGGTCATCAGACATTCCTTCCAGAATGTTCGCGCCGCGTTGGGGCGGCGTGGCCCGCGACTCTTGTATGGTTTTGCCGTGCGCCGGTCAAATGACAGCGGCGTGAATTGTTGTAGAGTGCGCGCGGTTCGGGGGATTTTCATGCCGCGTCAAATCATCATGGCCGCGTTTTGCGCGTGCGGTTTCGCGGCGTCTGCTGTGGCGGCGCCTGCTGTGGCGGCGCCTACGGACGAGCCCAAGGCCGTCATACAGTCCATGTACGACCAGATGATCAAGACCACGACCTTCACGCTGCCGGACAATATCTATTCGCCGCGCATCCAGAAGCTGTTCGCCGACGATGAGGCCGACGGCAAAAAAGGCGGCGGCGTGGGGCGGCTGGATTGGGACGCCTGGGTCAACGGGCAGGACATGCAGATCACGAACGTGATCGTGACGTCGCGCAAGGATGAATTCCGCAACGATCGCGAGATTGTTCAGGCTCACATGATCAATTTCGGCAAGCCCGCGACGGCCTATTTCTATTTCGAGCATGTGAAAGGCCATTGGCAGATCGACGATATCCGCTGGCCGGGGCCGGATGGATGGACGCTGTCGCTGGTGCTGAAATACGGATCGGACTTCGTGCCCGCGCCGGACAAGAAATATCCTTATTGATTTCGCGCGATGCGGCGCCCCGCAACCGCCGCGATGTTCGCGCGTTTCCGCTTGGGCTCACTTCAGGACAGCAGCATGACCACCATCACAACGCCGGACGACAGCGCCATTCCCGATCTGGGCATCGCCACCGAGAAAGTCTGCTTCATCGCGTTGAAAGCGCGCCAGTTCGACGTGAAGGAAGGCGACAGCGATCCGGACGAAGGCTCCAACGCCACCGACGACGGCGAAGCCGATGTGCTGGAGGACAAGCCGGATGACGATGCGACGGAGCAGGAGCTGACGGAATATATCCGCGCGCTGGATATTGACGAGCAGGTGACGCTGGTGGCGCTGGCGTGGGTGGGACGCGGCACCTTCGACAAATCGAGCTGGCAGGAAGCGCTGGATACCGCGCGCAGCGAACACAACAAGCGCACGGCGGAATATCTGCTGGGCCTGCCGCTGCTGGGCGACTATCTTTCCGACGGGCTCGATGCCTTCGGCCTGTCCTGCGAGGACTTTGACGAAACGATTTAAGCCATCTGGATCGTAGCAATACAGGAACTCTTCCTCGACCGCTCGCATAGCCAGCAAGGATCGAGTTTTTAGCAGGGCATTGGCTAATCTTACGAGACCGCTAACAGAAATACCCTTGCCCGCTGACCCACAATGAGCAGAATCGCTTTTTTAGGGGCGTTCGCACGGCTAATCTCATGCCGACGTGATTTACATGAGATTGTATAAGTTTGTGCGCAACGCGTGACTAGTGGGAACGCTGGTTACAAGGGGGAGACTCGTTATGCAATTAGACCGTTTTCAAATCACGAATTATAGGAATGTATTGGATTCCGGCTGGATACGCGTGTCGGACATCACCGCCCTCGTCGGTCCAAACGAGTCGGGCAAGAGCAACGTCTTTGAGGCGTTGTATAGAATCAAGCCGGTCAATCCCAAGGACGGTTACGACATCAACGAAGACTGGCCGGTTGACGACTGGGCTAACAAGAAGGATGGCGTGAACAAGACCGTGGCGCACGCGATCTTTAACTTGGGCCCAGATGACATTCAGGCGGCGTTCAACACAGCAAAGTTACCTACGCCGGCTCCCGCGGCGGAGGGAGAGGTAGCGGCCTCGCCCCCGCCCCAAGTAGTGCTGCCCGAGGCACTCGAATTGCAGGCTTGGCGGTCGTACGCAGGCGCTACGCAACTCGCGTTAATTAAAGCTGATGATTTCATGGCACTTCTCGACAAGGTGAAATTTGCCAAGTGGGCCCAGGAAAACCTGCCCACGTTCGTCCTCATAAGTGACTACGAGTTCACTGCCAATTATGTCGAACTCCCAAACCTCGCGAACCGACTCGCCGAACGCGGATGGAAAAATCTCACCGACGAGGACCAAACGATCCTCATCATTCTCGAACTCGCAAGTATCGACATCGCGGATTTCGTCCAAAAAGGCGAATCTCCGGGTGGTCGTACGCAGAGAAGCTATGACAAACGCGAAGCATCAAAGTATCTTTCGGACCAGTTCTCCAAGCTCTGGCGGCAGAAGAAGGTCAAATTCGAAATTGAGATCGACGGCCCTACGCTGAACATCATGGTGACGGATGAAGGTATGGACATGCCCGTGCGCCTGCATCGTCGTTCTACGGGATTCCGCTGGCACGTCTCTTTTGCGTGGCGCTTCACACACGCCAGCAAGGGCGAATATGAGGATTGCATTCTACTTCTCGAAGAACCCGGCGTTCACTTGCATCCGGATGGCCAGCGCGACCTTCTCGCCGTCTTCGAGAGACTCGCCACCACTAACACCATTCTCTACACCACCCATCTTGCCTCACTCATCGACCCCGCATACCCAGAACGTGTGCGCATCGCAGAAGTAAAAGATCATCATGCCCACGTGATTGACGGGATTGTGAGTGGACAGCGCGGCCCAATGGCCGTCATCGAGCATCGCCTTGGCCTGACTGGAGACCAGAGTAGTCTTCTAGGAAATCGGCAAACATTGGTGGTGGAAGGCGGAGACGATCTTGTAATCTTGGGTAAACTGAACGGCCTACTTGCAGCTGACAGTAAGGGGCTGTCTCCGCGAGTGTATATGTGGCCTGCCGAAGGCGCTCCAAAGACGCCGATGTATGCGGGCATGATCGTGGGGCACGGTTGGGACGGTGGTGTTCTACTCGACAGCGATGAAGCAGGCGCAGCGGCCGCGAAGAAGATAAAAGAACTCTACCTCAAGGACGCGGCAAAACAGAAAGGCACCACCTTCCGCGTGTTTGACATCGCGAAGGCTGCCGGGCTCAAGGGAAACGAAGCCGCGGTAGAAGACCTCTTTCCACCAGAGTTCTATCTGGAATGTGTCAACTCAGCGTATCGCATCGCGATCAAGCCGGAAGATCTTCCAGTAGACGGCAGCAGCATGATCACAAAACGCGTTGAGAAGGTTCTCAAACAACATCACGGACAGAGCGAGTTAGACAAACGTCGAGTCTTTATCGAAATGCTGAAGCGTTTCGATAATTGGAAAACCTCTAAGGATCTTCCGAACGGAACTGCTAAATATGCAGAGAAGCTTTTCGCCAACATAAACAAAACGTTCGCGCCAGAATTGCCGCCGACCAATTAGATAAAGTGCGATTACGACATTGGCGAACGTCGTAGGTGGTAGCTTAGCAACGAGAGCGCCCACCAACCTGAGATCAAGATTTGTTAGCGTGTCTCACTCAAAGAAAAAGTGATACTAAGCGTCGATCGTGTGGCTGCGCTTTTCGGCCAGCGTGGCCTTCATGGCGTTCTGCAGCTTGTCGAAGGCGCGCATTTCGATCTGGCGCACGCGCTCGCGGGAGACGCCGTATTTCTGCGACAGGTCTTCCAGCGTTACCGGTTCGTCCTGCAGGCGGCGGGCTTGAATGATGTCGCGCTCGCGTTCCGAAAGTTCGCCCATCGCGCTGGTCAGAAGATCGTGGCGCTCGCCCATCTCTTCGGATTCGGCAAGGCGGGTTTCCTGATCCAGCGTGTCGTCGGTCAGCCAATCCTGCCATTCGGATTCGGAATCCGATTTCACACTGGCGTTCAGCGACGAGTCGCCGCCGGAAAGCCGGCGGTTCATGTTGGTCACTTCTTCTTCCGACACGGCCAACTGACGCGCGATTTCCTTGCGATGTTCTGGCGTCAGATCGCCTTCTTCGATGGCGTTGATTTTGTTCTTGGCCTTGCGCAGGTTGAAGAACAACTTCTTCTGCGCCGCCGTGGTGCCGAGCTTCACCAAACTCCACGAGCGCAGGATGTATTCCTGAATGGACGCGCGGATCCACCACATCGCGTAAGTTGCGAGGCGAAAACCTTTGTCGGGTTCGAAACGCTTCACCGCCTGCATCAGGCCGACATTGCCTTCCGCCACGATATCGGACACCGGCAAGCCATAGCCGCGATAGCCCATCGCGATCTTTGCGACGAGGCGCAGGTGCGAGGTCACGAGGCGGCGCGCGGCATCGGAATCCTCATGCTCGCGCCAGCGTTTGGCGAGCATGTACTCCTCGCCCGATTCCAGAAGCGGAAACTTCCGGATTTCGGTGAGATAGCGGGAAAGTCCGCCTTCGCTGCTTAGCGCCGGCAAGCCACGGCTGCTCATGTTCCTGATCCCTTAAACCGCAAAACGCCCAAGCACGTTTCGCTGTCTTGATAACGCCCCACGGCCATCCGGGTAACAGTCTAGGCCCGAATATGACCAAATTGAGAGCTTGAGATAATGCGGGTTCCTAGTTTTGCAACCCGCGCAAAGCATCCAGAAGCCCTTGGAAATCGGCGGGATATTCGGCCTGGAAGCGCATGGTTTTGTGCTGTGTGGGATGGTGAAAGCCCAGCACAAGCGCATGCAGCGCCTGGCGCGGAAATTCCCCTGCTGCCGCAAAGGCTTTTTCTTCCGCCGGTGTTTTGGCGCGGGGCGCTTGGCGCGCGCGCCCGTATGACGCATCGCCGATCAGCGGATGGCCCAGATGGGTAAGGTGAACGCGGATCTGGTGCGTGCGCCCGGTTTCCAGACGGCACTCGATCAGGCTGGCGAAGGGGCGATCTTTCGGGCCGAAGGTTTCGATGACGCGGTAATGCGTGCGCGCCGCCTTGCCACCAGTGCGCAGAATTCCCATGCGTTTGCGATCGTAGGGATTGCGCCCGATGTCGCCTTCGATCACGCCGTTGCCGGCGCGCGGGCTGCCCCAAACGATGGCGTGATAGGCGCGCTCGATGGTGTGATTGGCGAACTGCTTGGCAAGGCTGCCAATGGCGCGTTCGTTTTTTGCCGCCACCATCAGGCCGCTGGTGTCCTTATCAATCCGATGTACGATGCCGGGGCGCGTTTCGCCGCCGATGCCCATGAGTGAAGGCCCGCAATGGGCGATCAGCGCATTGACGAGCGTGCCATCCGGATTGCCGGCCGCGGGATGCACCACAAGGCCGACGGGCTTGTCGATCACGATCAGGTCGGCGTCTTCGTAAACGACATTGAGCGGAATATCCTGGCCTTGCGGGCGCGCGGGCGTGGGCGGCGGTACCAGCACCACATATTCCTCGCCCGGTTTGACCCGTGTATTGCCGTCTTTTATCTTGACGCCCGCGCGGCTGACCGCGCCAATCTCGATCAAACCCTGCAGGCGCGAACGGCTCATGTCCGACAGCGAATTCGTCAAGAAGCGGTCCAGGCGCCAGCCCGCGCTGGCGTCATCCACCACGGCGGACAATGCGCCGGAGGCTGGTTCGTCGGGCGATGCGGCGTCTGAAGCGGTCACGTTGCGCGAGGGTTTGGCCAATATCAAAAACAGCCCGTCATACCGGCTGATGCTGGGCGTCGTCATAGTCCTTGGCGTGCTGATTGTCATCGCCATCGCGCTGGTGATCGTGGGCATTTTCACGCGCGTTTCTGGCCACGGTGCGCCGCCCGCACCCGCGGTTGCCGCCGCCACGCGCTATATGCTGCCGCCGGGCTCGAAAATCCTCACCATGCAGATCACCAACAACCGGCTGGTGCTGGGTGTACGCACGGGGTCTGACAGCGAGGTCGATATTTTCGATACGCAGACCGGCCAGTTGATCGGGCAGATCAAGCCCAAGGGCCAGTGATCCTTTTTCTGCCGCGCCGTCTTGGCGATGAAATCCAAACGCAGGCGCGCGCCGCAGCGCCGCGCGAATGTTGCGGATTGATCGAAGGCGTGCGGGAAAATGGGGCCATGCGCGTGACGGCGATGCATGCCACGCGCAATCTTGCCGGCGGCGTTGACCGTTTTGAAATCGATCCGGCGCAGCACATCGCGCTGTTGCGCACGCTTCGGGGAACCGGCCACGAAATTGTCGGCTGCTATCATTCGCATCCCGGCGGGGAAGCCATGCCTTCGGCGCGTGACGGGGCCGGCGCTTTCGAGTCGGATTTTGTCTGGCTGATCGCGGCGGTGAACAACGGCGATGTTTCTCTCGCCGGGTTTATTTCGCGGCAAACGGGCTTTGCGCCGCTGGACCTGCGCCTCGCTTGATCGCGCGGGCGCGTGAACGGTATAAGCCCGGTCCCGCTCACGCTCCCATCGTCTAGCGGTTAGGACGCGGCCCTCTCAAGGCTGAAACAGGGGTTCGATTCCCCTTGGGAGCGCCATTCACGATCAAAACTGCGATAGGATCGAAGAATGGATATCCTGCCACCGTATTCCGCACGGCCGGTGCGCGTGCGGGTGGGCCAGTTGGAAGTATCTTAGCTAGCGCGGTCACGGAAGAAGTTCTGCCGCCCGATCAAAAAATGGGTGAGGCGTTCTGGACGCAAGTTCTGAATATGGGTGCCCAAACGGCTCCGTGGCAAGGTGGTATGTGATGCCAATTATTATTGCAAGGTTCTCGCTAATGAGAGCACCCGTCTATGTTGGGGCGCTAGTTCTCTTGTGCGTGGTATATTGCGCAATGACCTTGTATCACCCGAGTAATGTTACTTTGTGGAATTATCTCAGAATGAAAAGTTGGTCGCATCCAACTTTTACTATAGCAGGTTGGATTGCCTGCTCTGTGGTCGCCGTTTATTGCTTTGCGATTTCGCGCCAGCTGTTTTTTGATCAACAGAAGGCAATTTGGAAAGATGGCGACAAGATAACTTATCTAAATATATACAAGAATTTATTCGTTCGAAGTGTGAGATGCGAAGACATTTTGTCCGCTTCGATAGCTCACGGTCCGGGCGCGTGGGGCCCATACGGAATAATTCTGCAAACGAAGGATGGTCGCCGTCTGTTAATATCAACTTGGCTATTAATTGAGTCTAACGAGACGATACTATTGAGGCTAAAAAGTATTCTGGAACTCGCTAGTAGTAACGACGCGCACTGAACCGGTCGCACGACGGCGCGGATGACCGCCTATATCAACTTCAGGATCGAATTTGGTGACAGGAGCAACATACACCGAGTCCGGGCCGTCCATCACAGTTCACGCTGTGAGAATACGGCGACAGGATATCTATTTCCCAGCGGTCGCCGTAATTCCGGCTCCCACTTTCGCCCCCTCTGACGCGCCAGCCGCTTGACCCTCAATCCTGCTATGCCGATATGATCTATCGGCTTTAGAGATTCGGTCCATGCTTTCGCAAAAGGCGCGCTATGCGCTGCATTCCCTTATCGTTCTGGCACGGCATGATGGCGATGAGCCTATGCTGATTGCGGATATTGCCGATGAGGCCAACGCGCCGCGCAAATTTCTGGAACAGATTCTTCTGGAGATGAAGAAGCGCGGCATCGTGCGCAGCCAGCGCGGGCGGCAGGGCGGTTATCTTTTGGGGCGCGATCCGAAGGATATCACCTTCGCCGACGTGATCAGGGTGACGGACGGGCCGCTGGCGCTGGCGCCCTGCGTGAGCGTTACCGCCTATCACAAATGCGACGATTGCATCGACGAGAAGGTGTGCGCGCTGCGCCGCGTTCTGCTTCAGGCGCGCGATGCCACCGCCGAGGTGCTGGAACGCAGCACCATCGCCGCCGCTGCCGCAAACCGCCGCAAGCGGTAATCCTCGCCCAGCCTTCGCAAATCCAAGCCGGTATGGGGCGGTTCCGCGCGCGCAATTATATTCCACTTAATTCCTATTGACTCTGTCGAGTTACTATTGATTATGGCTGCGTCGCATTGGGGCGGGCGGTATGGCTCTCGCACGCCTTCTTCTTTTCGAGCCGCACAAAGGATTTGAGGGGCAATGTCCATCTCCATGAAATGGATCCGCGCGGGCCTGTTGGCTGGCGCCGCATCGGTAATTCTGGCGCCGGCCGCGCACGCGGCGGCCACACAGCAGCAGATCGACCAGCTTCAGCAGGAAGTGGATTCGCTGAGCGCGCAGCTTTCCGATCTCAAGCGCAGTACCTCGGCGCAATATGTCGACGTTCAGGCCAAGCCCGCCGATCCCGACGCGGTGAAGGTTTCGCTGAAGGGCGGCAAGCCGGTGTTCAAGACGGCGGACGGCAATTTCACCTTCGAGCCGCGCATTCTTGTGCAGTACGACAGCGCCTATTATGCGCAAGGACATGTTCCGGGAGGCGTGGATTTCGACAGCGGAAGCAATTTCCGCCGCGCCCGCTTTGGCGTGGACGGCACGCTGTTCAAGGATTGGTCGTATGAATTCATCTACGATTTCGGCGGTTCCGGTGCCGAGACCACGGGCATCAGCAGCGCCTATCTGCAATATAACGGCCTTGGCGACGTTCACCTGAAGATCGGCGCTTATGCGCCGCCGGAAAGCTTCGACGACACCACCGCCGTCACCGACCTTCTGTTCCTGGAGCGCGCGCAGCCAACCGACCTGGCACGCGGAATTGCGGGTTCCGACGGGCGCGATGCGGCGACCATCTTTGCCTACGACGACAATTATTTCGCGGCACTTTCCTATACCGGCGGCGTCACCGGCCAGACCGCCATTTTCGATGAGCAGCAGGCGCTGGTTGGGCGCGCGGCCTATCGTTTGGTGAATACGCCGGACGCCAACCTCGCGATCGGCGCGGATTCCTCATACGTGTTCAAGATCGGCGATCTCGCGCCGGACACAGGTTTGCTGAACACCTTCTCGCTGAGCGAACGCCCAGAACTGAACGTCGATGACAACAACGTCAAGCTGATCAGCACCGGCTCGTTGTTCGCGAGCAAAGTGTGGCAGTGGGGCCTGGAAGCGGCCGGCAACTGGAAAAGCCTTTACGGGCAGGGCGGCTATTACAACTATCACGTGGACCGCAACGGGCTGGGCGTGAACGATGCCTCGTTCGATGGCTGGTATGCGCAGGCAAGCTGGGTTCTGACCGGCGAAGAGCGCACATACGTTCCCTCAAAGGGTTCGTTCGCAGCACCCAAGCCAAACAATCCGTTCGATTTCGATCAGGCCGGAATCGGCGCCTGGGAATTGGCGGCGCGCTACAGCGTTCTCAATCTCGACAGCGACGAAGGTGCTGCCGGATTTGCTACGCCCGTGAATGGCGTGCGCGGCGGCGAGCAGAAAATCTGGTCGGCCGGCATCAGCTGGTACCCCAACACGGCGGTGCGTTTCATGCTGGATTTCCAGCACACCGACGTAACGCGTCTCGATGCGCTGGGCGGCAATGCCGATGCCAAGCTGGACGCGGTTTCGCTTCGCACCCAGTTTGCGCTGTGAATTTTGGCCAGAAGGAAAACATCATGAGACACGGCAAAACATTGCTGCTCGCAGCCGTTGCGGCGCTATCGTTCGGCACGGCACAGGCGGCCAGCGTTCATCTGCTGAACGTCAGCTACGATCCCACGCGCGAGCTTTACAAGGCCGTCAACGCCGCGTTCGCCGCCGACTGGAAGGCAAAGACTGGCGATACCGTCACCATCGACCAGTCGCACAACGGCTCCGGCGCGCAATCGCGCGCGGTGATCGACGGTCTGGACGCCGATGTTGTGACGTTGGCGCTGGCCTACGACATCGACGCGATTTCGCAGAAGGCGAAGATCATTCCAGCCAACTGGCAAAAGCGCCTGCCGCAAAACAGCACGCCCTACACCTCCACGATTGTGTTTCTCGTGCGCAAGGGCAATCCGTGGAAAGTGAAAGACTGGAACGATCTGGTGAAGCCGGGCATCCAGGTGATCACGCCCAATCCGAAAACATCGGGTGGCGCGCGCTGGGCTTATCTGGCGGCCTGGGCCTGGGCGGAACATGCGCCCGGCGGCAACGCCGAAAAAGCCAAGGCGTATGTCGCAAATCTCTATAGCCATCATGTGCCGGTGCTCGATACCGGCGCGCGTGGCTCGACCACCACCTTCGTGCAGCGCGGCATCGGCGATGTGCTGCTGTCGTGGGAGAACGAGGCGTATCTGGCGCTGGATGAGCTTGGCAAAGACAAATACGAGATCGTCTATCCCACGGTTTCGATGCTGGCCGAACCGCCGGTTTCTCTTGTGGACGCCAATGTCGATCGCCACGGCACCCACAAGGTGGCCGAAGCTTATCTCCAGTTTCTCTATTCCAAGGCGGGGCAGGAGATCGAAGCGAAGAACTATTATCGCCCGCGCGACCAGCAGGTGGCGGCGAAATACGCCTCGCAATTTCCCAAGTTGAAGCTCTATACGATTGATGACGCGTTCGGCGGCTGGAGCAAGGCGCAAGCCACGCACTTCGCCGACGGCGGCGTGTTCGACCAGATCTACAAGCCCGGTCAATGAACGCGCTGACGCTGCCCGCGAACGCAAGATGGCGCAGGCCAAGCGCGATGCCCGGCTTCGGGCTCACGTTTGGCTTTGTGCTGTTCTATCTTTCGGTGCTGGTGCTGATCCCGCTGGCGGCGCTGGTAATCCGTCCGTGGGAGCTTGGCTGGGATGGCTTCGTGGCCGCCATCGCGCAGCCGCGCGTTCTGGCATCGCTGGAACTGTCGTTCGGGGCGGCGGCGGTTGCGGCGCTGCTTAACACCGTTTTCGGATTCATCGCCGCTTGGGCGCTGGTGCGCTATCGCTTTCCGCTGAAGCGGCTGGTGGATGCGCTGGTCGATCTACCATTCGCGTTGCCCACCGCGGTGGCCGGCATCGCGCTGGCATCGATCTATGGACCCAACGGCTGGGCCGGCGCGCCGCTGGCGGCGATGGGGATCAAAATCGCGTTCACGCCATGGGGCGTCGTCGTGGCGCTCACCTTTGTCGGGCTGCCGTTTGTGGTGCGCACCCTGCAACCGGTTCTGGCGGAACTGGGCCGCGAAGCCGAAGAAGCCTCCGCCACGCTAGGCGCCACGCGCTTTCAGACATTCCGCCGCGTGGTGCTTCCGGCGCTGATGCCGGCGATCATCACGGGCGGATCGCTCGCCTTCGCGCGCGCCGTGGGCGAATACGGCTCGGTGATTTTCATCGCGGGCAACCTGCCGCTGAAATCGGAAATCGCGCCGCTGCTCATCGTTATCAAGCTGGAGCAATACGATTACGCGGGTGCCGCGGCCATCGGGCTGGTGATGCTGGCAGCCTCGTTCGCCATTTTGCTGCTTCTGAACGCGCTTCAGAGCTTTGTGTTCGCGAAACGGTGATCCAATGGCACTTCTGCAACCACGCGGCTCGACCGAAGATCATCCGTTTATTCGCGTTGTCGCGGTGGCCGTTGCCGCCACCTTCATCGCGCTCTTTCTCGTGCTGCCATTGGTGGCCGTGTTCGGGCAGGCATTGGCCGGCGGGCTGAACGCGGCGCTGGACGCGATCAACGAACACGATGCGCTGGAAGCCATCAAGCTCACGCTCATCGTGGCGGCCATCGCGGTGCCGATGAACGCGGTGTTCGGTATCGCCGCGGCATGGGCCATCACCAAGTTCGATTTTCCGGGCAAGAGTATTCTCACCACGCTGATCGATCTGCCCTTCTCGGTCTCGCCGGTGATCGCGGGCCTGATCTATGTGCTGATCTTCGGCATGCAGGGCTGGCTGGGGCCTTACCTGCGCGAACACGACATCAAGATCATTTTTGCGTTGCCGGGCATCGTGCTGGCGACCGTCTTCGTGACCTTCCCGTTTGTGGCGCGCGAACTGATTCCGCTGATGAGCGATCAGGGGCGTGAGGAAGAGGAAGCGTCGGTTTCGCTGGGCGCTTCGGGCTGGAGCACATTCCGCCGCGTCACGCTGCCGAACATCAAATGGGGATTGCTTTACGGCGTGCTGCTCTGCAACGCGCGCGCGATGGGTGAGTTCGGCGCGGTGTCGGTGGTGAGCGGCCATATTCGCGGCCTCACCAACACCATGCCGCTGCAGGTCGAGGTTCTCTACAACGACTACCAATATGTCGGCGCCTTCGCGGTCGCGTCGCTTCTGGCGATGCTGGCCTTGGTCACTTTGATCCTGAAATCGTTTCTGGAATGGCGGTACGCGGACGAGATCGCGGCCGTGCATCGCCATTGAAGGAGTTGGGTATGTCGCTTGTCGTCGATTCCATCGCCAAGAAGTTCAACCGCTTTCCGGCGCTGAAAGGTGTGAGTTTCACGGTGCCAAAGGGCGCCTTCGTTGCGCTGCTCGGACCTTCGGGTTCCGGCAAGACGACGCTCTTGCGCATTTTGGGCGGACTGGAGTTCGCGCAGATGGGGCGTGTTTCGTTTGATGGCGCGGACTGGCTTTCGGTGCCGGCGCGCGAGCGGCGCGCGGGCTTTGTGTTCCAGCACTATGCTTTGTTCCGCCACATGACGGTCGCCAAGAACATCGCCTTCGGTCTGGAAGTGCGCAAACGCGCACACCGCCCGCCGCGCGCCGAGATTGCGCGCCGCGTCGAAGAACTTCTTTCGCTGGTGCAGCTTGAGGGTTTGGGCAAACGCTATCCGAGCCAGCTTTCCGGCGGCCAGCGTCAGCGTGTGGCGCTGGCGCGCGCGCTGGCCATCGAACCGCGTATGCTGCTGCTGGACGAGCCCTTCGGCGCGCTGGATGCCAAGGTGCGCAAAGACCTGCGCCACTGGTTGCGCGACCTGCACGACCGGCTGGGTCTGACAACCATCTTCGTCACCCACGATCAGGAAGAGGCTTTGGAACTTGCCGACCTCGTCGCGGTGATGAATGCCGGCGCGATCGAGCAGATCGGAACGCCGAAAGATATTCGCGAGAAGCCGGCGTCCGCTTTCGTGGCGGATTTTCTTGGACAACCGGTGCTGGATCCCTCGGTCATTCCGCTGCGCTCGAGCCAGCGCCCGAGTTTGCGCAGCCCGTAAGTCAGTCTGTCCGAAAGCGGAAAGCGAGCGGCTTCCAATGCCCGCGCTGCGCCGCGATCGCCAGCATTACCACCGCCGCGACCAGACAAACGCCAACGGCGGCAACGGAAGCCTCCGGGCCGAACGCACCGCCGGTGAGAAGTTGCGGCCCGGAAAGTGTCGCGTCAATTAGACCGTGCGATTTGTTGCCGGAGACCGCCGTGCCGAAAATTCCGCCTTCGGTGAAATTCCATCCGAAATGCAAACCGATGGGCAGCCATAGCGAGCGCGTAAGCGCGTAAGCGGCCCCCAACAGGATACCGGCCTCCAGTGCGATGGCAGCCGAGCTCTCCACCGTCGCGCCGGGGTTGGCGGCATGGATCAAGCCGAACAATGCACCGGACAGGATCAGCGCAATCAGCGTGCCGAAACCGTCTTCAAAAAAACGATAGACCGCGCCGCGAAAGATAAGCTCTTCGCCCACGCCCGCCAGCAGCGACATCGCGAAAGCGCCGCCCAGTCCGCCGGCGTTGCTCCATCCGTGGAACGTGACGGTGCCGCAGGCCCAAAGGACGGCATAAACGCCCGCGAACAGAACAAAGCCGATCAGCGCGCCGCCGAATAGTTGCATCGCGGCGCCGGACGCGCGCAATTCACCTACGGCGCGGCGTTCCGTCCAGCGCGTCAGCAAGCGATAGGCGATTGTCAAAATTGCGGCGCCGGCAATGGCGGCGGCGATTGCGGTTGTAGCCACCGGAACGAAAGCCAGTTTCGGCGGCAGGAAGAGAACAGCCGTCTGGCTGCCGCCATAGAGCAGAATGAGAACGATAAAGAAGAGGAGAAGCCGCAGCGGCCACCAGCGCCAGAAGCCTCGTTCCCCGGTGGTGATTTCGGGATTGCTCATATCGCCCTCGCGTTGCCTTTCCAAAATCTGGGATGCGGCAGCGCGGTTCGCAACATGGGTTGAGGCGCGCATGCGCGCGCGCTTAAACTATCGCGCCATCCGTGATCTATTCGGCACAGACGAGCAGGGGAAAATCATGAAACGCGCGGTATTCGCAATTCTTATTAGTGCGGTCTTGTTTGGCACAAGTCAGGCGGCCGACGCGCCGAAGGTCCCCGACAGCGCATGGCGCAATGTCGATCCGGACAATCTGGTCCTGATCTATACGAAATACGGCGAGACGGCGGTGGAGTTGTCGCCACAGTTCGCACCCGGCCATGTGGCACGCGTGCGCGCGCTGATCCGGGCCCATTTCTATGACGGCAAGAGTTTTTATCGCGTGATCGATGGCTTTGTGGCGCAAGGCGGCATCGGCGAAGGCACCAACGCCACCAAGGATCATCCCACCGAAGCGGCCTCGTTGAAGAAATGGCCGCCGCTGAAAGCGGAGTTCGATAGGCCCATTAGCAATGACGTCACCTTTACGCCGCTGGGCAATGGCGATCTGTTCGCGCCGGAGGTTGGGCATGTGAACGGCTTCCCGGTTGGCCGCAATGCGAAGGAAAAGAAACTCTGGATCATCCATTGCCCCGGCACGTTCGCCTTCGCGCGCGACAACAAGGCCGATACCGCGACGACGGAATTCTACATCGTGATCGGCGAGGCACCGCGCAGGCTGGACCGCAATCTCACCGCGTTTGGCCGCGTGATTGATGGCCTGCAATATATGCAGAAGCTAAATCGCGGCGATCCCGATGTGGAGTCCGGCGTGATCCAGGACGTGAAGAAGCGCGATACAATCGTCCGCGTGCGCCTGGCATCCGATATCCCGGCCAGCGAACGGCCGCGCTATCAGGTGATGCGCACGGATTCACCCGCGTTCGCCGCGGAAAAGAAAAAGTGGCTGAACACCGCGCCGGATTTCTACGTGCGCACGCCGCCGGCGGTGATCGATATTTGCCTGAAGCCGGTGCCGGTACGCCGCGCGCCTTAAACGGCAATCGGGCTTTTCGGCGCTTGCGGATTTGGGTGCGGTTCTCCGTGCTTGCCATGCCGTGCGTGCACCGCTGGTTGGGGAGGACCGCCGTCGCGCGCCATCGCCACGATACGTTCCACGGCTTCGCTCAGCGTCATCATCACCAGATCGCATTCGGTGGCTTCGATGGCGTTGAGATAATCGGTGTCGTTGTGATGCATACCCCAATAGCCGGCCATAGGAATGGCGCCCGGCAAGCGCTTCTTCAGGCGGCGCACCAGATAACGCGCGGCCTGATAATTTCCCGGCTCAAGATAAGAGACGCAAAACATGCGCACGCCATCGACTTTAAGCGCGTGGATGTTCTGGGGCGAGGCTTCTTCCGCCGTCACCAGCCTTGCCCCGATGCCGCGATGGTGCAGCAGGCTCATCAGCAGCGCGCCGGCCGCCTCGTCCAGCGAGCCGCGCCCGGCGACACAGAGCACCGGCTCGCCCTGCCAGCTTACTGAGACGGCGGCTTCGCTATGTTCGATTTCCTCGCCCTTCCTGTCGTGATCGGTGTGATCGGAAAGGTTTTCTGCCAGCCCTTCGATCGTCGTCTTGATGTTCACGCGCGTCGCGTGGTCGAGCAAGCCGCGTTCGGCATCGTGTTGCGCCATGACCAGGGCTCTTATCGCCACGCTGTCGTAATATTGCTCCAGCGTGTGATCGGACAGATAGGCGTCAGCCTGGTTCGCCGCTTCGTCCGGATCGCCTTCCAGCATGCGCAGATAGAAACTTTCTTCCTGCGCCAGCGCGGGACTGTCACCCAATAGAATATCGAGAAAGGCCAGCGGCGGTGCATGACGTCCGATCACCACCAGACACATCGTCAGTGGCGTGGAGAGCAGAAGCCCCACAGGTCCCCACACCCATGTCCAGAAGGCAGCGGCCATCACCACGGCGATGGCCGAAAGCCCCATGTGGCGGCCGTAAAGGAAAGGTTCGATAAACTGGCCCGTGATGAGTTCGGCAACGCTGAACAGAACAAGCGCCTGTACCGTCATTGCCCAGCCGGGATCGACCGCAACGGACAGCACGATCGGAAACAGCGCCGCCAGCGGCACGCCGACATAAGGCACATAACGGAACAGACCCGCCATCAATCCCCACAGGAAGGGATTGGGCACGCCGATCATCCACAATGAGAAGGCGATGACCGTGCCGAAGATCGTGTTCACGGTTGTCTGCAGAAGAAGGTAGCGGCTCAATCGCTCGGCGGCTTCGTCCATCGCAACGCTGGTTCGCGTGAGATCGCGTGAGCCTGCTAGGCGGATAAAACGGTCACGTAGATCGTCCTTCTGCAACAAAATGAAAATGACGAAGACGATAACGATGGCGAGCGTCGCCAGTGGTTCCAGCAGCGGGCCAATTAATGTCTCGGCGATGGCGATGGGTGCATCGGTCGCTGCGTCCTCGATCACCACGGGGATCGGCTTGCCGCTGCTGGCGCGGCGCGCCAGTTGGGCGGCCGGCGAGTTCTGATCGCCGGTGATCTGGTGCGTGATGTTCTTGACGACGTTGGACGTCTTCTGGACAAAACTGCTGTGGGCCGCCTGTCCTTGGATGGACTGGATCTTGTTCACCACGTTGGTCTGGTACTGTGGGAGCGCCGCCGCCAGGCCTGCGAACTGGCCGCCGATAAAGGTGCCCAGCAATCCGATCACAGCGACCGCGAAAACCACAGACAGCAGAACCGACAGAACGCGGCCGAGCCAAAGCCGCCGCAACAGCCCGACGACCGGGCCCAGCGCGAAGGCCAGGAGGACCGACAGGGCAATCGGCACCAGCACCGGGCGGCCGAAATAAAGCCCCATCACCACAAGAGCGGCCAGGATTGCGCCCATCGCCGCCTGCTGCAGGTTCGAGCCCGGCAGCGGCGCGCCGGCGGGCACGTCAGCGGCTGGCGGCACGCGAATTCCCCGAAAACCTTTTTCCAACAGATTGCTCGCGGATTAAGCCTCCACCCTAGGTTCGCCTGTTTTCGGGGCCGCTGCCAAGCGTCTCAAGCGTACGCAGCCCTCGAAAGCTTGTGGGGGCAAGGCGTTGCGGCTATGTCTCCCCGGCCTTTTCCGGACCGCCCTCCCTTATGCCGCTGATCAGATTTCTGCCCGAAGACACCCACATCGATTTCGTCAAAGCCCGTTACTGGGCCTTTGCGATCGACGGATTGCTGGTGTTGGCCACCATTATCTCGATTGCGATCCACGGCTTCAATTACGGCATCGATTTCACCGGTGGCGTTCTGATGGAAGTGAAGGCGCCGCAGACCATCGACATCGCGCAAATCCGCTCGCAGGTGGATTCACTGGGTTTCAATGAGACTCAGATCCAGTATTTCGGCGGTGGCGAGTGTGACAAGCCGATAAATTCCTGCGTGCTGATCCGCGTGCAGCCGCGCGCCAACGAAGTCGGTGAAACCGTCTCCAACAAGATCAAGGCCAAGCTCGGCAAGGGCTACAACTTCCGCCGCGCCGAAGTGGTGGGACCGAAAGTCAGCGCCGAGCTGCTGAACGACGGTATCCTGGCGACCGTGCTGGCCATTATCGCCATCGCAATCTGGGTCGCGGTGCGGTTTGAATGGCAATATGGCATCGCCGCCGCCATCGCTACGGGCCACGACGTGCTTGTCACCGCCGGTCTTTATTCTCTTTTGCATATGGAATTCGACCTGAACGCGGTGGCGGCGTTACTAACGCTGGCGGGCTATTCGATCAACGACACCGTGGTGGTGTTTGACAGAATCCGCGAGAACCGGCGGCGCTACAAGCGCATGCCGCTGGGCGAACTGATCAATCTCTCGACCAACCAGATGCTGACGCGAACCATCCTGACTAGTGCGGCGACCGCGATGGCGATCCTGCCGATGCTGCTCTATGGCGGACCCACGCTGTTCAACCTCACCGCCGCTATCCTGTTCGGCATCGTGGTGGGCACGTTCTCGTCCACCTATGTCGCGGCGGCGCTTCTGCTCTATCTGCCCGCGCGGGCCGGAAGCCGCTCTGAGGAATCGGCCGCCGCCGCGCCGTGATCAGAACGGATTGATTGTCTGTTCCTGCGTGAAGGTCAGGTAGCCGGCATTCACCCCGGCGCGTAGCCCCAAACCCGTGCGCATCGGCGCGATGGTAATGCCGCTGGCGCGTGCGTAATTGATGCCGATGCCAGCGATGAAATAGTAAGTGCCTTCGACGCCGGGGAACCGCTGGAACAGCCGATCGCTGCTGCGCAGATTGTAAACCAGAATGAACGCTTTCGATGCGTTGCCGCCGAGATCGAAGCCGACGCTCGGTCCCTGCCAGTAAACTTTCTGCGGCGGCGCATGCTTGCGGATCAGCCAGCCGGAACCGTAACGCAGGCCGACCACCACCGCGCCAGACCCTTCATCGCCTTTGATATATCCGTCGGGCAGGCCCTGTTCGGAGAACACTTTCTGTACGGCTTTGGCGACGGCTTCCGAGGTCATGCCGAAGAAGCCCGACGCCGCCTGCACAATGTCGTTCTGGGTGAACTGCTCGCTGGCGGATTCCTCGCGTGGCGGCGGCGGACCGTCATCCTGTGCCAAGGCCGGAGCTGCGGAACTGAGGCAAAGCAACAAAGCCGCGGCCGATGCGCGCGAAAGGGGCATGTCATCCTCCTGAAAGGCTTGGGAGAATCGAATGTAGCACGGGAACAATGGCAAAGGCGGGGCAGCATCCGGCAATATTCGTTCAAGGCCGCGCGTTCCCGCGTATAGTGCGCGCGGATCGCCGTTCAAGGCCTGTTTCGCGGGCCGGGCGCATCCCATTTTCTGTACGCACGGTGCCGGTGTTTTCCGGCAAATCGGGCGTGTCGCGCACAAGGGGATTCATACATGGACGGTTCGACAGTTTTCGTTCTGGCGGTTCTGGCGCTGGCGCTCATCACCATTCTGGCCGGCGTCAAATCCGTGCCGCAGGGGCGCGAATGGACGGTGGAACGCTTCGGCCGCTTCACCAAGGTGCTGAAGCCGGGCCTTAACCTGATCGTGCCGTTTGTCGATCGCATCGGCCGCAAACTTTCGGTGATGGAAGAAGTCTTGCCGGTTCCAAGCCAGGTGGTGATCACGCGCGACAATGCCACCGTCACGTCCGACGCTATCGCTTTCTATCAGGTGGTCGATTCCGCCAAGGCGGCCTACGAAGTCGGTAATCTGCAGGGGGCAATCACCAATCTTTGCCTTACCAACGCGCGCACCGTGATCGGCGCGATGGATTTGGATGAGGTTTTGTCCAAACGCGATGAGATCAACCAGCGCCTGTTAAGCGTGGTCGATGCCGCCACCGTTCCGTGGGGTGTGAAGGTGACGCGTATCGAGATCAAGGATCTTTCGCCACCCACCGACATCACCGAAGCCATGGCGCGTCAGATGAAAGCGGAACGTTACCGCCGCGCCGAAGTCACCCAGGCCGACGGTGAAAAGCAGGGCGCGATTTTGCGCGCCGAAGGTGCGAAGCAATCCGCCATCCTGCAAGCTGAAGGCCGCAAGGAAGCGGCGTTTCGTGATGCCGAGGCACGCGAGAGACTGGCGCAGGCCGAAGCTAAGGCGACGCAGATGGTTTCTGACGCCGTTGAAGCGGGAAGCGTGAATGCGCTGAACTATTTTCTGGGTCAGAAATATGTCGAAGCGTTTTCACAACTGGCCATGGGACCAAACCAGAAGTTCGTTATCCTGCCAATGGAAAGCGCTGGCTTGCTTGGCTCCATCGCGGGTATTGCGGAACTGACGCGTGAAGCAGTGACCACGCCGCAGGGTTCGCGCGCGGCAACGCCGGCTGCGACGCGCGCGGCCGCCGGAACGGTTATTCCGCCAACCGGCCCCGGCCGTCCCGCGGGAACGTGAGGCAACGACAATGGAATCGATCACCGATTTTCTGAATGCGCAGCCCGCCTGGCATTGGTGGGCATTGGGCGCGGTTCTGCTCGCTGTCGAAATCGCTAGCACCACGCAATATCTTTTGTGGCCGGGCCTTGCGGCTTTGCTGGTGGGCACGTTGAAGTTTCTCTACGCGCCGCTGGATGGACGTTTGGCGGTTTTCCTGTTCGCGGTGCTGGCGGTGGTTTGCACTATTGCGTGGAAGCGTTCGCCATGGGGCCGCGCCGAGCGGACCACGCATGGCAACCTGAACGAACGTAGCGCCCAATATCGCGGGCGTCGGGTCATCGCGCTGACGGATTTCATCGGCAGCCACGGTGCGGTGAAGGTGGATGACTCGCGCTGGAGCGCTGAAACCACCGATGGGACTTCGCCGCGCGCCGGCGATGCGCTGGAAGTGACCGGCGCGGACGGCGCGATGCTAAAAGTGAAAGCGGCATAGAGCGGACGCGCGCGCCGTGCGATAGATGCTGCATGAACGATAACGCATCGCCAAATCGCCTCAGCCTTGCCGGATGGTTGGCCATTGCCGTCATGGCCGCGTTTCTCGGCATTGCGATCTGGTACGCCGCTTACACCTGGAACCGGATGGAAGGTGTCGGTATCAGCACAGCGGGCTGGTTGTTCCTTGTGCTGGGCGTGGTGGTGACGTTTGCGGTGGGCGTCGGCCTGATGGGGCTGCTGTTCTATTCCAGCCGCAAGGGCCGCGACTTTTAAGTGCAGCCGCGCGCCACGAAGAAGGGATTGGCGTAGCTCTCTTCGGTCTTGCCATACACAAACGGTTTGCCGTTCAGTTGCTTCACGCTTCCGCCCGCCGCGGACAGGACGGCGTGACCGGCGCCCGTGTCCCATTCCATGGTGCGGCCGTGGCGCGGATAAATGTCGGCTTCGCCGGCCGCGACAAGGCAGAACTTCAACGATGATCCGGCGCTGACAAATTCCTTCACCGGAAAGTTCGCGAGATATTCTTCCGTCTTCTCGTCGCGGTGCGAACGGCTGGCCACGGCGACCAATCCGTCGTCGGGCAGGCGCGCAATGATGCGCCGCGGATTGTCAAAGTCCGGCAGGACGTGCGGCTGGGTTTTGATTTCGAACGCGCCGCCCGGTATCTCGCCCACAAAGAGCCGTCCGATCGCGGGGGCATAGACCACGCCGCGCACCGGCTTCTTCTTCACGATTTCGGCGATGTTCACGGTGAACTCGCCATTGCGATTGATGAACTCCTTGGTGCCGTCCAGCGGATCGACCAGAAAAAAGCGATCGCCGATTGCCTGCCGGTGGCCCGCCGCGACATCTTCTTCCGCGATCACAGCGCAACCCGCCGCAAGGTGGCAAAGCCGGGCCAGGATGAATTCTTCGGCTTCCTCATCGGCTGCGGTTACGGGTGAGGCGTCGTCCTTGTGGCGCGTTTCGATGGCGCCTTGCCGCTCATAATGACTGAGAATGATCTCGCCGGCATGCCACGCGATTTCAGCCAGTTCGCGCGCAAATAGGGAGGGACCGGGGCTTTGCATGGGCTTAAGCATTCCTTAACAGCGGTAAACAATAGTCACGAATTGGAAACTATATCGGCTTGGAGCGCCTATGACGGAAATGGAATTCGCGGCCCTGCTGGTTTCGAGGGTCTGCCACGATCTTGTGAGCCCTGTAGGCGCAGTGGTCAACGGGCTCGAAGTGCTTGAAGACGAGACCGACGCGGCCATGCGGGCGGACGCGTTGAAGCTGGTGGCATCCAGCGCGGAACAGGCCGCAGCACGGCTGCAGTTTGCCCGCGTGGCTTTCGGCGCGGCGGGGTCTGCCGGGGCGGAATTGGACCTCAACGAAGTGGGGCGCGTCGTGAAGGGCTTCATGCAGGGCGGCAAGACCGAACTCACCTGGAACGCCGCGCCTGCCAACTGGCCAAAGGATTGGGCCAAGCTGCTGATGAATGCCACGCTTCTGGGTGCCGAAAGCCTGCCGCGTGGCGGGCAACTTGTGGTGGAAACCTCGGCCGATGCTTCATCCCCCAGCTTCCAAATTCGCGCCACCGGCCAGAACGCCCGCGTGCTGGACGAAGTGGAGAAAGCGATGCGGGGCGAGCCGGTTGCGCCGCTCGATGGCCGCAGCATTCAGGCCTATCTCACCTATCGTTTGGCGCGTTCGCTGAATGCCGGCCTGACGCTGACGGCTGGTGAAGGAAGCGTGAAATTTGCGGCTGGCTGAATACCCGGCAAACGCCGACATTTTTTCAGATACCGTTTACCGGCACCGCCCTATGGTTGCAGCGTCGTGGGGTATATTGCCGTGAAGAATTGTCTGGTCGTCGATGACAGCCGGGTGATCCGCAAGGTTGCTTGCCGGATTCTCGAGACGTTGCATTTTCAGGCCGCCGAAGCCGAAGACGGCGAAGCTGCGCTCGAGGCGTGCCGCCAGAGCATGCCCGACGTCGTTCTGATCGACGCGCAGATGCCCAACATGAGCGGCGTGGAATTCGTGCGCGCGCTGCGTCGCGAGCAGGGTGGCTATCGCCCGCGCATCGTTTATTGCACCACCGAGCATGACATGGCGCAGATCAACGAGGCATTGAATGCCGGCGCCAACGAATATCTGATGAAGCCCTACGATCGCGAAAGCGTGGAAGCGAAGTTTGCCGAGGCGGGCATCGCATGATCACGGGCGGCGATTTCGACTTCGTTGTGGATTTGCTGAAGGCGCGGTCCGGCTTGGCGCTGACGCCCGATCGCATGTCGCTTGTGGTGGCCCGGCTTGTGCCCGTGGCGCGCGCATTCGGCTTTCGCAACCTGCACGAACTGATTGCCGACTTGCGTGAGGGCCGCGAGGCACTGGCGCGCGCCGTGACGGAATCCATGACGACCAACGAGTCGTCGTTCTTCCGGGACAAGGCGACGTTCGATCATTTCCGCTCCACATTGCTTCCGGTATTGATTGCGCGGCGCGCGGAGACGCGGCAGTTGCGCATCTGGAGTGCCGCGGCATCGACCGGGCAGGAAGTCTATTCCATCGCCATGATCCTGGACGACATGCGGCTTGCACAGGAAGGCTGGAAAATCGAATTGCTGGCGACCGACATCAATTCCACGTCGCTGGCGCGCGCCAAGGCCGGACTCTATTCGCAGTTTGAGGCGCAGCGCGGTCTGCCGATCCAGCAGCTCGTGCAGCATTTCAACCATGATGGCGAGCAATGGCGCGTGGACGCCGCGCTTCGCGATCTGGTCAAGTTCCGCAATTTCAATTTGCTGGACCCGTTTGAGGGGCTTGGCACCTTCGACATTATTTTCTGCCGCAATGTTCTTATCTATTTCGACTCGCCCACCAAGGGCGCCGTGTTGCGCAAACTGAATACGGCTTTGAACGAAGATGGCGCGCTGATCCTTGGCGCGACGGAATCCACGGTTGGCATTTCCAGCGCTTTCGAGCCCGCGGCAGGGACGCGCGGTTTTTATGCCAAGGCCGCAGCCGTGCCACGGCGCACCGTACAGGCGCTGCCGCTCACCAAGTATCAATAAAGTGCGCGCTATGCCGCCCGCGCCCTAGAAAGCGGCGCGGACCCCTGCGTAAACGCCCGTGCCCGGCGCGCCATACCCGGCCACCGGCTGATACTTCTTGTCGAACACGTTCTCCACGCGCGCGAACAGTTCATATTGATCGCTGAACTTGTAGGCGCCGTAGATGTTGAACAGCGTGTAGGACGGCAGCGGATTGAATTGGCCCGCGGCATCGAACCGGTCGCCGACATAATTGACGGTGGCGCCCAGCGAGATCGTATCCGTCGCCTGCCAGCGCACGTCGCCGTTGGCTTCCCAATGCGGACGCCGCGCCAGATCGGCATGCGTCGAAGCGTCGATATCGTCGAGCCACGTCGCGTTGGCGCTGACAGCCAAGCTTTCCAGCGCCTGCCAGCTCGTCCCCATCTCCACGCCGCGCGCGCGCGCCTGATCGACATTGTCGTAATAGCCGTTCGGCCTCACCGCGCAGGCCGGTGAGGTGATGCCGAAGCAATCGAAGAAGTCGATTTCGTTCTTGGTACGCCGCTCGAAATACGTGAGCGAGCCTTTCAGGCGGCCGTCGAGCAGCGCCTGATCGGCGCCCACTTCCCAGCCGTGCGCGGTTTCGGGCGCTAGCGTGCGGTTGGGATTGGAAAACTCCGAATAGAGTTCGTAGAGCGTGGGCGCCTTGAAACCGTCGCCATAGTTGGCATGCAACGTAGTGCCGGTGTCGGGAATCTGCCATGCCGCCGCCAGCTTGACGGAGGTGTGGCTGCCGAAGGCGTCGTTGTCGTCATATCGCAGGCCGCCTGTCAGCGTGAGCTGGTTGAAGAAGGTTGATTGCATCTGCGCGTAATAACCATCGTTGCCGATGCTGGCTTTAAGCGGAACGGGTGACGGATCGAACACATTGGGCGATGCGGTGTTGATGGTGTTGCGCTGGTTTTCTACGCCGAAGGTGAGCTGGTCCGTAGCCGAGAAATCCACTACGCCCTGATATTCATAGGTCTCGGTTTTTCCTTTGGCGTAGAATTCCAGCGGCAAAGGTTGCGTGGGATCGTAGTTGCGCCGGTCGCTGTCGCCGTAGGTGACAGCGATGCGGTTGTGGAACATGCCGTTCAGCAGATCGGCGTTCAGGCCGGCGTAACCGGCATAGTATTTGTCTTTGCCGTATTCGCTGTCGTCCTGAAAGCTGAAGGTGGGCGGCGGGAAGCCATCGAAATCATCGCGCGCGTTTGTGAGATAGCCACGCAGGTCCAGGCTCAGCCAGTCGTTGATGTGGGTGCGCGTGTTCAGCGTAGCGCCGAGATTGGTATAGCCGTCGGTTTCGTGGTTGCCGTCGCGCTCGTCCGCCGCCGAAATGCCGTTGCTATGGAAGTAGTTCACTGCCGCGCCATAGTCCACGATGCCTTCGGTGCCATTGACGCCAACATTCGCGTGATAAGTATCGAACGAGCCACCTTCGGCTTGCGCCGTGCCGTTGAAACCATCGCCGCCGCGCCTGGTGATGATGTTGACCACGCCACCGATGGCATCGCTGCCATAGAGTGTGGATTGCGGTCCGCGTAGCACTTCGATGCGGTTGACGCTGTTGACCAGCACGTCGCCCAGAATGGCTTCGTTATCGACGCTGCTGGGATCGTTCAGCCGCACGCCATCAATCAGCAACACCGATTGCCCAGCCTCCGCGCCACCCAAACTGACGGTGGCTGTCTGGCCCACGCCGCCGCCGCGCACGATGATGACGCCCGGCGTTTGCGCCAGCGCATCGCTGACGACGTTTTTCTGCGTGGCCTGCAAATCCTGATCGGTAATGACCGAAATGGATTCGCCGGTTTTCGCAGCCGGCTGTTCGGTGCGAGTAGCGGTGACAACGACCTGTTCGATATCGCTATTGTCGTCAGCAAAGGCCGGTGCAAGCGAGAGTGCGGCAAAGGCCGTGCTGAATAAAAGAATGTGACGCATGGTGTTCCCCTGGGTTGACTGCCAGGAGCCGGCGTGGGGATGAGTGTTGTAAAATACGCAAAGGTGCTTCCCGCATGACGACTCCAACTTCGTCGTCACGGCGGTTTACCCCGCAGCCCCCAGCGCACCCCGGCCGGAAACAGGACGACGCGCAAGGCAGGTTTCCTGGCTCCCGGGTTCTTGCTTTCGCCCGCCTTCCCAAAGCATTCCGCTTCAGTGGCAGTTGGACGATCACTCGCCGGTTACAGTTGCGGGGGCAGCCGCGGCATCAACCGCGTTCCCTTCCCTTGCACATGGCGCGGACCCTACCGCGATTTTTGGACGCGTCAACCATGCAGGCGTGGCGCGGGCGCGATGGGCAGCTATGATGCGCGCGCAAGCCAACGCCAACCCACGGGTAAAACGCGATGAAACCGGACTGGAAGGGCGTTTGGCCCGCGGCCACCACGCAATTCGCCGATGACCTTTCGCTGGATCTTCCCGCCACGCAGAAACATGTGGACGAGATGATCCGTGCTGGCGTGCATGGAATCATCGCGCTGGGCACTTGTGGCGAGAACGCTTCGCTGAGTGCGGAAGAAAAGCGGCATGTGCTTTCCGCGCTTGTCGAGGTTTCCAAAGACCGCGTTCCGGTGGTGAGCGGCGTGACGGAATTCACCACGCCCACGGCTTGCGACTACGCACGCGACGCCAAGCGCATCGGCGTGAGCGGGCTGATGGTGCTGCCAGCGATGGTCTATGTGCCCACGGCCGATGAACTGGTTGCGCATTTCACGGCGGTAGCGCGGGCCACCGATCTTCCGGTGATGCTTTACAACAATCCCACCGCATATCGCGTGAACATCACCAACCCGGTGCTGGAAAAGCTGGCGGCGGAGAAGACGATTGTGGCGATCAAGGAATCGGCGGAAGACACGCGGCGCTTCACCGATCTGTTCAACGCCTTCGGCGACCGTTTTCTGATCTTCGCAGGGCTGGATGACGTTGCTTACGAAGGTTTGGCGCTGGGCGCTGTGGGCTGGGTTTCCGGCTTGACCAGTGCGTTTCCGGAAGAGTCCGTGGCGCTTTACAATCTGATGATGCAGGGCAAGTGGGACGAGGCGCGCGAGATCTATCGCTGGTTCATGCCGTTGCTGCATCTGGATGCGGGGCACGATCTGGTTCAGTGCATCAAGCTGGCCGAACAGACGATGGGCCACGGCTCCGAACGCGTGCGGCCACCGCGCTATGTGCTGAGCGGCCAGCGCCGCGACGATGTGATCGCGATGACGAAAGCCGCCGCCGCCAAACGGCCCAGCAAACGCTGATGCGGCACACGTTCTCCTGCGTTGACGGACATACCTGCGGCAATCCGGTGCGGCTGGTGGCGGGCGGGCATCCACCGCTGGCGGGTGCGAGCGCCTCGGAGATGCGCCAGCATTTCATCCGCGAGTTCGACTGGATCCGAACGTCACTGATGTTCGAGCCGCGCGGGCACGACATGATGTCCGGCGCGTTCTTTTATCCGCCGCGCGACGCGGCGAACGACGCCGCCATCATCTTCATGGAGACAAGCGGCTGTTTGCCGATGTGCGGGCACGGCACCATCGGCGCCATCACCATCGGGCTTGAGACGGGTGTGCTGCAAGCGCGCGATCCCAAGCATGTGCGGCTGGAAGCGCCGGCGGGGTTGATTGAAGCCGAAGTGGACTGGAATGGGCCGCTGGTGGACGGCGTGCGCATCAAGAACGTGCCAAGCTATCTGGCGGCGGAAGGGATTGAGATCGATTGCCCGGAAATCGGGCCGCTGAAAGTGGATGTGGCTTATGGCGGCAATTTCTACGCCATCATCGAACCCCAGAAGAATTATCCGGGGCTGGATAAATTCTCGGTGAGCCAGATCGTGCGGTTGAGCCCCATCGTGCGCAAGCTGATGCGTGAGGCGATCGAGCCGGTGCATCCGAATGACTCCACCGTGCGCGGCGTGAGCCATGTGATGTGGACGGAAAAGCCGAAGAATTCCCGAGCACACGGCCGCAACGCGGTGTTCTATGGCGAGAAAGCCATCGACCGTTCGCCTTGCGGCACCGGCACCAGCGCGCGCATGGCGCAGTTGGCGGCGCAAGGAAAGCTGAAGCCGGGGCAGGATTTCATCCACGAAAGCATCATCGGCACGTTGTTCGAAGGTCGTGTTGAGGCGCAAGCGCGCGTGGGCAATCATGCCGCGATCATTCCAAGCGTGAAGGGCTGGGCGCGGGTGACGGGCTTTAACACCATCTTTGTTGATGACCGCGATCCGCTGTGGCGCGGCTTCACGGTTGCCTGAATGAAACGCACAGACATCATCATCATCGGCGGCGGCATCGCGGGCGTTTCCGTGGCGGCGATGCTGGGCGCCGGCAAAAACATCGTTCTGCTGGAACGCGAGACGATGCTGGCGGCGCACACCACGGGGCGTTCGGCGGCGGTGTTCACCGAGACTTACGGCAATGCCAAAGTGCGCGCGCTGACGGCGGAAAGCCGGCCATTCTTTGAGAATCCGCCGCAAGGTTTTGCGGAGACGCCGCTGCTGCATCACCGGCCTTCGCTGATGGTGGCAACGGAGGAAGATGCGCAGCATATCGAGACATTCATTTCCGAGAATCCGAGATTCGCGCGACGCGTGGAGATGACCGAGGTTTACACGCACGTGCCAATCGTGCGCGAAGGGTTCTTTGCGCATGCCGCCGTCGAGCCCAATTCCGCCGATATCGATGTGCACGGGTTGTTTGAAGGCTTCCGTCGCATCGCCGTTCGCAATGGCGTGGAATTCGTCACCGGCGCCGACGTTGCTGACGTGAACGATGACGGCCATGACTGGATCGTGACGGCATCCGGCGAGAAATATGTCGCGCCGGTTGTCGTCAACGCGGCGGGTGCCTGGGCCGGGAAGATCGGCATGATGGCGGACCTTGGCGACCGCGGACTTCAGCCCATGCGACGCACCGCCATCATGGTGGATGCGCCGCAAGGCACGGACGTTTCGAACTGGTGGTTTCTCAACGAGGCCGCCGAGCGGTTTTACTTCAAGCCGGATGCGGGCGCGATCCTGGCGTCGCTGGCGGATGAAACGCCATCCGACCCTTGCGACGCGCAGCCGGAGGAAATCGATGTGGCCACCATCGCGTTCCGGCTGGAGGAGGCGACAACGCTGAGCATCAAGCGCATTCGCCGAAGCTGGGCGGGGCTTCGCACCTTCACGCCCAACCGCACACCGATCTTCGAATTCGACCCGCAAGCGCCGGGTTTCTTCTGGCTGGCGGGTCAGGGCGGCTATGGCATCCAGACCGCACCCGCACTTGCACGTCACGCCGCGCAATCCATACTCGCCGCACTCTAACCGCCGCGAGACATGCCCCAATCTTTCTCCGATCCCGACGCGCTGGCCGACGCGATCATTCGCGACGTGGGCAAGAAGATTGTGCTGGCGCTGCCGCTGGGGCTGGGCAAGGCGTGCCATGTCGCGAACGCGCTGTTCGCGCGGGCGGTGGCCGATCCATCGATCAACTTGCACATCTTCACAGCGCTGACGCTGGAAAAGCCGCGCGGCAAGAGCGAGTTGGAGAAACGGTTTCTCGATCCGGTGATTGACCGGCTGTTTGGCGGCTACCCCGAACTTTCCTATGTGAAAGCGCTGCGCAGCCATACGCTGCCGCCGAATATCGAGGTCAACGAGTTCTTCTTTCTCGCCGGAAAGTGGCTGAACAATCCCGTCGCACAGCAAAGCTATATCTCCGCGAACTACACCCATGCCTTTCGCTATGTGCTGGAGCGTGGCGTGAATGTGATCGGTCAACTGGTGGCGAAGAAGGACGGCCGCTACAGCCTTTCCTGCAACACCGACACCGCGCTCGATCTTCTGAAAGCGCGCGCGGCGGGTGTCGCCAACTTCCGCATGGTCGGGCAGGTGAACGCGGCACTGCCGTTCATGCCCGGCGAAGGCGATCTGGATGCGCGCGCGTTCGAATATCTGCTGGAAAGCCCGGCGGTGGAGTTTCCGATGTTCGCGCCGCCGAAAGAGCCGCTGGCGCTTTCGGATTATGCCATTGGCCTCAACATCGCGCGGCTGGTGCCCGATGGCGGCACGCTGCAGATCGGCATCGGGCAGGAAGGCGACGCGACCGTGCAGGGCTTGATCCTGCGCCACAAGCACAACGCTGTGTATCGCGAAGCCATCGACCGGCTGGCGCCCAACGTGCGCAATCCGCTGTTTCATGAAGACGATCCTTTCGATGTTGGGCTTTATGGTTGCAGCGAAATGTTCGTGGATGGATTTCTGGAGCTGATGCGCGCCGGAATTCTGAAACGTGAAGTGGATGGTGCGCTGCTGCATGGTGGGTTCTTCCTGGGCACCAATGCTTTCTACAAAGAGCTGCGCGAGATGCCGGACGCGCAGTTGAAAAAAATCCAGATGGTTGCGGTGTCCTACACCAACCAGCTTTACGGCGACGAAGCCGGCAAAACGCGCGCGCGGGTGAAAGCGCGTTTTGTGAACAGCGCATTGATGGCGACGCTGATGGGGGCTGCGGTTTCCGACGGGCTGGAAGACGGCCATGTGGTGAGCGGCGTGGGCGGCCAGTTCAATTTTGTGGATCAGGCGTTCGCGTTGCCGGATGGGCGCTCGGTGCTGACGGTGAAATCCACGCGCACCGCAGGCGGCAAGACGACGTCCAACATCCGCTGGTCTTACGGGCATGAGACGATCCCGCGGCACCTGCGCGATATCGTGGTCACCGAATATGGCGTGGCGAACCTGCGCGGCAAAACCGACGCGGATACCATCGCCGCAATGCTGTCGGTTGCGGACGCGCGCTATCAGGATGAATTGCAACGCGCGGCGGTGGATGCCGGAAAGCTGCCACGCACATTCCAGCTTGCACCGGAACATCGCGACAACACGCCGGAACATATCGCGAAGGCGCTCGGCCCGTTGCGTGCGCGCGGCGTGTTGCCGGAGTTTCCGTTCGGGACAGATTTCACCGACACCGAATTGCGCCTGATGCCCGTTCTGGAAAGGTTGCAAGCCGCATCGGCCTCTACGCCGAAGCTGCTTGGCATGGCGCTGTCGGGCGCATTCGCCGGCGCGCCCAATGCCGCTGACGCCGAAGGTCTCACACGCATGGGCTTTGACAAACCGCAAAGCCTGAAGGATCGTTTCTATCGTGCGCTCATTCGCGGCGCGCAGACAAAGGCGCGATGACCGACGACACCATTCGCCGCGAACTGCAAAGCACGCGCACCAAGCTGTTTTACGGCTTTGGCTCGGTTGCTTTCGGCATCAAGGACAACGGTTTTCAGACCATCCTGCTGCTGTTCTACAACCAGGTGATCGGCTTGCCGGGCGAGTTGGTGGGTGCCGCCATCGCCATTGCGCTGTTCTTCGATGCGTTTTTGGATCCCATCGTGGGCCAGTTTTCCGACAATCTGCGCACGCGCTGGGGCAGGCGGCATCCGTTGATGTATGCCTCCGCGTTGCCGGTGGCGGTGTCGTATTTGCTGTTGTGGAATCCGCCGCACTGGTCGCATCAGGCGTTGTTCTTTTATCTCGTCGTCGTCGCCATTGTGGTGCGCACCTTCATCACCTTTTACGAAGTACCCAGTTCCGCGCTGGCGCCGGAATTGACCGACGACTATGACCAGCGCACGTCGTTTCTCAGTTACCGGCTGTTCTTTGCCTGGTATGGCGGATTGACCATGCTGGCATTGGCTTACGCGGTTTTCCTGCGGCCCGATGCCACGCACAAGATCGGCCAGCTTAATCAAACCGGTTACAGCCATTACGGCATCACCGCCGCCGTCATCATGTTTGCCGCGATCCTCATTTCTGCCTGGGGCACGCACAAGTTCATTCCCTATTTCCGCGTGCCGGAGCAGCGCCGCGTGCCGGTGTCCCAGAACATCCGCGAGATGTTTGCGGCCCTCTCCAATCGCCCGTTTCTGGTTTTGATGTCGTCGGGGCTGCTGTTCTATCTGGCGACGGGGCTGTTCTTTGCGCTGAATATCTATCTGCAAACCTATTTCTGGGCGCTGTCGAACATTCAGATTTTCGTGCTGACGCTATCGTCTTTCATCTCGGTGCTGATCTCGTTTCTTATCGCGCTGCCGCTGTCGCGGCGCTTCGGCAAAAAATCCGCCGCGATCTATCTGTTTGCATTCGGTCTGGTGATTTCGAGCGCGCCGGTCGTTTTGCGGCTCGTCGGCTGGTTTCCGCCCAACGGCGCGCCGGTGCTTCTGCCGCTTCTCTTTGCCTTCGCAACCGTCGGGCTCGCGCTCAGCATCGCCAGTTCGATCCTGCTGGTGTCGATGCTGGCCGACGTGGTGGAAGACAACGAACTGAAAACCGGGCGGCGTTCGGAAGGATTGTTCTTCGCCGGCAACAGTTTTCTGCAAAAGGCGGTGTCGGGGTTGGGCGTGTTCGCTTCCGGGCTGGTGCTGGCGGTGGTGCATTTTCCGCAGAACGCGATACCGGGCCATGTCGATCCGGTGATCATTCGCAACCTGGCGCTGGTCTATCTGCCGCTGGTGATGGTGCTGTACGGCGTGGCCATGGCGATCATCGGGCTTTATCCCATCAGCCGCGAAAGCCACGCCGAGAACCTGCGCAAGCTCGCCGCCGAAACAGCGCAAGCCGCACCGGAACTTTGATCACAGATGTGGGGATTGGCAGAAATGTATCGAAGCATTGTCCTACTGTCAAGCAGAAAATTCCTACAGTAGGAATAACGATTTGCCGAAAAAGCGCAGCCTCTTCAAGCGGTTGGCGATTCTGCGAAAATCTTCTTCAGCTCGTTTTTCATGATTTTTCCGGTCGGGTTGCGCGGCAGGGTTTCGGACCAGAAGGCGACTCGCACCGGCACCTTGAACGCGGCGAGGCGTTCCGCCACGAACTTGCGCAGTTCGTCTTCGCTGGCGCTGGCGCCGGGCTTCAGCGTCACCACCGCGCCGGGTTCTTCGCCCAGCGTCTTGTGCGGGATGCCCACGAGTGCGGCGTCCATCACGGCGGGATGATCGAACAGGACGTTCTCCACTTCGATGCAATAGATATTTTCGCCGCCGCGGATCAGCATGTCCTTGGCGCGGTCGATGATGAAGCAGAAACCTTCCTCATCCAGCCGCGCCAGATCGCCGGTCTTCACCCAGCCGTCCACGAAGGTTTGCGCGGTGGCTTCCGGCTTGTTCCAGTAGCCTTTCACGATGTTGGGGCCGCTGGCCCATAATTCGCCCACGTCTCCGGGCGGCAATGTCTCGCCATTCGCGCCGACAATTTTCAGATCGCATACCGCAATGGCCGGTCCGCAGGAATCCGGGCGGTGCTGATAATCCTCTGCTTGATGCGAGGTGCAGGTGGCGGATGTTTCCGTCATGCCCCAGCCGTTGCCCGGCGCGGATTTGGGAAAGGACTCGGTGATGCGGCGCACCAGCTCCGGCGCGGATGGCGCGCCGCCGTAAGCGACCGCTTCCAGCGATGACAGATCGTATTTGTGGCGGTTGGGGTGTTCGATCAACTGCCACGCAATCGTGGGCACGCCGCCGGCGCTGGAAACCTTCTCGCGCTCGATAAGCTGCATGGCGATTTCGGGATCCCATTTGCGCATCAGCACAATGCGGCCACCGGCAAACACCGTCGGCCCCATCACCGCGAAACAGCCCGTGGCGTGAAAGAAGGGCACCGAAAGCAGCGTCACGCGCTGCGGCGCCGTTTTCAGATCGACTTCGGGCACCTCTTCGCCGCGGCGCAAAAAGCTGCGCGCGCCCGCGCTGGCGGAAGCGAAGATGTTGCAGATCATGTTGCGGTGGGTGCCCAGCGCGCCTTTCGGCTTTCCGGTGGTGCCAGAGGTATAAAGGATGGTGGCGTCGTCATCCGGCTGAAGCCCGGCGTCCGGAATTTTCCCCTCTGGCAGCTTTTCCCAATCGTTCACCGCGCCGGTCACGCTTTCCAGCTTGTGCACCAGCGGATTTTCGATTTCGTCGGCATAGCGGCTGACATAGACGCGGGTCACATCGGGACAATTGTGCAGGTGTTCGGAAATGCGTTCGAAACGTTCCGCATCCACGATCACCACCTTGGCGCCGGAATCGGCCAGGCCGTATTCCAGTTCCGGGCCGGTCCACCAGGCATTCAGCGGCGTCACCACCGCGCCGATCAGGGTGGCGCCAAAAAAGGCCGCCGGCCATTCCGGCAGGTTGCGCATGATGATGGCGACGCGGTCGCCCTTCTTCACGCCCTCGCGGGTGAGCATTTCGGCGACGGCCAGTGCCGCGCGGGCGAAGCCTTCGTAGGTAGCGCGTTCGTTTTCATAGACGGTGAAGACGCGGTCGCCATAGCCGCGGCCCTGCTCGAAAAGTTCCCGCAAGGTGGGCGGGGCGTTCTTCCAGACCCGCGTTTTCACGCCGCGGATTAAAATTTCGTCCATCTCGAATTTGGCGCCGGGCGCGGTCAGCTTGGCATGAGCTTCCGCGATGGACATGGCGGGCCAGCTTGCCTTGGCCGTCTCTGGAATAGCGTTCATGGCCGATTCCGCTAAATCAGCCGAAGGACGAACGCAAGCGCAGACGAATCGCCGGTTCGCTGGTAGGGTGCCCGCCGGGGCGTATAGTATCGGTTCGGGATGGTCACTCTTAGCGAAGCAAAACACGTCGATGAACGTGCATGGGTCCGCGCGGAAAAGCGCCAGGGCGGCACGAAACTTTCGTTTGGCGGCGACTGGGTGGTGCCGGAGGCAAGCCATCTGGATGTCGACCTGCGCCAGATCGACCTTGGTGGCGCGCGCAATGTGGAAATGGACGGCAGCAAGATCGACCTGATCGACAGTTCAGGGGCGTGGCTGTTGCTTCGCACGCGCCGCGAGATCGAGGCGGCGGGCGGCAAGATCGCCGCTTTCACCATGCCGCCGACGTTCGAGCCATTGTTCGAAACGCTGGATCGCGTGCACAACGCGCCGCCGGTCGTGATCCATCACCATCACAGCTTCCGCCATTTCCTGGAGCGCACCGGCAAAGGCTCGGTTCATTTCCTCAATCAATCGGTCGAGATGATGAATTATCTCGGCCGCGTCACGATCGAGACGGGCGAGGCCATCATCAAGCCGCGCGGCAACCTGCGCGTGGCAGCGCTGTTCCACCAGATCGAAGAGACCGGCATCACCGCGCTTCCCATCGTTGGGTTGCTGGCGTTTCTGCTGGGCGTGGTGCTGGCCTATCAGGGCGCCGACCAGCTCAAGCGCTTCGGCGCGGAAATCTTCACGGTCAATCTCGTGGGCGTGGCCGTGTTGCGCGAGATCGGCGGACTGATCACGGCCATCATCGTTGCCGGCCGTTCCGGGTCTGCCTTCACGGCGCAGATCGGCACCATGAATGTGAATGAAGAAATCGATGCGATGCAGACCATCGGCCTCAACACGGTGGACGTGCTGGTGCTGCCGCGCATTCTGGGGTTGCTGATTACGCTACCGCTTTTGACCTTCTATGCCGACATGATGGGTTTGGCCGGCGGCGGCGTGATGAGTTATTTCAGCCTGGGCCTCACCATTCCCGTCTATATGCGCCAGCTTCAATCGGCCGTGTCGCTTTCCACCCTGATGGTGGGGCTGATCAAGGCGCCGGTGTTTGCCTTCGTTATCGGGCTGGTTGGCTGCTTTGAAGGCCTGAAGGTGGAACGCAACGCCGCCAGCGTCGGCAAGCTGACGACGCGCTCTGTTGTCGAGTCCATCTTCCTCGTCATCGTGTTCGATGCCGCCTTTTCCATCCTGTTCTCAATTCTGGGAATTTGATGTGAGCGCGCATAAACAACCCAGTGACGACGATTTGATCATCAGCCTGCGCGGCGTGACCAACGCGTTCGGCGACAACATCATCCATGACCATGTCGATCTGGACGTGCGCCGCGGCGAAGTGATGGGCATTGTCGGCGGATCGGGTGCCGGAAAATCGGTTCTGCTGCATACCATCATCGGCTTAAACAAGCCGGTTTCGGGCAGCATCAAGGTGTTCGGCGAAGAGATCGCGGGCTTAAGCGGCATTGAGCTTCGCGCGGTGGATATGCGCTGGGGCGTTCTGTTTCAGGAAGGCGCGCTGTTCAGCTCGCAATCGGTGGCCGAGAACATCCAGGTGCCGATGCGCGAATATACCAAGATGAGCCAGGAGCTGATGAACGAGCTGGCTTCCATGAAGCTTTCCATGGTCGGCCTGCCGGAAGATGCGGCGCCGAAATTTCCCAGCGAGCTTTCGGGCGGCATGAAGAAACGCGCGGGGCTTGCGCGCTCGCTATCGCTCGATCCGGAGCTTCTGTTTCTGGATGAGCCGACCGCCGGTCTTGATCCGATTTCGGCGAGCCAGTTCGACATGCTGGTGCGCGACCTGCAGAAGAGTCTCAATCTCACCGTCTGCATGGTGACGCACGATCTGGATACGCTGCGCGCCACCACCGACCGCATCGCGGTGCTGGTGAACAAGAAGATCAAGGTTGGCACCATCGAAACGCTACGCAAGGATCCAGATCCCTGGATCCAGGAATATTTCAACGGCCCGCGCGGGCACGCCGCGCTGTCGTAATCGGGGAGGAGGGAAACCGGCCATGGAAACAAAAGCCAATTACGTTGCGGTCGGCGCATTCGTGCTGGCCTGCATCGTGGGCCTTGTGATCGCGGTGTTGTGGCTTGCGGGGGCGCAATACTCGCAGGAATACGCCTATTACCAGACCTATTTCGAAGGCTCGGTCACCGGCTTGGGCAAGGGCACGGCGGTTCGCTACAACGGCATCGCGGTGGGGCAGGTGGATGAACTGGCGTTCGATCCCGCCGATCCGAAGAAGGTGATCGTGACGCTGAAGGTGCAGCAGAATCTGAAGCTGCGCACCGATTCCGTGGCCTCCATCGCCAGCGAAGGCCTGGCCGGCGGCGCCTATGTGGAAATCGACGGCGGATCGAAGAAGGCGAAGTTTCTGACGGCGCTGGAGGGGCAGAAATATCCAGTGATCCCGACCAAGGCGTCCACCTTCGAGGAACTGACGAAGAAGCTGAACACATTGAGCGACCGCGCCAACGACGCGCTGAACGATCAGAACCGCAAACAGTTGGCGGCCATTCTGGTCAGCTTGCGCGAAGTCACCGCCAATCTTTCGCGCACGACGGCGGCGGTGGACAAGCACGATCAGGACATCGAAGTGCTTTTGAAGAATCTCGCCACCGCTTCGGGCACGCTCGACGAAACATTGATGAGCGCGCGCTCCACGGCGCAGAATCTGGACAAGCTGAGTCTCGACAGCGACGCGGTGATCCGCAATCAGGGCATGGGGCAGTTGCCGCAACTGATTGTGGAAACGCGCGCGCTGGTGGCTAGCATCACGCGGCTTTCCAACGGGCTTGAAAGAAATCCGACCAGCCTTGTGTTCGGGGATCGTAGGCAGGGGTACACACCGCAATGACAATGCCAACCTTCGCGCCTTCGCGGCGCAGCTTTATCGCCGCCAGCGGCATGTCTGTTCTTCTCGCCGGTTGCAGCGGCGTGATCGGGCCGGGTGCAGCGCCCAATCTTTATCTGCTGCATCCGCAGCTCGCAGCACTGGACGATGCGCCGCCGGTAACCTGGGCGCTGACGGTTTCCATGCCGGCGGCGGTGGACAGCATCGACACCCAACGCATCGCGCTGACGCGCCCGCCCGTGGCGATGGACTATTTCGCCAATGCGGCCTGGACCGATCGCGTGCCCGTGCTGGTGCAGGGGCTGATTGTGGAAGCGCTGGAAAAGAGCGGGCGCATCCAGTCTGTCGCGCGCGAGAGCGAAGGGCTGAACGCCGATTATGTGATGCAGACCGATGTGCGCGATTTCGAGGCGCAATACGATCAGCCCAACGGCCCGCCCACGGTTCTTATCCGTATCGAAGCCAAGCTGCTGAAGTTCCCCGAGCGCACCATCGTGGCCAACATCGATGCGGTGCAACGCGCCCCGGCCAGCGCCAACAACATGGATGCCATCGTTCAGGCCTTCAATGTGGCGGCGGCGGCGACATTCGAGCAGATCGCACGCTGGGCTTTGTCTGTCCCATCTGCGGCAAGCCAGGCAGCACAACCGGCGCCGCCGACACATGGCCGCCGCAGACGCCGACATAGATAGTGTAAGCTCGCATCCGGTTTCGGGGGATTTAAGGAGACAGCATGGCCTTTCGCCGTGACACGCTCACGCGTCCCATCTTCAAATGGGCCAAGACCGCCCTGCCGCATCTGTCCGATACCGAGCGCGAGGCTATCGAAGCCGGCGACGTTTGGTGGGACGCCGAACTTTTCACCGGCAAGCCGCGCTGGCAGATGTTGCTCGATACGCCGCCCGCCAAATTGTCTGACGAAGAGCAGGCGTTTCTCGACGGGCCGGTGGATGAGCTTTGCGGTATGGTCGAGGACTGGCCGCTGCTGTGGAAGACGCGCGACCTGCCGAAAGAAGCATGGGATTTTCTGAAGGCGAAGAAGTTCTTCGCCATGATCATTCCCAAGCAATATGGCGGACTTGGTTTTTCCTCGTTCGCGCATTCCGAAGTGGTGCGCAAGATTTCCTCGCGCTCTGTGGTCGCGGCCGTCACCGCGATGGTGCCCAATTCGCTTGGGCCCGGCGAATTGCTTTTGCAGTTCGGCACGAAAGAACAGCAGGATTACTGGTTGCCACGCCTCGCCGACGGCCGCGAGATTCCGTGTTTCGGATTGACCAGCCCGGAAGCGGGCTCGGATGCCGCTTCGATGGTGGACACGGGTGTCGTCTGCAAAGGCACGTTCGATGGCAAAGAAACGCTGGGCATTCGGCTCAACTGGCACAAGCGCTACATCACGCTGGCCCCCATCGCCACCGTGTTGGGGCTGGCCTTCAAGCTGCACGATCCCGATCACCTGCTGGGCGAGAAGGAAGACCTCGGCATCACCGTTGCGCTGGTGCCGACCAATCTTCCCGGCATTGAAATCGGGCGGCGGCATATCCCGGCACTGCAATTCTTCCAGAACGGTCCCAACTGGGGCCGCGATGTTTTCATTCCGATGGACAGCGTGATCGGCGGCGCGCCCAACGTGGGCAAAGGCTGGAAGATGCTGATGAGCGCGCTGGCTGCGGGGCGCGGCATTTCGCTGCCGTCCCTGTCGGCAGCAGGCGCCGCCTTCTGCGCGCATGTTACCGGTGCTTACGCGCGCATCCGCCAGCAGTTTGGAATTCCGGTCGGCGATTTCGAAGCGATTCAGGAACGGCTGGGGCGCATCGCGGGGCTTGCTTATATGGTGGATGGCGCGCGGCGCATGACCTGTGCGGCGCTGGACGCCGGCCATCATCCCGCCGTTCTCACCGCCATCATGAAGCAGGAAGCGACCGAGCGGCTGCGTATCGCGGTGAACGATGCGATGGATGTGCACGGCGGCAAGGCGATCATCGAAGGCCCGCTGAACTACATGGGTTCGCTCTATCGCTCGGTGCCGGTCGGCATCACGGTGGAAGGCGCCAACATTCTTACGCGCGCGCTGATCGAGTTCGGACAGGGCGCTATCCGCAGCCATCCCTATCTGCTGAAAGAGATCAACGCGCTGAACGATGCGGACGCGCAAAAGGGGCTGACGGATTTCGACCAGACGTTCTGGCAACACGTCGGCCATAGCATCGGCAACGCGTTCCGCGCGCTCTTTCAAGCCTGGACGGGCGGCGCGCTGGCCGCCGCACCCAACGCGGGAAAGACCACGCCTTATTATCGCAAGCTCTCGCGATATTCTTCCGCCTTCGCGCTGATCGCCGACATTGCGTTGCTCACCATCGGCGGCGCGCTCAAGCGCAAGGAAATGCTGTCGGCCCGCTTCGGCGATATTCTTGCCGAACTCTATTTGCTCTCGACGGTGCTGAAGCGCTGGCAAGATGAAGGCCGCAACGATGCCGATCTGCCGCTGGTGGCGTGGTGCATGGGCACGGGATCGCAGCGGATCGAGAACCGCATCGACGCGATCCTGACTAATCTGCCCAACCGGCCGATGGCGTGGCTGTTGCGGTTTATCACGCTGCCGTTCGGTCCGCAGGCGCGCGGTCCGCTCGATGAGACCACGCGGGCTTGCGCGCGGCTGATCCTGGATGAGTCGCCCACGCGCGACCGGCTGACCGCCGGGCTTTATCATCCCAAGGGCGACGAGACGCTGGCGCGGCTGGACAAGGCGTTCCGCCTGACCGTCACCGCCAAGCCGCTTTACGACAAGCTGCACGCCGCCCATCTGCACGACTGGCGCAAGGCGAAAGAGCAGGGCGTGATTGGGGAGGCGGAAGCGCAGGCTTTGCAGGCCATCGATGAGGCGGTTGCGGCCGTTGTGGCGGTGGACGATTTCGCGCCGGCCGAGCTGACGGGTAAGTAACGAACCCGATGGTTCCAGCGAACACCCAGATGGAGAAGTCTGCCCAGCGCGAGGCCGAATGGTCCGGCTGGATGCGGGCCGGGCTGGCGGGCGATACTGCGGCTTATCGCCGGTTGCTGGAAGCGGTGGCGCCTGTGTTGCGCATGACGGCCAAGCGCGGGCTGGAACGGGCAGGCCTTGGCAATGCCGACGCCGAGGATGTGGTGCAGGAGATTTTGTTGGCGATCCATTTGAAGCGGCAGACATGGATGCAGGACCAGCCGTTCGGCCCTTGGCTGAACGCGATTGCGCGCCACAAGCTGATCGATGTGATGCGCCGCCGTGGCCGCCGCGCCGAAACGCCCATCGACAACCTGATCGAGATTTTGCCCGCCCCCGCCGAAGAAGCATCCGCCTCGCACGACGAGTTGGAGAGAATGGTGAGCCGGCTGGACGGCAAGCAGCGCGATGTGGTGACGGCCGTGTCGCTGGAAGGCGCCAGCGCGCGCGAAGCGGCGCGCAAACTGAACATGAGCGAAGGTGCTGTGCGCGTGGCGCTGCATCGCGGTTTGCAGAAGCTGGCAATGCTTTACCGCTCGGACGCAACCGCATGAAGACCGGCGATCTTATCACCGCGTTGAGCGCGGACAGCGAAAGGCCGATGGTGCCATTGCGGGCACTGCTGCTCGCCATTCTGGGCGGCGTGCTGATCGCGGCGGTGGTGTTCATCGCGGTGATGGGTAGCCCGCGCGCCAACTTCATGCCGTCGCTTCATAGCTGGCGCTTCGATTTCAAATTCGTCTTCACGCTCTGCATCGCGGCGGCGGCGGCGTTCCTGGCCACGCGCATGATGCGGCCTGAAGCCAAGCCGGGTGCGTTGCGGCTTGTTTTGTTCGTGGCGCCGGTGCTTCTGATCGGCGCGGTGATCGCCGAACTACTGCTGATGCCGTCGAACGACTGGCTGACGCGGCTGGTTGGCCAGAACTGGCTTTATTGCATGACATGCATCCCGCTCTTTTCGCTGGCGCCGCTGGCCGCGATCCTGCTGGCGATGCGCACGGGCGCGGTGACGCGGCCGGTTCGCGCCGGCGCGTTGGCGGGCTTGCTGGCGGCCGGCCTTGGCGGCGCGCTTTATGCGACGCATTGCCCGGACGATTCTCCGCTCTTCGTCGCCACCTGGTATGTCATCGCCATCGGCGCGATCACGGCGCTGGGCGCATGGCTGGGCCCGAGGGTGCTGCGCTGGTAGCGCGCGCGGCAATGTGATCCTCTTGCGCACCGCACGCGGCTGGAATGCGCGGCGCTCGATGGGGAAAGCCTATGCACAGAAAGATCGTGGCTGGCGCGATGGGCGCCATGTTTATTCTGGCGCTGTTCGGCTGGGCCGCGATCTGCCAATCCGCAACCGTCAAGCCGCAATATGGCGCCTGGGGTTTCGATCTGGCGGGCGCGGACAAAAGCGTGAAGCCTGGCGATGACTTCTTCCAATATGCTGGCGGCACATGGCTGGCCAAGACGCCGATCCCCGGCGACAAGCCCGCCGTGACGCTGCGGCTGGCGATGAGCGATCAGACCGAGCAGCGGCTGCACGACATTATGGAAGCGGCCGCCGCGACGGTGGCGCACCAGCCCACCGGCATCGAAGGCAAGGTCGGCGCTTTCTACAAAGCGTTCATGGATGAAGCGCGCGTGGAACAGCTTGGCGCCAAGGCGATTGCGCCGCAGCTTGCTGCTGTGCGCGCCGCCAACACGCGCGCCGGCCTTGCGGCGCTGATGGGGCGCAACAATGCCGACTTTTTTGGAACCGTCTTCGCATTCGGCATCGATATCGATGTGAAGGATCCCAAGAAGTACGCTTTCTATATCGGACAGGCGGGACTTTCGCTGCCCGACCGCGATTATTATCTGAAGCCGGAATTCGCGGCGCAGAAGGCGAAGTTCGCCGCTTACGTTTCGCAGATGCTGACGCTGCTGCAATGGCCGGATGCGCCCGCGCAGGCCAAGAACATCGTGGCGTTCGAAACGGCTATCGCTGAGGCAAGCTGGACCAAGGCGCAGGATCGCGATCCCGACGCCACCTACAATCCGATGAGCGTTACCGAACTGCAGAAGCTGGCGCCGGGCTTTGACTGGGCCGCGTTTCTGAAAAGCAGCGGCCCCGCCGGGCTGGACCACGTGATCGTGGCCGAGAAGAGCGCCTTCCCCAAGATCGCCGACATTTTCGCCAAGACACCGGTGGCGACGCTGCAGGCGTGGGAAGCCTTCACGGTAGCGGACAACGCGGCACCTTATTTGTCGTCCGCGTTCGACCACGCCTATTTCGACCTGCACGGCAAAACATTGACGGGGCAGGAGCAGGAACAGGTGCGCTGGAAGCGCGGCGTGCATGCGGTGAGCGGCGGCGACTATGGCGCAGGCGAGCGCACCGACCGTTTCGGCAATCTTGGCTGGGCGGTGGGGCAGCTTTACACCGCGAAATATTTTCCGCCCGCGGCGAAGGCCAAGATCGAAGCGCTGGTGGCAAACATCAAGGCCGCCTACCGCCAGCGCATTCAGCATCTGGACTGGATGAGCCCGCAGACAAAAGTGGACGCGCTCAAGAAGCTCGACACCTACAACATCAAGGTCGGCTACCCCGATCATCCGCGCGATTATTCGAAGGTCGTTATCACCAGCGACGATCTCACTGGCGATGTTGTGCGCGCGGCAACCGCCGATTGGGCGTTCTATACCGGGCGGTTCTTTGGGCCGGTGGACCGCAGCGATTGGGGCATGACGCCGCAAACCAACGACGCTTATAACGGCTCGCTGCGCGACATCGTGTTTCCCGCCGGTATTCTGCAGCCGCCGATTTTCGATGCGAACGCCGATCCGGCGGTGAATTACGGCGCGGCTGGCGCGGTTATCGGCCACGAACTGACGCACGGCTTCGACGATCAGGGCCGCAAGTTCGATGCCAGCGGCGCCTTGCGCGACTGGTGGCAGCCGGCGGACGCCGCGAAGTTCGAAGCGCGCGCCAAGATGCTGGGTGCGCAATATTCCGCCACACAGCCGCTGCCCGGCATTCACATCAACGGCGACCTGACGATGGGCGAGAACATCGCCGATCTGGGCGGCGTCACGCTGGCACTGGCCGCCTATCACAACTCCCTGCACGGAAAGCCGGCACCGGTGATTGACGGCTTTACCGGCGATCAGCGCGTGCTGCTGGGCTGGGCGCAGGCCTGGCGCGGCAAGCTGCGCGATAATGCAATCCGGCGGCAAGTGGTGAGCGATCCGCATTCGCCGCGCAAATATCGCGTGAACAATATCGTGCGCAATGTGGATGCCTGGTACGCGGCATTCGATGTGAAGCCCGGCGACAAGATGTATATCCCGCCGGACAAGCGCGTTCACATCTGGTAGCTCAGTCTTCGATTCGTTTGGTGCGCGTGCGCTTGAGCGCGCCGCGCACTTTTTTTGTTTCGATGCGGCGTTCTTTCGACGCTTTGGTGGGTCGGGTGGCCTTGCGCTTCTTGGGCCGCACACCGGCTTGCCGGATAAGATCGAACAGCCGGGCGCGGGCGTCGGCGCGGTTGCGTTCCTGCGTGCGGTGTTGGCGCGCGGTGATGATGACAATGCCGTCGTCTGTCAGCCGCCGGCCCGCGAGCTTCGCCAGCCGCGTCTTCACCTCATCGGCCAGCGCATGCGTGTCGAAACGCAACTGCACCGCCGTCGCGACCTTGTTCACGTTCTGACCGCCGGGGCCGGAGGCCAGCACAAAGCGCTCGTCGAGATCGCGCTCGTCGATGGCGATGTGCGGCGTGACGCGGATCGTTCCCAAGGCTTTGCTCAAAAGGAATCTGTGGCAGTATCGTGTGACGGTAATGCAAACGGGCGAGGGGAGCTATGTGGACGCTGCTGGGCATTGCCGTTCTCGCCATCGGCTTTCTCATCCGCCTCAACCCGCTGCTGGTGATCGCCGCTGCCGCGCTGGTGACGGGTGTTGCCGGGCATATCGCGCCACTCGATATTCTGGCGGCCTTCGGCAAAGCCTTTAACCAGAGCCGCTATGTCAGCGTGGTGTTTCTGGTGCTGCCGGCCATCGGGTTGCTGGAACGCGCCGGATTGCAGGAACGCGCGCGGGCATTCATCGCGGGCTTGCGCGGCTTCACGGTCGGCCGGTTGCTGTTGCTCTATCTTTTCCTGCGCCAGATATTCGCCGCGGTCGGCCTTGTGGCGCTGGGCGGGCAGGCACAGATGGTGCGCCCGCTGATCGCGCCGATGGCGGAAGGCGCTGCCGAAGCGAAACATGGGCCACTACCGGAGAAAACCCACTGGATGATCCGCGCCTATGCCGCGTCTGCCGATAATGTCGGCGCGTTCTTCGGCGAAGACATTTTCGTCGCCATCGGTTCGGTGTTGCTGATTGTGGGATTTCTCCAGCAAAGCGGTGTTGTGGTGCAGCCGCTTTCGCTGTCGCTGTGGGCCATTCCCACCGCCATCGTGGCGTTTTTCGTGCATGGCGCGCGGCTTCTGCTGCTGGATCGCAAGCTGAAGCGCGAGCAGGCGAAGGCGGCCGCCGAATGATCACGCTGGAATATGTCTATGTCTTTGCCGGGCTGGTGTTCGGCGCGTTCGCGGTGTTGAGCGCGTTCGACCGCAGCAACAAGAAGCGCTTGGGTAATGCTGCGTTCTGGGGCTTGTTCGCGGCAAGCTTTTTGTTCGGCTCGCACCTGAGCGATCTGCAGAACGGCATCCTGGTGCTGGCATTGGTGGCGATCGGTGGCTTCAATCTGCTGGGCAAAGGCACGCGCGAAGAGACAACACCGGCGGAACGCCGCGCCAGTGCGGAGCAGCGCGGCAACTGGCTGTTCGTGCCCGCATTGATTATTCCGGTGACCGTTTTGCTTGGCACGTTGTTTCTGAAAGATGCCCATATCGGCGGCACGGCGTTGCTGGACGGCAAGCAGGTCACGATCATCTCGCTTGGCTTGGGTGTCGCACTATCGCTGATCGCGGCGATGGCATGGCTGCGCCCGCCGTTGCTGGCACCGTTGCAGGAAGGCCGCAGGCTGGCCGACACGGTGGGTTGGGCAATGCTGCTGCCGCAAATGCTGGCGTCGCTGGGCGCGGTGTTCGCGCTATCGGGTGTGGGCGGCGCGGTTGGCCATATCGCGACGGATTGGCTGCCGCTGGATACGCCGTTCGCCGCCGTCCTCACCTATTGCATCGGCATGGCGCTGTTCACGGCCATCATGGGTAATGCGTTCGCGGCGTTTCCGGTGATGACGGCGGCTATCGGGTTGCCGCTGATCGTGCACAAATTCGGCGGCGATGTGGTGGTGATGGCGTCCATCGGCATGCTGTCCGGCTTTTGCGGCACGCTGGTCACGCCGATGGCCGCGAACTTCAACATCGTGCCGGCAGCTCTGCTGGAATTGCCGGACCGCAACGGCGTGATCAAGGTGCAAGTGCCCACGGCGATCATGCTGCTGACCGCTAACACCGCGCTGATGTATTTCTGCGTCTATCGCTTCTGAGGAACGGAATGAAACTCACGCCGGAACTGGCTTCGAAATTCGCCAACGTGGCGCTTGGTCATGTCATGCGCGAATGGCCCAACAAGATGGATCATGTGCTGAACGGGCCGCAGGATGTGCGCGGGCCGCGCGAGTTGCATCCCATCTTCTTCGGCAGTTTCGACTGGCATTCCTGTGTGCATACGCACTGGCTTTTGGCGCGGCTCTATCGCCGGTTTCCGGATTTGCCGGAGGCGGCAAAAATCCGCGCGCTGCTGGATTCGCAGTTCACGGCGGAAAAGGTGGCGGGCGAGGTGGCCTATCTGGCGCGTCCCTCCGCGCGCGGGTTTGAGCGTACCTATGGTTGGGCTTGGGCGTTGATGTTGTCCGGCGAGCTGGCGCGGCATCAAAGCGAAGAAGGGCGGCGCTGGTTTGCGGCGTTGCAGCCACTGGCGGACGCGTTTGTTGCGCGCTTTCGCGATTTCCTGCCACTGGCGACTTATCCTGTTCGGGTGGGCATGCACGCCAACACGGCCTTCGCCGGTGTTCTGGCGCTGGATTATGCGCACGCGGTGGAGGATGAACCCTTCGCTTCTTTCTGCGCACAGAAGATTCGAAGCTGGTACGTGGCCGACGCCGATGTGCGCCCGCTGGAACCGTCGCAAGCCGATTTTCTTTCGCCCACGCTTGTGGAAGCCGCTTGCGTTGCCGCCGTGATGAACGCGGATGAATTCACCGCCTGGTTCGCGCGCTATCTGCCGGATGCGCGCGACGGCAGGCCGGAAACACTTTTCACGCCTGCTACGGTTACAGACCGCAGCGACGGGCAAATCGCGCATCTGGACGGCCTCAATCTTTCGCGCGCCTGGTGCTGGCGTCTCATTCTGGATCGCCTGCCCACCGATGCGCCATTGCGCGCAGGCGTGGAAAAAACCATCGCGGCGCATCTTGCCAGCGCGATGGATCACATTGCGGGCGATTACATGGGCGAGCACTGGCTTGCGAGCTTTGCGGCGCTGGCGCTCGATCCGCATTCCGCCTGAAGGCGCATGGTTCTCCGGTTCGCTAAGAATTGAAGCAATTGCCGTCAAGCGCTTTCACCGGCCCGCAAGAGGTTTTGCCCTTCAATCGCGGTGCTGGGGATGGGGTGATGACGCCTGTCTCCTCGCAAGAGGAAGGGCGCTCATATGTATGTGCTGGTGATGGCATCGCAGAAGGGTGGCTCTGGAAAGACCACGCTTTCCGGGCATCTGGCGGTGGAAGCGGACAAGGCGGGCATCGGACCTGTCGCGCTGATCGATACCGATCCGCAAGGCAGTCTTTCGCACTGGTGGAATGCGCGTCAGGCGCAAACACCGCATTTCGCCAAGGTTGGGATGTATGAGTTGGATGAGGCGCTGGCGCAGCTGGAACATGCCGGCATCAAGCTGGCGGTGATCGATACGCCGCCGGCCATTACTGAATCCATTTCGCATGTGGTGGCGCATGCCGATCTGGTGATCGTGCCGACGCGGCCAAGTCCGCACGATCTTCGTGCGGTGGGCGCCACCGTCGATATCGCGGAGCGTCACAACAAACCGCTGGTGTTTGTGATTAACGCCGCCACCGCGCGCGCGCGCATCACCGGCGAGGCCGCCGTGGCGCTTTCGCAGCATGGCACGGTAGCGCCCGTGACCGTGCATCATCGCGTGGATTTTGCCGCCAGCATGGTGGACGGCCGCACGGTGGGCGAAGTCGTCGGCAAATCGCAGTCGGCGCGCGAGGTGCGGGAGCTTTGGGCCTATGTGCAAGACAGGCTGGCGCGGCTCAAGCACGATCCCTCGCTAGCCACGGAATTCAAGCCGCAGCATTTCGCCATCAGTTCGCTCACCTCTTTGTCGGAAGACCAGAACACGTTCGATCCGCGCGAGGGCGGCTTGGCCGCGACGGAGGGTGAGCCAAACGGCGAACAGCTTTTGGGCATCATTGAGCCGCCTCCCGTGATCGTGACGACCAGTTATGTGGGGCCGGATCGCCGCCGCCAGCCGCGCGAGCCGAACCAGCCGCATTTCGGCGGCGGCTTGCCGCGACAGCACACATTCGGGCGCAGGCAAATGGACCGGCCGACGTGACGGCGAAGGGAGATCATTTCGTGACCGACAGCAAATTCGCCCCCATCACGGCAAGCCTGCTGGCCCGCAAAGGCGATGCCGGGCCGTCTGTTCTGGGCTCAGCCCCGGCGTTTGACTGGGCGCCGCCGCGATTGGCGCAGCGTGTGGAAATGCCACGGCTGGAAACACCGCGCATGCAGGCGCATGTGGTGCCGATTACACCGGCGCCGCCACCGGTTGCCGCTGGCGTGTCCGCGCTGGAAAAGGTCAAACGCATATCCGTGGCGTTGTCGCACAGCGATCACGAGCGCCTGGGTATTGCTTCGGTGAAGCGCGGCCTGTCGCGGCACCAGATCGTGCGCGACGCCCTCGAACATTATTTCGAGAACTTCGCGCACGAACTCAACGATCAATGCCGCTGCATGGCTGAAGGCACGGGTTGCCAGGGCCGCTGCGTCTGAACGAGCATCAAGCCGCGCGGCGGTTTTCGCGTTTGCCGCGGAAACGGTTGCGGTTGCGCGGCTTGGCATAATCGATTTTGCGGGCGGGGGCTTTGCCTTCGGCAGGGCGTTCGCCGACCGCCGCGATCGTCTGCTTTACCGTGCGCTCGATGGCGCGCAACAGGCTATGTTCATCGTGTGCGCAGAACGAGATCGCGGTGCCGCCGGTGCCGGCGCGCGCGGTGCGGCCGATGCGGTGGACGTAGCTTTCCGGTTCGTGCGGCAGGTCGAAGTTCACCACATGCGTCACGTCGTCGATGTCGATGCCGCGGGCCGCAATGTCGGTTGCCACCAGAATACGCACGCGGCCCGAGCGGAATTGCTCCAGCGCGCGCTGACGGGCGTTCTGCGATTTGTTGCCGTGGATGGCATCCGCCGAAAAGCCGGCCTTCTCAAGCTGGTCGGCAATCTTGTTGGCGCCATGCTTGGTGCGCGTGAAGACGATCACACGCGCCATCTTGGGATCGAGCAGCAGCTTGTGCAGCAGCGTCTTCTTGTCGGCCGCATCCACAAAATGCACATGCTGCTCGACGCGCTCGGCCGCAACGTTCTTGGGCGAAATGTCGATGCGCGTGGGCTCGCGCAGGATTTCCTTCACCAGATGCGCCACTTCGTCCGGCATCGTGGCGGAGAACAGCATGGACTGGCGCTGACGCGGCAGGAAGCCGACGATCTTACGCACGTCGCGGATGAAGCCCATGTCGAACATGCGGTCGGCTTCGTCGATGATGAGCGTCGTCGCGGCGCCGAGAATGACGTGCTTCTGCTTGACGAGATCGAGCAGGCGGCCCGGTGTCGCCACCAGAACATCCACGCCCTGACGCATGGCTTCGACCTGGCGGCTTTGATTGATGCCGCCAAGAATGACGGCATGGCGCAGCTTCAGATGGCGGCCATAGCCGCGCAGGCTGTCGTAGATCTGCACGGCAAGCTCACGCGTCGGCGCCAGGATCAGCGCGCGCGCGGCGCGGGGACCGGGTGCGATGCGTTCCTGCGAAAGGCGCTGCAGCAGCGGCAAGCCGAACGCGGCGGTCTTGCCGGTTCCGGTTTGCGCAATGCCAAGCACATCGCCACCGGCGAGAACCAGCGGAATGGCCTGCGTCTGGATGGGTGTGGGTTGAACGTAATTGTCGGCGGCGAGGGCACGCAGAAGCGCTTCGCTCAAACCGAGCGTTTCAAAAGTCGGATTGGTCACTTTATTCCTTATTGCACCAGAGCGGTTTCAAGCGCGCAGGCGGCGATTTTGCCGTCTTCCACGCACATCTGGAGCGAACGGTATGTTTGAGATTTGCCTCGCGTGACAGGCGCCATGAAGCGGCACAAGCCGTGCGACCGCGAGGTCTTGGGCGGTATATCGGGGCGGGCCGCGTTAATGTCAACCCGTATTCCGATTTTTCTCCTATTTCGCGCCGTTCCGGCGGCGAATGGCCTGAATGGCGTTCTCCAGCGCGTTCAGAAATCGCGAACGGTCTTCCTTCGTGAATCCGGCGTTAAAGGTCTGGTTGCCGGTTGCTTCGCGCAGATGCCGGTTCAGGTCGCGCATGCCCAGCGCCATGCCGATATTATCCGGCGTGAAAGGCTTGCCGCTTGGGCTGAGCGCCACGGCGTTGTTCTTCAGGCAGCGCGCCGCCAGTGGAATATCGGCGGTGATGGCGATATCGCCTTCGCCGATATGTTCGGCGATCCAGTCGTCCGCTGCGTCCGCGCCTGCCGCAACGATAACGTTATGCACCAGCGGATTGGCGCTGGGCCGCAAGCCGCCGTTGCTGACAATATGCACGTTGAGATTATGCCGGTCCGCGACGCGCTCGACTTCCGCTTTCACGGGGCAGGCGTCGGCATCCACGAATATCTCCAGCATCGCCGCATCAGGCCACCGCCCCTGCGTGTGTTGCAAGGCTGCAATTCCGCGAGCGGCGGCGTAGGTAGTGTTATCGCGGGACAGGCGTGACTAGTATCGGTGGGAGCGCGCCATGTCTCTCAGGGGGAATTCAGGCTTATGCATCGCAAATCCTTGCTCGCCGCCGCGAGCGTCTTGTGCCTCGGCACGGCTTTCGCAGCACCTTCGACGCCCCCGGCTGCTGATCAGTCCCCACTCGAAAAAAGTTTTGACGCCGCGATCAACCCGGCCGAAATCGGCGCGTGGCTGAAGTTGATGGCGGCCGAGCCCAATCAGGTGGGCTCGCCGCACGACAAGACGAACGCCGAATGGGAACTTGCGCAATTCAAGAAGTTCGGCTGGGACGCGCATATCGAACAGTTTCAGGTTCTCTACCCCACACCCATCACCGAAACGGTGGAACTGATGGGGCCGAAGCCTTTCAAGGCGACGTTGCAGGAACCGCCGATCCCCGGCGATTCCAGCGCAACCGCGAAGGATTACGCGCTGCCCGCTTATCTCGCTTATCAGGGCGACGGCGATGTCACGGCGCCGATGGTCTACGTCAATTACGGCATGCCCGACGATTACAAGGCGCTTGAGCGCATGGGCATCAGCGTCAAAGGCGCCATCGTCATTGCGCGCTATGGCGCAGGATGGCGCGGGCTAAAGCCGAAACTGGCGCAGGAGCACGGCGCTGTCGGTTGCCTGATCTATTCCGATCCGGCGCAGGATGGCTATTCGATGGACTCCGCTTATCCGAAAGGCCCCGCGCGGCCGGCGCGCGGCATTCAGCGCGGCTCGGTTGTGGACATGACGCTTTATGCCGGCGATCCATTGACGCCAAACGTGGGCGCCACAGCGGATGCCAAGCGGCTGACGCGCGAAACCTCGCCGGTGCTGCTGAAGATTCCGGCGCTGCCGATTTCCTATGCGGACGCGCAAGTTCTGCTGGCGAATATGACGGGCGATGTCGTTCCGCCGGGATGGCGCGGCGCGCTGCCAATCACCTATCGCGTGGGACCAAGCACCGCGAAGCTGCATCTGGTCGTGAAATCCGACTGGAGTCTGAAGACGATCTACGACGTCGTTGCGATGATGAAAGGGTCAACTTATCCTGACCAATGGATCGTTCGCGGCAACCATCATGACGGTTGGGTATTCGGCGCCAGCGATCCGCTTTCCGGCCAAGCCGCGCTGTTGAGCGAAGCCCAAGCCATCGGCGAACTTGTGCAGCAGGGCTGGCACCCCAAGCGCACCATTGTTTATACGAGCTGGGACGGAGAAGAGCCCGGGCTGCTGGGATCGACCGAGTGGGCCGAAACGCACGCCGCCGAGCTGAAGCAGAAAGCGGTTCTTTACATCAACACCGACAACAACGCGCGTGGCATTCTGGGCGTAGGCGGTAATCACGACTTTGAGCATTTCGTGAATCAGGTTGCCGGCAGCGTGATCGATCCGGAAACGCATGTTTCCATCGGCGACAGGCTGCGCGCGAAATTGCGCGTCGATGCCAGTGCGCCGAATGCGAAGGACGAAGATAAAGAGAATGCCAAGATCGCGGCCGATCCCACCAGGGATTTTCCCATCGAGGCACTGGGTTCGGGCTCCGACTATTCCGCCTATCTGGAACATCTGGGACTACCAGCCATCGACGTCGGCTTTGGCGACGAAGGCGAGGCAGGCGGCGTTTATCATTCTCGCTACGATACCTACGAACACCACAGCCGGTTCGTCGATCCGGGATTTGTCTACGATGCGCTGCTGGCGAAAACGGTAGGGCGCATGGTGCTGCGCGCCGCCAGCACCGATCTGCCGTTGCAGCAGGCGGGCGATTTCTCCGACACGATGGCGATGTATCTGAAGCAGATCAAGAAACTGGCGGACGACAAGCGCAAGGCGCAGGAGACGCAAGCAAAGCTTCTGGCCGACGGTTCGTTCCAACTCGCAGCCGATCCGACAAAAACGAGCGGCACACCAACGGCGCTGAAGCCGGTGCCGAAGTTCGACTTCTCTCCGCTCGATGATGCGACGGCGAGATTGGCGAAAAGTGCGGCCGCTTACGACACCGCGTTCGCCAACGATGCGGTCGGCCTTTCGCCCGACGCACGCGTGAAGCTGCAAGGCTTGATGCAGACCATCGATCAGACATTGTCGTCCGACACCGGTTTGCCGGGGCGGCCATGGTTCCGCAACCTGATCTATGCGCCGGGACGGCTGACCGGCTACGGCGCCAAGACGCTGCCGGGCGTGCGCGAAGCGATCGAAGACGAGCGTTGGGACGATGCGAACCAGTATATCAAGCTCACCGCCAATGCGCTGAACGCTTATAGCGCGCGGTTGGATCAGGCGACGGCGGTGCTGAAGGGACGCTGACGCGCGGCCCGCGTTCCAAAGGCAAGGAACTTTCGCGCCAGCCACGAATGCATCGGGCTGGTGCGACGGTCCAATCGGCGTATGCTGGCGGTCAAGAAGGTTGCGGGGCATCCTCGTGACCGACGGCGCGACAGGCCGCCAGGCCGCGAATGTCCTCGAACCCGTTGTTCGGAGGAACGCGCATGACTATCAAGAATCCCATCGAATGGAGCGGCGCCCAACTGGTGCAGGCCGCGCATGCCGTGGCGTCTGTTCGCCACTCTCTGCAGCATGTTCAGGATACCATTCATTCTCCGCCGCTCGCCGTTCGCAAAATCGGTTTGGCCGATCTGCGCGACGCGCTTGCCAAAGGTTACGAGGATTTTGGCGCTTACCGCAGCGACGTGATTTTTCTCTGCGTTATATACGCGATCGTCGGCGTGGTTCTGGCGCGCGTGGCGTTCGGCCTGGATATGCTGCCGCTGATTTTTCCGCTGGCCTCCGGCTTCGCGATTATCGGTCCATTCGCGGCGGTTGGCCTTTATGAGATGAGCCGTCGGCGCGAGCAGGGCGCGAAGGTGACATGGGCCAACGCGTTCGACGTGGCGCGGGCGCCGGCCTTCGGCGCGGTTCTGGTGCTGGGGCTTCTGCTCATCGCGATCTTTCTGCTCTGGCTGGGCGCGGCGTGGCTCATTTATGCGAACACGCTTGGCCCCGCGCAGCCCACCTCTATCGGTTCTTTTGTCCATGATGTGTTCATGACCGATGCCGGACGCACGATGATCGTTATCGGTGTCGCCGCCGGATTTGTTTTTGCGTTGCTCGCGATGGCGATCAGCATCGTGTCGTTTCCGCTGTTGCTGGATCGCGATGTGGGGCTCGACACGGCCATCGGCACATCCGTCCGCGCCGTGTTCGCCAATCCGGTTCCGATGGCGGTGTGGGGCCTGATCGTGGCGGCGAGTTTGGTGATCGGCTCGATCCCGTTCTTCATCGGACTTGTGGTCGTCATCCCGGTCCTGGGCCATGCCACCTGGCATCTCTATCGCAAGTTGGTGGTGCGCTGATCCCGACCGCGCCTTTCCTGCATGGGAGCCCGTACCGGGACGCATACGGACGGTAGAGCGTTGCGGGCGGCCCTTTGACGCCATGCCCGCGACACCGTAGCGAATTGAGGCACTCACAACGGCTTTATCGCGCTGGCAGAAAATTCGGTGGCCGGGGTATAACAGCCGGCCAGCCTGCTTTTTCATCGCAAAAAAATCCCAGGGGAAAATCCAGATGAACCGCTTCCATTCGCTTTGCCTGAGCACCGCCGCGACTTTGGCGCTTACCGCCGGGTCCACCGCGCTTGCCGCGCCGGCGGCGCCCGCCAATCCTTTTGCGGCACCCAGCACATTGCCGCTGCACGCGCCGCCGTTCGACAAGATCAAGGACAGCGACTATGCGCCGGCGTTTGATGAAGGCATGAAGCAGCAGATCGCGGAAATGGACGCCATCGCCAACAATCCGGCAGCGCCCACCTTCGAAAATACGATCGTGGCGATGGAAAAATCGGGCCGGATGCTGGACCGCGTGTCGGAAACGTTCTTCAACGTCGTCTCGGCCAATACCAACGATGCCCTGGACAAAGTTCAGTCTGAAGTCGCGCCCAAGCTGGCCGCGCACCAGGACGCGATCTACCTCAATCCCAAATTGTTCGCGCGCGTGAAGGCGATTTACGACCAGCGTGACAAGCTGCACCTCGATGCCGAAGCGCTGCAGCTCGTCAAAGTCTATTACATGCAGTTCGTGCATGCGGGCGCCAATTTGTCGGACGCCGACAAGGCAACCCTGCGCGACATCAACAAGAAAGATGCATCGCTGGAAACGATGTTCCAGCAAAGGCTTCTTGCCGCCACAAAAGCTGGTGGCCTGGTGGTGGACAACCGCGCTGCCCTAGCGGGCCTGAGCGACGACGAAATCAAAAGCGCGGCGCAGGCCGCCGAAGCGCGTGGCCTCAAGGGCAAGTTCCTGATTCCGCTGCAGAACACCACGCAACAACCCGCGCTGGTTTCGCTGAGCGACCGCGACACGCGCGAAAAGCTATTCAACAATTCCTGGACGCGCGCGGAGAAGGGCGACGCCAACGACACGCGCGACATCATCACTTCGCTCGCCCAGCTGCGGGCGCAAAAGGCCAAGCTGCTCGGTTATCCGAACTACGCCGCTTATGTCTTGTACGATCAAATGGCGAAGACGCCGCAAGCCGTGGAAGCTTTTCTCGGCCAGCTTGTGCAGCCGACGGCCGGAAAGATCGCCGAAGAGTCCAAGCTCATCCAGGCCGCCATCGACAAGGACGGCAAGCATTTCGACCTGAAGCCATGGGATTGGTCGCGCTATTCCGAAGCCGTGCGCAAAGCGAAATACGATCTCGACGACAACGAACTCAAACCCTATTTCGAACTGAACAACGTGCTGAAGAATGGCGTGTTCTATGCCGCGACCCAGCTTTACGGCATCACCTTCAAGGAACGTCACGACATTCCGGTCTATCAGCCAGACGTGCGCGTGTTCGACGTGTTCGACAAGGACGGCTCGCAACTGGGCATGATCTATTTCGACTACTTCAAGCGCGACAACAAATCTGGCGGCGCCTGGATGAGCAATTTCGTCGGCCAGTCGAAGCTCCTGGGCACCAAGCCGGTTATTTATAACGTCGCCAACTTCACCAAGCCCGCACCCGGCCAGCCCGCGCTGCTCAGCTTCGATGACGTGACAACCATGTTCCATGAATTCGGCCATGCGCTGCACGGCCTGTTCGCGAACCAGGAATATCCCACGCTGTCGGGCACCAACGTGGCCCGCGACTTTGTGGAATTCCCGTCGCAGTTCAACGAGCATTGGGCGCTTTATCCCGATGTGCTGAAGCACTATGCGGTGAACTACAAGACCGGCGCGCCTATTCCGCAGGCGCTGGTGGACAAGATCAAGAAATCGCAGACGTGGGGGCAGGGCTACGAGCTGGGCGAATTGCTGGCCGCATCGGAACTCGACATGCAATGGCATTCGCTGCCGGCCAGCGCGCCCAAGCAGACGGATGTGGACAAGTTCGAGGCCCAGGCGCTGGCGGCCACGCACACCGATTTCCCGAATGTGCCGACGCGCTATCGCTCAAGCTACTTCCTGCACATCTGGGCCAACGGCTATTCCGCCGGCTACTACGCCTATCAATGGACGGTGATGCTGGACGACGATGCGTTCGCGTGGTTCACGGCGAACGGCGGCCTGACGCGCGCAAACGGCCAGCGCTTCCGCGACATGATCTTGTCCAAAGGCCACACGGAAGATTACGGCCCGATGTTCCGCGCCTTTTACGGCAAGGATCCCGATATCGGCCCTATGCTGGAGCATCGTGGATTGCCGATGCCGAAGAAGTAAGAAGCCCACAAAAAAGAGGCCCGGCCGTGAAGCCGGGCCCCCGTTTTTTTCCGCAACTCAGGCCTTCTTTGCGCGGCTGCGGCGGCGCGCACCCATGAGGCCCAGTCCCGAGAGCAGCAGCGCAATGCTTGCCGGTTCGGGAACGTTGGCGACGAGTTGTCCGCCATCGCTCAGAAGATAGTTGAGCCCATCGAGATAGGCGTTCTGCGCCAGTGTGGGATCGTAATAGACCGTAGCGCCCCTAAAGCCGTCGATATTGGTGACCAAGTCACCCGAAATAACCGCGCCCAGCAGCACCGAAACATACAGCGCTCTGTCTCCCGCGCCGCCGCCATTGGCAAGCACAACGCTGTTGCCGGCGTCGATCTCCATTGTCTGCCAGCCGAATTCGTTCGTGACGTGCGGGTTTATTCCAACGCCGTCCCCCGCGATCGCAAATTCGTGCGAGGTGCCATCAGCGCCGGTGAATTCCAGTTTCGCGTTTGCTGTATCCCAAGCTGTATTCTGCGCGCTGCGATTTTCGAAATCGCCTCCGATTTTATACGTGTCGCCCGCTGACGCCTGGACGTAACCGCTTTTGGTGACCGCGAGAGTTCCGAACGTCTGCGTGGAAGGATCGCTGACATAGGCGCCTTTGTTGGTGAACGTGCCGTTGAATGCCACCGTGGCATTGTGCGCGGTGACGGTGCCGTTGTTTGTGACGTCGCCATTGATGGTGCCGGAAACGCTAGCGGTGGCGCCATTCGCGACCGTGACGCCGCTGGAATAGGTCTGTGTGCCGTTCACCGACCAGGTTCCGTTTTCCACATGAAGTGTTTCCATGTTCGAAACGTCCGCAAGCGTGCCGGTTCCTGTGCCGCGCAGGTATATCGCATCGGTGCCCGCGCCGCCGTCCAGCGAGCCGGTCGTGGAGCCGGTGTAGAGATTGATGGTATCGTTCCCCGATCCCATCACCGTGCTGCCCGTGATCGTTCCCTTGTTGGTCAGCGTATTGTCGAACGTGCTGGTGATCTTGATGGCTTCGCCGTCGTCGCCCCTGATCGTGCCTGCGTTGGTGATGGTCGTGGCGCCAAAGGCGTTGCCAAGATTGGAATCGTCGATGGTGATGGCGCGCTGCACGCTGAGGATTTGTCCACCGGCGTAGTTGGTGATCGTACCGCCGCCCAAAGCCAGGGCTTCGTTGGTTTCCCCGGCAACGATTCCGGCTGTTTTGATCGTGCCGTGATTTTCAATCGTGGCCAAGCCATCCACATCAATGCCGTCGCCATCGCCAGTGACGGCGGTGCCGATGATCGTTCCCGTGTTGGTGACGGTCATGGTCGCATTGGACGCAGTGTCGAAGTTCAGGCCAGAGCCATCCTGGCCGGTAATCGTGCCTTCGTTATTGACCGTAACCGGTAGATCGCCGGTCATGCCGTCACGCGCACCGGTAATCGTGCCCGTCGCATAATTGTTGACGGTGCCGGTTCCGGTGGATTGGAAATCGATGCCATCGTTTCCGGTGCTTCCCGGTGCCGCGAACGCGGTGATCGAACCGTAATTGTTGATGGTTGTGTTGGTGCCAGGACGGATCGCATCCGCATCCGCCGCCGAGATCACGCCGGTTGCTGTGTTGGTAATCGTGATCTGACCCAGGCCTTTGGTGATCGCGTTGAAATCCAGCGCCTGGCCGTTGTTGCCGCCCGTGCCGGTTTCCGAGATCGTGCCGGAGTTGGTGACATTGACGATGCCGGTTCCCGTGTCGGCGTTGAGACGGAATGCGTCGGCCGTCGATGCTGTGATCGTGCCGGAGTTTACGACGTCGATATTCCAGTTGCCGTTGCCGAACGAGGTGTCGATGGCGCGCTTGCCGGTGGATTGGATCGTGCCGGCATTGTTGAGGCTGACATTGCCGGCCGCCAGCGTGACCGCGATGGCGCTGGTCTTGAGCGTGGCGCCGAGATCCACGATGCCGGTTTCGCCGGCGTTGAGCGTTTTCGCCGCCGTATCGGTACCCGACGTATCATGAAACGAGGCGGCTAGCGCCTGCGGCGCCGCGCCGGCAAGCAGAACAGACGAAAGCAAAGTCACGCGCCCAAGGCGCGAAGTCGGAAAACGGCGACGCATGAAGACCCCCACGGTTTATTGTGAAAGCCTTATTAACGACGCGTGTTACAGCGGCGTGACAAAGTACGTCGGCAAGATTATTTCGCGATGACGGAGGCCTTAGCCACCCCCGTGCGCGCGGATGATGGCTCGGGCCGCGGCGACGCTTTCACGCACGCCCTGCCGCACACGTCCCACCGTAATGACGGACTGGACAGTTGGCGCATATTCGCCGGGCATCGCCGCGCGCACCGAAATGGCGGCGGCGCTGTTGATCCAGACGGGCGAGCCATCGGGCCGCGTGAACTTGGCGCGCACGCGTCCGCCGCCCGCGCCGCCAGACAGCGCGGCGGCAATATAGGCGACGTAGTTCTGCGTTTCGGCCGGCAGCAGGCCGCCGTCGCGCAGGCGCTGTTCCAGGTTGCCGGGGCCATCGTTGTAAGCCGCGAACATCTGCGGGTAGCCGTATACGCTGCGAAGCCAGCGCAGATACGCGGTTCCCGCGACGATATTGTCTTCCGGATCGTATGGGTTCGGTCCCAACCCATATTGGCTGCGCATGTCGGCGTAGGTTGATGGCATGAGCTGCATCAGGCCCATGGCACCGGCGCTGGATTTGATCGGCTGGTTTTCGCCCAGCATGGTACGGCCGCCGCTTTCAGCCTGCATCACGGCGTGAATCCAGGTTTCGGGAACGCCGAAGCGCTTTGATGCGCGCGCGATCAGCGGTGCCCAGCGGGCCATGAGCTGGCTGTGGTTCATCTGTTGTTCCAGCGCGAAATCCGATGGCGGAACAGGGATGGTTTTTTCGCGTCCGTCCTTTACCGCAACCAGCGCATGACGGGGGACATTCAACGCAAGAACAGAACGTGTGGTGGCGGGCGAATGCAAAGTGGCGGAGGGCTGGAGTGCGAAAATGGCAAGCACGGCACTGACAAGCACGACGCCAGCCAGCGCGATGCTCGCGGCAAGCGAGGCTTCGCCGCGAGCAGCCATCGAAACACTGTCTGTGCCGGACGCGAATGCGCGCGCCGGAATTTTCCAGCGGTTTAAAATCGAGTCGAAGAGGGCAAAAGCCAAGCGTGCTCCATACGATGAAGGACAGATTCTTGCAGGATTGATGTTGCGAAAGAATGGCGGAAGACGGACGTTCTCCGGAGCTTCCACGAACCGTTGATATCCACTTGAAATTGCTTGTTAATTTCCAGGCGGCCCATCCCTCGATTCGCGCATTCCCCGGCGCGGCTGGGGCAGGCACTGTGACAACGCGCGATATGTGCCTGATGATCCCCGAAAGCGGAGGCGACGTGCAGACCGGCTCAAACGACTTGATACATCGCCGCGCGCTCAATCGCCGGCAGCTATTGCAAAGCGTAGCCGCAACAGCGCCTGTGCTGGCCGTCACGCCAGCGCAGGCTTTCATCAAAGATAAATGGCAGCCGCTGGCACAAGACGTGCGCGCGCAGATGGCGTGGGCGTGGCGCAACTATGTCGAGCGCTGTTTCGGGCAGGATCAGATCAAACCGGTAAGCGGCGGCGCCGAGCCATTCTTCTTTCCCGCCGGTCCGCCGTTGGGCCTTTCGATCGTCGAAGCGCTCGACACTTTATATCTCATGCGCCTCGACGCAGAAGTTCACGAAGGCCTGCGCTGGATAAGCGAAAATCTCAACTTTGAGATCGACGGTGACATCCAGCTTTTTGAAACCGGAATCCGCATGGTTGGCGGTTTGCTTTCCGGTTGGTGCGCCACGCGCGAGAAAAAACTGCTGGTTCTCGCGAAGGATTTGGCCGACAGGCTTTCGCCCGCTTTCACCAAGTCGCCCACCGGCATGCCGTATCGCTTCGTGAATCTCAAAACCGGCGCGGTGCGCGACCCCATCAGCTTTCCGGCCGAGATCGGCACCTATATCGCCGAGTGGGGAACGTTGAGCAAAGCAACCGGCGACCGGCGCTATTACGACATGGCCAAGCGTGCCATGAAGGCTTTGTTCGATCGCCGCTCGAAGATCGATCTCGTCGCCGATACGATTAACATCGAAACCGGTGCATGGGTCGGCCGCCGGGCCAGCATCGGGCCGCCCAGCGATTCCTATTTTGAATATCTTTGGGACGGCTGGCAGCTTTTCGGCGATGCCGATTTCAAGCGCTGGTACGATATTCATACCGCCGCCATCGTGAAATATCAGGCGCAGCACGTCGACGGCCGCTTGTGGTTTGCGCAGGTGGATTTCGAAACCGGCACAATCCTCGATCATCATCAAAGTGAGCTTGCGTCGTTCTACGCCGGTCTTCTGGCACAAGGCGGCGACGCGGCGCGCGGGAAAGATTATCTCGCGTCGTGGGCCGAGGTTCAGGCGCGCTATGGCGTGCTCCCGGAAGGCTTCGACTATGCGCGCTTCGCGCCGGATCGCGTGACAAACGAATTGCGCCCCGAATTCGTGGATTCCTGCCTCAATCTTTTTCTGCTGGAACCGGATAACCGCTACCGGGAACTCGCGCGCGTTCACTACGAGAAGATGAAAGAGACCAGCCGCGCGCCTTACGGCTTCACCATCATCGACGACATCACTTCCAGCCCCATGAAGCAAGGCGATCTCTGCCCCGGCTACTGGTGGAGCGAGCAGATGAAATACTATTGGCTCCTGTTCTCCCAAACGGATCGTTTTGACTACAAGACCAATTACCTCTCCACCGAAGGAAACGTCTTTGCCGGCTTCAAATGATGCCGCGCGTGCGCCCACGCGGTTCAATCCTGCCTTCGCCACGGTCACGACGCTTTTTTTCGTCTGGGGCTTTGTTACGGCGTCCATCGATCCGCTGGTTCCCAGCGTTCGGGCGGTATTCAGCCTTTCCTATGCTGAATCGATGCTGACGCAATTTGCGTTCTTCCTTGCTTACGGCGTGGTTTCGCTTCCCGCAGCTCTTGTGCTGGAAAAGTTGGGCTATGCCCGCACCATTCTGCTGTCACTGGGCGCGATGATCGCCGGTTGCCTGCTGATGCCGCTTGCCACCCACGCCAATTCCTACTGGTTTGTGTTGGGGGCGCTCTTTGTGATTGCGGCCGGCATCACGCAATTGCAGGTGGCGGCCAATCCACTCGCGGCACTTCTTGGCAGACCGGAGGGTTCGCATTTCCGGCTTACGCTGTCGCAGGCGTTTAATTCGCTGGGAACGGTGATCGCGCCGATCATCGGCTCCTATGTGATCTTGCGCGGCGGCGTGTTTGCGGGCCCCGCCAGCGCGGCCGCGCGCGATGTCACGTTGCGCCACGTCGATACGCAGTTCCTCGTCATCGCGGCGGTGATCGTTCTGCTGAGCGCATTCCTGTGGCGCCTGCGCAGCCTGCTGCGTGTGCCGAACGCGCCGAGCGGCGCGAACCCATCGCCGCTTGCCGCTTTTGCATCGCGCTGGGCCCTGTTCGGCGCATTGGCCATCTTTCTCTATGTCGGCGCGGAAGTTTCCATCGGCAGCATGATCATAAATTTCCTCCACCAGCCTTCGATCATGAACGTGAGTTATGAATTGGCCGGGCGTCTGCTCAGCCTTTATTGGGGTGGTGCAATGGCGGGGCGGGCGTTGGGAAGCGTGGTGCTGATCCGCATTTCCGCAAGCCGGGTTCTCGCCATTGCCGCCGGCATTGCGTTGGTGCTGTGCTTTGTGGTGACGCAATCGAACGGATTGTTCTCCGCATTTCTTGGCGCCGCCACAGCGGGCGAAATTGCCGGCATTGCGGCGCTGGCAATAGGGTTTTTCAACTCCATCATGTTTCCCACGATTTTCACGCTGACGCTGGAACGATCGAGCGCGCCGACGCCGTCGACATCGGGTCTTCTCTGCATGGCTATCGTTGGCGGCGCGGTACTGCCGGTTATCGCAGGGATCACCGCCGACCATATTGGGCTTGCCGCGGCCTTCTTCGTGCCTCTGGTCTCCTATGCCTGCATCGCGGCTTTCGCGCTGGCCGGCGCGCGAAAGCCGGCGGACTTTGACGCAGCGCCTTTCACAACTTGAGGAAATGTCATGCGGACTATCGGTGCATTGCTGATTTCATTTGCTGCGCTGGGCGCGGCGCAGGCGGCTCCTGCCGATCTGGCAAGCGAAGTGAACCCCTTCATCGGTACCACGAACGGCGGCAATACCTATCCCGGCGCGACGTTGCCGTTCGGCATGGTGGCTTTCAGCCCGGAAGAAACACCGCTGCCGGGCAGGAGCTATCCGATCGCCGCGCCGGGCGGTTACGAATGGCGTTCCAACGGCATCAAAGGCTTTAGCCTCACGCATCTTTCCGGCACCGGCTGCACAGGCGCAAGCGGCGATATCCCGATCATGCCGGTGACGCGGCCGGTCGAACTGTCGCCTTCGGCGGACGACAGCTTCAGCATGTATTCCAGTTATTTCACGCACGACCAGGAAAAGGCTTTTCCCGGTTTCTACAAAGTCACGCTCGACAACGGCGTGACGGCTGAACTCAGCGCCAATTTGCGCACCGGCATCGCGCGCTTCACCTGGCCGAAAGACAAGGATGCCAATCTGCTTTTCCGCACGTCAGATTCGGAAGTGGGTAGCAGCGATGCCACAGTGAATGTCGATCCAGCAAAGCGCGAAGTGACCGGCTCCGTTACAAGCGGGAATTTCTGCGGCTATCTCTCGCCCGACCGGCGCGAAAGCTATTACACGCTGTATTTCGTTGCCGCGTTCGACCAGCCCTTCACCGCCGGCGGCGGCTGGCACGATATGGACATCGACAAAGGCGCGCGCGAAGCGCATGGCGGCACAACCTATGGCGACCGTGGCCACCCGCCGGGCCGCAAAGGTTCTGGCGCATGGATCTCATTCGATCCGGCAAAAACGCCTGTGGTCGACATGCGCGTCGGCATCTCTTATGTGAGTCTCGCCAATGCGCGTGCCAATCTGGAAGCGGAAGAACCGCAAGGCGCGACGCTGGACAGCGTGCGCGATACGGCGCGCAAGACCTGGAATGCAAAGCTTGGCCAGATCGCTGTAAAAGGCGGCACGATGGACGAGCGGACGGTGTTCTACACCGCGCTTTATCATGTGCTGCTGGGCGAAAACACATACAGCGACGTGAACGGCCAATATCTCGGCTTCGACAAAAAGGTTCACACGGTTGCGCCGGGCCATATCCAGTATGCGAATTTCTCCGGCTGGGACGTCTATCGCTCTCAGCTTCAGTTGGTGACATGGCTCGATCCGCAAATTGGTTCCGACATCGCACAGTCACTTTACAACCAGGCGAGCCAGAACAACGGCGTGTGGGACCGCTGGACGCACCTGACGGGCGCCACCAGCGTGATGAACGGCGATCCATCACCCGCCTCCATTGCTGCAATCTACAATTTTGGCGGCCACGATTTCGATGTGAGAGGCGCTTATGCGTCGCTGCTGAAAGCGGCCACGACGCCCACCGCGCTCGACCTCAGCAATCGCGGTTGCGGCGTGCAATGTGTGGGCGAACGGCCGGGTCTCGATCGGTGGTTGAAGCTGCACTATATGCCGGTGGGCTCGCCGGGGTGGGGCAGCGCCGCCGACACGCTGGAATTGGCGGCGGCCGATTTCGGCGTCGCGCAGCTTGCCGTAATAAATGGCGACGCGGCAAACGCCAAGCTGTTCACGGAGCGCGCGGGTTGGTGGCGGAACCTGTTCAACCCCAAAGCCACGCCGCAGGGCGGTTACATCCAGCCGCGCAACGCTGACGGAAGCTGGAAGCCCGTCGATTTCAATGTCGAAAACGATGACGACTATGTCGAAGGCAGCGGCGCGCAATATCTCTGGATGGTGCCGTTCGATCCAGCGGGATTGTTCGCAGAACTGGGCGGCACAGAGAAAGCGGCGGCGCGGATGGACCGTTTTTTCTACAACTCAGACGGCAGCCTGGCGGTGACAAAATCCGGCGTGATGCATGCCGAGCTCGACAACGAACCATCCATCGCCTCGCCGTGGCTTTATGATTTCGGCGGCACGCCGTGGAAGACACAGGAAATCGTGCGCGCTGCAATGAAACAAATCTGGACCAATACCCCCAACGGAATTTCCGGGAATGACGATCTGGGTGAAATGTCTTCCTGGTATGTGTGGGCGGCGCTTGGCATGTACCCGCTCTATCCCGGCCGCGCCGAACTGGTGCTGGGAAGTCCGCTTTTTGAAAGCGTAACGGTCACGCGTCCCGGTGGCGTTGTTACAATCCGCGCCAAGGGTGCTGCGATGGATGCGCCTTACATCGCATCGCTTGCGGTAAACGGCGTGCCCAGCACACAATCCTGGCTGCCGTCATCCTTCGCCGTCCACGGCGGTGAACTGGACTACACGCTGACAAAACCGCCCGCAAAGAACTGGGGCACGAAAGCGGGCGACACGCCTCCGTCGTTCGGACCGCAGCCGTAGCATGGAATATTACCTGCGTGAGCGGCACATTGGGAGGAGCCGATTATCGGTCGCGCGTCAAATAGTGATCTATCAGCGCATCGGCCGCTTCGACCAGAACGCGAGTGGGACGGTTGTCGTTAAACAGCTGCGCGGAAGCATAGACACCTTCCAGTAGCAACAACAGCGCGTCGCCCAATTTGCCGGGCTGGCTGGCACCCATAGCCTTTGATAGTTGTTTTAGCCTCCCGCGAAAGCGCCGCTTGATCGCGGTGGCCGCTTTGCGCGCTGGATGCCCTAGGTCGGGGTATTCCACGGCCGCATTCGTGGCACCGCAGCCGCGATAATCGGGTCGCGCCGCATTTTGTAGCAAATCCGCGAGCCACGCACGAAACTGGGCCCTGGGATTGGTAGGATCTGCGGACAGCAGCGCATCGAAATGCGCCAATCCTTCATCGCCAAGATGCCGCAAATAGTCCGCGGCGAGCGCGTCTTTCGAAGAGAAGCTGCGATAAAGGCTGGGCTTGGTGACGCCCGCACGTGTCACGATTTCGTCAACACCAACAGCGCGAATGCCGCGCTTGTAGAAGAGATCGCGCGCGCTCTCGCGAATGCGCTCGCCGGCCCGCTTCGGTGCGTGGCGACGATTTGCGACAATTTTCTTTCCGGCTGCTGTTTTCCGTGACATCGCGCGTCCTTGACGATGTTACCGTACGGTACGTATAGAAAATCTTCAACACCGCCGGGCTTTATATCGTGGTTTCAGTGCGCAGTGTTTGCATGGAACGGAACGCCGCCTTTCTATTGAAAGCGCGCGTGAGTACTTGTGCATGACGTGGATCGTTCGCGTCGCGCTGGAAAAGCCGCTGACCTTCATCGTCATGGCGATCCTGATTGTCATCGCCGGACCGCTGGCCGCGATGCAGATGCCGACCGACATTTTCCCGGACATCAAGATTCCAGTGATCGGTGTTGCCTTTTCCTACACGGGCCTTTCCCCGGACGAGATGGCGGGACGCATCATTTCGCCGTACGAGCGCGGCCTCACCACCACAGTCAACGATATCGAGCATCTGGAAAGCACGTCGCTTCCGGGCATGGGAATCGAAAAAATATATTTCCAGCCCGACGTCGATATCCGCACGGCCACGGCACAGGTCACGTCGATCTCGCAGACGACGGTGAAGAGCATGCCGGCCGGCACGACGCCGCCGCTGATCCTGAATTACAACGCTTCCACCGTTCCAATTTTGCAGCTTGCGTTCTCCGGCCAGCATATGTCGGAACAGCAGGTGCTGGACTTGGCGCAGAACTTCGTGCGCCCGGCGCTGACGACGATTCCGGGCGCTGCCATTCCTTATTCTTATGGTGGCAAGGTGCGCCAGCTTCAGATCGATCTGGATTCCCAGGCGCTGCAGGCGAGGGGCCTTTCGGCGCAGGACGTGGAGAACGCCATCGCGGCGCAGAACCAGATTCTGCCGGCGGGCACCGTGAAATTCGGTTCGAAGCAATACACGGTCAAGCTGAACGACGCGGCTGAAACGATTGACGAACTCAACGATCTTCCGATCAAGACGGTGAACGGTGCGACGATCTACATTCACGATGTCGGCCATGTGCGCGACGGCAACCCGCCGCAACAGAGCATCGTTCATGTCGATGGCGTGCGCGCGGTGCTGACCACCATTCTCAAAACCGGTTCGGCCTCGACGCTGGATATCGTGCAGGGCGTGAAGGATGCGCTGCCGAAACTTGAGGAAACGCTGCCGCCGAACTTCAAGATCAGCTTGTTCAACGATCAATCGGTTTTTGTCAAAGCCGCGATTGCGGGCGTGATGCGCGAAGGCGTGATTGCTGCCGCGCTCACCAGCCTGATGATCCTGCTGTTTCTGGGAAGCTGGCGCTCCACGGTGATCATCGCGATCTCCATTCCGCTGGCCATTCTGTGCGCGTTCGCAGCGCTCTGGTTCAACGGCCAGACACTCAACATCATGACGCTGGGCGGCTTGGCGCTGGCTGTCGGCATTCTGGTGGACGACGCGACCGTCACCATCGAGAACATCAACTGGCATCTCGAGCACGGCAAAGATGTGAAGACGGCGATTCTGGATGGCGCGCAGCAGATCGTGCAGCCCGCGTTCGTGTCCCTGCTGTGCATCTGCATCGTGTTCGTGCCCATGTTCGCGCTCAAAGGCGTGGCCGGCTTCCTGTTTGTTCCGATGGCCGAGGCAGTGGTCTTCGCAATGATCGCGTCGTTCATCCTGTCGCGCACCTTGGTGCCGACGATGGCGATGTATTTGCTGAAGCCGCATGCGACAGCGGGCGATACGCCGGACCAGGCGGATCATGAACTGCACGACGCCGTGGGGAACAATCCGCTTTCCCGTTTTCAACGCGGCTTCGAGGCGCGCTTCGAAAGATTCCGTGAGGGCTACCGCAATCTGCTCGCCATGGCGCTTGGCCATCGCAAGGTTTTCGTAATCGGGTTTCTCGGTTGTGTGCTTGTGTCCTTCGTGCTGCTTCCTTTTCTGGGCTCAAACTTCTTTCCAACGGTGGATGCCGGCCAGATCACGATACATGTGCGGCCGCCGGTCGGCACGCGCATCGAGCATGCGGCCGCGATGTTCGGCGATATCGAGCGCGAAATCCGCAAAACCATTCCGGCCAGTGAACTGTCGTCGACCGTGGACAACATCGGCTTGCCGACCAGTTCCATCAACACCGTCTATAATAACTCTGGCCTGATCGGTTATCAGGACGGCGATATCTACATTACGCTCAACGAAGGACATCGCCCGACCGCAGACTATGTGCGCAAGCTGCGCGAAACGCTTCCAGCCGCGTTTCCCGGCACGGCCTTCTCATTCCTGCCTGCCGATATCATCAGCCAGATCCTGAACTTCGGTGCGCCCGCGCCCATCGATCTGCAGGTGTCGGGCCCGAAGATGGACAAGAACCGTGCCTACGCTCTGGAATTGCTGCGCGGCATGCGCGCTATTCACGGGATGGCGGACGCGCGCATGCAGCAGTCTTTCGAGAATCCCCAGCTTCGCGTGGATGTGAACCGCTCGCGCATGGCGCAGCTGGGGTTGACCGAACGCGATGTGACCAACAGCGTGGTGACGTCCATCGCCGGAAGCTCGCAGACCGCACCGACATACTGGCTCAATCCGAAAACGGGCGTCTCGTACCCGATTGTCGCCCAGACGCCGGAATATAATGTCAGCAGCCTTGATCGGCTGGAGAATATTCCGGTGACAGGGTCCACCGGCGGCATGCAGATTTTGGGCGGCCTTGGAAAGATATCGCGCGAGGATTCCGACGCCGTCGTCTCGCACTACAACATCAAGCCGGCGATCGATCTCTACGCCACCACGCAAGACCGCGATCTGGGCAGCGTGGCCAGTGACTTGCGCAAGCTGATGGCCGACACCGCGAAAGATATCCCCAAAGGCGTCACCGTCAATCTGCGCGGGCAGGTTGTCACCATGGACGCTGCTTTCACCGGCCTCAGCTACGGACTTCTGGCGGCAATCGTTCTGATCTACATGCTGATCGTCGTGAATTTCCAGTCGTGGCTCGACCCGTTCGTCATCATCACAGCACTCCCCGCCGCGCTGGCCGGCATCGTCTGGATGCTGTTCGCGACCGGAACCACCTTGTCTGTGCCGGCATTGACTGGCGCCATCATGTGCATGGGCGTTGCCACCGCGAACTCCATCCTTGTCGTCAGTTTCGCGCGCGAGCGGCTTGCCGCAACGGGCGATGCGGCGCTGGCCGCGGTGGAAGCCGGCGTTACGCGATTCCGCCCCGTGCTGATGACGGCGCTGGCCATGATCATCGGCATGGCGCCGATGGCGCTGGGGCTGGGCGAGGGCGGCGAGCAGAACGCGCCGCTCGGCCGCGCCGTGATCGGCGGCCTGATCTTCGCCACCTGCGCGACGCTGCTGTTCGTGCCGGTGGTGTTCAGCATTGTTCATGGCCGCAAGGCGCGCCACACACAGGACGCCGCATCCGGCGCCAAGCCGAATTCCGGAGAAGCGTATGCCTGACAATCCCGACATGCTGCGATACACGCCGCCCCCGCGGCTGAAACTCATCGGCGTTATCGCCGCGTGCGCCGCTGTTGTGATCGTGGTGGTGGGACTCGTCACCCGCGTCTTTGCGAGCCGCGAGGTTGGCGCATGGACGGATGCGAACGCGCTTCCCACCGTGAGCGTGATCAATCTGGCGGCGCCCGGAAAACCCGGCGATCTGGTGTTCCCCGGAAACATCCAGGCATTCAACAGCGCGCCGATTTATGCGCGCGTCAGCGGCTATCTGAAGAAATGGAACGCCGATATCGGAACGCCGGTGAAGGCCGGAGAGATCCTGGCCGAGGTCGATGTGCCCGATCAGGATCAGCAACTGGCGCAGGCCAAAGCCGATCTCGGCACGGCAATCGCCAACCAGCGGTTGGCGGCGCAAACAGCGAAACGCTGGAACATGCTGGCCAAGCTCAAGGCTGCCGCGCCGCAGGACGTGGACGAGAAGAACGGTGACCTTGCGGCAAAGACTGCTGCGGTTGCCTCGGCGCGCGCCAATGTCGATCGCATGAGCGATCTGGAAAGCTTCAAGCACATCACCGCGCCGTTCGACGGAATCGTGACGAGCCGCGCGACGGATGTCGGTGCGCTGGTGACGGTCGGCACGCCGGGATCCACGCCGTTGTTCACCGTCGCCGACGACAGCAAGGTGCGCATCTATGTGAACGTGCCGCAGAATTATTCCGCGCAGATCCGGCCGGGCATGAAAGCCACCTTCACGGTGCCGGAATATCCGGCGCAGATATTCACCGCGACGCTGATCGCCACCGCGGGTTCGGTGAACATGCAATCGGGAACGGTGCTGATGCAGCTTCAGGCCGATAACGCCGATCATCGCTTGAAAGCCGGCGATTATGCCGAAGTACGCTTCAACCTTCCGGCGAGCGCCACCGCGATCCGGCTTCCCGCAAGCGCCCTTATCTTCAACGATAGCGGCGCCGCCGTTGCCCTTGTGGGCGCCCGCAACCGCGTGGAGATAAAGTCCGTCGCCATCACGCGCGATTATGGAACATCCGTGGAAATCGCCTCGGGCCTGACGCGCCATGACCGCGTGATCGACAATCCCCCTGACTCGCTGCGGCAAGGCGATGCGGTCCGGGTGACGGCAAACTCTGGCCCCACATGACCCAATTGTCACTCACGAAGCGTTGAAATGCCCGGCCTTTGTAGAAGGTTGAATCCGTGCTGCCTCTTGGGCTGGACAAAGCTCTGAATTGAAATTGCGGTTGGGGAAATCAAATGACAAAATTGATCAGAGCAGCTCTTCTTGGACTAATATCCATGTGTGCAGGTTGCACTGCTTATCGCGACGTGGCGACCGCCACCGGCGCATTCGATTCAACTCCAATTTGTTGCGCATCCTTCAGCGATATGAAGTTTGTTGCGCTTCATGTGGGTGCCAATGCAGTTTCTCTCGACATCGGCGATCCGGCGTTTGACTTTGGAACGAACGGCAAGAGTCTTTTCAAAGCTTTTGTGCTGCCGGCAGCCTCGGTATCCGCAATTTCCATTGAGAGCACTGAATTTCAAAATGGTTATCCGTCCAAAGGTCCGGCAATCTTCTTTCCGTCTATCGCACTTCTCGACGCGAACAAAGTTCTTGTCGGTACTATCGATTGGATTCATGACGGCGTTTTGCGCCCGGGAGACATGGGCGGCGCTGCTTATGTCAAAGCGGAAGCTAACTTAGACAACTTTCCAACGGCGCACTTCATCGTGATTTACACGAAATCGGCCAACATTGACACGACGCACAATCTCAAATTTACCGCAGTCCCCGTAATGAACGGCGGGGCGTTGGGATACGCGATGAGTTCTTTGATGGGTGGCGAATCCATTGTCCCCGTCCTCGGTTCGCCAATTGCCCCGAACTCGCTCTCGATCTCTGTGAGATAGATCAGGCGCTGTTTACCGTACCCCGTTACGAGAAGGCCACAGTACGAACGCGCTCGCCGATGTCTTGATCGTGCCCGGGAACAAGATGGCCCGGATCGACTCGCGCGGTTGTGGAAGAGGGGCAATCGCGATTCGCAGCCCTGATCAAACCGTCAGCGCCACAATCGCCAGTCGTTACCGCTCCCAATCTAAGCCAAAGGCACGTGGGGGTTTTCGCTTGTGCGGTCAACGAGCGATGCCGTTGTCGTTTGCGCCCGGCGCGAGGCTTTGGTGACCGGGTTGATCGGCCGGCGCCGCAATACCTGACACGCTGAAAGCCGGCGCCGCGAGCGCCCCAGAACGGTGTCCTTTTTCATGATATTCCCTTGGATTTGCCCACAATGCGCAACGCTTAAGGGCCTCCTCGGTTGCGGGATTCCGCGCCGCATGAGTGCGCCTACAGTACCGTCCGTAGCCGACCGCCTTATTGGTTTGGCGATATTGCTTTTGACAAACCCCTTCATATCGAGTGGAGCGGGGGATGGGCGGGGGCGCCTAATAAGACTTGAACGCGCAGCCACCAGACTAACCCACGCGACCGCGGCACAGGACTGAGTGTAGTAGCCGACGCACGGTGTCCCAACTGAAGTTCGGGGCTGACGGCACAACTTTCCCTCTTGCGCACCGACGCCAGACGAGTGCGATGACGGGTAGGGCCATGGGGATTCTGCCCGAACGGCTTGTTGGAACTACAGAGCCTATTCCACGTTCGTTGGAAATGAGTTCAGTGGGCGAAATCAGCGATTGGAAATTTTACGGCGCTTCTTGGCGCGGCCCTTGGCCGTTGCGTCCCCTTTTCCGTCAAGCCCGCGGCTTGCAGTGGAGGTTGCGCGGCAAATTGATCTATCTCAACCAGGCACCGTTCTAGAACTTGGGCCCGGGACAGGGGCGGTGACGCGCGCTCTCTGACCGGAACCCGCCCGATGCCTATCCACAATGATGATCCGAGCGAGCCGGTATGTTATTCCAGTAAGAAATTAGGACCCAAACTTGAGCCTTTCAGACCTTCTTGGTTCGCGCGCCGATCCTTTTGCGCCATCGGAAGCACCGATTCGCGCGGAACTTTTCAGCGTCGAGCGCCTGGAGCAGCATGCGGCCAGCCTGGCCGCCGCCCAGCGGGTCTCGGCGGGGCCAAAGCGCGGCCGCCCGCTGACGGCGCGGCTGCATGAGAATGCCGCCATCCTCAGCGAAGCCCATCGCGCCATTGTACGCGCGACGCACGCCCAGCAGCCGATCACGCCGGCGGCCGAATGGCTGCTCGACAATTTTCATGTCGTGGACGAGCAGATCCGCGAGATCAAGGATGACCTGCCGCCGGGTTTTTACCGCAAGCTTCCCAAGCTGACCGACGGATATTTGGCCGGCTTTCCGCGGGTCTTCGGCATCGCATGGGCGCTGGTCGCTCATACAGACAGCGCCTTCGACGCGCAAAAGCTGACGCGCTTTGTGCGCGCCTATCAGCGCGTCGACGTGCTCACGATTGGTGAGCTTTGGGCGCTCGCCATCACGCTTCGCATTATGCTGATCGAAAATCTTCGCCGGCTGGCGGAGGCCATTGTGGCGCGGCTGGCCGCGAGCCGCGAAGCCGATACGCTTGCGGACCGTATTCTGGGCGGCGGCGAGCCGGATGCGGCAAACCCTCTGCCGATATTGGCGCAGCTCGAGGCCGTGCCGTGGTCCACGGCGTTCGCGGTGCAACTGGCGCAACGCTTGCGCGACCGCGATCCGGAAACGACACCGGCGCTCAAATGGCTGAACGAGCGGCTCGCCAAAGAAAACACCACCACGGACGAAATCGTGCGCAAGGAAGTTCAGCGCCAGAGCGCGATGAACGTCACAGTCCGTAACATCATTACCAGCATGCGGCTGATCTCGACGATCGACTGGGCCGAATGGTTCGAAAGCGTGAGCCTGGTTGACAGCGTGTTGCGAAACGGCAGCGATTTCGACGCAATGGATTTTCCCACGCGCGATCTTTACCGCCGCGCCATCGAGGAGATCGCGGAAGGTTCAAAGCGCCCGGAACTGGACGTCGCCAGACAAGCTGTCGCGAAGGCCCGGCAGGCCGCCGCCAAAAACCCCGGCGCGCGTGAGGGCGATCCCGGATTTTATCTGATCGCGAAGGGCCGACCGGCTTTTGAAAAAACACTGGACAGCCGCGTTTCGCTGAGAACGCGCTTCCGGCGCGCGCAGACAGATGCAGGCATCGCGAGCTATGCCTGCACGATAGCGCTGGTCACCGCGCTTGTGCTGGTTGCCGGCCTTGCGATTTTGCACGCTGTTGGCCTGCAAGGCTGGCCGCTATGGCTTTTTGCGATTCTCGCCATAGTGCCTGCGTCCGAGGTTGCGGTTGCCATCGTCAATCGCGTGCTGACCGAACAGGTCGGCGCGACCATCCTGCCCGGATTGGAATTGCACGATGGGATTCCGGACGCGCTTCGCACCATCATCGTGATCCCGACGCTGCTTACGAATTTCGATACGATCGGCGAACAGATTGAACGGCTGGAAGTTCACTATCTCTCCAATTCTCAGGAGAATCTGTTCTTCGCGCTGCTTTCGGACTGGACGGACGCCGAGACCGAGTCCGTGTCGGGCGATCAAGAACTTCTTGAAGCCGCGAAACAGGGCGTTGCGCGCCTCAACGAAAAACATGGCCGCGCCCAAAACAGCGACCGCTTCTTTCTTTTCCATCGCCGGCGTCTTTGGAACGCAAGCGAAAAGCTCTGGATGGGATGGGAGCGCAAACGCGGCAAACTGCACGAACTGAACCGCCTTCTGCGCGGCGCCGGCGACACGTCGTTCCTGCCAGACACCGGCCGGAACGGAGAATTGCCGAAGGATGTCCGCAACGTCATCACGCTCGATGGCGACACGCGGCTGCCGATCGGGACCGTCAAAAGGCTCGTCGGGAAAATCGCGCATCCGCTGACGCGTCCGCGCTTCGATACCGCACAGGGCCGCGTTGTTGCGGGCCATGGCATTCTGCAGCCGCGTGTGACGCCATCCCTGCCGGTCGGTGTTGAGGGCTCGCTGTTCCAGCGCGCATTTTCGGGGCCAAGCGGTCTTGATCCCTATGCCTTCGCCGTGTCCGACGTTTATCAGGACATGTTCGAGGAAGGCTCTTATGTCGGAAAAGGAATTTACGATCTCGACATATTCGAAGCGGCCATGGAAGGGCGCATTCCCGACAACACGGTTCTGAGTCACGATCTTCTGGAAGGGATTTTCGCGCGTGCCGGGCTGGCGTCGGATATCGAGGTCGTGGAGGAATATCCGTCGCGCTACGACGTATCGGCGGCGCGCCAGCATCGCTGGGTGCGCGGCGACTGGCAGCTTTTGCCGTGGATCTTGGGCTGGGCGAGAAAGACAGGCGCCAACGGCGTGAGAACCAGCATACCGGCGGTGGGGCGCTGGAAACTGCTCGACAATCTGCGCCGTTCGCTTTCCGCACCCGCGTCGCTTCTGGCGCTTCTGGCCGGATGGTTTCTGCCGCTGCCGGGCGCGATAGCATGGACGGCCTTTATTCTCTTCACGCTGGCGCTTCCGCCGACGTTGCCGTTTTTTGCTGGCATAATACCGCGCCGCGTTGGCGTGCCGATGGGAACGCATGTTCGCGGCATGGGAAGCGATCTCGCGCTGGGCCTTTTGCAACTGGCTTTTCAAATTACGTTTCTGGCGCACCAGGCTTGGCTGATGGTCGACGCCGTGTTGCGCACGGCCATGCGTCTCGTCATCAGCCGCCGCAAGCTGCTGGAATGGGTGACGGCCGCGCAGGCGGCGCGCGACACGCGGTTCGACCGGCGAACACTGTTTTCGCAAATCGCGGCCAGTGTGCTTTTCGGCGCAGCGATCCTGTTTGCGATCTGGGCGCACAGCCGTTCGGTATTGCCTGTGGCAGCGCCTTTCGTGGCGCTTTGGGTTCTGTCGCCGCTTGCCGCGCGATGGGCGAGCACCCCGCCACCCAGCCGGGGTTTTCTTCCGGTTTCGAAAGAGGATGGGAGAACGCTACGTCTGGTGGCGCGCCGTACCTGGCGGTATTTCGAAACCTTCATAACGGCGGAAGACAACATGCTTCCGCCGGATAATTTTCAGGAAACGCCGCAGCCGGTCGTAGCGCACCGCACATCGCCCACCAACATGGGTCTTTATCTCCTGTCGATTCTGGCGGCGCGGGACTTCGGCTGGATCGGAACGCTGGCCGCGGTTGAGCGGCTGGAAGCCACGCTTGCGGCGATGGACAAGCTGGAGCGGTTTCGCGGCCACTTCTTCAACTGGTACGACACGAAAGACCTGCGCGCGCTTGAACCGAAATATGTTTCGTCGGTCGATAGCGGAAATCTCGCCGGCCACCTGCTGGCGCTGAGCAACGCGGCGCGCGAAGTCCTGACGCGCCCCGCCGCCGGCACGATTTGGGTCAACGGCCTGGAAGATCATCTCGACATATTGCGCGAGACCGTAGCAGCGGCTGCCGATGAACCAGCAAACGGCGATGGGTTTTCCGCGCTGCGCGCCGCGATCAGCGCTTTTTCCGCGGATTTGAAAGATGCGCCAGCCGATCCGGTTGCGATGGCACAGCGCCTTGCGAACCTGGCGCGCGGCGCCGGCGAAATCCAGCAGGCTTCGGAAAGCCTGCAAGAAGGCATGAACCCGGAACGCAGAAGCGAAATCGTTGCGTGGCCGCAATCGCTGGCCGCAAGCGTTCAGGCATTGCAGCACGAAATGGATTTCCTGCTGCCATGGGCTGGCGTTATCGCGAACGACAAAACGCTTTCGGAAAATTCCGATCTCGCCCGCATGTTCGAAAACCTCCCAACGCTGGAGAACCTTCCGCAGTGGCATGACGGCATTATCGCCCGGCTGGCCGGCGATGCGCCGCAACACGGGCTTGTCCCGGTGCTGGAAAAAGCCGCGGCCTCTGCAAGGCTTCTGATTTACCGGTTGGGCCTGCTCGCGGAAATCGCCACCACGATGTTCATATCGATGGAGTTCGGGTTTCTTTACGACGGCAACCGCCAGCTATTCTCCATCGGCTATCGCATGTCCGATGGCGCGCTCGATTCCAACTATTACGATTTGCTGGCGTCGGAAGCGCGGCTGACGAGTTTTATCGCCATCGCGAAGGGCGACGTTCCGGCGCGGCACTGGTTTCATCTCGGACGCACGCTCACCGCCATCGATGGCGGATCGGGGCTGATCTCCTGGTCCGGCTCCATGTTCGAATATCTCATGCCGTCCTTGGTGATGCGCGCGCCATCGGGCAGCCTTCTGGCGTCCACCAATCGCCTGGTGGTGCAACGGCAGGAAGAATACGGCAAGGCACTGGGCGTGCCGTGGGGCATGTCGGAATCGCAATATAATGCGCGCGATCTGGAGCAGACCTATCAATATTCCAGCTTCGGTGTTCCCGATCTCGGTTACAAACGCGGCCTGAGCGAAAGCACGGTCGTGGCGCCCTATGCAACCGGACTGGCGGCCATGATCGATCCGGCGGCCAGCGCGCAAAATTATCGCCGCTTCGCAAGCATCGGCGCGCGCGGTGTTTACGGCTGGTACGAAGCCGTCGATTACACGCGAGCGCGCTTGCCCGAAGGTGCGAAATTCGCTGTGATCAATGCCTACATGGCGCATCACCAGGCCATGACCATTACGGGTATTGCGAACGCGCTGATGAACGGCGTAATGCGCGAACGGTTTCATACAAGTCCGATGGTGCAGGCAACCGAACTTTTGCTGCAAGAGCGCATGCCGCGCGATGTGGCGCTGGCACGCCAGCGGCCCGAACAGACGCGCCGCGCCGCCGAGATTGCGAACCTCACATCTGGCGTCGAGCGTCAATATACAAATCCACATTCGCGCGTGCCGCGCACGCAACTGCTCTCCAACGGCCGTTATTCCGTCATGGTCACGGCGGCGGGTTCGGGCTACAGCCGCTGGCGCGACATTGCCGTCACGCGCTGGCGCGAAGACGTCACCGCCGACAATTGGGGTTCCTATATTTTTGTGCGCGATCCGCGCACCGGCGAGTCCTGGTCGGCCGGCTATCAGCCAAGCGCCACGGAGCCGGATTCCTATCGCGCAACCTTCTCCGAGGACCGCGCGCAAATCGAGCGCACCGACGGATCGGTCACCACGTTGCTCGAAGTCGCCATTTCGCCGGAAGACGATGCGGAAGTGCGCCGGATTTCCATTACCAACCATGGTGTCCGCACGCGCGAGCTGGATGTCACATCATTCGCGGAACTGGCGCTGGCGCGGCAGGCCGACGATGTCGCCCATCCCGCCTTCGCCAAGCTGTTCGTGGAAACGGAATTCCATGCCGAGCTTGGCGCCATTCTGGCCACGCGGCGGCAGCGTTCTTCCGCCGACCCGAGGGTATGGGCGGCGCATCTTGCCGTGGTGGAAGGCGAAACATCTGGTGACGCGCAATACGAAACCGATCGCGCGCGCTTCATCGGCCGCGGACAGACGGTTCGCACGGCAGCGGGTTTTCGCGATGGCTGGCCGCTGAACAATACCGTGGGCCCGGTTCTCGACCCGGTGTTCAGCTTGCGCCGGCGCGTGAAGATTCCGCGCGGCGCCACGGTGCGGATTGCGTTCTGGACCGTCGTTGCGCCGACCCGCGACGAAGTGATCGATCTGGCAGACAAGCATCACGAGGCCGCCGCGTTCGAGCGCGCCACCACGCTGGCCTGGACGCAGGCCCAGATGCAGCTTCATCATCTGGGGATTCTTCCCGATGAGGCGCATCTGTTCCAGCGTCTCGCCAATCATGTGCTGTATTCCGACGTGACGCTGCGGCCGGCGTCCGATGTTTTGCGGCGCGGCGCGTGCAAAGCCTCGACCTTGTGGGCAAGCGGCATCTCGGGCGATTTGCCGATCGTGCTGGTGCAGATCGAGGACGACGACGATCTGCCGCTGGTGCATCAGCTTCTTCGTGCGCACGAATACTGGCGGCTGAAACAGCTTGCCGTCGATCTTGTGATCCTCAACGAGCGTGCGCCTTCCTATGCGCAGGATTTCCAGGTCGCACTCGACGCGCTGGTGCGCAAAAGCCGTTCAACGCCGGCGGCGGCGGGCGACAAGGCGCTGGGGGAGGTTTTTGTTCTGCGCGCCGATCTTGTGCCGGGCGATGTTCGCGCATTGCTGCAAACCGCCGCCCGCGCGGTCTTGAGAGGCAGCGGCGGTGCGCTTGTCGATCAAGTCAATCGCGCCCGTGACAACAAATCGGCTTCCGCGCCGCCCAAGCGCGTGGCGCTGAAAAATGAACCGGACGTCACGCTGCCGCGCCCGCCGATGGAATTCTTCAACGGCCTTGGAGGGTTCGCCGAGGATGGCGAGGAGTATGTCACGATCCTGAATGGCGACGCGCATACGCCGGCGCCATGGGTGAACGTTATCGCCAATCGCAATTTCGGCTTTCAGGTTTCCACCGAAGGCGGTGGCTGCACCTGGGCGATCAACAGCCAGCAAAACCTTCTCACGCCGTGGTCGAACGATCCGGTCGGCGACGCGCCGGGCGAAGCGTTCTATTTGCGCGATGAAGCAACGGGAGAAGTGTGGACGCCGACGGCGTTGCCAATTCGCGAGAAGGCTTCCACCTATACCGCGCGCCACGGCCACGGCTACAGCGTGTTCGAGAACGCTTCGCACGGCATCGCGGTCGAGCTGACGCAATATGTTCCGGTGGATGACGCCGTAAAGATTTCACGCCTGAAGATTACCAACCAGTCCGGGCGCGAACGCAGCCTGTCGCTAACGGCATATGTCGAATGGGTGCTGGGCACTTCGCGCACGGCCACGGTGCCGTTTGTGATGACGGAAATCGATCCGAAGACCGGCGCCATGTTCGCGGTCAACCCGTGGAGCAACGACTTCGGCGAGAATGTTGCCTTCGCCGATATGGCGGGGCGGCAGGTGGCATGGACGGGCGACCGCACGGAATTCGTCGGCCGCGACGGCGTTCTGGAATCTCCCATCGGGCTTGCGCCCGGCGCGCAGCTTTCCAACCATGTGGGGCCGGGGCTCGATCCTTGCGCCGCATTACAGACACGCATTCGCATGGGCGTTGTGGGCTCCGTCGAGATCGTCTTTTTTCTCGGCGAAGCGCCGTCGCGCGAGAAGGCGCAGGAGTTGCTTGCGAAGTATCGCACTGCCGATCTGGATGACGTGCTCAATGCCGTGAAGGCGCAATGGGATAAAGTCCTTCACACTGTGCAAGTGAAAACGCCAGATCGGGCGCTGGATATCCTGGTCAATCGCTGGCTTCCCTATCAGGCGCTTGCCTGCCGCATATGGGCGCGCACCGGCTTTTATCAGGCGAGCGGCGCTTACGGATTCCGCGACCAGCTTCAGGACGTGATGGCGTTGTGCGTTTCGCGGCCGGATATCGCGCGTGAGCAGTTGCTTCGCGCGGCGGGGCGGCAATTTCTGGAAGGCGATGTGCAGCATTGGTGGCTGCCGGAAACCGGCCGGGGCATCCGCACGCGCGTCTCCGACGATCGCGGCTGGCTGGCATACGTCGTGGCGCACTATGTCAACACCACCGGCGACGATGCGGTGCTTGACGAAATGATCCCCTTTCTGGAGGGGCCCGTGCTGCACGACGGCGAGCGCGACGCTTTTTTCGAACCGACAGTTTCGCAAAAGACGGCCAGCCTGTTCGACCACTGCGCATTGGCGCTCGACAAAAGCCTTGCGACGGGACCGCATGGCTTGCCGTTGATGGGAACGGGCGACTGGAATGACGGCATGGATGCGGTGGGTGCCGGCGGCAAAGGCGAAAGCATCTGGCTGGGCTGGTTCCTGCATGCGGCGCTCGCCAGCTTCGCGAAGCTTGCCGAACGCCGCGGCGCTGCCGAGGAAGCGGAAAACTGGCGCGATGCCATGCTGGGATTCAAGAACGCACTGGAGAAAGCTGGTTGGGACGGCGACTGGTATCGCCGCGCCTATTTCGACGATGGAACACCGCTGGGTTCGGTTCTGAACCGTGAATGCCGCATCGATTCCATTGCCCAATCCTGGGGCGTGATTTCCGGCGCGGCCGAACCGGCGCGCGCCGCACGCGCCATGGCGGCGGTGGACAAATATCTCGTGCAGCGCGATGACCGGCTGATCACGCTGTTCACGCCGCCGTTTGAAAATCCGTCGCCAGATCCCGGCTATATCAAAGGCTATCCCGCCGGCATCCGCGAGAATGGCGGGCAATATACGCATGGCGCCGCATGGGCCGCACTCGCGTTCGCCATGCTGGGCGACGGCGACCGTTGCGCCGAACTGTTGTCCATTCTCAATCCGATAAACCACGCCTCCAGCCCCACCGGCGTGCACCGGTATAAGGTCGAGCCTTATGTGATCTGCGCCGATGTCTATTCCATGCCGCCGAATGACGGCCGCGGCGGCTGGACCTGGTACACCGGCTCCGCCGGATGGACGTACCGCGTGGCGCTGGAAGGCCTGCTCGGGTTCCGCAAACAGGGCAGCAATCTTCTTCTCGATCCCTGTATTCCGAAAGCATGGCCTTCGTTCGGTATTGTGTATCGCCACGGCGCCGCGCGATACGACATTTCGGTTGAGAACCCTCTGGGCGTGAATCGCGGCATTCTCGCCGTCAAACTCGACGGCACGATTCTGACCGGCAAACGGGCACTCATTCCATTGGTGGATGATGGCGCAACGCACACGGTTCAGATTGTTCTGGGCTGATTCGCATGGCCGCGCAGACAGGGCCGCTTGCCGGAAAACCAAGCGCAGCCTGCCCTAGATTTTTGGCCGCTGACCAATTCGGCGAGCGTCGAATATCTTTGGTTCGTGGTCACGGCTTTAGTGATGCCGCTTTTAAGCATAACCGGCGCAAAGGCCGCGGACGTGAGCGCTGCCGTTCGCCATCCTGACGCTGCAGCATTCTGGTTGCGTCCCATGTACTTCCGGCACAAGACAACGGAACGCCCGTTCCGCTTCCGGAGGAAGATATTTTTTCTGGACTTTCAATCACTTAAATGGTGCGCGCGACAGGGATTGAACCTGTGATCCCTCCCGTGTGAAGGGAGTTGAAAGCCTTATATTTCGCCATTTTCTCTCCGCGTGACATCGATGGCTGTCCCGTCACTCCCATCGCCATTAAGCGCATCATTACTATTGAATGGTTACCATTCAGGCTTCCGATCCGTATCTCGCGCGGATCGCTGGAGCCGATGCGCCATGAGCAAAGCCCTGTCCGTCAGGCGGACATTGGAAGTCATCACAGGCATCATGGCGCTTGTGCTGGTGGTGACGGCCGCCATTTCGGCGAACGGCGCCTATGACGAGATGCGCACGGCCGGGCGTATCGTTACAGTCTCTGGCATAGCGCGCGACCTGTTCATGTCGATGCAGTATCGCAGGTCCGAACTTAGCACCGTGAACACGGTGCTGGAGTCCCCGCGCGCCGTGGACGCTGAGACCTGGGCCGACATCGCGCAAGTGCGGACGCGGTCCACCGCCGCCCTGAACGATGCCCTGTCCGCGCTCGCGAAGAACAATATGGTCACCGCGTCCGAGCGCGCCGCCATCGTTAAGGAAAGAACCGTCATCGATGCGCAGCGGCCTGAGATCGACGCCGCGTTGCGCCGGCCCGAGCTTCGGTCGGCGGCAAGGATTGCCCGGTGGGTTCCCAAGGACAGAAATCCATTTGTTGTGGAGGATCGCGTGTCTGCAGAACTCGCCAACGAAATCGACCGCAGCGACGCCTTCATCGCCGAGATGATGAAGATCAAGCAGCTGAGCTGGGCCGTTCGCGAATTCGCGGGGAATGACAGGCTGCTGGTCGGCGCCGGCATCGCCAGCGGCAAAGGCTACGACAAGGCCCGGCTCGAAATCATGACCGAACTCACGGGCCAGGGCAACGCGCTTTGGGCCTTGATTTTGGAAGATGCGAATCTGGGGCACTTGCCGCCCTCGCTTCACGCCGCTATCGCCTCCGCGAACGAGCTTTATTTCGTGCGGCTGCGCGGGCTTCGCAAAACCGTGATCGACGCGTTCGCGTCGGGAGAGCGGCCGCCGACCTCGAGCCACGACTGGATCGACGCTTCCAACACAGCAATGAAAAGCCTTGTCCAGGTGGCCAACATGGCGGTCGATCTCTCCGACGCCCATGCGCACGAGGAGCTGGATGCTGCCCGCCAGAACCTTGTCATTCAGCTTTGCATCATGCTGCTGTCGATAGGCTTCGCACTGTTTGCGACGTTCTTCATCAGCCGCAGGATCGCGCGTCCGATGTCCAGCATCACCCAGACCATGCGGCTTGTGGCGGACGGCGACATGGCTTGCGAGGTGCCCTTCGGAGACCGCGCTGATGAGATCGGCGAGCTTTCGCGCGCGCTCGCCGTGTTCCGCCGCAACGCGCTCGAAAAGCGGCGTGTCGAGGACGAACTGGTCCAAAGCCGCATCGCCACGCAATCCGCCGAAGCCGCCAGCCGCGTCAAATCCGAGTTCCTGGCGCATATGAGCCACGAGCTGCGCACGCCGCTCAACGCGATCATCGGATTTTCCGACATGATGCTGCAGGGTATTTTCGGCCCGGTGGAGAAACGGTACGGCGAATACCTCACGCTCATCAACAAATCGGGTTCGCATCTGCTCGAGGTGATCTCCGACATCCTGGATATGTCGAAAATCGACTCGGGCAAATTCGCGCTTCAGATGGAAGACGTGGATCTCGCCGGGTTGATCGGCGATTGCACCGCGCTGATGCAATTTGCCGTCGAGGAACGCCAGATTTCGCTGACCACGGATATGCCGGCGGGCGGAACAAATCTGTTGGCCGACCCGCGCGCGCTGAAAAAGATTCTGTTCAATCTGCTGTCCAACGCCGTCAAGTTCACGCCGAAAGGCGGCAAAATCCTAGTCTCCGTCAGAACGGGAGCGGATATTCTGGAGATCGGCGTCCGCGACACCGGGACCGGGATTTCCAAGGCCGCGCTCGAACACCTCGGGCGCCCGTTCGAGCGGGTCATCACCAATCCCCACCTCGCGAGCGAAGGAACAGGGCTCGGTCTCGCGCTCGTTTACGGCCTTGCCCGCCTGCATGGAGGTGCGGTGCGCATCGACAGCGCCGAACACGTCGGAACTGTGGTGACGGTGGCTTTTCCCTTATCGCGGCAAGCCGCTGCGGCGGCATGATTCTCCACGGATTTTGATGCCGAGTTCCGCGTTGCGCGCATTTTCGTGCCAAAACGCCAAGGCGCGCGCCGATTGGCGAATGTACTAGCGCCGGGTCAGTCATCAGAGTCGGAGAATAATAGGTCGTAGAGAGCGCGTTCGCCGAACTTGCTAATGAATCAGTCAACGGGTTTAAGCGCAAGCGGCCGACTTAGCGGCTTGCCTTCCCTAAGTGTCCGCTGGAGACTTTCTGTCCCGAAGCGATTGGCGGAGGATGGGAGACTTGAAACAAACACTCTCCACGCAAGAGTCGTCAGTTGGGGAATTACAGGCCTTTTAACCACCAGAGAAGTTAGCTAGGCCCTCGAAACTGCGAGCTGAAGGAGGTGGCGGACTATCCGCCATTCCGCATGGCGCATCGAGCCCGCACTTGCCAGTTCGGCGCGAGGCCAGTGTCAAACCCCTTGATTGCCGTCAACGCTTTGCGCCCCGTCAATAGCATAGGAGAACTACTTCAGAGCAGATGGGCTTTAACGACGGCCCAGACGGTCCGCCCAGGCACAAGACCAAGTTCCGACGCGGCGTCGGTCGTGATGCGGGCAAAGAAAAATCCGGCAGGGCTTTCAAGCTCAACCAGCACGGCGTCATTTACTTCGCGGTGTAATGTGACGATTCGGCTTTCGACAACATTGCGTGCCGAAAGTTCGCGGGGAAGCTGCGTCGTTAGCAAGACATTGTCGGCGCGCAGCCAAACGTGCTCACCGTTTTGCGCATTTGTGCCGCGCAGCGCGCCGGCAGGCAACGCCGCGCCAATATCGCGCGCATCAAGGAGCTTGCGAAAGGCGGTTGCGCGCACCGTTTCTGCCAAGGGCCCTGCCGCGACAATTCTGCCGTCTTGCAAACCGATGACGCTTGCCGCTAGCGCGGCGACATCGCCGATGTCGTGCACCACGATCAGCATCGGTAGGCGGAAAGTCCGATGCATGTCGAGTAGGACGCGAATAAAAGTGCGCCGCCGCGTCCCGTCCAGCGCCGCGAAGGGCTCGTCCAGAAGCAGAAGCTCAGGCGCCGCCACCAAGGCCCGTGCCAGTGCGACGCGACTCTTTTCGCCTCCCGACAGATGGCGCACCGAACGGTCCAGCAGCGGCGCAATATCGAAAAATTGCGCCACCTCTTCGATCGCACGGCGGTGTCCGGCCGGCGCACGCCGCCACGCGAAGGCGATATTGCCGGCCACCGTCATATGCGGAAACAGTCGTGCATCCTGAAAAACCACACCGACATCGCGCCGATGCGCCGGCACGTGAATCCGCGCGGCGCTATCGTCAAGCACGCGGCCGTTCAGTGCGACGTGGCCGCGACCGATGCGCTTCAAACCCGCAATGACGGAAAGCAAACTCGATTTGCCGCTGCCCGAGGGACCGAACAGTGCGGTAATTTGACCGGGCAAAGCAAAATGGCCTTCCAGCACAAAGCGGCCTTGACGCAGAAAGATATTGGCGTCGAGAGTCATTCCGTAAACCGCCGGCGTGCCCAGCGCAACATCAAATCCGCGCTGACAAGTCCCGTCATCGCAACCGCGATCGACATTGCCGCTAACCGCAACGCTTCGCCCTCGCCGCCCGGCTGTTGCAGCACCGCGTAGATCGCCAGCGGCAGCGTTTGCGTTTGTCCCGGGATGTTGGCGGCGAAGGTGATAACCGCGCCGAACTCGCCCATTGCGGCGGCAAAGGCTGTGACCGCGCCGGCCACAATTCCCGGCGCGGCAAGGGGCAACGCGACCGAGACAAAGCGATCCAGCGGGCCGGCGCGCAACACCGCCGCAGCCTCGAACAAGCGCGAGTCGGCTGACTCGAACGCAATGCGACTGCTGCGCACGAGCAGTGGAAAGATCATCACCGCTGTGGCGAGTGCAGCACCGTCAAGCGTGAACGCCAGATGGATTCCAACTTGCGCCAGTGCGGCACCGACCGGTCCACGCCGCCCGAATATCAGAAGCAACAAAAAACCGACCAAAACCGGGGGCAGGATCACCGGCAGATGGACAAGGCCATCCAACACCAAACGACCACGCAGCTGCGGTCGCGATAAGGCGAGCCCCGCCACAATCGCAAAGGGCAGCGACCACAGCAACGCGCGCCACGCAACGGCAAAGCTGGTGGTCAAAATCTCAAGTTCCGCTGCGGAGAGCGTCACAGATCGTCCATCAGCAATATATCGCACATATCCCCAGCGGCTGCTGCAGGCGCGTGCGGCATCATGCGGATAAACGCGTTGGCGGACGCGAACACCGAGAGCAGCGACGAATCCTGATTCTCGAACGCTTGCGCTTGCATCGTTCCGCCGTCATCAACATCGACGCGCGCGCGCAGATAATTTTCGCGAGCGCCGTTGGCCGGAAGCGGCAACGCCAACCTTGCGCCGCGCAGGCGGACTACGGCCATAGGATCGCGGCCTAGCATCGCCTCGATCAGCGGGCGCAGGAACAGATAGCCGCAAGTGAGCGCCGAGGCCGGGTTGCCAGGCAATCCCAGGACAGGACCGAACTGTGTGGTTCCGAACCAGGTCGGTTTGCCCGGCCGCAACGCTATTCGCTCGCACGCAATGTCGATGCCGATCGCGGTCAATGCCGCGCGCGCATGATCGTGATCGCCCACAGACGCGCCGCCGATCAGCACCAGAAGATCGCTTTCGCGCAAACCTTGTTCGGCGGTGTGGGCGATTGCTGCTCTGTCGTCTCGCTGCGGTTTGAACCGCTGCGCAGTGCCGCCCCACGCGCACACCAACGCCGCAAGTCCGTAGGTTGCCGAGTCATAAATCTGATGCGGCCCGGCATCGTTGCCGGGTTCGACCAGCTCATCGCCGCCGCCGAGAATCGCGATGCGGGGCTTTCGCACCACTGGCAGCAAGCCCGTGCCCGAGGCTGCGGCGAGCGCCAGAGCGACACCGTCAAGCCGCGTCGTCTGCGCCAACAGCGTCTTGCCGGAGCGGAAGTCCAAACCGCGGGGGCGGATATGCTGTTGCGATATTGCAAGTGGTGTCTCGATGATATCGCCATCGCGCCGCACGTTCTCCTGAATCACGACTGCGTCGGCATCTGTGGGCACCGTTGCACCGGTCGAAATACGAATGGCGGTGCCGGGCTCAAGACGGCCGGAAAAATGGCGCCCACCAGCGGATTCACCAATCATGCGCAACCGCCCCGGCGTGTCCGCGCTGCGCAGCGCATAGCCATCCATCTCGGACACCGGTTGTGGAGGCTGATCGCGGCGGGCGATGACCGGCGCCGCGAGTATACGGCCTGCAGCCTCGGCAAGCGCGACGGATTCGCTGTCGAGTGGCTTTACAGCGGCGAGCATCGCCGCCCGCGCCTGTACGACCGTCAGCATGGCAGATGCAATTTCCTTTGGCCTCGCCGATAGCCTATGCCACGCTTCGCAGGCAAGCAGAAGCACGCAGGAAAGACGATGCTCAGACAAATCTCACGCCGCGTGGTTCTAGCCGCGCTGTTGATGCTTCTTCCGGGCGTGGCATGGTGCCAGTCGACCGTCACGGTCTTCGCCGCCGCTTCCCTGACGGACAGCCTGCGGCAGGCCGCCGATGCCTGGCATGCGAAAACCGGGAACACGGCCACGCTGTCCTTCGGCGCATCCTCGACACTGGCGCGCCAGATCGATGAGGGCGCGGCGGCCGATCTCTTTATATCCGCCGACACCGATTGGATGGATTATCTGCAAAAGGACGGGCGCATCGACACCGCCACGCGCAAAAACTTGCTGGGCAACCAGCTCGTGCTGGTCTCAGCGAAGCCGGCCTCCATCGCCATCGCGCCGCATTTTGATTTGGCCGCGCTGTTGCAGGGCGGAAAGCTGGCGCTTGCCGATCCGGACTCTGTCCCGGCAGGAAAATACGGCAAGGCATCGCTGACCGCACTGGGCGTTTGGGACAGCGTCAAGAGCAACCTCGCACCAGCGGAGAATGTACGCGTGGCGCTGGAATATGTCGCGCGCGGTGAAGCGCCGTTCGGCATCGTGTACGCGACCGACGCGAAGATTGAGCCGACGGTGCATGTGGCAGGTATCTTTCCCGAAAACACGCATGCGCCTATCGTCTATCCCATCGCCCTCACAAAAACCGCCTCACCGCTGGCACGGGATTTTCTCGCGTTCCTGTCCGGCCCCGATGCGCAAGCCATCTTTACCAGAGCCGGATTCACTTTGCTGCATTAGGGTTCCGGCGGCCTCACATAGTCACCAGACGCACCGCCGCGCTTTTCCATCAGCACGATGCCTTCGATCACCATGCCGCGATCGGCGGCTTTCAGCATATCGTAGATCGTCAGGCACGCGACCGACACGGCCGTCAGCGCTTCCATCTCAACACCCGTGCGCGCGCTGGTCGCGGCACGCGCAGTGACCACCAGCGCGCAGGCGTCTTCGTCGGCATCGATCTCAATCGCGATCCGGTCGAGCGGGATCTGATGGCACATCGGTATCAGATCGGCCGTGCGCTTCGCCGCCATGATGCCGGCCAGTTCAGCGGCATTGCGCACGCTGCCCTTGCGCGCGTCGCCGCTCAGCGCCTGCGCAAGCGTTTCACGAGTCATCCGGACACGGCCCGTCGCAACGGCTTGCCGCTGCGTGACGGGTTTGCCGCCGACATCCACCATTCGTGCGCGGCCGGTGTCGTCCAAATGGGTGAGCCGACTCATTAGCGCTCCAGAAACCGCGGCATGATCTCGACAAGATTGCAGGGGCGATAGCGGCTGTCGAGTTGCCAGCGGATGATCTTGTCCCAGCCGTCCTTGCAGGCGCCGCCCGAACCGGGAAGCGCGAAGACGATCGTGCCGCGCGCGACGCCTGCACAGGCACGCGATTGCAAGGTTGAAAGGCCCACGCTATCGAAGCTGACCGCATGCCAGACCGGCTCGAATCCCTCGATGACCTTGTCGAACAGCGGCCGCAACGCTTCCGGCGTCACGTCACGCCCTGTCAGCCCCGTTCCGCCGGTGCTGACAATCACATCTATCGCAGGATCGCCGATCCACGCCGTAGCCTGCGCTTGGATCGCGGCAATATCGTCCTTCACCCAGGCGCGTGCGCCGAGCCGGTGACCATCGCGTTCGATACGGGCCGCGAGCAGCTTGCCGGACGTATCGCTTTCTTCGTCGCGGGTATCGGAAACCGTCATCACGGCGATGGTCAGAGGCTTGAACGCGATGCTGTCGGAAATCCGGCCGGATTGCGGTTCGTCTACGCTCATGCGACCTCCGTCCGTCGCGCAAGATCTTCGGCGCTGGGTTCGATCCAGCGCGCGCCATCGGGTCCACTTTCCTGTTTCCAGAACGGCGCATCGATCTTCAAATAGTCCATCAGCATACGAACGCCGTCGAAGGCGGGGCCGCGATGGACCGACAACGCCGCGACCAGTACGATGGCCTCGCCCGGCTCGATGCGGCCCACGCGATGTACGATGCGAAGATCCAGAATCTCGAAACGCCGGCAAATTCCCTCGGCGATGGCAGCGATCTGGCGTTCGCTGAAGTTGGGATAGTGATCGATAAATAACGCATCGACCGGCTGCCCCGCTGTCGCGTCGCGGCAATAACCGACAAAATTGACCAAAGCGCCCGCGTCCGTGCGCCCATCCACAAAGGCTGCGAGTTCGGCGCCCACATCGAGCGCGGTGTTGGTGAGGCGAACATTCATTTTCAGCCTCCGCTCATCGGTGGAAGGAAAGCGATCTCGTCCGCGTCCGCGATGGGTTGCAACAGATCGCGCACGATGGTCTGATTCACTGCGACCTGCGCGCGCATCCCTGCGCAGGCGTCCGCAAAATCGGGATGACGGTCGCCGAGCCATGTCAGCAGCGCCGAGACCGTGCGTACATCCGGGGGCAGCACCATATCCGTGCTATCGCCGAACGCGCGAAGCCGTCCGAGAAAAACGAATCTGGCCACCTATCCTCCCGTCACCGACATGTGGCGCGCGAGCGCGGGGCGGGCGCCACGTGCCGGCAGCTGAAAATCGTGCGCTTTGGGTTTGCGCAGCAGCGCGGCATCGATGGCGCCGTTCAAATCTTCATCGCCGCGCGAGGCCCGCAGCGGCACACGCAAGTCCGCCGCCGCCGCGTGACCCAGGCAGGCATAGAGCATCCCGGTACAGGTAAGCCGCACGCGGTGACAGGTGTCGCAGAAATTGTGGGTGAGCGGCGTGATGAAGCCCAACCTGCCGCCGGTTTCAGCAATCCGCACATAGCGTGCCGGACCGCCGGTTCGCGTCGCGATATCTTCCAACGTCCAGACCGCGCTGAGCGCGCGGCGCACTTCGGTCAGCGACAGGAACTGGTCTGTGCGATCTTCATCGATCTCGCCCAACGGCATGGTTTCGATCAGAGTCATGTCCATGCCGCCGGCATGCGCCCAACGGATCATATCCGCCAAGGCCGAAGCGTTGTCGCGTTTGAGCGCGACGGTGTTGATCTTGACCTGCAAGCCCGCATCCTTAGCTGCCGCGATGCCCGCCAGCACTTGATCGAGTTTGTCCGCGCGCGCCACGCGCGCAAACACCGCGCGGTCCAGGCTATCGAGTGAAACATTCACGCGCTTGACGCCGGCGGCAACCAATCCTGGCGCGTATTGCGCCAGCAGCACGCCATTCGTGGTGAGCGTGAGTTCATCCAGCGCGCCGCTACGAAGATGGCGTGCGAGACTATGCACAAAATCCATAATTCCGCGCCGCACCAGCGGCTCGCCACCCGTCAAACGAATATGACGCACGCCGCGCCGCACGAACACCGCGCACAAGCGATCCAATTCATCGAACGTCAGCAGATCGATTTTAGGCAGGAACCGCATATGCTCGCTCATGCAATAGACGCAGCGCAGATTGCAGCGGTCGGTGACCGAGACGCGCAGATAGTCGATCTTGCGGCCGAACGGATCGACAAGACCGCCGCTCTGCGGTTGCGCTCGAATTTGCGTGGCTAAGATGGCGGGGGTCATGCGTGACTTTAACGCCTGCAGTGCCCAATGCCATTGTCAAAAAAGCGGCGTTTCAAGCGCGGTTGTGCCGCGGCGGCCGAAGCGCAGAACACGCTTCGGCCAGGGCGGCCGCTGAAAGCGGCACTATTTAGTGAGGCTGGGATTGTGACGGCTGGCCATCGGACATCGAGCCACTGGACATGGAGCCACTGGACGTGGAGCCGCTGGACATAGAGCCACTCGACATCGAACCCGCCATGTGGGGCTTTTTCTTCTTCATATTGGCGTGCTTGCCAGCGGGCTTCATGGTGCCATTTGACGTGGAACCACTCGACATCGAGCCATTGGACATGGACCCGGACGACTGGCCGCTCGACATCGAGCCACTGCTAGCCGTTTGTGCGACGGCAGCGGCCGACAGTGCGGCAGTCAAAATTACCGCAAAACCGGCGATCTTTACGTGACGAATCATGTGAGTATCCTCAAAGTGGCCGCATCGCCCGGGCCGTGGCTTGCCAGTCCATTCGGGCGAAAGCCACGTTTCGTTACGTCGGGCCGCTAAATGCCCGCGTACCACTCATAGCCGCGATCTTCCCAATAGCCGCCACGGCCGCCGGCAATATTTCGAAAACTGTCCACAATCTCGATCCGCTGGACGTATTTCGCGTGTTTGTAGCCAAGTTGACGCTCGACTCGCAGGCGCAGCGGTGCGCCATGCGCCACATTCAGCGGCTTTCCATTGAGGGCGTAGGCCATGATGGTCTGAGGGTGGAAGGCATCGACGAGGTCGATGCTTTCGTAATACTGACCCGGACTTTGCTGGCCGCCCTTAGCGGGTTCACCGGTCAGGTTGTCGGCGCAGTGAAACACCGCATAGCGCGCGCCAGGCTTCAGGCCGGCCGCTTTCAGAAGCAGGCCGACCTGCACACCCGTCCACATGCCGATCGCCGTCCAGCCTTCAACGCAATCGTGCTTGGTGATCTGGGTGCGCCCGGGAAGCTTCTTCAGATCCGCCACGGAAAGCGACAACGGACGATCCACCAACCCATCGACTAACAACCGCCAGTTCACGAAATTCTGCGCGACCTGGGCGGTGTAGGCCGGATCGCCGGGATTAAGTGTGCCGTTGGGCTTGAAATTCGGTGAAATGTCAGCGTGCGAATATTCCGGAGCCAGTTGCCCGGGCAGCAGAAGCGTCCGCTGGCTGATACGCGTCCAGTCTTCCACCGCATGGAAAACATGCGCGAAGCTCGGGCTGAGCGTCAGATTGTTGATGTTCCAGATCAATGCGCCTGCGCCGCCGAATCCGGCAATGATCGCAGTGCGGCGAGTGATATCTTTCGCGCTCGCCATCAGGATTTCGCCTTGGGTACGACGAACCATCCGGTCAGCATGGAGCGCACTTCGTTGATAGGACCGGCGAGAACCACTTCCACCAGATGCACAAGGGTGAACAGCACGATCAGCGATGCCGAGATGAAATGAATAGTGCGCGCCGATTGCCGGCCACCGAACAGATGCAGCAGCCAGGGGCAGATCGTGTCGAAAGCGGGCGACATCGTCAGTCCGGTGAGCACCATCAGTGCGATGAGAACGATGACGCCGAGATAGGCGAGCTTCTGAAGGACATTGTAGCGCTTGGCCGCTTCACCGGTGGGATGCTTGAGCTTCAAGTGGTCCAGAACCGAGCGCGGAATGCTCTTCAGATCGGGCACCGTCGGCGCGATGTCCTTCTGCAGATGCCGGCTATAAAGGCTCCAGCCGAGATAAATCAGGCCATTGATCGCTAGAAGCCACGCGAACAGAAAATGCCAATGCCGCGCATCGGCGAGATCCTGAAAACTGGGAATGGTGACCCAGCTCGGCCAGCCGCGGTTGGTGAATTCGCCATTGTATTTCGACCAGCCGAGCACGCCCGTGGTGTCGAAATTCCAAGGCCCGATCTGCGTGACGCCGTGCATCCCATCTGGCCGGTCGACGGCGCCAATGGAGAAGATCGCGGGATCGGCGTCGGCGCCATAAATGCCCCAATAGAGCCTGGGGTGAGCGTTGAAGATGTTCAGCCCGCTGCCCAGCAGAAACAGGATGCACAACGCGTTGATCCAGTGCGTGAGCCGCACCGGCGCGCGATGTCGATAAAAACTCTCTTTGTCCTTCGTGGACGCGGCCAATCGATCGTCGGTTACTGCGGCCATGCTGTGCCCCGATAATCCGGATTCATCCATAACACTAAGTCGCGTGACGGGCCAAATTAGTTACAAAGCCCGGCATGATCAGCGATCAAACCGACGAGAATGTCTCGACTACTTAATCGTGCTGGGCGAAGTCCGTCTGCGGCACACGCTCGACTCTTATGCCGATTACTGCAACTCGGTGCGGAAGCACCATGCGCTCGACAAGAACGCACCGCTTTGCAGACCAATCATCTACCAAGGCCCAATTCATACTAAGCCCGTTTTCGGCGGACAAATGACACCGGTGTCGCGAGAGGCGCTGTCTCCCAGAAGAAGCCGCCTCTGTGGTTGAAGGTCTTTTGTGTTGTAGGCAGGTTTGTGGTCAGCCTTGCCCACTTGGCGGGGAAACGCCGAACAAGCTAAGCCTTCTGTAGGTTTATGGCGGAGCCGGAGGGATTCGAACCCTCGATACGTCTTTATAACGTATAACGGTTTAGCAAACCGCCGCCTTCAGCCACTCGGCCACAGCTCCGCATGCCCAGGAAGACCTTGGCCGGAAGGACATAATGGAGAGCGGCGCGCCTTGTCGAGGGCCGAAATCCCGGCCCAAGGCGGCACAAAAAGCCTGCCCCGGCGTTGCCATAGTCGCGCGGGAAGCTCTTTCCGCATTTCCAGGGAGATCATTATGAAAATCGCGAGTTTTCTGGCCATTTCGGGCCTGACGGCGCTGGCCTTGACGGGTGCTGCGCGGGCACAGGGCACCATGCCCATGGATACGCCCACCCAGATCAACGGTGTGGATACCGTGTGTACCGGCGTTGGCGACGGGGCGGAGAACGATCCGCGCTGGGCCGGCTATCCCATCCGCGTGGTGTTTTCCAACGGCGGCGCACAGTTCCTGTCCGGCGTGCATCTGACGCTGAGCGGCAAAGCCAGCGCCACGCTGGACTGCGCAGGCCCCTGGGTATTGCTCAAGCTGCCGCCTGGCGGGAATTACAAGGTGACGGCCACGCTGCTGGCGCAGCCCGGCGGAACGCCGCGCAGCATGAGTTTCACAGTGCCGTCGTCCGGCCAGAAGCGGGTGGAAGTTCAGTTTCCCGGCGTGAACGCCAACCAATAATCCATCGGTGCATTTCTCCGATCGCCGCTCCCGCACAGTGGGGGCGGCGATTTGTTTTGCGAATCTGGCATGATGCGGGCCGGGGGAACGGCAATGCCAGAGCATCTTTCCAACGCCGATATTTTTATCCATGTCCGGCTGGTCATGGGCTTCATCGTCAGCCTGTCGATCGCGCGCCTGCTCACGGGGATGACGCGGTTCATCCAGCACCCCACCGGAAATAAAATCTATCCGGTGCATCTGATGTGGTCGCTGTCGATGCTGCTGATGCTGGTGCATTTCTGGTGGTGGGAATTTGCGCTCTACACGATCACCAACTGGACGTTCGAGGTTTATCTTTTCCTCGTCGCTTACGCGATTCTGCTGTTCGTTATCTGCACGGTGCTTTATCCCGATCAGCTTGGCGAATACAAAAGCTATGAGGAATATTTCTATTCCCGGCGCAAATGGTTCTTCGGCCTCTTCGGGTTGACGTTCGTGGTGGATATCGCCGACACCATTGTGAAAGGCCCGCAGCATTTCGATATCTTCGGGCCGGAATATTGGGTGCGCGCGCCGGTTTATATCGTGCTGTGCGCCATCGCCATGTTCACCACCAATCGCAAGTACCACTATGCGTTCGTGATCCTCAGCATCGTCTATCAGATATCGTTCATTTTGCGGCTGTTCCGCACCCTGATCTGAAAAGAAAAAGGCGGCGAAGTTGCCTCCGCCGCCCAGTTCATCAATTCCATTCGGATCGATCAGACGGCCTTGAGATTGACCGCTTTCGAGCCGCGCGCGTCGGGCTGGGTGTCGAACGACACCTTCTGACCTTCGTTGAGCGAGCGCATGCCGGCCGCTTCAACGGCTGTGGCGTGCACGAACACGTCCTTGCCGCCATCCTCCGGCGAGATGAATCCAAAGCCTTTTGTTGTGTTGAAGAACTTCACAGTCCCGATCGTCATTTCTACGTCCTGGTTCACAAAGTTCCGCGCAGCGCGGAATGCGAAACGCGGACGTAAAGATGGGCGGGGTCTTGGAAGTCTGGCTGTCTCGTCACGGCCGCTTCAAGCGAGTCGAGGCTAACAGGTGCGGCTTCGTCTGACGGGACGCCAATCCACGTGCATCTTTTTTACGCGAAAAATCCCGCCGGCACAAAATCCCGATTTCAGACAGCGATTTTCCGGGCTTTTATAGCTTTCGGTTTCGCGGCTTTGCGGGTTTTCGTGGCAACGGCGGCGGGGGCCTTCGCGGCTTCCGCTTCGGCAACTTTGGCGTCTTCCGCTTCCTTGGCCAGACGCAGCGCGCGCAGCTTGGCGGTCTTGGCTTCTACCGCGGCGCGGTCGCGCTCGATCTCCTGCTTGATGGCTGTGTCGCGCTGTTCGGATGCGGTGAAATGATTTTGCGCGCGCTTGCGCGCGGCGTCGCGCGTATCGGAGGTGTTGGCCATCGTGATATCTTTCTTGAAAAGCGATGCGGACCGGCGAAAGCCCCGCGCGGTTCGCGGGCGAGAGCCGGCACAAAAATCTCGGCAAGGCAACGAACGGAAGGGTGCGGGCCGCGAGTCTCGCGTCAGCCCCGGTACCCTAGCATGGTTCGGCTGCTATGGGCGTGAATGCCTTGGCTACCCTTAAAATGGGGATTCCCCCCGCCTTTTCAACGTTTGCACACGGTTTCGCGCGCGTTTACGGGTCTCCAGGGCCGGATACGGGGGAAAAATCCAATATAGGATATTATACTTTCCCCGGCAAGCCTCCCTGACATGTTCCTTCATTCCCGGTTCAGGTTCACACGCCGATAACAGCGGCGTGCAGCCAATCGGCGCGGCACGAAACAAAAGTGCTGGTTGGCCGTTTTCATTGCGACGGAAATAGAAGCGAGGGGCAGACTCGCTACAAAGGACCAAGGAGGTTCTAATGCGGACTTTCTCTAAAACATTGGCGGCGTTCGCCCTGGCCGGTGTGCTGGGCGCGGGAACCGCGGTGATTGCAACCACGCCCGCGCAAGCGGCGCATGGCGGATTCCACGGCGGCGGCGGACACGTTTCGGCGTCCGCGCGCAGCGGCGGATTCCACGGCGGTTATTCCAATCGCGGTTCCAGCTATCGCGGTGCATATCGCGGCGGCTACGGCGGCCGTGGCTATGCCTATCGCGGCGGTTACGGATACCGCGGCGGCCGTTCGTGGCACGGCGGGTATTGGCGCGGTGGCCGCTGGTATGGCGGTTACTGGGGTCCGTCCATCGCGATCGGCGTGGGCTACCCGTATTACGGTTATGGCTACGGTTACGGATACGATCCGTACTACTGCAACCCGTATTACCAGGCCTGCTACTAGGCGCGGGCTGACGGCCTGAAAAGAAAACGGGCGGCGAAGTTTCCTTCGCCGCCCGTTCGCATATCTGAAGCTCTGCGAGCTTAGACGGCCTTAAGATTGGCCGCCTTGGCGCCGCGCGCGTCGGGCTGGATGTCGAACGACACCTTCTGCCCTTCGTTGAGCGAGCGCATGCCGGCTGCTTCCACGGCGGAAGCGTGGACGAACACGTCCTTGCCGCCGTCATCCGGGGAGATAAAGCCGAAGCCCTTGGTGGTGTTGAAGAACTTCACGGTTCCGATAGTCATTGCAGTTTCCTTGAGTCATCGAGTTCCGCATGGAGCACATGCCCGAAGCGGACGCTTTCGACGTTTTTGGGGGAGAAGAGTGGTTCGTCTCGTCCGGAGCGCGCAAATGAGGCGGGCAGGGAGTAACAACGAGTGCGCTTCAGTCCGACGGACGCCGTCACGTGGGCTCCACATAGGGCCAAAGCCCCGCAATAGCAAGATGGACGCGCGGACAGGCGGAAAATCCCAATGATTTTAGGGACTTGGCCGCATGGCCCGCTTTCGCGGCAGGCGCCGCGGCAATGCGCGGGGATGCATTTTGGCCACAAAGGGCCGATAAGAGGGGGCTCGTGCCGCCTGGCGGTGCATCCCCTTTCAGAGCCAAGCATGCGCCCGGTGCGCGGAAAGACATTTTGTAATGACCATGGACAGCACATTCGAAGCGCCCGAGCGCAATCCGCAAGCCACGCCGGAGCGCGCGCGCGGCGACCGCACCCATCTTCTGGATCTCATCGCGGTGCTGGAACAGCATCCCGCCGGCTTGCGCAAATGGTCGGTGATGAAGGCCATGCGCACGCGCCGCGAAAAGGCCGGCAAGAACGTTTCGCTGAAGTTCGAGAACGATGTGGAGCGCGTGTTCCGCAAGGCTTGCGCCGGCGATCCGGTGCGCGGTGCCGCGGCCGATGAATCCAGCGAACTTTTCCACCGCCCGAAAGAAAAGGCCGGCGAAGTGTGGGCGCTGAACGCCGAGCGCGCGCAGGCGTGGGTGGACGAGAACGCGTAAGCGTTCGTGAGCCGCGCGCGCATGTCTTTCGTTGTGAAAGCTGCTGTTGACGATCCCCGCGCGAAAACCTTCGCGTTCGACAAACAGCGCACCATGTATGGCGGCAAAGCCATCGCGGTGGGCGACGAGATTTTCATTTTCGCATCTGAAACCGACCCGCCTTCGCCAAGGCTTCGGCGGGCAAGCGGCGGGCAGGGGCTGATTGCGCGCGGTGTTGTGACCGCCGCGAAGGCCCATGCCAAGCCGCGCAACGTGGCGCGCTGGACGCCGCGCGTGAGCATCGAGATCGCGCGCACCGCGCCGGCCAAACGCGCGCTGGGCCGCGACGCGCTGAAAGCGTGGCGGGGCGTGAAGGACGGCAGCGCGCAAGCCGAACTCGATTTCAAGTTCTACCGCCAGGCCACGAACAAGATCTGCGGAATCTCCGACGGGGCGGCGAAATTCCTGCGCGGATTTTTCTGATCCCGCGCAAGCGGACGGGCGCGTCACTTGCCGGTATCGGGACCGTACTTCTTGGCGTCCCATTGCACACCCGCCATCGTATCCTGGAAGCGGCTGGCGGGCGTAATGACGACGGTGGCACCGCTCTTCGTAAAGAAGAAGATGCTCTGCGCATGCTTCTGTTCGTCGGTCTTGTCTTTCAGATGGGCGCGATACCAGGCCGCGACGGTGTCGCCGGAATCCTTCGTGGTGACCACCACGGCACCCGGCGTTTCGTGCTCGGTGGACTCGACATTGTTGGGATAGAACGGTTCGGGCGAACCGGCCTGCGCCAGCGCGGGCGCAAGCAGCGCGGCCGCCGCAACGAAAAGAGCCGCGCGCCGGGATTGCCGGGACAGTGTTTGCTGCGACATGGGGAAAACCTCCAGAAGGGATACCGATGGTGCTCCGCGCAAGCGCTATGGGCAACGATCCCCACCGATGGCGGAGCCGGGGATGCGCGGCGCAGCCGCCGGCCGGTATCAGGTGTCCCGTCACCCGATCACCAACATCGCCGGGCGAAGCCCAACATTTTGCGGTTCACGGCGGCGGTTGTTTGCAGGTTTTTCGCACCCCTCCCCCTCCCGACGCATTCGAACCCCGATTTTCCGCCCCCCCCGGGGGTACTCCCCGCGGGCTCGCACAGGCGCGCGCTGTTCCGGGCTTTTTGCAGGTTTGGCAGGCGTTTCTCCTCACTCCAGTTCGATCCGGCCTTGATTGTGGCACAAGAACAAAAGAAGAACAAGTGCCGGATGCCCGGATTCCGCTCAGCCCGCTTTCAACCGGATCTCGATCTTGCTGCCGGTCGCCTTCGCGTATTTCCGCAAGGAGGCGAGAGAGGGCGAGCGCCCGCTTTCCAGCCGCGCCACGGCGGATTGCGACGTGCCCATGCGCCGCGCGATCTGCGCCTGCGTCAGCTTCGCCCGCGTGCGCGCCTTGAGCAGCTCGGCGATCAGCGCGAACTCTTCTTCCAGCGCATCGTATTCTTTTTTGACGGCAGGATCCTTCAGCATCTTCTTCTTGAACGCATCGAAGCTTCTCATTCGCGTATCTCCTTCATGCGTGCCAGCGCGAGGTCGATTTCGCGCGGCGGCGTCTTCTCGGTCTTCTTGATGAACGTGCGCAGCACGATCACCCGCTGGCCGTCACACACATCGCCCGCGCGATCCGTCGCAGCTTTTCCGCCGCGATGCCTAAAGCTCGCCGGACAGATGCTTGGCATAAGGCTCGCGCAACGACATCACGCCCGCTGCCGTCACCATGTCGCCCAGACGCAGGAAATGCGCGATCACGTCCGGTGGAGTGCTTTGACTTCCGCTTCAGCCGCCGCGTTGACAAAGCCGACCGTCCAACTCATTTTGATATATAGCAAAAATGGTATACTGGTCAAGGCCGTGCGCGCCGAGCATGGAGGAGGCCCGCACCAAGGTGAATCGATATCCTGTCGCCGTATTACCGGGAAATAGTGTCGAGGCCGTCCGAATCGGGTAGATTTTCTCTCTTAAGAATTCTCAAGCATTTGAAGTAGTATTCGGTTTTGGCTTTGAGTGATAGCGGGATATCTGCTCATGAAATTTTCTGATGAAACAATAGTCCGACTATTTGGTCACGAAGAAGCTGAACGCGAAGATCCAAATAGGTTGATCGAATATTTCGTTAAAAACGATGTTTACACCCGCGTTCGAGCAGATCTCAGGCTGCGAATCCTTGTGGGATACAAGGGAGTGGGAAAAAGCGCGTTATTCAAATTTTGTGAAATAGAAGATCAGCGAAATGATATCGCTTCTGTTTGGATAAAGTTAGACGATGTCGCGAATGTTGCTCAAGACCAGCGAGATTTGAATGCAAAGATAAAGGAGTGGAAGGATACAATCCAAGAGATTGTCTTTCGGAAAGTTGCAGAAGAGTTTGGTCATCTCCCGTCGGAATCTGACAACGAAATTGTTCGTTATGGGAGTGGCTTTCTTCAGTCACTTATTTCGCTCGCGAATAAGCGTCTAGGTACCGTCGCAGATCCGACGAAGCGTGCGCTCGTTAACGGGTTTCTAAAAAAGAAGCGGCTGGTCGTTTATCTTGATGATTTGGACCGTGGCTGGACGGGGAGCGAGGCCGATACGGTAAGGATCGCCGCTCTCCTAAACGCCGTCCGCGATATAGTGGCCGATACAGAGGGTGTCTATTTTCGAGTCGCGCTTCGGTCTGATGTTTACAACATCGTTAGGCGTCGGGATTCCAATGCAGACAAAATCGAAGGCGATACTATTTGGCTACAATGGAATAACGACGATATATTTCGCGTTCTGGTTCGGCGTGTAGCAACGTTCGAGGGTAAGGGAGGCGAGCTCGCCGCTTTTGGAAATATCGACCAGCCACGTCTGGCAAAATATTTAGATGGTGTATTTGATCCAAAATACAGCGGCATTGGTCTTTGGGACAATCGCGCAATGTATCATGTCGTCCTTTCGTTCGTCCGGGCTAAGCCGCGAGACATCGTTTTGTTCTGCTCAGGCGCAGCACGCATTGCAGAAAAGAATAAGCACGGCATTATCAAGTCGAGCGATGTAGCGGCTTCACTTAAAGGATACTGTCAGGGCCGAGTGAATGACATAATCAATGAGTTTCGGAGTGAGCTGCCGGACATCGAACGACTTATTTACGGCATGAAAGCCAGCGCACGGGAGATAAAGGAGCGTAAAGGCAACAAGTACACTACCGCCGAGTTAGTGGAGAAATTGAAAGATATTATTTCTCAAGGAAAGTTTGTGTTTTTCAATGGCAGAGTTGCCTCGCCTAACGACCTTATTAGATTCTTATTTCGAGTTACGTTTATCACCGCGCGAAAGAAGCTCCCTTCGGGACTTATTGAGCGTAAGTATTTTGATGAGGCTCAACACTTAGCGGTGCAATCCGCGGACTTTGGGTATAGTTGGGAAGTTCATCCTGCCTATCGATGGGCGCTCGACCAAGAGGGGCAGGTTGATCTGTTTCGGGAAGTTGAGCCAACGGATTTTTCTGATATTAAATAAACGTTTGGCGATTTCTATCTACTACTGCCAAATGTCTTCCGTTTCCGCCGCAATACGGCTTCGGCAACGCGCGCAGCCGGCACTATCGACTCCTGCTCCCAAACGTCTTCGGCACACCCGGCCGTCCCGCCCGCTTCATCCGCGTGCGTCCGCCCTTGCCGCGAGAGGCCTTGCCCCCTTCACCGTCCCCCGCGCCATCCCGCACGGCTGAGAGGAACGCGTCGTCCACGGCGCGGTCCACCGCGCTCTGCCGTGCGAACGGATCGTCGGCGATGGCGAGCTCGGTGGCGTTGAGGCGTTTGAGTTCGTCGCGCAGGCGGGCGGCTTCTTCGAATTCCAGGTTGCCGGCGGCTTCCTTCATGCGCTTTTCGAGATCGCTGATGTGCGCCTTGATGTTGTGGCCGACCAGGCCTTCCTCGGCCAATCCCGTGTCCACCATCACATGGTCGCGCTCATACATGCTGCCCATGATGTCGCCGATGTTCTTCTTGATGCTTGCGGGCGTGATGTTGTGGGCGGTGTTGTAGGCGCGCTGCTTTTCGCGGCGGCGGCTGGTTTCGGCCATCGCGCGCTCCATCGAGCCCGTGATCTTGTCGGCATAGAGCACCACCTTGCCGTCCACGTTGCGCGCGGCGCGGCCTATGGTCTGGATCAGGCTGGTTTCGCTGCGCAGGAAGCCTTCCTTGTCTGCGTCGAGGATCGCGACCAGCGCGCATTCGGGAATGTCCAAGCCCTCGCGCAGCAGGTTGATGCCGATCAGCACATCGAAAGCGCCAAGGCGCAGGTCGCGGATGATCTCTATGCGCTCCAGCGTTTCCACGTCGCTGTGCATGTAGCGCACGCGTATGCCCTGCTCATGCATATATTCGGTGAGGTCTTCGGCCATCTTCTTGGTGAGCGTGGTGACGAGCGCGCGATAGCCGCGCTTGGCGATCTCGCGGCATTCGGCGATCAGGTCGTCCACTTGCGTTTCCACCGGGCGGATTTCCACCGGCGGATCGATCAAGCCGGTGGGGCGGATCACCTGTTCGGCGAAGATTCCGCCGGTGCGCTCCAGCTCCCACGGGCCGGGCGTGGCGGAGACGTAAACGGTTTGCGGGCGCATCGCGTCCCACTCCTCGAACTTGAGCGGGCGGTTGTCGATGCAGCTTGGCAGGCGGAAGCCATATTCGGCCAGCGTGGCCTTGCGGCGATAGTCGCCCTTATACATGCCGCCGATCTGCGGCACGCTGACGTGGCTTTCATCCACGAACACCAGCGCTTCATCGGGCAGATATTCGAACATGGTGGGCGGCGGCTCGCCGGGTTTGCGGCCGGTCAGCCAGCGCGAATAATTCTCGATGCCGGCACAGGAGCCGGTGGCCTCGATCATCTCCAAGTCGAACTGCGTGCGCTGTTCCAGCCGCTGCGCTTCCAGCAGCTTGCCGTTGGCGCGAAACCAGGCCAGCCGCTCGATACATTCCTGCTTGATGCCTTTCATCGCCTGCGCCAGCGTGGGGCGCGGCGTGACGTAATGCGAATTGGCATAGACCTTCACGCTGTCCAGCGCGCCGGCGGATTTGCCGGTGAGCGGATCGAACTCGCTGATATTGTCCACCACATCGCCGAACAGCTCGATGCGCCAGGCGCGGTCTTCATAATGCGCGGGGAACAGGTCGATGGTGTCGCCGCGCACGCGAAAGGCGCCGCGCACGAAATTGTTGTCGTTGCGGCGGTACTGCAGGGCGGAAAGCTGGCGCATCAGATCCATGCGGTCGATGGTCTTGCCGCGCTGGATGGTGAGGGCGGTGCCGGAATAGGTTTCCACCGAGCCGATGCCGTAGATGCACGAGACGGATGCCACGATGATCACGTCGTCGCGTTCCAGAATGGCGCGCGTGGCGGCGTGGCGCATGCGGTCGATCTCCTCGTTGATGGAGGAGTCTTTTTCGATATAGGTGTCGGTGCGCGGGATATAGGCTTCGGGCTGGTAGTAGTCGTAATAGCTGACGAAATACTCCACCGCGTTTTCGGGGAAGAAGTTCTTGAACTCGCTGTAAAGCTGCGCCGCCAGCGTCTTGTTCGGCGCGAGAATAAGGGCAGGGCGCTGCACCGCCTCGATCACCTTGGCCATGGTGAAGGTTTTGCCCGAGCCGGTGACGCCAAGCAGAACCTGATCGCGCTCCGCCGCGTTGGCCTGCGCCACCAGTTCCTTGATCGCGGTGGGCTGGTCGCCGGCGGGCTGGTATTCGCTGACCAGCTTGAACGCCTTGCCGCCTTCGGATTTTTCCGGCCGCGCCGGGCGGTGCGGAACAAACCCCGCCATCTCCGCGCCGGTGCCACCATGCAGGGGAAGGTCGCCGATACCGGAGGGGGGGGCGACGGGCACAGCCTCGACGGCATCGCGGAAGCGTTGCGCGCCTTCGCTTAGCCCCTTCGCTTTGCTGCCAGCCTTCTTGGACCGCGGAATCATGCCGTTATTGTGGGCCATGCCGCATTATATAGAGCGCGCGCGGGTTTTTGCAGCCTTCCTGCCGCCATCCTGCTGACAGGACGTGTCAGCAGCCTGCATTAACGCCCCGGAAACGCCTGCGGCGCGATAGTGCCGCGCCTCACGCCGGAGCAAACCATGGCCGTTGTCCTTGGGCACAACGTGGATAGTTCGCACTATTTGCGCGAGCATCGCTACACACCCATCACCGAAGCGGTGCATCCTTCCACGCTGCAACTGCTCGCCTATTGGCGCGAATGCGAAGCGCGCGGCGGCATGACGATGGGCCGTGACGTTCCCGCGCGCGCCATCGCCAATCTTCTGCGCGATGTGACGGTTTCCGAGCCGGTGAACGATTGGGCCGATGCGCGCATCCGCCTGGCCGGTTTCGGCATGGCCGAGCATTTCGGTCGCGATGTCAGCGGCATGCTGATGTCGGACGTATTCGCCGGCGACCCAAGCGACATGAAACTGCTGCTCGACGGATCGCGCTGGGTAACTGCGAAAAACAAGCCCGGAATCATCGAGCATGTCATTCTGGACAAGGGCCGCGAAATCCTGCGCCAGGAAATGACAGCGGTACCCCTGCGCGCGCCCGACGGCGATGCGCGCTGGATACTGGTCGGCACGTTCAATTTTTAGGCCAGGGACGCCGAGCCTTGGCTGTTGTGCGCTCTCGCTCAGGCTTTGCCCTATCTCGGACTTTCGGCAGCGGCGGAATCATGTCGTTGTCGCATATCGCGCGGTAATGTAGATTTGCCCGTTATAAGTTCTGCAATAAGACAGAGGAAACTCTTTATTCAAAGCAGAAGAATCGTGCATGGAAACGATCTTTTTGATTTTATGCGCCAAATCGACACGGGGCTCTCCAGTGAGTACGAGCGGATTCGCAAACGGTCATTAGAAGATCCCGGTACTGCAGGCGATCAAGGCGAAGAAAACTGGGGCGATCTGCTGCGCGAATGGCTTCCGGCCAATTATCACGTCAGAACGAAAGGGCGAATATTAGCCCACGATGGACGCGCTGGGCCCCAGGTAGATGTATTGGTTCTAAGCCCGGTGTATCCGCGGTATTTGCTGAACAAAAAACTGTATCTCGCCGGAGGTGTGGTGGCAGCATTTGAATGTAAAAATACATTGGAAGCGTTGCATATTACCGACGCTGTCAAAAGTTGCGTTGCTATACAAGACCTAACACCGAAGCGCGAAGGCTCGCCGTACAAAGAACTATTTGGTTCTATCGCGTTTGGGCTACTTGCTCATTCCCATAGTTGGAAGGGTGAAAAATCGACGCCAATTGAGAACATTAGAAAAAGACTATCGGAAGACGATCTCAATCTCGTTCATCATCCGCGCCAAACCTTAGATTTTCTGTGCGTAGCAGATTTAGCCTGCTGGACGAGTTCGAGAATTGCATTGGTCGGACCCAGTATCCATACCGATTGGGCTGCGATGGCCGATATTTATGGTACCGAAGGGAGCGCTACATCAGCCTATATGGAACACTCTAAGAAAGCGCGAGAATTTTGGCCTGAAGACCCAAGAGATTTTACTCCGGTTGGGGCGCTTCTGAAGTCTCTACTGAAGCGTCTCTCTTGGGAGGACATTTCTATGCGGCGATTAGCCAGATATTTTGAACTCTCAAACGTGGCAGGTAACGCTCACGGATTACCGCGACTGTGGGCGTCTTCAATATATTCGGAAGCTGTTCGGCCAAAAGTTGTTGCAGGGCAGTTTTCAAATGGCGAAGAGTGGGACGAATGGTCCATGGCTTTCTTTTGAACCTTAAGGAGTTCATTCCGCTGCGTGCAACGTCGGTATTTTCCGCGTGTCGACGCGCCGTTCGGCGTGCCGCAGGTCGTAAGCCGATTGCAGATTGAGCCAGAGGCGGGCGCCGTTGCCGCAAAGCTTTCCCAGTCGTATCGCCATCTCCGGCGTTACCGGGTGCGGATTGCGGCGCGCGATGATGCGATGAAGCGTCTGCCGCAGCTTTCGTTTCTCAAGCTATACCTTACAATCGGTTTCCGGAAACGCGGAGGCTCACGTGATCGAAGCCACATGTCATTGCGGGGCGGTGCGGGTTGAGGTGCCTTGCCCGCCGGCGGACGTCGAAGTGAAGGAATGCAACTGTTCCATCTGCCGCCGCACGGGCGCGGTGCTGGCGTATTATTCTGCGAAAGATGTGCGGGTGAGCGGCGCGTCGGACGTCTACATGTGGGGCGATCGCGACATTGAATTCCACCGTTGCAAGGTATGTGGAAATTTCACCCACTGGTCGGCTGTAGACAAGTCCTACGACCGCATGGGCGTCAACGTCCGGCTGATGCCGCCCGAACTGCTCACGGATCTGCGCATCCTGAAGTTCGACGGCGCAGACACCTGGACAGTGACCGGCGAGCGCCGCGGGCTGGATTCGGCCGTTACTGGTTTGTAATCGCCGCCAGTTGACAAGCGTGGCGACAGATGCCAAATTTTTGGCATGGTTGGAAGGCGCAAGGTCAAACCGGGCAAAGATGGCTTCTCCCGCCGTGAACGCGAGATCATGGATGCGCTATACAAGCTGGGCAAAGCCACGGCGGCGCAAATCCTGGACGAGATCGCCGATCCGCCCAGTTACACCGCCGTGCGCACGCAGCTCACCATTCTGGAAAACAAGGGCCATGTGCGCCATGTGAGCGACGGCACGCGTTACATCTACGAGCCCGCGGTGGCGCGCGAACAGATGGGCAAGCGCGCAATGGATTCGCTGCTCACCACATTCTTCGACAATTCGGTGGAACGCGCGGTGACGGCGCTGCTTACGCGCAAGGATGCCGATGTCAGCCGCGACGATCTGGAGCGGCTTTCGCGCCTGATCGAGAAAGCAAAAAAGGAAGGCCGATGAGCGAATTTGCGGCATGGCATGGTTTGCTGGTGGCGGGCGAGTTCTTCGCGATCTCGTCGCTTGTTATGGCACTGGCCTGGCTCGGCGGTTTCGGCAAATTGGCCAGCCATCGGCACCTGATCTGGGCGGCGGCCTTCGGTGCGTTGATTTTTCTGCCGCTGCTTGTGGCGCTGGTGCCGGGAAGCGTTGTGTTTACGGTGGCAGCACCGGTGACCATGCCGCAGATGAGCATGGCGTCGATCGCGCCGGCTGCTTCGGCCATGCCGGAAACATTTCACATCAGCGCCGCAACAATCGCGTTCGCGCTGCTGGCTGTGTGGCTGGTTGGCGCCTGCGCGATAGCGCTGCGCGGGCTGGCCGCCGCTGTTATTCTGCGCGGTCTTCGCCGCGACAGCACGGAAAATCCGTTCGAGGCCAGCGAACTTCCGCATGTTGCGCGCGGGGGCGGTTTTGAACTGCGCGTTTCGCATGGCGAACAAGGACCGGTGACGTGGGGATTTTTCCGCCCCGTCATCCTGCTGCCGCAGCGCGCGCTTTATTGGCCGGGCGAACGGCTGCAGGCCGTGCTTCTGCATGAACTGGCCCATGTGCGCCGCGGCGACAGCCCGATGCAGATGCTTTCGCTCGCCGCCTGCGCGCTTTACTGGCCCAATCCGTTTGTGTGGATGGGTGCCGCCGCCATGCGCCGCGAAGCCGAAATGGCGACTGACGATGCGGTGCTGGTATCCGGCCTGACGCCTTCGGATTATGCGGGCGAACTGCTGCAGATCGCCGCCGAAATCCGCGCGCGGCCGTTGTCCGCGTTTGCCCCCATGCACATGGCCACGCCGTCTTCGCTGGAAGCGCGCGTGCAATCGGTTCTGGCCCCCGCCCAACGCCGTTCAGGAGTAACGAAGATGGATGTGTTGAAGATCGCAACGGCCGCGTTTCTAGCGACCACGGCGCTGGTGATTGCGCGCCCGTCATTGGCGCAAGACGCGCCGCAAGAGGTGCAAAGCGCGCCGCTTCCGCCGCCGCCTCCACCCGCGCCGCAACCGGTCAACGCGCCAGCCGCAATGCCTGCACCGGCAGCAATGCCCGCACCGGCGGCTCCGGCGCCTGTTGCCGAAATGGATGCGCCCGTTGCACCCGCCGCAGTCGCTCGGCCATCGCATTCCATTCAGGTCTATTCCACGACGCACCGGGTTTACGGCCGCAACGTGACGCACAATCGCATCATCGTGGACGGCGTGGTGCAAACGGACGCAAACGTCAGCGCCGACGTTGCCCGCGATATCGCCAACGCCCGGATCAACGAACATGTCTGGCGCGCCCAGGCGGCGGCGCAGGCGCAAGCGGCGGCACGGATGTCGGAGGCGATGAAACGCGCCGAACCGCAAATCCAGGCGGCACTGGCGCAAGCGCGTGTGGAAATGGTCAAGGCCAACATGGATATGCGGGTTCAGCAGCGCGTCGATGAAGCCATGCAACGTGCCGAAGTCAGGATCGAAATGCGTCGCGTCCGCGATGGGGACCGAAACGTCTCCGTCGAGCGTGACGACGAAACAGACGGCAACTAAGTGGCGGCTTGCCGCGTCTCAGGGCTGTTCCTGCGGCGCGGCAAAATCGTTTGCCGCAAGCCAGCGCGGATCGTTCATATCGGAAAGCGCTTCGGCGAACAGGCTTTGCACGTCGGCGAGCTTCGTCGTTTTATCGTTGTTATAATCCATCAGACGGTGATCGTAATTCCGCGCCGCCGTGCGCGCGTCGATGATCTTGCGCACCACTTCCAGCGCCGGGCGGCGATGGTGGAATACGCCCGTCACATCGATGGTGGCTTTCTGCATGGCGCAATAGATGCTCCAGGTCGCCACGCCATCCGGGCATTTGCGGTTGTCCGCGCGGTTCCAGACGGCATCGCTGGAAAGAATGGCTGCTGCGCGCCGCAGGATATCCGCATCCACCGTGCTGGGTGCGACCTCGCGGACGCCATCGAGATCGAAACGCAGATTGTCCGGCGCAACCGCAATGTTCGATGCCGGAAACCAGCCATATTCCGTGCGCAGCACGCCTTTGCCGTCGGCATAGATTTCCAGTTCCAGCGGTGCGCCGGGATAATCGTCATCGGTAAGGGTGCCGGCCCACACCGATTGCGGGTTAAGTCCGCGCCGCCACATGCCGCTTGCGACGGCCGCCACCGGTGCAAGCGTCATGGCAGGCGTCTGATCGAACAACGCGCCGCATCCACCCTTGAAAGCCATTAGCGCTTTTTCAAAAACGCAATGTGAAATGGCCGGCTGCGAATCCGTGGACGCCGTAGCGGGCGCCGCAAACAGCAAAAGGCTCAAGGCGGCTGCGAGGCCTACGGTGTTTGTGCGCGCGATTGAGCGGCTATTGCGGATCATAGGCTTGTGTCTCTTCAAGCGGCGGCGCTCCCGCGCGCAACTTTGCAAATCCGCGTACGGCGCGATTGATGATCAGCGCGCCACCCAGAAGCGCTATGCCGTTGGCCACGAACAATTCGCTGTTCCAGGCCGCCACCGATTTGCCGCCGTCTTCCAGCAACCCCGTCATCAGAAAGACGACGGTTGAGACCATCAGCAGATAGCCCACCAGAATGAACACGCGCGAGGATCGCGGGAAAAGATGATGCTCGGCGGAAAGGTTCAACCGCTCGCCCGACATCACCAGTTCCCACAACAAGGCAAAGCAGATGATAACGCCACGAATGATCTGCGATTCGTCGCTGCCGCGTATGGCGAAGACATAGAGAGCGAAAAGCCCGGCCAGAACCAGCATGCTGGCGGCGGCGCGGCCCGCAACATTGCGCGCGGCGGAAATATCGAATCCGCGCGCGCGGGGCCAGAACTCCAGCACCAGCGCGAAAGCCGCCGCCGCTGCCAGCATGGTGCTGATCAAAAGCGCGCTGACGTTGGTGTCGTAGAAGGCATAATCGAGGCCCGCGCCGGCATAGCCGGCAATGCCACGCAGGCCGTTGAGGAAGCAGGCCCAGAAAACGAAATCCAGCCCCGCCGTATCGCCCTTGCGGCCACGGTATTGCGCCAGCGCCAGCGCGCCGAACGCGGCAAGGAAAAACAGCAGGTCGAAAATCATTGCAAGGCTGCGCGAGGTTCGCTTGCGGGCTTGCGTTTCGAAACTCGCGGCGATCGCTTCGCAAATGCTTTTTGCGGAGGCGAGATTGGCCTTCACATCGCCGCAGATAATGTACCAGTTCATGTCGGTGGCGACGGATTGCGTCGGCACTTCGCGGCTGAGGATGGCGAAGGCGGCGGGCTTGCCGAACAGGTCGTGCGTCGCGGCCTCGCTGCGCGTCCAATCCGGTCCCGGCCGCGTGGCCGGCACCGGCATCTTCGCCAGGTCCAGCCGGTAGATCATGCCGTTCACCGATGAGAAATGGTCCGTCGGCAACGCGAAAGGCAAACGCGGCACGCCGACAACAGCGATCAGCGGCCAGCCGTTCGCGCCAATGAACATCACGCGGGTGGGCGTGCGCGGATCGGTCATATGACCGGCGGCGGGGAAACGCTCGCCGAATTCCTTCAATCCTTGCGGCGCCTGGAAGGAATAGCTGCGCAGGCCCGACGTGCTGAACAGGCCGGGCATCGGCTCGGACGAGAATGAAATGACAAGCGATGCGATCGTCACGGCGGCGGCGACCAGCAGAAGATAATGATATTGCAGGCTGGCGCCGGAGACGGGCGCAAAAGCCCGGCGCGCGGCAAGGAACGCCACCAGCACCACAGCGGCGGCAAGGGCAAAGAACCATCCCAGCGCTGCGAAATGCTGAGCTTGGCCGAGGCCCGCGAGATAGAACATCCACACAGCCGCGCCGCCCGCAAGTACGATGGCGGCGATGCGCGCGATACGCTGGACGATGGTGTTTTTCCGTTCGGCAAAGCGCGCGCCCAGAGTTGCGAAATCCGCGCCGATGTCGGCGATGTCGAAACCGACCACGAGCAGCGCCGGCTCCAGGGCAACGGCGCCCACGCCGACAAGATAGAGAACGAAGGATTCACCGAAGGCAGGCGTGCCCAGCACGGAGATCAGGATGATCGCTGCGGTGCAGGCGGCCGTGAGCGCCAGCACAACCCAGAACAACGGCACGACACGAACGCGCGGGCCGAAGAACGCGGCGATGCCAAGAAGAATTACCGGCAGCGCGATCGTGGCTACGATGACCGTCCGGGTGAGCCAGTTGGGCCATGCGTCGCCCACGGTGGTAAGTGCGGCCAGCATCGCCGCGGGAAGGCAGATCGCGATGGGCAGAAGCAGCGCGTAACGCCAGCGCGTGCGGGCATGCGCGGCACCCGCAATCAGAAGCGTCAGACCAAAGGTGATGGTTGCTGCGGCAACGAGAATGACGACAAGCGGAACGATAAAGCCGTCCGGCAGGTTGGCCACCGGGCCCGGAAAGTTCTCACGAAGCGCGCAAGCCAGCGCCACGCCCAGAAGGACGACGCCGGTCGTCAGAACAATTCTGCGTACCGGCGCATCCAGCCGGAAAAAATCCAGCGCGCGGCCTTTCAAGAACCCGTGTTCGTGTTCGTCGCTCAACGCCGCCGCCCCCCGCTTTCGCGATATCATACTAGGGGGTTGGCGGCGGTTGGGCGACAGGCTTTGGCGTCAGGCGGCGGCCCGCGCGGCCAGCGGGAAATACTGTTCCAGCATGCGGTCGCGATAGGCGGCGAGGTTGCCGTGGCGTTCCGCGAGGCGGCGCAATTCGCCCTCGAAGAAGGGCGTGAGAACCGCGGCGACCATCGCGAAGACGGTGGCGTCCGCGCCGCAAGCCTGATCGCCCATCAGATAAGGCTTGTCGCCCAAAAGCACCGACAGCGTGGCCAGCGAACGTCCGCCAAGCTCGGCGATCTCCGCGCTGCTGTGGCGGCCAAAACCCTGCGCGCGCAGTTCCTCGCGCACATGTTCGCGCACCGCCTCGCGCGTGCCGGCGGGCGCGCCATCGAAGAAATGCGCCGGACCTTTGGCGAAGTTGGCTTCGTCCATCCAGCGCATCTGGATCATCGCGAAATAGAGATGATCTTCCAGCATGCGCTCGATGGCCCAGGCCTGCGCGCGGCCCGCGGTGCAAAGCCCGGCATCGAAATCGAAACGGTAAGTCTGCTCAATGTGCTGGCGGATGTAAGTGGAATCGCCGATGCGCGCGCCGCCATCCTCGATGAAGGGAATCTTGCCCTTGGGTGCGGCCTGCGGCGCGGCGCGCTCCTTTATATAAGCGAGCCCCGCCATCTTCAGCTGCACCTCGGTTTTCAGAACGAAGGGGCTTGGGTCGGGCAGTCCGAAAGCAGGGCCGAAGCCGAAAAGTTTGATCATCTCGAATTCCTTTTCAAATACGCTCTTTCCCTACCGCCACCCTGCTGACAACATGCTGTCAGCAGTGTTTTGCGACCGTGGTTTCATGAGACGCGCCGACAGGCTTTTCCGCATTATTCAAGTGCTGCGCCGCAAGCGCCGGCCGGTGACGGCCCATGAAGTCGCTGAAGAGCTGGAGACATCGGTTCGCACCATCTACCGCGATATCGCGCAGCTGATGGCCGACCGTGTGCCTATTCGCGGCGAGGCTGGCATCGGCTATGTGCTGGAAGGCGGCTTCGACATGCCGCCGCTGATGCTGACGCCCGACGAAATCGAAGCCGCGGTGCTGGGCGCGCAATGGGTGATGGGCCGCGCCGATCCGGCGCTGGCGCGCGCGGCCTCCGACCTGATCGCCAAGATCGGCGTAGTCATCCCCGAACATCTGCGGCCCCTGTTGATGGAGCCGGCACTGGCCGCGCCCAACGCCTTTGCAAAGACCGAGGACGCCATCGACATGCCGCGGGTGCGTACCGCCATTCGCGCGCAAGGCAAGATCGCGCTGGTCTATCGCGATGAGAGCGAACGCCAGACCAGCCGCACGATCTGGCCTATCGCCATCAGCTATTGGGACCGCGTGCGGCTGATCGTGGGCTGGTGCGAGTTGCGCACAGCGTTCCGCCATTTCCGCACCGACCGCATTTCAGCTTGGGAATTTCTGGAAGCGCGCTATGCCACGCCGCGCGCGAAATTGCGCAGCGACTGGAAGAAGGAAATGATGAGCCGGATCGCGCGCGAGCGGGCACGCCTGAAGCAAGTGGATTCGGCCGATAGCAAAAGTATGCTGCCCTGGATGGAATAAGAAGGCCATGATCGAAGCTTCCTGCCATTGCGGCGCGGTGAAATTGCAAATCGAGACGGCGCCGGAAACGGTGACGGATTGCAACTGTTCGATCTGTCGGCGTTATGGCGTGCTGTGGGCCTATTATTCGCCGAAACAGGTGCGCATCGCCGGCGGCACCGACACCTATATGTGGGGCGACCAGGATATCGCTTTCCACCGCTGCAAGGTTTGCGGCTGCGTCATCAACTGGTCGGCGGTGGACACATCCTACGATCGCATGGGCGTGAACGCGCGGCTTATGGATTTGGATATCCTGGCGAAAGCGCGTGTGCGCAGGCTGGACGGCGCCGTCACCGAGAAATACGTGGACGAGAATTAACCGCTACCGCCGACTGGGTGCCGGGCACCTTTTTCGCGATTCGGGCGTTCTGTCCCCGGGGGAGGGCAGAAAGAGAGATTGAAGGTGCGTAATTTTGAAGGAATGGGCGGCATTTCTTCTGCTTTAGGCCGCCGCAACGACAATAGCTGCATCAGTGCCCATGCCGACTACCGGCGTGAAGACTTTGTCTTTTCACGCACCCAGTCGCTGGCAATGCGCGCCAGCAAATGGGAAAGCCGTGAAAAGCCGGTCAAACATTGGGGCGCGAACTTCGTCGCCAATCTGGCGTGGGAAATTTTCGCTTAAACTTTATCCGATCGGACTGTCACTTCGTTTCCACCTGGCGCAGGAAATTGCGTTCTTCGCGCAAGATGAATTTCTCCGCTTGCGCGAACTCGAAATTTTCCCTGCTGGCGGGTTCGCTGCGCAGTTTTGCGCGATAGGTTTCATAAGCCGCGAGGCTGTCGAAACCGATCATCGCGTGCGCCTCGTAGTTGGTGCCTTCATAGGGCATGAAATACCCCAGCAACCGCCCGCCGCAGGCCGGAATCACGGTCAGCCATTTGCGGGAATATTCCTCGAACTGCGCCAGCTTGAAGGGATCAAGCTCATAGCGGATGTGGCACACAATATTCATGGCGTTCTCCTGTATGGCGGACGTTTCGTAACGATGGGCGTGTGCCGGAAACGCGCGCGCGGCCAACGCAAGCAGCGGCAGCCCCAGCACCGTTCTTCGATCCGGCATGTGAAACCTTCCCTGCACGCATCCTAGCGATTGCCGCGCGTGAACACTTCGCTTACCATCGAAGTGTTCAAGACGGACGAAGCCATGAAAGACGGTCCCTCCATTGCGCCCATCGCGGCTCTCGCCGGCGATCCCGCGCGCGCCAACATGCTGAGCGCGCTGATGAGCGGCAAAGCGCTGACCGCCAGCGAACTTGCGAATGAGGCGGGCGTCACCGCGCAAACCGCGAGTTCGCATCTGGCGAAACTGGAAGCGGGCGGGTTGATCGGCGCGGTGAAGCAGGGGCGCCACCGCTACTTCCGGCTCTCCGGCGCGGATGTTGCCGAGATGCTGGAGAAGATGATCGGCGTAGCGGCGCGCGCCGGCCATCTGCGCACGCGGCCCGGCCCCAGCGATCCCGTTATCCGCAAGGCGCGCGTTTGCTACGATCATCTGGCGGGCGAAATGGGTGTGGCGATGTTCGACGGCTTGGTGCGCGGCGGCCGCATCGCGGTGCGCGGCAGCGACGTGAAACTAACGCGCAAGGGAGAAAGCTTCGCGCGCGACTTCGGCATCGATCTGGACGGCTTGCAAGGCCAGCGCCGGCCGCTGTGCAAAAGCTGCCTGGACTGGAGCATGCGCCGTGAGCATCTGGCGGGCGGCTTCGGTGCAGCACTTCTGGATCGCATGTATGAACTGAAATGGGCAGCGCGCGACCGCAAAAGCCGCGCGGTCATTTTCACCCGAGGCGGCGAAGCGAAGTTCGCGCGGCTTTTCGGGCTTGGCTGAAATGCGGCAAACGCATTGGTGGCGCCGCCGCGGCCATGTTCTGCTGCGCCAGCATCAGGGGGTTCCATGAAAGCCAAACTTGCGTTGCTGGCCTGTGCCGGATTTGCCATCGCCAATACCGCGTGTACCGCGTCCGGCGTTGCCATTCACACGTTCGACAAGCTGGCGCTTTCACCTTCCGGCGACCGTGTGGCCGCTGTCGAAGCCACCGACGCGGGCAACCTGACGCAAGAGGCCCACGGCACCGTGGTGGTGCGCTCCGCTGATGGCAAAGTCGTTGCGACTTACGATCCATGCCCGGCCTGCAAATACAGCGATACGGCGTGGTCTGCGAAAGGCGATCTGGCATTCATCTCCACCGACGACGCTGCGGGGAAGGCCACCGTGTTCGTTGTCGCGAACGGAAAGCCGCGCGCGGCAGCATCCGTTAGCGGAGTTGCCAACACGCTGCGCTGGTCGCCCGATGGCACGGCGATTGCGGCGCTGGTCACATTGGGCGCGCACAAGAAGACCGGCGCCACGGAAGCCTCCGCCGCGCTGGTCGGCGAGATCGGCGTCTCCAACGACGAACAGCGCATTGCAACGTTGGCGGCGTCCGGCGGCGCGTTGAAACCCGTTTCACCTGCCGATACTTACATCTACGAATATTCCTGGACGCCAGACGGCAAAGGCTTTGCCGCCACGGGCGCCAAAGGCAACGGCGACAACAACTGGTGGATCGCCACGCTGGATTACGTGAACGCGCAGAGCGGCGCGTTGCGCGTTGTGGCCGCGCCGAAGATGCAACTCAACCTGCCGCGCGTTTCGCCGGACGGCAAAACCGTGGCTTTCATCGGCGGGCTGATGAGCGATTGGGGCTCCATCGGCGGCGACATTTATACGGTGCCGCTCGCCGGCGGCACGCCAACCGATGTCACGCCGAAATTCGCTGGCACGTTCGATGGCGTCGCCTGGGCGGGAAACACGCTGGTTGCGTCCGCGCTGATCGGCGACCGCGCGGCAGCGGTGGCCGTCGATCCCGCGGCGAAGACAGAACGAACCTTATGGTCCGCGCCGGTTTCAACGAAGGCGCAGCGCTTCGATGGCAGCATCGTGTTCAGCGCCGATGGCGCGATTGCCACGACCGTTACCGAAGATTTCGCGCACGCGCAGGAAATCGCCATCGGGAAATTGCCTCTCCTCGCGCCGGTGACGAATGCGAACGCAGCCCTTGCCGCCAACGTCTCGGCGCAAAGCATTCACTGGAAGAATGAAGGCTACAACGTGCAGGGCTGGCTGATCGGGCCGAAGCAGGTGGCGCCGGGCCGGAAATATCCGATGGTCACGATTGTGCATGGCGGGCCAAGCGCCGCATCGGGTCCGCGCTATATTGCGGCCGGCGGGCAGTATGGCACCAACTTCGATTTCACTTACGACCTTATCAGTCGCGGCTATTACATCTTCTATCCCAACGATCGCGGCTCCTATGGGCAGGGCGAAGCGTTCACCCGCGCCAACATCAAAGATTTCGGGCGTGGCGATCTGCGCGACATGCTGGCCGGCATCGATGCGGTGGAGAAGATTGCGCCCGTGGATGACGCGCGCCTCGGTCTTTATGGCCATTCGTACGGCGGCTGGATGGCGATGTGGGCCAACACGCAGACGCGCCGCTTCAAGGCGATTGTCGCGGGTGCCGGCATTGCCGACTGGACGAGCTATTACGGCCAGAACGGCATCGATCAATGGATGATCCCGTTCTTCGGCGCTTCGGTCTATGACGATCCGGCGGTCTATCGCGCGGCAGCACCTATCGAATTCATCAAGCAGGCCAAGACGCCCACGCTGCTCTATGTCGGCGAGCGCGATGTGGAATGTCCCGCGCCGCAATCGTTGGAATATTGGCACGCGTTGAAAGCACTTGGCACGCCGGTGCGGCTTTATATCTATGCCGGCGAGGGCCACCATTTCCACAAGCCGGGCGATCTGGAAGACCTGCGCGCCCGTATCATCGGCTGGTTCGGCACTTACCTGAAATAGGCGTGACTAATAGGCGTGACCGGTGCGCTGCATCGGCTTGCGCCACAGCGTTTCGCCGAAGCGCATGGTGCGCGACACCAGCCGGCGCATGCCGCGCGGGCTGCTGGCGGCGCGCTCATGGGAAAACGGCCGCACGCCTTCGCGGCGCCAATTTGGCGTGCGGTTGCCATGCACTGTGCGCGCGGCGGACGCGGCGGCGCGCTTGGGCATCGGGCGGTACATGACGGCGCCCGCGCGTTTGGTTTCCACACGCAAAGCCCTGGGCAACGCGCTTTTGAAGATTTGGGGAATGGCAAATGTTTTCGCTTTACGCCTGCCGCGCCCGGCGCGCGCCAGATCGAAAGCGTCCGCAATCCGAACCGCGAAAATGACCAGCCGCCGGGCCACACGCAAGCTATGGCGCACCGTTTCCCCCTGCCTTCATCCCAGATGGCGCGCATCGTTTGACGCGCGCCTGAGTCGGACGCTGCATAATACAATTCCGGCGCGCGCGGTTCACGCGGCGGCGGTTTTTTCGCTGTAAAGGTTGATATCGGCGTCCGCCCATCACGGTAAAGCGCGTAACGAAAGGGCCGCTCCCGGCGAAGATGATTCGGCACGATTGCGAGAGGTTGCTCATGTCTCGAATGGCGAAACACGCGTTTTACGGCATGGCCTTGTGCGGGGCGCTGGCGGCTCCCGCCGCGCAGGCTGCAACGGCGGCGCAACCCACAGTGGTGGAGCTTTTCACCAGCCAGGGCTGCTCATCCTGCCCTCCGGCGAACGACAATCTGCGCGCGCTGGCCGACCGGCCCGATGTGCTGGCGCTCAGCTTCGGCGTCACCTATTGGGATTATCTCGGCTGGAAAGACACATTCGCCCAACCAGCCTTCACAGCGCGCCAGCGCGACTATGAAGGCCCGCTCGGTCACGCGGCATCCTTCACGCCGCAGGTGGTGGTCGATGGCCATCTCGATACCGTCGGCAATGTGCGCGGCGATATCGAACGTTTGATCGCGCAAAGCCATCGCGCGCCCGGTCCGGCCATTACGTTTGGCAACGGCAAGATCGCCGTTGGCGCAAGCGCGCCGCAGGAAACGGCGCAGGTCTGGCTGGTGCGGTACGATCCGCGCATCATCCAGGTGCCCGTGGCGCGCGGTGAAAATTCTGGCGTTACGCTCCCGCACAAGAATGTGGTGCGTTCGCTTTCGCTCTTGGGAGAATGGAAAGGGCAGGCCGCGAGCTTCGCATTGCCGCCGGCGCCCGCAGGCCTGAAAACCGCCGTGCTGGTGCAGGATGGCCGCGGCGGCGCCATTATCGCCGCCGCGCGCGATTAGCCGTTCCTACCAGGTGTTTTTCAAATTGACGCGCAAGGGTGCTGCCTCCGGATTGTGCGCGTCGCCGGAAAGGATGGCCGACACCGGCGTCGGCTGGCCGTAGAAGGCCGCATTGGTATCTTCATCGGGCGCGACCACGGAGCCGTTCAGAGTCAGGCCGCCATAAGCGCCTTTCGATTTCGACCAGACGATAATGTCGCCCGCGAGGTTCGCCGGCGTGGCGCCTTCGGCTGCGGCACCCAGCGTCACGATGGTAAGTCCCGCGCCGGCGCCCAACTTGACCTTGCCCTGCTCGATACCGCGCAGCGCACGATCGCTCATGATGAACATCACAAGCTGCGATTGTTCCAGGCCGATCTGCAGGCCGAACGACGCCGAAGCCAACGTGTAGAAGGCCGGATCGCTCCAGCCGTGGCGCGTGCGCGCCATCAGCACGCCATTGCCGCCTTCGCCACCGAAGATGAAGCCGCCTTTGACAAGGCTGGGCACGATCAGGATGGCGCGCGCATCGCGCAAGGTGCGCCGGGCACTGCCGAACACAGCGTCGACTTTCAGGTCTGTCACGGTGGCGTCGGCATGCGCCAGAAGCCCGCGCGTGTCCGGCGCGGCATTGGCCGGTGCCGTCAGTAGCGCCACGGCAAACACGGCCGTGGCCGCAAACGGTGCAAATCGGATCATCGGAAATCTCCCTCTTGTGTGGCGAATGGTTCGCCCGCGCGCAGGCGCGCCCGCACGCTTTTTAACGCGCGAGTACACAGGATGTTCCGATTTGGGCGGTCCGGCTTAGCTCGCCGCCGGCGCCAGCGACGCCGCCATATTCGCCGGATCGTAAACCGGCGCGTCTTCGGTCTGCGCCGTTCCGTTCAGCGGCTTGGTGAAAATCAGGCGCTGGCCGTCCCACACCGCAATCTGGCGCGCCGCGTCCATCTGGATGTGAATGGCGTGCGCAAGGGCTTTCGCCTCGATGTCGTCGCGGCAGGCGGCGCGGAATTTCGCGGCGATGGCGCTCTCTTTGTTCAGGTAGCGGATCTCGTAGGTGGGCATGGTGTTCTCCACATCGCTTCATGCCCCCGCACGCGCCCCGGAGTTTTCCCCGGTTTCGCGCGCGGAGTCGAGCATGAATTTGCGAAAAGCCGCATCGCCCGCGTTAACACTCGCTTTTTGCGATTGCCGCGTGCGCGTTCGCAACTTCTGCGGCAGGTCAGCCGTGATTTTGCGGCCGCTCATAGACCAGGCGCTCGCCGTCCCACACCTCCATGCGGCGGGTGGCGTTGAGCTTCATGGCATGGGCGAGAATCTTGGCTTGCTTGTCGTTGTTACAGGAAGCCGATACCGCGGCGGCGAAGCTTCCATCGTCCTTGAGATAGCAGATTTCATATTGAGGCATGTCGCTCTCCTTTTCGAAGCCGCGTGATGCCCCCACGCGCGACTACTCTTCTACGCGTCGATTTGGAATGTCGAGTGACAATTTCTTATAGCGCAGATCACAAAGCGCGCGTTTACCTGTTCGCGCGAACAATTTGTCAGTTCACGGAGGGATCGTTATTTCCTTGCCAGCTTGGCGTCCAGCAGCTTGCGCCACGCGTCGATCGTGGAAGGACCGACGTGGATTTCCCCGTTCACGATAAAGGTGGGCGTCCCGTGAACGCCATATTGGGCGCTGGCGTCGGCGCCGACTTTGCTGGCGCGCGCAAGCTGGGCGGGATCGGCCATGCACTTGTCCGCCTGCGCCGCATCCATTCCGGCAACCCGCGCCATGCTCACCAGCGCGGCATGCACGTCGGGAATATCGTGGCCGTCCGGATCCCACTTGTCCTGATTGCGGAACAGCGTGTCGAGGAACTGCAGATACTGGTTTTTCGGAAGGCAGCGCAAAATTCCTTCCGCCGCAAGATCCACCGAACTCAGCGGGAATACGCGGAAAATGTAATAGACCTTGCCGGTGTCGATGTACTCTTTCCTGATCGTGGGGAAGTTTTCGCGATTGAAATAGGCGCAAACGGGGCAGGCCGGCGCGGCGTATTCCAGCATCGTAACCGGCGCCTTGGGCGAACCCAGCGTTATGTCGCCCGGCAACACCGTTACGTCCTGCGTGCCGGCGTTCGCGGCCAGCGCGTCGCTGGTGCTGTCACCACCGAAAAAAAGCACATACCCGAAGACCGCAAGGGCAATGACGGCGGCAACCACCAGCCCTGCCAGAAAGTATTGTCTCTTCACCGATGGCCCCGCGCCGGATGCGGCGTTATTTGTGACAGACGAAAAACAACCGATCAATCCTCCATTGCGGGTGCCGAGGTCAACGGCGTTTGTCGCAGCCGAAAAATCGTTCCCGCATGGAGAAGAAATAAAGTTCGTTCAAACATTCGTGCCCCGGTAACGAAGGCGCCGCACGTCGCGTATACCTCGCGAACCGGCCCGCGCGGGCCCAATCAGGAGATCATCATGAAATTTTCCAAAACACTCGCTATGGCGGCGTCGGTCGCGGGCCTTCTCGCCTTCGCAGGTGCAGCAAATGCACAGGACCAATCGACTCAAAATTCTGGTTCGATGTCGGATCAGAACGGATCGATGTCCAATGGCTCGATGCAGCAACAGAACGGTTCAATGTCCGGTCAGAACGATTCGATGCAGGGTCAGAACGGCTCCATGCAGGGCGGCGCGATGAGCGGCGACCAGACGGCGAAGCCCAAGAAGCATCATCATCATGCCGCCAACACTTCAAGCGGCTCCATGAGCAGCGGCGACTCCACGGCCGGTTCGCAGGACCAGAGCCAGACCCCGCCGCAGGATAGCACCGCCCCGCACTAGCAACTCGCGTAACAACCGTACCGGCATGCATTCACGGCGCGAGTCCTTCAAGGACTCGCGCCGTCGTGTTTTGAATCGCGCTTTAAGCTTCTGAAATTCTAGGCCTTCTTCAGCCGATAGTGGCTCACTGCCCAGATGTCGCCGCCCGCGTAGCCGAACAATGTTTCCACCGCCAGGAAGAACATGCGCCAGCGCCGCTGCCACAGGAAGGCATCGTTGCCATAGGTTTCGCGCAGAATCGGCATGATCGCCGGCATGGAATCGTCGTAGTTCTTCAGCCAGTCGCGCGCGGTTTTCGCGTAGTGTTCGCCGCTCCAGCGCCATTCTTCTTCCACTTCAAATAGATCGGGAAATTGCCGGATCAGGCCGTGGCTCGGCATGATCCCGCCGGTGAAGAAATGCTGCGCGATCCAGTCGTCCTGGTCGCGATAGTCGAAGCGGTAAGGCGCGCCGGCATGTGTGAAGATGTGGATGAAAAGGCGGCCATCGTCTTTCAGCCAGCCATTCACGCGCGAAAGCAGTGCGCGCCAGTTCGCCATATGCTCGAACATTTCCACCGAGACGATGCGGTCGAACTTCGCCGGTGCCTGGAATTCGTTCATGTCCGCGGTGATGACACGCAGATTGGTAAAGCCGCGCTTGCGTGCTTCGCTTTCGATATATTCGCGCTGGCTTGCGGAGTTTGAAACTGACGTAATGTGCGAATGGGGATAGCGCTCCGCCATCCACAGCGACAGCGAACCCCAGCCGCAGCCAAGCTCCAGAACATCCTGCCCGTCTCTCAGTTGCGCATGGGCGCACGTCTCCAGAAGCGCAATCGCCTCAGCTTCGTTCAGCGACTCGGTGCCTTTGGGATAAAGGCAGGAGGAATATTTCCTGCGCGCGCCAAGCGCGTGCGCGAAAAATTCCGCGGGCACTTCGTAATGCTGCGCGTTGGCTTGATCGGGGTGATCCGCAACCGGGAAAGCCTCCATCTGTATGGCGAATTGCTCGTCCGCCGCCTGGTCGGAAACCGTGCGCAGGCGGGCCTGCTTGGCAACCAGATGGCGCATCCCCAGTGCCAGCACGGCATCGGGCAGGGGGGCCTGCTCGGCCAGCCGGCCGGCCATTGCAATCAGGCTCATGCAATCTCTCCGCTCTATTCTCTGGCTATACGAAGGCTGCGGGACGGCGGTTCAGCGGCTGATCCAGAATGTGGTTTCCAGCGTATTGATGTGGTCAAAGGGGCGAGGGAGAACAGTTCATGACCCCGCTTCATATTTCGCGCCGCACGCTTTTCGGCACCGCCGGCCTTGCGGCCTGTGCGTCGCCGCTTTGGATGAATTCCGCATTTGCCGTGCCGGACGCGGCGGCGGCGCACGCCATGTCGTTCCGCGTCATGCGCAACGGCGACAATATCGGCACCCATACGCTGGCCTTCTCCGGCGATCCGGCCGGCGATCTCACCGTCACAGTGGATGTTGCGATGACCGTGAAGCTCGTCGGCATTTCCGTCTATCGCTACAAGCATCACGCCGTCGAAAGCTGGAAAGCGGGCCAGTTCACAACGCTCGATGCCAAGGCCGACAACAACGGCGATGCCGCGTGGTGCACTGTGCGCCGCGACGGCGCATCGCTCACTGTCGAAGGCTCCGCCGGCAAGCGTTATACCGCGCCGGGCAGCACGCTTGCCGCCACGCACTGGAACAAGGATGAACTCAAGGGCGCGATGATCAATCCCGAGAACGGCATGCTCATCAGCCCCAAGATCACGGACATGGGCAACACCGATGTGGCGCTGGCTTCGGGCACGAAGGTGCAGGCGCAGCATTTTTCCTGGCGCGGCGCGCGTTCGCTGGATCTCTGGTACCAGCCCTCCGGCGAATGGGCGGCGCTCACCGCCACCGGCAAGGACGGCTCGCTGATTACCTACGAAAGGCTGTGATTTTTCGCGCCGATTGACAGGCGGCCCCATCCTTCCCACATCTTGTGGAGGTCAGGGAGGGTTGAGCCATGAGCGACGCACAGGCTTCCAACGCGGTAGCGCCCGAAACGGATCGCGTCCGCTTTTTCGCCATCGCGGTTTACGCTCTTTATCTGGCTGCCCTGCTGAATGGCGTAACCGCGATCATCGGCGTGGTGCTGGCCTACATCATGCGCGGCGACGCGCGCGGCACGATTTACGAAAGCCACTTCGCCAACGCCATTCAGGTCTTCTGGGTCGCGTTTTTGGGCTTGGTGGCCTTGTCGGTTATCGCGCTCGTTCTGGTCATTGCGGGCTTCGGCGGCGTGGGCGCGATTATGGCGCAAACGCAAAATGCGGAATTCAACGCCGCCTATCTGCTGATTGTGCCAGTGGTCGGCCTGGCCGTGCTGGGCCTTACCATCTGGTATCTCTATCGCACCGTTACCGGCCTTGTGCACGCGCTTGAAAACAAGCCCGTCTGAAGGATCGCAGCATGACCGATACACAAACCTCCACGCCGGCCCTTCCATCGCAGGAAACCCTGCGCACCACCACGATCCTGGGTTACGCGCTGATGCTCGCGGCGTTCTTCAATGGCCTCACCGCGATTGCCGCCGTGGTCATCGCCTATATCAAACGCGCCGATGCGCGCGGCACGGTTTACGAAAGCCACTATGCCAACATCATCGAGACGTTCTGGATGACGCTGGTCCTGTTCATCCTCGGCGCGGCCACGGTATTTATCGGCGTTGGCTTCCTGATCCTGCTGGGCACGTTCGTTTTCTATCTCTACCGTTCGATCAAGGGCATTATCCGCGCCATCGACGATCGCGCTTACGCCTGAACAGCTGGCGCCGCGTATTTCCGCCGCACGGCGCGCGCGCCGATGGCGCAGCCCAGCGTTGCCAGCGCCGCTACAAACGGCCAAACGATCAATAGCCACGGCGCCACCGTAGCGACGGCAAACGTGCCGTTTAGATCGGCGCCCCAGAGCAGGCATCCTTTAACGCCGCCTTCGTTCACAGAACATCCGGGAAACGACGTCGTGCTGAGCGCGGCAATGACGGCCAGCAGCAAAGCGGCGAATGGAACGATGCCCACGCCGATAACCGCACGCCAGACGCTGCCGGAAACAATGGCGGCCGCGCCGATCGCGACGGCCAGCGGAAGGGCCCCAATGATGGTGATGAACCAGGCCGCATCGAGAGATGTTTCGAACCAGGCGCCCAGCGGAAAGGGCGTGCACGGCAACGGGCCTGTGGTGCATCCGCTCAGCAGTGCATATTCCTTCACGGCCCATGCCCCCGCCGTTGGCGTCAGCAAAACGATGACTGCCAGCAGCCAGACAATTCTGGCCATGCGCGCGTTACGCTCGTGATTCATGGATGCTCTCGGCTAAGGACGTCCGAACTGCGATCGCCGGAAGATGAGTGGGCGCGTCACGCTTGCGCGCTGGGCCGCGCTTTCACGCGTTCGAACCAGGCCGCGATGTTCTTGTTCTGCGGATTGAGTGGCTGGCCAACCTGTGCGCCGAAATCGAGACCGCAGAAAAGGTGGATGTCGGCGAGCGTAAAGCGGTTGCCGCAGATCCATTCCTTGCCGGCGATCTGGCCGTCCAGCCATGTCACCCGGTTCTGCGCCATGGCCTTCAGGCCATCGGCCGCTTCGGGCGCAGTGAAGATGCGGTCTTTGAACAGCGGCAGCCCCTGGCTGAAGCGGAAGCCGGTCAGGATCGGCTCGAAGATGTTGATGTCAATGCGGCGCGTCCACATGCGCGTCTGCGCTTTCTCTTCCGGGTTGGTGCCGATCAGCGCGGGTTTGGGATGGGTGTCTTCCAGATATTCGCAGATGGGCAGGATCTCGGAAATGTAATGTCCGTTGTCCAATTCGAGCGCCGGCATCTGGCCGTGCGGGTTGCGTTTGAGGTGGTCGGGGCCGCGGTTCTCGCCCTTCATCAGGTCCACGTCCTGAACCGGCATCTCAATGCCCTTTTCCGCCATGAACATCCGCACCACGCGCGGGTTGGGACCGATGGAGTTGTAGAGTTTCATGAACACTTCCCGATTAGCGTGGCGGGCGGACGTTAGAAAAGTTCGTGCGCGCCCGTCAAACCGCCCCATTGCCCTTTTGAGGTTTCGCGACCATTTTCCGGATGTACGGCGCAGCACGCGCCGTGGGAGTTCGATGCAGAAAGTTTTGTGGCTTGTTGCGGCTTGGGCGCTGATTATCGTCGGCCTTCTCATCATGCCGCTGCCCATTCCGGTTCCGCTGATCGGCGCGGTGCCGCTGATGGTGGGCTTGGCGCTGCTTACCACCCATTCCAAGATGGCGCGCCGCGCGCTGCAATATACGCGGCACCGGCTGGAATGGCTGAGCCACGCCTTCGAGCGTTTCGCTCACCGCATGCCGGTGATGGTGCGGGTCATGATCCGGCGCACACGCCCGCACGCCTTCGTCCGCCACAAGCGCATGCGCGACAAGGGGCCGGAAAGCCAAACGGCGGACACGCCGAAATAGCGCCGCTCTTTACTTGACGCCGGCAAGCCCCGCCGAAATTTTCTGGATCATGCTGAGGTGATCTTCGATTGTGGGCAGCGTCTGCGCAGCGAACTTCTTGATCTGCGGATCTTCGCCGCTGGCGGAATAGGATTTGAACAGCGCCACCGCATCTTCGTGCGCCATCACCTGCTGATGCACATAGGTTTCGTCGAAGTCGCGCCCAGTCTTGAGTTCGGACAACATCGTCATGTGTTCGCTGTCGATAGCCGAAGGCGCCAGCCCGGTCTGGTTCGTGGTGGACAGAATGGCCTTCAGCGCCGCGGTACTTTTGGTGTGGTCGCGCACCATGCGCGCTGCGAACGCCTTGATCTCCGCACTCTTGCTCTGGCTTTGCGCAAGCTGGGCCGCCTGAATCTCAAACATGTCGCTGATCGCGGCCTTCTTCACGAAGTCGCCGGTGGTGACCACAGCCTGCGACTGGCCCATCGTGGATGTTGCGCCGGTTTGTGCTTCCGCCGTGGGCGCATAGCCGATGGCGGTCATGGCGATGAAAGCCAAAGAAGCCGCGGACGCCGCCGCCATGAGGATCGTTCTGCGCATGAATAAAGGCCCTCCCGTCTCCATCGCTATAACCCGCGAGCGGGCCGCTTCGTTCCAAACAGGCCACCCGTCTGCTATCCAGATGCGGCAGTTTCGGCGGCTCGCCATGCCCATTCCCTTCAACCGCAATTTCGATGCGCCTTATGATGAACCGGTGCGGGTTTCGCCTCTCATCCGCCGTATGCTGGCACCCAATCCCAGCCCTTTCACCTTCAAAGGCACCGGCGTTTATGTGATCGGCGGCGGCGAAGCAGGTGGCGATGTGGCGGTGATCGATCCCGGCCCCGATTTGCCGCAACATGTCGAGGCCCTGAAGCGCACGCTGGACGGCGAACGTGTGACGCATATTCTCGTCACACACACCCACAGCGATCATTCACCGGCGGCGAAGCCGTTGAAGGAATGGTCGGGCGCCAAGACCTATGCCTTCGGCCCGCACGGCTCAGGCAAGGAGAATTTCGGCGTGAAGATCGAGGAGGGCGGCGACCGCGAATTCATGCCCGATGTGCGCGTGAAGGACGGCGACGTCATCGAAGGCAACGGCTGGTCGTTCGAATGTGTGTTCACGCCGGGACACACCTCGAACCACATGTGCTTTGCGTTGCGCGAAGAGAAGGCACTGTTCACTGGCGACCATGTGATGGGATGGTCCACAACCGTGGTGGCGCCGCCCGACGGCGACATGACGGCGTATATGGCGAGCTTGCGCAAACTTCTGCCGCGCGATGACCGCACCTTTTATCCCACGCACGGCGCGCCGATCACGCAACCGCAAGCTTTTGTGCAGGCCTATATCGATCACCGGCTGGAGCGCGAGGCGCAAATCCTGGCCTGTATCCGCGACGGTCACTCCACGATTCCGCAAATGGTGGCGCGGATGTATGCCGATGTGGACAAACGCCTGCACCCCGCCGCCGCGCGTTCGGTTCTGGCACACTTGATCCAGTTGGAACACGAAGGCCACGTGAAATCGCACGATGGCCATTATCTTCCGGTTTGATTTTCGCCGCCGAATGCGGAACATCCACGCATGACAGCCAGCAGCCAGATGGTTCTCCTCAAGCCCGCGCGCATATGGACCGGCGAAGGCGAAACCACGCGCGAGAACTTGGCCGTGCTGGTGGATGGCGCGCGGATTGCGGCCATTGGCCCGGCTGAGCGCATCGGCTTTCCCGACAACACCATCGTCATCGAACTGCCCGATACCACGCTGATCCCCGGATTGATCGATGCGCACTCGCATCTGTTTCTCTATCCCTACAACCAGACACCGTGGGACGATCAGGTTCTGAAAGAGTCCGAAGCCCTTCGCACCATTCGCGCCACGCAACACGCGCGCGCCACGCTGCAAGCCGGTTTCACCACGCTGCGCGATCTGGGAACCGAAGGCGCGGGCTATGCCGATGTCGCCATCAAGCGCGCGATCGAGCAGGGCATTATCGAAGGGCCGCGCCTGTTCGTGGCGACGCGCGCCATTGTGGCGACGGGATCTTACGCCCCGGGCCGCGCCAAATTCCGCCCCGACTGCTGCGTGCCGCAAGGTGCCGAAGAAGCCAGCGGCATCGATGAAGTGGTGCGCGCCGTTCGCCATCAGGCGGCGCATGGCGCGGACTGGATCAAGGTCTATGCCGATTATCGCGCCGGGCCCGGCGGCGAAACGGTGGCGACATTCTCACAAGATGAATTGAAAGCGCTGGTTGAGACAGCTCATTCGCTTGGCCGCCCGGTTTCCGCGCACGCGACCTGCGACGAAGGCATGCGCCGCGCGGCGGTTGCCGGCGTCGATACCATCGAACACGGCTATGGCGGCACGCGGCAAACCTTCGCGCTGATGGCGACAAACAAGATCGCGCTATTGCCCACGCTCACCGCGCCCGAAGTGATCGGCCGCTATTTCCACGGTTATGCCGATGGAGGGCCTCCCACACCGCAGATGCAACTGGCTGAGCAGGGTTTTGGCCTTGCGCGCAGCGAAGGCGTCACCGTCGGTTGCGGCAGCGATGTTGGCGTGTTCGCGCACGGCGAGAATGCGCGCGAACTCGTGTTGATGGTGCGCTATGGCATGACGCCGGCTGAAGCGCTGAATGCGGCCACCGCCGTCAACGCGCGCATTCTCGGCAAGGAAGACGATTTGGGATTGATCGCGCCGGGCTTGCTGGCCGATCTTGTGGCGGTGCAAGGCGATCCCACGCGCGACATCAATACACTCGGCCAGATTCGTTTCGTGATGAAAGACGGCGCGGTCGTGCGCGGCGAAGGCGTTACATCGCCCCAAGGCGCTTGAAAAAATCGCGAATGCCTTGCGCGTCGCGGCCGAGATCAGGCTGATTGATGCGGCTCTTGGAGCGCACATCCACGCGCGCGCCCTGGCCGGACGGTTTCACGCGAATCACGATGTCGTCGGTAATGCCGAAGAAGAAGCTGGTATCGGTGGCTTCGATGCGCCCGGTGTTGGGATCGAACGATACGATATTCCAGCCCATCCCCTTGGCGGCGCGGAACGCGCGCCAGAAAACTTTTGTCGGCGGCAGCAGAATGCCGCGCGGATAGATGTCACCATAATATTTGCGCTGCAAATAAGACGTGCTGTGAAGCACACCGTTGTCGCGCACGCGGATCGCGCCGTCATAGTCTGGCGGCGTTTCGGCACCCTGCCGCAGCGGCAGCAGCGTGTCGAACTGCGGCGGATAGTCGATATCGGTGGTAATGTCGTGGATGTGTGGCATGCCGCTGGCGTTGGAAATCGCGGTGAGTGGCGTATAGAGCAAGACGATAGCGCCGATCAGCGCGCTCATCGCCCAGCGCGCGCCCTCGCCGGTGCCTTTGATGACAGCAATGACGATCCACACCAGCGCCAGCGCAACCGCGCCAAGCGCCACAAACACGCACCAGGGAAACATGGCCATAAGGCCGATGTGATAATCCCACACGCCCAGCCGTGTACCGGCCGCCGACACGATGCCGATGGCCAGCGCCACCAGAAAGGTTGCGAATGCCAGTTTTCCGAGGATGGGAAGAACGCGCATGCCTTGTCTCTATTCGGCGGCAGCCGGAAGGCGATGCTGCCCATGACGTTCGCGCAGAACCATTTTCTGAATCTTGCCCGTGGCGGTGTGCGGGATTTCATCCACGAAAATCACATCGTCCGGCATCCACCATTTGGCGATTTTGCCTTCGAGATATTTCAGAATTTCCCCGCGCGTCGCGCTCTTTCCCGCCTTCAGCACAACGATCAGCAGCGGACGCTCGTCCCATTTGGGATGCGGTATGCCGATAACCGCGGCTTCGGCCACGGCGGGGTGGCCCACCGCGAAGTTTTCAATGTCGATGGAGGAAATCCATTCGCCGCCCGATTTGATCACGTCTTTGGAACGGTCAACGATGGTCATGTAGCCTTCGGGATCGATCGTCGCCACGTCGCCGGTATCGAACCAGCCGTCCTTGTCGAATGCGGTCTTGCCTTCACCTTTGAAATAACCTTTGGCAATCGCGGGCCCGCGAACCTTTAGCCGCCCGAAGGCTTTGCCATCTTCCGGCATGGGCTTGTCGCGGTCGTCGGTGATTTTCATTTCCACCCCGAACATCGCGATGCCCTGCTTGGATTTGTAATCGAGCTGTTTTTCCAGCGGCAGCTTTTCCATGCCGGGTTTCAGGTGGCTCATGGTGCCAAGCGGGCTCATTTCGGTCATGCCCCAGGCGTGTGTAACGTCCACGCCGTACTTCACCTGGAATGTCTCGATCATGGCGCGCGGGCAGGCCGAGCCGCCGATCAGCACGCGCTTCAGCGTGGAAAGTTTCAGATTGTTGGCTTCCAGATATTGCAGCAGCATCAGCCACACGGTCGGCACCGCCGCCGTCATCGTCACCTTTTCGCTTTCCAGCATTTCGTAGACGCTGGCGCCGTCCAGCTTCGGTCCCGGCATCACCAGCTTGGCGCCCAGCATCGGCGCCAGGAACGCCAGTCCCCAGGCGTTGGCGTGAAACATCGGCACCACGGGCAGCACCACATCTTCCGGCCGCAGCGCCATGGCGCCGCCTTGGCCCGCGAGCAGAGACAGCAGCGTGTTGGAGCGGTGGCTATAGAGAACGCCTTTGGGATTGCCGGTGGTGCCCGATGTGTAGCAAAGCCCGCAGGCTTCGTTTTCGTTCAGTTCCGCCCATTCGAATTTGTCATCGACCTTGGCAATGAAGTCTTCGTAGGCGATCAGGCCCTTGATCTTCGACTTGGGCAAATTCGCGCGATCCGTCAGCACGATATAGTGCTTCATATTTTTCAGTTTGGGCGCGATCTGCTCCACGATGGGCAGAAAGCAGGCGTCGAAAAAGATCGCGCGGTCGCCGGCGTGATTGGCGATCCAGGCGATCTGATCGGGAAACAGCCGCGGGTTCAGCGTGTGATAAATCGCGCCAAGCCCAGCGATGGCGTACCAGGTTTCCAGATGGCGGCTGGTGTTCCAGCCCAGCGTGGCCACGCGGTCGCCTTTGCGGATGCCCACCTTCTTCAGCGCCTTGGCGCCGCGCCGCGCGCGCTGCGCGATCTGGGCATAGTTGGTGCGCTCGATCGGCCCTTCGACGGTGCGGGTCACGATCTCGCGGCCGCCATGGTAACGCGCGGCATGATCGATGATTTTGTGGACCAGCAACGGCCAGTCCTGCATCAACCCTTGCATCCTCGTCCCCGCCCGCACTTCTATTCTTGGCCCCATCATAGGAACGGCGCATCAGCGCGGCAACGCGGGCCGCGCCGGATTTTCCGCAATTTTCACGGGCTTAGCGCCGCATTGGGGTGGGTGGAAGCGGGCTCCCGTCCAGGATAGGTTCCCCCCTCAATCGAGGAGACGACCCACCATGCGTTCAGTCCTGCCCGCCGCCGCGCTTGTTGTTTTGGGCCTTGCCGCGCCCGCCTTTGCCGACGATTGCGCCGCCATCGTTTCGGCCTCCATCAAGCAATCCAACACGCCCTACAGCGGCAACATGACGATCACGCAGGCCGGCGGACAGCCCATGCAGGGCAAGACGGTTTACATGCTGACCAAGCTATATACGCAGGTGAACGGCAAATGGAGCGTGATGCCGATCAACTCGCAGCAACTGGCGCAGCAGATACAGGCGAGCATGAAAAACGGCAGCATGAGCTGCAAGAAAGCCGGCCAGGAAAGCGTGGGCGGCGAAGCGGCCACCATCTATACCGCGCATGACGCGCAGCAGGACGGCTCCAGCGTGGATACTAAGAGCTGGATTTCCAACAGCCGCAACCTGCCGCTCAAGAGCGAGGCGCATATCAATACCAATCCCGGCAGCCAGGCGATCTCCATGACGTTCAACTATTCCAACGTCACCGCGCCTGCCGGCGTGAAATAACCATCGCCAATCTGGCGGCATCGCGCCGATGCCGCCAGAACTGGCGGGTTCATTTTGCGTTCAGGGAATATCTGCTGAGTTCGGTCTATCTTTCGCGTTTCTGCTGATGCCTTCGGGGGGCTCATGAAAATCGCCGCAATCGCCACCGCGTTCCTGTTTGCCATTTCCGCTGCGTTTGCAGCCGATGTTGCCAAGCCTTCCAGCGATATGGATGTCGGGGCCTTCGCCAACGGTGCGCTGATTGAGAGCGCAAGTTCGGATTACGGCGGCGGCTGGCGCGCCATCCAGATGCTGGACGAGAACGCATCCACCGGCTGGGCGACGGAGAAGGGCGCAAAAGGCCCGTTTGAAATCGTGATCGCGCTGCCGGAGCGCTCGGAAATTCATGCGGTGGAATTCGATACCGCATCAGCCGACGGCGAGGGCCGTTCGGCGAAGAATGTCGATGTTTACATTTCGGACCAGTCGGTGGGCGCGGGCTATGCGTTGCTCGACAGTGTGAGCCTCAAGCAGGCCGACAATCAGCGCTTTGACGTTGCCAAGCCGCTCGCGGGCCGCTGGCTGAAACTTGTGATCAAGAGCAACAACGGCGATGCGGACTATGCAGAGATCATGAATTTCCGCGCTTTCGGCACGCAACTTACGCACACGCCGCTGCCCAACGTGTCCGGCACTTATTCCAGCCCGCAATATGGCGACTTCCATCTGGCGCAAGACGGCGCGCAGCTGAGCGGCTGTTACGAACACGACTTTGGTTTGGTGCAGGGCGGCCTTGAAGGACGCCTCATGCGCCTGACATGGACGCAAGGCGAGAAAGGCGAAACGCACGGCCCCGCGGTGATGGTGTTGAAGCCAGATGGCAAAACATTCCACGGCATGTGGAGCAACGACGGTTCCGCAAGCTGGGACGGCGATTGGGACCTGAAGAAGATCAGCGACAAGGTCGGTTCGTGTCCGCATTGGAATCCCAAAGGCGCCAGCGGCAATGTCGTCGCCACCAGCCTCGCCAACGAAGGCCGCGTGCGGCTTTACGGCATCAATTTCGACAGCGACAAGGACACGCTGCGCGCCGACGCCAAGCCCACGGTCGATGAGTTGGTGCAGGCGCTGAAAACCAATCCCGGCTGGCACATCACCATCGAAGGCCACACCGATTCCACCAGCACGGCGGCGCACAACCTGGATCTCAGCAAGCGCCGCGCCGATGCGGTGAAAGCCGCGCTTATTGCGGGCGGCATTGCGGCAGATCGCCTGTCCGCGCAGGGCTTCGGCCAGACAAAACCGGTCGCCTCCAACGACACCGATCTGGGCCGCGCGCAGAACCGGCGCGTGGAGATTGTGAAGCAGTAAGACGTTGGTTCTGTTGTTGAATTCTATATGTATATACATGTATTGACGGATATGGAATTTCGGCCCAATATTGCTGGATTATGGCACGTACGCGCGCGTTCAAATCCGGAAACAGCCAGGCGGTTCGCATTCCCGCGGACATCGCGTTTGCCGACACGGATGCGGAGTTGGAGATCAAGCGAACGGGCGATGTGATCACCATCTATCCGGTGCCTCGTGGCGGCCTCAAGGAAGCGGTGGAAATTCTGCGGCGGATGCCTGTCCCGGACGAGGTCGAAAAGCTGGAGCGCATAGAAACTCGAACGACTCTGGACGATTGACCGCCGCGTGATTTTTCTCGTCGATACCAATATCGTCATTCACGCGCGCGACGGCGCGGCACCAGTCCTGCGGAAGTTCGCGCAGCATGATGGCGCGATCATGCTGTCGGCACTTAGCCTCGCGGAATTGCAACGCGGTCTGCTCCAGACAACGCATCAGGCAGATCTCAGGCGCGAACGGCTCGATGTTCTTTTGAAGCGAATGCCCGTCGTTGCCTTCGATGCCGCGGCTGCGCAAGCCTATGGCCGCGTCATTGCGCAGGTTGGTTGGACGAGAGGCAGGGATTACGACCGCCTGATCGCGGCGCATGCCATCAGCATCGGCGCCGTGCTCGTTACGGACAACACGGCGGATTTCAAGAGCGTACCCAGCCTACCTTTGGAGAACTGGAACAGAGTATAAGCCGGTATTTACTGAGGTTGGCCTCCGGCAGCCCGAAGTCACACAAAACATCAAGGCTTAACACCATGCCCCTTTCCAATTCCCAGACGCGCGATGTCGAAGCCGTGCTGCACCCTTTCACCAATCTGGTGAAGCATCGCGAAACCGGGCCGGTGATTTTCGAGCGCGGCAAGGGCGTGTTCGTCTATGACGATCATGGCAAGGATTACATCGAAGGCATGAGCGGGCTTTGGTGCACCGGGCTTGGCTGGGGCGAGGAAGCGCTGGTCGAAGCCGCCACCGAACAAATGCGCAAGCTGGCTTACGGCCATTTGTTCGCCGGCCGCAGCAACGAGCCCGCCATCGCGCTGGCCGAAAAGCTGAAAGAGGTCGCGCCGTTTCCCGTTGGCAAAACTTTCTTCGCCAATTCGGGCTCGGAAGCCAACGACACGCAGATCAAACTGTTCTGGTACATCAACCACGCACTGGGCAAGCCGCAGCGCAAGAAGATCATCAGCCGCAACAAAGGGTATCACGGCGTCACCATGGCGGCGGCCAGCCTCACCGGGTTACCGGCCACGCACACAGGCTTCGGCCTGCCGTTCGATTTCGTGAAGTTCACCGATTGCCCACACTATTATCGCGGCGCGGAAGCCGGCGAGAGCGAGGAAGATTTCTCCGCCCGCATGGCCGCCAACCTGGAAGCGCTGATCGAACGCGAAGGCGCCGACACGATTGCGGCGATGATCTGCGAACCGCTGCAAGGTGCCGGCGGCGTGATCCTGCCACCCAAAGGTTATTTCGCCGCGATCCAGAAGGTGCTTGCGAAATACGATATCGCGCTGATCGCCGACGAAGTGATCACCGGCTTCGGCCGCACCGGCAACTGGTTCGGCGCGGAAACCTACAAAATGCAGCCCGACACCATGACGGTGGCGAAGGCGCTGTCATCCGCGTACTTGCCGATCTCGGCGGTGATGGTATCGCCGCAACTGTGTGACATCATTGAAGCGGAATCCGGCAAGCTCGGCACCTTCGGCCACGGTTACACCTACACCGGCCATCCCGTCGCCGCCGCCGTCGCGTTGAAGACGATCGAGATTTATCAGAGCCGCGACATCGTGGGCCACGTCCGCAAGATCGGCCCGCACTTCCTCGCCCGCCTGAAAAAGCTGGAAGAGCATCCGATGGTGGCGGACGCAAACGGCGTTGGCCTCATCGGCGCCATCGAACTTGTGGCCGACAAGAAAACAAAAAAGCCGTTCGATCACACCCGCGCTGTGGCCGCGACGATTTCCAAATTCGCGGAGCATGAAGGCGTCATCACCCGCCCGCTGATCGGTGACCGTATCGCGCTGTGCCCGCCGCTCATCATCACGGAAGGCGAAATCGACGAGATGTTCAACCGTTTCGAGCGCGGCCTCGCCAAGGGGCTCGATTGGGCCAAAAAAGAAGGCTTAATGGGTTGAAACCCTCTTTTCGGGGAACTTATTGGCCGTTACGGATTTGACTCATTAGGCGCGCATCGTTGACCCCCGACCGCGACAAGCGGCTTCGCGATAACAAATTCGCGTTCGCGGTGCGCGCTCGCCATTCTTCAACCGGAGTTTTTGCCATGTCCGCACCTTTCACGCTTTCTCCGCTACCTTGGGCCGAAGATGCTCTGGCGCCCACCATCAGCGCCAAGACCATCGGCTTCCACTACGGCAAGCATCACAAGACTTACGTCGAGACGCTGAACAAGCTGGTGGACGGCACCAAGTTCGCCGACATGAAGCTGGAAGAAATCGTCCGCGCTACGCACGGCAAATCCGGCGACGATCAGAAAATCTTCAACAACGCCGCGCAGGTCTGGAACCATGATTTTTATTGGCGCAGCTTGGCGCCGAAACCCGGCAGCGCGAGCGGCGATCTGAAAGGCGCCATCGAGCGCGACTTCGGCGGTGCCGACAAGCTGATCGAACAACTGGCCGAAGCCGGAAAAACGCAATTCGGTTCCGGCTGGGCCTGGATCGTGTCGAAAGGCGGCAAGCTTTCCGTCGAGAAAACGCCCAACGCCGAAAACCCCATGGCCAACGGCACCAACGCCATTCTCACCGTGGATGTGTGGGAACATGCCTATTATCTGGATTACCAGAACGCGCGTCCCAAATATCTGGAAGAAGTGCTGGCCAAGTTGCTGAACTGGGATTTCGCCGCCGAAAACCTGGCGCGCGAAAGCGAACCCGTCCGCGCCGCCGCCTGAAATGTTGTGCGCCTGAAATGTTGTGCGAGTGAATCCGCCCGCGGGTTCACTCGCCGATATTTTCCACTTCGGTCAGAAGCCAGCGTCCGTTCTTCTTGCGGAAATGATAGATATCGTCGTTGCAGCCGAACGACCATGAGGTGCCGGCCGGCGCGCGGCTGTCCGGCGTCAGCGGATCGTTGAAGAAACATCCCGGCGTCTGCGATCCATTGCCGGGTTTGTCATAAACGCCGGTGAAGACGTCGTAGTCCTTTTTCTTCCATGCGTTCAGGAATTGCGCGCGCGAGATTGTGCTCGATCCGAAACCGCCCACATCGGCCAAGGGGAAATAGATATATGTCGCGATGCGCTCCGGATCGTTCGCCTTGAGCGCGGCGGATAATCCGGCGCGCGCCTGCATCAGATCGGGCGGCGGCGCGCTTGCCGCGAGCGCGGAACTAGCAAGAAAGCACATTGCCGCCAGACCGGACCATTTGCGCATGGATGCCTCCAATTTACCGAAAATCTAGCACTTCCGGCCGCTCGCGTCGCGGTGCTGCCGGAATTTGGCTCCCCTGCGCGCCGGCCGTTTTGTTTTGCGGTTCACGATTGGTCAATCGCGACCTTATTAATCTGCCCCCTATGGGGCCGGCATCTTCCTTCGGAAAGCGCGGACTTGCACCGGTGGCAGCACCCGCGCCGGCTTTTGCGCGTGCGCCGCAAGCCGCAATCGCGCCCAACACGGCGCCCGCATCCCGGCTTGCGCGCATCCCCTTCGTCAGCCTCGCCATTCTCGCCTTGCTGTCGGCCGTTTTCGCGGGCGAAGTGCATTTCGCGCTGGGCATCGGGCCCGGCATGGCGCTCGATCACCGCTCGCTGGTCACGGTGGGCGGCGTCGATCGCGATCTGGTTTTGGGCGCGGGCGAATGGTGGCGTCTGTTCACCGCACCGCTGCTGCACGGCAGCCTCACCCATATCATCGGCAACGGCGTCGTATTCTTGCTGGTCGGCTGGCTGCTGGAACCGCTCATCGGCCGCGGCTGGTACGCGGCGACATTCGTGTTCGGTGCGCTGGGCGGCGCGCTCGCCTCAATGCTGCTCAATCCCGCCAATTTGGTTTCCGTCGGCGCATCGGGCGGCTTGATGGCGCTGCTTTCCGCCACCTTCGTTTGCAGCTTTCACGATGCGGCCGCCGCCATCAGCAAGCGCCTTCGCATTGTGTCGCTGCGGTTGCTGATCCCTTCGCTGCTTCCCGCGCTGATCTCCACCGGCGGCAACGTCGATTACAACGCGCATATCGGCGGCGCGCTCACCGGCGTCGCCATCGGCTTTATCCTGATGATCGTGTGGGAAGAGGGCGACGAACGCCCTGCTTTCGGTGGTGTGGTGGGCGTCATTGCAGGCGCGATGCTGGCGGCCTCCACCGCCATGTTCCTGCTGGTGGCGCAAAACTTCGGCGCGCACGCCGCAAACGATCCCGGCCTCATCCCGGATTCGGCGCTGCCGCAAACGGTGGATCAGGCCATCGCGCAATCGGCCGATCTGGCGGCGCGCTATCCCAACGATCCGCGCGCGCGGTTCTTCCGCGCCATGCATTTTCTGGATGTGCACGACATTCCCGATGTGCAAGCACAGTTGCAGGTGGCGCTGGCGCGGATGAAGGCCACGCAATCCGAACTACCGCCGCAATTCGAGCCCGACATCCGCGTGATGCTGGCGGTGACGTTGGCCGCGCAGCGCCGCCCCACGGAAGCGAAAGCCGCTGTCGCGGGAGCCTGCAACGCAGACGATCCCTCCCTCGCCAAACCTCTGGCCTATTTGAAGAATGCCGGTGTTTGCCCGTAATTCGCGGACCTCACGTTGACGTAAACGTAAACTTTGCCTAGGAGTCCGGGCCATGACGGGCCGGACCTTTTCCATCCGTGAACTGACCAAAGCGCTGGGCATCACTGCCCGCACGCTGCGCCACTATGAAGACGAAGGCCTGATCGCGCCGGAACGGCGCGGCGCCACCCGCATCTATTCCGGCCGCGACCGCGCCCGCCTCACGCTTATTCTGCGCGGCCGCCGCGTCGGCTTCGCGCTCGCCGAGATCAAGGACATTCTGGATCTTTACGACAGCGGCGACGGCGGCATTACGCAGCTTCAGCACGCCCGCAAGAAATTCGCAGAGCGCATCGCGGCCCTCGAACGCCAGAAGAAAGACATCGAAGACTCCGCCGCCGAACTGAGGCTCGGCCTTGAGATGATCGAAAGCAAACTCAGCGAGCGCCACGCGCATGAGCGCAGCGCCACAAACCGCGTGCAGATTACCGGCTATGGGCTGATGCCCGCCGAAGACTGAATTCGAACGAGGAGAAACGCCATGACCGATTGCTACATTTACGACGCCGTGCGCACACCGCGCGGCAAAGGCAAGAAGGACGGCAGCCTTCACGCCACCACGGCGCTGGAGCTTGCCACGCAAACGCTGCAAGCGATTCGCGACCGCAACAAGCTGGATACGTCCAAGCTCGATGACGTCATTCTCGGTTGCGTCGATCCCGTGGGCGAACAGGGCAGCGACATCGCGCGCATCGCGGTGCTGAAAGCCGACTATGCCGAGAACGTTCCCGGCGTGCAGATCAACCGCTTCTGCTCGTCCGGTCTTGAAGCCTGCAACATGGCGGCGGGACAGGTGATGAGTGGCCAGTCGGACATGACCATCGGCGGTGGCGTGGAAAGCATGAGCCGCGTGGGCATGGGTGCATCGGGCGGCGCATGGCCGGTTGATCCCTCCATCGCGCTGAAAGCTTATTTCGTGCCGCAGGGCATTGGCGCCGATCTCATCGCCACGCGCGATGGTTTCAGCCGCGATGACGTGGATGCGTTTGCGGTGGAAAGCCAGAAGCGCGCTGCCAACGCCTGGAAGAACGGCTGGTTCAAGAACTCCGTCGTGCCGGTGCATGACGTGATCGGCCAGACGGTGCTGGATCACGATGAACATATGCGTCCCGATACCACCATGCAGTCGCTGGCGTCACTCAATCCCGCCTTCACGCAAATGGGCGCGATGGGCTTCGATTCCGTCGCCATCCAGCGCTATCCGGAAGTGGAAGCGCTGAACCATGTGCATCACGCCGGCAATTCTTCCGGCATCGTGGATGGTGCCGCTGCCGTGCTGCTCGGCACCAAGGAAGCGGGTGCGGCACAAGGCCTGAAGCCGCGGGCACGTATTCGCGGTTTTGCCTCCATCGGTTCGGAGCCCTGCATCATGCTCACCGGCCCCGCGCTGGTGACGGAAAAGGTACTGAAACGCTGCGGCATGAAGGTGGATGATATCGACCTTTACGAACTCAACGAAGCTTTCGCGTCGGTGGTGCTGCGCTACATGAAGGTGCTGAACATCAATCACGACAAGATCAACGTGAACGGCGGCGCGATTGCGATGGGCCACCCACTGGGCGCCACCGGCGCGATGATATTGGGCACGGTGCTGGACGAGATGGAACGCCGCGATCTGAACACCGCATTGGTCACGCTCTGCGTTGGCGCCGGCATGGGCACCGCCACCATCATCGAACGCGTCTGAGGAGCCACGAACATGGAACTCAAGAATTTCAAATGGGATCAGGACGCCGACGGCATCGTCACCATTGCGTGGGATGTGCCCGGCCGCACCATGAACGTGCTGACGGGTTCGGTGATCGCCGAACTGATGAGCGTGGCCGACAAGGTGGCGAGCGACGCCACCATCAAGGGCCTCATTATCACATCGGGCAAAACCACCGGCTTCTGCGCCGGTGCTGCGCTGGATGAGATGGAAGGCAATGCCTCCAGCGGCGGCAAATCCGCGTCGCCGCAGGATGCGATTGCCGCGCGCTTCAATGGCGTAATGCAGTTTCACAAATCGCTGCGCAAGCTGGAAACCTGCGGCAAGCCGGTGGCGGCTGCGATCAATGGTTTGGCGCTGGGCGGCGGGCTCGAAGTGACGCTGGCGTGTCACTACCGCGCCGTGCTGGACAATCCGAAAATTCAGTTGGGTTTGCCGGAAGCGAAAGTGGGATTGCTGCCCGGCGGCGGCGGCACGCAACGCTTGCCGCGCCTGATGGGCGCGATGGCGGCATTGCCGATGATTTTGCAAGGCCAGACCGTCAATCCGCAGGCCGCTGTCGGCATGAAGTTCATGCACACCGTGTCGAACGATCCGGTTGCCGAATGCAAGCGCTGGATGAAAGCGACGCCGGTTTCGGTGCAGCCGTGGGATCAGAAGGATTTCAAAATTCCCGGCGGCGGGCCTTACACGCCGGGCGGCGCACAGGTGTTCACCATGGGCAACGCCATGCTGCGCAAGGAGAGCTACGACAATTATCCCGCGCAGATCTACATCATGGATTGCGTCTATGAAGGCTTGCAGGTGCCGATCGATCAGGCGCTGCGCATCGAAGCGACGTACTTCGTGAAGCTTCTCGGCCGCCCGGAAAGCCGCAACATGATCCGCACCCTGTTCCTTTCCATGCAGGAACTTGGCAAAGGCGCGCGCCGCCCGCACAGCGAACAGCCGACCGATGTGAAAACGCTTGGCGTGCTGGGTGCCGGCGTGATGGGCGGCGGCATTGCTTATGTCTCGGCGCTGTCGGGCATCGACGTGGTGCTGGTCGATACAACAATAGAGAAAGCCAACGCAGGCAAGGATCACGTTGCCGGCATTCTCGACAAGCTGATCTCACGCGGCAAATCCTCGCCGGAAAAGAAAGCGGATATTCTTTCGCGCGTGCACCCCACTGCCGATTTCGGCGACCTGAAGAACGTCGATCTGGTGGTGGAAGCGGTGTTCGAGGATCGCGCGGTGAAAGGCGAAGCCACCAAGAAGGCGTGTGCGGTTTTGAAGAAGGATGCGGTGTTCGCCTCCAACACCTCCACGCTGCCGATCACCGGGCTGGCCGAAGCTAGCGACCGGCCGCAGGCGTTCATCGGCATTCATTTCTTCTCGCCGGTGGAACGCATGCCGCTGGTGGAAATCATCATGGGCAAGCAGACGCAGGATCACGCGCTGGCCGTGGCCATCGATTTCGCCAAGAAAATCCGCAAGACGCCGATCGTAGTGAATGACTCACGCGGCTTCTATACCTCGCGCTGCTTTGGCACTTACACGCGCGAAGGCATGGCGATGCTGCTGGAAGGCATCAGCCCGGCGATGATCGAGAATGTCGGCCGCATGACCGGCATGCCGATGGGGCCGCTGGAAGTGACGGACTCGGTCGGCATCGACACCGCGCTGAAAGTGACGCGCCAGACCAAGAAGGATCTGGGCAACACCGCCAGCGATCCCGGCGAGGATCTGCTGGCATGGATCGTGGAGAAGAACGGACGCCTTGGCCGCAAGAACGGCAAGGGCTTCTACGATTACGATGCGGCGGGCAAACGCCTGCGCATCTGGCCCGATCTGTTCGGCTACAACAAGACCAAGTGGAAGACGGACGCCGACGTGAAGGAAATGGAAGAACGCTTTCTCACCATTCAGGCGCTGGAAGCGGCGCGCTGTTTCGAGGAAGGCGTCATCACCGATCCGCGCGATGCCGATGTCGGTTCCATCCTGGGCTGGGGCTTCGCGCCTTTCACTGGTGGCACCGTCAGCTACATCGACACGATGGGCGCCAAGAAGTTCGTTGAGCGCTGCGAAAAGTTCGCCACGAAATTCGGCGACCGCTTCAAGCCCAATCAGCTCCTGCGCGACATGGCGGCGAAGAACGAAACCTTCTATTCGCGCTTCGCTCCCGTGAAACAGGCTGCGTAAACCTCGGCTTCCGCTCTCCCCTTCGCGGGGAGAGCGGAGCAGAGTCGACACGCCGTTTCAGCCCGTTATTCTGCCGCCGATTCCAACGGGTGCCGAGAATTGACCCCCTTCCAACTCACCGCCGGATTGATGACGCTGGTGGCGCTTGTCGGCTGGTTCAATGTGAAGACGCTGCGCTTGCCCAACGGCGTGGCCATGATGTTTGCCGGCATTGCCGGCGCGCTGCTGCTGTTCGCGCTGGAGCTTCTGCATGTCGGTGTGATTCAGAATCTGGTCGATACCATCACCCATATCGATTTCGCGCAGACGGTGGTGGGTTACATGCTGGCCTTCCTGCTGTTCGCGGGCGCCATGCAAGTGGATCTCACCGCCATGCGCCAGCGCTGGGTCTCCGTTACCGTTCTGTCCACGCTGGGCGTCGCCGCCAACATCGCGGTGGTCGGCACCGGCATCTTCTTTATCGCCAAAATGCTGGGCCTGCCGCTGACGCTGAACTGGGCGCTGGTGTTCGGCGCGCTGATCAGCCCCACCGATCCCATCGCCGTCATCGCCACCGTCAAGCACGGCGAACTTTCCAAAACGCTGCAGGTGATCCTCGAAGGTGAAGCACTGTTCAACGATGGCGTCGGCATCGTCGCCTTCGCGGCATTGCTGGCGCTGGCCGCCGGCACTGGCGAAGTCTCCGCTGTGCAATCCATCGCCACGGTTCTGATCGAAGCCTTGGGCGGTTTGATCTTCGGCATGGGTGCCGCATGGCTCACCATTCGTGCCATGGAAACGATGGACGAGTTCGCCGTGGAAACCGCCATGACCATCGCTCTGGCGATGGTGGCCTATGCCGGCGCGCAGGCGCTGGGCCTTTCCGGCGCCATCGCTGTTGTCGGCGCCGGCATGTTGTTCGGCGGCGAGCGCGCCAAGAAAGCGATGGAAGGCAAGACCGAAGCCTATCTCAAAGGCTTCTGGCATCTGGTCGATGAAATCCTCAACGCACTTCTCTTCCTGCTGCTCGGCGTGGAATTGCTGGCGGTGCCGTTCTACGGGCATCAACTTGGCCTCGTGCTGGCCGCCATTCCGCTGGTGGTGCTGACGCGCTTTCTCGTCGTGCTGCCATGGGGCGTTCTGTTTCGCCGCAGCGAACGCGGCGCCACCACCATCATGGGCTGGGGCGGATTGCACGGCGCATTGTCGCTGGCGCTGGCCTTGTCGCTGCCCGCCGGCGCGGAGCGCTCACTACTTATCTCTATAACCTACACGGTCGTCGCTTTCTCGATCATCGTGCAAGGCCTCACCTTCACGCCGCTGACGCGCTACTTCGCAAGCAAGAAAAGCTGACGCGCGGCCCGCTTTCGCAACCGGAGAACGCCCATGACTTACGGCCCCTACAAGGAAATACTGGCGGAGGTGAAAGACAATATCCTCACGCTCACGCTGCACCGCCCGGAAAAGCTCAACGCCTTCACCGGCACCATGATGAACGAGATGATCGAGGTGTTCGGCAAAGCCAGCGCCGACGATGATGTGCGCGTCATCATCCTCACCGGCTCCGGCCGCGCCTTCTGTGCCGGCGCCGATCTCAGCCAGGGCGCGGCCACTTTCGATTACAACAAGCGCACCGACCGCCCGGATCGTCAGGCCGGCAGCGGTGAGGCGATTGACTGGAGCGACGAACGCATCCGCGATGGCGGCGGCCGCGTCACGCTGGCGATGTTCGAATGTCTCAAGCCCATCATCTGCGCGGTGAACGGTCCGGCGGTGGGCGTCGGCGTCACCATGCAGCTTGCCGCCGATATCCGCATCGCATCCGACCAGGCGAAATTCGGCTTTGTCTTCTCCAAGCGCGGCATCGTGCCGGAGGCGTGCTCAAGCTGGTTTTTGCCGCGCATCGTGGGCATCAGCCAGGCGCTTGAATGGTCTTATACCGGGCGCATCTTCGACGCCGAGGAAGCGCTGCGCGGCCGCCTCATCAGTGGTATCTATAAGCACGACCAGCTCATGCCGCATGCCCACAAGCTGGCGGCGGAAATTCGCGACAACGCAGCGCCGGTTTCCACCGCGCTGATCCGCCAGATGATGTGGCGTCTGTCCGCGCTCGATCATCCGATGGAAGCGCACAAGGTGGATTCGCGCGGCATCTATTCGCGCGGCAGTTCGGCGGATGTGAAGGAAGGCGTCATGAGCTTCCTCGAAAAGCGCCCCGCGAAATTCCCGCAAGCCGTTTCCACAGACATGCCGCCGTTCTTCCCCTGGTGGGAAGACCGGAAGTATTCGTGAACCGTGCTAGGCTCTCCCCCTATTCGGGATGGAGCCTTTTCATGCGCCTTTTGATTGCCGCGCTCGCTTGCGCGCTAGCTACGCCTGTTCTCGCCGATGATTCCACTGCCGAGCTTGCCGCCGGCGGTCTGCAATTCACTCATGCGCCAGACATCCGCATGGCGGTTGAGGATTTGCGCATCAGTCCCACAGATGTGCGCATCCGCTACGAATTCGCCAACGATGGCGCCAAAGACGTCACCACCATCGTCGCCTTCCCGCTGCCCGATATCGACTCGTATGAATTTTACGGCTCGCCCATCGGCATGGTGCAGAAGGATCCGGTGAACTTCGTCGGCTTCAAGGCCGTGGTCGATGGCAAGCCGGTGGCGGTGCAGGTGGAGCAGCGCGCAATCCTGAACGGCCGCGATGTCACCGCGCAGGTGAAAGCCGCCGGTCTTCCCGTCAACGTCATTCTGGCGCGCGACAACAACGATCTCATCGCAGCCCTTCCCGCCGCAAAGAAAGCCGCGCTGGTGAAAGCCGGCCTCGCGGAAATGCAAGATGAGGATAATTATGCCGCGCGCTGGATTGTGCGCACGAAATTCTACTGGACGCAGACCTTCCCGGCCGGAAAGACGGTGGTGATCGAACACAGCTACAAGCCCGTCACCGGCCAGGCACTCTATTCAGAATATGAATTGAACGCCAAGCCCACCGATGATGGCGGCCCCAAATACCGCCAGGATTATTGCATGGACACCGGCACAATGACCGCGGCGGCCAGAATGTTGGCGGCGCGCAAGAAGGCAAGCCCGGACAACGTGCTGCTCAACGTCACCACAACCGATTTCATTCTGACGACCGCCAACAACTGGAAAGGCGGCATCGGCAAATTCCATCTCACGATCGACAAGCAGGCGCCCGGCAACATCCTGTCGCTATGCAATTATGACGATATCAAAAAGACGAGCGCCATCACGTTCGAAGTCACGCGCACCAATTTCGCGCCCACGAGCGACATCAAGTTCATGGTGCTGTCGATGCCCACGGAGTAATATCGGCGCATGCAGCCACGGTCGCCCAGTCTCACCGCGCGCGGCGCCGCCATCCATCGCGCCGCGCACCAGACACTGGAGAAGGGTGCGATCTTCGCCGATCCTTTTGCTTGCGCCATTCTGGGCGAAGACCCAGGCGCAATCGCGCAATCGGAAAGCGCCAAGCCCGAACGCCGCCCCATGCGCCTGTTCATGGCCGCGCGCAGCCGTTTCGCGGAAGATGCGATGCAGGTGGCTTACGCGCGCGGCGCGCGTCAGGCTGTCATTCTCGGTGCAGGGTTCGATACCTTCAGCTTGCGCAACCCGCACTGCGATTTGCGTGTGTTTGAAGTCGATCATCCTGCGACGCAGGCATGGAAGCGCCAGCGCATCGCGGACGCCAACCTGAACGTTCCGCCCACGCTGACTTTCGTGCCATTGGATTTCGAGGCGCAATCACTGGCGAACGAACTTGCCGCGCAAGGGTTCAATGCCGCCCAACCAGCCTTCTTTATCTGGCTGGGCGTGGTGCCTTATCTGACGCGCGAGGCCATCACCGCCACACTCGGCTTCATCGCAACCGTGCCGCAGGGCGAAGTGGTCTTCGATTATTCCGAGCCGCTGGAAAATTACCCGCAAGATGCACGCCTTCGCGCAGAAGCTTTGGCAATGCGTGTCGCCAAAGCCGGCGAGCCGTTTTTAAGTCATTTCAATCCGAACGACATGGCAACCCTTCTTCGCGGCTGCGGCTTTGGCGAACTGGAAGACCTTGGCGCCGCCGATGTGGCGCAGCGCTTCTTCGGCATGAAAGCAGATGATGTGAAGGGCAGGGCCGGGCCGCATCTTATGCGCGCACGGCGGGATTAAAGCGCGGACAACTCAGAGACGCGCGAACAACGCCCGCAGCATCCGGCGCAACCAGCCCGCGGGCGACGGCACGAACGGCCGCTCGTCAGCGGCTTGATAATTGTGAACCAAAATTCCCAACATGGACGTTCCTCCGGCCAAGGAATGAACCGTACACGGACAATCTTACGCTTGCGTGACGGTTTCGCGAAATCTGCGCTGGCGGGGAGGGTGGCGCGATAAGGATTAACGGCGCATTAACCAACGCCGCCATGGCTTAAAGCCAATCCGAAAGCCGTTTGCCCCAGGCGTCGAACAGCCCGCTGACACATTCGCCTTCGTCCATCTGGCTGCCTTCGAGCTGCGTCCAGTCCTCGATCACAGCGGTGGGAAGCGTGCTGTTGCGCGCGCGCTCCACCGCCAGCATGCGGCAGGGATCAATCTGGCCGTAGGCGAACCAGCAGCCGGCAACAACAGCCACAATCAGCAACAGCGGCGAAGCCACAAGCGCGCGGATCATGCGGCCGCCTCAGTGTCCGGGGCTTGGGTCGGGAATGGGGTGTTGCAAATTGCCGTAGCCGGGGTTGCGCATGGTGCGGCAGGAGGAAAAGCCGGTGTTCCAGCCGGCGCGATAAATCCGGTCCGTCGCGCGTTGCTGCACCTGGTCGGGCGGGGTCTTGTCGCGGAAGCTGGCGCCTTCATTGTTGGCCGCGGCGCACCCGTCCGCATAACCGTTCTGATAATCCGGCGTGCGGCGCACCGCGCGGTCGCGCGCGTTGGGGAAAAGCGCGCATCCCGCGATCAGGCTGGCGGCGGCCACGGCGGCGGCAAGGCGAAGGCTGCGATTCATCGGGCGATGCATCCTGAAAGAGGGCGGGCCGCGCAATCATGACACAACTGCGCGCGGTTCGTCTGTCCGCGGCCTAACACGCTGACTCCGCGCGGTATTTCTGCCGGGTCAAATATGACGCCTTCTTTCCTATTCAACAGTCCTAGACTAGGTGTATAGTCTGTCTTAGAGGATAATTTGCTGAAAGGTGAAAGGCAATGGAAAAGCAGGCAACAAACCGGGCGGAACGCACCCATCTGGGGCTGGCGCAGGCCTATGCGGCGCATGCCTATGGCGTGCCGCTGCGCGAGTTGAAATCGGCCAAACGGCTGGGCCCGCGCGCAAGCCGTGCCCGCCAGGTGGCGATGTATCTGGCGCATGTGGTGTTGGGCGTGCCGCAAACCGATGTCGCGGCAAGTTTCCGCCGTGGCCGCTCGACCATGAGTCACACCTGCCGCCGCATCGAAGCGCTGCGCGAGGATCCCGAATTCGACCGCGCGCTCGATTGGCTGGAGGCCGCGCTGAAAAGCGCCGCCGGGGTGGCGGCATGACCGGATTGTGCGAAGCCGAAGTGCAGCGCGAAGCCAAACGCGTTCTGCGCAAGCTGGAAGAAGGCGCGTTTCTGGCGCCGGACCGCGACAGCCAGTATGCGCTGCGCTTTGCATCCGGCGAAGCGCGCGCCATCCGCATGGAAGCCGTGGTTGTGCGCCAGTTCAAAACGCGCGGCTGGCTTGCGCCGTCTGCCGCGGCGCCGAAGAATTTCGTCATCAGTGAAGCGGGCAAGACCTGGCTGGCGCAGGCGCAGGGCCAGCAAGACCGCTTTGCCGCGCAGCATCGCGTCATGACCACGCGAAAGATCGTGGATGGGAAGGGCCGCGCGCAATCGGTGGCCGTGAATGAAAACGAGTCGCCGCTAAGCTGGCTGCGCCACCGCAAGCTTATCACCGCTGTGCAGTTCGCGGCCGGCGAACGCTTCCGGCGCGATTTCACGCTGGCGCAACTGATGCCGCGGCTCTGCGCCGATCTCGAAGCTTTGCCGTCAGGCGGCAGGCGCGCGCCCAACGCGGTGGAATTGCCCGATACCGTCATCGCGGCCAAGCAGCGCTTCTCACGCGCGCTGGACGCAGCGGGGCCGGGCTTGAGCGATCTGCTGATCGATGTCTGTTGTTATCTCGCGGGTCTGGCGGATTGCGAGCAGCGCAAGGATTGGCCCCGCAGTTGCGCCCGCGTGGTGCTGGGCATCGGCCTGGACCGTTTGGCCGCGCACTATGGCTTGAAAGGAAAACTCAAAACCCGCGCCGCGATCCGAAGCTGGCACACGCCGGAGCACGCCGTTGAAAGCTAGATGTGATTGTTGCGGGTGCGCTGCTGTTCCTCGATCTGGCCCTTCACGCGCTCCAGCGCCGGAACGATGCTGCCCTGTACCCAGTCCACAACGCCCAGCGCATTGCCGCAGGCTTCCGCATGTCCGTTGCAGACATCGGCGGCGTTCGCAACCGCGCCCACACCCGGCAACCGCGCCGCCGTGCCTTGCGCGCCGGAAACCCACGCTATCGCGTCGTTCGCCAGCGAGGCCCGATCGCTCGGGCGGCCCAAACCGAGATCCGGTTCATGCGGCATCAATATCGCCACAAGGCCGATCCAGAAGATTGCGCGAAATAACATGGTCATCATTCCCTTCGTCCCGCAACAACGCGCAGGAGACTAGGACGTGCCCATCTTCGCTCATCTGAAACCAATCCGTAAAGTTCAATGTATCGGGGTTAATTGCGCAATTTGAGTTGTTCATTGGAAATTTTTGCTTGCGGAGGTTGTGGTGTTTCAAAATAAAACAGATTCAAATTTGAAATGTGATCGATTCAAATTTTCCGTAAATCGGGAACTCTGCTTGAATCCCGCGCTTTCGCGTCCGTTATGCTGCCGGGAGTTCGATTGTTGCGCAGAAGCCGTCGCCCAGCGCGCTTTGCACGTTCAACTCGCCCGCATGCAGTTCCGCCAGCGCTTTCACCAGCGTCAGGCCGAGGCCCGCGCCTTGCGCCGGCTGCCCGCCCTGCGGCGGCATCTGCTCGAACGGGCGCACGATGCGTTCCAGTTCGCGTGTTTCCACGCCGGGGCCGTTGTCCATCACCTGAATGCGCACGCGCCGTCCCGCGCGCGCCAGCGACAGATGCACTTCGCCGCCGTTGTGCGTGAACGTCACCGCGTTCTCCACCAGATGCCCCACCATGCTGCCAAGCGCGCTTTGGTCGGCATCTACCATCATGCCGGTGCCGCAATCGTCCAGCACCAGCGCAATGCCTTTTTTCTCGGCGGCGGTTTCATGCGCGTCCTTGGCCGCGATCAACACCAGCCCGACATCCACGCTGGCGCGGTTCAATTCGAAGCGGCCCGCCGCGATCTTGGTGAGATCGAGAATATGATTGACCAGCCGCAGCATGGCGTGGCCGCCCTGATGAATGAGGCCCGCATATTCCGCCACCTGTTCCGGCCCGAAACGCTCCGGTGTCGAGCGCAGCATGTCGGAAAATCCGATGATGGCGTTCAGCGGCGTTTTCATTTCATGGCTCATGGTGCGCAGGAACGTCGTCTTCGCCGCGTCCGCGCCGCTCTGCGCCGCATCCATCCGCTTGGTCATGTCGGCAAGGAAGGTGGCGTGCTGTTCGGCTTCCCGCTGCGATTTCGCCAGAACCTGGCGCATTTGCGAAAGCGCCTGTGTTTCCTCGGCCAGAACGGCATCGACACGGCGCCGGTCGGTGACATCGGTGAACACCGTGGCGCGGCCGCCATCGCGCGTGGCGCGTTCGCGGATCAGGTAGGTCACGCCGCGCGCCGACGTCACCGTCTGCGCGCCTGCCGCCGATTCGTGGGTTTCCGCGCGCCACGTCACCCAATCGGCAGGGCTGCCTTCTATGGCGAACAGCTTGCGGTCTGCCGCCGCCTGCATCATGTCGCGGAAATTCACGCCCTCCAGATCGGCCGGTGCGCCGTGGCCATGCAGTTCGGCGAAACAACCGTTGCAGATGACAAGCTGGTCCTTGGCGTTCCAGAAAGCGAAAGCATCGGCCGAAAGTTCGATGGCGTCGGTCAGCCGCGCCAGCAGCGCGCGCGACTCGGTTACATCCGTCCAAAGCGCGATCCAGCCGCCGGCCGCAACGCGCCGCGCCTTGATCTCGATCGTGCGCCCGTCGGCCAGGCGGATGTCCTGCGGCCGGTATTCGCCGCCGTGAAGCTGGGCAAAGCGGCGCGCCACAAAACCTTCCGCATCGCCCAGCGTTTCAGCGGGCGCGATTTCGCCGCCTTCGATCTCCATGCGCACGAGATCGGTGTAGCTCTGCCCCAGCAGCGCCTCTTGCTGCGGCATGGAACGGAAAAGGTGATTGAAATGCGCGTTGCTGTAGGTGAGGCGCTCGTTGCCGTCGAAAATCGTGACCGCGATGCGCAAGGCGTCGAACGCCGCCAGTGTCGCGGCCGAAAGGTCCGCGCGGTCGTCGCGCGAGACCGCGCGTCCGGAAGCTGCTGCCAGCATTTTTTGTTGTCCCACCCTGTTGCGGGCAGAGTGGCAGCTTGGCATTGCGGAAATCTTGTCGGGCGGAATAACGAAGCCCCATTCCTGCCCGCATCGTTAAGAAGTGGTGAATTCTCCTGCCTTATCTGTTGCGAATTAACGAACGAAGTTCGCACTTGTTCAAGTTTCGTTAAGCCAAACGGCAACACCATACGCTCCGCGAATCTCAGGGAAGCCGCCGTGTCCGGGAAATTGCCGCGAAAAGTTCCGGGTACGGATGAAAGTTCTCAGCGCAAGCGATTCATCCTGGTGCAGGCCGCAAAGGCCGCGATCGGCGCGCTGCTGTCCGCCGGATTTGTCTGGCTGTTCGGCGCACCGGGTCTGGCCGAAATCGCAGCCATCGGCGGGCTTGTCGCGCCCGCGTTGCTTGCGGCAATGGGCTTCAGCCGCAGCATTCCACTGGCATGGCTGGAAAGCGCGGCTTTGGCCATCTTTGCGGGCCTCGTCGCCTATCTCGCTATCCTTACCGGCGGTGTCGCGTCGCCACTAATTATCTGGTTTGCGCTGGTGCCCGCCGAAGCAGCGCTGGCCGGCGGCAAGCCCGCGGTCGTGCGCGGCGCGGTCGCGTCGGCTCTCGCATTGATCGCCGTCGCGGCCGTGGAAGCACTGGGCGCGTTGCCCGCCTCGCGCCTGATTGTGCCAATGTGGGAAATCTACGCGATCTCGGCACTTGCCGCGGTGATGCAGGCCGCGTTCGTCGCCGCCGCCGCGCAAGACCGCCAACGCGCCGCCGACATGGCGGCCGCGGAAGGCGCTGCGATGTATCGCTTCCTCGCCGACAACGCGATGGACCTGATAACGCGCCACAGCGCCGACGGCCGCATCCGCTTCGCCAGCCCGGCCACGCAGGCGCTGCTCGGTTGCGCGCCGGAAACACTGGAGGGCATGGCGCCTTCCGCGCTGGTGCATCCCGACGACCTGAAAGCGATGCAGGCCGCCTTCGTGGAAGCCAGCTATTTCGGCCGCGCCGGCATGGCGGAGGTGCGGATGAAACAGGCCGATGGCGGGCATGTATGGACGGAAGTGCGCTGCCGCCCGGCCTCCACCGCCACGAATGGCCAGACGCCTGATATCGTGGCGGTGACGCGCGACATTTCCGAGCGTAAGCGGCAAGAGCGCGCGCTGATAAAGGCTCGCGATGCGGCGGAAGAAGCCAGCCGCGCCAAATCGCGCTTCCTCGCCAACATGAGCCACGAACTGCGCACGCCGCTGAACGCCATCATCGGTTTCTCCGAAGTGATGACGCACCAGATGTTCGGCCCCGTGGGCAGCAAGCGTTATCTCGAATATTCCCATCTGATCCACGAAAGCGGCGGGCACCTGCTGGAACTCATCAACGGCATCCTCGATATGTCGAAGATCGAGGCGGGAAAGTTCGAGCTGTCGGAAGAGATTTTCGATCTCAAGGATCTGATCGAACAATCGGTCCGTTTCGTGAAGCTGCAGGCGGAGCGCGCGGGCCTGGCGCTGAAGACGGATGTATCCGCCGACGCCACCACCATTTTCGCGGACAAGCGCGCCATCAAGCAGTTGATCGTGAACCTTCTATCCAATGGCGTGAAATTCACGCCGCGCGGCGGCGAAATTCGCGTGCGCGCCACGCGCGACGCGCGCGGTATTGAAATCGCGGTCAGCGATACCGGCACCGGCATTTCCACGCGCGATCTGGAGCGGCTGGGCAAGCCGTTCGAGCAGGTGGAAGGCGAGCATGTGCGCTCCAAGGAAGGCACCGGCCTGGGCCTGGCGCTGGTGAAAGCCTTTGCCGGCATGCATGGCGGCGAAGCCAAAATCGAATCCACGCTGGGCGAGGGCACAACAGTGCGCGTGCGCCTGCCGCATGCGGCGGTCACAGCGGACGGCAAACATCTCGCGCCGCTGCCTGTGCAAGCCAAGCCAGAACTCGCGCCGCGTTCGGCCGCTGCGTAGCGCCTGTGCGCGCTTCTCTATATTAGAGCGCCATGATCCCACGTCTCAAAGCTGGCATCTTTGTGAGAGCGTTGACGCGCCGCGCCGAAGTTGCGGGCGCGCAGGCCTATGTCGTGCGCAAAGGTTCGGAAGAAGCCGGCGCCATCCTCATCAAGCTCAACCCGCTCGACGGCACCTGCACGGTGCTATCGCAGGCGCGGCGCGGCGAGGGCGAGCTTGTGTGGGTGAAACCGCTGGGCGGACCGACAGATGAAGAGAAAGCGCGCGCCTGGCTCGACAAACAGATCAAGTTCGATCCCGATATCTGGATTGTCGAGATCGAAGATCGCGAAGGCCGCACATTTTTGGACGAACCTGTGATGTAGCTTTGCTATGGCCAGACGGGATGAAATAAAAAGCCACGTTCGCTCATCCAGCCCAGGTGAATTGGTAAGTGCCGGTTCTCACGCAAGCCATCGATATAAAGCTTATCTTCTGGCGAAGGGGTCTTATCCAAAATTATCAGCCACACGTCGAAAATCGAACGTTTTGGATAGTAATTATACTCAAAGACTTGCCCCAAAGCCTCTCTGATGGCGTGGCGAGTCTTGGCTCCATAGCAAATCTTTAGTTCCGCGAGGATTTTGGTATCGTCGTGATAAAATTGAATGTCGATTTGATTTCTTTCCGGCGAGGCATCGATGGAAAAATTCTCTTTGAGCCAACGTCGAAAGTCGTTGGACATCTTCTTATGCAGAACTGATATAAATCTCAAATTTTGAATTGTCTCGCGAAAGTAGCCATCCTCGCAAAGTTGAGCTTCTGCTTCGTTTCCAAGCGCGGGAGGTTCTGTTTGGTCAAATGTTTGCTCAATCATTTCTATGCGAGGCAAGTCGAGTTTCAGCACTGTTGTCATCTCTGCGTTCAGCAATAACCTTTTGGGTTGAATGTCTGATAGCCAATTAACCGGCACTTGATGTGACCACGCATTGCCGTTTGGGTCTTTGATTGAGAAGCGTTGATCAAACCGATACGCACGCGTACCGAGTCCACCTGCAATAATTCCACGATTTATAATGTTCTGATGGTCTTTTACGTAAATGAGATCACCGCCTGCCATGTGAAATGCAACATGACCGAGACTGGATTTTTGGTTAGGCGCAAGCTCGCTCCATCTTTTTGGATATCGAGCATCCGAAAAATGCGTTAGATCAGTGCGCGCCAAGGGTTCATATGTTATCGCAGCCACGCCCCGCTCTTTGCAGATCGGGAACATATCGTGGCCGCCATTTCCGACGTGAAACGACATCCTCCAAACTGCCATGCTTGCCCCCACGATATTGTGCGCTCGACACTCAGTATAACTTTCTGTATGTCCCCCACCATGTCCCAAACGCCTGCCACGCAAGCCGCCCGCCGCCGCACCTTTGCGATCATTTCGCATCCGGACGCCGGCAAAACCACGCTGACCGAGCATCTGCTTCTGCTCGGCGGCGCGATCCATCTGGCGGGACAGGTGAAAGCGCGCGGTGCCGCGCGGCGCGCGCGGTCGGACTGGATGCGCATCGAGCAGGAACGCGGCATCTCCGTCACCAGCGCGGTGATGACGTTCGAATATGGCGGCGCGATCTTCAACCTGCTCGACACGCCGGGCCACGAAGACTTTTCGGAAGACACCTATCGCACGCTAACCGCCGCCGACAGCGCGGTGATGGTGATTGACGCGGCCAAGGGCATCGAAGCACAGACGCGCAAGCTGTTCGAAGTCTGCCGTCTGCGCGATATTCCGATCATGACATTCATCAACAAGATGGACCGCGAGGCGCGCGATCCGCTGGAGTTGATGGATGAGATTGCCGACCAGCTTCAGCTGGAAACCGCACCGATGGTGTGGCCCGTCGGCATGGGGCTGAACTTCAAGGGCGTCTATCATTTGTATGATGACGCCTTCGTGCCGTTCGGCGGCAACGAACGCATCGGTCACAATGCCATCGCCGCAGCACTGCCCGAAGATATAAAGGCCAAGCTGGACGAAGGTGTAGAGCTTGTGCGCGGCGCGGGCCACGCCTTCGATCTGGAGATGTACCGCACCGGCCACCAGACGCCGGTCTATTTCGGCTCGGCGCTGAAGAATTTCGGCGTCACCGAACTGATCGACGCGCTGGCAAAATACGCGCCGCCGCCGCGCGCACAGGAAGCCAAGGATCGCGAGATCGCACCGGGTGAAAATGAAGTGACCGGCTTCGTGTTCAAGGTGCAAGCCAATATGGACCCTAACCACCGCGACCGCGTGGCGTTCCTGCGCTTGTGCTCAGGCCGCTTTCGCCGCGGCATGAAGCTGAAGCAGTCGGGCACCGGCAAAACGCTGAGCGTCCACAATCCCATTCTCTTCTTCGCGCAGGAACGCGAAACGGTGGATGAGGCTTGGCCCGGCGATATCATCGGCATTCCCAATCACGGCGTGTTGCGCGTGGGCGATACCTTGTCGGAATCCGGCACGGTGAATTTCACCGGCATCCCCAACTTCGCGCCGGAAATCCTGCGCCGCGTGCGGCTGGCCGATCCCATGAAGCAGAAGCATCTCACCCGCGCGCTGGAAAGCCTTGCGGAAGAAGGCGTGACGCAGGTGTTCAAGCCCATGCTTGGCGCCAACTGGATCGTGGGCGTGGTCGGCAACCTGCAGCTCGACGTTCTGAAAAGCCGCATGCGCAACGAATATGATCTGGACGTAGAGCTTGAGCCTTCGCCGTACGACACCGCGCGTTGGATAACCGGCCCCGCCGCCGATATCGAAAAGCTGATCGCCACCTACCGCAACCAGATGGCCACGGACCGCGACGGCGCGAATGTGTTCCTTGCCAAGAGCGCGTGGGAGCTGGGCTACGTCACCGAGAAGCTGCCCAACATAAAATTCGCCAAAACCCGCGAACGCAGCGACGTGCACGCGGAGGCTTAGGCTTCGGACAGGCTATTTTCAATTCCATCATACTTGTCATGGCCCGGCTTGACCGGGCCGCCCATTCGCCGCGCGTCTACGCGGCGATATGAGTCTTACGTTCACCTGGGTGGCCCGCTTTAGCGGGCCATGACAATTTGAGTTGGACCTAAGCTGCTTGCGCTTGCGCGGGGTGCCGTATTTTCCAGAAGGCCAGCATCCGCTCGGCCGCCGCTTGCGGCACCATATCGAAGGCGCTGAGGCGAACGGCGCTGGAATCGGGCGTTGCTTTGCCGCTGGTGAGAAGGGCTATGGCCGAAAAAGCGGCGCGGCCGATGTGCGCGCCTTTGGCCACAATCGCCAAACCTTCGGCGGAAACATCGTCGGCAATGCGCTCGGCCAGGTGCGACCCGATGCCGAAAATGTCGGTCAGCGCATGGGCGAAGTCTTCGCCCGGCCGCGTGCGGGCGGCTTCCACAAGGCGCGCGCCGTCGGCGGCGGATTCCAGATCGCCGGGCTCGGCGTCGAATGCGGCGCGTTCCTGCAATTCGGCATTGCGCAGCAAAATCGCGTGGCGCACTTCGTCGGAGGCGTCAAAATAAAACTCGTTGAGAAATTCGAGCGGCGCGTCGCTGCGTTCGGCAATGCGCCAGACCAGCGCATGCCGTGTTTGGCGGTCGATCATTTGCATGGTCTTTTCCAGCAGCGCTTCGAATGGTTCGCGCGTGCTGGCGGGATAGCTTTGCGGCCAATCCAGCAACAGGTCGCAAAGCTCCAGCGCCAGCGTGCGCCGCCGCTCCGGCGCATCGTCACCCGCAAGCTCGATCAGCCTGCTTAACCTGTCACGCGCTCCATGCACGGCACACCCCCAAAGAAGGCAAAGCCTAGCGATGAAGGCGTTAAGGATTGGTGGGAGAAACGCCGCTAATTCCCGGCTATTGCCCAGCGGTCGGGCAGAAAGCCGTTGAAATTGGTGCGCAGCGCAATGGAATAAGCGCCAACCGCATCGAACAGCAGAAAGTCGCCGGCGCCGATGCTGTCCGGCAGAAGCAGCGGCTTGGGCAGCATGTCCAGGGAATCGCATGTCGGTCCATAAACCCGGAACGGACGCGGCGGCCCTTCCAGCGGGGTCACGCCGCCGCCCTCCGCGCGATAAGCTGTCATCGGGTAAGCGCCCGTCCAGCCCGGCAAGGTCAACTCATCGAAACTGCCGTACACGCCGTCGTTCATATAAAGGTCGCTGCCCTTGCGCAGGATGATCTGGGTGATCAGCGAGACGCCTTCCGCGATCAGCGCGCGGCCCGGCTCGCACATCAGCTTCATGGTCTTGCCGCCGGGAAGTCCTTCCACGGCTTCGCGGATGGTGTCGAAGTACCAGGGATAAGGCGGCACGTCGTTGTTGTTGTAAGGCGCGGGAAAGCCGCCGCCGATATCCATCGCCGCAAGCTCCACGCCGGCCGCTTGCGCCGTACGATGGGCCATGTCGATGGCTTGCGCATAGGAAAACGGCGACAAGCATTGCGAGCCGACATGGAAAGTAATGGCGCACTGCGCGCCTGCTTGTTTCACGCGCTTCAGCAATTTGGCCGCTTCGTCTTGCGTCGCGCCGAACTTGGAAGACAGTTCCAGCAGCGCGCCGCCCAGCGGCGTTGCGATACGCACAAAGATGCACAGGCCCGGTCCGCCGCTGGTTTCGGCCAGAAGTTTTTCCAGTTCGAATTCGCAATCGACGGAATAGTTGATGATGCCATGCTTGTGGAACGCCGCCTTGGCCGCGCCCACCGCGCGCACCGGTGCCATGAAATGACAATCGGCACCGGGAAAGCGCCCGCGGATCAGTTCGATCTCATGCAGCGAGGCGGTATCGAAATGGCGAATCCCGGCGGCGTAAACCAGATCCAGCACATAGGGATGCGGATTGGATTTCACGGCATAGAGCGCGTCGCCCGGAAAGCCATCGAGAAACCGCTTGGCCGCGATGTTGAATTTTTCCGGCCAAAGAACATAGGTCGGTTCGCCGGGCTGCTCGCGCGCGATCACGTCCTCGGCGCTGGCAAAGCGGGGGATTGAATCGGCCACGATGGCAGGAGCGTTCATGGTCGGTATGTCCCTAAGCCCGGTCGCGTCTTTAGAAGCGAGGCCCCCATCGGTCAAGTATGTGCACCCAAGGTGGATTACTCTATATCATGAGGGCAAAGTGGGGGAGAAACATGCTTCGATTGCCTGGCGGATTATTATGCGCTGCCTGCATAGTTTTGGTTCCCTTCAACGCCGCGAACGCAAGAAACAACTGTTTTGACAGGCCATTGCCGCCTGCGAACTTTGTTATCGAAGCTTGCTCGCAGATTATTGCAAGCACGCCGAACGAACCTCTTCCCTACATAAATCGCGCTATGGCTTATTTCGGCACCGGTAAGACCGATGCCGCGCTGGCCGACCTCGACAAGGCTCTAAATGGACGCCCCAAATGGGGTCCCATCTACCTGGATAGGGCGAGCATATATTTGAGTATGAACAAGTACGATTTGGCAATTGCCGATCTTGATAAGGCGATAGAATACACAAGCGAACTGAACCTCAAAGACATGGCTATTCGAAATCGTTCTCAGGCCTTTCTTGAGAAGGGTGAAATCGCCGCGGCGGAGGCGGACGCGTCGCAGGCAATTTCGAACGAGCCAAAGAATCCCACGGGATATTTGCGGCGCGGCTACATTTTTTTGACGCAAAACAATCTGGACGCTGCGCGCGGTAATTTCGAGTACGCTTTGCAATTGGATCGATTTTATATCCCCTCTCTGCTTTCTCTTGGCAGCGTCGAACTGGTGCAGGGCAATGGCGATGCCGCGCTGAAGAACTTTGACGAGGCGATCCGCGTAGACAGAGATGCGGGAACGTTAGCGCGCCGCTGTTTCGCGCGCGCTTTTCTGAAACAGGATTTTGGTGCAGCAATGAGCGATTGCAACGAGGCAGCGGCGAAGCAACCGGAAAATGCTTACGTTTTCGATATTCGCGCTTTTTTATATCTGCAAATGCAAAGATACGATGATGCAATCAAAGATTATAACGCTGCGCTGGTGCTTAATCCGCATCTCGCATCTTCTCTGTATGGCCGCAATGTGGCGGAAAGGGCATCTGGCGATATATCCAAGGCCGATGCCGATCTTGCTTCCGCAAAGAGCATCAATGCCAACATTGAACGCGAATTTGGGAAGCCTATAGTTCTTGGGGTGGCGGATGCGAATAATTAAAACCGTGAACATCCGCATCCGCGAATATGGCGGATGGTTCCGCGTCTTTAAGGCGTGTCGCCTGACGGCACCGGGCGTGTAAGTATTGGCTGCCATTGAGGATAGAACGCGCGTGGAAGAAAGCGACCGCCAGCCTCAAGCCGATCGGAGTGCTACTGGCGCTGTCGCGATGGAGGCCATGAAGAACGGCGGCGAGTCCGAGAAGCGCGCGCGCGAATTTCTGGAAGAGCAGACCCAACTCACGCGGCTTGAGATCGAAGACCTGAAGGAAGAGCGCAAGCTGCGCCACTGGTCGCTGGTGGTGCGCCATTTCAGCGATGTGATGAAGGCGCTGTTCGAATTGGCGGTGGCGGCGATCGTGCTGATCATTCTTGTCGCGCTGGGTTCTGCCATCTGGTCGGCCGCAAGTGACAGTGGCCTTGTCATCGAAGCCTTCAGCGTGCCGCCCGATCTTTCCGCGCGCGGGCTGACAGGGCAAGTGGTCGCCGCCCAGTTGCAGGACAAGCTGACAAGCCTGCAACGGCAAACCGTCTCCGCGCGCGCGGGCTCCAGCTACCAGAACAACTGGGGCAGCGACATCAAGGTGCAGATTCCGGAAACCGGCGTTTCCATCGGCGAGTTCTACAATTACCTGCGCCAGTGGCTGGGCCACGAAACGCGCATCTCCGGCGAGGTCTTCCACGATGGCAGCGGCGGCATCGCCGTCACGGCGCGCGCAGGAAGCGGCCAGGGCCAGACGTTCCGCGGCAAGCAAAGCGATCTGGACACGCTGGTGCAGAAAGCGGCGGAGGCGGTTTATGGCCAGACACAGCCGTACCGCTACGCCGTCTATCTGATGAACAAGAACCGCAACGCCGAGGCGGCGCAAGTCTATACGGCGCTGAGCAACAGCGGTTCGGCGCACGAACGAGCATGGGCTTATATCGGACTTGGCAATCTCAGCCAGGTCCACGGCGATTTTGCGGGCGCGTTGCGCTTTGCCGGCCGCGCCATCGCGGAAAATCCGGATTTCGTTCTGGGCCTCACCAATCAGATACAATTCGAAAACCAGCTTCAACACCAGGAAGCTGTTTATCAAGCGGCGCTCAAGCTGGATCGCGTGCTGCGCGACTCTCACGAGGAAGACATCAGCGCCGTTGCGGAAGAAAGTACACGGCTCAACAACGAAGTTCAGATCGCCAATTCGCTCAACGATTCGGTACGCGCGCTGGCCCTGGACCGTGAAATCGAAAGCAAGCCGGATTTCAACAACAGCGTCGACAATGCGCGCCAGAACGACATCCTGTCGCGTGCGGTGATGCACGATGCGGCAGCCGTGCGCCGTCTGGAAGCCGAATTGCCGCCAAGGACCGACCTCAATACGCAATTGAACCGCACGCTGATCGCGTTCGTATCGAGCACGCTGACGACCGATTGGAAGAGCGCGCTTGCCTTGCGCCCCGCACTCGAAGTGGTTGCTTCGAAAATCGGACCTATCGGCGTTGGCGTCAATGAACGTATCGTCGATCCGCTGACGGCGATGGCGCTTGCCATGAAAGGCGATCATGCCGCCGCCAGCGCCATGATTGCGAAATCGCCGCTCGACTGCGACAACTGCCTGCGCATTCGCGGCTTTGTTGCGGCTGAACAGGGCAAGTGGAGCCAAGCGCTTCACTGGCTCGCCCTGGAAGCGGCACGCACGCCTTCGCTTCCGCAAAGCTATAGCGATTGGGGCATGATATTGCTGCGCAGCGGTAATCCCGCGGCCGCCATCGAGAAACTTCGCATCGCCAACGCCAAAGGTCCGCACTTCGCCGACCCACTGGTCTGGTGGGGCGAGGCGCTGATGGCGCAGAACCGCTCCGATCTCGCGGCGGAGAAATTCGCGAGCGCTGAAAAGTACGCTCCCAATTGGGGCCGCTTGCATCTGAAATGGGGCGAGGCGCTTGTCTACAGCGGCGACGAAGCGGGCGCGCGCAAGCAGTTCGCCATTTCCGCCCGCCTGAACCTTACGCCCGCGGAAAGCAAAGAGCTGGCCCAGGTGCGTAGCGCCGGCCATTGAACCCTGCGAATATAGCCGCGCAAACGGCGGGGGCCGGCAGTGGCCGAAAATTCGGAAGAACAGCAGGAACACGGCGCGCCAGCCCAAACCGATGCGGCAGCGGCCGCCATTGCATTGGCAAGCGCGCTACAGACGCGCGAGCTTGATCCGCGCGCGGCGGCCTATCTGCGCAAGCAAGGCAAGTTCGTCGAGCAGCAGAGCGAGCATCTGCATGAGCAGCGGCCGCTTCTGATTTCCCATCTGCGCTGGCAGCGCTTCAGCGATCGCGTTTGGGGCATACTCCTTATATTGGCGCTTATCGTGGGCACGGCCATTGTCGGCCTGTTGGCCTCGGCGGTCTGGCAGGCTTGGGGCGATGAAGGCGTGGTCATCGAAGCCTTTTCCGTTCCGCCCGATCTGGCGCAGAAAGGCTTCACCGGCCAGGTCGTTGCCGCGAAATTCCTCGACCGGCTGACAGCACTTCAATACGCCACCGATTCCGCGCGCCCACCCGGCACCTTCACCAACAACTGGGGCAGCGACATCAAGGTGGAGATTCCCGAAACCGGGATATCGCTCGCCGATCTGAACCATTACCTGCGCGAAACGCTCGGTCACATCACGCACATCACCGGCGAAGTCGTGCGCACGTCCAGCGGCATCGCGGTCACGGTGCGCGCTGGCGACGAACCGGGCACGACGGTGGATGGCTCCGAGGCCGATCTCGACAAGCTGATGCAACAAGCGGCCGAGCATATCTACGAGCGCACCCAGCCTTACCGGTTCGGCGTCTATCTTTTTTCCGGTCTTGCAACCAATCAGGTCGCGGAGCGGCGCGCGCTCAAGGTTTTCCGCAAGCTCATCCATTCGCCCGACAAAGGCGACCATGCGTGGGCCTATATCGGCCTCGGTGATGTGGAAGAAACCGATGGCGATTTCACCGATGCGCTGGCAAATTTTCGCCAAGGCACGGCGCTCGATTCCGCGCTGGATGGCACGATCAGTATTGCGGCGCTGGAACAGATTTCCGGGCATGACGAGGCAGCGCTTTCGGATTACGAAACCGGCGCGCACCAAAGCTGGAATGTTGTTCCTTCCGCGGCCACGATCTTCATCGCCAATACCAATGCTATGATCGCGCAGTATCGCGGTGACCACGCCGAGGCCGCGCGCCTTTTCCTATCCACGATGGACATGGAAAACCATTCCGGTCTGGCGGCACTGGCACCAGCACTCGCCGCGCAGGCGCTTGCCAATGCACACGATCCTGCGCACGCCAGCGAAACGCTGACCGGCGCAGGCATGGCAAGCGATGTGGATGCGATGCACGCCGCCGACTATGCGTGGCAGCCCGCACTTCCGTTTTACGCCATCGCGGCTGCGCGGGGCGATTGGCATGCTGCGCGCGACGGCTTGCTGAAGTTGAAAGCCGCCTTGCCGAAAATGACCGCCGTCGCACGGCAGATCTGGAAGACGTCCGGGCAACCGGACTTGGCTTACAGCGAAGCGAAGCTGGGCAATTTCGCACAAGCGCGTGGCGCTGCCGCCATCACGCCGATGGATTGCTATCTGTGTCTGCGCCGCCGCGGCCAGATCGAGGCGCTGCAGAAGAACTGGCCGCAAGCCGGGCACTGGTTCGATGCCGCCGTAAAACAAGCGCCGTCGCTTCCTTTCGCTTATTCGGATTGGGGTGCTGCGCTGATGACGAAAGGTGACCTCGACGACGCCATCGCCAAGTTCACCGCCGCCAACCAGAAAGGCCCGCACTTCGCCGATCCGCTGGAAATGTGGGGCGAAGCGCTGATAGCGAAGAACCGTTCCGATCTGGCGCTGGGCAAATTCGAGGACGCGAACAAACACGCCCCCAACTGGGGCCGGCTGCACCTGAAGTGGGGCGAGGCACTTCAATATACCGGCGACAAAGCGGGCGCGCGGAAGCAATTTGCCATTGCCGCGCACCTGAACCTTGCCGCCGCGGAAAGAAAAGAGCTGGTGGAGGCTGTCGTTACGAAGCGGCATCCGAAACCTTAAAGCCGCATCCACAGTGTCACTTCTCCTGTAGACAAGGGCCGTGCCCTGACGGAACCTTGTTCCGAAGAGGCGGGGGCTGCCGATGTCTGACGAACTGGGGGAAGGCGGTCAGCCGCCCGCTGCGGAAGCCGTGGCATTGCACGCGGCGCTTGGCACCGACGGCGCGTCGGAAGAGGCGCGCGAATATCTGCGCAAGCAAAGCCGGCTTGCCGATCTGCAGATCGATACGCTGGAAAAGAAAGACGAGTTCGAACTTTCGCACTTGCGCTTTCGCCGCTTCAGCGATTACGCGCGCTTTGCGCTGGAGATCGCGGGCGGCCTTGTGGTTCTACTCATCGTCTGCGGCTTGGGCAGCATGGTGTGGAGTGCCACGCAGGATCGCGGTCTTGTGGTGGATGTCTTTTCCGTTCCGCCCGATCTGGCGCAGACCGGGCTCACCGGTTCGGTCGTCGCCAATCGCCTGATAGATCGCTACGGCGCGCTGCAGGCCAATTCCTTTGCCGTCACGCAAGGCGGTGAATCCTATCGCCGCGACAGCTCCGGCGATGTGCGCGTGGAAATTCCCGATACCGGCGTGTCGCTGGGCGAGTTGCAACGCTATCTGCGCGACTGGCTTGGCAACGATGCGCGCGTTTCCGGCGAAGTGGTACATGCGCCCAAGGGCTATTCGCTCACTGTGCGTTATGGCAGCCAGCCCGGTTTCACCGTGCAGGGCAGCGATCTCGACAAGCTGATGAATCAGAGTGCGGAAAAGCTCATGGCCGCGGCGCTGCCTTACCGCTACGTCGAATATCTGTCGCGGCATCACCGCGTGGCGGAAGCCGTCGCGATTTTGCCCGCATTGTCAGCGAGCGGAAGTACGTCTGATCGCGGGCGCGCCTATTCGGCATGGGCCACGCTTTATTTCTATCAGGGCCAGATGTTGCAATCGCGCAAAAAGGCTCTGGAAGGATTGACCGTCGATCCGCACAACGCCGTGCTGGAGGCCTATGCGGGCGTCGGCGAAGGCAATCTCGGCCATGACGAAGGCATGTTGGATTATGCAAAGGCTACGCTGGCGGATTTCAATGGCGATGCCGCGGGCGGTCTCGATCCCAACGTGGTGATTGGGCTACCTGCGCTGTTTACGATTTACGTGCGGGAAGCATCCGGCGACCTGACCAGCGCGCTTGCAGGATGGGCGCGCCTGGAGGAATTGGGAACCGCCTACGATCCGGCGCAAAATACCGCGGACGCTGCCGCCGATCACAACATCGAACTGGCCCGCCGCACGTTCGAAAAGAACCCGAAAACATTTCAGGGCAGTCAAAACTTCAATCTCCGGCTCGGGAGTATGCTCATCGCTTATTACTCGGGTAATTGGCCATCGGCCGTCCGTAACGGTGCCGAAGCTGCCGCTCTGCTGCAAAAGCAGCCTGACCAGCGCTGGCAACAAACCGTCTACGATCTTCCGTATTGGGCAGATGCGGCCGCGCACACCGGCGACATCAAAGGCGCTGAGGCGCTGATCGCGCCCACGCCGCTGGATTGCGATGCTTGCGTGCGGTCGCGTGGCCGCATCGCGGCGCAAAAGCGCGATTGGAAAGCGGCGGCGCACTGGTTTGCACTGGTGTCCGCGCGCGCTCCGCATGTGCCGTTCGCCGACACCGATTGGGGCGCGATGCTGTTGGCGAAAGGCGATCTCGATGGCGCCATCGCGCAATTCGAATCCGCGAACGCAAAAGGCCCGCACTTCGCCGATCCGCTGGAAATGTGGGGCGAGGCGCTGATGGCGAAGAACCGTTCCGATCTGGCGTTGGCGAAATTCGACGACGCAAACAAATACGCGCCCAACTGGGGCCGCCTGCACCTGAAATGGGGCGAGGCTCTTTCTTACGCCGGCGACAAGGCGGACGCGCAAAAGCAATGGGCCATTGCTGCGCATCTCGATTTGGCGCCGCCTGAAAAATCACAACTCGTAAGGCTTTCGCATGGCCGATGAAAATGTCGAATCCGAATCCCGCGGTGCGCCGCCTTTGGGTGCCGCCGCCTTCGCGGCACTCGCCTATGCCAGCCGCGAGAAGGCCGACGCGTTTCTGGAAGAGCAAACGCGGCTGGCGCGCGAACAGGCGGAAGTGGCGCGGCTGCAGGCACAGGACCTGCGCCGTGAAGACCGCTTGCGCCACTGGTCGCTGCTGGTGCGCCATACCAGCGATATCGTAAAGGTCACCTTTGAAGTCGCATTGGTGCTGGTGGTCGTTGCCTTCGTCGCGGGAATCGCGTCCATGGTGTGGGCGGCCGCGCACGACGACAGCCTTGTGATCGAAGCGTTCAGCGTGCCGCCCGATCTCGCCGAGCGCGGCATGACCGGCCAGGCGGTCGCCGCGCAGCTTCAGGACAAGCTCGCCGCGATGCAGGACGCCACCAACTCCAGCCGTCCGGCAAAGTCTTATGCCAACAGCTGGGACGGCGGCATCAAGGTGATGATCCCGGATACGGGCATCTCGATAGGCGATTTTTATCGCACGCTTGCCGGCTGGCTCGGAAATCAGACGCACATCACCGGCGAGGTTTATCGAACGAAAAGCGGCATCGCCATCACCTCGCGCAGCAACGGCGCTGGCGGCACCACGGTTACCGGCAGCGAAGCCGACTTTGACACACCGCTCGAACAAAGCGCGGAGGCGATCTACAGCCATACGCAGCCTTATCGCTATGCGGTCTATCTCGCCTCGACGGGCCGCATGCCGCGCGCGATGCCGCTTTATCAGGCGCTCGCCGCCAATGGCGCCCGCGAAGACCGGCTGTGGGCGCACATGGGCATCTCGACGGTCTATGAATTGAGTCGTCCGCGTCAGGCGCCGGAAGAGAATCGCAAGGCGCTTGCGATTGATCCGGATTTCGTTCTGGCGTGGCAGAACATCGCCAATGAGGAAATCGATCAGGGCGATCCCGAACAAGGCGTTGCGGACCTGCACCAGACGCTCTCTCTATTCGAGAACACAAGCGGCCAGATGAGCGAGCGGGCACGCGCGATCTCTATACCGGCGAACACCGGTCTTGAGGCCAGGCAGACCGGTGATTTCGAAACGGCGCTGAAGCAATACCGCATCGCCGCGGAGCTTCCCGATTATGCGAACATCGTCGAAGGCAGCAGAGCATATATTGCCGATCTGCTGGCGCTGCTGCATGAGCGTGGCGCTTCGCGCCGGGCGTGGGCAGATCACACGATGCCGTCCGGCATCAGTATCGGCGTGTTCTACGCCAATCCGATTAAGATCGACAGTGATTCCGCGGCCGGCGATCCCGCCGCCGTCATCGCCGATACGGGGTCCATAAAATCTCAGTTCGATGCGATTGCGCGCGTCATACCGGCGGTTCGGACCGGAGCCGAGTCGATCCTGTCGCGTCAGATTTGGCCGTTCACGGCGTTGGCGAAAGCGCAACTCGGCAATTTCGCTGCCGCGCATGCGCTGATCGAGAAGACACCCGTCGATTGTTATGTCTGCATACGCATGCGTGGAAACATCGACGCGTTGCAGAAAAACTGGGGCGGCGCGCAATACTGGTTTGCACGCGCAGCGAGGCAGGCTCCGTCAATTCCGTTCGCTTACGCCGATTGGGGCCAGATGCTGCTGGCGAAAGGCGATCTCGACAGCGCCATCGTCAAGCTCACCATCGCCAACCAGAAAGGCCCGCACTTCGCCGATCCGCTGGAGATGTGGGGCGAGGCGTTGATCGCGAAGAACCGCTCGGATCTGGCGCTGGGAAAATTCGAGGACGCGAACCGATATGCCCCCAACTGGGGCCGTCTGCACTTGAAGTGGGGCGAGGCGCTGTTGTGGAGCGGCGACAGGGACGGCGCGCAAAAACAGTTCGCCCTGGCATCGTACCTCGATCTCACGGCGCAGGAAAAAGCGGAACTTGCAAGGGCGGCCGCGCGTGCGAACGCCGCGAACAATCATAAGCAACCGGGAAACTGATTATGCAAAACGAGCCCAAGAAAATCGGTCCATTGCTGGCCATCGCCGTCGTCGCAAGCACGATGATCGGCTCCGGCATTTTTCTTTTGCCGGCCAGTCTGGGCGCTGTCGGCTCCATTTCCATTCTGTCGTGGCTGGCCGCGATCGCCGGCGCCATGCTCATTGCCGGCGCGTTGTGCTGGCTCGTTATCACCGATCCTGCTGCCGGCGGCTTGTTTTCATATGTCCGCACAGCGTTCGGCCCCACGGCCGGTTTCGCCGCCGGCGCGCTTTATTGGGCAAGCTGCCTGATCGCCGATGTCGCCGTCGCGCTGGCGGTAACGGGTTATCTCAGCGTCTTCATTCCGCTGGCCGCGCATCCGCCGGGCGCCACCGCTGTCACCGTGCTCGTTATCTGGCTGCTGGTGGGCGCCAATATCGTGGGGCCGCGGTTCGTGGCGGGCCTGCAAGGTTGGGCGCTTACATTGGGGCTTTTTCCGGTTCTTCTTGCCGCCATCGGCGGCTGGTTTTTCTTCCGCCCGGAAATCTTTCTCGCCTCCTGGAATGTCACTGGGCAAAGCGCCGTCACCGTCATTCCTGCCGCCACCGTCACGGTGTTCTGGGCATTCCTCGGCCTGGAGACGGCGATCGTGCTTTCCACGCGCGTAAAAAATCCGGCGCGCGATGTGCCGATTGGTACGCTTGGCGGCGTGATCATTGCCGCCTTGATCTATGTGGCTGCCTGCGCCGCGATCATGGGCATTCTTCCGGCTGCGGCGCTGGCGAAATCCGCAGCCCCATTCGCCGATGCTTTTGCGCCCGTTTTGGGCGCATCGATTGCGGCCATCGTGGCCTTGTGCGCCGTGGTCAAGGCAAGCGGCACATTGGGATCGAGCCTGCTGCTCACGGTGGAAACGGCGCAATGCGATGCCGTGATGGGACAGGTGTTGCCCGCCAGCGCCGCGCGCGCCGCGCACAAAGCCTCCATGCCGAACCTGATCTTCACGGGCGTGGCGGCAAGCCTGATTGCCATTGCGTCGGAAAGCCCCACGCTGGTGCGCCAGTTCACCATCGTCACCAACGTCGCCGTCATACTCAGCGTCATCATCTATGGCATGGCGGCGGTTGCGCTGCTGCGTCTCAGTGCGCCGCTCGCACCCGCACGGCGGTGGGTGGCGCGCGCGGTTGCAATCGGCGCGCTTCTGTTCTGCGCGGCTCTTATCGCTTCGGCTGAACCAACGCTGCTCGCTTGGACGGCGGCGGCAATCGCGATTACATTGGCGCTCTACGCAAGCATGCGCGTCTATCGCGTGCGCCGGGCAGCCGCCGCACCGGGGTTATAAGGATTTTCCAGCCATCATGGCCCAAGTGCACCGCGCATGACCGATCGGAATGCCGCCGCCGGCAGGCCGGCGCGGCCACGCGCGCGCACCTTCTTCGGCGAACCGCCTGCGCTCGCCTATCTCGCCTTTACCGAAGCGTGGGAGCGCTTTTCCTACTACGGCATGACGGGCCTGCTGGTGCTGTACATGAGCCAGGCGCTGTTTCTGCCCGGCCATGTCGAGCATGTCGTGGGCTTCGCGGCATTCCGCGCGTCGCTGGAATCCGTGCTTGGGCATCTTAGCCCGCTGGCACTGGCCTCGCAGATTTATGGCCTCTATACCGGCTTCGTTTATTTCACACCAGTGTTCGGCGGTCTGATCGCGGATCGCTGGCTCGGCCGGCGCAACGCCGTCATCTTGGGTGCGGTGCTGATGAGCGCCGGCCACATCGCCATGGCGTTCGATGCCTCGTTTCTGCTGGCGCTGCTGTTGTTGATCGTGGGCTGCGGCCTTCTCAAGGGAAATATCTCCACGCAGGTGGGTGAACTTTACGCGCCCGACGACGGCCCCGGCCGCACGCGCGGCTTTTCCATCTTCTCCATGGGCATCAATGTCGGCGCCACCATTGGCCCGCTGGCCTGCGGGTTGCTGGCCGAACTTTATGGCTGGCACGCGGGCTTCGGCCTCGCCGGCATCCTGATGCTGACGGGCCTTGGCACCTATCTCGCCGGTTACCGCACGCTCAGCGAAGAAACGCGCAAAGCGCGCGGTGGCGATATGGCTGTCGCACCCGTGCGCCTCGATGCGCGGCAATGGCGCGTGATCGCGGCATTGGCCGCGGCGATGGCGCTGACGGTTTTTCAATCGATCGCCTATTACCAGAATTCCAGCATCGGCCTTGTGTGGATCGATGCGCATGTCGATTTGAACATGCTGGGCTTTCACATTCCCACGGCATGGTTCAATTCCATCGATCCCTTTACCAGCATCGTGTTCGTGCCGGTGCTGATCGCCTTGTGGCGCTGGCAGGACAATCACGGCGGCGAGCCGGGCGAAATCCGCAAGATCGCCGCCGGCGCATGGCTGGCGGCGCTCGCCAATATCCTGCTGGTCGTCGGCTGCCTCGTCTCGGTGCGCGTCGCGGCCATTTTCCCCATTCTCTACGATGTGTTGCTGGGTGTGGCCTTTCTCTATTACTGGCCGCCGCTTCTGGCCCTCATCTCCCGCGCCGCGCCGCAGGGTTATAAGGCCACGCTGATCGGCGCCGCGTTCCTAGCGCTGTTCGTGGGCAACATCCTGGTGGGCTGGGTCGGCACCTTCTATGAACACATGACACCGGCGGCTTTCTGGGCGCTGGAAGCAGGCGTCTCCGCCATCGGTGGCGTGCTGGCGTTTGTTCTGGCGCGCCCGCTTGAACGCGTACTGGCAACGAATGAAACTGGTGCATGAGCACACCGGCCAAAGGTCTTCCCGCAAAGCAGATCGCCGCCGTAGCAGCCGGCAATGCGCTGTCGTTCTACGATTTCCTCACCTACAGTTTCTTCGCCATCCAGATCGGCAACACCTTCTTTCCCGGCGCGGATGAAACCACGCGCCTGCTTCTGTCGCTGGCCACGTTCGGCGCGGGCTTTCTCACGCGGCCGTTGGGCGGGCTCATCATTGGCGGCATGGGCGATCGCATCGGCCGCAAACCCGCGATGCTGCTGTCCTTCGCGCTGATGGGCGTTTCGCTGGTCGGCCTCGCGCTTACGCCGTCTTACGCCAGCATCGGCATCGCCGCGCCCATTATTGCGGTGCTCTTTCGCATGCTGCAGGGCTTCGCGCTGGGCGGCGAGATCGGGCCCACCACTGTCTATCTGATCGAAGCGGCCCCGCCGGAGCGGCGCGGATTCTACAACGGTCTTGGCGCCGCCACGCAGGACGGCTCCGTGGTGGTTGCGGGGTTGGTGGGCGTGGCGCTGTCCAGCTTTCTCACCGCACAACAGCTCAACGATTACGGCTGGCGCATCGCTTTCCTGTTGGGTGCTTCCATCGTGCCGTTCGGATTGCTGGTGCGCCGCACGTTGGCCGAAACGCTGGACACAGAAGCACCGCCGCCCGCGCGCCTGCCGCTGAAACCTTATCTGCCGGTCGCGATCTTCGGCGTGATCATGCTGGCCAGCGCCACCGTCAGCAATTACGCGCTCGATTACATGACGACCTACGCCAACCACACGCTGCACATGCAGACCACCATCGCCTTCGGCGCCACCGTGGTGATCGGCAGCTTCATGGTGATGGCCGATCTCACCAGCGGCTGGCTGTCCGACAAGTTCGGCCGCAAGCCCGTGATGGTGATTCCTTATATTTTGATGATGCTGCTGGCGGTTCCGGCCTATCTCGTCATCGCGCAGTTCCGTACCGCCACGGCGCTGTTCGCCGCCAGCGCGGTGCTTTCGATTCTGCAAGGATTGGGCGGCGGCCCCATCACAACCTGGATGACGGAGTCGTTGCCGCCTTCGCTGCGGTCCGGCGGCATCGGCGTGATCTACTCGCTGTCCATCGCCATCTTCGGCGGCACCACGCAGCTGATGATCGCCTGGCTTATCGCTTTCACCGGCAATCCGCTGGCGCCGGCCTGGTACATGGCCGTGGCACTGGGCTGCGGCGCGATCGTGATGGCCATGGTGCGCGAAACCGCACCGGTGAAATTAAAAAACCTACCCTCCCCTTGAGGGAGGGTCGAAATTTGCGCAGCGAATTTCGGGGAGGGGTCAATTCCACCGGCGCGGCCGGACCCCTCCCCGAATTGCTGACGCAATTCGACCCTCCCTCAA
>DATAUZ010000018.1:0-120257 GCA_036267995.1 Rhizomicrobium sp.
GTTGAGCGCGACAAGGCTGAGCGCGAGGCCGGACGCCATCGCGGGCACGCCGATCAGCAAGCGGCCGCCGCCGCGGCCGGGATGCCCGCGGAACAGATGGCCGAAGCCGCCGAACACCAGCACGGCGCCCAGAAGCGCCACGACCAGCGGCACCACAAGCCAGTACCATCCCAAAGCCGGCAACATCGGCATGACGAACTCCCCGCAAAGCGCGCGGCTGCTGAAGGCCGCGTTTGACGAACAGACTAATCAGGAAATGCGGCGATGTCGGGACGGTTTCGCGATTCCGCGCTGAAATTTACCCTGTCGCGTGGCGGGAAGCGCACAGATTGCGGCGCGATTACGCCGCTTCCGCCAGCTTTGCGAGCTGGGTGAGGAGGGCTTGCGTGCCTTTCAGGCGGTCTTCGGGTTCCGGCCAGTCGCGCGCGATGACGACTTTCTGGTCGGGGCGCACTTTCATGGTTTGCGCGTGCTGCGTGATCAGGCCGATGAGGCCGGCGGGATTGGGGAACATGGCGTTGCGGAACGACAGCGTGGCGCCCTTCGGCCCCGCTTCGATCTTCTCCACCAGCGCGATGCGGCACAGCCGCTTGATGGCGACGATCTTGAGCAGATGCTCCACTTCCTGCGGCAGCGGGCCGAAGCGGTCGATCAGCTCGGCGGCGAAGCCTTCGATCTCCTGCTGCGTTTCGATTTCCGCCAGGCGGCGATAGAGCGACATGCGCAAGGCCAGATCGGCGACGTAACTTTCGGGGATCAGCACGGCAGCACCGATGTTGATCTGCGGCGACCATTGATCGGCGATCTCGGCGCTGGTGTCGCCGGCGCGCATTTGCGAGACGGCTTCTTCCAGCATCTCCTGGTAAAGCTCGATGCCAACCTCGCGCACATGGCCGGATTGTTCTTCGCCCAGAAGATTACCGGCGCCGCGGATATCCATGTCGTGACTGGCGACCGAGAAACCCGCGCCCAACTGATCGAGCGATTGCAGCACATGCAACCGGCGTTCGGCGGCTTCGGTGGGTTTGCGATCCGCGGGCGTGGTGAGATAGGCGTAAGCGCGCTGCTTGGCGCGGCCGATGCGCCCGCGCAACTGATAAAGCTGCGACAGGCCGAACATATCGGCGCGATGCACGATCATGGTGTTGGCGGTGGGAATATCGAGGCCACTTTCCACGATGTTGGTGGAGATCAGCACGTCGATCTTGCGGTCGTAGAACGACGTCATCACGTCTTCCAGAACGCTGGCCGCCATCTGGCCGTGGCCCACGGCGACTTTCACTTCCGGCACCGTATCTTTCAGGAATTTCTCGGCATCGCGCAGATCGGCGATGCGCGGCGCGACATAGAAGCTCTGCCCGCCGCGATAATGCTCGCGCAGCAAAGCCTCGCGCACCACCAGCGGATCGAACGGCGTGACGAAGGTGCGCACGGCAAGCCGGTCAATCGGCGGCGTGGTGATGAGCGAAAGATCGCGCACGCCGGATAGCGCCAACTGCAACGTGCGCGGGATGGGCGTGGCGGTGAGCGTGAGTACATGCACATCGGCCTTCAGCGATTTGAGCTGCTCTTTGTGGGTGACGCCGAAATGCTGCTCCTCGTCCACGATGACGAGACCGATGTCCTTGAATGCAATGCTCTTGGCCAGAAGCGAATGGGTGCCGATGACGACGTTCACGCTGCCGTCGGCCAAGCCCGCTTTGGTTTCGCGCGCTTCCTTCGCGTCCACGAAGCGGGAAAGCTGGCGCACCGTGACGGGAAAACCCGCGAAACGCTCAGCGAAATTGCGATAGTGCTGGCGCGCCAGCAGCGTGGTGGGCACCACGACGGCCACCTGCTGGCCGCTCATCGCCATCACGAACGCAGCGCGCAACGCCACTTCGGTTTTGCCGAAACCGACATCGCCGCAGACAAGACGATCCATCGGCCGGCCCTTGCCCAGATCCTCGATGGTTTCGGCGATGGCGCGATCCTGATCTTCGGTTTCCTGATAGGGAAAGCGCGCGCAGAATTCGTCATACAAGCCTTGCGGCGGATCCACCGGCGGCAGCGATTTCAGTTCGCGCGCGGCGGCGATGCGGATGAGTTCGGAGGCGATCTCGCGCACCCGCTCCTTCATCTTGGCCTTGCGCGATTGCCAGCCCGCTCCGCCCAAACGATCAAGCTGGGCCGTGCCCTCGTCCGTGCCGTAACGCGTCAAGAGTTCGATATTCTCGACGGGCAGAAACAGCTTGCCGCCATCGTATTGCAGCTCAAGACAATCGTGCGGCGCGCCCAGCACATCCAGCGTGCGCAAACCTTCAAAGCGGCCGATGCCGTGTTCGATGTGGGTGACGAGATCGCCGGGCGCCAACCCCGATGCTTCGGTGAGGAAGTTCTGCGCGCGGCGGGGCTTTCGCGCATGCGCCATGCGCTCGCCCAGAATGTCCTGCTCGGCGACGATGGCGAAATCGGCCGCTTCAAAACCGTGTTCCACTTCCAGCACGCCAACGCCGATGGCGCTGCGATCCATCTTCTCCGCATCGGGCCAGTTGGCGACGCGGCGGATGGCGGGCAATCCGTGATCGGAGAGCACGCCGCCCATGCGCTCGGCGGAACCTTCGCTCCAGGCCGCAATCATCACGCGCTTGCCAGATGCCTGCAGCGCCTTGGCGTGATCGGCGGCGATCTGGAACACGTTGGTTTTGCCTTGCGCGCGTTCGGGCGCGAAATCGCGGCTCAAGCGGCCACCGGCATCGGTGGATTTCATATTCTCCGGCGCCTGAAACGGCGAAAGATCGCGCGCATCGTGTTTGGCGATGGCGGCGGTCCATTCGTCTGCCGTGAGATAAAGCGCGTCGGGCTTCAGCGGTTTGTAAGGCACCGCGGCGACGTGGATGCGTTCGTTGTCCGGCCCGCCGCGCAGGAATTGGCGGCGGGTTTCGTAATAATCCTTGATCAGTTCCAGCCGTGCGGTTTTGGCTTCCTCGCCATGCTGGCCGATGAACAGCAACGCGCGCGGCACATAATCGAACAGCGTTTCGAGATGATTGTGGAACAGCGGCAGCCAGTGTTCCATGCCCTGATGCTTGCGCCCGGCGCTGACGCTTTCGTAAAGCGGATCGTCGCTGGTGGCGGGGCCGAAGGTGGCGACGTAACCGGCGCGGAAACGGCTGATAGTGTCTTTATCCAGCGGCGCTTCGCTGGCGGCGAGCAGTTCGATCTCCTTGATCTCACCCTGGCTAAGCTGCGTCGCCGCATCGAATTTGCGGATGGCTTCCAGCGCATTGCCGAACAGGTCCAGCCGCAGCGGCATGTCCGCGCCCGGCGGCCACAGATCGATGATGCCGCCGCGCAGCGCGAAATCGCCGGGCTCGCGCACGGTGCCTTCGCGCGCGTAACCGTTACGCGTGAGAAAGGCGACCAGCGCATCGTGATCCATATTGGCGCCGGCGCGGGCATGGAAGCTGGATTTGGCGATCAAGGCGCGCGGCACAACGCGCTGGATGGCGGCGTTGACGGTGGTGATGACGAGCGTAGGGCCGCTATCGTCTTTGCGGCGCGCAAGTGCTGCCAGCGTGGCGAGGCGCTCGCTTTCGATATCGGGTTTGGGAGAGACGCGGTCATACGGCAGGCAATCCCACGCCGGAAACATCAGCACCGGAACATCGGGTGCAAAGAAGCGCACGGCTTCACGCGCGGCTTGCGCCTGCGCATCATCCGCCGTGATGAACACGACAAGACCGCTGCGGCGGCGCGCAGCTTCGGCAGCCAGATATGCGTCGTAACCCGCCGGCGCGCCGGTGAGCGCGAAGCGGCCGGGATGGCGCGCGATATAGGTTAAGCGTTCCAAGTGGGATCTTTGCGGGCGCACAGCGCCTTCATGCGGTGGAAAACGGGCGTGTCGAATTCGGTTGGCACGGGTGTGGCGCCGCGCAGCCAGTCATAAACCTCATGATCCTTGGCGATGAGAAGGTCTTCGAACTGGTCCAGTTCGGCTTCGTCCAGCGCGGAAAGCTCGGCCGCCGCGAAGGTGCCGAAGATCAGATCGACCTCCTTGAACCCGCGCCGTTGCGCCCGAAACAATAGCCGTTTGCGGCGGTCCTCCGAAGAGCCGCCTTTTTCATGCGTAGCCATGGGCGGCATATAGCGCGGGCGGCGGGCCGCTGCCAGTGCGGCGCTTTGGTTTGGGGCCACGCGCACATTATCTTGAGGCACGATGCGGCCTTCGATTCTGTTTCCCCTGTTTGCCGAAACGCGCACGCTTGCGGGCGTGGGGCCGCGCATTGAAAAGCTGATCGCCAAGGTGGCGGGCAGCAAATTGCTGGACCTGATCTTCGATCTGCCGGTGGGCGTGATCGACCGCAGCTACCGGCCCAAGCTGATCGCCGCCGAGGCCGGGCGCATCGCCACGCTGGAATTGAATGTGCTGGATCACCTGCCCGCGCGCGACCGGCGGCAGCCTTATCGCGTGCGCTGTTCCGACGATACGGCGGCGATTGAGCTGGTGTTCTTTCACGCCCACGCCGATTACCTGAACAAGACGTTGCCGGTTGGCGCCAAACGCATTGTCAGCGGCAAGATCGAACGCTTCCGCGACGGACTGCAGATGGTGCATCCCGATTACATCGTGACGCCGGAAGACGCGGAAAGCCTGCCGCAGATCGAGGCGGTTTACGGATTGACGGAAGGATTGCCGGCGAAATCGCTGGCGAAAGCGATCCACGCGGCGGTCGATAAAGTGCCGGATATGCCGGAGTGGCAGGACGCGAGTTTCAAACGCGCACGCAAGTGGGACACGTTCCACGATGCGCTGCTGGCGGCGCACGCACCGCATAGCGAAGCGGAGCTTTTGCCGGATGCACCGGCGCGGCAGCGGCTGGCTTACGATGAACTTCTCGCCAACCAGTTGGCACTCCTGATGATCCGCGCACAGATGCGCAGCGTGAAGAAAGGCCGCGCGGTGAAAGGCGATGGACGCTTGCGCGCCAAGGTGATCGCCGCCCTGCCCTTCACGCTGACGGACGCACAAACACAAGCGCTGGCCGAGATTGATGCCGATATGGCGGCGGCGCAGCGCATGTTACGGCTTCTGCAAGGCGATGTGGGATCGGGCAAGACCATCGTGGCGCTGCTGGCGATATTGAATGCGGTGGAAGCCGGATCGCAGGGCGCGCTGATGGCGCCGACGGAGATTCTGGCGCGGCAGCATTTCGCCATGCTGACGCCGCTGGCGGACGCGGCGGGCGTTCGGCTGGCGCTGCTGACCGGGCGCGAGCGTGGCGCTGGCCGCGATGAAACATTACGCAAGCTGAAAGCCGGCGAGATCGACATTCTGGTGGGCACGCATGCGTTGTTCTCCGAGGACGTTGCGTTTGCCGATCTGGCGCTGGCGGTGGTGGATGAGCAGCATCGCTTCGGCGTGCATCAGCGATTGACGCTGCAAAGCAAAGGCCAGATACCGGCCGATGTGCTGGTGATGACGGCGACGCCCATTCCGCGCACGCTGGCGCTGACGGCTTATGGCGACATGGATGTGTCGCGGCTGGAAGGCCGATTGCCGGGACGCAAGCCGGTGGAGACGCGGCTGCTTTCCGCCGAGCGGCTGGACGAAGTGGTGGAGCATTTGCGCAAGGCCATCGCCAAAGGCGCGCGCGCTTATTGGGTATGTCCGCTGGTGGAGGAATCCGAAAAGCTCGATCTGGCGGCGGCGGAAGAACGCGCCGCGATGCTGAACAAGATTCTGGGCTGGAAAGTTGGGCTGGTGCATGGCCGCATGAAAGGTGCCGAACGCGATGCGGTGATGGCGCAGTTCAAGGCGGGCGAGATCAACATGCTGGTCGCCACCACCGTGATCGAAGTGGGCGTGGATGTTCCCGAAGCCACCATCATGGTGATCGAACATGCCGAACGTTTCGGCCTGGCGCAGCTTCACCAGTTGCGCGGGCGCGTGGGGCGCGGTGACGGCAAATCGAGTTGCCTGCTGGTGTATCAGGGGCCGCTTGGCGAGACGGCCAAGGCGCGGCTGAAAACCATGCGCGAAACCGACGACGGCTTTGTGATCGCGGAAGAAGATTTGCGGTTGCGCGGGCCGGGCGAATTGCTGGGCAAGCGGCAAAGCGGCTTGCCGGAATTCCGCGTGGCCGATCTGGCCGCACATGCCGAACTGCTCGCGGCGGCGCGCGACGACGCGAAGATGATTTTGGACAAAGACCCGGAACTGCGCGGGCCGCGCGGCGAGGCTTTGCGCATGCTGCTTTATCTGTTCGAGCGCGACGAAGCCGTGCGCTATCTTCGCGCCGGATGACGATGCCCGATTTCCTTCCCGCTCTGGAGCGCGCGCTGGGCGAAGCGTTGCCGGGGTTTCAGCGTGCGGAGAATGTGACGCGGCTTTCCGGCGGGGCGAGTCAGGAAACGTGGTCGCTGGATGCGGTTGCCGACGGTGGCGCCGTGCCGCTGATCCTGCGGCGGGCGCCGGGTGGTGCGCGCCGTGAAGGTTCGGCATCGGTACCGCTTGCCACCGAGGCCGCCGTGATCGAAGCGGCGCGCGCAAGTGGCGTGGCGGCACCCCCGGTGCGCTATGTGCTGACGCCCGAAGATGGCGTTGGCGAAGGCTATGTGATGGACCGGCTGGCGGGTGAAACCATCGCGCGCAAGATTTTGCGCGACGAGGCATTCGCGAGCGTGCGGCCGAAGCTGGCTGGAGAATGCGGCGAGATTCTCGCGCGCATCCATGCGGTGGATACCAAGCCGCTGGCGGATATTCTGCCGGTGATCGATGGGCCTAAGCTGCTCAAACGCTACCATGATCTCTACGATGCTTACGATTATCCGCATCCTGTGTTCGAGCTGGCGTTTCAGTGGTTGGAGGCGCGGCTGAAACCGGTGGCGCAGCCGAAACTGGTGCATGGCGATTTCCGCAACGGCAATCTGCTGATTTCGCCCACGCGTCTGGAAGCGGCGCTGGATTGGGAGCTGACGCACATTGGCGATCCGCTGGAAGATATCGGCTGGGTCTGCACCAATTCCTGGCGCTTCGGGCAGTCGGAAAAAATCGTCGGCGGCTTTGGCGATCTGGACGATCTGCTGTCCGCTTACGCAGCAGCCGGCGGCGCGCGCTATAGCGCCGACGAGGTGCGGACATGGATCGTGTTCGGTTCGCTGAAATGGGGCATCATGTGCATGACTATGTATCAGGGCTTTTTGCAGGACCGTTCGGTGGAACGCGCGGCCATCGGGCGGCGCGCGTCGGAAACCGAAGCCGATCTCGTCAATCTCATCATTCGTGGGAAACTTTGACATGATGGACCAGCCCTCGATGCGCGAGCTTGTGGACGCGGTGCGCGAATTTCTGGAAACCAAGGCGCTCCCGGAACTGAAAGGCCACACTGCTTTTCACACGCGAGTGGCGGCGAACGCGCTGGCGATTGTTGCGCGCGAACTGGAGCTGGCGCCGGATGCTACGGCTGAAGAAAGAAACCGCCTCGCTGCCCTGCTCGACCACGATGGATCGCTGGACGATCTGAACCGCGAATTGTGCAAGCAAATGCGCGCGGGGAACATCACGCTGGAGACGCCGGGTCTTTCCGCGCATCTGGAACAGACCACGCGCGACAAACTCGCCATCGACCAGCCGAACTATTCCGGCGGCAAACGCTAATAGCTATCTAATTCTGAATTATTTTCCTGCCGTCATCGCCCGCTTCATGCGGGCGACCCAATTTTCTTGAAAAGGAAAATGGGTTGCCCGGACAAGCCGGGCAATGACGAAATGGGGGATGATTTCTGAGAACCAAACGCTAAGCCGCTTGGCCCAGCGGTTCGCGGTCGCTGATGGCGAGGCGGCTGACGGTCAGGATCCACACACCGGCGGCTTCCGTCCATGCGACAACCGGCGCGAGCCACAGTGGCGTCGTGGCTTGCGGATAAAAGACGAACATCGCCTGCTTGATGCCGAGCCCGTCGAGGATCGCCGGAATGAGAATATAAAGCGCCAGCAAAATCGCTAGTGTGCTGAAATCGCTGCGGCGGCGCGCCCATGTCTGCACCAGAACGAACAGTCCGACATCGCGCGTGAGGAAGCCCAGCGCGGAACCGACCAATGCCTGATCGCTCGCCGCTTCGCTGCGCAGCGTGTTGAGCCAGAAGATCAGCGCGACGGTGCAGATCGCGGTTGCGAAATACGACAGCATGAACGCCTGCATGCCGGAGAAGGCGCGCGCCAGATGGCCGCCGCGCACCTGCGATCCCAGCCAGCGGAACTGCACGCGATCTTTCGGCTCCAGCAGAACCATGATGTAGGTCAGCACGCAGAAGGTGGTGGCTGCCAGCGCAAGGCGCAACGCCACCGGGTTCCAGTCCGCCATCTGCGAATCCTGCGACAGCCACGCATCGAACCCCGCGATGTAGAGGCCGATGAAGACAAGAAAGCCCAGCCAGACGAGGCTGCCGTTGGGCATTTTCAATTCGGTGCGCATTTCGCGGTAGCAGCCAACCAGGACCCAGGCCGTGAACAGCGCCAGCGACACCAGCAGAAATCCGCGCGGCGGAAACGGCTGTCCCCACCAGACGATGGTATCGGTCAACGGCGCTCCCAGCCGCGCCATGCCTTCGGGATCGGCCGCTTGCCAGACATAGAAAACAGCCAGCGCCGCCAGCAGGCCGGCAAGCTGGTACAGAAAAATTTCAAAGCGCGAATGTTTCTGGCCGCGATTGACGGCGGCAAGACTTGCCAGCATCGCCGCGGCCTGCGCGATCACGCCGATCTCCAGAAAATAGAACAGATCGATGACGGCGGCGGCCGTGCCGTGATGCGACAGCGTGTAGGCGAACATGAGGGCGAGGCAAATCGCGCCGCCGAACCAGTTGTAGATTGTGGCGCCGAACAGCTTGCCCCACGTCATCGCACCAGGCGTGATGGACGACAGCCGCTGCGAATCCCATGTGCGGTCGCGGATTTCGCCGACCACGCTCAGCGCCGCGTTGCGCGAGCCCCAGAACACCACGATCAGGTAATACAGTGTCTCGGCGGCGGACGACGGCAGGTAATCCTTGCCGCCGGAAAGCGCCACGGCAACGAAGATAAGCGCCAAAATGACGGCCATCAGAATGGCGCGGCGCGGCGTCAGCTCCAGCCAGAGGTTGCGGCGGAATTCCGGATTCATTGCGCTGCCTCATGCGCCACTTGCGCGAAATAAGCATCTTCCAGCGCGCGCGTGGATTCGCCGAAGCGTGCCACATCGAAACCCGCCGTCACCAGATCGCGCACCAGCTTGGCGCGCGCGCCGAGATTGTGGGTGAAGGCGATCAGCGCGCGCATGTCGCTGACTTCGATCACGTCGGTGGCGCCGTTGCTTCGCAGGAATTCGCCAAGATCGGCGCGCGGCGTCGCCAGTTCGATCAGGTAGCGCGGGCGATCGTCCTTGCGCACCACGATGGGCTTGCCGCCGACAACGCGGCCGCGCTCCAGAATGATCATCTCGGAGCAATAGTCTTCCAGCTCGGCCAGGATGTGCGACGAGACCACGATCGTCATGCCCTCGCCTTTCAGCGCCAGCAGCAGGGTGGAAAGTTCCTTGCGGGCTTGCGGATCGAGACCGGCGGCGGGCTCATCCAGCAGCAGCACCTTGGGCGAATGGACGATGGACTGGCCGATGGCGAGGCGCTGGCGCAGGCCGCGTGAGAGTTCGCTGGCGCGCGCTTCCAGCCGGTCGGAAAGGCCGACCCGCCGGGCGGCGGTTTCCACCGCGGCGGCCGCAGCATCCGGCTTGATGCCGTGCGACCAGGCGGCATAGGTCAGGCAGCGGCGAACTGAGAGTTCGTCGTACAGACCGTAAAAGTCCGGCAGGTAACCGAGCTTGCTGTGGATCTCGCGGGGCGCCGAGCGGCTATCCAGCCCATCGATGGCGACCTGGCCGCCATAGGGTGGCTCCAGCGCGGCCAGGCAGCGCAGCAGCGTGGTTTTGCCCGCGCCGTTGGGGCCGACCAGCGCGGTGATGGTCTGTGGCTGAACGCTGAGGGAGACGCCCCAAAGCGCCCGCTGGGATGGATATTCGTAAACCAGATCGTGAACTTCGATCATAACGCCCCGATACCAGAACCGCATGGCGCGGCTCATCCCGCCAGTATCCTAACCGAATATGACGAAATAGTGGGAACCCTCTTGAACGGCCTGCCAGCCCAAGCCAAAGAGTGCCCATGCGCATCGCGATGATTGGAACAGGGTATGTGGGGCTGGTTTCGGGGGCTTGTTTCTCCGAATTCGGGCATGACGTGGTTTGCGTCGACAAGGACGAAGGCAAGATTGCCGCCCTCAAAGGCGGCACAATTCCCATCTTCGAGCCGGGGCTGGACGAGGTTGTGGCAGCCAGCGTGAAGGCTGGCCGGCTTTCGTTCACGACCGATCTGGCGGCTGCCGTGCGGCAGGCCGATGCGGTGTTCATCGCGGTGGGCACACCCAGCCGCCGCGGCGACGGCCATGCCGACCTAAGTTATGTGTTCGGCGCCGCCGAAGAGATCGGCGCGGCGCTGGACGGCTACACCGTGGTCGTTACCAAATCGACCGTGCCGGTGGGCACCGGCCGCAAGGTTGAAGATATCATCCGGAGCAAGCGGCCGGACGCGCAGTTTGCCGTCGCCTCCAATCCTGAATTCCTGCGCGAAGGTTCGGCGATCGAAGATTTCCGCAGGCCCGACCGCATCGTGGTGGGCTGCGACAGCGAACAGGCGCGCGAGTTGATGCGCGAGGTTTACCGGCCCCTCTATCTGAACGAAACGCCGATATTGTTCACCAGCCGCGAAAGTTCGGAACTCATAAAATACGCCGCCAACGCATTTCTCGCCGTGAAGATCACCTTCATCAACGAGATGGCGAACCTGTGCGAAGCCGTCGGCGCCGACGTGCAGGATGTGGCGCGCGGCATGGGCCTGGACGGCCGCATCGGTTCCAAGTTTTTGCACGCGGGCCCCGGCTTCGGCGGTTCGTGCTTTCCCAAAGACACGCTGGCGCTTCTGAAGACCTCTCAGGAGACGGGCGCCGTCACGCGCATCGTGGAAGCCGTTGTCAGCGTGAACGAAGCGCGCAAAGTGCAGATGGCGGAAAAGATCGAGCGCGCGTTCGGCGGCGTGAGCGGCAAGACGATTGCCATTCTCGGCCTGACCTTCAAGCCCAACACCGACGACATGCGCGATGCGCCTAGCCTTGTGATCGTGCCGCATTTGATGGCGAAAGGCGCCAAAATCCGCGCCTACGATCCGGAAGGCGGCAAGGAAGCGCGCAAGCTTCTGAACATCGAGACAGCCAAGGACGCCTACGAAGCGCTGGACGGCGCGGACGGCGTGGTGATCCTGACGGAATGGAACGAATTTCGCGCGCTCGACCTGCCGCGCGTTAAGAAGCTGCTGAAAACGCCATTGATGGTGGACCTGCGCAACATCTATCGACCGGACTCCATGGCGGAAACCGGCTTCCGCTATGTCAGCGTGGGCCGTGCGGAAGCACAGGCGCACTGAAGCCTAGGGTTTGCGGAATTCGAACGTCCAGGCGAGCAGCGTGCCGGATGCATCGCGAAGCTCCGCGGGTGCGGCTACCGTCAGGCCCGACGCGCCAAATTCTCCGGCGAGCCGCTGCATGGACGCGGCGTCTTTGGCGGCGGCGATCTGCGCCATCTGGCGCTTTTTCCACAGATCGATATCGCGCCGCGCCGCCTGAACGCGCTTGCCCGCGTCCACCGGATCGAAGGTATGAGGGCTGCGGGCGAGATCCGACAGGAAAGAAACGGCTTCGGCGGTATTGGGTTCGGCGTCCGGCGACAGGGAAAGCGCGTTGCGCATTGCCTGAACCGCTTGGCGAAAGCGCGTGACGGCGGCGAGTGTTTTGGCTTGCGGCGCATTGCGCGCGAACAGCGCGAAAGACTCTTGCGCCTTGTCGAACGCGCCCATGTCGCCCGCAATCGCATCGAACGTCCGCAAGCGCGAGCGCGTCTGGATGCTCAGCAAACTTTGCGCGTGATGGATAACAAACAGGCCCTTGGCTGCCGGCGCCATGACGCGCGCGGCTTCGCCAATGGCATCGGTGCCTTGCGCATATTCAAAGCCGAACTGGGAGGTGATGCCGCCGAACGTGGCGCTGGCAAAGGGCAGCGCCGAAATATCGGTATCGCCAAGCAACGTCACGCCACGGCGCTGGCTTGGCGCGATGGCAGCGAAATCGACGCCGCTGATCTCAAAATCCAGGCCGCGTGCGGCGCCCACGTCGGCAGCGATCATCGCGACCTCTCCCGCACCCGTTGCCAGATCGAGCAGGCGCGCACCCTCATCGAACCCGGAAAAGAAATTCCGCCAGAGCGACGTCAGAGCCTGACGCGAAACTTCGTTGCCGGAAAAGCACGCCTGACGGCCACCATGCCAGTAGCTTGTCCAAACTGCTTTTTCATCGTGGGTGTGCGTCACCGAATGCCTGTGCAAATCAGAGGTTCGACTTGCGAAGGGCGCATCAACCCCGGCACATTGTCAAACGGCAATCCAGACATACCGATGCGAGAACAGACATGAAAACGCGCGCCGCAGTGGCTTTCGAGGCGGGCAAGCCGCTGGTTATCGAAACGGTCGATCTGGAAGGCCCCAAGGCCGGCGAAGTTCTGGTGGAGATCAAAGCCACCGGCATCTGCCACACCGATGCTTTCACGCTTTCTGGCGAAGACCCGGAAGGGATGTTCCCCGCGATCCTGGGCCATGAAGGCGCTGGTGTCGTGCTGGAGGTTGGGCCGGGCGTGACATCGCTGGCGCCGGGCGATCACGTGATCCCGCTTTACACGCCGGAATGCCGCCAGTGCGATTACTGCACGAGCCACAAAACAAACCTCTGTCAGGCAATCCGCACCACCCAGGGGCGCGGCGTGATGCCGGACGGCACCAGCCGGTTTTCCTACAAAGGCAAGCCGGTGCTGCATTACATGGGCTGCTCCACATTCGCGAACCACACGGTGATGCCGGAGATCGCGCTGGCGAAAATCCGCAAAGACGCGCCATTCGATAAGGTTTGCTACATCGGCTGCGGCGTGACGACGGGCATCGGCGCGGTGATCTTCACCGCCAAGGTGGAACCGGGCGCGAATGTTGTGGTGTTCGGGCTTGGCGGCATCGGGCTGAATGTCATTCAGGGTGCGAAGCTGGCCGGCGCGAACATGATCGTGGGCGTCGATCTCAATCCGGGGCGCGAAGAACTGGCGCGCAAGTTCGGCATGACGCATTTCGTCAATCCGAAAGATGTGCAGGGCGATCTGGTCGCGCATCTGGTGGAGCTGACACGTGGCGGCGCGGATTATTCTTTCGAATGCATCGGCAATGTGAAGACGATGCGACAGGCGCTGGAATGTTGCCACAAGGGTTGGGGCACCAGCATCATTATCGGCGTTGCCGGCGCGGGGCAGGAAATCTCCACGCGGCCGTTTCAGCTTGTGACCGGCCGCAACTGGCGCGGAACCGCGTTCGGTGGCGCAAGGGGCCGCACCGATGTTCCGCGCATCGTGAATTGGTACATGGACAAGAAGATCGAGATCGATCCGCTGATCACGCACACCATGCCGCTGGAAAAGATCAACGACGCGTTTGATCTGATGCACGAAGGCAAGAGTATTCGGAGCGTGGTGGTTTACTAGGGATTGCCTTGCGAATTATCAGGTTGTCGCGGGACTATCCCTAGTTGTCATGGCCCGGCTTGACCGGGCCACCCAGCAGGCGCGCGTCCGCGCGCCAATGACTCCAGCGACCATTTGCGACACAGCGGAAATACGGCCGCGACAGTTGCTTCAGATACTGCCTTCATGGCGATATCAAAAACATACTGGATCTACATCCTCGCCAGTGCTCGCAACGGCACACTCTACGTCGGTGTGACAAACAATCTACTTTTTCGCGTGTGGCAGCACCGCACTGGCGTGTTTCCGGGCTTCACGAAGAAATACGCCGTCAAACATCTCGTGTATTTCGAGGAATTTTACGACATCACCGCTGCGATCCATCGCGAAACGCGGCTAAAGAAATGGAACCGAAAGTGGAAGCTCGATCTCATCGAAGCGAATAATCCAGAGTGGGATGATCTTTATGAAGAGATGACGGCGCCGAAGCCGCCGCCGGACTGGCTGGTTGCAGCAAGCGCCAGCAGTTGAAGCCTATTTCGCGCGCGCAGACGCGCGCTCACTGGGTGGCCCGGTCCAAGCCGGGCCATGACAACTCTGGTTTACGCTCCCTCAGCCCCGATGATCGCGACCGAGCACACGTTCATCATCGGTGCGCCGCCGAGGTTGTGCGTCATGCCGACTTTCGGATCCTTCAACTGGCGTTCGCCCGCGCGGCCTTGAAGCTGCAGATACATCTCATACAACATCCGCAGTCCGCTGGCGCCGATGGGATGACCGAAGCATTTCAGGCCGCCGTCGATCTGGCATGGCACCTGGCCGTCGGCATCGTAAAAGCCGTTCATCACATCCTTCCAGCCTTCGCCTTCCTTGGAGATGAACAGGTCTTCCATCGTCACCAGTTCGGTGATGGAGAAACAGTCGTGCACTTCCATCATGGAAACATCGTCGCGCGGATTTTTGATTCCAGCTTCGTCGTAAGCGCGCTTGGCGGCGATGCGCGCGGTGTGGAAATAACTTCCGTCCCAGGAATTGTGCTGGCTCTCCAGCCCGTTCGATAGCGCCAACTGCAACGCCTTCACGGTGACGATGTTGTGCTTGCCCATTGCGCGGGCGATTTCCGGCGTTGTCACGATGGCACAAGCCGCGCCATCCGACACGCCACAGCAATCGAACAGGCCGAGCGGCTCGGCAATCATCGGCGCGTTGAGGCACATTTCTTCGGTGATGGCCTTGCGCAGATGCGCCTTGGAATTCTTGGCGCCGTTGGCGTGGCTTTTCACAGAGACATGCGCGATGGCGCGCTTCAGATCGTCTTTCGAAACGCCGTGCTTGGTGCGGTAAGCCGAGGCGAGCTGCGCGAAGTTGCCCGGCGCCGATCCGTTGGCCCCCCATTGCGGCAGCAGGGTGCCGGGGCTGCCGGTGGGCAACCCGCCATAGCCGGTGTCCTTCAGCTTCTCCACGCCCAAGGCCAGCGCGATGTCGCAGGCGCCCGCGGCGACCGCATAGACGGCCCCACGGAAGGCCTCTGAGCCGCTGGCGCAGAAATTCTCCACGCGGGTGACAGCAATATTAGGAAGCCGCAAGGTGACGGAAAGCGGCGTGCCGCCCTTGCCCACCGACTGGTCCTCCACATGGGTGGAAAGCCAAGCGGCCTGGATATCGTTGGTTTCGACCCCGGCATCGCCCAAGGCCTCCAGATAGGCCTCCACCATCAGCTCTTCAGCGCCCATATCCCAGCGTTCGCCGAATTTGGAGCAGCCCATGCCCAGAATAGCGACCTTATCCTTGATGCCCGTAGCCATGGCGGCCTCTCGATAGCTGACTGTCTGTCATGTAAATTGGGGTGCGGCGCTGTGTAAAGCAGGGCTGGCCCTGCGGCTTCGGAACCGGTGGGAACCCCCGCGCGTTTTGCTTCGGGGGCGGGTAAGCTTCGCTGCTTCGGGGCCGATACCGGTCCGGAGCAATATTGGTCGGAACATAGGGAGTTTCCAAAAATGATGAATTTTCGTCTCTCGGCGAGCGCTGCTGCTTTGGCGGCCGCCGTTGCTTTCGCGGCGCCGGCGCATGCCGATGGCGTGAAGGTCGGCACGCTCACTTGCAACGTTGCGAGCGGCTGGGGTTTTGTCTTCGGTTCTTCGAAGGACCTGCGCTGCACGTATCATTCGAACGAGCGCTATAGCGAACACTATATCGGCAGCGTTTCGAAGTTCGGCGTTGATATCGGTTACACCGACAGCTCCGTCATCGTGTGGGCCGTGCTGGCGCCGCATTCCGGCATGAAGCGCGGCGCGCTGCAGGGCGGCTACGGCGGTGCGACAGCGAGCGCCACGGTTGGCGTCGGCGCGGGCGCGAACGTGCTGGTCGGCGGTTTCGACCGTTCGTTTACGCTGCAGCCGCTGAGCGTTGAAGGCTCGACGGGCTTGAACGTCGCGGCCGGCATCGGCGCGATCAGCCTGAAATACGTTCCGTAATTTACGGCACGTCATTGGCAAGCGAGAAGCCCGCCGGGAAACCGGCGGGCTTTTTGTTTAGGCGAAACGCGAAAGGCTGAACGCGCTGAGATCGATTGTGCTTGCGCCCTCTAGTGTTTGTTGCGCGACCGCTTCGCCGATGGCGGCGGAATGTTTGAAGCCGTGGCCGGAACAGGCCGAGACAATCGTGATGCGCTCGCTGGCGGGATGCGCATCGATCACGAAGCCCGCATCGGGCGTGACGGTGTAGAGACAGGCCGCCGACTTGATGCAGCGGCTGCCAAGTCCGGCAAGATTTGGCGCGACGTGATCGCGGTACATCGCTTCGATCTCATCGACTGTTACCTCGCGCGAAACGGTGGCTGCGGTCGTGGTGGAAAAATATTGCTCGGTTGCCACTTTCACGCCGCCGCGCGGACCATCGGCGGCGGGAAAACCGTAGATGCCCTGCGCACCGCCCTGCACTTCCCAGATGAAAACCGGCATGCGATCCGGCGCATAATCGGCGGCCGGACCATCGACAGCAAACCAGAACTGAACCTGCCGCAGAACCTTGAACGGCAGGGGAACACTTTCGCCCAGAAGTTCGGGTAACCACGGCCCCGCCGCGAGGATGAGCTTGCGGGAGGAATAGGTGCCGCGATCCGTTTTGACCGTGACGCCGTGCGCGTCCGCTTCAAAGCCGAGCAGCGTTTCATGGGGATGGATTTCCGCGCCATGCCTGCGCGCGAGATCAAGCTGCGCGCGAATACATTCTTCGGGGCGGAGAAATCCGGCATCGCGCTCGAAATAGCCAATCTCGTTGTCGCGGATGTTGAATTGCGGGAAGCGTGCCCGGATGGCGGCGGCATCCAGCAATTCGTGAGCGATGCCGAACTGTTTGGCGGCGGCGACGGTGTTGGCGAAAAAGCCTTCCACATGCGTGGCGGCGCGTGGCGCATCGCTGGAAATGATCAGGCCGCCGGTGATGGTAAGAAGATTCGCGCCGGTTTCCGCTTCGATCTGCCGCCAGATTTCGTGGCTGCGCAATGCAAGCGGCGTGTAATGTTCGCCTTCACCGATCGCCAGCCGCGTGACGCGCGTATCGCCGTGGCTTGAGCCGAAACTATGCGGCGGATCGAACCGGTCGATGCCCAGAACTTTCGCGCCGCGTTTGGCGAGTTGATAAGCGCAGGCGCTGCCCATGGCGCCAAGACCCAGAACGATGACGTCAAACTCAGCCATCGCGCGCGATCAAACCGGCACCGCTTTCCAGAAGTAACGGCGGAAGCCGCGGCGCTCGTCGAAGTCCTTCACGCGGAACGCCATGCGCACCTTGCTGCCGGAATCGATCTGGCCCTGCTCCACATCGGTGATGTCGGCCATGAAGCGTCCGCCTTCCGCAAACGTGATCATGCCGTAGTGGTTGGGTGGGTCCATCGCGTAGGTGAGGAAGTCGGCGGACCATGACAGGATCGTGCCGGGCTGTTCGGCGAAACTGTAAGGATCCTGACTGTCCACCGCCTTGCAGTTCGGGTTGACGCAGATGCGGCTGCGCGGAAATTGCGCGGTGCCGCAGACGCGGCATTTGCCGCCAGCCAATCCCATCAGCATATCGTTCTTGCGATAGAGAACTGTGAGTGGCGTCTTGTTGTCCTTCTCCGCGCGCATGCCGCGTTCCATTTCGATCAGGCCGTTGAAGGCCAGATATTTCATGTAGTTCGTTTCTTCCTTGCGCCGCGCCAGCGAACCGGAAACGCCGTTGCGCTTGGCGAGCTTCGCAAGTTCCGGCGTGGCTTCCAGCAGAACCGCATCGCAGCCCTGCCCGAATTGCGCGATGAGGATTTTCTCGCCCGGCTTCGCGCTTTCCAGAACATGCGCCAGCATCAACAGCGCATGCGCCGCGCCGCAATCGCCAACGGTGGCGGCAAGATTGTCGCGCACGCTTTCCGGCGCAATTCCGCAAAGCTTTGCGATCTGCTGGTCGAGCTTGGCGAAGGTGCAAGGCATGATGAAATGCGCGATGTCGGCGGCTGCCACGCCGGTCTTTTCCAGAAGGCCTTTCACCGCGGCAGGAACAATCTTCGAATAGCCTTCGTCGCGGATCCAGCGTTCTTCCCAGCCGTAATCGTAGTCCTCGCCTTCGCCGCGAAAGTGATCGACAAAATCCAGCGTCAACGAATGGCTGCCGAGAATTGAAGCGATGATGTTGGTGTTGCCCAGCGTGAAGGCGGCACCCGCATCGCCGAATTGCATTTCCTGCGATGACGCGGCGCGGGCTTTGCGCTTTTCGCCGGCCGCCACCAGCGGCGCTTTCACGCGGCCGGATTTCACCGCATCGTTCGCCGCGATCAGCGCGGACACGCCGGCGCGTTGCGACGACGACACGTCCATGGAGGAAATTCCATCGGCCAAACTCAGCGCGGCGGCCAGAATGCCGGCGTTCTGGCGATCCGAAAACGGCATGGTGGTGGATGCAAATGTGATCGCATCGACAAAGTCGCGATCCTTGATGGGATCGTTCGCGGGCAGGCAATCGCGCGCGGCTTCCACCGCCATCGTGACCGGGTCTTCATCCCAGTTCGCCATGGCGCGCTCGCCGGCGCCGCGCAGGCCCGGCGCGAACCAGGAATTTGCCGCCGCGATGGCTTTGCGCTGCAAGCGGCGGCGCGGAATGTAAGCGCCGTAAGACGTGATGCCGGTCATGTTTCGCGTCCCGAAATTTGTGGCGGAAAGATTTTCTAAAGCTTCCGGTATTCGCGAAACCAGTTCACGAAACGCGGGATGCCATCCTTGAGCGGCACCGACGGCGAAAAGCCGAAATCGCGGGCGGCGCGCGAAATATCGGCATAGGTCTCGCGCACATCTCCCGGCGGCCCTTGCGTCTGCTCGATGATGGCGCGCTTGCCGGTGGCCTCTTCGATGATAGCGATGAGCGTGGAAACTTCTTCGGGATGGCTGTTGCCGAGATTGTAGACGCGGTGCGGCGCCTGATCCTTCTCGCCCGCGAACGGTGTTTCGACAATGCGCACAACGGCGTTCACGATGTCGTCTATATAGGTGAAGTCGCGGCGCAGCTTGCCGCCACCGAATACGGGAATGGGTTTTCCCTTCAGGATGGAATCGGTGAACAGCCAATAGGCCATATCCGGCCGCCCCCACGGGCCGTACACCGTGAAGAAGCGAAGGCCCGTCTGCTTCAGGCCGAACAGGTCCGCATAAGAATACGAGAGCAGTTCGCCGGCGCGTTTGGTTGCGCCGTAATAGGACACCGGCCGGTCGGCGCGTGCGTCTTCGCTGTAAGGCGGTTTGGTGTCGTTGCCATAAACCGAACTGGACGACGCATAGACCAGATGCTGCAGGCCTTCATGATGGCGCGCGAACTCCAGCACATTCTGATGGCCGACGAGATTGGAGCGCGTGTAGGCGGCGGGGTCCTGCAGCGCGTAACGCACGCCGGCTTGCGCCGCCAGATGCAGGATCACATCGTAATGTTCGCCCTGCGCGGCATCCGCCAGCGCGCCGGGTGCCGCGATATCGGCTTTGGCGAAGCGATAGAGATTGCGGCCCTCAAGCTGCTTGAGGCGGGCCGTCTTCAGCGCGGGATCGTAATAGGCGTTCAGCTCGTCAACCGCGGTGACGCTATGGCCGCGCGCAAGCAGCGTCAGGCTGGCATGAAACCCGATAAAACCGGCCCCGCCGGTGAGAAGCACATGCATCGACAAGCCCTGCCCGAACTGGTCCAAAGTAGACGATCCTCCGCCCAATATGCCATGAAGAGGCACTTTCCAACCTTCCCTGGAACAAATTCTGGATCGCGCCATGCATCAGCCCGTTCGCAAAGCCGTTCTTCCCGTCGCCGGGATGGGCACCCGTTTTCTGCCCGCGACCAAGGCGGTGCCGAAGGAGATGCTGCCGGTGGTGGACAAGCCCGTGGTGCAATATGCGGTGGAAGAAGCGCGGGCGGCTGGCATCGAGCAATTCATCTTTGTCACCGGGCGCGGCAAGCATGTGATCGAGGATCATTTCGATCACGCCTATGAGCTGGAGGCGCTGCTGACCGCGCGCGAAAAAGACGCGGAGCTGGACAGCCTGACGGAAGGCCTGCCCAAAACAGGATCGGTGAGCTTTACCCGCCAGCAGAAGCCGCTGGGGCTAGGCCATGCGGTATGGTCGGCCCGGCATTTCGTGGGCAACGAGCCGTTCGCGGTGCTGCTGCCGGACGATCTGCTGGTGGGCAAGCCCGGCGCGCTTTCCGAAATGATGGACGCTTACAACGAATATGGCGGCGTGGTTGTGGCGGCGGAAGAAAAGCCGCGCGAGGAAACCAACCGCTACGGCGTGATCGATCCCGGCGTCACAAAGGGTGCTGTGGTGGAGGTGAAAGGCGTGGTGGAGAAACCCGATCCCGCCAAAGCGCCTTCAACGCTTTGCATTATCGGGCGCTATATCCTGCAGCCAGAGATTTTTACCGAACTCGATCGGCAGGAACGCGGTGCCGGAAATGAAATCCAGCTTACGGATTCCATGGCCAAGCTGATCGGCCGCATGCCCTTTCACGCCGTGCGCACGGCTTGCGCGCGCTACGATTGCGGCGACAAGGTGGGCTTCCTGCACGCCAACATCGCGGTCGGCCTCTCGCGGCCGGACATCGCGCCGGCCCTCAGAAAGATTCTCGACAGCATTGATTAAATGGCGGCGCTTGAGCTCGTCCGGTGAGCCACAAGCCGAGAAATCGCGGAGAAGGCCAACCGCAGCTGCGATTGGCCTTCTTTCGCCGTTCGCGGGCAAATACTCTTACCTACAGATCGATCCGCTGTTGGTACATTTGATCCCGCTGTTGCTGATCGCATACAGCGCCGCGGCTGAGAGCGCCAAGTCCTTGAATATTTCGCCAGTATCGGTCACCACGACCGACCAGTTCAACGGGAACAGATCGCGCGGCACATAGACCACGCTTCCAGGCGGAATCGACTGCCGGTCAAACTTGAACCACGACGAATCGATCTGCTGGGCTGTGCCATCGGGGAATACAACGAACGTCCAGCCGCTGTCGGAATAGCGGCCATAGCCTCCCGCCATTTCCACATAATCCTTGGCACTCTTCGTCGGGTCCACGGCAAAACTGCCGGGCTGCATTACCTCTCCCAACACTGTCACAGTGCTCGGCCGTTGTGGAATGTAGATAACGTCTCCGGCTTCCAGGATGGGGTCCTTTTCGGGATGCGCCGCCAACACGCTCGGATCGGCAATGATGGAAATGCGTCCCAGCGGCTTTCGTTCGCGCAGTTCATTCACAAATCCCTGAATTCCCTGCAGCGCTCCAGCGCTTGCGTTGGCGCCATTGCCACCCGCCTGCGCTGCGTAGCCCATTCCGACAAGGACCTGCTTCTGCACTTCATCCGCCGCTTTCTGGTAGCCGATTTCTTCCAGCGCAGCGACAGACTGGCGCAGGAATACGGTGCCATAAGGGTAGGCCACGTCGGTCAAACCGCCAGCGCGAACCAGCACTTCGGACAGGTGTTCGCCGTGCAAAATTGGATAATTGCCCGGCGAACGCACTTCGCCTTGAATCACAATCTCTCCCGCATCCACCTGCGTATAAACTTCGCTGAAGCGGAATGAATCTCGCGGTTGCACTGTGTAACTTGCCAGCGTTGCATCGGTGAGAGACAACGTTTCGCGTTTAGTCTCCGCCCGCCCGGTCGCCGGATCGATCGCGGTGGTGATGAGTTGAACACCGCTCTGGTCCGCCCAGTGCGCGGTACCGCCAGCCACCGAAACGAGATCCCTTAGCACCGTGTGTGGTCCAACAATATAAACGCCTGGCGAACGAACCGCCCCATCCAAACGCACCTCATGATCGATCAGGAAATTGATCAGCGAGAGGGGATCGACGCCAAGCTGCGTGGACAGCTGCGTAAAATTCTGCACCGACGACGAAGTCGAAACGGGCGGTGGATTGGCGACAGTTTCCTGATCCAGATTGAGGCCGTTTACAATAGTGGGAGTTGCCACCGGACTTGCCTGCTGCGGCAGCAGCGTTGGCGAACTGCTCTGCACAACCGGAAGGCCGGCAAATGTGGTTGATGGATTTTGCGCTAATCCCCCGTTCGAAGCCGCCTGTTGTTGGAGTTGCAGCAACGAAAGCTGGGATGGCGTAACATTTTGCGTTTGGGCCGCAGCGGGTTGCGCCATGCCGTTGCCAGCTGGCGTCGGGACTTGCGAAACGCCAGGTACAAGCTCGGCGCTTCCCGTGACGGTACTATATCCCTGACCAGCCAAGTTGGCGAGCTGATTGTTAAACTGAGGGTTTCGCTGCGCTTCCTGCTGCGTGATTTGTTGCGCTTGGTAGTCGACGACCGTCTTGCTGAGCAGTGCGCCTTCCGCCGCGGAAAAAATTCGAACGACATCGTTGCTCTCCAGATCGATGTCATCTGCGCCTTCCAGAACAGCCGCAGGACTGAACGCGATCAGAGATTTTACATAAGTGTGCGGATCGCGCCGGACAATGATGCCAAAAATGGCATCGGGCGATGAGCCCAATGCACCGGGGCCCTTTAACAAGTCAGAGAGCTTCCCGGAGTGGGATATCGAATAGCGCCCGGCGAGCGGCTGGCCTCCGGCGACTGTTGCGCCGCCCACAGTTTCGCTGGCCGACGGTTCGGCATAGAGAATTTCACTGTCGCGTATAAGGCCGGATTCATTCTGGAGTTGCGTCATTTCTTGCCGGCCGTCACGCAAGAGACGCAACGCGATAAGCCGATAACGGCCGCGCACTTCGAGACCACCCGCCAGGGAAATGAGGCTGTGGGCCGAAATGCCGGTCGCCCCTGGAGGAAGTTCATAGATGGCGGGGCGCCGTACCCAACCGGTGACCGCGATTGTGGGGCCGAGTGGCGGCACGACAATGCGATCGCCATCCGCTAGAAGCGTAGGCTGCGCATGCCCGGTCTGGGTTAAAATCGAATAGAGATCGTAAGGAATCTCTCGCCCGCCACGAATAAGTTTGATGTTTCGCAAGCTGCCAGTCTTCTTAACGCCTCCAGAAATAAGAATGGCGTCGAGCGGCGATGAAAGGCCGGTAAGGGTTCGCGAACCCGGATTATTTACTTCGCCAACGACTAGGACTGTGACTTGGCGCAATTGCGCGACAGTGACATACGAATCCGTCGCGACAAACGCATGATGCATCGCCGCAACAATGTCTGTACGAAAATCGCCGAAACGGCGGCCGCCCGCCGAAATCGGCTTCAGGCCGGGGAGAAGCACTCTTCCGTCGCGATCGACTGTTACGCGATAGTCGGCGTTCATTTGCCCGCGCAAGGTGACATCGAGCTGGTCGCCCGGGCCCAAGATATAGTCATCCTGCACGGCACCGACCTGCGAGACAGTTACCTGCTGCGCAACGCCAACTTGATCGTAGCCAAACTGATATAATGGAACGCCCGCGCGGTCTGACATGATTTGCTCAAGCCGCGTCTGCGGTTGAGTAGGTGTCATGCTTTGATTTGGACCCGGCAATGTTTGCGCGTTGGCTCCCGTTTGCGTGGGGTATCCCGCAGCTGGGGGAATGATGGTTTGCTGGGTGGATACAGATGGCGGAATTGTTTGCGGGCCGGTCGCCTGGCCCTGCAAGATTTGCTGAAGAGAACCGGTTGAACCGCTCAACATATTTTGTAGAGTCTGGGTAAGAGGATTAGATCCCTGTGGCGCCTGTTGCTGTGCATTTGCGGCCGCGGTCATCGTCATGCCGATCGCGATGATTGCGACGCAAAATTTCAGTATCGCGCGCACGCTCAACGACGCACCGCCGGTTGTGGTTCGGCTCATAGCCATTCTCTTACGCCCCTTGCCAGTCGCCCAATCCCCCAGCAGGGTGGGCTCTATCACATTGACTCTGAATGGTGAAGCAGGAAACACGCTTGCCAATACATCGTTCTCGCGGCATAGAACATGCTGGCTAGGGTAGTCAGCCTTCGTGCATGTTAAGGAGCAAAAACGGGCCCAAAATAGGTCACGCAATCGAAAGCGTGCGCTGAACAAACTTCGCGTGGCGGCTGGATGTGGATGCATCATTACGATCGCCGTAATAAGCCAGCCCGTTCTTGCTCAAGATCAGACTTCAACTCTAAGGAACACGTTCGGTGAAGTCGGGCTTCTGGAGATGCCCAGCGCCAGGATGGCTCCCGACGGCCAGCTTTCCTTGAACCTCGGAGCCTTGGAGAATCAGCAGCGATATAATCTTGCCTTTCAAATTCTGCCCTGGATGGAAGGCTCGTTCCGTTATAGCCACATCTCGGATCTGGGCCGTAAGGGGCAATATTACGACCGCAGCTTCGGCCTCAAAGTGCGGCTCTTTCAGGAGACGCGCTATACGCCAGACGTCTCGGTCGGCATTCGAGACATTATCGGAACTGGCATCTACGGATCGGAATACCTGGTCGCGACCAAACAGCTTTGGGACGTCGATCTTTCGGCCGGTATGGGCTGGGGCAGGCTTGCCTCAACGGAAACCTTTCCAAATCCGTTAGGATTGGTCTTCAAGTCATTCAATGTGCGCGGATCGCGCGGTTCCCAAACAGGGGGCACCGTAAATTTCGGCCAGCTGTTTCACGGTCCAGACGTCGGAATATTCGGTGGCGCCGTATGGCATACGCCAATAGATAATGTGGATCTGATCGCGGAATACTCAAGCGACCGTTACGTAACGGAAGCGCGACAGGGCGCCTTTAGTCCGAAGAACCAGTTTAATTTCGGGATTTCCTACAAGCCGTTCGATTTCATGCGTGTAACCGGCAGCTACTTGTACGGGACGACGTGGGGCCTGACCATCTCGCTAATGGCGGATCCCACATTGCCAAATTACGCGAACCTGTTTGGCACCGCGCCAATGCCCTTTGTGCAAAGAACCTCCGACGCAAGGCGCAACGCGGTGGCGGAACTTGTAAACGATTCGAACGATGTCGATACGATCGCAACGGGCCCTTGGGTTCAACTGGAAGACAAAAACAGCTCGCTCCGCGGGCGGTTATCTGCAGAACTTTTGGAAACAAAGAGCGGCTACAGGGATTTTGAAATCGACGGACGCACCTTGATAGTGAACGTGCAAGGAGCCCGCACAGGAATGTGTGCGAAATACGCCCACGCCGCTGCCAGTGAAAGCGCTGGTATCGATTCTGTTGCGGTATCGGATTTGAATGATCCTCGCGGGCAGATTGCAATATGCGCTGTTCGTGCGCCCGCCCCGCACCGGCAGGCTGGTGTTGTTCTCGCCTCTCTCAATGCCGATGACCTCAGCGTCGCCGATCCAGCGCAAGCGGGACCCGATGCGCCGGCCGATGCATCGCCCGCCCCTGATACTGGCCCACAAATGCCGGTCGATACCGGCGCAGCTGAGCGTAAGATTCGAGAGGACGCTTCAGCACAAGGTATCCGCGTCGAAGCCGTATCGATCACGGCGCACGAAGCGATCATCTACTTTAACAACGGGACGTACTATTTTGAGGCCGAGGCCATCGGCCGGCTTACCCGCGTTCTGTCTGCCGATGCCCCAGCTAATGTGGAAATCTTCCGGTTTATTTCGACTGACGTCGGGATGCCTGAAATTGAAACGCGGATTGTCCGCGCGCCCTTCGAACGCATGATGTTGCTTTATGGACATACGCAGGAACTGTCGAGCGCCATTACTATCGCACCTGCTCCCAAGCACAATCCCGTGCTTGATGCCCAGGAAGAAAACCTTTTTCCGAATTTCTCGTGGTCGATCGCTCCAGATTTCCGGCAAAGCCTTTTCGACCCAAAGAAGCCAATCGAATTGCAGGTCGCGGCGCTTGCAACCGGCACCGTGCAAATCGCTCCGGGCCTTTCTTTGGGTGCGGTATTGGACGGCAATATCTGGAATGATTTTGATTTGACGCGCCGCGACAACAGCCTATTGCCACACGTCAGAAGCGACTTCGAACAATATCTGAAACACGGAGAGTACGGGATCGCGGCCTTGGATGCGGATTACTTTACGCGTCTGCGTCCCGACCTCTATGCCGAGGTGAAGGCCGGATATCTCGAAAGCATGTTCGCCGGAGTCGGCGGACAGGTTCTTTGGAGGCCCGTCGGCGAGCGTTTTGCAATCGGTGCCGACGTCTATCAAGTTTGGCAGCGAAATTTCGACAGGCTATTCGGCTTCCAGAACTACAACGTTTTGACCGGGCATGTTTCTGTCTATTATGAGTCTCCATGGTACGGCCTGAACTTTGCCGTGCATGCGGGACGGTATCTGGCGAAAGACTATGGGGCGACTTTCGAGGTCACGCGCAGATTCTCGACGGGTGTCGAAATTGGCGCGTTCGCAACATTTACAAACGTGCCCTTTAGCAAATTTGGCGAAGGAAGCTTCGACAAAGGCATCATTATCCGGATCCCGTTGGAATGGACGTTCCCCTTCGCAACCCAGTCATCGTACAGTCTCGATCTGCGGCCACTGACGCGCGACGGCGGTCAGCGGCTGCTTGGCGACGATTCCCTCTACGATGAAACACGCAGGCCCAGCTATGGCGAAATCAGCCGCCACCTCGACGACATCGCGTATCCGCAATAAGTGTCCTGCCATGGGGGTAGCCCTTGTATGCGGACTTTGGCTCTGTGGCTGTAGTTCGGACGGGGGCGATTGGGAGCAGATTTATAAGGTCGCAAAAGCATCTTGGGCCGGCGATAGCACGGCAGTCACCCTGCAGCAGGCTTCCGCCACCCCCTACGCTTCGCTCGGACTGCGCGTCGGCGGCGGCCCCGAGACTATTGTCGTGCTGGCCACCGATCAGAATGAGCGCCTTCTTTGGACCTCCGCAGCAAAGATTGCCATTGAAACGGAAAACGGGCGGATTGTGCGCAGCGCCGGGTTTCCAGGCGACGTCAATGCAGTGGTTTTTCGCGGTGCTGATCCACTTGCTTTGTTTGCCCAAGGGGAACGTCATCCGCAGACGACAACAAGGACAATGGATTTTAACGATCTGGACGTATTCGGAGTTTCCGTCCGGTGCGACATGACCGACGACGGGCCGGAAACAATAACAATCCTGGGAACCGGCATTGAAACCAATAAACTGTCGGAAACGTGCCAGTCAGATCAATTGGACTGGACATTCAAAAATGTATTTTGGATGGGAAAGTCTGGGCTTGTCTGGAAGTCAATCCAATATATTCACCCAAAATCAGAACCGCTTACGGTTGAATTGTTGCGGCCACCGGGCTGAACAAGTAGACATAAAGTCAAAAAAAGAGGCACCGAACACGGTGCCTCTTCCAAATTTTGGCTAACGAGCAACCGACTATCGAGCGCCGCCGGTTCCCGTTGAACTGGTACCGCCTGTTCCACCCGTAGTCGGAACCGGAGTAACGTGCGAACCGCCGCCATGACAGACCACAAAGCAAAGGGCGACGATCACAACACCGCCGCCGACAATCCAAAGGGTGTCATTGCTCATCATCTGAGCCTGCTGAACGCCCGCGGCCTTGCCAGGAGCGAGCGCGCCTTGCTCGACGTTCGTTCCCCCAAAAGCGGCACCGGCCGTCGAAACAAAAAGTGCAGCCGCAGCTACCGCTGATCCCCATTTCCGCAACATCGAGAAGTCCTCCTGACTCGCCTTAACTCTTGTTTCTGTAAGGGAACGGCCCAATCCTGTCAACCGCGGTAATGCTTCAGACCGCGACTGTTGCTATGGTGCAACATCTTGGTTTCGTTCCTGAAATTCCTTTTACCGAGTCTGCTTGCCAATGGCAACGGGACAATGCGATCCGCTTCCATCAGGGAATTAAACCCTTGTTCCTAAGGCATTCTACAACGCGCTCCGCCAATTCTTCAGGCTTGGCCCCAACGGTCTGTAAGGTTAACTCGGCCAATTCGGGCGCCTCGTAAGGGCTGTCGATTCCCGTGAAATTCTTGATTTCACCTGCCCTGGCCTTTTCGTAGAGGCCCTTGGGGTCGCGCTGCATGCAGACCTCAATGGGCGTATCCACGAAAATCTCGATGAATTCCCCTGCCCCCACCAGTTCACGCGCCATGCGCCGCTCCGAACGGAAGGGAGAGATGAACGACACCAACACGATCAATCCCGAATCGAGGAAAAGTTTGGCCGTTTCAGCCACCCGGCGGATGTTTTCAACGCGATCGGCATCGGTGAAACCGAGATCGCGATTGAGGCCGTGGCGCACGTTGTCGCCATCGAGCAGATACGTGTGGCGGCCCTGCGCAAACAGCGTCTTCTCGACAAGGTTGGCGACGGTCGATTTGCCTGAGCCAGACAGGCCCGTGAACCACAGCACGGCGGGCTTCTGGCCCTTCAATTCGGCGCGAACGTTCTTGTCGATGTCGAGCGCCTGCCAATGCACATTGGTCGCACGGCGCAGGCCGAAATCGATCATGCCGGCGGCAACGGTAGCGTTGGTGAAACGGTCGATCAGGATGAAGCCGCCGGTATCGCGATTCTCGCCGTAGGAGTCGAACGCGACCGGCTGCGCCGTGGAAAGATTGCCGTAGCCAACCTCGTTCAGATGCAGCGTTTTCGCCGCTGTGTGATCGAGCGTGTTCACATCCACCTTGTGCTTCAGCTCGGTGATCGAGGCCGGTACGGTGCGGGCGCCGATTTTCAGCAAATACTGGCGGCCGGGAAGCATCTCTTCTTCCGCCATCCAGAGAAGGTGCGCCGAGAACTGGTCGGATACTTCAGGGCGGGCCGCTGGACTTGCCAGAAGATCGCCCCGCGAAATGTCGATCTCGTCGGCCAGCGTCAGCGTTACCGCCTCGCCCGCCACGCCTTCCTCCAGGTCGCCATCCATCGTGACGATGCGCTTGACGACGCTGGGACGGCCGGATTTGGCCACCACGACGCTATCGCCCGGCTTCACGCGGCCGGCCACGATGGTGCCTGAGAAGCCCCGGAAATCGAGATTGGGACGGTTCACCCACTGCACGGGAAGGCGGAATGGCTGGTCGGCCAGATCCGTCTCCACATCCACCGTTTCAAGGTGATCGAGCAGTGAGGGCCCGGTGTACCAAGGCGTCTTTTCGCTCTTGGAAATCACGTTGTCGCCGTAGCGGGCCGACATAGGAATCGGCAGCAGGGTCTTGAAACCCAGCGTTCCGGAAAAGGCGATGAAGTCCGCCACGATGGTGTCGAAGACGTCTTGCGAATAAGCGGCCAGGTCGATCTTGTTCACCGCCAGCACCACATGGTGGATGCCCAGCAGCGAGGCGATATAGGCGTGGCGGCGCGTCTGCGTGAGCACGCCCTTGCGCGCGTCGATCAGGATGATGGCCAGTTCGGAATTGGAAGCGCCGGTTGCCATGTTGCGCGTGTATTGCTCGTGGCCCGGCGTATCGGCGACGATGAACTTGCGTTTCTCGGTCGCGAAGAAACGATAGGCCACGTCGATGGTGATGCCCTGCTCGCGCTCGGCTTCCAGTCCGTCCACCAGCAGCGCGAAATCCATGTCTTCGCCGGTGGTACCGTGTTTCTTGGAATCCTTATGCAGCGCCGTCAGATGGTCTTCGAACAGCAGCTTGGAATCGTAAAGCAACCGGCCGATGAGTGTGGATTTGCCATCATCGACGCTGCCGCAGGTGAGAAAGCGCAGGAGCGATTTCTTCTCCTGCTCGGCGAGATAGGCCGACAGATCGATGCTGGCGCGCGCGGTCATCAGAAATAGCCCTCGCGCTTTTTCTTCTCCATCGAAGCGGCTTCGTCGGTATCGATGAGCCGGCCCTGCCGTTCGGAGGTGCGGGCGGTGAACATTTCCGTCACGATCTCTTCCAGCGAGGCCGCGGGCGATTCAATCGCGCCGGTCAGCGGGTAACAGCCAAGGGTGCGAAAGCGCACCATGCGCGACTGCGGCGTTTCGCCGGGCTTCATCTTGATGCGGTCGTCATCGACCATGATCAGCGAGCCATCGCGTTCCACAACCGGGCGCATCGCCGCAAAATACAGCGGCACAATGGGGATGTTCTCCATCAGGATGTATTGCCAGATGTCGAGTTCGGTCCAGTTGGAAAGCGGAAACACGCGGATGGATTCACCGGGGCGCACGCGCGTGTTGTAAACGCGCCAAAGCTCCGGCCGCTGGTTCTTGGGATCCCAGGCGTGGTTGGTATTGCGGAACGAGAACACGCGCTCCTTGGCGCGGCTCTTTTCCTCGTCGCGGCGCGCGCCGCCGAAAGCGGCATCGAAGCCGTATTTGTCCAGCGCCTGCTTCAGGCCTTCGGTCTTCATCACCTGGGTGTGCAGCGACGAGCCGGAATCGAACGGATTGATGCCGCGCTTCACGCCATCTTCGTTGATATGGACCAGCAGCTTCAGGCCCAGCCGTTCTGCCGTTTCATCGCGAAACCGGATCATTTCGCGGAACTTCCAGGTGGTATCGACGTGCAGCAGCGGGAACGGCGGTTTGGAGGGATAAAACGCCTTCAGCGCCAGATGCAGCATCACCGACGAATCCTTGCCGATCGAATACATCATCACCGGATTGCGGAACTCGGCCGCAACCTCGCGCATGACGTGAATACTCTCAGCTTCCAGCCTTTTCAGGTGCGATAAGCGGTTTGCGACCGGTGCAATCATCGTATTCATTCTGTCCCCAACGGCACGCTCAAATTACTACGCATAAGATTATTGCGAACGGCCAAGTTTCTTTTTCCGAAAGAGAGGCCGGCCAACACGCCGCTCAAAGGCTCAATCCTTGAGAAGCTCCGGGTTGGCACGCAAGTAGGCGCGAACCTCATCTTGCGTCATCGCTGTTGCGGTCTTGGAATTGTACGGGTTGCTTGGCTGTTCGCTTGAGATCGTGCCCGGATAGACATAATCGATATCGCGATACATCGAACGCAGCGCCGGCGTGATCACAAAATAATCTTCCAGCTCCTGAGAGCGGCGAACTTCTTCTTCGTTCATCAGCTCTTCGTAAAGCTTTTCGCCGGCCTTGCTGCCGATCATCTCAATGCCGATATCCGACGCCTTGAACCCATATTGCGGCGCGAGTTCATCGATCATGGCTTGCGCCAGATCGGCAATGCGAACCACTGGCATCTTGGTCACAAACACTTCGCCGCCTTTGGCAAGGAATACGGAGTCCATCACCAGTTTCACGGCCTGGCTGAGCGTCATGATAAAACGGGTCATGCCGTCATGCGTCAGCGTGATCGGGCCGCCCGCCGCAATCTGGCGGCGGAAAATCGGAACCACCGAACCGCGCGAGCCAAGCACGTTGCCGAACCGGGTGGAGGCGAAAACCTGCTTGCCCTGGCGCGCAAACGCGTTGGCGGCGCTGACGAGGCGCTCGGCCATAAGCTTGGAGGTACCCATCACATTGGTCGGGTTCACGGCTTTGTCGGACGAGGTGAACAGTAGGCGTTCGACGCCGTTGATTTGCGCCGCATCGATCACCGACTGCGTGCCGATGATGTTGGTATTGACGGCGGACATCGGTGATTGTTCGCACAGGATGACGTGCTTCAGCGCCGCGGCATGCAGCACGATCTCGGCACCTGCCATGCGCGCGATGATTTCGTTGCGATCGCGCAGGCTTGTCACGAAAAAAGAATAGCGGTCATCCCGCCGGTATTCTTCCTTTACAAAGAACAGCTCGCTCTCGTTGTTGTCGATGGCAACAACGTGCTGGGGGTCGAGTGTGCTGACAAGACGAAGCAATTCGCGCCCGACGGTGCCGCAAGCGCCCGTGATGAACCAGTTGCGGCGATAGTAGCTGTGGTGCCGTTCGGCATCCATGGGTGAACCTTCCTCTTGCTGCTTGGCTCGTGCGTAAAGCAACGAGTGAATCCCACATTCTGTTTTTCCGCCACGAGCCCAGCGGCCCGCGCGTGGATCGTCTTCGGCCGTCGCCATCCTCGTGCATGGCATGCACCCGATCGAACGGTATCCAAATTTCGTCAGCGGATGCCGCGGCAAGTCGAGCTCGGTGAAGGCGCGCTCTATATCCTCTGCCGTTTGATCAAACAATGGGTTCAGCTTGATACGGCCATCTTCAAGTTCGATCGGCTGAATTTCGGCCCGGGCGCCGCCGTGGGCGCGCTTGATGCCCGAAATCCAGCAATCGTAATTGCCCAGCGCTTTGCGGAAAGGCGCGACCTTGCGGATGAAGCAGCAACGATCCGGGTTGGAAATCCAGAGCGAATTTTCCGGATCCTCGGATTCCAGCGTGACGGCATCGGGCTCGACATATACGAGATTTGTTAGCCCCAGCGTCGCGCAGATGTCTTTGGCGTATTGCAGCGTTTCGTCGAACAAGACTTTGGTCTGAAGGAACAAGATCGGCGTTGCCGGCTCCACACGCGCAATCATCGCAAGAAGTGCGGCGGATTCCGCGCCAAACGAAGACGCTACGGCGATGCGGTCGGGAAATTCGTGCTGCAGAAAGCCGGCCAGCATTTCTTCCGCCGACGCATCGGCATATTTGCGGCGCAGCGCCTCAACCAGTTTGGAGGCGTCCACGGGTTGCCTGTGCGCACGCGATACTGTCCCGGAAGCATCCATATCTGATTTATCTGCGCCCAGCGCAGCTTTGGCCGCTGCGCTGGCGGGCGCATTAACGGATGGCTGCTGATCGCTCGGCTTCATTGCATAACCAAGATGGCGTCCGCCCAACACGAAAAGGACAAAAGCGGCATCGGGCGCCCCGAAGCCGGCCCTATGCCAACCCGCGACGGCGGAAAGTCAAGCAAGCCAACTCCGGCATGACCGCCAAAAGCGAATTGCCCCTTGGACTTAGTTCCTCTTGCGGAGGATTCTAAGGCCGCCCAACACACGGCCCGAAGGCTGAGCGCTTTTGTTCTCTGGAGACTTTATCGGCGGGGGTATCAAACTTCAAACGGAAAGGTTCTGGCTAGATTAGCGGCGGGATCGTTGACGCTACGGCTGCTGCTTGAACCAGTCCACGGTGCGCCGTAGCCCCTCCGGCAACATGATCGTGGGCTTCCAGCCAAGCCGCCCTTGCGCCTTAGCGACGGTGGCAAAGTTCCGCCGCGCATCCCCCACCAAAGGGGCGCCATATTCGATTTCTATTCCGTTCCAGCCTGCCTCCGCGAGCAGGCTTCTGAGCAGTTCGGCCAGATCGATAACCCGGGTTTCCCTGCCGGTCGCGATCTGGAAAAGCTCGCCGCCCACGCCAGGCATGGTGGCAGCGGCGACCAGCGCTTCAAGCAGATCATCGAGATAAATGAAATCACGGGTTTGTTGGCCGTCGCCGTTGACGACGAAGGACTGGCGCGCCAATGCGCGCTTCATAAAAGCAGCAACGACACTTCCCTTGTGGTCCGAACCGGGGCCGTAAACGTTCGAGAAGCGCAGAGGCACCGTCTCAAGCCCAAACGATTTCGCATAAGCGTGGCAGTAGGCTTCACCGGCAAGCTTGCTCGCGCCGTAGGGCGAAATAGGCCGCGCGACCGTTTCTTCGTCGAAGGGCGGCTCGGCATCGCCCAGCGGCGCGCCGCTGGAGGCCATGACAAACCGCTTCACGCCAGCCGCCCGGGCGGCTTCGAGGATGTTCAGCGTTCCGGCAACGTTTGCTTCGCAATCCATGCGCGGATTCTTGATCGAAGGCTGCACGCCGGTGTTGGCCGCAAGATGCACGATGACATCCATGCCTTCGGCCGCCTTCGCTGTCGCCGCGGCATCGCGAATGTCTCCCACCACGACATCCACAGTGCCACCATCCGGAAGCGGCAGCATTGCCGTGGGCTCGCGCAATACACGCGGCGCGCGCGGCAACGCGAGGTATTCCACCTTGCCGACGCTAAGATTGTCGAAGATGCGAATACCGTGCTCGTTACCGGCGGCGAGACGGCGCACAAGCGCCGCGCCGATAAAACCGCAGCCGCCGGTGACAAGCCACTTCATGCCGGTTTGTTCCACCGCACGCGCGGGAGAATCTTGGCCTTGTCGATACGGTCCGCATGCTTGCGCACAAGTCCCAGCATCGCGACAAGACGATCTTCCGTCATCAGATGCGGCTTGAGTCCCAATTCCATGAGCCCGGAATGCGCAGGATTGTAGTAGTGATCCTCCGCTTCCTTGCGGGGGTTGGGAATTTCCTTGATGGCGACATCAATTCCCATCTTCTTGCCGGCGGCACGTACGCGATCGGCCAATTCATTAACGGAAAATGTTTCGGTGAACTGGTTCAGGATTCGCAATTCGCCAGATTTGGCGGGCTTTTCCATCGCCAGCTCAATGCACTGAAGCGTGTCCATCAAGTTGAGATAGCCGCGCGTTTGGCCGCCCTTGCCATAAACCGTGAGCGGAAAGCCGGCCACTGCCTGCACAAGAAAACGATTCACCACCGTTCCGAAAATATCGTCGTAATGGAAGTTCGGCAGCAACCGTTCATCGAGATCGCTCTGCGGAGTTTGCAGGCCATAGACAGGTCCCTGCATCAGATCGGTGACGCGCAAGCCATAGGTTCGCACGTAGAACCATAGCAGATCGGTATCGAGCACTTTCGTGGTGTGGTAGAGCGAACCTGCTGCGCGCGGATAAAGAAACTTTCCTTTGCGCCCTTTGTGTTCGATCTCAAGCCAGCCTTCTTCAATATCGATATTCGGCGTGCCGTACTCGCCCATGGTGCCGAGCTTCACAATCTGGCATTCCGGCGCGTGATTAATGACCGCCCAGATGGTGTTGAAAGTGGTGGCGAGATTGTTGTTCAGCGTGAGCTGCGCTTCGTTAACGCCTATCATGGAGTAAGGAGCCGAGGGTTGCTCCGCGTAATGCACAATCACATCGGGCTTGAATTTTGCGACAAGTGCTGCGAACCGTTCGCGATCACGCAAATCCATAATCTCGATGGTGATTTTCTTTCCCGAAACCGCCTCAAAAATCTCGGCTCTTTGGCCAAGGTTTGGACAAGGGAATAGCGCCTCCGAATTGGTTTCCAGCGCGATCTGGCGGCGCAGATAGTTGTCGATCGCGCAAACGTCGTGACCCTTGGACGCCAGATACATGGCCGTGGGCCAGCCCAAATAACCGTCCGCGCCGAGAATGAGTGTCCGCAAGTGCTTCTAGCCCCTTATTTCACGAGGCCATATGCACTATCCGCTATAATGGGACAAGACCGCGATTGGGTACCGATTAACCGGGTGATTATTGGCCCGAACGCGACAGCACAGAGCGCAACGTCTTGAAGAGAATGAAGGCGTCCATCAGCAACGAGAAACTTTGTAGATAAAAAAGCTCGTATTCAAATTTCACGCGCTGGTCTTCTTCCGACCCGGCATAACCGTGGTTGACCTGCGCCCAGCCGGTGACGCCGGGCTTCACGGTAAAGCGGATATCGTAAAATGGAATCTGCTGTTCCAGAACTCGCGCGAAATGTTCCCGGATAGGCCGCGGGCCCACCAGTGTCATATCGCCGCGAAACACGTTTATGAACTGCGGCACTTCATCCAGGCGCGTTGCGCGAAGGAACCGCCCAATGCGCGTGATGCGAGGATCGTGCGCTTGCGACCAGACGGGGCCAGTGAGCGCTTCCGCATCGGTGCGCATCGTGCGGAACTTCAGGCATGTAAACGGCACGCGATTGTGCCCAAGCCGCTCCTGACGAAAAAAAACGCCCCCGGCGCTATCCAGCTTTATAAAAATGGCAATAAGGAAGGCGATTGGCGACAGCATGAACAGCGCGACCATGCTGACAAGCAAATCCATCAGCCGTTTGGCACGAAAATAACGCGCCTTCACCGTATCGCGCGCGATCGTGGTGACGAGCCATCGCGCATCCACGCAATCGAGCGGCACTCGGCCAAACGTTACCGCGTAAACAGCGGGCAAATCATAAACGGGCGTGCCGGCGAGATGACGCCGCAACAGTTCGGAAACTGCTGTATCCGCCAACGGTTGCTCGGAAAGTTCCAAAGCAATCACATCGACTTTCTTGTCAGAGATTGCTTCCAGCAGCATTTTCGTCGCATTGGCCGTGTCAAGCATCACAACGCGCGCGACATCAAACGTGCGATCCGAGAATTCCCCCAAGGTCTGGGCAACCCTTGATGATCGGTCGCTCCAAACCAGAATTAGCATCTTCGGCCGCCGTGTCGAGTGCGCGATGTTCGCCAGAATCAGCATACGTAAGCTAACAAGAAGAACGGTCAGGAAGAGCATATAAACAATGACCAGGCGCAATATCGCGTAGCCCCCCACAGGCACCGCGAGCAGAATGACAACGACGATTGTCACGAAAATCGCAAGCCCCAGCAACGTCGGGAAGACAGGCTGCCACGCACGCAAGCTCCGGAAATCGTATAGGCCTATCAAATAAAGGATGGCGACTTGCGGAATGCTCAGCGGCATCCACAATCCAATCAGCCACAATGGTGGGAGAGCCTCATTGCGGACCGCGAATGGATCTATCAGCCAAGTAAAAAAAAGCGACGCGCCGATTAGCACAAAATCGAACGCGACCAACAGCATCTGCCATCGCTTTTGTCTCGAACCCCAATATAAGGTCGTGCGCATCGCTACGGGTTAAGGCTCCGGTTGTTGTGGCAGCCGCGCCTTTTTGGCGGCGCCGATTTCACGCCCAGCGCACGAAGCGATCGCCGAACATCGAGACGACTTCCTCATGATTGGCGACAAATGTTGAAATGTCGTCCGAATGGACCTTCTTGAGTTGCGACTTGACGCGAACCTTTGACGGATCGATGTGCGGAGCGGGCATGCCGAGTGCCGAGAAGAAGTTCTGAAAAAATTCTTCTCGTGCCGTATTAAATGTTTCGTACAACAACGGAGCAGTGCCGATGCCCGCGGCTCGGAATTCATCCATCAACTTGTGCTTCATCAGATGACGATGTTCGCAATGCTGAACGAGCTTTTCAAATTCTTTCAAATCGACATTTATCTTCGGCAGCGTACTCGGATCGAGAACGCTTTGGGCGACCTTGAATTGCAGATGGCCCCGCCGGCCGGAGCCGTCGCCGTGATATTTGGAAAGGGCCCACTTCAGCACGTCTTGCCGCACAGCCACGAAGGCAAAAATGTCATGTTCTTTCAACAGCGCGAACATCATCTTTTTGAACATCCAGCGGGTGAGCGGCAGTGCCTTTTGCCATCGCGGCGGTGGTTTAAAGCGCATTTTCAGTCCGAGCACATCGCTTGGCCCAAACGATGCCAGCGGCCTCATGGCGGTTTGGGTGTACACGCTATTGAGCCGGTCGAAATCTATCGCGCTGCCGGAATACAGCGTTTCCAAACAATAACGTAGCCGGCGAAGCGGCATCTCGCCCGAGTTGTGCCTGTCGAAGGGTTCCCATCCCAGATCATCCGTCTGGTGAATGACGGTCACACCATGATACTCGGCCAGCGCATAAACAATCGCTGTGGTGCCCTCCTTTTCCTCGAAAAAAATAATAAAATTCCTAGGCATTTTTTGCTCGTTTGGCGATGGCAAAGGATGGGCGACCATGCCCGAACGCAAAACATCTGACAAGGTTTCGCCGCAGGAAGCGTCCCACGCGGCCGGCTTGTAAGCCCTTTGCGGGGAGAACCAATCGAGGATTCTGCCGCTATCCGAATTCCCTTCTTAGCTTGGCAAATTATGTGCAATGACCTACCACTCCGCACGCAATTGGAAGGTCCGCAGCCGGAATGTTTGACGTTGTCAAGAAGCTCAATAGCCTCCTGGATCGCAGATGGAAGCTAAGGCTGGCGGCCATGCTGGGTTTGCTTTCGATAACGGCTCTGTTCGAAATGGTGGGAACGGTTGCGATCTTCGGGTTCGCTCGCTTGGCCATGAGCCCTGAAGAAATCCAGAGCCATGAGCCGTTGAAGATGCTCTACGCTTATTCGGGCGCCTCTTCGACTGCTGATTTTCTGATCATGGTCGGGATCTCGGTTGTTGTGATTTATATACTTAAAAACGGGCTGGGACTTCTGTCTCTCTGGGCCGAGGATCACGCCGCGTTTGCCATTGTAAACCGGCTCGCAACAAGACTGATGCGAACGTATCTCATGCGGCCCTACGAATGGATTGTGGGGACCAATACTGCGATCCTCAACCGGAACATTCTGGCAGAAACACAGCAAATGGGAGTCTTCCTCATCTTGCCGCTATTCTCCACCATCGCGGACGGACTGGTCGTGCTTGCCCTGATCGGTTTGTTGCTGTGGTATAACCCTATTGTTACGACACTGTTGTTTGGATCGATTGCAGCAGTATACATCGTCTTCAACATACCGATAAGACGCGTCAACCTGCGACGCGGGCGCATAAGAATGCAAAGCAACGAAAAGCGCTTCCGTGTTACGCAAGACGCATTCAGCGGCTTCAAGGAAATAAGATTATCAGGAACCGAAGGGTTCTTTACCAAGCGATTTGCGCGCGCATCAAAGGACTTCACGATTCAGCTGGCAAGGACCCGCTTTCTCGCGCAGGTGCCGAGGTCGACCGTCGAGACTTTGGGCGTCCTCTCCATTTTCGGCCTCATTCTTTACGCTCTTATCGAGCACCAAAGCATGCAAGAAATTATCCCCACCATCATGCTCTACGCCGCAGCAAGTTTCCGGATGCTGCCATCCTTCACGCGAATCTCACGTTCCATTGCCGACATACAATTTAACAAGAGCGTTTTGGACACGCTATACCCCGACATGTTGGAGGGGGTGAAAAACTCCCGCTTACAGAAGCCTTTGCCTCCGCTTATCATGAACCGCGCCATCGAAGCGTGCGGTCTTCAATTTCGTTATGCCGCTGGGGAGGCCGATTGCATTCGCGGTGTTTCACTGCGAATTCCAAAGAACACTTCCGCCGCCTTTGTCGGGCGTACTGGAGCCGGAAAGTCAACGCTAATTGAACTTATATGCGGACTGCTGGCCCCCGGCGCCGGCAAAATCCAGATCGACGACGCCACGCTAACTGCGGCGAACAGCCGACAATGGCAGCAGACCATTGGATACGTTCCGCAACACATTTATCTCATCGACGATACGATCGCGCGCAATATTGCCTTTGGAATGAGTGAAGACAAAGTCGATATGGCTTCCGTTGCGGAAGCCGCGCGCCTGGCTCATCTTGCGGAATTCATAGAGAAGGAATTGCCGCTAGGGTACGATACCGTGATTGGCGAACGGGGCGTGCGATTGAGCGGCGGCCAGCGGCAGCGGTTGGGTATTGCCAGGGCGCTCTACGCGCGGCCGCAGCTTCTGATTCTGGATGAAGCGACAAGCGCTCTTGACGTCGCGACAGAACAGATAATTAGCGAGATGATCGCCGAGCTCGTCGGAGACCTGACAGTCATAATTATCGCGCATCGGCTATCCACAATCCGCCACTGCGATCGTATCTATCTGCTGGAAGGCGGAGAGATCGTGCAATCGGGAACATATGATGAGTTGCTCTCGCGGAGCGCGGAATTCCGTGCGATCGCAGGAACCTTGCAAGATCCGATTGCGGATCGTGCGCAAAATACTATCAGCAGCGCGGCCTCGAGCTAGACCGGGACGCTGGGCCTTTGAGGCAAGAAGCCTGACAAGGGCAATCTCTTCAATCTTGAGATGGCACGGGGCTTGCGCCATATTCCAATGGGTCTCACACAAGCAGTGGTCCGCAGGACAATTTAATGTTTGAAAGAGAAGTGGCCCCCGGGACGGCTTCGGTTAGAGACATTCCCGCTGGCGTGATAGAGCGTTTCCAATCGTTCCGTCATAACCTCCTTAGGCGATCGACAATTTCGTGGGCCGAGCATTGCATCGAATGTGCGTTGCCCAATTGCTATAGCCAGTGTGAGTATTATTCCCCTCGATCGGACTTAAAATGCCGCCGCTTTGCCAATGGAATGGTCGGCATTTCAATCCCCGGTGACCCCAGCCTTGAGCTTATGGAAATAACCTTCAAGAAATGGGGGCAATTATTCGCGCCAACAGCGATTGGCACGGCCAATATTGCGGCAGCAGAAGCAAGGGAAGAACACGACCGGCGGCGCGCGAAAGCACTTCATAGCGCACCATTGCCTTACGCTCTGAAAGCTTATTTGACCCGCCGAACCTTTGCCCTCAAAAGAGCTGACCTTGCGAAATATGCGGATGCTGTGGCGCCCAGCGCTTTTGCAACGGAAGTTTTCAACCCGAACGCCGAACCCATTGCGATCGTGATTACAATTCAACCCTCCGATCCGCGCAAGAAGCTGCTTTTTCAAAAAAGATTCTTGGTTGCGCCTGGCTATAACAACTTCTTGACTCCGCTGCAGGAGATAGAAAACGTTATCGGGCCGCTAAAGCAGGTAAATATGGGCGTCGGTCTAGCAAACGATTCCGAGACAGCGACGCTTGTATTCGGCACTCTCGATTTCGTCACCTTACAGTCCAGCGAGCAACGGGATAAACCGCCGGCCGATGAAGACTTGCCAAAGATAAAATGCGTCGTGTGGGACCTCGACAATACGCTCTGGCAGGGCACGCTGATTGAAGACGGTATCGAAAACCTCCGGATATTTCCCGCAGCGGTAGCGGCGGTTCACGAGCTTGACCGTCGAGGCATCCTGCAATCGGTGGCAAGCAAGAATAATCCGGAAGAGGCGCTCACGGCTTTGGCGCATTTTGGGTTGAGCGATTTTTTCCTCTATCCGGAAATCAACTGGAATCCCAAGAGCGGCTCGGTCAGATCGATCGCCAAACATTTTAACATTGGAACTAATACGATTGCCGTGATCGACGATCAGATGTTCGAGCGCGAGGAAATTCTCAGCGCACTACCCGAAGTTCAGACATTTGCGCATGACGATCTCGAATTGCTCTTAGCGCACGAACGTACGGATGTGATGGTTACGAAAGAGAGCGCCAGCCGGCGGATGCTTTACCGGGAAGAAATGGAGCGATCCGAAGCCGAGAGCCGAATTTCGGGCGATTACCTGGATTTTCTCCGGTCATGCGATCTTCAAGTCGAACTGGAAAGTCTAAGCGACCACAATCGTGAGCGTGTTCACGAATTGACACAGCGGACAAATCAACTGAATTTCTCGGGGGGACGTTATAGCCGTAACAGAATCGACGAGATTATTTCTGATCCGGGCTTAGACTCGTTCGTTATTTCCTGCCGCGACAAATTCGGCGATTACGGGATTATCGGATTCGCTCTCGTTGACCGCGCGAAGCTGCGAATGTTGGACTTGATGTTTAGCTGCCGAATTCAGCGCAAGCAGGTTGATGTGGCGGCACTTCGCCATATTATTTCGGAATATTTGCCGTCGGCCGGCAATGTATTCGAGCTTGTATTCCGCCGCACCAAGAAGAACAGCCCCAATCTTGATTTGTTTGCAGAAGTTGGATTGCATGCCAGCCATCAGGAAAACGACGCGGAAATCTATGCCTGTTCCGCCAAAGATCTGGCGCCTGATCGTGGTATTGTAACTTTGGTGCAGGCAGACAGATGAGCGCTTGGCAGATGCCAGCTTTGGTTAAAAGAGCAATGCGCGGCGTGGCGATGTTGACGCCGGTTAAACCCATGGTCTTGCGAAACCGGCAAAGCGTCGTGTCGTTTACATTCGACGATTTTGCTGCGTCAGCGGCCCACGCCGGAGCAGATGTTCTTGGCCAGCATGACGTACGTGGCACTTATTATGTGGCTGGTAGCCTTGAAGGCTCAACCGGATACGGGGAGAAATTCTATTCGGCGGCTGAAATTGAGATAATCAAAGCCTCGGGGCACGAAATCGGGTGCCATACATTTGGCCACCCGGCGACCCAGGATATTGATGCCGAGTCGTTTGAAGTTGATCTGAAAAGGAACGCCGCGAATTTGGCCCAACGTTTTGGGGTCGAGGAACTTCACAGCTTCGCCTATCCCTTCGGAATAGCGTCGTTGGCAAGTAAAAAAGTCACCGCGCGCCGCTTTGCTACCGCGCGAGGCACACGTCGTGGCTTGCAAACGCGTTGGGCGGATCTTTCTCAACTTCGGTCAAATCGCATTGGTCCGGATATCGAAAGAGGCTTGGGGCTTATCCGTCAGGCCGCGAAGGGGCACACATGGCTCATCTTTCACACCCACGACGTAAGCAATAGCCCTAGCCGGTTCGGTTGCACGCCATCCCAACTGGACAGCTTGATAATCGAGGCCCGCAAGGCTGGATTGACGGTGCTCCCAATAAAGAACGCGCTGGGATACGTTTCCCAGCCAGGGCATTAGCGGCCGTCAGGCCCAGTGGGCGAACCGATTGCCAAATCGCGCAATGACATCGTCTGCGTTCACAACGAACGATGAGATATCGTCAGAATGAACTTTATTCAGCCTGTAAGTGGACCTGACCTGCGCGGGATCTATCGCGGGATGCGGCACACCCAAAGCATCAAACATCTGGCCATAGAACTGCGAAGGGTCGCTCGCGAAAGTTTCATACAATAGCGGACTGGCTTGCACGCCAGCGCTTTGAAGTTTCCCAATGAGCCGCTTGTTGATGACGTGCTTTCTTTCGAATTCCTGCACTATACGTTCAAACTTTCCAAGATCGACGGTAACTTTCGGCAACGCAGAAGGGTCAATCTTTCCCGCAGCAACGCTGTATTGCAGATGGCCTCCAATGCGCTTGCCGTTGCCGTAATATTTTGACAGAGCCCAACGCATTACATCCTGCCGTATTGTTACAAAAACATAGATATTGTGGCGTCGCAGAAGCGAGACCATTTGTTTGTTGAACAACCAGCGAGCTGGCGGCAGCGCCATCTCCCATCGCCAAGGAGGCCGGAAACGCATTTTAAGTCCCAGTATCTCCGAAGGAGGGAACGCCTCAATGGGACCAAAAGCTGTCTTGGTATATCGCGCGTTGAGAGCTGGAAAATCGATAGGTTTGTTTCCGTAAATCACGTCCAGGCAATGGAACAGGGTACGCATCGGCATTTCGCCACAACACACTTTGTTGAACGGTTCCCAGCCTCGATCATTCTCTTGATGCACAATCGTAACGCCAAGCCGCTCACTAAGCGATTGAATGATCGCCGTGCTTCCCTCACGTTCCGCGTGAAAAATTATAAAGTTCCTTGCCATTGACGCCTAGTCTCGAGTTTCGCATCAAAAGTATGCCTAAGGCGGAATTCCCAAGCAAACGCCTCGTGATCAACCGGCGTAAGCGTGCGGGGTGTTTCTTATGAAAACCTTTTGCGTTATTTGCAAGATACCAAGGCCGCAAGGAGGCGGCCGTGCAGCGAATCAATATCTTGGTCTGCCAGAGAATCCAGTTTTCGCATGCCACGGATGCTTGCAAGGTCTGCCGACAGTGCGCCGTCAGCGATACGGCACGTGCCAAGCAGACGCAAAAGTGCGTAGTCCTGCAAGCCTTCCTGAAACATTTCCAAGCGAACCGATCCGGCGATACCACTTCGGCCAATTGGATAAACCAGGTTGTCTCTCTGAAAAGTCCTGGCCTTTCCGCCGCCGCGCACGTCGGCGGTGCCGCGATTAATTCCCCAGAAGTAGTACCCACTCAAGTCATTTGCCCAAAGCGCCCACCCGGCAATTCTGAGTGTATTGGCTGGACGGTCTATGCCGTGCCAGCGATTAGAATACAGCCAGAGTTGGCCTCCCGCGCGGCGGCCGCTGTCAAGTATATCCGGGCGGAGCCTCGATATCGGTACAATCCAAGTATCCACTTTGATTCGACCTACAAATTCTGACTCCGGTGCTGCCGTGATTTGCAACGAGACACCGGGCACGCGGCGGCGCATTGCCGAAACATAAGCCAACAGTTGGTCGGCAAATTCGGGGCGCGGTTCATCCCAAATCTCATACGCCAAACCAATGCCGAGAGGTCGCATTGCTGTTTCATATGATTTGATTTCTTCGGCAGACTCGTCGGCCCAGTTATCGATAGCTGACTCGTCAAACGTGGCTTCAGGTTGACCGTTATGAATCATTCGCGGAACTGGAAGGCGGATCGACTTGATGGGGCGAAATTTGGCGGCTGCCGCAACGATACGACTCAATGTGCGAGGGTCGCCCGGCCTCCAAACGCGAGAGAACGCGTTGAATCCATATTCCTGGAGTAGACGTATCGTCGCCGATACCTGATCTTCGGTTTGTGTTGCGGGCCAAACGCCCGCCTCGATAGTCAAATTCTGGTTTTGCGGAAGGATTACAGGCATGACCTTCAGCCGGATTTCACCGCAAGTCACAGACTGGCCGGCGCCTGCGAATCTGATTGTCAAATTCGCCGATCCCGGGACCTTGGCGCGCAATTTCAACAAATAGACGCGGGGATCGGCGGTATTTGAAACTTTCCCCAATTGCAAAGTTTCGTCATAGATCTGGCCAGTGTTTGAACCTGGCGACGATGCGACGGGCAGAACATCGTCCCATGATATATCGGCAAGAGACGTTGTATCGAGCTGGGGCTTACCCGCGCTCAACCCGTGCCCAATTACGAAAACGCGCCCGATCTCCCCTACCGCCACAGTCACTGCCATTGAGGGGGCAGACGTCATGGCGGGCGTAGGTATCCCGGCGAGCCCGCATTGCCCGGCAAATGCTGGGCTCAAAAGGAGGGTTACGAAGCCCGCAAGGGCAGCGCCTAGAGCCCGCATAACACGTCATTCACCTCTGAAGGTCGTCGGCCAGTTTCATAGTTCCCCTTGATCCCGCAGGAGCCGGCGCCGTCCTCACAAAAGCCGCCGCAAGGGCCAGCGCCATGCCCGTGTTAAGCAGGTAAACAAATGGAATACGGTATCGCACAGTTGCTCCCGGTGTGGGGGAAACGAGCGAGAGCCCGCCCATACAAATCATTCCCGCGAACATGCAAAAGAGAAATAACTTTCCGGTCGCCGCATTTATCACCTGTCGTCGCGACTGCCCCCAAGCAACGAACCAGCTGTAAAAGAAAAGTGGCGTTATTCCGAGCGTGTATATCGTGTCGATATATTGCTGCTTTTGCGCCCCTGGTGGCTCCCAGGGGAACGGGTAATACAAGAAGTAAAAAAGTTTAACCGGAATGTATGCCGCAAAGCCCGAAAGAGTCGAAACATCGACTTTGATGGGGTACATGCGGTCTCCAGTGTCCATCTGATGCTGCGCCACGCTCGTCAAAAAATCGACGGATAACAGCTGTAGAATGGACGATTTGAAAACCAGCGCCAGGCCAAGCGCAAACGCACCAACCACTCCGGCAATTGTAAACGCCCGCAATCGCTTTTCGGGGGGAGACCACACCAGATAAAACACAAACATCATCGACGATATGAACACGATATTTGTGAGCCGCAGCCCAACAAAAATTACGGCACCGATGATGAACTCGGCCGAGCTGAACCGCTTCTGCGTCAGAAGGCCATGCACCGCTAGCACAAACGCAAACCCAACGATCAAGTCTCGTGCGTTGTACAAAGACGTCAGCAGGCAACCCGGATAGAAAAATACCGAGGTCGCAAAAAGAACTCCTGCCCACCACCTCGCTCCTTCCACCAAGGAAGACTTCTGAATGATGTCGAGGCACAACAAGGCGGCAACCAAAATGACAAAGCTATTTATGATCGGTAGAACATGTGGATAGGCACCAAAGATAGCCATGAAAAACGCCGTGTCTACAACGTGCGCCACCTGACCGATGTCGTTGAACCCGCCCCAAGTGTTCGATGCGAAGACAACCGCCTGGAAGGAGCTGCCATGCACCAACTCGGTGCCAAAACTGTCGTAAGATAGCGGGTCGCGCTTGAAAGGAAGAAACGGATGAATTTGTTGCGCGTAAATCAAAAATATGCGCAGCAGTAGCGAGCTGAGCAAAATAAGATGCGACTCGCGCCAGATGCGAAGGTGCGTTGCAATATTGTAAAACAGAAATACCGCCAGCGCGCCCATGACAGCCATGGACAACCCTTGCAGAAAACTGTCCCAGAAATCTGCTGATGTCACTTCCAGGTGACTCCAATCGCGCGATAGGCCGGCAATAGCCGCGTATCTATAATTTTATCGAAATCAAACCGCGCCGCCACTTCGCGTGCGGCAACCAGCATCGAGGACGGCAGACCCTTTTCTACCGCTGTGGCGATTGCTTCACCGATCGCGTGAGAATTGTTCTCGAATAGAATTCCGGAACGGCCTTGTTCTATCATCAACTTGGCCCCCTCGGTGTCACTTGCCAAAACGAAAAGATTGGCGGCCATATATTCCAGCGCTTTCAACATAGGCGCCCACCGGAACGGATAGAGTGGAACGTACGCGAAGCCTGCGTCGTAATTCGCCAGGCGCTCCATGATTTCATCGTGTGGTAAGGCACCCAAGAAATCAACCGTGCCGCCGAGCCCGATGCTTTCTGCATAGGCGATAAGAGATTGCGAATGGCGCCCGTCACCAATGAAATCGACGGTAAAGGGGATTTCCGTCAACCGCCGTGCGTGCGCGATACCTGCGAGTAGAATATCCAGTTTGCGATTCTTGCTTAGGCCGCCTGTGTAAATGAACCGGCGAGGATGCAAAACCGCATCCTGCGGAACAACTCGAGATTTGACACGGGCGAAGGGGACCCCGAGCGGAACTTCGTACGTGGCCGGCCGGAATAAGGGAGCTACGTCCTTGGCACTTTGAATCACGTGCGTGAGGACAGCATCATATCCGCCGGCCTCCAGAAGTCCGGCGGCTTTTCCAAGCATGCGCCGCCAGCCGACTGTGAGCAGCGGAGAACGCACATCAAGCAGCCAGTACACATGTCGCGGAGACCGGAACCGTCCCAAAAGAGGATAGAAAAAAGCAAATCTATTGAACACGACCTGAACGATGTGGGGCTTAACCTCGGCGACAGCGGTTCGGACCTGTTTGGCCCAAGCCCAGCGCGATCGCCCGCGAAGAACCCGGAGATTCAATCCCGGCCGGGAGGAGGCAAGAGGCGCCTTCCGTGTACTCGCGGGAGATATAAAGGTGACCTCCGCACCGCGACTGACTAGGCCGTGAGCAAACGAAAATATACTGGTGGTTCCTATGGTGCCGAACGGCATGGAGTCCACCATCAAAATGCGGAGATTACACAAGGGTTTGGAATTCGAAGCTGGCGCCACTTCAATCGGCCCACCAGCTACGCCTTCTACATCGCTTTGCGCCATTTTTCCTGCAACCGCCACGCCCACGTCCCAATCGATGTAACAGAACGCGGAAGCGGAATTCTGCGCGCCAAGTACATGGCCAGAATACTCAGGACGAGCGAAAGGGCTGCGCCCGCGACGATGACCTTAATAAACGCTTGGTGCCCGCCATGAGGCGGCGGAAAACCCGGGTCTATAACCGTCACGCCGTAATCCGGTGTACTTCGCGCAACGACAAGGGCGCTCTCTGCGGCAGCCAGATTGCTATAAATCTGCGGCTGCACTTGCACCATGCTAAGCTTTGCGACTTCGGAAGCATAATTTTGAACTTCGGCCTCGCGTACACGAATTTCGTTATTACGCATCATGTCGTTGAGCATTGTAACAATGCCGTTCGCCCATGCAGCGGCAGTCGGGCCATCCTTCCAGCTAACAACGAGCTGAAAAGAGTCCGAGGTTTGACCCGGGCCAACCGATCTAACGGCGCTATTGAAATACACTACGGCATCATCCAACGTTTTTGGACAGGACGTTAGAAACGCGACGAGCGGACACTTCTTCAACTGTTCAAGGATCTTCTCTTTTATGATGAAAGATCGTGTGAGATTCGCGGATGCGAGGCGCAGGGTAATTTCGTTGCTGGGGTCAGACGTCAACCCCAGCGCGGACGTTAGAGACGACGCCGGACTTGCATTTGCGGCACGCGACTCAAATATCACGGTGGAATTGTAGACAGTAGGCATGCTGTAACCGATGAGGATTGACAAAACGCAGCCCACGATCAGCACGATCCAGAAGATTCTTTTTTGTTGCCGATAGACAGCAATAATCTGATCAAACAGAAACAAGCGCGGAATAGCGTACTGGCGTGTAATGACCTCGGAAATTACATTTGTGTCGGGCAAATTTCGTACATTGCCGCCAACACCGTAATCGTCTTCGCTTCTCATCTAATTTCGCACTCAAAGCCGCGGCCAGTGTGCTCGGCGCAGCGATTATTGGACGGCATCAGGCAGAACGGCCACCGGTCAGTCAACTGGAATTCTAGCCACCGCTGCTACAGTTATTCTTAAAGCTATGCAATGTTTCTTGCGTGTCGAGGCAATTTTCCGGCCAATCCGCGCCCGTTAGTCTGCGCCCCGCATCACCTTGGGACCCTGCCCCCTTGGGGAGGCCGCAAAACCGGCAGCCAACTCTCTAAGATGCCAAAATTTGAATTGGAGCCCCTTGCGCCGCCGCATACGCGTTCCGAAGAAAACCAACGCTGGAACAGCGCCAAAAATGCCGAATAGACGCCTGAACATCGCGCCCTTCGCGTACGCCAGAACCCGCGGATCACCGATTGATCCGCTGGTTTCGGGGGGATGATACACAACGACTTTCGGTATATGCCCGGCGACACACCCTCTTCGGGCAAGATCATTCAGCATGATATTTTCTTCACCAGTGGGGTTCGATGTTCCCAGCCCGAACCGTTCATCCATCAAGCCACCCCAACGCTCCACTAACAGACGCCGCACCACCAAGCCGACTGACATAATTCTCATGCGGCTGCGCCAGGAATGCGGATGGCGGCCATCTCCGGCTGAAGTTTTTAGCAACGGACCATTTGGAGATGTTGCGACATCGAAAGAAAAGGCGTCCCAAGTGCGGCTGCCGGCGGCTTGCACAACCGTCGTTGCCGCATTCGCCGGATAACGGCAGTCATCGTCACACAGCAGCAGCAAATCGTTACTTGCGGCCGCCATTCCCAAATTCCGGCTTCGGCTTAGTCCGCGCCCGGCGTCCAAAAGCAATTTGAAATTGCCCTCCCCAAACCGCCGTGAAATCTCCGTCTCCACATCGAGCTGAGTTTTTGCATCCGCACTCTGCAGAACAACGACTAACTCGCAAAGTGGATAATCCTGCGAAACAAAATCCCCCAGCAACAGAGAAAAACTTTCCGGGCGCATTCCCATCGTCGAAACAATAAAGCTGACCGATAGCGGACGCCCTTTTTCTTTCCCTACAAAAACTTCATCGTTCCGGGTCAATGCATTACTGCCAAACAGAGAGATCAATATCCAGCATAGCCGCCAAAGCGCGATTGTGCGGCTCAAATAACGAACGCAACCGCTCTCTTGTCTGCGGCATCATCGGTGGATATGCGGTTGAAGACGTAAAATTGGCGCGCCTTATGGCCTTTCGAAGCCAAGGCCGCATTTCATCGGGCATCAATGCCAAAAGCCTTCTGAGGGGATGATCCGGCTTGTATAGCGACGAGAGCGTCCTGCTTCGAGCCCGCTTGCTCGGGTTCCACCGGCCGGACGTGTCAATTTCGGAATTCATATCAGCCCCGAGAAAGAAAAGAACCTTCGCAATCTCTTCCTTCGGGTTCTTTGCGAGCGCCTCCGTTAAAAGCACGTGAAATTGCGAGCGCGGAAAGGCGGACAACCAAGCGTTCAGCTGATCATCATAAAATCCATCGCTTGCATAGTGGACCCATGCTCCCGGCATTTCCTGGCGGCGCGCTTCTTCAAGTTCCAACGCTCGCTCGAAAGTCTCATGCTCGCGCGCAGACGCCACGGCATGGAGATAGTGGGAGAAAGCTCGCTCGACAGGATCCCGCAAGCAAATGATAAATTTGATTGGGCGCTCGCCGTACACACTCTTAAGTCTGGGAATAACAACGTCGTAGCGATGTAAGTAAGAAGGGCTTGCGTCTCCGCGAAACGGAATACCTTCGCTACCTCTGTAATACTTGTTTATGTAGTAGGAAGTGCCCCGCTGGAATTTTGACTCATTGCGAAAAAAATGTGTCTCCTTTTCGCTGGGCATATATATCTGAGGATGTTGCCGCAAATAAGAAAAGATTGAAGACGTTCCAGACTTCGCTGCGCCGATAATGAAAAAATTCGGCAATTTGTTATAATTGCTTTCCATATCGGTCCAAATCAAGAAAACGCAGTGTGATGCGAGCGCGACTTTGCGGACAAAAAGCGTAGCTTATTGTAAAACAAATGCGGCTCCGGAACGGCCAACTTTGCAACGGTTATGGCCAAGTGCAAGGCGGCGTAACCGGGACCCATCAGGCTCGCATACTTGCGAAGAAATATAAGACGCGAACGAAACCTGCGAATTCTGTTTCGGCTAGCGCTCGCATGGCCCATTCTGCGATATCGAATAACGGGATTTGAATAGTTTACCGTTTTCCGGCAGGTCAGAAGACATCGTATCCACAAATCGAGATCCTCCCCGTTCTTGATTAACGGGTCGAACTCCAGCGATTTTATAAGCCTGGACTCAGCAAGGCACGTTACGTTGATAAACGGGTTGCGCGGCCACACATTCCTAAGCGTGATCCGGTCGAAGGGGCGGCCGTGCTGTCTCTCGCCGTCCGCTGTTTCAAACAGACAAACGCTCGACGTCACAAAATCCGCACTTTCCGATTTTGCGAGGGCGATCTGGCTTTCAATTCGGCCCGCAATGCTAAGATCGTCATCGTCAAGGAATGTCAGATAGTGCCCGCGCGCCGCGCGCAGACCCGTATTGCGCGCCGTTGCAGGCCCCTGCGACTTTTCGTGCCGGATCAGGCGCACGCGGCTACTTCCGGCGTAGCGCTGTTGCAACGCCTCCCAGCTTCCATCACTTGAACAATCGTCGACGACAATCACCTCAAGATTTATGCTTTCTACCAAAACGGATTCAATCGCCTCGCACACCAATACCTTTCGATTGCGGGTCGGGATGACGCAAGTCGCTATCGGCCCAGCACTATCAGCCGCATTACAATGAGACGACATGTCCAAATCCAGACCCGTTTGGTGGCCCCACGGCAAACAAAAATTGCCCGGCGCGCGCGAGCTTATTCCCGTATCGGATAAAAATCAGTACGCGTCGTTCTTCGTCAAGCATCCAATTGCCGTTCCCAAGCGAACGCCGACTGAAGAATTCCTTTCAAATCGCCATGCTGGGGCCGCCAATCAAGGTCGCGCTTCAACCGGCCGGAATCGGCGATAAGAGCCGGCGGGTCGCCCGGACGGCGGGGCGCTTCGCGAACAGGCAACTTTTTCCCTATCAGCCCCTCAAGCCCTCGAACAATGTCGAGCACGCTATGTCCGTTACCGTAACCACAGTTCAGCGTCACCAGCGGCCCCCCATTTCGCAAACTCGTCAAAGCTAACGCGTGGGCCTCCACAAGATCGCTTACGTGAATATAGTCACGAATGCATGTGCCATCCGGCGTGGGATAATCCGTGCCGAATATATCCAGATGAGGGAAGCGCCCCAATGCAACCTGGCAAGCGCGCTTGATAAGGTGTGTGGCCCGAGGCGTGGACTGGCCGGTACGGCCCTTTGGGTCTGCCCCTGCCACATTGAAATAGCGAAGAGCAACATACCGGAAATCATGCGCCCGCGCCGCATCCTCTAACATCCATTCCGTCATCAGCTTGGAGCGGCCATAAGGATTGATGGGTGATTTCACCGCATCCTCATCGACAAGTTGCTCGTCTGGAATTCCGTAAACCGCCGCTGTCGAAGAAAAGATAAAATGCTTGACGCCTTCTTCAACGCAGACTTCGATTAGCGCGCGCGAGGCGACCGTGTTATTCGCATAATAGCGCAGTGGATATTCAACTGAATCCGGGACCACGATCGAACCGGCAAAATGAATCACAGCGTCGACCTGGTGGTGCCGAATGGCTTTCCTCACCAGCGCCTGGTCGCCAACATTGCCTTGAACAAAGAAGGCATCTTCCGAGATCAGTGCGCGTACACCAGTCGAGAGGTCATCCAGCACGACAACTTTCTCGCCGCGATCGAGTAGCGCGTACGTCATATGGCTGCCGATATACCCGGCGCCGCCGGTTACAAGCACAGTCATTTCATCTTCCAACCGCCTTGAATCTCAGCTTCCGCTACGACACGAACTTGCCAAATTTGGTGGTGAGCCCGGATGGGATCGAACCATCGACCCTCTGATTAAAAGTCAGATGCTCTACCCCTGAGCTACGGGCCCTCCAGAGGCGGGCGGACCATAGGGATGGCCCCCCGGCGGGTCAACAAAAGCCAGCCTTCCGGCGGAAATTTATTCGGGGGCTTCCTTGCGGGCGTAAGCCGCCGCGACACCGGCAGCGAAGGCGGCGGCGTGCCCCTCCGCAATGGCCGTCCGCAAGCCCCCCATCACATCCTGATAGTAGGTCAGGTTGTGCCAAGTCAGCAGCATAGCGGCGATGATCTCGCCCGATTTCACCACGTGATGCAGATAGGCCCGGCTGTAGTGCGTGCAGGCTTGGCAGCGGCATTGCGGATCGAGCGGTCCGGAATCATCCGCGTGGCGCGCGTTGCGAAGGTTCACAGTGCCGGCCCGCGTAAAGGCCTGGCCGTTGCGGCCGGAGCGGGTGGGCAGTACGCAATCGAACATGTCGATGCCGCGCAGAACCGCGCCAACCAGATCGTCCGGCTTGCCGACGCCCATGAGGTAGCGCGGCCTGTCTGTGGGCAGATGCGGCGTGGCGGCGTCGAGTGTCTCAAACATCGCGCTTTGCGCCTCGCCCACCGCCAGCCCGCCAACGGCATAGCCATCGAAGCCGATTTCCTGCAGCGCTTCCGCGGATCGCCGGCGCAGCGCCGGGAACACACCGCCCTGCACGATTCCGAAACAGGCGCGACCGGGCTGATCGCCGAAAGCATCCTTTGAGCGTTTCGCCCAACGCATGGATAGCGCCAGCGATTTTTCAATCTGCTCTTCGGTCGCGGGATAGGCCGGGCACTCATCCAGCACCATCTGGATATCGGAGCCGAGCAGCCTTTGAATCTCCATCGCGCGTTCCGGCGAAAGGAAATGCTCGCTGCCGTCGATATGCGAGCGGAAGCGCACGCCTTCTTCCGTGATCTTGCGCAAATCCGAAAGCGACATCACCTGATAGCCGCCGGAATCCGTCAGGATCGGCCGCGGCCAGTTCATGAACTTGTGCAGGCCGCCCAGCGACGCGATGCGTTCCGCCCCTGGCCGCAGCATCAGGTGATAGGTGTTGCCCAGCAGAATATCCGCCCCGGTCTCGCGCACGTTTTCGGGCAGCATCGCCTTCACCGTGGCGGCGGTGCCCACCGGCATGAAAGCCGGCGTGCGGATTTCGCCGCGCGGCGTATGGATCACGCCGGTGCGCGCCGCGCCGTCTGTTGCCTGCACCTCAAAGCGGAATTGGCTCATCCAGCGCGGAATAGCAGACAGGCGTCGCCGTAGGAATAGAACCGATAATCCTGGGCGATTGCCTCGGCATAGGTACGCTTCATCACGTCCAGCCCGCTGAAGGCGCTGACCAGCATGAACAGCGTGGATCGCGGCAGATGGAAATTGGTGAGCAGCACGTCCACTGCCTTGAAGCGATAACCCGGCGTGATGAAAATATCCGTCTCGCCTTCAAGCGCGTGAATGTTTCCGTGCGCGTCGGCGGCGCTTTCCAGCGTCCGCAGCGAGGTGGTGCCGACAGCCACGATGCGCCCGCCGCTGGCGTGAGTCTCATTCAAATGCTGCGCCGTCGCATCCGTCAGCGATGCCCATTCTGCGTGCATCTTGTGATGCGCCGTGTCCTGCGCGCTGACCGGCAGAAACGTCCCCGCGCCGACATGCAGCGTGACCTCTTCCCGCGTGACGCCAACTTCGGCCAACCGCACGAAAAGCTCTGGCGTGAAATGCAAACCAGCCGTCGGCGCGGCGACGGAGCCGTTATGGGCAGCAAAGATCGTTTGGTAATCGATTGTGTCCTGCGCATCGGCTTTGCGCTTGCCCGCGATGTAGGGCGGCAGCGGCATCTCGCCCTGCACCGCAATGGCGGTGTCCAGTGCCGCACCGGAAAGTTCGAATGTCACTTCGATCTCGCCGCCCTCGCCGCGCGCCGTCACCAAAGCTTCCAGCATCTGGCCCAGATGCAGTTGGTCGCCTTCATTCAGCTTTCGCGCGGGCCGGGCGAAGGCGAGGAATCGGTTGGCTGCGAGGCGCTTGTGCAGCATCACCTCGATGTTCGGGCCATCGCCCTCCACGCCGGGCTTGGGTGCACGGCGGCCAAAGAGGCGCGCCGGGATCACCTTGGTGTCGTTGACCACCAGCGCATCACCCCGCGCCAGAAACGACGGCAGATCGCGAACATGGGCGTGTTCCAGCCGGCCATCGGCGTGGACCACCAGCATCCGCGCGGCGTCGCGCGGATGCGCGGGCCGAAGCGCAATGCGCTCGTCCGGCAGGTCGAAATCGAAAAGCGAAACATCCATCTCTATGGTAACGTCCTGTGCCGCCGGAACTTGTTGGGTTCCGGCGGCAATTTCAAGCTGGCGGACCGCAGCATGATCAACCGCTTTATCGCCTTCGCGCTTGCCATCGCCCTCCCGCTCGCGGTCCACGCGCAGCCCCTTGCCGTTCATCGCACAGTTTCAGGCACCACGCTGAACGCTCTCAACACGCCGGTCGCGCGCATAACTGTGCCGTCCGGCTTTCGTTATGTGGGGGCGCGCCGGTTTATTCTGGGCGGTTTCGATGACGTGGAACTGCACGTTTTCGCGGACGCCGGCGCGCACGGCCTCATCCGCAGGCTTTACTGGATTCAGTTCGAAGGCTACCTGCCGAACGATCCAGCATATGCTCACACCTACACGGTCAAGCGCACGGCTTCGATTGCGGGCCTCACCTTCATTGTGGATGCATGGCCGCACAATTCGCAAACCGTTTCGCCCGGCTCCGATGACGCACAGATGCGCGATCTGCTGAAATCGAAAGGCCTTCGCCTTCCCGATCGCGCGCCAGCCATCCGCCTCGTCAATCTGGACAAGCCCAAGCGCAACGAACTGATGATTATCTATATGGAAGATCGCGCCGGCGATGCCGGCAGGAACTGGCCGGCCTTGCGGGAAGCCATGCTCCGGCGCGCCATCGCGGGCGTAACAATTGCGCGCTAAGCGCCGCCCGCGCTCTCCAGCACCGCCTCCACAATGCGGTCCTGCGTGGCTTCGTCCAGATAGGGATGCATCGGCAGGCTGATCACCGTTTTGCCGATGCGCTCGCTGACCGGCGTGGGCGCGCCGGGGAAATGCTTGTAGCCCTGCTGGCGCGACAGCGGGATCGGGTAATAGATCGCCGTTGGTATGCCCTTGGCCTTCAGGTCCGCCGCCAGCTTGTCGCGGTCCGGCACCTGTATGGTGTATTGCGCCCAGGTCGAGCCCGCGCCGTCGATCACGCGCGGCGTGCGGATGGAGTTGGAGCGGCCGAGTTTTTCGTTATAGCGCTTGGCCACGGCTTCGCGCATTTCGATTTCTTCCGGAAATACTTTCAGCTTTTCGAGCAGGATCGCCGCCTGAATCGTGTCCAGCCGCGAATTCACGCCGATGCGCACGTTGTCGTATCTGTCCGTGCCCTGCCCGTGCATGCGGATAGAGCGCAGCAGATCGGCCAGGCCATCGTCATTCGTGAAACTCGCGCCGCCGTCGCCGTAGCAACCCAGCGGCTTGGCGGGGAAGAAACTCGTTGCCGCCGCATCGCCCAGCGCACCGGCACGCTGGCCCTTGTACGGTGCGCCAAACCCTTGCGCCGCGTCGCACAGCATCAGCAGCTTCTCGCGCTTCACGATGGGTTCGATCGCTTCATAATCCGCCGGCTGGCCGAACAGATCCACCGGCATCACCACGCGCGGCTTCAGCTTGCCTTCGCGCTTCACCAAAGCGATAGCGGTCTCAAGGCTGGCCGGATCCATGTTGTAGGTGTCTTCCAGCACATCCACGAACACCGGCACCGCACCCACCAGCGCCGCCACTTCCGCGCTGGCCGCAAACGTGAACGCCGGCACGAACACGGCATCGCCGGGGCCGACATTCCACGCCCGCAAAATGATCAGCAACGCATCGGTGCCGTTTGCGCAGGCGACGACATGCTTCACGCCGGTAAAGTCCGCGAGTTTCTTTTCGAACTCCGCGACTTGCGGACCCAAAATCCACTGACCGCCTTCAACAGCGGCCGCGATGGCCTTGTTCAACGGCTCGCCCAAACGGCGGCGCTGTTCCTGCAAGTCGATAAAGGGAATAGACGCGCTCACGTAGAAACCTCCGGAAAAACGAAACCGGCGTTTTAATGGATCCCGACCTCTGCCACAATTCTCAGCACCACACCAATTATTTCTGATGCCTTCAAAACAACCGCGCTCGGCAAGTCGATATAAACGGCAATCTCGTTCGCCTCAATTCGCGGGCGTTATCTAGACGACCACCAGCTCACGGTACGAGCAACACCTTCTTCCACTCCGATCAGCGGAATCCGTCTCGAAATCTCGGGGATATTTGTGATGTCCGCTATCATCCGTGGTGTTGCGTCCGCGCCCGGCGGCACGTTGCCGAATCTGAGAAGATTCGCATCCCCCAAGTGCCGCAACACAATTTCCAGAAATTTGCGAATGGATAGTCCGGCACCGCTGGCAATATTTACAGGTCCCTCAAATGGGCTATCTATGAGATCCGCAAACATGCGTGCGGCATCTTCGGAATATATGAAGTCACGAATTTGCGAACCTTCGCTCAGATTGACGGGTTCATCGCGTAACAATTTGTTGATTACGGTCGGCAGAAGTCTTTCCGGACGCTCAAACGGCCCGAACGGATAAAATATTCGTCCCCACGCAAACGAAATACCGTTCGTTTGCGACGCATCAGACAACATCTGAAACAGCGCCGCTTTGGCGCGACCATAAAGAGTCGATGGATTAAGAGGCGTGCTGTCCGGAGAGAGCACGTCATGGCTCCAGTCATATTCCGCACAAGTGCCTGCACCGACAAAACGCTTGCCCCCTACGTCGGCAAAAGCTTGATATAGTTGCAGCGAGGCCGCGACCCAATCGAGATTACGGGGCGAACTCCAAAACAGCCCAGGTTCGGCATACCAAGCCAGATGCAACAGATGCGTTGGACGAACTTCAGCAATTAAGGAGCGCGCCGCTCCGCTCTCAAGAAGATCGACGTTGTGCAGGACACAGCTCGCATCGAGAGGCAAAGGCCAAACTGTGTTTTCAAGATTCCTGCCAGCAAGATGGACCAGATGCCCGCGCGCCAGCAATTCAGAGGGCAAGAACCGCCCAAGAAACCCAGAGGCGCCGGTTACAAGAATACGTGCCATAATATCGCTTTGTGTATGCCGCTGCTCTTACGGCTTTCTTACCATCCAGCCTACGGGATGATGGGTGCAGTCCGGCGTTTGAAGTGTTTCGTCAAACGGCCGTCCAGGTTGGCGAAGTTCGAACTCTGGATGAGTGGCGAGGAATTCCTCGTTTGCGCCAACTGGGTTGTTCCAGCCCCAGTCTGTCTGCGTCCGAGGCATTCCCGCGACCTGTTTCATCACTCCATCTTGCGAAAGTATATAGGAGCCCGGCGTGACGATTTCCGAATAGGCTTCAAGTTCTGCCGCCACATGATCTTTGGAATGATTGGAATCGAGAATCAGCATCACTTTCTGCGACGGTTGCAGCATCGCCTTTACCTTGGCCACAATCTCTGGCGCAATCGAGCTACCTTCGACCATCGTAATACGCTTGTACATTGGATGTTTGATGATCGCTTCGCGATTGTGGGGCCGGATTTCGATATCGATGCCGATCACATGACCTTTGCCCAGCATTTCCATAATGCTAGCGTAAAATATCAACGACCCGCCGTGAGCAATGCCAGTTTCGACGATAACGTCAGGAGCTACTTCACAGATGGCTTCCTGAATCCGCACCATGTCGTCCGGAAGCTGGATGATTGGACGTCCAAGCCAACTGAACCCGTAGGAGTACTTCCGCACCCAGCCCAGGCGCACCCACAGGTCGGCTATCTGTGCAAACGCTTCTTTTGAGAAAAGGTCGAGGCTTTGATCTGTGTCCAGACCGGTGGTGATCAATTTCCCGTTTTCGGTATCGATAGTGATTTTCATCTGCATCTCACATGAAAGGGACGGAGTTTCTAATCTTTTTTTGAGGGCTCCCGTAGACGAACGCCCATCGATGGCCGAAAGCGTTTCGTTTAATGCAATCCGGAGCGGCCGTTTTCTCCGAGTACAAGAATATTTGCGTCAACCTTCAATTTCGCCAGTTCCAAGGCGATCTCATCGCGATAGTTTGGATTCATCACCACAACTGTCTTTGGCCTGATAGACTTTAGCGTTTCCGGGCCCACCACACGGTGCCCAGTAATTGGCACAAATTTGTTCTGTTTTGCCGGGTTGATGTCCACAAGTGCGGCAATTCTGGTCGCATCAGGATCGACAAGTGTGGCGAATGTTACCCCCTTGGCGGCGCCCCCCCAAACAACAGCGGGCTTTGCTCGAATTATCTGGCTGCGCCAGTTCTCGACAAATTGGTGCGCGAAGCCGGAGAGATTCTCGAAGAGCGGCGGCGGCGGCGGTGTCAAGGATATGGTCTCATCACCGGCTGTTGCTTCAGCCCAAAGATATTGTCCGTTGAAAACGCTCTCGACTTTCCTTGGGATAAAGCCCGCCTTTGCCAAAGCCACAGTCATGCTGACTGGGGCGAGCAAGGAACAGTGCTCATAAAATAAGTCTTCGATCTCGTGGCGATCAAGAATCCAATTCACATCGGGCGTTTCCACAAATAAATGTGCTCGCGAACGGCCAAGACCGGCGTGAATTGCTGAAAGAAATGCCCCCGGATCGGCCACGTGCTCGATGGTATGACGCGTCACAACCAGAGAGGGAGGTGCATCAAGAAGCGCAATGGTATCTGCGTTGAAAAATTCCTTGTGCACCCGAATGCGCGGGTCTGTGATCGTATGTTCGCTGCGAAATGCCGGATCGAAGCCTACGGCATTTCGCAGCCGCGAACCGGCCAGCGCAACAAATGTCGCCAGAAACGTCCCCTGACCACACCCTACCTCTACAAAATCGATTGGTTCATCGGAAGGAATGGCGGCTAGGACTTTCGCCGCCATCTCTTGCATGTGCTCTCGGAATGCCTGGGAATGTGTCTGATCGTTTTCATACTCTGCGTCGTACGGCACCAACCGCGGATCGAAGGAACGATTCCATACAAATCCACAAGAGCGGCAGCCGACGATATCCAGCACACCACAGGAAGCCGCCAGCGCTTCGCCAACGGTGTTGCCCAGGCGATTTAAAAACACTGGCACCGCTGCGCGATATTCTAGTTGCACCGGGATCGCGGCGCCACAAACAGGGCAGTTTCCACGCTTCACGCCACCCTCCCCGCAAAATCCAGGTAAGTTGCGTCGCGTTCGGATATTTCGACAGGCTGTCCAGGCCATTGAATGCCAAAAGCAGGATCGTTCCAGCGAACGCCGAGCGCAGCATGCGGAACAAAAGGGTTATCCATGAGATAAACGATGTCGCTGTTGTCTTCCAGTGTCAGGAATCCGTGGGCGCAACCTTTGGGAATATAGAGAAGCTGTTCGCCCTTTTCGGCAAGTTCAATCGCAGCCCAACGCCGGTAAGTCGGCGATTCCTGTCGCAGATCAACGGCCACATCGTAAATACGGCCCCGAACGCACTGCACGACCTTGGCTTCGGCATGCGGTTCAGCCTGTAGATGCATACCTCGCAGGGTGCCTTTACGCCGATTGCGCGAAATGTTGGTCTGCACCACACGCATGCTAATGCCTGCATCAGCGAATTCCCGTTCGCAAAAAGTTCGAGCGAAAAAGCCCCGCGCGTCAGCACGGCCCTCCAGCGCCACAATAAACATTCCTTCGACGGCTGTTGGCAGAAAATGCACGGCGCTATGCAATCGTGATTTCAGGGATGGCAGTCACAAAGCGGCCTCCCCAATTATGGATGCCCGCCAGCTGATCCATGATTTCCTCACGCAAATTCCACGGTACGATGAACACATAGTCGGGTTTCTCCTGCTCAATCGCATCCGGGCTGAGCACCGGGATGCGGCTTCCGGGAAGAAACTTTCCCTGTTTCGCGAGGCTGCGGTCCGCGACGAACGAGATGTCCTCTGACGAAACATGGCAGTAGTTGAACAGCGTGTTACCCTTTGCAGCCGCGCCATAGCCCACAACCCGTTTTCCGGCACTTTTGAGGTCTTTCAGGAAAGTCAGAAAATCAACCCGCACTCTATCGACGCGCTGCGTGAAATCCGCATAGCCTTCCGGCCGGTCTAGCCGCCTCGCGATCTCCTTGTCTCGCACCCTCGCCACGTTCGGTGATAGCGCATGGGCGGCGTTTCTGAGGCACGCAAACACTCGCAATGAGCCACCGTGCGTTGGTACTTCTTCAATGTCGAAAATCCGCAACCCATTCCTCGCAAAGATGCGCTCAATCGCTAATACACTCAGATATGTGAAGTGCTCATGGTAGATCGTATCGAACTGCGTCTTTTCGATGAGGTTCAGCAAATGCGGAAATTCTACGGAGTAGACGCCTTGGGGCTTAAGAATTAAACTGACGCCAGCCACAAAATCATCGATTTCCGGCACGTGAGCGAGTACATTGTTAGAAATTACCAAATCGGCTGCATGTCCATCGTCTAGAAGTCGCTTTGCCGTCGCTTCTCCGAAAAAAGCCACGTCGGTCGGAATGCCGTTTGCTCGCGCCACCTCCGCGACATTCGCAGCAGGCTCGACGCCCAAACAGGGAATGCCAGCGCTTTTTACATACTGTAGAAGATATCCATCATTGCTGGCGATCTCGACAACCTTGCTTTCGGAGTCAAGTGCGAAACGGCTGCGGGCCATTTCAACATAGCGTTTGCAATGTTGCAGCCAGCTGTCCGAATAAGAAGAGAAATATGCGTAGTCGCTGAATATCTCGCCGGGCGGAACTATGCGGTCCACCTGTACCAAAAGGCAGTTGTCGCAAACTCTTGCATGCAACGGATAAAGCCTGTCGGGTACCGATGCCCGTTCGGGTGATACATAAGAATTGGCCAAAGGCTGAAGGCCCAGATCAACGAGTGTGCGCGTTAACGAGGCCCCGCATCCCTGGCATGTTGGCGTAGAGATCATGGGAGGCTCTCGTATCGTGAAATCTGGTCCAGGCAAAGCTCCGCTGCGCTCTTACCCAAGGCTTCTCGACCATACCATTGGGCAGTCCATTCTATCGCTTCACGACTGCTAAGCCGGGGCCGCCATCCTATGGTTTGCGTGGCGAGCGCGGAGTTTAGCGCTAAACTCTGCATTTCGCTTACTTTGGGTCCGCCGCCAACTTGCCAGCGCTTCGGCGCCCCAAGTTCTCCCAGCATAGCTTCCGTCAGTTCAGCGACGGTCAGTAGATCGTCCGGCTGAGGCCCAAAATTGAGTGCGGCCGGAACATTGGCGCGCCCAGCCGATATATTCTCCAGGTAGCTAAGGTATCCTGACAGCGGCTCAAGCACATGTTGCCACGGTCGCGTGGCGTTCGGATGGCGCAACAACGGCTCATTCCTTTCGCGAACAGCGCGCCAGATATCGGGTACAAGACGGTCTTCTGACCAATCGCCGCCGCCAATGACGTTGCCCGCTCGCGCCGTAACAACCGGCACACCACGGTCGCGAAAGTACGACTGCGCCCACGCAACCGTAGTAATTTCCGCAGCTGCTTTCGAGGCAGAATAGGGATCGTGTGCGCCCAACGCATCGCTTTCACAAAATGCGCGCCCATCTTCCAGATTGCGATAGACTTTGTCGGTGGTTACGACAAGCACCGCCCGAAGCAGGGGCGAGAGACGAGCCAATTCCAATATATTGGCAGTCCCCATCACATTGGTTTCAAAAGTTTCGATTGGTTCTCGATAGCTTCGCCCAACGAGTGCCTGAGCCGCCAAATGGATTACGATTGTCGGATTTGCGTCCTCGACTACCGTTTTTAGAGCCGTTCGATTGCGGATGTCGACGAACTTCGAGGCCAGAAATATGTCCGAAGGAAGCAAATCGAACAGATTCGGATCAGTGTTGGGGGCCAACGATACGCCAAAAATCTGCGCGCCGAGACGGGCCAGCCACAAGCTCAGCCAAGAGCCCTTGAACCCCGTGTGGCCGGTAAGCAAGACACGTTGCTGAGACCAAAAAACGGCGTCTACCATTTGTTCAGACCGGCTTCTTTGCCCACGGCGCGTCTCCCGAAGCCCACAACGCTTCCAATTGTTTTTTGTCGCGCAAAGTATCCATGGGCTGCCAGAATCCTTCGTGAACGAAAGCTCCCAGTTGACCGTCGCGTGCAAGGCCCATCAATGGCTCACCTTCCCAAGGGACAGTGTCGTCCTCGATGCGGTCGATCACCTTGGGGTGAAGAACAAAAAAACCGCCGTTTATGAAATTGCCATCTCCTGCCGGCTTCTCTTCAAAACGAACGACTTTATCGCCCTCAATCAGCGTTGCCCCGAAGCGGCCGGGCGGCCGCACAACCGTGACGGTCGAATCGAGACCACTGGCCGAATGAAATTCCGTCAGCGCCCGAATATCCACGTCGGCGACGCCATCGCCATACGTCATATGGAACGGCTCGCCGGGCGTCAGAAGGTCCTTCACCCTCTTTAGCCTTCCGCCCGTCATCGTCTCCGAGCCGGTGTCTACCAGCGTTACGAGCCATGGCGGCACACCGTCTGAATTTAGATAGTTAAGCGAACGAGACCTCATATCGATTGTTATGTTCGATCTGTGAAGGACATAATTCGCAAAGTATTCCTTTACGAAATAGCCCTTGTATCCAAGGCAGATAATAAATTCGCGAAAGCCATAATTTGAGTAGATATTCATAATATGCCAAAGAATCGGAGCCCCCCCGATTTCCACCATCGGTTTTGGCCTAATTTCCGTTTCTTCCATAAGGCGGGTGCCTAGTCCTCCCGCAAGAATTACAACCTTCATCGCAGCAACCCAATGTACACAGCGTTTGCAAAATTAGTATAGAAGGCCTCGAGGTGCCGTCCAATCTTTTGGCGGCCTCCGAAGACCTTGGAACAATGCGTTCTCATCGGCGCCGGCCTTGTAACCCTGCGAATTATGCAACTTGAAGCTTGCGATGGGATGCCGGTGGCCCATCCTCAAGCAACGTGACGCGACGGACGCAAACATGAACAGCGCGATGAGCGATTCAGAGCCCATAACACCCCCTTGCGCGCCGAAAGTATCTATTGGCGTTCCCGTATTCAACAATGAATCGTACATTTCTGAGGCGCTTACCGATTTGGTGAAGCAGGACTTCGGCGATCTTGAGATTATCATCTCCGATAACGCATCCACCGACCGCACCGGTAGCATATGTCGCGAGTTTGCCGCTGCCGATTCACGCATAATCTACATTCGGCAGAGCGAAAACATCGGGGTTCTAAATAACTTCCGATACACACTGGAGCGTGCTCGCGGCGAATATTTCGTTTGGGCCGCGTCGGACGATCGTCACGAACACAATTTCATATCCGAACTTCTCCGGGAGTTGGAAAAGATGCCTGACCACGTTTCTGCATTTTCAGCTTTCGACCGGATTGATGGTACTGGAACGCATGGACAGAAGTTCTCATTCGATTTCTCGGCACCCAGTGCAGCCGGCCGCGTAAGCAAGTTATTGCTTGCGAAGGCGAGAAATAAAGACAATTTCATCTACGGTCTTCATCGCTCCGATGCATTGAAGAATTCCAAATTTTATCGGTGGTGGGGCATAAACGCGAAAACGGCGCGGCGTATCGCTTTTCCCGTACTCACTTTTCTCCTGGCGAGGGGAGGGTATTGTCATGTCGAAAGCGTTCTCTTTCATAAACGCCTCCACGGCGATCCTAACGAGCGGCACTCCATCAAAGTGCATCCAAGTCTTTGGAAGTCACTCTATGCCCAGTATCTATTGGAGGTGAACCTGCATGTAGCGCTGCTGGAGAGTTTCGCACGCGGTACCAAGTCGAGGACAAAGACCATTGCCATCGTGCCGGCGCTCGCTGCCTCATTTCTGAGACACACGATATGGAAAAACCTGAATTCGCTCTTCGCCGGATTCGGCAGGAGAACGCCTCGACACTAGATATTTCCAACGTGTCGGTGCGGGTTATTTGTCCGCTTCCACCCGCATGCGCACAATTTCGTCCGGCGCGCCAGTGATCGCGCCGTTGTTATGCTCGCCGCCCTTCTTGATGGCGTCCACGTGCTCCATGCCTTCCACCACTTCGCCCCATACGGTGTATTGGCGGTCCAGCCACGGCGATTTGGCGAAGCAGATGAACCACTGGCTGTTGGCGCTGTCCGGCGTGCCTTTGCGCGCCATCGAAATCGTGCCGCGTTCGTGGCTGGCGGCGGAAAACTCCGCCTTCAAATCCGGCAGATCGGAACCGCCGGTGCCGGTGCCCGTGGGGTCGCCGGTTTGCGCCATAAAATCGGGGATCACGCGATGGAACACCACGCCATCGTAGAAACCCTTGCGCGTCAATTCCTTGATGCGCGCCACATGGTTGGGTGCGAGATCGGGCTTCAGCGCGATCACAACCGTCCCCGTTTTCAATTCCATGATCAGCGTATTCTCAGGATCGCGGGCCATTATTTCTTCTTTCGTTTTTCGTTGCAGCGTTTGACAAGGCGTGTGGCGACGTAAGGCGAGGTGAACGGCGCCACATTGCCGCCCAGCATGCCAATTTCCTTCACCAGCTTGGAGGCAATCGCCTGGTGGCGCGGATCGGCCATCAGGAACACCGTCTCGATTTCAGAATTGAGACGCTGGTTCATCGCCACCATCTGGAATTCATATTCAAAATCCGACACCGCGCGCAACCCGCGCACGATCACGCTGGCGCCCACTTCTTCCGCGAAATGCATCAGCAGGGTGTCGAAGGTCTTAACCTCGATGGAAGCGCGGCCTTCCGCCAGCGGTGCTGCTTCGTGGCGCACTATTTCCATGCGCTCTTTCAGGCTGAACAAAGGCGACTTGGAAGGATTGGTCGAAACGCCGATCACCAGCTTGTCCACCAGCTTCACGGCGCGCTTGATGATATCCAGATGGCCCAGCGTCAACGGATCGAAGGTGCCCGGATAGAGCCCCACGCGCATCTTGCCCATGCCCCCGCCCCGCTTGCTCATGCGTCTTCGGATTCTTCTTCGACGCGCTCCACCGCCACCACGCGCTCGCCGCCTTCAACCCGGAAGATGGTAACGCCGCCCGAACTGCGCCGCTGAATGCTGACGCTGCCGGCCGGCACGCGAATGGTCTGGCCCTGATCGCTGATCAGCATCAGGTGATCGGAATCGTCCACCGGGAAAGCGGCAATGATCGCGGTGTTCTTGCGGCCCATATCGAGCCCCACGATACCGGAACCGCCGCGCCCGGTGACGCGATATTCATAGGAACTGGAACGCTTGCCGAAACCCTGTTCGGAAACCACCAGCACGAACTGTTCCCTGGCGCCCAGCTCGGCATAGCGCTGCTGCGAAAGCGTCGCCTCCTCGCCATTGTCGTCGCTGTCGTCGATCTCGCCCGGCGCTTCCTCGCCCTCCGCGCCGGCCGCGCGCCGCGCCGCACTAGCCTGCTTCAGGTAAGCGCGCGTTTCTGCCGTTGTGGCATCGGAATGGCCCAGCAGCGACAGGCTGACGATCTCATCGTCCTTCGCCAGCTTGATGCCGCGCACGCCGGTGGATTCGCGGCCCTTGAACACGCGCACGTCGCTGACCGCAAAGCGGATGCATTTGCCGCCGCGCGTGGTGAGCAGGATATCGTCCTGCTCGGTCGCCACCTGCACGCCCACAATGCCGTCACCCGCTTCCAGCTTCATGGCGATCTTGCCGTTGCGGTTGATGTTCACGAAATCGGAAAGCTCGTTGCGCCGCACGTCGCCCGATTTGGTGGCGAACACCGCGTTCAACTTTTCCCACTGTGTCTCGTCTTCCGGCAGCGGCAGGATGGAAGTAATGCGCTCGCCTTCGCCCAGCGGCAGCAGGTTCACCATCGCCTTGCCCTTGCCGTTGATGCGCGATTCCGGCAAGCGCCAAACTTTCAGCTTGTAAGCCATGCCGGTGGAAGAGAAGAACACCAGCGGCGCATGCGTATTGGCGACAAAGATGTTGGTGACGAAATCCTCATCGCGCGTGGACATGCCGATGCGACCTTTGCCGCCACGGCCCTGCACGCGATATTCATCCAGCGGCACGCGCTTGATATAGCCGGCGTGCGTCACCGTGATCGCCATGTCTTCACGCTCGATCAGCGCTTCGTCTTCCATCTCCACTTCGGCATCGATCAGCTCGGTGCGCCGGGGCGTGGCGAATTCGTCGCGAATGTCACCCAACTCCTTGCGGATGATGGCCAGCACGCGCGGGCGCGAGCGCAGGATATCGAGATAATCCTTGATCGCTTCGCCCAGCTTCATCACTTCGTCGGCGATCTCGTCGCGGCCAAGCGCGGTCAGGCGTTGCAGGCGGATATCGAGAATGGCCTTGGCCTGTTCTTCCGTCAGCCGGATGGTGCCGTCTTCCAGCACCAGATGGCGCGGATCGGCGATCAGCAGCACCAGCGGGGCCACGTCCTTGGCAGGCCATGAGCGCGCCATCAACTGTTCCTTCGCCGTCGCCGCATCGGGCGCCTTGCGGATCAGCGCGATCACTTCATCGATATTGGCGACGGCCACGGCCAAGCCGACCAGCACATGCCCGCGATCGCGCGCCTTGGAAAGATCGAACCGCGTGCGCCGCGTGACGACTTCCTCGCGGAACGACGCGAACACCGCCAGCATGTCTTTCAAATTCATCTGGCGCGGCTGGCCGCCATTCAGTGCCAGCATGTTTACGCCGAAACTCGTCTGCAGTTCGGAGAAGCGATAAAGCTGGTTCAACACCACCTCGGACGAGGCGTCGCGCTTCAGCTCGATCACCACGCGCATGCCTTGGCGGTCGCTCTCGTCGCGGATATCGCTGATGCCTTCGATGCGCTTGTCGCGCACCAGTTCGGCAATGCGCTCCTGCATGCGCGCCTTGTTCACCTGATAGGGAATTTCGGTAGCGATGATGGCCATGCGGTCCTTGCGGATTTCCTCCACATGGCATTTCGCGCGCATCAGGATGGAGCCGCGCCCGCGCGCCAGCGCGGCGCGCGCCGCCGACTTGCCGATGATCATCGCGCCGGTGGGAAAATCCGGCCCCGGCACGATCTCGGTCAGCCGCTCGATGCTGATGGACGGATCGTCCATATACGCCAGGCACGCGTCGATCACTTCGCCCAGATTGTGCGGCGGAATATTCGTCGCCATGCCCACCGCGATGCCGCCAGCACCATTGACCAGCAGGTTGGGAAAGCGCGCCGGCAGAACGATGGGTTCCTGCTCGCTGCCGTCATAGTTGGCTTGGAAATCGACCGTGTTCTTGTCGAGGTCTTCGGACAGCGCATGGGCCACCTTGGCGCGGCGCGCTTCGGTGTAACGCATGGCGGCCGGCGGATCGCCATCGACCGAACCGAAATTGCCCTGCCCGTCGATCAGCGGCAGGCGCATGGAAAAATCCTGCGCCAGGCGCACCAAAGCGTCGTAGATCGATTGGTCGCCATGCGGATGATACTTGCCCATCACGTCGCCCACGATCAGCGCGGACTTGCGGTAAGGCTTGTTCCAGTCGCGCCCATTCTCGTGCATCGAAAACAGGATGCGCCGGTGCACGGGCTTCAATCCGTCGCGCGCATCGGGCAGCGCGCGGCTCACGATCACGCTCATTGCATAATCGAGATACGAGCGTTTCAGCTCATCCTCGATCGCAATGGGGGTTACATTGGAGCCGCTCGAAGGCGGCGTTTCATCAACCGGAATATCGCTCAAAAACGGTCCTCAAAACGGGCCCGGCCGAAGGGGCCGAAGGGAGCGGATTTTGTAGCATTTCCAATGCCGATTCTGCCAGCAAAACCGTGGTCAAAACGACGCAAAACTCATTGCGCGGGATGGCCCGGATGCGACCGGATATTCGCCAATTCCACGTTCACGCGGGCCATATCGTAGGCATACATCTGCTTTTCGACATCGCCGCCTTCTTCGTCCTGAAAACCGAACACGATACCCAGCAACTGGCCGCTCTGGGCATCCACAACCGGGCCGCCGCTGAAGCCTGGTCCGGCGTTGGCTTCGAAGATAAAGGCCTTCTGGACCGTGCAGTCCTTGCAGCGGGCGATGACCTCAGCGTCCAGCCATTTGACGGTGCCTTGCGCCACGCGCAAATCGCCGTTCTTGCCTTGGCCGTAAGCCAGCACCCGTTCGTTCACATACGGCTTGGCGATCACCAGCTTGGCCGCCTGCGGGGTTTTGAAAAACAGCAGATCGTAATTCTTTGATTCCCCGATGATCTGATCGTCATCGATGAGGTTGCGGTTGTGCGCGTTGGTCACCGCCAGGTCCGGTCCGATTGCGACACCGGCGCCGTGGCCCTCCATGAGCAGATAAGCCGACCCTTCCAGCGGAATGTAAGCCGCCGCGACGGTGGGGTTCAGAAACGTGTCGGCGCGTTCGCCGGAGGAATGGGTGCAGCCCGCAAGGGCTAGCGCCGCCGCCATCGCGAAAAACCAACGCATGAATACCCCGCCGCCCCACTGCATGTTCCGGTGCGATCCATAGCGTTTTGCGGGGAAAATTGCGACCGCTTAGAACGGAATCTCGTCGTCCATTTCATTGCGGTCGAAACTGGCCGGCGCGTCCGATCCGCCGCTGCTGATGCGCGCACCACCGCCGCCTTCACCGCGCGAATCCAGCATCTGCAACTCGCCGCGGAACCGGTTCAGCACAACTTCGGTGGAATATTTTTCCACGCCGTCCTTGTCGGTCCATTTGCGCGTGGAGAGCTGGCCTTCGATGTAAACCTTGGCGCCTTTCTTCAGATATTGCTCGGCCACTTTGGCGAGGTTCTCGTTCCAGATCACCACGCGGTGCCACTCGGTCTTTTCCTTGCGCTCGCCGCTGGCCTTGTCGCGCCAGTTTTCCGAGGTCGCGACCGACAGATTGACCATCAGTTCGCCAGACGGCATGCGCCGTGGCTCCGGGTCTTTCCCAAGATTTCCGACCAGAATCACCTTGTTCACGCTGCCTGCCATCGGCCCATCTCCACTGCTTTTGTCGAATTCCTGGGAAACTAACGTCGCGGTACGGCACACGCCATGATCCCGCTTCCATGCATCTGTGGACGGATTTTCCAACCATAAAATGTACTACTTTTGTTCTTGTGTCCAGTCGGCGACGCGCTAGGCTGCTAAAATGCGCCTCTTAAGAGCGGTACAAGTTGCTCTGCGCCCCAAACATTTAGATGATTATCGTCGCGATAAAGCGGCTTGCCGTCTTTGGCCACATTGCACTTACTGGCATCGCAAAGAACATCAGAAGGGAAGACGAGGGTTATTCCATAATGCTGCTTGGCGTCTTTAATAGTCCGCAAAACAAAATTTTGGCGCGCGAAGAAGGCGGCCGCCGTAGGCCGAATATCCAGGTCCAGCGAGCGAAGCTTTATTTTTGCCAGGCTCTCCGGCACCGAGCGGCTCACTTCAGGAATGGGGCCGACAACGATAACCTTTTTGCCTGCGGTGATAAGCGCGGCAATCGTCGCATTAAAGCCACGGCTGAATACAACATGATTCCCCGGCGTTTTTTTATATGCCGGCAGCGATAACTGCGTTCCGTTTTCGTCCGGATAAGACGTTCCCTCGGCAATCAGCGCCCAGCGCGCAACAAGAATGACTTCCTTGATATCCCTGCGCTTTGCAAAATCTGCAACCGCTTGGACAAACTCCGCGCAATTCTTCCCGTTCGAGGGACTATCGCCGATAAGCGGCGGGCAATCGGACTGGCCCGCGAAATAGCCAGCGCGCTTGCTCTCCCGCGCAACTTGCTCGACAGCGGAGAAAATGGCGTCCGAATGAGAATCTCCCCACAGCAAGAAATCGGGTTTTGCGGAGAGATCGCCAAGCCGGCAAAATTTCGCTGCCCGGACTTTGGCCAACCCGAGATCAAGAAAGCATCTGCCTCTCTCTTTATGGATGTCCTTTTCGCCAGCGAGAATTCTTTGAACATCGGGAGAATAGCGTTGCGGCAGACCCTCGAGCGCAATTCCCGGTATCGCGAATACGACCGCAGCCGCCATGCTCCAAGCTGCATACCGAAAAATCCGCGAACGGGGCACCACACCCGATTTTCGGAAAGGTGTTTCTATATAACGCCACGAAAGAACCGAAAGAGCAGCTGCTAAACCCAGCAGCAGGATCACCTCCGGAACCGCTGGCTCCGTCAAGCCATAATATCGGGCAAAAGCAATTAACGGCCAGTGCCAAAGATAAAGCGAGTAGGAGATCAGTCCGATAAAAACGAAGGGCCGCGAGCCCAGAATACCGCTTACCACATTGGGCCCAGATGATCCTGCGTATATGACCAGGGCCGCACCAACACAGGGAAATAAGGCATTCGGGCCTGGGAAGGGTGTGGCTGGAGTAAAAGTGAATATTGCCCACCCGATAGCCGCAATTCCGGCCACCGAGACAGCATTTCTTGCCCATACGGATTGCGGAACGGGAATTCTTCCGATGGCGAGCAAGGAGCCAAGCAGCAATTCCCAGATCCGCGCGGGTGCAAGATAAAACGCCGAGACGGGAGCTGCCTTCACACTCCATGCACTGTAAACGAACGACAAGGCGAAGATCAAAGCGATCAGCAACATCTGCCGCGTTGGTGCAACGCGTCTTATGAAATGAAGAAGCAAGGGAAAAATCAGATAAAACTGTTCTTCAACGGCAAGCGACCATGTATGAAGCAATGGTTTTAACGCTGCAGCCGTTGCGAAATAGTCGGACTCGCGCCAGAACTCGAAATTCGACGCAAAAAAAACGGTCGCAAATAAGCTTTCAGAATAATAGCGGAAGTCCTCCGGGAAGAGCACAACCGCAGCTACGGCAGATGTGGCGATAAGTACGGCGAAGAGTGCGGGAAAAATTCGCCTAATGCGGCGTTCGTAAAATCTTACAATGGAGAAGCGGCCTTCGGCGATCTCGGTATAGATTAGCGACGTGATCAGAAATCCAGATATCACAAAAAAAATATCGACTCCAACGAAGCCACCGCTGACCGCAGTGACGCCATAGTGATAAAGTACAACAGGAACAACCGCTACCGCTCGCAATCCATCTATGTCCGAACGATAGCGGTGGCCGGCCGCTTCCGCGCGATTCAAGTTTTCCAAGCTGCTTGCCCACGATAGTTGGCAGGGCGAAATTGACCGCCGCTGCGTGCTTGGCGCATCTATAATGCACCCTCGAGCAAAGGCGCAATAAGACTTGCGCCGTCCGGCGTCAGATGATGACGGTCGCGGTAGATCGGCCGTCCGCGCACAGCCACTTCGCATTGCCCCCAGGCACACAACAGGGAATGGGGATAGACGATCGTCACGCCATATTTCTTTCGCATGATCTCGAATTGCTCAAAGACGAACTTCTGCCGCGCAAGATAGTCCGCCACGTTGGTGCGCAGATCCGGCCCACCGCCGCGCGCCTGCTCGCGCGCATAGGCTTCGGGAATATCCCACGCCACTTCCGGCACCTGCGCCACGATGATGATTTTCTTGTGCGCGCCCGCCAGCACCGCCACCGTGCTCTGCAGCCCGCGCGCGAACACGCCGTGGCTGACAGCCACTCCCGGTTCAGGCGATTGCGTGTCGGTGATGAAGACATCGCGCGCATCGCCGTCGCGGTAAGGCACGGCCTCCGCATAACGCGCCCAGTGCGCGATCAGGATCACGTCTTTCACGCTTGGCAGCAACGCGGCCTTTGCCATCGCGGCATTTTCTTCGTTGCAGCCCGCCGACCTGCTTACGGAAACGCCCGGCATCGGAACGCAGGTGCTGCGCGCGAGATAAAGCCCGCTTTGTCCCCGCGCCGCCATGATGTTTGAGATCACCGGTTCCAGAACGCCCGCATGGCTGTCACCCCAAACGATGAAGCTTGGCGGCGCGTTCGTCCTGGCGCCGATATGGCAGAAAAAACCTTTCCTGATTTTTTCGATGGGCGCGTCGAAGCAGGGCGAGTTGCTCAAATCGCGCTGGTCCGCTTCGGCAAGGATGGCGCGCGTATTGGCATCGAACCGCTGCGGCACGCCGTTGCTCAGCGAAGCGGCGGCACCCAGCGCGATTGCGGCCAGCATCGCGATGCCGGCCGGCAGGAATATCCGGCTACGTGTGAACCCGCTGCTGTGCCCGCGAAACGGCCGTTCGACAAAGCGCAGCGACAGCGCGGCCAGCGCAACCGAAAGCGCGATCAGCAGCGCCGTTTGCCATGCGTTCAAGTCACCGAACGTCGCGTAGCGTGCGAACACCAGCAGCGGCCAGTGCCAAAGATAGAGCGAATAGGAGAGCAGCCCGATCCAGACCATCGGGCCGGCGCCAAGCAGCGCACCCACGCGCGTTCCCGGCGCGGCATAAATAATGAGAGCAGCACCCACACAGGGCAATAACGCGGCTTCGCCGGGAAACGGCGTCGAAACCGTGAAGGCAAAAACCGCAACGGCAATAAGAACAAGACCGAGCGCGCTCAGCGCCTCGCGCGCAATTTTGCTTTCCGGCAAGGGAATGTTGCCGATCGCCAGCACCGCGCCCAGCATCAGCTCCCAGGCGCGCGGCGGCAGCCAGTAGAACGCGAAATCGGGGTGGGTTCGCACGCTCCAGATGTTCAGGCCTAGCGATACTACCAAGATGCCGAAGACAATGATGAGCAGCGCGCGCCGCGACGCCTTGCGCGCGAGAAATAGAATCCACGGGAAGATCAGGTAGAACTGCTCTTCCACCGCTAGCGACCAGGTGTGCAGCAAAGGCTTCACCGACGCGGCGGCGTCGAAATAGCCGGACTCGCTCCAGAACAGGATGTTCGATCCAAAAATTGTTGTGGTGAGGAGGCTGTCGCCAAAGCGCTGCAGGTCGCTGGGGAACAGCAGCCAGAACGCCAGCGCCGTGGACACGGCCAGCACGGCAAACAGCGCCGGAAAAATGCGTCGCACACGCCGTTCGTAAAAATCCACGATGGAGAAACGGCCCTGCGCCATTTCCACGTGGATCAGTGACGTGATCAGAAATCCCGAAATGACAAAGAATACATCGACACCGACATAGCCGCCGCTGAACGGTGCAACGCCATAGTGATAGAGCACCACCGGCACCACCGCGACGGCGCGCAGTCCGTCGATATCGGGGCGGTAGAGGCTGCCTGCGGCTTCAGACCGATTGAAGTTCTGCATTCCGATTATGCGCCTGCCATTGCGGTCAGGAGAATATGGCCCGGACACGCGGCCGCAAAAGGAACGCAATAAGCAAAGCGGCCACGCCCACCCCTATCATGCCTTCCATGATATGGCCGACAAACAGTTGCGCCGCGTTGCCGAGGCCGTTCACAAGAAAAATTGCCAGCGTTAGCCACCATCCCCAACGCCGCCGGAGAAAACATCCGACACTGGCTAGCGCCATAGGCAGCGCCATGATTATAAAGCGCGGCGCCAGAAAAATCCGATAGGGCATAAGCAGCGCCCGCCGGCTTTCATTCAGATGCCAAATCTGATCCAGGAATGTGCCCGGCCACAGAAGCGCCACACCCGTGACCAAAAGTATCGCGGTCGCGATAGCAAAGAAAACAGCAATCAGTGTGATGATGACTTTGTTGAACATTTGATCCCGGCTTGGGGCGGCAATCCCCTAAGACGGGGCTTCCCTGCAAAATACGCTTCTGTTCAGTCAGGTCAAATTCGCATCCTCATAACCCTAGAACACACCCGCCAGAATTGGCGTCAGCTGCATGGCGCCGAACACGCTCAGGTGATGTTCGTCGCGATAAAGCGGTTTGCCGTTGACGGCGACCCGGCACGATCCGGTTTCGCAAAGCACCTTGTGCGGATAGATGATCTTGGCGCCGTAGTCGCGCTGCATTTCGTCGAACGCATAAAACACGAAATGCTGGCGCGCCATGTAAACCGAAAGCGCCTGCACCAGCGGGCTATGCTTTCCCGCCAGCGAGCGGCGCGCCATCACCGCGGGCACCGGATAACCGATCTCCGGAACCGATCCCACCAGGATCACTTTCTTGCCGGCCTTGCGCAGGGTGCTGACGGTGCGTGACAGACCGCGCAAAAACATCCGGTTGGTCGCGGCCTGCGTGCTGGCTTGGCCGTCTGCATCGCGCATCACGACATGGCCTTTCGGCTCGTCGCCATAAGAAGTACCTTCCGCGCTCTTGGCCCAGCGCGCATCCAGAATGACTTCGCGGATGCTGGGCGAGAGCGCCAGCTTGATCACCGCATCGTTGAACTTTTTGCACTTGCCCGCATCGGAACGCGCCACGCCAAGCAGCGGCGCGCAACTGTCAGTGCCGGCGAACAACCCTTTGCGGCCTTGCCGGTCCGCGACGTTGCTCACCGCGGGCAGGAAGGCGTCGGCATGGCTATCGCCCCACAGAAGAAACGTCGGCGCCTGCGCTGCGTTACTGCCGATGCGGCAAAGCTTTCCGGCTTCCACGTCTTTGGCCGTCAATCCGAAGCAGCGCTGGATGCGCGGTTCGTGGTCCTGCTCTTCGGCCAGGATCATGCGCACGCGCGGGTTCAGCCGTTGCGGCAAGCCGTTGGAGACGAACACCACGGCGGCGCACGCCGCCGTTCCCGCCATCAGCGCAACTGCGCCGCCAAACAGCGCGCGTTTGCTTATCGTGAATCGTCCGGCGCGGAATGGCCGCTCAATAAAGCGCCACGACAGCGTGGCAAGCGCGAACGAGATCGCCAGCAGCGCACAAATCTCAACTGGGTGCAGCGGCCGGTAAACGACATAGCGCGTGAAAACAAACAGCGGCCAGTGAACCAGATACAGCGAATAGGAAATCAGCCCGATGAAAACCAGCGGACGAAGGCTGAGCACATCGCCGACGCGCGAGCCGCCTTTGCCGGAATAGATCAGCAGAGCCGCGCCCACGCACGGCGCCAGCGCCGCCGCGCCGGGAAACGGTGTTTGCGGCGTAAAACCGAAAACGGCAAAGGCGAGCAACGCCAGTCCTGCCAACGCCAGCGCCTCGCGCAACCAGTGCATACGAATATCCGGTAGCGCGCCCACCGCCAGCAACGCACCCACCATCAATTCCCATGCGCGCGTTGGCAGAAGATAAAACGTGGCAGCTTGCGCATTGGCCACGCCCCAGACACTCAAGGCGAACGAGGCGATTAGGATGCCGCCCAGCACCAAGCGCAACCGCAGATGTGAAATCTTCGCGCACGCCCACAGCACCAGCGGGAAGATCAGATAGAACTGTTCCTCCACCGCGATGGACCACAAATGCAGCAGCGGCTTCTGGTCCGCCGCCGCATCGAAATAGCCGGCTTCTTTCCAGAATTCGAAATTCGATCCGAACGCTGCCGTCGCCATCAGCGTTCTGGCGTAGCGGGCGAAATCCGTTGGGAAGAGAATGAAGTAGGCGGCCACCGTGGCGGCCAGCAGCAGCGCGAACAGCGCCGGAAAAATCCGCCGCACCCGCCGCTCATAGAATTGCGCGATGGAAAATCGCCCGGCCTGCATCTCGCCGTGGATCAGCGACGTGATAAGAAAGCCGGATATGACGAAGAACACATCGACGCCGACAAAGCCGCCGCTGAACCCCGCGACGCGGTAGTGGTAGAAAACCACCGGCAGGATCGCCAGTGCCCGCAGCCCATCGATATCGGGGCGATAATGGCCGGCTGCGGCGTTGGAGCGCGTCTGGTCTGGCATCGGAACCTGGGTTACGCCCGCCCCGGCGGCCGCCTGCTGAAGGGTCTTCAAAAAACGCGATCCAGACCCCATATCCGAGGCTCTGCACCACAGACAATCGGCGAACGGCCAACAAGTTCCCTGGCCGGATCGTCACATGTTCATGCTACGTTCCAGATGCCGAATCGTGACGGTGGATCATGTGTGAGGGTGCCTTGCCCCTCATGGGTCCGTTCGGGAAAGCTAGGCGTTTGTCATTTTTGGGAAGTCCATGCTGAAGAACATCTCCATCCGCGGCGCCCGCGAACACAACCTGAAGAACGTCGATGTGGAAATTCCGCGCGACACGCTGACGGTGATGACGGGGCTTTCCGGCTCCGGCAAATCCAGCCTCGCCTTCGACACCATCTATGCCGAAGGCCAGCGCCGCTATGTGGAATCGCTGTCGGCTTACGCGCGCCAGTTCCTGGAGCTGATGCAGAAGCCCGATGTGGATCACATCGAAGGCCTCTCGCCGGCCATTTCCATCGAGCAGAAAACCACCTCGCGCAATCCGCGCTCAACGGTCGGCACCGTCACCGAGATCTACGATTACCTGCGCCTGCTGTTCGCGCGCGTCGGCGTGCCCTATTCGCCCACCACCGGATTGCCGATCGAAAGCCAGACCGTTAGCCAGATGGCCGACCGCGTTCTAGCGCTGCCCGAGGGCACGCGCCTGTTCCTGCTCGCCCCCATCGTGCGCGGCCGCAAGGGCGAATACCGGAAAGAACTGGCGGAACTTCAGAAGAAGGGTTTTCAGCGCGTCAAGATCGACGGGAAGTTCTACGACATCGGCCAGTCGCCCACGCTGGACAAGAAGCTGAAGCACGATCTGGAAGTGGTGGTGGACCGCATTGTGGTGAAAACCGACATCGGCAACCGCCTGCCGGATTCCATCGAAACCGCGCTCAACCTGGCCGATGGCCTCGTCATCGCGGAATTTGCCGATGAGAAAGAAAAGAACGGCGATCCCCGGCGGATGATGATGTCGTCCAAGTTCGCCTGCCCGGTTTCCGGCTTCACCATTCCGGAAATCGAGCCGCGCCTGTTCTCGTTCAACAATCCGCACGGCGCCTGCCCGGAATGTGACGGGCTGGGCACCCAGCAATATTTCGATCCGGCCTTGATCGTTCCAGACGAAAGCCTTGTGCTGCGCAAAGGCGCCATCGCGCCGTGGTCGAAGTCGTCGTCACCTTATTATCTGCAGACGCTGGAGTCGCTGGCCAAGCATTACAAATTCTCGCTCAACGAGCCGTGGGAAGACCTGCCGAAGAAGGTGAAAGACATCATCCTCTATGGCTCCGGCGAGGATGAGATCAAGTTCACCTACGACGACGGCCTGCGCCGTTACGACACCAAGAAAACCTTCGAAGGCGTCATTCCCAACATGGAGCGGCGTTTCGAGGAAACCGATTCAAGCTGGGTGCAGGAAGAGTTCGAGCGTTATCAGGACGAAAGCCCCTGCGAAGTCTGCAACGGCTACCGCCTGAAGCCGGAAGCACTGGCGGTGAAGATCGGCGGCATCCATATCGGCCAGGTCTGCGAGCAATCCATCAAGAAGGTGGACGGCTGGTTCCGCGACATCGACAAGAAGCTGAACAAGCAGCAGAACGAAATCGCCGCGCGCATTTTGAAGGAAATCCGCGCACGCCTGAAATTCCTGAACAATGTCGGCCTGGATTACCTCACGCTGGCGCGCGCGAGCGGCACGCTGTCCGGCGGCGAAAGCCAGCGCATCCGGCTGGCGTCGCAGATCGGCTCCGGCCTCACCGGCGTGTTGTATGTGCTCGACGAACCTTCAATCGGCCTGCACCAGCGCGACAATGCCAAGCTGCTGGAATCGCTGCGCGGCCTGCGCGACATGGGCAACACCGTGATCGTGGTGGAGCATGACGAGGAAGCCATCCGCACCGCCGATCATGTGATCGATATCGGGCCGGGGGCCGGCATTCACGGCGGCCACATCATCGCCGAAGGCACGCCCGAAGACATCATGCGCTCGCCCAAGAGTCTCACGGGAAAATATCTCGTGGGCATCGAGCAGATTCCGATTCCCAAAGTGCGCCGCAAGGCCGTTCACAATCGCTGGGTGAAGGTCGTTGGCGCCAAGGGCAACAACCTCAAGAACGTCACCGCGCAGATTCCGCTTGGCACCATGACGTGCATCACCGGCGTATCCGGCGGCGGCAAATCCACGCTGGTGATCGAAACACTTTACAAGGCAGCGGCGCGCAAGCTGACGCAGGCGCGCGAGCATCCCGCACCCTTCGACAAGATCGAAGGGCTGGAATATCTCGACAAGATCATCGACATCGACCAGAGCCCCATCGGCCGCACGCCGCGTTCCAATCCCGCGACTTACACCAGCGCCTTCACGCCGATCCGCGACTGGTTCGCGGAACTGCCGGAAGCAAAAGCGCGCGGCTATCAGCCGGGCCGCTTCTCCTTCAACGTGAAGGGTGGCCGCTGCGAAGCGTGCCAGGGCGACGGCGTCATCAAGATTGAAATGCACTTCCTGCCGGATGTGTACGTGCAGTGCGACGTCTGCAAGGGCAAGCGCTACAACCGCGAAACGCTGGACGTGAAATTCCGCAACAACTCCATCGCCGATGTGCTGGACATGACGGTGGAAGCTGGCGCGGAACTGTTCAAGGCCGTGCCGTCCATCCGCGAAAAGCTGGATACGCTCAAGCGCGTGGGGCTGGGCTACATTTCCATCGGCCAGCAGGCGACCACGCTATCGGGCGGTGAAGCGCAGCGCGTGAAACTGTCCAAGGAATTGTCACGCCGCGCCACCGGCCGCACGCTTTACATTCTGGACGAGCCCACCACCGGCCTGCATTTCCACGATGTGCGCAAACTTCTGGAAGTGCTGCAGGAGCTGGTGGACAACGGCAACACCGTTGTAGTGATCGAACACAATCTGGAAGTCATCAAGACGGCGGACTGGATCATCGATCTCGGCCCCGAAGGCGGCGATGGCGGCGGCGAAATCGTGGCAGCCGGCACGCCCGAAGACGTCGCCAAAGTCGCGCGCTCCTACACCGGGCAATATCTCAAACCGCTGCTCAAAGCGCGCACGCCGGAGAAACTCGCCCCCGCAAAGATGAAGGCGGCGGAGTAAGTAGAAAGCTCTCTCCAATTCCGCTATAAGGTTGCGCATGAACAAGAGCCTGACGGAAGTTCTCGAACGCGCGCATTCCTGGCCTGAAGAGGCGCGGGATGAGCTTGAGCATCTCGCGCTTGAAATCGAAGCCGAACTTTCTCAAGGCGCTTACCGCGCCACGCCGGAAGAATGGAAAGGCATTAATCGCGGCCTACGCGATGCTGCCAAAGGTAACTTCGCTTCGGCCGCCGAAGTGGAAGCGACTTTCGCCAAATATCGCGGCTAATCCCTAGGCCGCCGGCTCCGTTGCGATTACGGGTGCTTCCGGCAACGGCACCAGCGCGCGATAGGCGAACGCGGATGCGCCTGCGCGCAAGCCGGTGAAGATCACGCCGAAGACGAACGTGAACAGAATGGTGCCATAGAGATAGCCACCGTACACCTTTGCGATATCGCCGAAGAACTGCCGCACGAGTTCCACTACCTGTTGCTGCGAGATGTCGTCGCCGTGCGGCGGAACCGGAAGCGTGTGCATAAGGCTGATGAGCGCGGGCAGCTTGGGAAAAAGCAGCGCGCCGCCGATTGCCATCTCCAGAATCATCACCGGCAGAAGCGCGCCCAAAGCGACCAGAAACAGCGATCCCGCATGGTCTTTCGACAGCCGCCACGCCTGTTCCAGCCCGATGCGTTGTTGTTCCACGACCACCGGACCAAGCAGGAACAGCAGCCGTATGGCGAAATAGATCATGGCGCCCAGCGCCACCACCACGGCTACGGCGGCTCCAATTCCCACCACCAATCCCATGATGGATTGATCCGCCAATGCCACCAGCGCCACAAGGCCCACAACGAGCGCGCAACACAATATGATAACAAACGCCGCGATGCCGAACAGGATCATGGCGATGAATTGCGCGGCCACCAGCCGCCACACCGGCTTTCCGAGCGAGAAATAGACCAGCGACGGGCCGCTCGCGAGCCCCAGTGCGCGCCGCAACACGCCCACAGAAATTATCGCGCCAACAAGATAGGGCAGAAACCGCAGGCCCAGCATGTAAAGGCGCGCGGCGAGATCCGGATCGTTGAGCTGCGACAGCATCAGGTCCAGCGCATTGGTGTGCATCGCCAACGGCACACCGAAGACAAATCCATAAAGCAAAAGGTACGGCAGCCACATCACGCCAAGAATGGCGAGGAAGTGTCCCAACGCAAAGCGGTACGCCGCGCCGATCGTGCTTCCAACAGGAATCCGATTCATCCGATCATCCCCCAATGACTGTCAGACTTGCCCTCTCGCCGGGACCAGCGCGCGATAGGCATACGCCGCCGGCGCCACCAGCAATCCCGCCATCAGCGGCGACAGCACGAACGAAAGCCCCATCAGCGCGGGCAGGTGCGCGTTCATCATGCTCATCTGCTGGCCGATCAGCTTCATCTCCTGCGCCATGTCGGGTGCCGCGCCGGAATCCGGCGGCATGGTGTAGAAATCGGGTCCGAAAATCGCGGCTTCCGCCACCAGCGTGACCAGAATGAGCGGCAACAGCGTGCAGAGGCCGATGGCGAAGATGCGCCAAAAATTTCCCTGCGTCAGTTTCCAGCTTCGTGCCAGCGAAACCGCGTTTTCCGCAACGGTCGCCGGGATCAGCAGAAAACCCAGCCGCACCATCGCGTAAATGATCGCGAGATAGCCGGCCAACGCCAGCACCGCCACGACGAGCGCCACAACCGGGTTTCCGCCCCCCGCCGCTGTACCCGCCGCCGAAACAAGCCCCACGGCCAGCAAATAACCCAGCACGAACAAAATCATCACGCCCATCAGCGCCGCCAGCCCGCCAAACACGCGCATCTCGTTGGCGCCGAATGCGAAATGATAAAGCGGCGAACCTTTGCGCAGGCCCAGCGCGAGTTCGGCGACCGAGGCGTACATCATGGAGGTGAGGCCGAGCGCCACAACCGTCCAGCCCAGCATCAGTCCCGCCGCCTGGCCCGCGGTTTCGGGCGTGCCTTGCGCAAGCGCGGCCGACAGGCTCGATGTGTAATAGGAAAATGAAAAGAAGCTGCCGATCGACACGATCAGCATCGGCACCCAGATCAGCCCGATGATCGCGCCCAGATGTCCGAAGGTGAAGGTATAGGCATAGCGGATGCTTTGTCCGACCGGAATTTTTGAATTGGAAATGACACTTTCCTCCACGCGTCAGGCAGGTTCCGCATCGCTCCTGAGCGCACGGTAGGCACAGGCCGAGGCCCCAAGCCCAAGCCCGCTCAAGAACGGCGACATCACGAACGACAAACCATACAGCAACGGCAGCCCCCTGTTCATCTGCTGCAAATGGGCAACTCTCTGGGCCAGCGTGGGGTGGGCGTTCGCCGCGAAATACTGCGGGCCGAAAATCAGCAATTCCGCGCCACCAAATATAAGCAACAAGGGCAGCAGGGTCGCGAGCAGGATGGTCAAAAGCCGCCAGAAGTTCCCCCGCGTCAGCGCCCAGCCGCGCGACAGTGACACGCGCCCTTCCGCCACCACCACCGGCGCAAGCAGGAAGGCCAGCCGCACCGCCACGAACAGGAAGGCGCAGAACCCGATGAAGAACACGGCCAGCCCGAAAATCGCGACCGGCTGCCGCGCGCTGCCCATGGATTGCGACGCCGCGACAATCCCCAATCCCACCAGCAGCAGCAGAACATAGAAAAACGCCAGCATGATCGTCAGCGCCAGCAGCGCGCCGAACATGCGCCACGCTGCCGGCCCCAGTTCCAGATGCACAACCGCGCCGCCCTCGCGCAAACCCAGCGCCTGCCGCGACACCGCCACATAGATCATCGAATAAAAGAACAGCGCCAGGATCGAATAGCCGATCAGCAGCAGGCCGGCCTGCCCCGCCGCACCTGGATTGTCCTCCGCCACCGCCTGCGCGAAGGCGGCGGCATAACCATTCATCACGAAGTAGCCCAGCAGCGTGGTCAAAAGCACCGGCAGCCAGATCAGCCCGATAATGGTGCCGAACTGACCAAAGGTGAAGCGGTATGCAAACCCGATCGACCGCGCGACAGGGACTTTGTTCATGCGGGGGCCGCGCCCGGCGGCGGCGGCGCGACATCGGCGGGCGGCACGTACGGCGGTGCAACCGTTTTCTTGCCCGTCACGTAGAGATAGGCAGTCGCCTGTGCGCCATTCATCAGCCCCGTCAGGGCAACGACATAGGCCAGCTCAACAATCACAAGCACCGGCCACATGTGCGAAAGCGACTGCGTGTAGTAATGCGAATAAAGAAGGAAAAAATCGTTAGGCGTCATGTTGGGTGTTACCTGATCGACAGGAAACGTTCCCATTAACGTGGTGATGATGATGTTGAAGGCGATGCCGACGGGCAGCGTCACCGCGATGAGCAATCCGATGATCCGCCAGAAATTGCCTTTGCCCAGTTCCCACGCACGTCCCAGCCCGATGCGCTCTTCGGCCACCACCACCGGCGCGATGAAATAGGTCAGCCGCACCATCACGTAAATGCAGAAGACAAAGGCAGCGATGCCGCCGATGGTTCCGATCGTATAGGCCAGGCCCTCGCCAAGAACATGAACGCCCGCGGTGCAGACAAGAACGATCACGAGCACGCAAGCGATGATCAGCGCATAGATCGCAATGACGGCCAGAAGCAGCGCGCCGATCATCCGCCACACGGCGGCGCCAAGCGAGAAATAGATGAACACCTGCCCCGTGTGCAGGCCCAGCGCCTGACGCATCACGCCGACATTCACCATCGCGGATGCCACGATGATGAGAACAATCGCGACGGCGCCCAGCGCGATGAGATTGAGGATGGCCACCGCGCCCATCAGCGCGTCGCTGTTGATGTCCGCCACACTCGGCATCATCTCGATCACGCCGGCCGTCAGCAATGCGCCGACCAACACGTACGGGAACCAGGCGATCCCCAGAATGGAAAGGAAGTTTTTGAAGGCGAAATTGTAAGCGCCAGAAACCGTTTCGCTCATTGGAATTTTGTGCATGGCTGCCCCCCGGAAATGCCGTGTAAATCTACTGTAATCATTGCGCGCCAACCTCACAATCGCGCGACAATCCAAGGCGATTCAGGGGCTTGGCTGCCGCGTGACAGACTGTCAGCCGCCCCCTAAGGTGGCTGAAAACAACATTCTGGGTGGGAAATGACGATCGAGGATTACGCGAAGTACGACGGTATCGGGCTGGCCGGGCTGGTCGCCAAAAAGAAGGTCAAGCCCAGCGAGTTGGTGGAAGAAGCCATCTTCCGTGCCGAAGCGCTCAATCCCAAACTGAATTTCCTCGTCTATCGCGATTACGACCGTGCCCGCGATGCCGCCAAGAAAAAGCCCAAAGGCGTTTTCGGCGGCGTGCCGTTTTTCCTCAAAGATATTTTCGCACTCGCCGAAGGCATGCCCACGCGGCAGGCCGCGCAGTTCCTTCCGCCCATTCCGTGGCCACATGACTCGGTGATGACCGCGCGCTTCCGCGCCGCCGGTTTGATCCCGCTTGGCAAAACCAATGTGCCGGAATTCGGTCTGGTCGCAACCACGGAATCCAAACTCTATGGCCCCGCGCACAACCCGTGGAATCTGGCGCACTCCACCGGTGGTTCGTCCGGCGGTTCTGCGGCGGCGGTGGCGGCTGGTATCGTGCCGCTGGCACATGCCAACGATGGCGGCGGCTCCATCCGTATCCCCGCATCGGCGTGCGGCCTTGTCGGTTTGAAGCCCACACGCGGCCGCACAACCTTTGCGCCGGACTTCGGCGACATCATCGATGGCCTTGCCAACGATCTGGTCGTCTCGCGCAGCGTGCGCGACACCGCCGCCGCACTCGACGCGATCAAGGGCAACATCCCCGGCGATCCCTATTACGCGCCGCCGCCCGCCGCGTCGTATCTGGACTCCATGAAACGCGCGCCGAAGAAGTTGCGCATCGCCTTCGCCACAAAGAAGCTGGACGGTCAGCCGCTGCATGCCGATTGCGTGGCGGCGGTGAAACACGCGGCAAAGCTTTGCGAAAAGCTGGGCCACAATGTGGAAGAAGCCTCGCCCGCGCTGGATCAGCAGGCGCTGATCCCCGCCTTCATGGCGTTCTGGTGCGGCGGCCTTGCGGCCGGCATCGACACCATCGCAGCACTCACAGGCCAGAAACCCACGGCTGATAAATTCGAAGGCCTCACCTGGGGCTTGTATGAGGCGGGCAAGAAAATCCCCGCCAGCGAATATCTGATGGCGAAAGATGCGTTGCAACGCGCCGCGCGCGAAGCCGCGAAATTCCATGAGACGTACGATGTGTGGCTCACCGCCACGCTGGGCAAGCCGCCCGTCAAGCTCGGTACTTTCGATATGGAAGAACGCGATCCGGTGAAATCCTTCGCGCCGATGATCGATTATGTTCCCTTCACCGCCATGCAGAACGCCACCGGCCAGCCCGCGATCAACCTTCCGCTGTATTGGAACAAGGAAGGCTTGCCCATCGGCGTGCAGTTCGTGGGCCGTTTCGGCGACGAGGAAACATTGCTGAAGCTGGCGGGCCAGATCGAAAAGGCAGCGCCGTGGGCGGACCGCTACGCCGACATCAAGGTGTAACGTGAAGTTTTCCGATTACAGCAAGCACGATGGGCTCGGCCTCGCCGCCCTCATCGCCAAAAAGAAAATCTCGGCCCGCGAAGCGGTGGATGCCGCCATCGCGCGCGCCGAAGAGGTGAACCCCAAGATCAATGCCATCATCTTCAAGGCGTTCGATCAGGCGCGCGACGCCGCGAAAAGCAAATTGCCCAAAGGCCCATTCACCGGCGTGCCGACGCTGCTGAAGGATATGCGCGCCGGTGCGGTGGGCATGCCCACGCGTTCCGGCTCGCGTTTCGTGCCGATGTTCCCGGCCGATCACGATTCCACGTTGGTCGCGCGCTATCGCGCGGCGGGGCTGATACCACTGGGCAAAACCAATGTGCCGGAGTTCGGCATTTTGCCGACCACCGAAGGCAAGCTTTACGGCCCCGCGCGCAATCCGTGGAATCTCGCGCATTCCACCGGCGGCTCCTCCGGCGGTTCGGCGGCGGCGGTGGCGGCCGGTATCGTGCCGCTGGCGCATTCCACCGATGGCGGCGGCTCCATCCGCATTCCCGCCGCCTGCAACGGCCTCGTCGGCCTGAAAGTTTCGCGCGGCCGCATCACCCAAGGCCCGGATGCCGCGGATTCCACCAGCGGCCTCAGCGTCGATCACATGGTCTCGCGCTCGGTGCGCGACAGCGCGGCAGGGTTGGATATTTCATGTGCCTACGATTACGGCGATCCCTATTTCGCGCCGCCGCCGGAAGGCTCTTATCTCGAAGGCATCAAACGCAAGAACAAGCGCCTGAAGATCGCGGTGTCGTTCAAGGCACTGGACGGCAAAGCGATGCATCCCGACGTCACCGCCGCCGTGCGCAAGGCTGCCGTGCTGTGCGAAAGCCTTGGCCACAAAGTGGAAGAAGCCGCACCCGCGCTGGACGCGCAGGCCATGACGCCGAACTTCATGCTGCTGTGGGCCGCTGCCACCGCCACCGGCGTGGAAACGCTGGCGGCGCTCACCGGCCAGAAACCATCGCTCGAAAATCTCGAAGGCCTCACACTGGCGCTTTATGAACAGGGCCGCAAAATCACGGCGGTTCAGCAAACACAGGCGCTGCAATTCATGTATCGCGCCGCGCGCATCACCGCGAAATTCCACGAGACGTACGACGTCTGGCTCACGCCTACATTGGGCTCGCCGCCAATGGCGCTGGGCACCGTCGATATCGACGAGCAGAACATCGCAAAGGCTTTCGCGCCGATCATCGATTACGTCCCCTTCACCGCCATGCAGAACGCCACGGGCCAGCCCGGCATCAATCTGCCGCTGCATTGGAACAAGGATAACCTGCCCATCGGCGTGCAGTTCGTGGCGCGCAACGGCGGCGAAATGACGTTGCTGAAGCTGGCCGCCGAAATCGAAAAGGCAGCGCCCTGGGCGCACCGCTACGCAAACATAAAGGTGTAGGCATGAGCTTTGCGGAATATGCCGATTACGATGGGTTGGGCCTCGCCCATCTGGTGCAGCGGGGCGAAGTTTCGCCGCTGGAGCTTCTGGAAGAAGCCATCGCGCGCATCGAGCGGCACAATCCCAAACTCAACGCGGTTGTTTACAAAGCCTATGACGAAGCGCGAAAGACCGCGCGATCCAAACTTCCCGATGGCCCGTTCAAAGGCGTGCCGTTCCTGATCAAGGACATCAACCTGCCCGTCGCCGGCTGGCCAATGACGAACGGCTCCGCCTATCTCGCCAACCACGTCACGCCCGAAGACGGCGAACTGACGCGGCGCTATCGCAGCAGCGGCGTGGTGCTGATGGGCAAAACCAACACGCCGGAATTTGGAATCCCCGGCACCACGGAAGGCCGACATCTGGGCATCTGCCGCAACCCATGGAATCCGGATCACTCGTCCGGTGGTTCATCGGGCGGTGCGGCAGCCGCCGTTGCCAGCGGCATGGTGCCGATGGCGCATGGCAGCGATGGGCTCGGCTCCATCCGCATCCCGTCCGCGCAATGCGGCCTTGTCGGCATGAAGCCGACGCAATACCGCAATCCCGGCGGACCGGACGATCGCAACCGTGCGCACGGATTTATTCTGGATCATGTGCTGACGCGCACGGTGCGCGACAGCGCCGCTATGCTGGACTGGACCGGCATGCCCGAAGACGACGCGCCTTATGCGCCGTTGACAAAGGCGCGGCCTTACATGGAAGACATCCAGACCGCACCCGGCGCTTTGCGCATCGCCTTCTCCACCGAGGCGCCAAGCCGCGCGCCGCTGCATCCCGATGTGCAAAAGACCTTCGATGAAACCCGCGCCACGCTGGAACGGCTTGGCCACAATGTTTTTGAACTGAAATCCTTCGGCATCGACTGGCGCCAGCTTTATCGCGCGCAAGGCTGCGTATCCGGCGCCGCGTTCGCCGCCTCCATCGACGATTTGGCGAAAGTGCTGGGCCGCGAGCCGCGCGAGGACGAATTCGAACCGCTGGCCTGGGCCAGCTACCAGGGCAGCAAACGGCTGACGGGCGCGCAGGTCGGCTGGGGCATGCAAACGCTGCGCCTGATGACGCGGCAGATACTTGCACTATGGCGCGACTTCGATGTGCTTCTGATGCCGACCACCATTACGCCGGCCCCGCCCATCGGTTATCTCGATCCGGTGAACGTGGAGCCGCGCGAATTCAACAAGCGGCAAGGCCGCGTCTTCGGTTACACGCCGCCGTTCAACATGACGGGCCAGCCGTCCATCTCATTGCCGCTCGGCATGTCGTCGGACGCCCTGCCCATCGGCATGATGTTCACCGGCCGCTACGGCGACGAAGCCACGCTCTATCGCCTCTCCGCGCTACTGGAAGAAGCCATGCCGTGGAAAGCCCGCCACGCGCCGATCTGGAATTAAACGAAGTTACTGTTCCAGCGGATTGATCCAGCGCACGCCGCGAAAGCGCGCGAAGTCCCGATCGTTCGAGCAGATCGTCAATCCGTGTTCGATGGCAAGCGCGGCCAGATGCGCATCGGAGACAAGATCGCCGGAGGCTCCTGCATCGGCAAGCAGCGTGCTTAGCAAGTCCGCATGCCGTTCCGTGGGCTGCGGAATCCAGACGGGAGGCTGGCTGAGCCAATCGCGCACCTGTTTCCACGCCGCGTCGGTCGATTGAACCTGCGCGAACGCAACCCGCCTTGTCGTGATCCGCAGAAATGCCAGCAGCGAGTGCCAGGGCAGCCCGACACGCGCGCCTCCCGACATCTGTTCGTCCAGCCACAACCTTGCCCGCTCATGTTCCGGAACGGACGACACTCCCGCATAGATCAAAAGATTGGCGTCTACGAGGATCACAACAGGCCGAGCTTCTTCCGATCCTCTTCCTCGTCCAGCGCCTGCAGCGCTTCTTTGACGGAAGGAAAGAGAAGCGGACCGAGATCAACAGCCTTCGTCCGGAAAGGCTTGCGCTTTTGCGGCTTGGCTTCGATTTGCTCAAGGCCGTTCCGGATCGCGTCGTTCACGATGTCCTTGAAGCTGGCGTCGCGCTTCTTGCGCAGGCGCTCCAGCCGCACGGCAACGTCGTCGTCCAAGGTCAGGGTGGTCCGCATAGCATCAAAGCATCACACATTTGATGCTTTGATGTCAAGCGGTGGCTCTTACTTGGAATTGGGCTTGTCGAACTCGGTATCGATCGCAAGCTGGATCGGCTCCTGGAAGAACGCCGACATGCCGTAATCCTGCGGATTGATCGTGCCTTCGGCGTGAATGCCCATGACATGGCCCATCGTGGGCCCGCCGGCAAAGCCCGCGCCGGCACCGATCAGCGTCACGTCGAATGTCACCGGCTTGGTCTTGCCCAGCAGCGTGAACATACCGTCCACCTTGCCGTGCGTGGCGTCGGTCTTGTGGAACGCGGTGGAAACGAATGTCGCGGTGGGGAACTTCGCGGTGTTGAGATATTTGTCGCCCTGCAGTTCTTCAGAGAATCCCTGCACGTTGGATTCCACCGAAGCGGTCTGCACCGTGGCGTTCAGCTTGTCGTTGGCGATATTCGCCGGATCCCATTGCAACGTGGCTTTCACATCGCCGAAGCGGAACACGCTCAAGGAAAATCCCATGTGCGAAACCCGCGCGATCACGCCGACATGATTGGGATCGAGCGTATAGGTACCGGCGGGCGCCGCTTTATAATCCTTCTGCCCATGCGGCAGCGATTGCGGAGCGGGATCGGCCATCGCCGCCAGCGGTGCGAGCGCAACACAAACCACAGCCGCGCAGGCGGCCGGCGAGAATTTCAACATGGGATTTTCCTTTGAGCGGTGAGAAGACAACGCTAGCGCGTTACATCGGCTTTTCGCAATTGACCATCCAGTGGGTACCGAAGCGGTCGGTAACCATGCCGAAGCGCTTGGCCCAGAAGGTTTCCGCGATGGGCATGCCGACATCGCCGCCTTCCGCCAGCGCTGCGAAGATGCGATCGGCTTCTTCCGGCGTGTCCACGCCGATGCTGATCGCATAGCCTTGGGGCTTGTTGTAGCGGCCCGGTGAGTCAGAACCCATGATGGTGTCACCGCCCACGATGAAGCGCGCATGCATGACCATTTTCTTCTGGTCGTCGGTCAGCGGCATGTTTTCATCGGGCGGCATGTCCTTGAAGGTCATGATGTGCAAGTCCTTGCCGCCCATCACCTTGGCATAAAGCTCGAATGCCTCGCGGCAGTTTCCGTTGAAATTCAGATAGGGACTGATCTTCATCGCTCTCTCCTTGTTTCCGTTCGGCGCTCGCATCCTGCCGCCGTGGCAGGCGCATATTCAAATCACTTCGCCAGAAGTTCGCCCAGCTTGTCGAGGCTCTGGCTCCAGCCCTGCTCCATGCCGCCGAGCGCGCCGGCCATTTCCGGTATCGCGTGTTCCACCACCACATGCAGGGTCAGCTTCGTCTTGCCGTTCTGATCCTCGAATGTGACGGTATTGCGGTTCACCAGTGCGCGCTGATCCGAACCCACCGTGGCGGTCGTGATGAACACCAGCCGTTCCGGCGCGGCGATCTCCACATATTCGCCGCCGCAGGGAAAATCCCGCACGCCCATCATCTTGGCGATCTCATCGTTGGCGCGCATCACCACCTTGATCTTGCCGCCGGGCCGCGCATCCCACTCGCTCACCGGATTGGTGAAGCCGCGCGGCCCCCACCATTCGGTCAGCATCTTCTGGTCGGTGAAAGCCTTGAACACCAGCGCGCGCGGTGCGTCGAAGGTGCGGGTGAGAGTCAGAGTTTTAACAGCGGTCATTGTCTGGTCCTTTTCTTCTGTTCAGCGCGGGGGCGTGGGGATGGGAAGCACTTTGCATTCCCCGTCGCCAACGGCGTTCAGAAACATCTTCACGCCTTCGATCAGTTGCTCTTCGCTATCGGCCTGCAGGATTGCATAGCCCGCGGTCAGCGCGACGGGATCGCCGGCCAGATCTTTTTTGACCTCGACGTTGCCGTTCCTGGCGGTCACGCGCAGGCATTTGTCCGCCATCGCGATGGGGCCGGTGGAAACCAGTACGCCCTTCTGCGTCATCTCATCGATGAGCTTCATCATCTGCGCCATGTGTTCGGGGTTCGGCGGCCCGCTGGGGCGGACGGCAGGCGTGAAAAGCGAAAGATACTGCATCGTGTTTCTCCTTGATCTCTTGGGGGAAGATTCAGGCATCGCCTATGGATTTGAAAACGAGCCTGTCGCCCGGTTCATACGTGTTGACCACCGCGCCGCTGCTCAGCGTTTTTGACTCCGTCAGCCGCAGCGCATAGGGCAGGCCGCCTTCGAACAGGCGTTTTCCTTCGCCAAGAACCGCCGGATAAACCCACAGTCTGCAAAGATCGATCAGGCGGTGCTGCAGAAGCGAGCGCGCCAGCGCCCCGCTGCCGAACATCAGCAAATCGCCGCCCGGCTCATCCTTCAGCTTTTGAATGGCGCGCGGCACATCGTGCGCGATCAGCGTTGTGCCGGCCCAGTCCGCGGACTTCAGCGTGGTGGAGGCGACATATTTCGGCCGCGTGTTGAAGCCTTTGGCGATGGGATTGTCCTCGCCGATCTTGGGCCAGTAGCTTGCGAAGATGTCATAGGTCTTGCGGCCCAGCATAAAGCCGCCAGCGCGGTCGAACCAGTCCATCATGATCGGACCAAAATCGTCGCTCGAGAACTGCGCCTGCCAGCCGCCTTTGGTGAAGCCGCCTTCTTTGTCTTCATCCGGCCCACCGGGCGCTTGCATAACGCCATCCAGCGTCACGAACATCGTCATGATCAGTTTGCGCATGGCAACACCTTTCTAGGGTTTGAGATCGACGGCGGCCTTGTTGCTGCCATCCATGAGGTAGGGCACCGAATTGTGCGAATGCACGATCTTCCATTCGCCGCCGGTTTTGCAAAAGCAGTTGGTGCTGCGCAGCCAAAGATCGACATGCGGCCCGTTCGCTTTGCTCTCCGGACCATCCACTTTGGTCCCGCTGATGTGGCTGAGGCCGTAAGCGAACGCGAGATCGCCGTTCACCGTCACGGTCACATCGCGCGTTTCCCAGCCGATCGGGCCTTTCCAAGTGGCGAACCAAGCCTGGAAGCCTTCCTTGCTGCGTGCGGCATCGCCAACAAATTGCAGCGGCGGCGGCAGATCGAACGAAACGATTTCCGGCGCCAGATGCGCGAACAGCTTGTCCGCGTTTTTCGCGTACAGCGCCTTGGCGCGATCGTTCATGATTTCGCGGATGGCGCGTTCGTCGTCACTCATGATAGGGGCGTTCATCACATGCCCTCCCGCGCCAGATATTGATCCAGCCGGTCGAAGGCGCTGTTCCAGCCTTTAACGTGTCCGTCGCGGTTCTGCACCGTGTTGAATGGCGATTGGCGAAACGTCATCAGCGTCACGTCATCGTCTTCTTCTTCCAGGTCGATTGTAACAAGCGTCTCGAATCCCGGATCGTTGTGGCGGTCGTCCCACTTGAACGTGTAGGCAAGCCGTTGCGGCGCGCGGATCTCGCGAAATTCACCGCCCTGCCCCAGCTCGCGTCCGCTGCCATCGGAAGCCTTCAGCACGCCGCGCCATTTTCCGCCCACGCGGAAATCGCCTTCCATGCTGGCGGCGGGAAATTCCACCGGTCCCATCCATTGCTGCATGTGGCGCATGTCGGTGAACATCTGCCACACCAGATCGCGCGGCGCGGCGAAGGTGCGCGTGATGATAAGTTCGCGGTCGTCGGTGGCGCTATTTCCGCTTGCGGGCATTTTTCTTCTCCTTCTTCTGTTTCGCGGTCTTGGCTTGAATCTCTTTCAGGTAATCGTCCAGCCGGTCGAACCGCTCCTCCCAGAAGCGGCGATAGCTTTCGATCCAGTCATCCACCTCTTTCAGCGCCTGCGGCTCGATGCGGCAGGGCCGCCATTGCGCCTCGCGTCCGCGCGCAATCAGCCCCGCGCGTTCCAGAACTTTCAGGTGCTTGGAAACCGCCGGCCCGCTCATCTCGAACGGCTCGGCCAGTTCGCTCACCGTGGTTTCGCCCAAGGCCAGCCGGGCCAGGATCGCCCGGCGGGTCGGATCGGCCAGGGCTGCGAACTTGGCGCTTAGATGATCGGTCTGCATCTCGAATATAACCACTTGGTTAGATAACTGTCCGGTTACATACGCGCGCCTTTCTTGGGAGTCAAGTGCGGGCTTTCGCGCTTTGACAGGCCCGTTTTTGCGGTGTGTCCTGTGGCCGAGCGCATAAAAAATTCGGTGGGGAGTGACGATATGAGAGTTCCCGCAATAGCCGCGGCTGTCAGCGCGCTTATGTTTTCCGCGGCCTGGGCCGCTTCCCCCGGCCCGCAACCGGCCCCCGCCACGCCGCCGATCCCCGCGCCGCAGGATGTGGCCTACCCCGGCGTGATGAAGGTAGCGGTCGATGCCACCGACCTGACGCATCACATCTTCCGCATCCACGAAACCATTCCCGTGAAAAGCGATGGCCCGATGACGCTGCTTTATCCGCAGTGGCTACCCGGCGCCCATTCGCCCGGCGGCGCGATTTCGATGGTCGCGGGCCTGATCGTGAAAGCGAACGGCACGCGCCTGGAATGGGTGCGCGATCCGGTTCAGGTTTACGCCTATCACGTCAACGTGCCCAAAGGCGCCACATCGCTGGACGTGAATTTCCAATATCTCTCCGCCACGGATCACAGCCAAGGCCGCATCGTGATGACGCCACAGATGCTGAGCCTGCAGTGGATATCGCTGTCGATTTATCCCGCCGGATATTTCACGCGCGATATCATGACCGCGCCCAGCGTGAAGCTGCCCGCCGGCTGGAAGTTCGGCACCGCGCTCGACACCGCGTCCACCGCGGGACAAGTCACCACCTTCAAGAACGTGCCCTACAACACGCTGACGGATTCGCCGATGATCGCTGGCAAGTATTTCGCGCGCGTCGATTTGGATCCCAATGGCCCAGCACCCGTGCATCTGGATGTGATCGCCGACCGGCCGGATGAGCTGGTGATGAAACCGGACCAGATCGCGGCCCACCGCGCGCTGGTCCAGCAAGCCTACAAACTGTTCGGCTCGCACCATTACGATCACTACGATTTCCTGTTCTCGCTCAGCGACAAGATGGGCGGCAACGGGTTGGAGCATCACCGCTCCAGCGAAGACGGCGTGCAGCCCAAATACTTCATGGATTGGGATTCCATGACCGCCGAACGCGATCTGCTGCCGCACGAATACACCCATTCCTGGAACGGCAAATTCCGTCGCGGCGCCGATCTGTGGACGCCGAACTTCAACGTGCCGATGCGCGATTCGCTGCTGTGGGTTTACGAAGGCCAGACGCAATATTGGGGCTTTGTGCTGGCGGCGCGCTCCGGCTTGTGGACGCACCAGCAGGCGCTGGATGCCATCGCCATGACGGCGGCGACCTACGATCACCATGTCGGCCGCGCCTGGAAATCGCTGGCCGATACCACCAACGATCCCATCACCAACAGCCGCCGCCCCATTCCGTGGCGCAACTGGCAACGCAGCGAGGATTATTATTCGGAAGGCCAGCTCACCTGGTTCGATGCCGATACGCTGATCCGCCAGATGTCCGGCGGCAAGAAATCGCTGGATGATTTCGCCAAGCTCTTTTTCGGCATCAACAACGGCAGCTACGTCACCGTCACCTACACCTTCGACGATATCGTCAAGGCGCTGAACACGGTACAGCCATATGATTGGGCGAAATTCCTGCACGCGCGGCTGGAAGACCATGCCAAAGGCGCGCCGCTGGATGGCATCACGCGCGGCGGCTACAAGCTCGTCTATACGGATGTGGAATCCGATTTCCAGAAGAGCAACGAGAAAATCCGCAAGCAGACCGATCTCAGCTATTCGCTGGGCTTCACCGTGGACAAGGACGACACGCTGACCGATGTGCAGTGGGATAGCCTGGCCTTCAAAGCCGGCTTCACCGTGGGCATGAAGCTGATCGCGGTGAACGGCGACAGCTACACCGGCGATGCTTTGAAGGATGCGATCAAGTGGGCGGTGACCGACAAGGCGCCCATCGCGCTTCTGGTGCAGGACAACAAACAATACCGCACCATCACGCTGGATTATCACGGCGGCTGGCGCTACCCGCACCTCGTCCCCACCGGCACAGGCCCGCACACGCTGGATGCGATCCTGACGGCCAGGAATTAGGGGAGAAAAACACCCAAACCGTTGTCATTGCCCGGCTTGTCCGGGCAACCCATTTTCTTCCCGAAGAAATTGGGTCGCCCGCATGAAGCGGGCGATGACAAGTTTGGTAAAAGGGTGCATCCGCCGTAAGCCTCGGCTAAAGAGAGGCCATGACGGAACCTCTGCATATCATCGGCGGCGGATTGGCCGGTTCGGAAGCGGCGTGGCAAGCGGCGCAATCCGGCGTGCGCGTGGTGCTGCACGAGATGCGCCCCGTGCGCGGCACCGATGCGCACCAGACCGACAGCCTGGCGGAACTCGTCTGCTCCAATTCGCTGCGCTCTGACGATTGGGAAAACAACGCCGTCGGTTTGCTGCATGAGGAGATGCGCCGTTGCGGGTCGCTCATCCTGCGCAGCGCCGATGAACACAAATTGCCGGCGGGCGGCGCGCTGGCGGTGGACCGGCACGGATTTTCCGCCGCCATCACGCGCGCCATCGAAGAGCATCCGCTGATCGAAATCGCGCGCGAGGAAATCGCGGGCCTTCCGCCGCAGGATTGGACATCGGTGATCGTGGCCACCGGCCCGCTCACCTCGCCTGCCCTTGCGCAAGGCATCCGCGCGCTTTCGGGCGAAGACCAGCTTTCCTTCTTCGATGCCATTGCCCCCATCGTGCATCACGAGTCGATCAACTTCGATATCTGCTGGATGCAATCGCGTTACGACAAAGGCGATGGGTCCGATTACATCAACTGCCCGATGGATGAGCCGCAATATCGCGCCTTCATCGAGGCGCTGATCGCGGGCGAGAAAACGCAATTCAAGGAATGGGAAAAGTCCACGCCCTATTTCGAAGGCTGCTTGCCGATTGAAGTGATGGCGGAACGCGGCTTTGAAACGCTGCGCTTCGGGCCGATGAAGCCGGTGGGCCTGCGCGATCCGCGCAAGGAATTTCGCCCCCATGCCGTGGTGCAGCTTCGGCAAGATAACGCGCTGGGCACGCTATGGAACATGGTCGGCTTCCAGACCAAGCTGAAGCACGGCGAGCAGACGCGCATCTTCCGCATGATCCCCGGCTTGGAGAACGCGCAGTTCGCGCGGCTGGGCGGCCTGCACCGCAACACCTTCATCAATTCGCCGGCGCTGCTGGATTCATCGCTGCGCATGAAGGCGCGGCCCGCGTTGCGTTTCGCTGGCCAGATCACCGGCGTGGAAGGCTATGTGGAAAGTGCTGCCATCGGTTTGCTGGCGGGCCGCTTCGCGTCCGGCGATTTGCGCGGCGAGCACGTTGCGCCGCCGCCGCACACCACTGCGCTGGGCGCCTTGCTCGCCCACATCACCGGCGGCGCCGATGCCAAAACCTTTCAGCCCATGAACGTGAACTTCGGCCTCTTCCCCGATCTGGCGCCCTCGGAAAAAGCGCGCGGCCGCGACCGCAAGAAAGCCATGGCGCACCGCGCCCTGCGCGATCTCGATGGCTGGATTGGCGCCGCCCGCGCCGCCGCTGAATAATCCTCTTCTGGGTACTTTCTCCTCTCCGTGCTTGACAGAACAAAACAAGAACAATATGCTGGCAAAGCATGATTTGAAGGAGAATTGCCGTGAGAGAGGGTTTCGCAGAACTGGCGCCGGAAAGCCGCGTTTCCCGCCTCCGCCGCCCGGCAGGGGGGAGGGGGCCGCAAAAACCGGGGTTCGAATAAAAAAACCAATAACGTCCGATGGATAGCCCGGATATTGGCCGCGCAAACCTAGATCTTCCCGCGCAAGGCCGAATGCAGCAACGCCCATTGCCGCCGCGCCACCGGCACCTCGATGCGCCAGCGGAACGGATCGAACCCGCGCTTGAAAATCGGCTTCAGATAAAGCGGCACCAGCGTTGCGGGCAGCACCGCCGCCACGCATTTCTTCGGCCGCGGCCTGCGCCGCGCCGAAATCAGCCGGCTCTGCGCCCGCTCCGCCAGCCAGCGCATCGCGCCAACAAGCTTCTCAGCCCCGCGTCCGGCGAATATCTCTTCGCGCGTCAGCTTGAACTCGCCCAGCAGCGTGTCCGGCAAATAAAGCCGCTGCTGCGCCGCATGAACCGGCAACGCGCGCAGCAATCCCGCCAGCGCGTAAGCAATCCCCGCTTCACGCGCCAGATCGTTATGCGCATCGCCCGCGCCCATGATGCGCAACGCCAACCGCATCAGCGCGCCCGACGTCGCATCGGCATAGCGTTCCAGCGCATCGATATCGGCAATCGGCTCGGCGCCGGTGTGCACCGCGCGCGCATCCAGCATCGCGTCGATCTCGGTCTGCGGCAGCTCCACAGCCGCAAACAGCACCGCCAATCCACGCGCCACATCATGCGCAATCGGCTCGCTATTGCGCGCGCTTTCCACCATCTCGCGCCACCATTCCAGCCGCATCTCGCCCAGCATCGGCTCATTCACGCGTTCGGCCACGCGCGCGATTTCATAGTTGAAGGCATAAAGCGCGAACAGATACGGCCGCTTCGCCGCTGGCGCGAACAGCGCGGAATAATAACGGTCGGGATCGTGCGCGCGCACAAGCGCTTCGCAGGCGGCGAGCGAGGGATCGGTCATGGTGCTGGAAACGAAAGAGCCGCCCGAATGGTTCGGGCGGCTCCTGCGATTGGCTGTTTGCCCATTCCGTCAGGGCATATGCGTTGCAGCCGCCATGCAGAACAGCATGGGGATCGACAGCAGCGTGTTGACGCGGCTGAACATGCCCGCCGATTTCGCGGCCGCGGCTTTCACGTCCGCCGCGAGATCGGGATATTTGTTGTCGATGTTCAGCGCCTTTTGCTGGTTCGGCCAGATGATGAACCACACGTTGAACCACATGATGGTGCCAAGCCACATGCCGATACCGATCAGCAGCCACGACGGCGTCTTGAACGGACCGTTGGCATCGTAGGTATCCAGCGAATAAGCCTGCAGCAGATAGCCGTTCAGGTGCGCGAGAATGATGCCGAACACGATGGTGCCCATCGCGCTCCAGCGAAACCAGAACAGCGCCGCCGGCGTAATGTATTTGCCAAGCGCAGGCCGCAACTCCGCCGGAATCGATGGCGTGGTCGGCGTGGAGACGAAGTTGAAATACCACAGCAGGCCGATCCACATCACGCCGCTGATGATATGCAGCCAGCGCACGATGAAAGCCCAGAACGCCACGCCGGCGAAGTTCAGCCCGCCGTACCCGTAGCGAATGCCGAGCACGATAAGCGCGAGCACGAAGCCCGCGATCACAACATTACGAAGATTCGAAAAGAATGCAGCCATGTGCGGCCTCCCCCAAGGCGACTCGCTCCGGGCAATAGTGTAACGCGATTTGGAGAGGCGTTAAGCCGCTTTAGCCCACAAAAACTATATGGCCAATGCCCTGGGCCGCACCGTGCGGAACCAGGTGATCACGATCAGGCGCGTGACCATCACCGCGGTAAAGAACGAGGTGATGATGCCCAGACCCAGCGTAACAGCGAAGCCGCGCACCGGGCCGGTGCCCAGCTGAAACAGGATCAGCGATGCGATCAAATGGGTGGCGTTCGCGTCGATGATGGTGGCCATCGCGCGGCGGAAACCGGTGTCGATGGACGCAATGATGGTTCGCCCATTGCGGATTTCCTCACGCATGCGTTCGTAAATCAGCACGTTGGCGTCCACCGCCATGCCCATGGTGAGCACGATGCCGGCGATGCCGGGAAGCGTGAGCGTGGCGCCAAACAAGGTCAGCGCCGCCAGCAGCAGCACAACGTTCAGGGTGAGCGCGACATCGGCGAAGACGCCGAACAGGCCGTAGCGCAGGATCATGAACAGCGCGACGAGAACAAGACCGGCAATCGCGGAATATTGCCCGGCCTTGATGGAGTCCGCGCCAAGCTCGGCGCCGACCGTGCGCTCCTCGATAATCTTCAACGGCGCCGGCAAGGCGCCCGCGCGCAGCACCAGCGAAATATCCGCCGTCTGCTGGACCGTAAAGCTGCCGGAGATCATGCCGGAGCCGGTCAGGATCGGCTCGTCGATCGTGGGATCGGTGATCACCTTGTTGTCGAGCACGATGGCGAACGGCCGGCCGACATTCTCCTTGGTGACGTTGCCGAACTCGCGTGCGCCCACGGTATCGAAACGGAAATTGATGATCGGCTTGCCGTTGCGGGAATCGAAGCCGGACTGCGCGTCGGCGAGGCGGTCGCCTGCCACCACCACGCGCTTCTCAACCACCACCGGGACCGGCGGCTGCCCCTTGATGGGGCTGTCCATGTAAAGAAGCTGCGAGCCGATGGGCACGATGCCTTTAACCGCGGCCTGCGGATCGGCGGTGGTATCGACAAGCTGGAAGGTCATCTTCGCGGTCTTGCCGAGAATGGCCTTCAGCCGCTCGGGATCCTGCAGACCCGGCACCTGCACCAGAATGCGGTCGTCACCTTGCCGCTCAATAGTGGGCTCCTTGGTGCCCATCTCGTCGATGCGCTTGCGCACCACTTCAATGGACTGGCCAAGGATGTCGGCTTCCGTGCTGGCCTTGTAGGCATCCGTCATCTTCATGACGATCTGGCCGTTACCCGGCTCCGTCATGTCGTAATCGTGCGCGCCGCCGCCGAACACCGAACCGTTGGAAACCGGATTGAGTTTGGTGAGAATATCGCGCGCATCGCTGAAGCGGGCATTGTCGATGATGCGGACGCTGACGGTATCGTCTTTCGCCTGCAGATCGGCGTAACCGATATGGGCCTTGCGCAACCCGACGCGGACATCGCCCACGAGAGACTCAAGGCGATCCTTCTGAACCTGATCCAGCTCGACTTCGAGCAGCAGATACGAGCCGCCTTGCAGATCGAGGCCGAGGCTGACCTGACTTGTCGGCAACCACGCCGGCATCTTGGCGAGAATCGAAGACGGCAGCGCGTTGGGCAGCGCGATCAGAATGCCGAAGAATACGACCAGCGCCGTAGTGATTTTCGACCATGTGGGAATCTGCAGCATCGCGGCGGCTCAGTCCTTGGCCGGCTTGGAGTCGGGCTGGTCCTTGGTACGGACTTCCGTAAGCGTGCTTTTGACAACGCGGATCTGAACGTTCTCGGCGATATCGACCATCACTTCGCCGTCGTCGCGCACCTTGGCGACCTTGCCTACGATGCCGCCGGCGGTAACCACCGTGTCGCCGCGGCGCACATTCTCAACCATCTGGCGCAGCTGCTTCATGCGCTGCTGCTGCGGGCGGATGAGGAGGAAATACATGATCCCGAACACCGCAACGAGCGGCACGATCTGTACGAGAAAAGAGGAATCCATTGCGGGCGGGGTCCGAAAGCTCGATTGGCGGCGGACTATAGCCGCGCCCGCCCCCATTGCAACCGCGTCAAATTCCGCGTTTTGCCCGGGATTCCAAGGCTCTGGAGGCTAGTTGGACGCCATCAGAAGGGGCTTGGGATCGACGGGGCGTACGCCATGGCGGATCTCGAAGTGCAGCTGCGGCGCGGCCACGTCGCCGGTCTGCCCGGCATAGCCGATGGTCTGGCCCTTCTCCACGCGCTGACCCTTGCCGACCGAGATACTGTCGGCATGGGCATAGGCGGTGACGTAACCGTCGTCGTGGCGGATAAGAACGAGGTTTCCGTAGCCTTTAATCTCGTTGCCGGCATAGACAACCGTGCCGGACGCAGCCGCGTGGATTGGCGCATCCATCGCCGTGGCGATGTTGATGCCATCGTTGCGGCCGCCGCTGGCATTGGTGCCGAACGGCGTGATGACCGAACCGTGCAACGGCCATGCGAAATGGACCGGTGCGGAAACGATCTCGGCGGCCTGCACATCCGCTACCGGCGCGGGCCTTGGCGTGGCGCTGGCATACCAGGCCGGATGGCGCGAAGGCTGTGGTGTGTTACGCGCGACAGCGATGCGGCGATGCGAGGTGCCCTGATAGGCATAAGACCGGCGTGGCGTGTTATTGGACGCATAGCCGTCCGCCGGAATGACAAGCACCTGCCCCGGATAGATCGAACGCGTGCTGCGCAATCCGTTGCGCGCGAGAATATCGTTGGTGGTGACGCGATAGCGGTTGGCGATATCGGAGACGGTATCTCCGCGCCGCACAACCACGCGCGATGGATGCGCATAGGATGCCGTGCCCCAGTTGAACGTGGTGTCGGGCGATGTGGCACATGCCGTGAGCAGAAAAGGCGCAAACGCGCACAGCGCGGCGAGGCGCCAGCGGGTGCGATCAGATTTTGCTTCCTTCGTCATCGGACTTCTTCGCAGCTTCGGGAACGCCCGGCAGCATCGGGACGAACACGACGGGGATCAGCGGTTCTCGCTTCACGCCCTCTCCGGTCCGGATCATCTTCACTAAACGTTGCGAAATACTTTCAGCCGGCGCGTGGCCCACCGGCGCGATGAGGATTCCGCCCGGTTTTAACTGTTCGATAAGACTTTCGGGAACTTCTGGCGTTGCAGCGGTGAGAATGATGCGGTCGAACGGCGCCTGTTCCGGCCAGCCTTTGAAGCCGTCGCCCAGCTTCGTAACAATGTTGCTGAGGCGCAGCGTCTTGAAGCGTGTCTCCGCCTGTTTCAGCAACGCACGGTGGCGCTCGATCGAATAGACCATGCGGCACAGCGGCGAGAGCACCGCGGCCTGATAACCGGAGCCGGTGCCGATTTCCAGCACGCGATGTTTGGGATCCAGCTCCAGGGCCTGGCTCATGTATGCGACGATGTAAGGCTGGCTGATGGTCTGGCCGCAGGCGATGGGCAACGCGGCGTTCTCATACGCGCTGTGATCGAAGGCTTCTTCCAGAAAAGCCTCGCGCCGCGTGGCGGCAATTGCCTGCAACACGCGCTCGTCGGTGATGCCTTCGTTGCGGAGCGATTGCGCGAGAGCGGGGGCGCGATCCTCGCTCATTTTGGTTGTCCGCCAAATTGCTGGCGCAGCGTTTCCATCACCTTGAACTCGGTAAGGTTCAGATGCAGCGGCGTGATGGAGATGCGCTTGTCGTAAATCGCGCGCAGATCGGTGCCTTGCGGGGGATTGGAACGCACGCGCTTGAAGCCGATCCAGAAATAGGGATTGCCCCGCGCATCGACCCGTCGCACCAGCGACGCCGTTTGCATGTCGCGCTTGCCCTGCGCTGTGATTTCGGTTCCAGCGACATCGTCCGGTTCGCAATCGGGGAAATTCAGATTGATCAGCACATCGGCCGGCCAACCGGTTTTCACCAGCTTGCGCACCACATCGGGCCCATGCGTTTCGGCGCATTGCCAGCGCACTTTGTAACCTTCTTCGAAACCGTAAGACTGGCTCATCGCGATGGCGGGAATACCAAGCGCGGTGCCTTCCATCGCACCGGCAATGGTGCCCGAATAGGTCACGTCATCGGCGATGTTTGAGCCGCGATTGACGCCGGACAGGATCAGCGTTGGCGGCTTGTCCTTCATCACTTCGGCCACCGCCATCATCACGCAGTCCGTTGGCGTGCCGGTGACAGCGAAGCGGTGTTGTGAAACTTCGCGCAAGCGCAATGGCAATGTAAGCGTCAGCGAATGGGAGGCGCCAGATTGTTCAGTTTCAGGCGCCACCACCCACACATCGTCGGTCAGCGCGCGCGCGATTTTCTCCGCGCTTTCCAGACCGGGCGCGTGGATGCCGTCATCGTTGGTGACGAGGATGCGCAGCTTGTCCGCCATATCCTACCGCGTGATCGTTTCCATGCCGCCCATATAGGGCCGCAACGCTTCCGGCACAGTGATGGAACCGTCTTCGTTCTGATAGTTCTCCAGGATCGCGACGATCGTGCGACCGACCGCAAGGCCCGAACCGTTCAGCGTGTGAACGAAGCGGGTTTGCTTGGCATCCTTCGGGCGATAGCGCGTGTTCATGCGCCGCGCCTGGAAATCGCCGCAGTTGGAGCAGGACGAGATTTCGCGGAACGCGTTCTGCCCCGGCAGCCACACTTCGATGTCGTAGGTCTTCTTCGCCGTGAAGCCCATGTCGCCGGTGCACAGCGTGACGACGCGGTGATGCAGGTTGAGACGCTTCAACACTTCCTGCGCGCAACTCGTCATGCGCTCGTGTTCGGCTTCGGATTGTTCCGGTGTGGTGATCGAGACGAGTTCGACTTTGGTGAACTGGTGCTGACGGATCATGCCGCGCGTGTCTTTGCCCGCCGCACCGGCTTCCGCGCGGAAGCAGGGTGTGTGCGCGGTGAAGCGCTGAGGCAGCTTGTCATCGTCGAGAATTTCCTCGCGGACGTAATTCGTCAGCGAGACTTCGGCTGTGGGGATAAGCCAGAGCTTTTCTATATCGGGTATAGTTGGAAGAATATTCCGTATTTGGATCGCAAGATTTCTTTCGTCATCTAAAAGACGCTCAAGTGGTAAGCCTTTTCCTGACTTCGGCGGTGGTTCAGAGGGTATAAGAAGCTTCAGTGACTCGACTAAAGCCCGGAATTTGCGCTCTCGCTCCGAAAGTTGTTTGTCAGTAGCGAACAGGTCATCCTCAAATTTGGGAAGTTGGCCAGTCCCGAACGCGGCATCGTCTCGAACCAAAAGCGGCGGCTGCATTTCGGTGTAGCCGCCATTCTCTGTATGCAGATCGAGCATGAAAGCGCCGAGGGCGCGTTCCATCTTGGCGAGCGCGCCTTTGAGATAGACGAAGCGTGCGCCGGAGACTTTCGCGGCGCGTTCGAAGTCCATCAGGCCGAGCGCTTCGCCAAGCTCGAAATGTTCTTTCGGCTTGAAGTTCATGCGCGGCTTTTCGCCAAAGGCGCGGGCATCCACCGGCACGTTAGCGGTTTCGTCCGTGCCGTCCGGCACATCGGATGCGGGAATGTTGGGAAGGCCAGCCAGAAGATCGTCACGCTCTTTCTTCAGCGTGCGTTCGGCTTCCTCGCCTTTCTGAATCTGCTCCTTGAGGCCGGAAACTTCGGCCATCAGCGCCTGCGCCTGCGCTTCGTCCTTCTTGGCTTTCGCCTGACCGATGAGCTTGGAGGCTTCGTTGCGCCGCGCCTGCATCTGCTGAAGCGCGGTCAGCGTTTCGCGCAGGGCTTTGTCTTTCGCCAGAACGTCATCGGCGATGGCCTGTGCATCCGCCAGATTGCGGCGCTTCAGCCCCGCGATGAAGGCGTCGGGATCAGACCGGATGGCTTCGATATCGTGCATGGAATCCTCGTATGCGAAGCGTAATGGCATGGGGGCGTTTCGGGGCCAAGACCCCTCCCCGAAGCGCTTACGCGCTTCGACCCTCCCTCAAGGGGGGAATTATCACCTTGACATAGTAAGGCCCAATGCTTAGACTTTTGGCCAGAGGAGATGGTCATGGCCAGAAGCGTTTTATCCAATCCGATATTTCACGATGCCGAGAAGGCCCGCGAATGGCTTGAAGCACAGCTTTGGCGGGATGGCCCAATTTGCCCGCACTGCGGCACCGTGGACGCGGCTACGCTAATGAAAGGCAAGACCACCCGTCCGGGCTTGTATCAATGCAACGCCTGCCGTGAACCTTTTACGGTCACAGTCGGTACGCTTTACGAGCGCAGCAAGGTTCCGCTGAACAAATGGTTGGCGGCCACGCACCTTATGATGGCCTCAAAAAAGGGAATGAGCGCACTTGAAATTGGGCGCTTACTTGGCCTGTCCAAAAAAACTTCATGGTTTCTATGCCATCGTATTCGCGAAAGTCTCCGCTCGACCAACCTCGTTCCCATGGGCGGCGAGGGCAAGCAGATCGAAGCTGACGAGACCTATATTGGCGGACGCGAGAAGAATAAACATCGTTCCAAGCGCAATGCGAAAAACATCGGGGGCGCCGGCAAAGAGGCCGTCTTCGCACTAGTTGAACGCAAAGGCCAAGTGCGCTCTCAGCACGTTCAATCGGTGACGGGGGCAACACTGCGAGAAATTCTCGTGGCGCAAGTCGATCAGCGCTCGACTCTCAACACGGATGATGCTGGCCAGTATCGCCATATGCACCGCGATTTTGCGCGTCATGAGGTCGTGAACCACGGTATCGAGGAATATGTGCGTGGCGAAGCACATACGAATACCATTGAGAGCTATTTTGCTATTCTCAAACGCGGCATTTTCGGAACCTTCCATCATGTCAGCCAGCAGCATTTGAAGCGCTATCTGGCGGAATTCGACTATCGCTACAACGAGCGCGCGGCCCTCGGCGTAGATGACGAAATGCGGATGAGGAAATCCGTTCAAGGTATCGTCGGCAAGAGGTTGACATATCGACCTCCTCACCAAGCTATCGCGTAAATGACCATGCGAGAGGTCGTAACCAAAGAATGGTTGACCAAGGAAATCGACGCGCGCATGGGGCACCCCCGCTGGGAGGGCAGGAAATTCTGGACCAGCGTGGAGATACTTAAACGCAGAGTGGAAGGCGGTCCAAATTGGTACTACCGATTCAATGAAGGCGAAGTTCCAGCAGGGTTTGCGAAGCATTGGGCTGATATCCGCCAGAAATTCGAAGAGACTTACGCCATACACGAGGAGTAGGATCCTATTCTTCGTGCCTGAAGAACCACATTCGATTTTTATTGCGCGTGGGGGCTGGATCTGATCGGCCATCTTCAACTAGGGTCGATTCGCTTTAGGTCGAAGGCCCCGCCATGGAGACTACGGTTCTGAAAGATGCTTACGTCTTTCTTTGCGAATTGCCATCACAGTCAGTTGATCTCGTCGTTTCCTCCCCACCCTATTTTATCGGTAAAGAGTACGATAGTTCTCGCGAAGTAGAAGATTTTGTTGCGCTTCACGAAAAGCTTTCTTCGCAACTTGTGCGCGTCGTGAAGCCGGGTGGCAGCATTTGTTGGCAAGTCGGCAGTCATGTTCGGGAAAATATCGTCGTTCCGCTGGACGCCCTCGTCTACTCAGTTTTCTCAAAATCCAAAGAGATACATCTCCGCAATCGGATGATATGGACCTTTGGGCACGGCGAACATGCGAGGCGTCGATTTAGCGGTCGGCACGAAACAATTCTGTGGTTCACAAAAGGAGCCGACTACGCTTTCAATCTTGATGCAGTGCGCGTTCCCCAAAAATATCCCGGCAAAAAACACTATAGAGGGCCGAAGCAAGGCGAGCCATCTGGCAATCCTCTCGGCAAAAATCCCGGCGATGTCTGGGAAATCCCCAACGTCAAAGCAGGGCATGTCGAGAAGACCGATCATCCCTGCCAATTTCCGGTTGCTCTAGTGCAACGACTTGTGAAAGCGCTCTGTCCGATGGATGGCCTCGTCATTGATCCCTACATGGGTGCCGGATCTACGGGCGTGGCCGCGATCTCTGAAGGACGGCAGTTTGCCGGATGCGATATCGAGGCACGGTACATTAAGATCGCGCGTGCCCGGATCAAGGCGTTACAGGCTGGAACCCTTAAGATTAGACCACTGGATCGACCTATACATGTGCCAAGCGCAAACGATGCTGTTGCGCAAATTCCGCCCGCATGGCGCGCGCGAGCGAATATAGCTCTAGCGGCTTCTAGATGATTGCTTCCAGATACCGCGGCCAGAAGCGTATCAAGTCGCGATACGAATCGAATTCTCTCTTCCTGAATCCTAACCGTCGAAGCACATTTGCCTGCTTCGAGTTTGTGCGCGCCTGCGTGACGGCCAAATCAAAAAGCACCCGCTCCCGCTCGGTCAAGTTTAATGAACGTATTTTGTACGGTGGTTTAGTAAGCAAGAACGGAATATCTGCCTCCACCCTTCCAGCAATGTCGGGCGCTTCATCCCCTAAACAAAAAAAGCCACCTACCGTAACCATCGGGCTACTATCCTTGTAGCGCACTTGGAACAACGGATGAAATTCTCCATCCGCCCGCGCTGCGAACGCATTGTGAAATGCTGCAAGCAATATTTTATGAATCGTGTCGGGGAACGACTCATTCTCCATGTCGGCAACTGTCAAACCAGTCGAAAATTCTCCCAACTGTTCCTGAAAATATTCGAGCCGCTCTTGCGTCGATTGATTTTCGAGCGCACCCGGCGGCTGAGCATAAACCGTAACAAACGCAGCGCCGCCGAGTCTCATGCGAGTACCAAGAGAAATAATATCGGCAGTTATGTCCGGGCCAATTCCATCATCATAGTCGAGCCAATATATTGTCTTGGTATCGTCGGTGTCTGTTGCAAGAAAATCCGCAACGGTTTTGTTCAGGACCGTTATGAACTCGAACGGACAATTGAATTTGCTTCTTGGGTGAATGTTCGTATCTCTTTCCAAACTCACCATATCTCTCAAGCCTAGGAACCTGTGCATAAGATGAAAATCGTAAAAACTTGTGCCTCCCATTCCGACATACCGACAATCCGCTATCGTCAAACCAGCCTCGTTGGCGCACTTCAAGAAGTCTAGCAATATACGGCGCTCGGCTTGTTTCGCGGGCCTTAGGTTATAAGCGATAAAATTGGCTGTAGAGGGCTTCAATTGCTGCCTCTAACTTCATTCTTTAGGTACCAATTGAAAGTGAAACGCCCAACCTCCGATCCACCCATTTTTTTGCGAAGATGGTCTTCGATTTTGCGAATGTCTGAAATCTTTGCGTCATAGGAGACTTTCTGAGTTCGACGCGCTTCGCTCCGCGGTGGCTTGAACACGTGTTCTGCCGCAACGGCAGCATCCAAGACATTCATTCGTGCGCCTACCGCATCTCTCAACTCAGCTTGGGCTACGGTTGTCCCCTCGCCGGTATAACGACTATCAAGAAACCGAGTTACCATTCGTCCAACGGCCACCATATGGCCTCTAGCCTCTTGCCATATGAGGCTTTCCTCGTTGATCGAAGATTTCGTTGTGCTCCAAGGCAACGCCTCAGCATTTGCGGATACGAAAAACACCGTGCCAAGAAACGCGCGGTGTTTGGCTTGAAATAGCGGTAGACCCGCGCCCCAGCCAGTTACGGGAGACTTGTCGGCAAAAAGTACGGCGCGCCCGTTACAGAATATGTACCAGCCCGCATTTCTTTCGCGGAAGGTATCACCAGGGACGATCGCCATTCCAGCGGTGACATTGCACGTTACCGGGCCAGCTTTGAATTTTTTGCTCGCGCGGTTAGCGCCTATTTCGAAGAGTTCTTTCTCTATAACTTCATTGTTCAGGATGATGGTGACGATGCGTCCGATGTAGACGGAATACGTTTTTGCAATCCTCTCTCGGAGTTGAACCAAGAACAGTCCGTCATCTATGCGCCTTAGCACGTCATCGCGCAGTTGGGTTATCATAATGTGGGTGCCGCAATCCGCTTTCGCGACTGGCTGGCGCGCAGCAATTGGAAATGTCCAGTTCGATTCCTCTATCCCGTCGGCCCCGATTGTTTTTTCGTGCGCCCATGCTTCGACGTCTTGCAGCTTTAGTTCAAAACCGCCCGTTCGATGATCGGATACAATGCTGATCCGATTGCCGCACTTAAAAATCGCACGCTTGAGACCGATGCCATACACGCTGAGACGGTCTGTTGGTTCCTCATCGCCTTCATCGCGCCCAAATTTGAATACGTGCTTTTGAGCCATCTCTAACGGAATACCGGGCGCGTTGTCGTCGATAGCAATTCTCGCCGATCCAATGCGGATGCTAATTTCAACCTTCGGCTTCACATGCTTATTGGCAAGAAGGCGCTGGTAGTCATCGGCAGTTTTGAGCTGGTCTGCAATTGGGGCTAGCGCGGCGTTGATTGAATTGTCGATAAGATCAAGCATCGCATCGACAAGTGTAATGTCGCGAGTGATGAGCGATATGAACAGGCGCTTTTGCGGACTCGCATCGGCGAGAATTTTTGCGACCATGGACGGTATCCTCGGCTGCGCAAGGCCGCCGGAGCCCGGTACTATTGGGCGTGCGCCTTGCGAGAAGGTTTTGGAGGGGTTTTTTTCGGTGGCGGGGTAGATGTTCGGCGGACCGGCCCGCTATTTGAGGCAGCCTGAACAGCAGCCTCAAAGCGCTCCCAGCCGTCGGAGCGAAGTTCAATCTCGGGACGCTTAGTCTTGCGCTCGGTTGTCTTCATTAGGGAAGGTTAGAAAGTTCCCCAAATAAAAGCTATCCCCGTCTATTACCAGGGTTTACTATGTCAAGGTGATAATTCCCCTCAAGGGGAGGATGGTTCTGCGCCTTATGGTGACGGCGGCGCGCCCATGGGTGGTTCGGTTGGTGCGGCGCTGGCCTTGGCGCGGTCGCGTTCGATCAGGGCGACGATCCAGATGGAGACTTCGTAGAGCGCGACCAGCGGGATCATCAGACTGATCATGCTAAAGGCATCGGGCGGCGTGACGATGGCGGCCAGCACCACGATGCCGACGATGGCGTAGCGGCGCACCGAACGAAGCTGTGCGGACGACACAATGCCGACGCGGCCGAGCAGCGCCAGCAGCACCGGCATCTGGAAGGTGAGGCCGAAAGCGAAGATCAGCGTCATGACGAAATCGAGATATTCGCTGACGCGCGCCTGAAGCTGGATGCCCAGCGTGTTGGTTGTGCCTTGCGTCTCGAAGCCGAGGAAGAAGTGAATGGCGTAGGGCAGCATGATGTAGAAAACAAAACCCGCGCCGATGATGAACAGCACCGGCGAGGCGAACAGGAACGGCAGGAAGGCGCGGCGTTCGTTCTTGTAAAGGCCGGGCGCGACGAACAGCCAGATCTGCGCGGCGATCACCGGAAACGCCAGACACAACCCGCCGAACATGCCGATCTTCACATAGGTGAAGAAGGTTTCGTACAGCGCGGTGTAGATAAGGTGATCGTTGGGCTGGCCTTTCAACGCGCGCGCCAAAGGCTCGGTGAGGAAACCGTAGATCGGCTGGGCCAGGAAATAGCAGACGAGAAAGGCGGCGAAGAAGGCGATCAGCGAATAGACGATGCGTTTGCGAAGCTCGATCAGGTGCTCCATCAGCGGCGCCTTGCTCGCTTCCATCGCGGCTTCGTCGTCGGGCGTGCGCTCGTTCACGGCAGTTTCTGTTCGGAGGATTCCGGTTGCGGCGCGGGCAGCGCGGCATCCGGTTTGGTTTCTTCGGCAACGCGCGCGGTTTCCACGCCGTCTTCGCGCGGCACATCCAATGCGGTCAGCGGCTTCATGATGTTGTCGTGCAGGTCGCCCAGCGGGCGCTGGTTGCGCAGTGCGTCGATTTCCTTGCGCAGTTCATCCAGTTCGGAGGCGCGCGCCATTTCATCGAAACTTTTGCGGAACTGATCGGCCATGCCGCGCGCCTTGCCCATCCATTGGCCGGCGGTGCGCATCAATTTCGGAAGATCCTTCGGCCCCACCACGACCAGCGCCACGATGAGGATGATGAGGATATGGCTCCAACTGAAGAGATCGAACATGGCGGCGCGGCGCCCGGCTTAGTGGCCGGCGGCCGTCTTGTCCTTGTCGGCGGCGGGATCACGATCGGCGGAAAGCGAGCGCGGCGGCGAAGGCTCGTCGTGCTCGTTCATGCCTTTTTTGAAATTCTGAATGCCCTTGGCGACATCGCCCATCAGGTCGGAAATCTTTCCGCGCCCCAAAAGCAGGATCACCACCACCGCGATGATCAGGATATGCCAGATGCTGAGCGAACCCATGAAAGCTCTCCTTCGACCAGACTTTACCATAACGCCCGAAGCCGAAGGGCGGGTTAAAGACCCCAACCTGCTGCAATGCAAGGCATATCAGCCGATAAGGAACTCAGCCCCGCGCTCCAGCGTGGCCGCCAGCGCTGCCAGCCGCTTTTCCACCGGCTCGCCAGCCACAATCTCGCGGCGGGTGGGCACCTCCAGAATGACCTTCTGGGGGGTGACGCGCAGGCGATAATGCTTCAGCTCGCCCGCCGCCGAGGCCGAAAGCGCAAAGCCCAGCCGCGCGGCAAGGCCCAGCCGCAGCGCCGTTTGGGCGTCGTCCTCATCAAGCAAATCGGCGATGTGCATGTTCTTGGGGAAGTCTTCGTCGCCAGAGTAGCGGTGAAAGATCGCGGTAGCGATCAGCGCGCGGGCGCGGTGATCGGCACCCACGAATGGCGCGGTCAGCACCTGGTCGAACACGCCCAGCGAACGATCATCCGGGTGGCGGCGCCAGCCGATGTCGGAGAACAGGCACAAAGCATGGCGCACGCGGCGAAGCTCGGCGGTTTCGCCCGCGAAGGCCGGCGCCATCCAGGCGAACAATTCCTCCGCGTGATCCGGGTTGCGCGACAGCCGCGCGTTCATGCCGGTGGCGAAGGCGATGAGCGGGTCTTTTTCGCGCTCTTCCGGCGAGAGACGCTCAAACAGCAAACCTTCGCGCAGGCCGTAAGCGGAGATCACGATCTCTTTCAGATTGGCGGCCAAGATCAGGCGCTCCAGGACCAGCGCACCATAAGGCAACGCTTCGGCGCGGCGCTTGGAAACGACTTCCATCTTCTCGACTGATTTGTGCGAAAGGCCGGAAATCACCTTGCAAAGTTTCAGAGCGCGCTCGCGCGGGATGGAATAGCCGTGCAGCACATGCAGCGGATGATCGCTGCGCACCATGTCCACGCGCGCAAGGCTGCGCCAGGCACCACCCACCGCATAAAGCGCGCGGCCGGAAAAATCGCCCAGCGCCGGCATCGATTCCAGCCCTTCGTCGACGAACTTGCGCGCTTTATCGGGATCGTTCTTGGAAGCATCCATCAGGCGAAGTGGGCCGACGGGAAGCGTGATCGCTTCGCCGGTGCGCCCGGCTTTCACCGTGACCATGTCGAGGCTACCGCCGCCCAGATCGGCGACGAGGCCGTCGGCGTCCGGGATACCGGCCAGCACGCCTTCCGCAGCAAGGCGGGCTTCTTCCTGCCCCGACAGCACGCGCACGGGACCACCCCACGCGGCCTCTGCGCGGCGCACGAATTCCGCGCCGTTGGCGGCATCGCGCGCGGCAGCGGTGGCGACCGCTTCGCGGATTTCGACGTTGAGTGCATTGGCCAGCATGCGAAAGCGCGCCAGCGAGGCCAGTGCCAACACAATACCGTCGTCGTTCAACCGGCCGGTGCTGACCATGTTTCGGCCAATGGAGCAGATGGTTTTTTCATTGTGCAGAACCGCGGGCGCGCGGATGGCGCCGTCATAGATCACCAGACGCACAGAATTGGAGCCGATATCGACGACGGCGACCGGAGCGCGATTGCGGGCGGACGCCGCCAGCGGAGATGCGCCGGCGGAAGCGGTCTGAACCGGGGCCATGCCTAATCGCGCCGCGCTGCGATCACCACCGGACGCGGCTGGTCGATCTTCAACGCGCGGCCACGGCCTGAGAGCGAAGGATTCGTCATGAAGTAAGTATGCGCCGAGAACGCGTCTGCGTCATTGGCTTTCGGATCGCGGACATAGGCGCCGTCGGCGCGCATCGACCAGCTTTGCGCCTGATCCTTGAGCAAGGCCACCATGATCTGGTCCTGCACTTGCTGGTGCACGGTAGGATTTTCAATGGGAACCAGCGCCTCGACGCGACGGTCGAGGTTGCGCGGCATCCAGTCGGCCGAGGACATATAGACCTTGGCCTTGGACGACGGCAGGCCATATCCCGCGCCGAAACAGACGATGCGGCCATGTTCGAGAAAGCGGCCGACGATGCTCTTCACATGGATGTTTTCCGACAGGCCCGGCACGCCGGCGCGCAGGCAGCAGATGCCGCGAATGACAAGTTCGATGCGCACACCCGCCTGGCTGGCGCGGTATAGCGCATCGATCAAATGCGCATCGACCAGGGCGTTGAGCTTGACCCAGATGGCGGCAGGCTTGCCTGCCTTGGCGAAATCGATCTCTTCCTCGATCGAGGCCATCAGGTGATTGCGCAGGTTGAGCGGCGACACCGCGATTTTCTCCAGCGATGCGGGCTCGGCATAGCCAGTGACGTAATTGAAAATCTGCGCGGCGTCGCGGCCCAACGCCGGGTCGGCGCTGAACAACGAAAGGTCGGTGTAAATTTTGGCGTTGATGGGATGATAGTTGCCGGTGCCGAAATGCACATAGGTGCGCAGGTGCCCGGACTCGCGGCGCACCACGAGGCTGACCTTGGCGTGGGTTTTCAGTTCGATAAAGCCATAGACAACCTGCACGCCGGCGCGTTCCAGATCGCGCGCCCATTTGATGTTGGCGGCTTCGTCGAAACGCGCTTTCAGTTCCACCAGCGCGGTGACGGATTTTCCGGCATCGGCGGCTTCGATCAGCGCGCGCACGATGGGAGAATCATGGCTGGTGCGATAAAGCGTCTGCTTGATCGCCACCACATCGGGATCGGCGGCGGCCTGTCGCAGGAACTGCACCACCACGTCGAAACTTTCGAACGGGTGATGGACAATCAGATCCTTGGCACGGATAGCGGCGAAGCAATCGCCGCCGTGATCGCGGATGCGTTCAGGAAACCGCGCCATGTAGGGCTTGTACTGCAGGTCGTGACGCTCATCGAGGATCAGCTTGCGCAGGTCGGAAAGGCCCAGCAGGTGATCGATCAAGACGATTTCGGTCTTCTTCAGATTGAGACGCTGGGCGATAAAGGTGCGCAGTTCCTCCGGCATCGAGGCGCTGCACTTCATATGAATCACAGAGCCGCGGCGGCGCTGTTTGAGAAGCGACTCGAAGGTGCGAACGAGGTCTTCGGCTTCTTCCTCGATTTCGATATCGCTGTCGCGCAGGATGCGAAAGAGGCCGGAGCCCGCGACGGTGTGGCCGGGGAACAGTTTATCGAGATAAAGCCCGATGACGCTTTCGAGTGCGATGAACCGCGCGCAATCGCGATCGTCCGGCAGGCGGATGAAGCGCTGCAACTGCGGCGGAATCGGCAGTAGCGCTTTCACCGCCTTGCCGTCGCGCTTGCGCATCAGTTGAAGCGCCAGCGTGAAACCGAGATTTGGAATGAATGGAAAGGGATGCGCCGGATCGATGGCAAGCGGCGTGAGGATCGGGAAAATCTGCTCGCTGAATTCTTTTTCTAGCCACGGCTTGTCACGCGTCGTGAGTTCGTCGGCGCCGAGAAGAACGATGCGGTTCTCCTTCATCTCGGCGAAGAGATCGCACCAGATATCCTGCTGATCGGCGATTAGTGCATTCGCCATCAGATCGATGCGCGCGATCTGCTGTGACGGCGTGAGCGCGTCGTCGCTCTGCGCGGTCAGCCCGGCCGTCACCATGCCCTTCAGGCCGGCGACGCGTACCATATAGAATTCGTCAAGGTTGGAGGCAGAGATCGACAGGAAGCGCAGCCGCTCCAGCAGCGGGTGCCGCGCGTTTTCGGCTTCTTCCAGAACGCGGCGGTTGAAGGCCAACCAGGATAGTTCGCGATTGATGAACCGCTCCGGCGATTCCATCGTAACGACAGCCGCACTTTCGCCGCGCGAAAGGGGCAGCGATGGTTCATCGGTCTTGGGTTCGGGCTTGGGCATATCCAGCAATTCCGCAATCTGGCCTACGACGCTAGAGGGTTCCGATGATGCTGTCATGACACCGAACCGTCATCTTCCTCGAGCAATTCACGCACCAGCGCCAGCGTGACGGGCCGGTGGCTGGCCAAGGCTTTGGCGTCCGCGCGGGCGACAAAATCGCGGATGGCAGCGGGTGAGCGTTCAAGGGACGAGATCATGCGCATGATGACAGGATCGGCTACTTCCAGTTGACGATCGGTGAAAAGCTTGCGGGCCAAAGCCGTCAGAAGTGTGTCATCCGGCGCCCAGAGCGGAAAAGCCAGCATGGCCTGGAAGCGCGAGGCCAGATCGGGCAACGCCGTGGCCCAGGCCTGGGGCGGCTCGCGCCCTGTGAGAATGATGCGGACGCCCAGCTGCGCCCGCTCGATCAGCGAGAAAAGCGCGGTGTCGCGTTCGAGGGACGGCGGGGTTTGGTCGACGTCTTCGATGGCCACCGGCGCCAGCGGACTCAGCGCCGCAATCGAGTCTTCATCGAGATCGGCGCAGGCGATCACCTGCGCAGCGGAACGCTCCTGCCAGACGGCGACGAGATGCGACTTGCCGCTGCCTGATGGCCCGTGCAGCGCCGCAAGATCGGCGGACCATCCTGGCCAGGAATCCACAAAGCCGACGGCGGCTTCGTTGGGAGCGGCGACAATGAAATCCTCGCGGCCCAACGCGGAGCGCACCGTCAAAGGCAAAGGCAATTGAGCGGCCACGAAGAACCTTGTGTTATGCGTTTACGCGATGCGGCGGCTGCGCCGCGCCAGCGCCTGCAGCCAAACGGCCGCATAATTCAGCCACGAGGCCAGCGTCAACCCGCCGGCCAGCAGCGCCGCGCCATAAACGGCCTGCGGCATGTCGATATTGAACGCCAGCACCACCAATATAAAGCCGATGTAGCAGACCTGCCCCGCTGTGCTGATCTTGCCGAGGATGGAAGGTGCCACACGCAGCGGCAGCGCCATATAATGTGCCAGCCCAATGCCGCAAACGATCACCACATCGCGCGCGATGACAAGCACGGTAAGCCAGAGCGGCGTGACACCGAGTCTGGTAAGGGTGAGGAACGAGACCAGCATCAGAAGTTTATCGGCCGCGGGATCAAGATAGCGGCCAAGACGTGTTGTGAAATGCCAGCGCTTGGCGAGGAACCCATCGGCTGCGTCGGTGATGCCCGCGAAGATGAAAACACAGAGCGCGGCGACATCGTGACCCCGCAGCAGAAGCAAGACGAGAACAAGCGCCGCGACGAGGCGTGAGCCCGTCAGCACATTCGGCGCATGTTTCAGCCAACTGTTCACTGTGCGTCGCCATCCGCATCGCCCGCACCCTTGGCCAGATTCCAGATGCCGTCCTGCTGGCCGGAGAGCGAGAGATTTTGCTGTTTAAGAGAATCCTTGAGCTGATCCAGCGTTCCCACATAGGCGAGATTCACACGCGCTTCGCCGATATTCATGGCGACGACGGTGAGGCCGGTGATGCTGGAAATCGTGGCGATGCGGTTCTGCACGCCAGCCCAATCATCGAGCGAGGAAATATGGACTTCAGCGGTGAGAATGTTCTGCGCGTTGTAATTGATAGCGGCGTGATTTTTCCAGTTGTCCACGATGACCTGATTGGCGGCGGAGGCGGCGCTGCCCAGCGCATCGGCCATTGGCTGGCCCGGTGCAATCGAGACGCTGACTGTGGTGCCGTATTGCGGGCCGGGGCCGACGCGGCGCATCTGCACCACGATCCGGTTGCCGCTGGTTGTTTCCTGAGCAATCACCGCTTCGGTGGCACTCACGCGCGCAGCCGCCGCCTGAATATCCGCCCACTTCACGCCGGCAATCGAAACCGAAGACAGCAGCCCGCGATCGTTCATGCTGGGAAGCACGATGGGTACGATGGTGTTGGCGGATTGCAGCCCTTTCCACACTTGCGTCCAGGGCGAATTGGGATCGTAACCGGGCGACAGTGGAACAACCATTACCGTCTTTGGACCGGCGGCTTCGACATACGCCACGTTCGCGTTCTTGAGGACGGCCTGCACAGCATCCGGGTTGAAGACATAGGTAATGTCCGCGACGTAGCGCGTGTTAGAGCGCTTCTCGTTTGCCACGGCATAGCCACGCAGGATTCTGGAAAGTGTCGCGTCATCCAGCTTGGGTTGCTTGCCCCAATCGGCCTGTCGCGTGAGCTTGTGATAGAGCTGGGTCCAGGCTTTGGGCTTGCCCTGATTGATGGCCAGGATTTGTGCCTGGCTGGACGACGGCGCAGTGGCATCCACATGGACACCCTTGACCACAAAGATATTGTCGGCCGCCAGGGCGGCCGGGGCCGTGAGCACAAAGCCCACCCCCAGAATGGCTAAAAACCGGCGCATGTAATCCCTCGTGAAGGCCGCAATATAGTGGCGCGAGGCTTGGGGCGAAAGCGCGACGATGGCCTGTTTGCTTGCCGCCTTGCGCCGCACCATGCCCCTGCTTAAACCGTTCCCGCCGACCCGATGGTTCCGAAAAAGATGACCGACAAAGCGAAACCGGGCCGTAACGGCCTGACCTACCGGGATGCGGGCGTGGATATCGACGCTGGGGAAGCGCTGGTGGCGCGCATTGCACCCGCCGCCAAGGCGACGCGGCGGCACGGCGCGGATGCCAATCTTGGCGGATTCGGCGGGCTGTTCGACCTCAAGGCCGCAGGGTTCAAGGACCCGATTCTGGTTTCGGGAACCGACGGCGTCGGCACCAAGCTGAAGATCGCCATCGAAAGCGGGCTGTTCAAAGGTATCGGTCAGGACCTCGTGGCCATGTGCGTGAACGACATCGTGGTGCAGGGCGCCGAGCCGCTGTTCTTTCTCGACTATTACGCGACGGGAAAGCTGGACGTGGAGAGCGCTGCCGTGGTGATCGAAGGTATCGCGCGCGCCTGCAAGGACTCAGGCTGCGCGCTGATCGGCGGCGAGACAGCCGAAATGCCAGGGCTTTACGCCAAGGGCGATTTCGATCTGGCGGGGTTCGCGGTAGGCGCTGTGGAGCGCCACGCCATATTGCCCAAGACCGATGACATGCAGGAAGGCGACGTGCTGATCGGCGTGGAATCCACCGGGGTTCATTCCAACGGATTTTCGCTGGTGCGCCGCGTGGTGAGCGACGCGGGGCTTGCGCTGGACGCGCCCTGCCCGTTTGCTGACGGAAAGAAACTGGGCGAGGCATTGCTGGAGCCGACACGGCTTTATGTGAAAGGCGCGCTGGAAGCCATCCGCACCGGCGGCGTGAAGGGTTTGGCGCATATCACTGGCGGCGGCATTACCGACAATCTGCCGCGCGCGCTGCCGGACGGACTGGATGCGCAGGTTGATCTTTCGACATGGAAGCCGCTGCCGGTGTTCGGCTGGCTGGCGAAGACGGCGGCCATCGCGCAAAGCGAAATGCTGCGCACGTTCAACTGCGGCATCGGACTGGTGGCGGTGACGAGCGAGAAACAATCCGGCCACGTCATCGAAGCTTTCCAGGAATGTGGCGAAAAAGCGGTGCGCATCGGCAAGCTAGTGGCAGGCGCCGGCGAAGCAAGCGTGCGCTATATGGGCGCGCTGACGTTTTAATGCCGCGGACAAAAACAGCCGTTCTGATTTCGGGACGTGGCAGCAATCTTCAGGCGCTGATCGACGCTTGCGCGCGGGCTGATTTCCCGGCCGAGATTGCGCTGGTGATTTCCAATGTGGCGGAAGCCGAAGGGCTGGTGCGGGCGAAGGCGGCCCACATCGCAACACACGTGATCTCGCACAAGGATTTCGCATCGCGCGAAACATTCGATGCCGCCGTCGATACAGCGCTGCGCACGGCAGGGATCGAGATTGTTTGTCTCGCGGGTTTCATGCGCATCCTGTCGGACACATTCGTGACGGCGTGGGAAGGCAGGCTGATCAACATCCATCCCTCGCTGCTGCCCGCGTTCAAGGGGACCAATGTTCACCAGCGCACGCTGGACGCCGGCGTGACGGAATCCGGATGCACCGTGCATTTCGTGGTGCCGGAACTGGATTCCGGCCCTATCATTGCGCAGGCCAAAGTGCCGGTTGAGAAGAATGATACGGTGGAAACACTGGCCGCGCGCATTCTGGCGGCGGAACACGCGCTCTATCCGGAAGGCTTGCGGCAGGTGTCGAGTGGAGCGGTAAAGCTCTAGCCGACCAACTTTTCGGCGGCCAATTCCTTGCGCCATTCGGCTTCGCGTTCTTTCAGAAGCTCGCCGATGATGAGGGCGTTGTCGTCCGTGATTTCTTCCAGCAATTCGTAAGTGAATGCAGCTTCGCCGTGTTGCGACCACGCCGCTTGCACGTCCTTGTTGGGAAAGCCGCCGAGACGGAGCTGAAACCACAGGCCGTTGGGATGCTTGGAAAGATCAGCGGCGGAGGACGCCCACACCTGTCCGCTCGGCGCGCAACGTACGGCGAAAATGCCGGGCTGCGTCTTCCGCCCTTTGTATTCGCGCAAGATTTCCTTTTTGCGGGCGTTTTCCACTACGCGCCCAACCCTGCGATTTGTGCGGAAATGTCCCACAGCCGTTTGGCGTCGGCGTCGTTCTGCGCTTCCTTCGTAGGCGTGGCGAGTTTGGATTTGACGTAATAACCGCCGCTCTTGCCATCCACTTCCGGCGACGACGCCAGATAGATAATTGTCTGCGCGCCCTGCTCCGGCGTCAGCGCGAAATTCTGCGCCACCTTCACCACCGAACCCACGATGCCGCCGCTGCCGTGACCAAAGCGCGTGGCGACGAAACCCGGATGCAGGCAGTTTGCGATAATGACGCTGCCCGAAAGTCGGCGCGACAGTTCGCGCGTGAAAAGAATGTTCATCAGCTTGGAGCGGCCATAGACGGAAAAGCCGGTGTAGCTTTTGGCCGATTGCAGATCGTCGAAATCCAGCCGGTTGCCTTTGTGCGCGTCCGATGCGGTGGAGACAATGCGCGCGCCAAGCGTGGCCTTCAGTTTGTCGAGCAGCAGGTTCGTGATCACGAAATAGGACATGTGGTTCAGCGCGAATGTGCTTTCCAGACCGTCTTCGGTGACGGTGCGCGTGTTGAACAGCGCTCCGGCATTGTTGATCAGCACGTCGATCTTCGGTTCGGCGGCGGCGATCTCGCCTGCCACGCGCTTCATTTCCGACAAGCGCGAAAGATCGGCGTAGTGCACCGCGTGATCGCCGGGCGCGATGGCATTCAGGTGCTTGAGCGTTTCCTCGCCGCGCGCCGGATCGCGCGCCACAAAAACGATGCGCGCGCCTTTTAGCGCGAGGCGGTCGGCCGCGACTTCGCCGATGCCGGACGTTGCCCCCGTGATGACGACGGTCTTGCCCTGCATCGGTGTCGCCTTTCGTTATCCCACGATCTCGAGATCGCAGAAGAAGAAGCGGATTTCGTTGGCGGCGGTTTCGGCGGCGTCGGAACCGTGCACCGAATTGGCTTCGATGCTTTCGGCGAAATCCTTGCGGATGGTGCCCGGTGCCGCCTTGGCCGGATCGGTGGCTCCCATGATTTCGCGGTTCCTGGCGACGGCGTTCTCGCCTTCCAGAACCTGCACGACCACCGGGCCGCTGGTCATGAATTCGACCAGGCTTGAGAAAAACGGACGCGCTTTGTGCACGTTGTAAAACGACTCGGCCTGTGCCGTGGACAGCTGCATGCGGCGCGACGCGATGACGCGAAGCCCCGCCTTCTCGAAACGGTCGATGATGGCGCCGGTGTGATTGCGCTTGGTGGCGTCGGGCTTGATGATGGAAAGCGTGCGCTCAACGGCCATTGGAAACTCCTGATAAGGGAAAAGCGCGCGGGTTATAGAAGCCGCTTTGCTGCGCCGCAAGGCGTGGTAGAAGCCCCCCACAATGCTGGCAATTGATGACATTACGGTTCGCATTGCGGGCCGGGAAATCCTGGAAGGCGCAAGCGCCTCGCTGCCGGGCGGGCGGCGCGTGGGGCTTGTGGGCCGCAATGGTGCTGGCAAATCCACGCTATTCAAGGTGATCCTGCGCCAGCTTGCGCCCGATGTGGGCGAAGTGACGTGGCCGCTGGCCTGGCGCGTGGGCAGCGTGGCGCAGGAAGCGCCCTCCACCAACATCAGCCTGCTCGATACCGTGCTGGAAGCCGACAAGGAACGCATCGCGCTTCTGGCGGAAAGCGAAACCGAAACCGACGGCCACCGGCTTGGCGATATTCACGCACGTCTGGATGTGATCGACGCCTATTCCGCGCCGGCGCGCGCGGCTTCCATTCTGGCGGGGCTGGGTTTCTCCGCCGAAGACCAATTGCGTCCGTGCTCGGAATTTTCCGGCGGCTGGCGCATGCGCGTGGCGCTGGCGGCGATTTTATTTTCGGCGCCGGATCTGTTGCTGCTCGACGAACCGACCAACTATCTCGATCTGGAAGGCGTGTTGTGGCTGGAGGATTATCTTAAGCGTTATCGCGGCAGCGTGGTGGTGGTCAGCCATGACCGCGATCTGCTGAACAACGTCGCCGAGTTCATCCTGCATCTGGAACACCAGAAGCTGTTTCTCTACACCGGCAATTACGACACGTTTGTCGCCACCCGCGCCGCCAAACGCGCCAACGACATGGCGTTCGCGAAGAAGCAGGATGCCGCCCGCGCCCATATGCAGGCGTTTGTCGATCGCTTCAAAGCCAAGGCGTCGAAAGCGCGCCAGGCGCAAAGCCGCATGAAGATGCTGGAGAAGATGCAGCAGATCGAAGTGCCGCCGGACGAATATATCGCTTCGATCCAGCTTCCCAA
>DATAUZ010000019.1:0-193677 GCA_036267995.1 Rhizomicrobium sp.
AGAACTATGTGCTGGCGACAAAAGTGTTCAGCCCCATGTCGGATTCGCCGCTGCAATCGGGCCTGTCGCGCAAGCACATCATGCACGGCATCGACAACAGCCTGAAGCGCCTGGGCCACGATTACGTCGATCTCTATCAGATCCACCGTTTCGATCCGCACACGCCGATCGAGGAAACCATCGATGCGCTGAACGATGTGGTGAAAGCCGGTAAGGCACGCTACATCGGCGCCTCATCCATGTATGCGTGGCAGTTCGCGCAATATCTGGCCAAGGCCGACGCCGCGCACAAAACGCGCTTCGTCTCCATGCAGAACCACTACAACCTCATCTACCGCGAGGAAGAACGCGAGATGATCCCGCTCTGCCGCGACGAAGGCATCGGCATCATTCCGTGGAGCCCGCTGGCGCGCGGCTTCCTCACCGGCAACCGCAAGCGCGGCAGCGGCGGCTTGGGCGATCCGCAAACCACGCGCGCGAAGTCCGATGAATTCGCCGAGCAGATGTATGCCGAACACGATTTCGATGTGGTCGATGCGGTGAGTGAAATCGCCAGCAAACGCGGCGTGCCGAACGCGCAGGTGGCACTGGCATGGATGCTGTCAAAGCCCGGCATCACATCGCCCATCATCGGCGCCTCCAAGATGGGCCATCTGGACGACGCCATCGCGGCGCTAGACCTGAAACTGGAGCCAGAAGAAATCAAGGCGATGCAAAAGCCCTACAAGCCGCACAAGGTTTTGGGGCACCGGTGAGCGTCCGCACGTCGTCAGCGTGGCTTTCGCCCTTTGTGCTGCTTTGCGGTGCGACCGCCTGCTTTGCGCAATCGCAGCCGAACTTTCCCGTTGGAACATGGTATGCCGAAGAACAACGCGATAATGAGGTCATATACTCTATTGTGCGCTATTCGGAGGACGGCTTGTTCCGAGTATCATTCCGCGAATGCGTTGACGGCAAATCGCGCGATCACGAAGAATCGGGAACATGGATCTTTGACCGCGGCCAGCTCAGCACGCGTACCGATCATATTTATGGAAAACCGGTCAGCCTGACGGCGCTTTATACGATTGTCGCGAGCGACAAGAATACTTGGACCGCTACGGTGACTGGTGGCGACGCACTTCGTTATTTCGGCCCCAGTTCGTTCAAGGAAGTTCTTGTTGTGCCAGCATCCGAGTTGCCCGGCTGCACCACGAATTCCTGAGGCTGCCGTTTCTTGACTCCGGCATAGAAGCTTGCCGCCATCAGACCGTAAAGCAGGTAGTCGATATTGTTGTTGATCGAAGACGGCAGCGCGAACGAGGCGATGCCAAAGCATAGCGACGCCATCAGGTAAAGCGGACGCCACGGAATCCGGAAGTCGCGCGCGTTCTTCCATTCGTCCAGTTCGATGTCGATATGGGGCAGCACGGTGTGTGCCGGCGGCGAAACCCTTACCTCGTCTAGGGTTTGCGCCGGTGCGGTTTGGCGATACGCCAACCCTATCGGGCGCACCGGTGTCTGCGTGCTGGGGCGGCGGCCGAATGTTCGCTGGTTCGCCACTCCCGAACGCTTGCACAGGCCTGTTAGCGGCCCTTTAACGACCAACCGGCAATTCGCGGCAAGTGGCTCACACGCCCTTGCGGTAGACAATAAATCCCGATTTCTCCGCCACCTGGTCATATAGGCGCATCGCGGTGGCGTTGGTTTCGTGCGTCAGCCAATAGACGCGGGTGACGCCCGCTCGCTTGGCTTCTTCATAAACGGCCTCGATCAGCGCACGGCCGATGCCTTTGCCGCGCGTGGTTTCATTCGTGAAAAGATCGTTCAGGTAACAGGTCGGCGCGATGGATGTTGTTGTGCGGTGGAAAAGATAATGCACCAGCCCAACCAGATTCCCACCATCTTCCGCCACCATCGCATGCACCGGCTCGTAAGCGTCGAAGAAACGCGCCCATGTTGTTTGCGTGATGGCGTCGGGCAGTGCGGTCGCGCTGTGGCGGCCATAGAAGGTGTTGTAACCTTCCCATAACGGTAGCCATTGCGCGTAATCCTCGCGCGTCACAAAGCGAACAGTCTGCGCCATTCATCACCCCTCACTGTCATGGCCCGCCAAGTGCGGGCCATCCAGGCGACGTCTCAACGATCTTGCCAGATGGGCCGCTTGGCGTATGTTCACTTCTCCACCAAACATGTTTCAACTGGGTGGCCTGCACTTGGCGGGCCATGACATCGGGGATTGTGGCCATCGGCGCATGCGCTACTGCGCCGCCGCTATCGCGTTCGCCATATTCTGCGCATCGATCGCTTGTTGTTGCGCCTGTTGCGCTTCCTGTTCGGCGAACGCGTTTTCCTGATTGACCAAATCCTGCGTGGCCTCGTCGTTGCGGCGCTGCTCGTCGTCGCGCTGCTCTTCCCACATCTGGTTCAGTTCGGCCTGGTTGTCGTCATCAGCCTGCTGCTGTGCTTCCTGCTCGGCCTCAGCATCCGCTCGCGCTTCGGCGGCGGTGCGCTGGGTAAGCTGGAACACCCAGCCTTGTCCGATCATGCATTGTTTGAAGCCGGGCGATGTCTCTTCGCCGTTCTGCGGATCGCCCCATCGTTGCGCGCAATAGCCAGCGGCCGCATGCAGCGCCTCACCGCCGCGCCCGCTGTTCGTCATGTCGTTGTAGATATCGGTATCGGCCTGCGCTGCGAGCGTGGAGCCCAGAAACATCAGCCCTGCAATGATTGCTGTTTTCATTTTTGTCGTCCCGAAAAATGCACGCCAACGCTAGCGCGGCACCTGGCGCTGGGTTTCGCGCGATGGTCTCGCACGTGTCTCTGTTTGTAGCGGGGCAGGATTCGGGCGAAACAAAACCACCATTCGGCCGCATCGTAATCGCCGGCCAGCGCTTGAGCCCGGTCTAAAAGACTGCTTTGCGATGGCGTGAAGGGCGGTTTCTGGCGGAAAGCCAACGAAATGCTGCCCGCAAGACTGGGACATTAACGTCTTGGAGACGGTATCCGGCAAGACTGCCGCATCGCTTGGGCGAAACCGCGTGCTCCAGAACAAACGCATCGTTGAACTTGACGGTCTTCGCGGCTTTGCCGCGCTGATGGTCGTTGTCTCGCACTATGTAGGCGAGCCGGCGCACGGCATTCGCGCGGTTGCGCTCGGCTGGCTTGGCGTCAACATCTTCTTCGTGCTGTCCGGCTTTCTGATCGGCTCGATCATTCTGGAGCAGCATGCGCAACCCGGTTTCTTCAAGCGCTTCTATCTCAAGCGCGCGGCGCGCATCGTGCCCGTCTATTTCGTGGTCTTTGTGCTGGCCATATTCGCCGCAGGCGCCACGACCGGGCATGTCTGGTCCGATCATCCGTTCAGCCCTTTCGTCTATGGCAGCTTCACCACCAACTTCTTCATGAGCTTCTCGGGCGCGGATGGGGGAACATGGCTAAAGCCAACCTGGACGCTTGCGGTGGAAGAGCAGTTCTACCTTCTGCTGCCACTGCTGATCGTGTTCACGCCGCGGCGCTTTCTGGTTTGGGTTCTGGGCGCATTGTGGCTGGGGGCGATCGGTTTCCGCATTGCCTTTGCCGGCGGCAATCCCATTGCCGCGCTTTCGCTTTTGCCCTGCCGGATGGATCTGTTGCTGAGCGGCGTGCTGATCGCGCTGGCGCAGCGCCGTTTCGATCTTTCCCGCTATCGGATGGCGCTGCGCATAGCGCCTCTGGCCGCTGCGATCGGGTTACTCTTGGTGGCTGCGCTCACACCCGCGCGTTATTTCACGCTTTTCAGCGGCAGCATCACCAGCATCGGCATCGCGGGGTTCCTGCTGGCGATCATGCATGGCGCGCCGGAAGGTGCGCGTTTTCGGGCGCCATGGCTGCGCTATTTCGGCCAGATATCTTATGCCCTCTATCTGGTGCATCAGCCGGTCTCGGGGCTGTTGCATGGCCTCCTCCTGAACGGAGCGCCTGACGTGGCAACGCCAGCCCAGATCGCCGTCACGATTCTATCCGCAGGTGTTTCCGTCGCGCTGGCCGCAGCCTCCTGGCGATGGCTCGAAAGCCCGATTCTCGGCTGGGCCGGGCGCAGCGTCAAAACCCGCAAGGAACCGCGGCTGGAAGTTCAGGGCGCAGCGTGAAAAGTTTTGCCGGGGCAGTGGGATAGCTTGCCAGCAAGTCCTAACCTATTGAAGGAATGACATCCTTTTCTGCTTGACAGTAGGACGATGCTCCGATACATTTGGTGCATCTCCAGACTTACGCCTTGACGGGCGCGGTTCGCGAAAGCGGCCCGCGCCTTTTTGTTTGGCTCGAAAGGAAGTGCCGATGCCGAAAGACTGCCGCCGCTAGCGCGCAATCTCACCCGCGAAAAAAAGCGAGAAATGATGGACGCCCGGAATCGGTCTCCGGTGCGTCCATAAAATGAAATCAGAACGGCAGAATCGGCAGCAGGTAGTTGTCCGGGTGCTTGCCAACCGTCGCCGTCGTGTCGGGGTTGTCCGCTTCCGTCCAGCCGCCGCCCAGCGCGTTGTAGAGGCTGATCTCGGCTTGCAGATGCGCCAGCTTGGATTGCACCAACTGGTCCTGCGCGCTGAACAGCGTCTGCTGCGCCTGCAGCACCGCCAGAAGATCGGTGGTGCCTTCGCGATACTGCAATTCGGAAATGCGGAAGGCTTCCTGCGCGGCCGCCACTTCGTCTGCCAGGTTCTTTTCCTGGTCCGCGAAGCTGTAAACTTGGCCCAGCGCCGTCTCGGTGTTGGAGAAAGCGTTCAGAACGGCTTTGCGATAGTTGGCGACCAGTTGCATTTCCTGCGCCTTGGCCAAGTCGCTCTGGCCTTCCAGCAGGCCGCCGTCGAAAACCGTCTGCAGCAACGATGCGCCGATGCTCCACACAAAGCTCTGGCTCTTGAACAGCGTGCCAAGCATCGCGCTTTCAAAGCCGCCGGAGCCTGTCAGGCCGATCTGCGGGAAGTAAGCCGCGCGCGCCGCATTCACGTTGGCATGCGCCGAGGCCAGATCCGCCAGTGATTCGGACACGTCCGGCCGGCGCTCCAGCAGCTCAGAGGGAATGCCCGGCTGTACCGCCGGTCCGGCGATGCCGTTCAGGTTCTGGGCGGTGACGTCAAAGCCTTCTGGCGGGCGGCCAAGTAGCACAGCAAGGGCATAGCGCGCTTCGCGCTCCTGTTCCTGCAGCGGCGCGATTTCGGCCTTCACGCCCGAAACCAGTGCCTTCTGCTGCGAAAGTTCGAGATTGGAAGAAACCCCGTTGTCCACCTTCGCCTGCGTGATCGAAAGGATGCGGCTGGCGGCGTCGAGGTTCTGCCTGGCGATGGCAATGCGCTCGCGCAATGCCAGCACGGCCATGTAGGTATCGGCCACATCGCCAACGACGGTCAGCGCGACGGTCTGTTGCGCATATTGCGCGGACTTCACGGTTTCCTGCGCCGCTTCAAGGTCGTCACGCGCCTTGCCGAACAGATCGAGCTGATAGCTGGCGTTCAATGTGACACCGAAGGAATTTGAGGTCCCGCCGCCAAAGAACGTTGTGCCCGTACCGCCAGTCGTTGGCGGCGTAATGATGGTTGAGCTTTTCTTGGACCCATTTCGGTCCGCATTGGCGCCCAGCGACAGATTGGGAAACAGGGACGATCCCGCGATTTCGCTGTTCGCTTCCGCCTGCAGCACCTGCGCCGTCGCCGCAGCGAGATCGAGGTTGTCAGTCTGCGCCGTCGTGATCAGCCCGGCCATCTCTGTGCTGCCGAAGCTCTGCCACCAGTTCACCTGCGGCCATACCGGCGCGTTCTGCTGGATTGGCGCGGTGAAGGCCTGCGGCACGTCCGTGGGCTTCAGTGCCTCCGGGGTCGGGGTGGCGCAGCCAGCAGCCACAAGAAGAACGGTCGCCAGTGCGGTCGTCTGCAAAAGAAATTTCATGGAATCACTCGAAGAATTGTCCGGCACCCAATGTGCCCGCCTCAGCCCTGTTTTGCCGCCTTATATTGGCAAGCACGCGAAAACTCGACCCGCCACAACCACCCAGGTGATGGCTAATATAATGGGGGTCGCTGCAAATGCTACCGCTGCGCCGCACCCAAAAAGTGGCGATAGGCCGCAACCCCGCCAGGACCGTCCAGAATCAGAGCTGGCGCGCCGCTCGCCGCGATTTTACGGCTTCCCAAGCATCGAATTCCGTTCAGTAACGCTAACCGGCGCGGTGTTCATGGCGCCCATGCCTGCAGCAACAGGCCAATCACTAGCAGCAGGTCTTGAAGAAATGAGCGGTCGAGCCGGCATCCTGGTTCGGGGTCCAAGAACCGGCTCGACCGCCCGCGTGATCATGCCCTTGATGGAGCGCCGATACGGGCATGGTCACGAGAGGGCGCGCAAACGCTTGTTTCCGGCATGTGCGCAATAATTTCCGCGTCGCTCCTTCCACTAGATTGGGGAAAGCGAACGCCGGGGGGAAGAGTGGACGGGTCAAGAAATTGTATCGACCTGTCGCGAGAGTTTCGGCGCCAAGTCTCGCAAACAAAGACTTACGCGAGTTTTAAGGCCGCTTGCGGAATTTCGCCCCGAACCGGTATTCGGAATAGCTGTCATGCAAAAACGGAAGCTAGGCGCCGCCGGATTTCCTTACCACGACGTGGAACCGCTCGAGCTGCTGTGTCGCCAGCGTGAAGCCTGGTTCAAGATCGGCGGCCTTTTTGTAGTCGTCGTAGGCGGCGCGCACGTCACCCATTTCTTCCTGTACGATTGCGCGATCGTAGTAGGCGATATGCAAACGCTTGGTGCCCAATGCGATGCCTTGATTGATGTCGCGTAATGCGTCGTCCCATTTTTTCATCGAGATCATCGCTGCGCCGCGGTCGACATAGGCTTCCCCAAGTTTGGGGTTCATCCGAATGCCTTCGTTGTAATCCGCGACGGCATTCTCTGTGTCGCCCGTGCGGGTCCGCAGTATCCCGCGATTTATCAAAGTGGCGGCGCGGTCCTTGAAGGCCAGCGGCTGGGTGTCTAGCGCTTCCGAGCACACCGCTATCCCGTTCGCCGCGCTGCCGCCGATTTCGGCATATTGGAAACAACTCTGCGCCAGCGTGTTGTTTCCGATTACGGTCACCGCGGCTTGGGTGGATTGGGCAAAAAGCGTGGCCAACAAACCTGCTGCAAGAAAGGTCAAAGCCCGGGCGTTCATGGCATCCTCCCCGATGAACTGAATATAGTGTCGCACCGCGCTCTTTTATCGTCCACCACAAAGCCGTCTTTCCGTGCTTTTACCCCTCAATTCACCGTGAGAACGCCCATGATCTGGCCCTATATCGCCCCACTTCTTTTGCTGTCTGTCTCGAATGTGTTCATGACGTTTGCCTGGTACGGGCAGCTTAAGTTCCCAACGACGCCGCTGTGGATTCTGGTGGTGGCCAGCTGGGGCATCGCGTTCTTCGAATACTGTTTTGCCGTTCCCGCCAATCACATCGGCCACACGGTTTATTCCGCGGCGCAGTTAAAAACGATGCAGGAGGTGATCACGCTTGTGGTGTTCGGCATCTTCTCCGTCACCTATTTGGGCGAGGCGCTGCGATGGAACCACATGGTGTCGTTCGGGTTACTGATCCTCGCCGCCTATTTCGCCTTCAACAAATGGTAGTCAGGGATTCCAGGGATCCGCGCTGAAGTCTTTGACGGCGCGCAATGGCACGCGAATACCTGGCCGTGTGCCGAGATAGATCACCAATTGCATCGCGTGCGAGTCCGGGTCCCATTCGATCTGCGGGGCCATGCCGCCGGGATTGCGGAACACCTTGCCGTCGAAATCCATCTTGCGCGGCTGCACCCGACCCCAGCTTGCGGCCAGGTCGCGCGCAAGGTTGGCCTTCAGAACGGCGCGTTCTGCGCCGGCGGTATTCATGGCATCTGGCGCGCTCACGGAGATCGAGCCCTTGGGATCGATCTCCAGCCGCGCCGCGATCAGCGTATCTGCCGATTGGTATGTGCCTTCCCAGCGCCCTGTCGGCATCGGTCCGTGCGAGCAGGCGGCTGCGGTGATACAAAGAGCTATGGCGGCTGATACCGCGAAAAGGCGCATGCTCGCGCTCCGGTTTTCCGGCCCAAGAAATCCATTCCCCGGCCCTTGCTAAACTGTAGCGCGAGTCTGCGGACCGTGACATCGCCGCCCTTGTCTGGGGCGGTGCAACCGTTGAAATGTGAAGCGAACAAGGATTTTCGAGGATCCTATGGCCGATCAGCCTTCCGTCCCTCTGCCCAAGCATTTCCTGGCCGATGCGTTGGGGCGCATTCAGCCTTCGCCCACGATCGCCGTCACCCAAAAGGCGCGCGATTTGAAGGCCCAAGGGCGCAACGTCATAGGGCTGGGGGCTGGCGAACCGGATTTCGATACGCCGGACAATATCAAGGAAGCGGCGATTGCCGCCATCCGCCGCGGCGAGACCAAGTACACGCCCGTCGAGGGAATATCCGAATTGCGGGAAGCCATCGCGCGAAAATTCGCGCGCGAGAACGGTGTCAATTATTTGCCCTCGCAATGCTTTGTGGCGCCCGGCGGCAAGGCGGTGATTTACACCGCGATGATGGCGACGCTGAATCCCGGCGACGAGGTGATCATCCCCGCGCCTTACTGGGTCAGCTATCCTGACATCGTTCAACTTGGCGGTGGTACGCCCGTCATTGTCGAGACGGCGCTCGCGGACGGTTTTCGCCTGAGGCCGGAAGCGCTGGAAGCCGCAATCACGCCCAAAACGAAGTGGATCATATTCAACCAGCCTTCCAATCCGACAGGCGCCTGCTACACGCCGGCACAACTGAAGGCGCTGACGGATGTTCTTCTGCGCCACGAACATGTGTGGATTCTGACGGATGACATGTACGAGCACCTTGTCTACGGCGGGTTCAAATTCACCACGATCGTTGCCGCGGAGCCGCGGCTTTATAATCGCACGCTGACAATGAATGGCGTCTCGAAAGCCTATGCGATGACCGGCTGGCGCCTGGGCTACTGCGCGGGCCCGGAGTCGCTCATCAAGGCAATGGCGAAGTTGCAATCGCAATCCGCCAGCAGTGCGTCTTCGATCTCGCAATGGGCAAGCGTCGAAGCCCTCGACGGCACACAATCGTTTATTCCACAGTTTCAGAAGGCGTTTGAAGAGCGGCGCGACCTGGTGGTTTCCATGCTTAACCAGGCAAGCGGCATCGAATGCCCGAAACCGGAAGGTGCGTTCTATGTTTATCCGTCCATCGCGAAATTGATCGGCAAGACCATGCAGAACGGCAATCGTATCGGCACCGATGAAGACTTCGCGACCGGGCTGCTGGAGCAAGAAGGCGTCGCCGTTGTGCATGGCGCGGCGTTCGGGCTTTCGCCGTTCTTCCGCATTTCCTATGCGGCATCGAACAAGGCGCTGGAAGATGCGTGCCAGAGAATTCAGCGATTCTGCGCAAGTTTGCGCTGAGGCGGCTGCGTTTTTTGCGATTGAATCTGTTCCGTCCTTCATCCGGGACGTCTTTCAGCATATTGGGACCACAGGCCACAGAAAGCCCGCGTCAAGGCCTTGCGGCATTGCTGAATCGGCGCGAGCATTGGCGGACAAGCGGGGCGCGTGACGCGGCCCAATCTTGGGAAACAAGCGCCCGCCGCGACCCGGCCCCAAAATTCCATTGGGGTGGTGGAGGCTTTTATGTCCAAAAAAAGCGGAGGAAGTGGGCCACGTGCAGTGGCCCTCGTGGGACCATACGGCGGCGGGAAGACGACGCTGCTGGAATCCATACTGTCGGTTACCGGCGCGATACAGCGCAAGGGCGCCGTCGCACAGAAGAATACCGTGGGCGATGCCAGCGCCGAAGCCCGCGCCCGCCAGATGAGCGTGGAAGTGAACTGCGCCACAACGAAATATCTCGACGAAACATTCACGTTTCTCGATTGCCCCGGCTCCATCGAATTTTTGCAGGATACGTTGAACGTTCTTCCCGGCGTGGACGCGGCGGTCGTTGTCTGCGAACCGGAGCCCTCCAAGATTCAGATGTTGAAGCCGTATCTGAAGCGGTTGGGCGATCTCGGCATTCCGCACTTTCTGTTCATCAACAAGATTGAGAAGGCTGGCGGAAACATTCGCGATCTTCTGAGCGCCCTGCAGGATGCGAGCGACAAACCACTGTTGATGCGCCAAATTCCCACGATCGAAAGCGGCGTGGTGACAGGGTTTGTGGATCTCGCGCTGGAGCGCGCCTTTGTTTACCGCGAACATGCACAGAGCAAGGTTGTCGATCTTCCCGGCACGGCGAAAGACGAGGAAAAAGAAGCTCGCTTTTCGATGTTGGAAAAACTCGCGGATTACGACGAGCATCTGATGGAAGAGTTGCTTTCGGATGTTGAACCGCCGCGTGATGAAGTGTTCGACGATCTGTCGAAGGAGCTTGCACAAGGTCTCGTCGTGCCTGCGCTGATGGGGTCGGCCGAGCGTGACAACGGCATCCGGCGCCTGTTGAAGGCGTTGCGCCACGAAGCGCCGGAGGCGAGCGAAGCCGCTGGCCGCCTGGGCGTCAAAGCCTCCGGCGACGCCGTCGTTCACGTCTTGAAAACTTACAATGGCGCGCATGGCAAGCTTTCACTCGTGCGGTTGCTTTCGGGAGCATTGAAGGACGGCTCAATCCTGCATCGCCAGGATGGATCGGACGTGCGCGTGGGAGGGATGTTCGCGTTGAAGGGTGACGGACAGACCAAGCTTTCTGAGGCAAAAGCGGGCGATACGGTGGCGTTGGGCCGCCTCGAAGGCGTGCTGACTGGCGAGACTTTATCGTCGGCAAAAGGCTCGCTGCCGAAGGTCGCGATAGAAACACTTCCGGTGGTTTATAGCCTGGCTATCGAGACGACCGACCGCAAGGACGAGGTCAAGCTTACAGCCGCCATTCACAAGTTGCAGGAAGAAGATCCCTCGCTGCATTTCGAGCAGAACCCCGAATTGCAGGAAATGGCGCTGGCCGGGCAGGGCGAAATCCATCTGAAGGTCGCGGTCGAGAAACTGCTCAGCAAATATGGCCTCAAAATCGACACCCATCCGGCGCGCGTGCCTTACAAGGAATCGATCCGAAAACCCGCCAGGCAACATGGCAGGCACAAGCGCCAGTCCGGCGGTCACGGCCAGTTCGGCGACGTTCATATCGAGATCAAACCGTTGCCGCGTGGCACGGGCTTTGTGTTCGAGGATCAGATCAAGGGTGGGGTCGTTCCGCGTCAGTTCATCCCGTCAGTGGAAAAAGGGGTGGCCGATTATCTGAAGCGCGGACCGTTAGGTTTTCCGGTTGTCGATGTTGGTGTTGCGCTGGTGGATGGTTCCTATCACTCGGTCGATTCCTCGGATGCGGCCTTTCAGACTGCCGGCCGTATCGCCATGCAGGAAGGCATGCCGAACTGCTCTCCGGTGCTGCTGGAGCCCATCGCGCGCGTGAAAGTTCACGTACCCAACGATGCCACCGCGAAGGTCAATGCTGTGGTCAGCGGCAGGCGCGGGCAACTGATGGGATACGACGCACGCGATGGTTGGAAGGGTTGGGATACCGTAGCGGCGCAAATGCCGATGTCGGAGCTTCACAACCTCATCATCGATCTGCGCTCGCTCACGCAAGGCGTCGGCACATTCGAAATGGAGTTCGACCATCTGGCCGAGTTGACCGGCAAGCTTGCCGACCAGGTGGTCGCGACGCACAAGGTGGCCGCGTAGGGCTACAACGTTGCGGCGCCGAAGGTGTCGCAATCGTCCATGTTGCCGCGCGAAAGCCCGCGCTTGAACCAGCGCATGCGCTGATCGCTGGTGCCGTGCGTGAAAGAGTCGGGCACGACATAGCCTTGGGACTGTTTCTCAAGCGTGTCGTCGCCCACCGCGCTGGCGGCACGAAGGCCACCTTCGACGTCGCCGGACTCCAGAATGTGGAATTTCTTGTCCGCGTTGTAGGCCCATACACCGGCGTAGCAGTCCGCTTGCAGTTCCAGCCGGACAGAGGCGCCTGTTGGTCCTTTGGCGCCGGCGCCCTGCAGTTGCGCCTGCTCCCGTTCCATTGTGCCGAGATTGTTTTGCACGTTATGGCCCACTTCATGTGCGATTACATAGGCTTGCGCGAATTGGCCTGGCGCGCCGAAGCGGTCTTTCAATTCGTTGAAGAACGAAAGGTCGATATAAACGCGATGGTCTTCGGGGCAATAGAACGGCCCCGCCGCCGCGCTGCCTTCGCCGCACCCGGTTGACGTGCTGGAGTCGTACGGCGTGAAGATGGCGGGCTGATATGCGATGCCTTTCGCCGCCAGGATCGGCGTCCACACATCTTCGGTCGAGCCGATGATCTTTTTGGCAAAGTCGAACTCGGCGTCGTCGCTGTGAGAGCCGCTGCTGTATTGCGATGTTTGGCCCCCGCTGTCGTCCGTTCCGGTCAGAAGGCCACCTCCGCCGTTGCTGCCGAACAGCACCGCAAGGATGATGAAACCGACAATGCCCATGCCGCCAGCGCGGATCGGTACGCCGGTTCCGCCGAAGCCGCCAAAACCGCCGCCGCCAAAACCGCCGCCACCGAATTGGCCCCGGCGATCATCGACATTGGTCGTCTCACGCAAATTGTCGAGGCGCATGGCGGCTCCTTTCGAAAGGCGGGTCGTGACAAGAATTGGTTGGAATGAGGCGGTGTGCAAGGTGCTTCGTTCCCGAAATACGGCCGCGCAAAAAAATCGCCGGAGCGAGGGGGCTCGCTCCGGCGATGGTGCTTGGGTGCCCTTTGGGGGGGCGCGGCCCCGCGCCTAAAGGGGGCAGGTACGGGGCCGGCGAAGGCAGAACCTCCGCTCACCGGAACCTCGTGGGGGGACGGGCTCCGGTACAATTGAGATAAGTGCGCCGCCGCTGGTTTCAATAGGCCGGGGGAGGCGCTTAAAAGCGCCAGTCCTTTGACGCCTTCACCAGGAAGTCGCGGAAGGCGCCGACGCGTTTGGATTGGCGCAATGCATCGGGATAGACGAGATGAACCTCGAACGACGGCCCTTCCACATCCGGCAGCACCCGCGCCAGAAGCGGCCTGCTCGTCAGCAGATAATCGGGCAGGGCGGCGATGCCCATGCCGTTCTCCACCGCCTGCAAAATGCCCGTTAGATTGTTGATGCGCAGCGTGTGGGCGCAGCCGTTCGGTATAAGGCGGCGGGTCGCATCGATCAGCCAGTTCACATCGCGCACTTCCGGCGGCGCGGATTCGCCATAGACGATGATCGTGTGATCGGCCAGATCTTCCATCGTCTTGGGCGCGCCGGCATTGGCCAGATATTGCGGCGACGCGTAAAGATGATAATGCGCCGTAAACAGTTTGCGTTGAATGAGATCGGCTTGCACGGGCGCGCGCATTCGCAGCGCCAGATCCGCCTCGCGCTGCGCAAGATCGAGTTCGCGGTCTTCCAGCAGCAGATGCACCTGCACCTCGGGGCATTCCTGCATGAACTCTGCTAGGCGTGGCAGCAGCCAGTAGGTGCCGATGCCGTGGCTGGAAGTAATTTTCAACGAACCACGCGGCGCGGTCTGCACATTTTTCAGGGCTTCTTCGGCTTCCGCCAGACGAGAAAGAACGTCGCTTACCGCCGTATAGAGCAGCTCGCCTTCGTCGGTCAGCGTCAAACCGCGGGCGTGCCGCTGAAACAGGGGCGTGACGATTTCTTCTTCCAGCGCGCTGATCTGCCGGCTCACCGCCGATTGGCTCAGCGTCAGCATCTGCCCCGCATGCGTAAAACTTCCCGCCGATGCAACAGCGTGAAAGATGCGTAGCTTATCCCAATCCATGCCCTCTCCTCAGGGGTGCAAACTAATGCGCGCCGGCCAGAAACCGTTCTGCTTCCAGCGCTGCCATGCAACCCATTCCGGCGGCCGTAACGGCTTGCCGGAAAATCTTATCTTTCACATCGCCTGCCGCGAAAACGCCGGGCACGCTTGTGCGCGTCGAATCCGGCGCGGTCTTGATATAGCCGTCATCGTCCATCTCGACCTGGCCGCGAAACAAATCGGTCGCCGGCGAATGGCCAATGGCGATGAACAATCCGTCCGCGTCAAGTTGTTCGGATTTTCCGCTATGCATATTGCGAAGTTTAACCGCTTGCACTGCGCGCGGATTTTCCGCGCCGATCACTTCGTCCACCACCGTGTCGTAGATAATGTCGATCTTCGGGTTGGCGGCAAGTCGCATCTGGTTCGTCTTGTCGGCGCGCAAGGTTGGACGGCGGTGGATCAGCGTGACCCTGTCGGCGAAGTTGGTCAGGAATAAGGCTTCCTCCGCGGCGGTATTGCCGCCGCCCACAACGGCAACACGTTTGCCGCGGAAAAAGAAACCATCGCATGTCGCGCAGGCCGAAACGCCGAAGCCTTTGAATTTCTCTTCGGATTCCAGCCCCAACCAGTTGGCCGACGCGCCCGTGGCGATGATGAGTGTCTCTGCCGTGTAGCGATCGCCGGAATCGCCGATCAGCGTGAATGGACGCTTGGCGAGATCGACGGAGGCGATCGTATCCTGAATCATTTTGGTGCCGACATGCTCGGCCTGTGCCTGCATCTGCTCCATCAGCCACGGCCCCTGAATGGCCTCTGCGAAGCCCGGATAATTCTCGACCTCTGTGGTTATGGTGAGCTGGCCGCCGGGCTGGATGCCTGCGATCATCGCAGGCTCCAGCATGGCACGGGCCGCGTAAATCGCGGCCGTCGCGCCTGCGGGGCCGCTGCCGAGAATGACGGTTTTGAAGTGAGAATCGGGCATTGCGCTCCTTGAGAAAGCCGGCCGGAAACGCTTCCGGCTAAACGCGCCGCCGAACCGCCCCTTCGCTACCTCATATCGGAGGCGGGCTGCCGTTGGTCAAGGAGCGTTTTGATGCGCTTGGCCGCGCGGCCCGTTTCATCCAAAGGCACGTAATCCCATTGCTCGATTTGGCCCTCGAAGGTTCGAGAAATACCGCGTTGTTCGAGCGCATGGTGGAACATGGTGAATTTCGAAGCGCCGCCACGCAACGGGAATATGTGGATAGGTTTGCCAGTAGCCGCTGCCTCGCATGCCATATTCACTGAGTCGGCTGTGACCAGAAACGCGTCTGACCATGCAAGAACGCCCAAATATGGGTTCTCGCCGGAGTCGTCCCAGAAATACGCATCGCAGTCCCTGAGCGCCTCTTTGATTCGCGCGACGTTGGCGTCGCCTGTGCGTCGCGATGTCAGCACCATCAGGCTTGAACTTTTCGTGAGGGTTTTTAACGCAGACGAAAGTGCAGCGATATCCTCTTCGCCGAACGCGAAAGCGCGGCTTTTGCCGCCGATAAGGACGCCTATTCGCGGCATACGAAGCGGCTCGAACAGCCGGGTGAACTGGTTTCGCGCTTTGAGAAGCTTTTCGGGTGTTATGCGATTGGGACTGCCGAGAATCGGAAAAACATTCGCACCCGTCAGGCTATCGTGTTCAGGGGGAACTATCAGATCGAATTTCGCGGGATTTGTACGTGGGTGCTGACACTGAACGGCCAGCGTACGACCGCCGCTGGCGCGTTTGATGGCCATTACTATCGGAATGCTTTGACGCCCGCATCCGATGACGACACGCGGCCAAGGCGCCGCAATCTGATCTGAACCGTCCGCGAGATGATGGAGCGCGTTGCCGACGGAGCGGGGCGCCAGCCAGCGCCAAGGGGGTGCCAGGGCGGCCCGTTTGACCACGACCGGCAGGGGCAGCCGTTCGGCCAGGCCTAGGGCCTGGTTCTCCATGCCGGCGGACCCTTCGGTGACCACCCAGCAGGCCTCGGCCAAAGCACTATGTCCCGGCTGCGACACGAACTTTCTTATCCTCGAAATATTATTGCGCGGCTGGGGGCAGTAGAGCTAAATTCCGGCCGCCGACCGCACAGGTGAACCGTCTCATGGAGCATCACAAGCTCGATTCCATCGATCTGCGAATTTTGTCCGAACTGCAAGACGACGGCCGCATCACCAACGTCGAACTTTCCCGCCGTGCCAAGATCACCGCGCCGCCCTGCCTGCGCCGTATGCGCGCCTTGGAGAAGGCCGGCTACATCAAGGGGTATCACGCCGATCTGGATGCCAGGCAACTCGGTTTTGAAGTCACCGGGTTTGTTTTCGTAGGCCTCGCCAGCCAGGCTGAAGCCGACCTCAAGCGGTTCGAAGAACAGATCCGCTCGTGGCCTGCCGTCCGCGAATGTTTCATGCTGTCGGGCGAAGTGGATTTTCTCCTTAAATGCGTGGCGAAAGATCTTTCGTCTTTCCAATCATTCATCACTGACACGCTCACAGCCTCCAAAAATGTCGCGAGCGTCAAGACCGCATTGGTCATCCATCCTTCCAAACGAGAGCCCGGCGTTCCCGTTGAAGTGAAATAGCGTTACGTGTCGATGCGGCGTCCGCGCGTTTCAGGAATGAAAAGCAGCGTCACCAGAAAACCGATGCCGGCAACAATTACCGGATACCAGAGCCCAGCATAGATGTTTCCCGTCGCCGCCACGATGGCGAACGAGAGCGCCGGCAGAAAGCCGCCGAACCACCCCACGCCGATGTGATAAGGCACCGACAATGCGCTATAGCGGACGCGCGTGGGAAACAACTCAACCAGCGCCGCGGCCTGTGGCGCGTAAAGCGCCGTCGCCGCCACGATGAAAAACATCAGGATCCCAAGAACGCGGGGCACGTTCATTTGCGCGGGATCGGCTGCTGCGGGGTAACCTGCCTGGGTCAGCGCAGTGGAAATCTGGCCTTCGAAATGTTTGCGCGCTGCTTCCAGATCGCTTGCGCTTAGCGCGCGGCCGTCCGGCGACGGGATGTCGCTCATGCCCACATGCACGTGGGCAAACGTACCGGCCGGCGCAGCGTCATTGTTGTATGTGACGCCAGCATTCGCCAGAACGCTCTTGGCGATATCGCAGGACGTCACGAACTTTGCTTTCCCGATCAGGTCGAACTGGAAAGAACAATCTTCCGGGGCCGCGATAACCGTGACAGGTGACGTTGCCGTCGCGCGCGCCAGCGCCGGATTGGCGGCTTGGGTCAGCATTTGAAAGCCGATGAACGATCCGGCGGCCACCATGAAAAGCCCAAGCAGCATGATCGGCTTGCGGCCGATTATGTCTGAAAGCCACGCGAAGAAAACGTAGAGCGGAATGCTCGCCGCGGTCACGATCATCATCAGATAGTTTGTCGTGTGCGGATCGACCTTCAGTAGGTGCTCCATGAAGAACTGCGTATAGAACTGGGCGGCGTACCAGACGACGCCTTGCCCCGCGAGAAAACCCACCAGCGCCAGCAGCACGATTTTCAGATTGGCCCAGCGCAAGAAGGCTTCTTTGAGCGGCGCTTTCGAGCGTGTACCGTCTTCCACCATTTTCTGGAACAACGGCGACTCGTCCAGGCGCAACCGTATCCAAAGCGAGACCAGAAGCAGCAACAGCGAAACGCCGAACGGGATACGCCAGCCCCATGCCGCAAATGCCTCTTCGCCCATCTGCGTGCGCGTTGTCAGGATCACGATCAGCGCCAGTAGAAGGCCAAGGCCTGCGGCCGTGTTGATCCAGCCGGTCGCCAGGCCGCGCCGTTTGTTGCTGGCGTGTTCGCCAACATAGATCGCCGCTCCGCCATATTCGCCGCCGAGCGCGAAGCCCTGCAGCACGCGCAGCGCGACCAGAAGATAGGGCGCGGCCACGCCGATTGCCGCGTAGTCGGGCAGGAATGTCACCGCGAAGGTGGCAAGACCCATGATGGTGATGGTGACAAGGAATGTGCGCTTGCGTCCGACGCGATCGCCGAACCAGCCGAACACCACGGCGCCGACGGGCCGCGTCGCGAACCCGGCCGCAAACGTCAGCAGCGCCAGAAGATAGCTCTCCGCCTCGCTGACGCCTGCGAAGAAATGTTTGGCAATGATCGCCGCCAGTGAGCCGAAGATGAAGAAGTCGTACCACTCGAAAACCGTACCCGCCGCGGAAGCGGTGACGACCAACCCCATGCGGCGTTTCGTGCCGCCGTCCGGCATTGTCACGGCGCAGCGTCCTTTGCCGCGCGCGCCAGATTGCTGCGCCATGCGCCATAAAGCAGATAGAGCACGAGGCCGATGCTGTTCCAGACCACGAACCACCACTGCGTGAACTGCGGCAAGCCGTTCAGGAATAGGTAAAGGCAGCCGATGATACACACAGGTCCAATGACCCACGGCAACGGTGTCCGGAATACGCGCGGCCGGTTGGGATCGCGCACCCGCAGCACCAGCATGCAAACCGCCACCGCGATGAATGCGCATAACGTGCCTGCATTGGCCAGTAATGCGATCTGGTCGAGCTTGAGCGTGGCCGCGATCCCCGCCACCACCAGGCCCGTTATTGCCGTCATCAGAACGGGTGTGCCACGTGTTCTGTGTACTGTGGAAAGCTCTTGCGGCAGCAATCCGTCACGCGCCATCACGAAGAAAATGCGGCTTTGGCCGTACATCAGGACAAGTATAACGGTTGGCAACGCCACGATGGCAGCACCTGCCACAACCTGTGCCTCAAACATGTGATGAAGAGAATTCAGAATATAAACTAGCGGCGCACCAGTTTTAGAAAAATCCAGATAAGACGACGCGCCGAGCGCCGCGGCTGCGACCGCGACATAAATCGCGGTGCACAAGACCATCGAACCCATAATCCCGCGCGAAAGATCGCGAGAAGGGTTCTTGGTTTCTTCGGCAGCGGTCGAGACTGTATCGAAACCGTAGAAGGCGAAGAATATGAGCGCCGCCGCCGCGAGCACCCCGCGCTTCACGCCGTCCGGATCGACATGGGCTGTGAGTCCGAATGGTGCAAAGGGATGGAAGCGCGCCGGATCGAAAGACTGTGCGGCCAGCGCGACGAATAGGATCAACGCCAGAATCTTGATAGCGACGAGAAACAGGTTGATCGTCGCGCTCTCGCGCGTGCCGATAATAAGGAGAACGGTAACGGCCGCCGAAATGATGACCGCCGGTAAATCGACGAGCCCACCTGACATGAACCCGTGCAGCAGTTGATCCGGCACGGGCCAGCCCGCCGCCTGGATGAACTCGGCCACGTGCGCCGACCAGCCGACAGCCACCGCGGAAGCGGCGACTGTGTATTCCAGGATTAAACTCCAGCCCACGATCCAGGCCAGCAATTCGCCCAGCACCACATAGGTATAGGTGTAAGCGCTGCCCGCCGCCGGCATCATGGTTGCCATTTCGGCATAGCAGAACGCCGCACAGGCACAGATCACACCACAAAGCGCGAAGGAAAGGATGACGGCGGGTCCCGCCAGCCCGGCGCCAATGCCGGTCAGCGTATAGATTCCGGTGCCCACAATGGCGCCAACGCCCATGGCAACCAGATGCCACCAGCTCAGCGTCGGCTTCAGGCGCTTTGTTTCGTCAGCCGAGCCCGCCACGTCGATGGGCTTCTTGCGGTTCCAGAACGCCATGTTTCCCCCTTAAGCGCCGATGCCTTGATGGCATTCTGCTTGAGGCCGCATCATAGACGGGAAGGGGCGTTCGTAAACCTCGCGGCGCGAAGTGGGTGGCTGCTATTTTTCGCGCATGCCCTTGCGGATCACGTCGCTCACCGGCTCGATGAAGTAGCTCAAAGCTGTGCGCGAACCTGTCTCCAGGGCCACTTCCACGGGCATGCCGGGAATGATGCGCGCGTCCGGATATTCTTTCAGCATGGCACGGTCCACGCTGATCAATGCATTGAAATAGGCCTGCCCGGTGCGCTGATCCGTGATCCGGTCGGCGGACACATTCGTCACAATGCCCGTCATCATTGGCAAGCGGCGCTGCTTGTAGGCGCCCATGCTGATCTTTGCCGTCATGCCGACATAAACGTCGTCGGCATCTTCCGGGCTTACGTGCGCCTCAATTTCAAGCTGATCGTTATCGGGAACGATCTCCATCACCGTGTCGCCGGGACGGATGACAGCGCCTTTGGTATGCACGGCAAGTTCGGTCACAGTACCGGCAACCGGCGCCACAAGCGTTGTGCGATTCAATATGTCGCGCGCCGCCCGCAGCCGTGCCGTCAGGTCGTAGCGTTTGCTTTGAACATCGCGCAGATCCTTCAGCACATCGTCCAGATGCTGGTTCTTCAGGTTCACCATCTGCAACTGGGTCTCGCCAGTGTTCAGCCGAACCTGCGCGATCTTTTCAATCAGCTCCCCGCGTTGGCCGGAGAGGTCGGCGGTTTGCCGCTGCAGCGCCAGCAGCCGTGGCACAGGTTCGAGCCCTTTGGTGACCAGCGTCTGAACCGCATCGGTTTCCTGCTGGATCAACTGGATTTGCGTTTCAAGCGCGCCTTGTTCCTTTTGATAGCCGGCGATCACGCGGCCGTTCTCGTCGATCCGCTGCTGCAGAATGCTTGTCTGTTGCGCCAAATCTTCGCGGCGTGTTTGAAACGCGTTTTCTTCGCCCTGCAGTATTTGCGCGATTTTCGGGTCAGACTTGCGCGCCACAAGATCGGGCGGGAGCGTGATGTTCGGCGCACTGTCGCGTTCCGCCAGAAGGCGTGCTTCCTGGGCTTCCAGACTGGCACCCTCTGAATCCAGCATATCTAGAGACGCCTGGGCCTGCGTCACATCCATCTCGATCAGCGGCTGCCCCGGGCGCACGCGCTGACCATCGGCGACCAGAATGCTACGAACAATGCCGCCTTCAAGGTGCTGGATCGTCTTGCGATGAGACGCGACCACAATCACGCCGCCGGCTTGCAGCGAGCTGTCGAGCGGTGCAACGGCCGCCCAGCCCAGAAATCCCACCACAAAAACAAGGACAACAATGCCGCCAACGCGCACAACTTTATGCGTGTCGGCAAAGGACAGTGTTGGGTCGTTACCCGGCGCCACCAGCGTATCGACATGCTTCTCAAACGTCTCGCGCGACTTCTCCAGCCATGCCTTGACGCCGAATGTATTCCAGCCTGTGCGCGGATCGGGTTGACGCTTGGCTTCGCTCACGGCTTGCCATCCTTGGGCGGTTCCGCCGGATAGGTCATCGCGGCCGATAGCGACACGACATTGGTCTGCGGCGCGGGCGGTGCGCCGCCTTGCGCGCGTTGCGGCGCTCCTCGCGTGAATTTGCGCATCACTTCATCGCGTGGACCAAACGCTTCCACCAGTCCGTCGCGCATCACAAGCATCTTGTCCACGCTACCCAGAATACTGGGCCGATGCGCCACAACGATCACGGTCACGCCAAGCTTCTTCAGTTCCACAAGAGTCGCGGCTAGCGCCTCTTCTCCGGTGGCGTCCAGATTGGAATTCGGCTCGTCCAGTGCGATCAGCTTGGGATCGCCATAAAGCGCGCGCGCGATGCCGATACGCTGGCGCTGTCCGCCGGAAAGTTTCTGCCCGTTCTCGCCAATTTCAGTGTCATAGCCATTGGGCAACGCGAGGATCATCTCGTGCGCGTTGGCCAGCCGCGCCGCACGCACGATGGCTTCCGGGCTGCCTTCTGTTAACCGGGCGATATTGTCGCGCACCGTGCCGGTGAACAGCTCGACGTCCTGCGGCAGGTAACCGATGTAGTGCGAGAGTTCCTGCCGCGGCCACGCGTAGATGTCGGCGCCGTCAAGCCGGACCGAACCGGCGGTGCAAGGCCATGCGCCGACGAGCAAACGCGTAAGCGTCGATTTGCCGGACGCCGACGGCCCAATAACACCGACGGAATCGCCTGGTTGAAGATCGAAACTCACGCTGTTCAGAATAGGCTTGCGTGCGCCGGGCGGCATGTATCCCACACGCTGCACTTCAAGCCGCCCGGTCGGGGCGGGAAGGGGCATGCCTTCTTCGCGTTTGGGCGCGCGCTCCAGCAGTTCGCCGACGCGGGTCCAAGCACCGCGCACGGCAACGATGCTTTTCCAGGTCGCAACCGTGGCCTCAATCGGCGCCAGTGCGCGGCTGCCGAGAATGGATGCACCGATCATGACGCCGCCGGATGCGTGATAGTCCAGAACCAGAAGCGCGCCGACGCCGAGCAGGACGATCTGAATGATCAGGCGCACCGCTTTCGAAATGCCGTTGAGCAGCGAATCTTTGTCGGTAGACGCAAGGCTCAGTTTCAGCGAGTCCAGCCAATGTCCGCGCCAGCGCGTGGTAAAGGTGTGCGACATGCCCATGCCTTCCAGCACGTCGGCATTGCGCAATCCGTCTTCCGCGAAATTGTGAGACTTGATGGAAACGGCGATGGACCGTGTCAGCGTGCGGCTCGTCATATATTGATCGGTAACGGCGATGCCGATGAGAATTGCACCGCCGACCAGCACAATGACGAAATAAGCCCAATGAAGCAGAAACAGCACGATAAGAAACAGCAGCAAGAATGGCGCATCCAGAAGCGCGCCGAACCCCGGACTGCCGATGAAATTGCGGATTGTGTCTACATCGCGAAGTCCCTGGCGCGCGGCCGGGCCGCCAATTTGCGCCGATGACGAAACCATGGCGCGCAGAACCCGCGGCGCCAGCGCGTCGCCGATCTTCATGCCTGTCCGCACCAGAAGGCGCAGGCGCAAGGCGTCGAGCGCTGCAAAAACACTTACGCCGCCGACGGCGATGATGGTGAGAAGGATAAGCGTCTCGATGCTGCGGCTGGTCAGCACCCGGTCGTAGACCTGCAGCATGTAGAAGGAGACGGTCAGCGACAGGATGCTCATAGCCGCGCTGAAGCCGAAGGCCACGGCGAACAGATGTCGGTTCGCGGAGATCACTTCCCGAACGGGATCCAGGCGACGGTTGAGGTCCAGGCTGCTGGCAATCCCCGATTTCATAGCCTTCTCAACCTGTTAGCCTGATCCGCCTACCCAGCGGCCGGCTGGCGCTGTGGCGCCTCGTCGCTCCCCAGTCCTTACAATGACGGCAATAGGTTTCCAAATGGAAAGCGAGGCAAACGGCAACCTGAACGGGCATTTAGACTGGCTTTTTCCTACCTAGCTCAGGGCGCCACGATAAGAAATTCCGAAACGGCGCCCCATGCCGCCGGTTCTTCCAGCGTGGGCGCATGCCCTACGCGCGGTATTTCCTCGACTTTCAGGTCCGGCTTCAGCCGCATCATGACCGCCAGCCCGGCCGGCGACAGGATATCGCTGAGTTCGCCGCGCACCGCCAGAACTGGGCCTGTCGCCAGCGCCTGGAACGTCGGCACCATGCTCGGCGGCGGCGTTTTGGGAGGCGTCGCGAGCGCCAGGGCAATCGCGGGGTCGTAGGCAAACTCCACCCGCCCATCGGGCAACTCGCGCGCAACGCGCTGTGCGAACGTGCGCCAGAACGTATCGCCGGCATCGGGAAATGCCGAACCTTGCGTTTCACGAATAGCCGCGATCATCGCGTCCCATGATGGCAGCGGACCGGTTTTCCCGACATAGCTGACAATGCGCATCAACCCTTTCGGATCGAGTTCTGGCCCGATGTCGTTGAGCACGGCAGCGCCAATGCGTTCGCGTGCGGTCGCTGCCAAAATCATCGTGATAATTCCACCCATCGACGTTCCGATGAAAACGGCTCGCGGAATATCCAGCGTATCCAGTATGCCGGTCACATCGCGTGCATAAACGTCTGGCCGATAGTTCTGAGGGTTGATGTCGTTGCCCGTCTGCCCGCGTCCGCGCATGTCCGCCGTGATCACGCGCCGCCCCGTTTGTGCGATCGCAGGCGCTACCGCTTCAAAGTCCGCGGAATTGCGCGTCAGGCCGTGCAGGCAGATAACGGGGAGCTTGCCGGAAGGCTTGTCGGGCGCATAGTCGCGCACGAACACACTTGGGCCATCCTCGGTCTTGACGAAAAATGTCAGGTAAGACGTCATGGTGGAATATCCTCTTGCCGCAAGTGTGACGTGCCAAAGATGAATCCGCCAGATGGTTGACGATCTTCATGACATCGAAGCCGCGCTCGGCGAAATGGCAATCCTGAAGGCGGGCGAGAAAATCGTAATCGAAAGACTGGATGGCGGCGTCTCCTGCGACGTTTATCGCGCCAATATCGGAAGCCGGCAGTTCTGTGTGAAGCGCGCATTGCCCAAGCTGCGCGTGGATGCAGATTGGCGCGCGCCGGTTGAGCGGTCCCACACCGAAGTGGAGTGGCTGCAACTGGCCGGCGAAGTCGATCCACGTCTGGTGCCGGATGTTCTCGGCGAAGACCGCAAGCGCCACCTGTTCGTGATGCCATTCTATCCACCGGAACAATATCCGGTGTGGAAGGCGCAGCTTGCGCACGGCGTTGCCGATCCCGCTTTCGCAACAAGCGTCGGCGCTGCACTGGCTCGAATTCACGCGGCGACCGCGGAGCGCGACGATGTCGCCTACCGATTTTCAAATGGCACGCAGTTTCTTGCTCTGCGGCTTGAGCCGTATCTTCTTTATGCGGCGCAAAAGCATCCGGATGTCGCCTCCCGTATTCGCGCAATCGCCAATGACGTGGCCAAATCGCGTATTGCGCTGATGCACGGAGATTTCAGCCCGAAGAATATTTTGTGTGGCCCGGACGGCCCGATGATCCTCGATGCCGAGACGGCCTGTTATGGCGATCCGGCTTTCGACCTCGCTTTCTGCCTCAACCATCTACTTTTGAAATGTGTCTGGCATCCCGAACATCGCGAAGCTTATCTGCAATCGTTCGCGCAGTTGAAAGAGGCTTATCTCTCCGGTGTTTCGTGGGAGCAGTTCGAAGCAGTTGACGCCCGGGCGGCGCCTTTGCTGGCCGCTTTCCTCCTCGCCCGTATCGATGGAAAGTCACCCGTCGAGTATCTGACGCGTGAAAAGGACAAAGCCTTTGTCCGCAACGCCGCGCTGGGATTTATAAAATCCGATAATCTCATGCTCGGCGAGATGGCAATTCTCTGGCGTGAAAAGCTTGATGGAGCAAAGCGGTGATCAGAATTCTGGGCGCCGTACTCACGGCGGCACTAATGTCGGCATGTTCGGTCGCTTTTGCTGCTGATCCCGTTTCTGAAAAGCCCATTGTCTATCTCGGCGCCTCGCTGATCGATGGAACCGGCGCCGGCCTCAAACGGGACATGGCGATTGTTACCCAAGGCGCACGAATTGTTGCGGTTCAGCCGGCTCGCGGTTTCACGGCGCCTGCAAATGCCGAAGTCATCGATATCCATGGCAAGTTCATCATCCCAGGACTCATCAACAGCCATGTGCACCTGGCAACCGTTGCCGATCCGCCGGATGCCAAAGCCTATCTGCGTCGCGATCTTTACAGTGGCGTCACCACAGTGCGCGATATGGCGGGCGATACGCGTCTGCTGGGAGAACTGAAGCGCGAAGCGGAATTCGATGAAATTCCGTCGCCCGATATCTATTATGCAGCACTGATGGCGGGGCCGGAGTTTTTCAAGGATCCGCGTGTGGCGCAGGCGACACGTGGGCGTACACCCGGCGAAGTGCCGTGGATGCAGGCGATTACGGCGCAGACCAACATGCCCCTCGCGATTGCCGCGGCGAAAGGCACCGGAGCGACCGCGATCAAAATCTATGCCGATCTTCCTGCATCGCTCGTCACCGCCATCACGGCCGAAGCGCACAAACAGGGCATGCTTGTATGGGCCCACGCGGCGGTCTTTCCCGCACGCCCGAGTGACGATGTCGGCGCGGGTGTCGACGTGATGAGCCACGCCTGCATGCTGGGCTACCAAGTATCGAACCCGATGCCGGCGGAATATCACAATCGCGCTCCGGTCGATGCCGCAAAACTCGCGCAGCCCAATGCGGAAATGAACCAGTTGTTCGCGAACATGAAGCGCAACGGCACAATTCTGGACGCCACTGTCTATGTGTATGAGGAGATGTGGCGTATTCCGAACGCCAATCCGCCGCCTTATTGTACGCTGGCCCTAGCCGAAGAGATAACAAGTGAAGCCTACCGCGCGGATATTCCGATCTCGACTGGAACCGACGGCGAAGCAGATTGGAAAGATAGCTATTCCGCCATTGATTCCGAACTCGAATTGCTGGTGAATAAGGCTGGCATGACGCCGCTGGACGCCATCCGCTCGGCCACGCTGGTTGGCTCGCGAACGGTTGGACAAGAGGCGAGCATCGGGACAGTCGAGGCCGGCAAGCTCGCCAATTTCGTGGTGCTGGAAAAGAACCCGCTCGACAATATTTCAAATGTCCGCAGCGTGAGCGTTACGGTGAAGCATGGCATTCGCTATCCGCGCAGCGAATACGTGCCGATCACGAAAGACGAAGTGAAAAACGAGCAGGAATAAGCAGTGGCGGACAGAGAGTCCGACAGACTGAAGTCCTGGTAAGTCCGGTGCCGTAAAATATCTGCCCTAAACCTGAAAAAACATTTGGCCGTGTTCTGGTCGTGATCTGACGCTGTCCGTCATGGTCCGGCCAGAGCCGGTACCAATTTGTGGGCAGGTTTGTGGGCATGGCCAAGAAAATCAATCGCCTAACAGTGCGAGGCGTTGTCAGCCGTCAAGAGTTGGGTCTTTGCGCCGACGGCAACAACCTTTGGCTACGCGTGGCGCCCGGCGGCAGTAAGTCCTGGATGTTTCGCTTCATGTTATTCGGCCGTTCTAGAATGATGGGTTTAGGGTCGGTGACTGATGTCACCTTGGCCGAAGCCCGGAACCTCGCACTTGAGGCGCGCAAGCTGCTCAAACAGGGAATTGATCCGATTGATGAACGCCGTAGACTCCGCCAGAATGAGCAAAAGGCTCTGGCTCAACCGCCAACATTTCGAGAGTGCGCGGAACAATACATAGCCGCTCACCGCAGAACCTGGAGCAATGAGAAACATACGGACCAATGGCGTTCGACACTTTCAAAATATGTCTATCCGCGGATCGGCTCGCTTCCTGTTGCTGATATCGACGTAAAAGCAGTTTGTGGAGTGCTCAATCCGATATGGACGCTTATTCCTGAGACTGCGCGTCGTATCCGGGCGCGAATCGAGCGGGTTCTGGCATGGGCTGCCACGCAAGACCTTCGATCTATTCAAAATCCCGCTATTTGGCATGGCAACCTGATCAACGTACTTTCCAGCCCAAGTCGCCAGCAAAAGCATTTCAAAGCATTGCCGTACTTGCATATTGCTGAATTCATGAAGGATCTGAGGGACCAGAATGGACTAGGGCCGCGAGCGCTCGAACTTTGTATTTTGACCGCGACGCGAACCCAGGAAGTGCTCGGCGCCAGATGGGCTGAAGTTGATCTACAAGAAAGCCTGTGGACCGTGCCGGCGCATCGCATGAAAGGAAAAAAGGAGCATGTAATTCCGCTTTCGGAACCAGCCTGCCTGCTTCTGAAGGAATTGTGGCTGACAAAGGCGGGCGAGTTTGTCTTCCCCGGTATGAAGAACGGGGGGCCACTATCCAACATGGCCCTTAGCGCCGTTCTAAGGCGAATGCGGGTTGACGTCACCGCGCATGGCTTCAGATCGACTTTCCGGGACTGGGGCGCTGATTGTACGACCTATCCGAACCAAGTGCTGGAACAGGCGCTGGCGCACACCATTTCCAACAAGGCCGAGGCTGCTTACCGGCGAGGCAACATGCTGCGTCGGCGAATTGGTCTTATGCGGTGTTGGGGAGACTATTGCGCAGGATCCGATCCGACCGATACCGAGTCTGGTCAGGCATCACGTTGCAACGCGGACCAAGGTAAACAACTTGACACGGTCTCGTCGTGATAGCGATCCAGCTGAACCGAGCCGGCTTTTGGCGGTTCACATTCTCTAATTTCGGTCGTGACGCAATGATTTGGGACCCCAAAGGAGGGCCCCAATGCCTACACAATTTCTTCGACTGGACAGCGTCAAGGACCGTTATGGATTGAGCAAGAGCACCATCTACAAGCTTATGAACAGCGAACTATTCCCTCTGCCGATCCATGTTGGCCGGTCGGCTCGGTGGTCTGCCGCGGAGCTTGAAGTTTACGACGCAAAAAAGGCGGCGGAGCGCGTTAGGGGAGGCCGCAATGGGCTTTGAGAGCATTTCTAAGGACCGTTCGACAGCCAATGTTCAGCAAACTTCGGACGTAGACGCCGACACTGCCTGTAAGCCCAACCAAGCAGACGAACTTTTTCGCCTCGGCATGAAGGAGTATTTTTGGCGTAGCCCAGATGGCGAGGCTTGGGCGTCTATCAAACGGAACGGCAATATCGGGAACTGCAAGGTAGACAGCGAAGAGTTCAAAGATTTTCTAATTTGCGAGTACGGTCGGCTAAACAAGAAGCCAATAAAAGGCACCGGAAATTATTCCAAAGCCGTACCAAGTCCGGGATCCCTTAAGGCTGCGATCCGTTGCCTTGAAGCCAACGCGCCACAGATTGTTTATGAGCCGTGGGTAAGGTTCGCGGCCGCAGACAATAGCGTTTACATTGATCTTGGTGACGACACTCGACAAGTGGTGTCGATAGACGCGTACGGCTGGCGCATCCTAGAAGCCTCGGAGTGCCCGGTTCGATTCTTTCGACCAAAAGGAATGAGGGCATTGCCAAAGCCACAGCTTGGCGGTGAAATCTCGCAACTCAAGCATTACATGAACGTAGATGATAGTTCCTTTAAATTGATACTTGGTTGGCTTGTAGGTGCTTTATCCCCCCAGCCTCCATATGCGATTCTTTGCATTAATTCGGGCGAAGGCTGCGGGAAATCCACGATCACAAAATTGCTCCGTTCTTTACTGGATCCGAATGTTGCCGGCATCCGCATGCTTCAGCAGAGCGAACGGGATATTATGATAGCAGCACAAAATAGCTGGGTGCTGGCATGGGATAATGTTAGCAGCTTAAGGCCGAACATTTCCGATGCCTTGTGCCAAATCTCCACAGGGGCTGGTTTCTCGGTGCGCAAGCTCTACAGCGATGATAGCGAATGCATTCTTAGTGTTAAGCGTCCGCAACTCCTCAATGGTATTCCGGACTTTGCCACAAAACCGGATCTTCTAAATCGGATGGTCGCCATTCGCCTTGACCCGATCATGAAAAGAAAAAGCGAAACAGAACTCTTCCAGAGCTTGGACGAAGAACTACCACTTATTTTGGGAGCGCTATACCAAGCTGTGTCTCGCGGGCTGGCTAACCGGAAAAATGTGCGATTGAAGGCTCTTCCGCGAATGGCCGACTTCGCTTTATGGGTTGAAGCATGCTCGGAATCATTTGGGTGGCCGCCTGGAGAGTTTGCCGAACTTCTAATTTCGCGAGGGGACGACGCAAGTTTCACAATGCTTCACGATGATCCCATTGCCTCTCTTTTGGCAAGATTTTCAGACGAACAACAGCACTGCTGGAGTGGTACCGCCACTGAGCTTCTACTTGAGCTTCGTAAATTGGACGGTGGAACCTTTGATAGAGATTTGCCCAGGACGCCGAATCATCTCATGAGGCGAGTTAGGAGGTGGGAAGCAGGCCTTCGAAAGCTCGGCCATAATTTTGCCCTCGACGGGAGACGGGGCACGAAAGGCGAGCGGATCATTGTGCTTGAGCCATCGAACGTACCGTCAGTACCGTCAGACTCCGCTGATAAGGCTGTGCGCTATAGTGCAATCTCTGACGGCACTGACGGTATTAACGCTGAAATGCCATTTTAAAGCACCAAGATGCGGCTTTGATAGGCCAACAGAGACGTGACTGCGAGGCGGTCTTAAATCCTTCGGTGCTGTCTGCGCTGTTAATTGGGCACCGCCGCGGAAGTGGCACTGCTTGATGTTGCTGGTGTCCCTCACGGGAATACTTGGAGGCTGAAATTGTAAATGTGCGTATAGGAATATGCAGTACCTTTGGCGGTAACATTGCTACATTGTCTTTTTTTGTTTCCTCCTTATGTAGGAGTAAGTACGGCGACTGGCAGCCTATGTTCAGCGGCTAGGAGCAAAGAAAAAGGGAATATTTGTGAAGAAAAATAAACTTGCCGGTGCCAGGTTCGATGACGACGATTTCCGGGAAGCTGACAGCGGTCTCGGCGATGCCTACTTCGAGGCCACCATGCCTGAGCACATAAAGGAAGCGATAAGGAAACGGCGCTCAACAAAAGCCGATCAAATTGAAATTGCGCCTGTTTCTCCTCCTGAAGCTTGCGACTGACAATTCGGAATTTCATTGTGGCGCATCTGAACCTGCTGTTTCGCTCGAACTAGGATCATCAAGTTGCTGGCTGTCGGGCCAACTACCGCTTTGTGCGGGAGTGGAGCTTTCATCAGGCTCGGGCTCCGCTTCAGACGAATCGCAGCCGCTGTCGCACGTAGGAGATTTCTCGGTTTCGGGCTGCCCGTAGGCAATCAGAAACGGATCAGCAATAGGGGCGCCGTTAAGGTCAGTTCCCGTGAACTGCGCAAATGAAAGCGTGTCGGGCGTCAGGTTCCAAATAAACGTCTCACTCGATATCGTCAGCGGGGGCGTTTCCGGCACCGACGTTGTCCGTGACGCACCAAAAGCCTTTTCGGCTTGTTCCACCAGAGCGTGCCATGCTGACGATTCATAACTCGCGGTAAAACCAACAAGAATATCGTTTGTAAATATATAACGCACGCTTTGGCAAATGTAGGTTGGCGTTGGACAGCTATCAGCCGGCGGCGCTGTCAACTCGCATGATACCCGTGGGCCTATCTCAAAACATTGCGCCTCAGAATATGTGCTTTTGAATTCAGTCAGACTCATTCCCATTGGAAATCTAATCCCGGCCGTTTCTAGCTTGGCAATCTTCGTTGATATGGCATCAGGCTGGATAATCTTATTCGGAGTCGGTGATAATGATCCTACTGGCTTCGAGACTGCCGTAGATTGTGTAGGGAGAGTTGCTGTAACTGAAGAAGCGGGAGGTGTTGTTATAAGCCCTAAATTTTCGATCGTTGGCTCAGGCCGTACGCAAGTCCGCATTTGTGAGAATAGGTACCCGGCAGCAAGAGTGGACCCAAGCGCAGCGGCCACAAGAACAGTGGCAACAATAAAGTCCCCACGTAGGTGATGAGATATTCCCATAGTGCCCCTCAAACATCAGAGTAGGGCAGCCCGGCAGGTCAACCGCCCCATTTTGTTTAGTATATCGAGGTGCGGTATATCGAGCAACAGGCTTCGATTTCCGCATGGATTTGCGGGAAACATTCGCTCAAAACCTCAGAAGACTGCGCAATGCGCGCGGCTTGTCCCAAGATGCACTGGCTTATGAAGCTGGGATCAGTCGCAGCTATTTAAGCCAGCTCGAAAAGGGCAAGTTCTATGTGAGCATAAAGGTTATTGCGAAATTGGCCGAGGTTCTGAAAACCGACGCTGCTGAATTCCTAAAGGCAAATCCAAAAAAAGCACGAATTGGCGCGTGAGTGTAGTGCCGTCTATGGCTAGACGGCGTGCTGGTTCGGTGGCGCTGATGCGCCATAGAGCCTAGCCCCGCAGGGCACGCCCATGCGTTTCAGCATCACGGCTCTATCACAATGAAGATACGAGACGGATTTTGTCAGGAGCCTGTGCGCTTGTGCGATTTTACTATCGCACAGAGAAAGTGCTGACGGCCGATGAACGCAAGGGCGCCATCGTGTTCATTTGCTACGAAGCAAAGGATAGGCACATGGTTTGGGCGATCAAGCGCTGGCGCAATGCACGGCCGCATTGGACTTATCGCCACGATCATTTCCTGACGCTGAATTTCGATCGTTTCATCACCGAGACCATCAGCGAACATGGCAGGCTCGAAAAAGCCCGTGCCAAAAAAGTCGGGTCGGTCTTCACCCATGCACGGGTGTCCGGAATGCGCTCGTCCACGTACACCACAGGATAGTCATCGTCGCGGATATCCAGTTTCCACGCGCGGGGCCCGATGTTGTCTGGCTGAAAGCAGAGAATACCTTTCTTCCCCTGTTATGCGTTGTCGGATCGACGTTGGCCCACTACAGGTTGATTGGGGCGGATCCGATTATAAATGGGAATAGGACGACAACTACGATCAATGAGACAATTGACCCCACCATTTTCGAACGTTGCGCAACGACACAACGTGCCGTCCGGCAAATCTCGCGGATTGGGCCCGTAGGCGTAACGTCCACCCCAACTCACTAAATGGTGCAGTTCGGGCCGATGACCCCAGTGTAGTGATCGCGCCGGACCAACTGTAGCACTTTGATAGGCGAATGGACTGCGCTCCAGCGCCTTGCTCAGGAACATCTGTGCAGCAAATAATATTGTCCGCTGCATTAAGCCGATATTGTTGGAAAATCATGATTTGGATATGTGGGGCGACAGCGAATATCGATAACAACAGGTTATCGTTGGGAGGCAAGCTTCTCACGGCCTCCGAATAGAAACGTCAGGAGATAATGCGGGCATTTGCGGCGTCAGCATTGTTGGCGGCGGTGCGCGAGAGCGTGGCGGACAGTGCCCAGCAGCCCAGCAACGTCAGAATGACCGCGCAGCCGAGAGCGCCGAAGTGATCGTTGAGGTTGGCAACCCACTTCCAGAACGCGCCATTCAGGGCAAAGCGATCGGCGATGAGGTTGAGCGCTTCCAGTGCGCCGATGATGAGCGCAACCAGAATCGAAAACAGCGTGATGGTGAAGTTGTAGATCAGCTTGCGCATTGGCTTCACTAGCGCCCAGCCATAGGCGCCCACCATGAAGAGGCCATCTGTCGTATCGATCAGCGACATGCCGGCGGTGAAGAGCGCCGGGAACACCATGATCGTCCACAACGGCACGGCATGTGACGCCTGGCTGGCGGAAATCCCGAGGAGGCCCACCTCGCTGGCGGTGTCAAAACCTAAACCGAAGAGAAACCCCAGCGGGTACATCTGCTCCGGCCGCGCGATCACCGCCATCATGGGTTTTAGAATACGCATGAGGATTCCGCCGGGCAGATCGTTCCCGGCATCGGCCTGCCGGTCGGCACGCCCGCGGCGGAATGCGCGCCAAATGGAAATTAAGGTGACAATGTTGGCCATGGCGATGATGAACAGGAAGCCCGCGGACACGCCGGTACCGACGAGGCTGCCGATATCGCGCAGGGCCGCGAAATGCGCACGCAACGTGACGGAGGTAACCGCAATGGCGGCGCAGGCAAGCGCGACCACAGTGGAGTGACCGAGCGAAAACCACAGCCCCACCGTCGCGGGCTTCTGGCCCTGCTGCATGAGCTTGCGGGTAACGTTGTCGATGGCCGCGATGTGATCGGCATCTACCGCGTGGCGCAAGCCCAGCACATAGGCCAGAACCGCGGTGCCGATGAGCACGGGATTGCTGCCGAAGAGTGCTATGCCCCACAGCCATGCCGCCGCGTTGCCCGTAAGCAGAAGCGCGTAGACCACAGTGATCCGGCGGCTGAACGGCTCTGTGAAAATAACCCTCACGCGAACACTCCGGCGGTGACATCGTTGTGGGCTTTGGCAATCCAGTCGAACCAGCGGTCCATGCCTTCACCGGTTTGCGCGGATACTTTCAGCACTTCGATATCCGGGTTCACCGCGCGGGCGTGAGCGATGGCGCGCTCGGGATCGAACCGCACATGCGCCGACAGATCGATCTTGTTGAGCAGCATGAGATGGGCGGCGCGGAACATATGTGGATATTTGAGCGGCTTGTCGTCGCCTTCCGTGACGCTGAGAATGGCGACGCGCCAGGCTTCGCCGAGATCGAAGAGGGCGGGGCACACCAGATTGCCGACATTCTCGATGAACAGCACCGATCCGGCGGAGGGTTTCAACTCGCCAAGACCGCGTGCCAGCATTTCGGCATCCAGATGGCAGCCCTGACCCGTGTTGATCTGCACCGCAGGCGCGCCGGCGGCCTTGATGCGCAGGCCATCATTGTCGGTGGCCTGGTCGCCTTCGAGGACGAAGATGGGATGGCGGTCTTTAAGATCAGCAACGGTGCGTTCCAGAAGCGTGGTCTTGCCGGCGCCAGGTGCGCTCATCAAATTGAGCGCGAGGATTTCGCGGCCCTTGAACCAGGCGCGATTGCGCGCGGCGGCTTCATCGTTTTTCGCTAGAATGCGGGTGTTCAGATCGACAACCAAGACGGCCGGGGCATGACCGTGCTCGTGGTGATGATCGTGGCCGTGATCGTGAGAATGGCCGTGATCGTGGTGGACATGATCATGCGCGTGGCTGTGGCGCGTGCCATCGGCATGGACATGCTCGTGCGCGGCGTGAAGCGCGGTACGCGTGCCGGTTTCCAGGTTTGTGATGCTCATATCGCTACTGCTGCAGCCGCAGGTTCCACACATCAGGCCGCCTCCTCGATTTCCATGCTTTTAAGATTGAGCGCGTCGCCATCGACGGCGCGGATATCCAAAACCGCGCCTTCGATGGCAGTATTCTCCGCCACGAGACCGAAGCTGAAACTGAGTGCTTCGGCCGAGACGCAGCTTTGGCGGCCGATCTCCACGATCACGCGGCACACCCTGCGCCCCGCAGCAGTTTCATCGACTTTTTCCACGATGCTTTGGGCGACAGTGAGTTCGTGCATGGCGCCCCTCAGCAGATGCGCGGCAATTGCTCGCCGACCAGCATGTCGACGATGCGAGTGCCGCCAAAGACGGTCTTCATGGTGACGCGGCCGGGCTCGCCGTCCGTCGCGACGGCGCCAATATCGGCGGCCGCGCGCCCGAGTGGATGCGCCTTCAGCGCGGCCAAAGCCGCATTTGCTTCCTGTGGCGGCACGGCAATGACCACCTTGCCTTCGTTGGCGAGATAGAGGGGATCGAGACCCAGGATTTCACAGACACCGCGCACCTCATCGCGCAGCGGCGTGCGCTCTTCGTCGATCTGGATTGCGGCATGGGATGCGGCCGCGAGTTCGTTGAGCACCGTGGCGATGCCGCCGCGCGTTGCGTCGCGGATGAAGCGGGTGTTGGGCGCTGCGGCGAGAAGGTCGCCAATGAGAATGTGCAGCGCGGCGCAATCGCTTTCGAGTTCTGTTTCGAGTGCAAGATCGCCGCGCGCCGCCAGAATGGCTGCGCCATGATCGCCCAGCATGCCGTTGACGAGAATGTGGTCGCCGGGTTGCGCGCGATCCGCGCCGAGCCGGCAGCTTTCGGGGATGACGCCGACACCGGTTGTGGTGATGAACAGCCCATCGCAAGCACCGCGCGAGACGACCTTGGTATCGCCGGTGACGATGCACACCCCGGCATCGCGCGCGGTTTGCGCCATCGAGCGGGCGATCTTGCGCAGGCGCTCGATCTGGAAGCCTTCCTCAATGATGACGGCGCAGGACAGATAGAGCGGGATTGCCCCGCCGACGGCGAGATCGTTGACAGTGCCGCAGACCGCGAGCTTGCCGATGTCACCGCCTGGAAATTCCAGCGGCGTCACGACGTAGGAGTCGGTGGTGAAGGCGAGGCGGTCGCCTTTTGCCGTCAGCGCCGCGAGTTCTATTCGCGCTTGATCCTCCATCGGCGCGAGGTGAGGATTGTCGAAGACGCGCGCGAAGACATCGTCGATCAGGTCTTTCATCGCCTTGCCGCCACCGCCATGGGCGAGCGTGACGATGGGTACCGACACGGTGGCGAAACGGCGGGAGGTGAACTGGACTGGCGGCGGCATCTGATTCATGCCGGCACCTTCTCTTTGGCTTTGGGCGCGCCGCCATATTGGAAATAGGCCGCGCAGGCGCCTTCGGATGACACCATCAGCGCTCCAAGCGGCGTTTCCGGCGTACATTGTTTGCCGAAGACCTTGCATTGCCATGGCTTGATTGCGCCTTTCAGGACCTCGCCGCATTGGCACGATTTGGGATCGGCGATGCGCACGTTCGGCACGGTGAATTTCCGCTCGGCATCGAAAGCGGCATAGGCCTCGCGGAAGCGCACGCCGGAATGATCGATGGAGCCCAAGCCGCGCCATTCGAAGAATTCGCGCAGCTCATAGACTTTCGACACGGCCTCCAGCGCCGGTTCATTGCCGCCGTCCGGCACAATGCGCGCATACTGGTTCTCGATCTCGCAGCGGCCATCCGCGATCTGCTTCAAGACCATGGCGAGGGATTGCAGAATGTCGAGCGGCTCGAAACCCGCCACGACGAGCGGACGGCGGTAATACTCGGCGATGAAGCGATAGGGAGCGGTGCCCGTCACCATCGTCACATGGCCGGGACCGAGAAAGCCGTCGATGCTCAGGCCCGGACTGTCGAGGATCGCCTTGATCGTCGGCACGATGGTGATGTGGTTGCAGAAGACGGAGAAGTTCTTCACGCCGTCACGCTCGGCGGCGAGGACGGTGAGCGCGGTGGAGGGCATGGTCGTCTCAAAGCCGAGGCCGAAGAACACGATTTCGCGGTCGGGATATTTTTTTGCCAGTGCCAGCGCATCCATCGGCGAATAGACCATGCAGACATCCGCGCCATCGGCTTTTGCCTGCAGCAGCGATTTGCGCGAGCCCGGCACGCGCATGGCGTCGCCGAACGTCGTGAAAATGACGTTTGGCCGTTCGGCGATGGCGATGCAATCGTCTATGCGGCCCATGGGCAGCACGCAGACAGGACAGCCCGGTCCGTGCACCAGCTCGATTTCCTCCGGCAGCATGCCTTCGATGCCGTAGCGGAAGATGGAATGGGTGTGGCCGCCGCACACTTCCATGATGGCGAGTGGGCGCGGCGGAGCGATCTGTTTCACCAGCCGTTCGATCCCGGCGACAAGGGCCTTCGCCTTTTTGGGATCGCGGAATTCATCGACATATTTCATGGGCGCCCCCGGCTGTCGGCGAGCAGCGTGTGCACCAGATCCCAGAGGATGTGGTAGCCGGCGACATGGCATTCCTGAACGCGATGCACCGATTGCGTCTCAACTGTCAGCAAATGATCGACGAGGCCGCAGGATTTCATCTTGCCGCCGTCGCCGCCCGCGAATCCGAATGTGACGAGGTTGCGTTTCTTCGCGGCGGAGAAACCTTCGATGAGGTTGGCGGAGTTGCCGCTGGTGGAAAATCCGATGACGCCATCGCCCGCGCGCGTTTGCGCTTCGATCTGGCGCGCAAACACCTGGTCGAACCCGACGTCGTTGCCGACCGCCGTGAGCATCGCGAGATCGGCGCCGAGATGGACGGTCGGCAAAGCGGGGCGGCCCGCCGTGATGGGGTGGAGGAATTCGACGGTGATGTGCGCGGCATCGCAGCTCGATCCGCCATTGCCCATGGCGAAAAGGCGGCCGCAGCTTTTCCACATATTGGCCAGCGCGTGCGCCGCAGCGACCAGCATATCCGCCTGGGCAGCGAAGAACGCCTCATTGGCGGCGCGCGATTCCGCCGCTTTCACCGACACCGAATGAACCAGAGCGGCGTCCAATTTGCTGGCGTCCTGCTCCTTGCCGTGCAGGAAGGGGTAGAGGCTTTGCAGCGAAGTCTGGGTCATTGCGCTGCCTCTCCCGAGAACATGCGCATCTCCTCCTGCATCTGCGCCAGTTCCTCAAGCAATCGCAGAGTCTCTTTCGCTTCCTTTTCGTCGATGCGGCTCATGGCGAAGCCGACATGCACCAGCACCCACGCGCCCACGCAGGCCTCTGGGGGATGCTGCTCATCGACGATGCAAGCGATATTGATCTGGCGGCGCACACCGAGCACGTCCACGGTGGCGACGAGATTTTCAGCATCTTCGATGCGGACGATCTGACCGGGAATTCCTAGGCACATGGCATTGCCCCTTCGAGAATTTGTGCGGCGGCGACCAAGGCCTGACCGAGCGCAAGCCCGCCATCGTTCGCAGGAACGCGCGAATGCGTGAGAACATGAAGACCGCTTTGTTCGAGTAGCCGCAGCATCTGTTCGAACAGAAAGCGGTTTTGGAAACAGCCGCCGGAGAACGCCAAGGTGTTCACGCCATGAACCTGCGCCAACTCACTGGCAAGCTTTGCCAGCGCAAAGGCCAGCCCCACATGAAAGCGCGCCGCGATGCGCGCGCGATGGACGCCGGTTGCGAGATCGCCAAGCAGTGCTGCCCACATCGGTGCGGGATCAAGCGCCCGGTTGCGAACATCGAACGGATAACCGGTTTCGGGTATTGCATGTTCCGCGAGAGCTTCGAGGCGGCTGGCGGCTTCGCCTTCATAGGCTTGCACGCCGTCGCAGAGCCCGAGCGCGGCGGCGACGGCATCGAACAGGCGGCCGCACGACGACGCTTTCGGTGCGTTTGTGCCGCTGCGGATCATGGCGGCGATGGTTGTGAGCGGTTTTCCTTGCAGCGGGCCAAGTGGCGTGACCTCACCGAACGCATTGTCGAGATGGGCGAAGAGATTGCGCCAGGGCTCGCGGATCGCCTGTGTGCCGCCGGGCATGGCGACGGGCTTGAGCCACGCGAGCCGTTCGAAGCCGCAATAATCGGCCAGCAAAAACTCGCCGCCCCAGATCGTGCCGTCATCCCCCCAGCCAAGGCCATCGAGCGCGATGCCGATCACCTTGCCGCCGTCGCGCGGCCAACCGTTTTCGGCGAGGCAGGAGGCGATGTGGGCGTGGTGATGCTGGATCGCAACGACAGGCAAGCCAATCGCGCGGCCGAGTTTTGTGGAGAGATATTCGGGATGTTTGTCGGCCGCGACGGCGAGGGGCGCATGATCGAAAAGCTTTTCATAGAGCAAGAGATTTTTGCGGAAGTCCGCGAAGGCCGGTGCCTGTTCCAGATCGCCCTGATGCTGGGAGAGGATCGCCTGTCCGTCCTTTACCACACAAAACGCCGCCTTCAGTTCGCCGCCGAGCGCAAGAAGGTCGGGAGCATCTTCAAAGCCCTTCGGCAACTTGACCGGTGCGGGCGCATAGCCGCGCGCGCGACGGATGAGGCGCGGCGCACCCGCCATGAAACGCACGACGGAATCGTCCACGCGGTTCGCGATCTCGCGGTCGTGGGTGAGAATGTGCGAGGTGATGGCGCCAAGCTGGGCCACAGCTTCGGCATCATCGGTGATTTGCGGCTCGCCGGTGAGATTGCCGCTGGTCATCACCAGCGGGACGTCCAGTTGCGCCATCAGCAGCGCATGCAGGGGCGTGGTGGGCAGCATGGCGCCGAGACTGTTCAGCCCCGGCGCGATGGCCTCGGGCAAAGTGTTGTCTACTTTCTCCAACAGAACGATAGGTGCTGCGGCGCTCTGCAGAATTTGCGCTTCATCCTCCGACACGCGGCAGTAGCGGCGAACCATGGCAAGGTCGGTCATCATCAGGGCAAAGGGCTTGCCGTCGCGCTTCTTGCCTTGGCGCAGCGACGCGACTGCATCGCCATTCGTTGCATCGCAGGCGAGTTGATAGCCGCCCAGTCCCTTGATCGCGACGACCTCGCCATCCTTCAACAAGCGGGCAATGCCGTTCAGCGAATGAGAAAGTTTCGGGCCGCAAACGGGGCAGGCGATGGGTTCGGCATGGAAGCGGCGGTCGGCGGGATCTTCATATTCCGCGCCGCAATCGGCGCAAAGCGGAAACGCCGACATCGTGGTGTTGGCGCGGTCATAGGGGATGGCGCGCACGATGCTGAGGCGTGGGCCGCAGTGCGTGCAGTTGGTGAAGGCATATCCAAAGCGACGGTTGGCTGGATCGGTGATCTCCGCGCGGCAATCGGCGCAGAGCAAAGCATCGGGCGTGACTTGCGTGTTGGTAGCATCTTGTCTGGATTCGACAATGAAAAAGCCGGGCGCCAGCGGGGCATTCCATTCGCGCGTTTCCACGGTGTCGATCTCGGCCAGCGGCGGCGGTTCGCGCCGCAATGCTTCGATGAGCGCGCCGGCAGAGCCGGGTCCGCCTGCAACACGCATCAGCACGCCTTCGCCGTCGTTCAGAACTTCGCCGTCCAGCGCAAGCGCACGCGCGTGACGCCACACCGCCGGCCGGAAGCCCACGCCCTGCACGCGCCCGCGGACGCGAATTTCATACGCCCCGCTCATCAATTCACATCGAACTGATCTTAAGATAGCGGAAGAAGCTGCTCAGATTCAGCAGGAAGAAGATCAGGACGACGGCAACAATCGCTATGCCGAACGAAGCCGGTATCCACCACCAGGCGACCATGTGACACTCTCCTCTTTTAAGCGGCTGCCCGCGCTTCGCCTTGGCGAAGTTCGGCAAGCAGCGTGTGAATCATTTCAACGGCTGGTTCGATAGCTGCGGCCACCGGCGGCGTGAGGCCCATGTGGCCTTCCTCGCCGCCGCAATCCCCCGGTTCGCACGCCACAAGCAGAATGCGGCGGCAATTGCCGCCCAGCGTCTGAACAAGCTGCATCACCTTGGCGGGATCGAGATCGTGCGCGGAAACGATCGGCGCATCGAGCGGCGTGGTTGCCGGACGGTCGCATTCGACAAGAGACAATGTGCCCGGCGCTTCGCCACGCGCGGCGGCATCCACGAGAATCGCCACATCGTGACCGTCCATCAGCGCATAGGTGAGATCGATGCCGCGGATGCCGAAATCCACCACCTTCACATCCGGCGGAAGGGAGGCAGACAACAGGCGTTGGGCAATTTCGACGCCGAACGCATCGTCGCCCTGAAATATGTTGCCGATGCCTGCGATTAGAATGGTCATGCAACGCGCTCCATCTCTTCCGGCGAGAAGAAGAAGCGGTGGCCGGGAAAACGGCCGGTGCCGAACTCGCGGCCGGGATCGTCCTCGACCACTACGGCGACATGGATGCGGTCTTCGAAATCGCGTTCGATGGCTTCTACGATTGCAACTTTACCCACGAGAACGAGGTCCATCACATCGCCGCCCTTGCGGGGATTAAGCCGCACGCGGTCGCCAACGGTGAGGCCGCCATGGGCGATGCTGACCAGTTCGGGTTTGCCGGCGCACGGATCGGCGGCGACATTGCGCCAGGTGCCGTGCAGCTTGCCAAGTTCGGTCGGCCCCATCGCTTCGAGACGTGCAAGAAGGGCCTGCGCGCGCGCGTCGCCGGACGCCATTTCGCGCTTCTCCGCATCGGTCATGGTGAGGATGCGCAGGATCAGGATTTCATCGATCTCGGTGCCGTCGAAAAGGTCGGAATCGCTTTCCGGCGCGATCTTTGGATAATCATAAAGAATGATGGGGGCTGCGAGCACGGTGTCTGTCGCGCCATCTTCGCCAGCCAATACGGGCCAGCAGCCTTCATTGTTGCAGGCACGGCTATCTGCAATGAGGTCTTTCGGCGGATCGGTCATGGAAATGAATGCGCCGCCGTCGATATGCAAAATAAGGTGGGTGGAGGCGAGGGCCAATGGCGCGGCGAGATTGCGATGCACACACAGGCTTTCATCCATCGGCGTAGTATTCTCGATCCGCGCGGTGAGCTTGAACACACCCGGCGACAATTCTTCCGCCGAGACCGTCAATCGCGCCGCGATAGCTTTCGTCTCGCGCAGGATCAGGCCGGCGAGAAGGCCATCCTCATCGGATATCGGTTCAGCCGACGTGCCAGCGGGAAAAGCAAATTCAACCGCCTGCGGGGTTTGCATCAGGCTACGGAGCGATTGTAATTCGCTTGTGCGTTCCTGTGCGATGGCCTCGTCCCACGGCGAATAGGATTTGCCGCCGATGGTCGCCGTCTCGACAATGGTGTGTCGCGGCAGCGCGGATACGTCGATGGTGCGCGCAGGCGCGCGCAGCTTCGCGATTGTGCGCGCGGCAATCTGCAGGAATCGGAACTGGATGCTTATTTTTGCGTCTGCGTTGCCGCGCACCAGACATTCGCATTGCAGGAAGCTGCGGTCGCCACCGCCGCGCGCCGCATAGTCGTTCGGAAACAGCCCACCGAACGTCCAGCGCTGCTGGTTCTTCAGCGACGATTTGCGATAGGGATAGAGGATGTAGCCCTCGTAGAGGATCGCATCCGCAACCGCTTTCACATCGGGCGTGATCATTGCACCGCCTCCGATACACTGAGCAGGCGGTTAAGCGTGGCGTCGAAACTGGCGGCGCCAAGCTCGCGCTTTAGGCGATAGAGCCGCTCGAAGGTTTCGCGGTCGAGGCGCAGCCATGCCGCGTTCGGATAATATTGGTTCATCAGATCGTGCCAGAGCTTGGCGGACAGACGATATGTGGCGCCGTGCGACCAGGAGATCTGGCTGATCTGGAGCCGGTCGTCTGCGTCGCGATAAAAGACCGAGCCGCTGAACAGCATCGAAACCGGAACATCCCCACTTTCGAGGCCGTGGAAATATTTGGTGGCGGCCACATCGAAATCGAAGCTGCAGGGCACCAGCACATCGACGGCGGCGGTGGCGTCAAAGCGCGGTACGTTCGCCATGACATTGGCCCACAGGAAAGTCTTCAGCGTTTCGCCCCAGCGCGCACGCTCGCCGAAAAGATCGGTCAGCTTTTCATGCTCGCCGCCGGCATAGGCGCGGCGCATAGGCTCAATGCGAAGCTGGCATTGCAAGGCGATGTTCTCGATCGCGGCAGACGCGCCGATGGCCACGCGAAAACGCAATGTCGGCGTCATCGCGTAACGCTCGATATCGGCGGCTTCGATGGTGAAGGTGAGATCAGGCATGATCCCCCGCCCCGATAATATCGAAATAGCGCGCGATCTCGTCCCACACTTTCGGGCCGCCGGAGAGGCCATGCCATTGACTGCGCATGGTTCCGGCGAGCGTAAAGCAATGGTCGATAGAGAGGCGATAAGCTTCACGCCGTCCCTGCACGCGGTTGACGACGAGCGCTTCCACTTCGGGCTGGAGTTCGTTCAATACGGGATTGGCGGCGAGCAGAGATTGCCAAGCCGAGGGATCGGGTTCGGACTGCACGATACCGGCCGGGCCGGGATAGAGGGCGGTGAGGCGTTCGCCCTTGCGGACAAGGAAGGCCAGATCGATCGGAATTTGAAAGCCATCCCATTCCGCGTCGGATAGCGCGAATTGGGAAAGCCGCTGCTTGCGCGACGCGATGGGCAGGAAACCTTCTTCCGCGGTGCCGTAACTCTGGGCGCACGACTTGCAGGCGCAGCGCATCTGCCCGGCTGCGATTTCCAGCAGGTGATCGTGTTTGCCCGAAAGACTCGCGCGGCACAATTCGCAACGCTCAACAGGTGGGTAAACAAAGCGGCGCAACGAGAAAATCGCCTTCAGCGCCCCAACCGTCTGTGAAGAGCCGCCCGCCTGCATGGCTTTCACCCCGCCGCCGCGGCGAAGTTGCGATCGGGGGTCGCTTCCGCCGCCGGCTCCGCCAAGCGGTCGATGGCGACATCGTCGAGATCGGGAGCGGCATCGATGATCGCGCCGCCCACTTCATGGCAGAGCGCGTCCCAATCGCCGTGGCCGGGTTGTATTGCGACCCGCGCCACGCTATCGCCGACGGACAGAAGCCGGATTTCCACGCCGAGCTTGTGTTCCAGCGCGGCAACCACATCGCGCACGCGCTCCCTGGCACTTTCAGGGTGCAGGCCATAAAGCAGAAACACGGCCTTCACCTGCTCGTCGCGGCCAAGCGCATCGTAAAGCGCGCGGCCATTCTCATCGGCGGCGAGAGACGCAGAAATCTTCGCCAGCGCGAGGCCATGCAGATCGAGCACCGCTTCGAGCAGCTTTTGCGCCGCGCCGCGCGCCGCAGGATCCTTGATCTTGTCGAGTCCTTGCGTCAGTTCATCGATCCGCCGCAGCAGGTCTTCCACATGGGCGCGGGATGACGCGCTCATAGGTGATCCTTGTGCGCGCCGGCGCCGAACATGGGTTGATGAAGTGTCTTCAACGTCTTGCCGCCGCCGACATACATATGCACGCCGCAGGGCAGGCAAGGATCGAAGCTGCGCACCGTGCGCATGATGTCGATGCCTTTGAAATTGTCGGGACCATTCTCCTCGAAGATCGGGCAGCCCTGCACAGCATCTTCGTAGGGACCAGGCGTGCCGTACTTGTCGCGCGGATTGGCATTCCATGGCGTCGGCGGATAGGGATGATAGTTCGCGATCTTGCCGTCGCGGATAACGAGGTGATGCGAAAGCACGCCGCGCACCGCTTCGTGGAAGCCGCAACCGATGGCTTCATCCGGAACCTTGAAATCTGTCCAGGTCTTTGTCTGGCCGCCCTGGACCGCTGCAAAGGCTTTTTCCAAGAAGAACATCGCCATGGATGCGCAATAGGCTTGAAAATAAGTCCGTGCGCGGTCGCGCTCGATGGTGTTCGACCATTTCGGCACTTTCCATTCCAGATTCATTGCCGGCTTCAGCGCGGTTTTCGGCAGATGAATTTGCACGCTGTTGCCGGTGGCTTTCACGAATCCGGTGTCGACAAGGCCGGCCAGCGCCGTGGACCACAGTCGCGCGATGGCGCCGCCGCCGGTGTCGAGTGCCAGATGATCGCCGGTGCGCTTATCGAGCCAGCGTGGACTCATCACCCATGAATAGTTGCCTTTGAAATCGCGCTTCTGCGGGCGCGGGATAGTGGTCTGGTTCCAGGGATGTTCCTGATGCACGGGGTTGCCCAGCGGATCTTTCTGCACAAAGGTCTCGCGGTTCTCCCAGCCATCGTAATAGGAACTGCCGAGCAGAATTCGTATCTGCAGATTGATATCCACCAGATCGGTGGTGACGAGTTCGCCATCCACGATCACGCCGGGGGTGACGAACATCTTGCGTCCCCAGTCCGTCATGTTCTTGTAGTTGTAGTCGCAGTGATCCGGGTCCTGATACGAACCCCAACAGCCGATCAGAATGCGGCGTTGCCCGACCTTTTCGTAACCTGGCAACGCTTCATAGAAGAAGTTGAAGAGATCGTCGTGCAGCGGTACGCACTTCTTCATGAATTCGATGTAGCGCATCAGCCGCACCATGTATTCCTGGAACAGCTGCACGGACGGCACCGTGCCGACACCGCCGGGGTAAAGTGTGGAAGGATGCACATGGCGCCCTTCCATCAGGCAGAACATCTCGCGCGTGTAGCGGCTGACATGCAGTGTTTCGCGGTAGAAATCCCCGGTGAAAGGATTGAGCGCGGTCATGATGTCGCCGATGGTCTTGTAGCCGTGATGCTCGGCATTGGGCGCTGCCGTCGTCTTGGCTTTTTCCCACAGGCCGGGGTTTGTTTCGCGAACCATTTGCTCGCAGAAATCCACGCCCACCAGGTTGTCCTGGAAGATGTTGTGATCGAACATGTATTCGGCGGCTTCGCCGAGATTTACGATCCACTCCGCAATCGCCGGTGGCCGGATGCCGTAAGCCATGTTCTGCGCGTAGACCGAACAGGTGGCGTGATTGTCGCCGCAGATGCCGCAAATGCGGCTGGTGATAAAGTGGGCGTCGCGCGGATCCTTGCCCTGCATGAAGATGCTGTAGCCGCGGAAGATCGACGACGTGGAGTGACACTCCGCCACTTCGCGATTCTGAAAATCGATCTTCGTGTATATGCCCAGGCTGCCCACGATGCGGGTGATCGGATCCCAATTCATTTCCACGAGATTGGGATTGGAGGTCTTGATAGCGGGGCTCGCCACCGTATCCGTAATGGCCATAGATCAGTTCCTTGAAGGAGCGTGTTCGGGGCGGGAGGTTTTTTCGTCGTAGCCGGTGGTGAGTTTGTTTTTGTTGTGACGCCATTTGGGCTCTTCGTTCACCGTGTGATTGGTGATCTTGCGAAGATTGCGGATCAGCACGCCGTAAGGCGCGATGAGCTGCGACGACACGGCGGCACCTGGCGGCTCATCCATGAACGGCATGAATTTGTCCGGGAAGCCCGGCATGGTGCAGCCGATGCAGATGCCGCCCACGTTCGGGCAGCCGCCTATGCCGGCCATCCAGCCACGCTTGGGCACGTTGCAGTTCACCACCGGGCCCCAGCAGCCGATTTTCACCAGGCAGCGGCGGTCGCCATATTCTTCGGCGAATTCGTGGGTTTCGTAATAGGCGGCGCGATCGCACCCTTCGTGCACGGTCTGGCCGAACAGCCAGTTGGGACGGCCGAGCTCATCAATCGGGATGATCGGTGCCACGCCCGCCAGCATGCGCAGCAGATAAAGCAGCGTCTCCATGAAATTGTCGGGCTGAACCGGACAGCCGGGCACATTGACGATGGGATAGCCGGCTTTGGACTTCCAGTCGTGGCCGAGGAAATCCATCAGGCCCATGCAGCCGGTCGGATTGCCCTGCATGGCGTGAATGCCGCCGAAAGTTGCACAGGTTCCCGCCGCCACGAAGGCCAGCGCATTGGGCGCGAGCCGTTTGATCCAGTCGGTTGTCTTGATGGGTTTGGAGGTATCGCCGTCTTCATAACCGAACGCGGCCCAATAGCCCTCACCGCTGATATTCTCGTTCGGGATCGAGCCTTCGACCACAACGACATAGTTATCGAGTTCGCCGCGCGTGGCCTGGAAGAAGGGCTTCAGAAATTCCGCGCCGTTCTCCTTGGAGAGGCACGGATTGTGGAGATGAACTTTTGGAAGTCCGGGAATCTGGCCCATCACCACATCTTCGATGCTGGGGTTTGTGGCGGCGGTAATGGAAACACTGTCGCCGTCGCAGCCGAGTCCCTGCGTGATCCAGAGGATATGGACCTCTTTTACTTTCGGTTCGGGAATGAAGCCCTTCGTGACCGATGGATTTGCATCGGGGCGTTCAGCCATGGCGACCTCCTTCGTGAATCGGTCGGTCGCCCCCAATCAGAAACAGCCAAGGGAAAGGCCGTCCTTCGCACCGCCAAGCGTCGCAGCCAGCGGTAATCAGAGGAGTTAATGCGCACTGAATGTAACTGTTCCGAAATTGCAGGAAATCTCTGCGATTTTCCGAGGAAAGGCGGGTGCGCTACATTGTCAGGGCCGGGCCATTCCTTCAGCCATCTGTTTGTGATGCTGCAACACCGGCAGCGCGAGCTTGCAAAGCTCGCGCAAGGCGCTGTTGTCGCCGTGATCGCGGTAATGTTCCGCCAATGTTATGGCAACTTCGTGCGCGTCCCGCTGCTGCGCAATGTATCGGGTGTCGAAATCGGCATCCGATGCCCCGCTCAGATCGTCGAGCAATGTCTGGAACAGTACATCCGGCTTATCCGGCAGCGTCATGGGCGTATTCATCGACCCGAGCATGGATTTCAGTTCCTCGGTCGTCTTTTTGTGGTCCTTGATCATTCCCTGCGCGAAGGCCTTCACGTCGTCGCGCCGCGAACGCTGCAAAGCCATCTCCGAAGACTCGATCTCGTACATGTCGCTCATCGCCAGGAGGTTGGCGAACGCCTGCTTCTCGCCCGTGACGGAGGCGAGCGCTTTGCCCACCCAGGCACCCACTGTGTCGCGCACGGCGCTGACGGTTTCGGATTTGTCGCCGGGGGACGGCTTCTTGTTCTGGTCGGTCATTGGGACCTCCTTGCCAGCTTCGGAAACGGGGATTCGCCACGGTGGTTGCATGCCGGCGCACCGCTCGAAACTGAGAACGCGGCCAAAGCGCAAAGTTGCGCGTTTGCCTTACGGTTCCCTCGCACGGTGACGCATGGCGCAAGGCAGCGGGCGGAGGAAAGGCGGCGGCACTTCCGGCCATCATAAAGAAGAAGCGGAAGAACACGCGCGCCTCCCGACGCGCACGGTGTACGAGGTCGTTCGCCGGGAAGGCCAAGAAGAGATGGAGCGACCGTCTGTCTCGCTGTGGTGGTCGGGCTTCGCGGCCGGATTGTCGATCAGCTTTTCGCTTCTGGCACAGGCAATCCTGTCGCAGGCGTTGCCCACTACGACGTGGACGCCGCTCATCACCGGTTTCGGCTATTGCGTGGGTTTCATCATGGTCATTCTCGCGCGCCAGCAACTCTTCACCGAAAGCACGATTACAGTGATCTTGCCACTGCTGGCAGAGTTCACCCGCCGCAACGTTTTTCTCAGCTTGCGGATGTGGGCCATCGTCCTTGTCGCCAATGTCGCGGGAACGCTATTCGCCGCGGTCTTCTGCAGTTTCACGCCCGTGCTGACACCCGATATCCGCCACGCAATGCTGGTGATTGCGGGCCACGCCATGGCCTTCAACTGGTGGCAGATGCTGTTCCGGGGCATTTCCGCCGGCTTTCTCATGGCGGTAATGGTGTGGCTTATTCCCAGCGCCGAAAACACCAAATTTCACGTCGTCATCCTGATTACCTATCTGATTGCGATTGGTGGGTTTTCTCACATCGTCGCCGGAAGCATGGAATCGTTCATGCTGGTATCTGCCGGGAGCCTCAGCATATCGCAGATGTTGTTGGGCTTCTTTGTCCCTGTTCTGGTCGGCAATATAATTGGCGGCACGGTTTTGTTCGGGGTTCTCTCCTATGCGCAGGTCATGAAAGAGATCTAACTGCCGTGGCGGCGCTTTAACCGCGCCAACCGGAAAGGGGAACTTTTCAGGCTCTCAGCCATTGAAAGTTATTGAGCGGTGAAAGTTTTTGAGCGGTTTGGCCTTCGAGCCCGCGCGGAGCGGCGCATCCTGGACTAATCGAGAAGAGGGCTGAGGGGATGGCCCAGTTATTCCGGCCGGGCGCAAACAGCATCGCTGTCATTGCCATCGTCGCGATATTCGCTGTTCCAACGGGCGCCGTCGCACTGACCTATCTGCTCTGGAATTCGCCATACGCGACCGACCAGTATCTGACGCGCGCCCAAAACGTCCCCTTCAGTCATGCCCATCATGTCGGTGATCTCGGTTTGGATTGCCGGATGTGCCACACCGGCGTGGAAAAAGCCGCTTTCGCCGGCATTCCTTCAACCCACGTCTGTATGACTTGCCACTCGCAGATATGGACGAACGCGCAAATGCTGGCGCCGGTGCGCGAAAGCGCTGCCAGCGGCAATCCGCTGCACTGGCAACGGGTGAACCGCGTGCCGGAGTATGTTTACTTCGATCACAGCATCCACATTGCCAAAGGCGTCGGTTGCTCAGCTTGCCACGGCCCGGTCCAGAAGATGGCGCTGATGCGGCAGCAGGAGCCGCTGACAATGGGCTGGTGCTTGGAATGTCATCGTCATCCCGAACGCTACATCCGGCCGGAAGATAAAATATTCGATATGGCCTGGAGCGCGTCGCCGGATCAGGTTGCGCAGGGCCGCAAGCTGATCGCGCAATATCTCATTCACCTCGATCATCTCACGGATTGTTCCACATGCCATCGTTGATGAAACCTAGCGAACTCGACCGGCGCGCGGCGCTTAAGCTGCTGGCGAGTGCCATGGCGGCTACCATGGCGCGGTGCGGCCGTCCGGAAGAGCAGATCATACCCTACGCCAACATGCCTGAGGGGCTGGTAGCGGGCGAGCCAATGCGTTTTGCAACGACATTGCCGCTGGCAGGCTACGGCCGCGGCTTTCTGGGAATATCGGTGGACGGGCGCCCGATAAAAATAGAAGGCAACCCGCGCCATCCGTTCAGCCTTGGCGCCACCGATGTTTTTGCCGAAGCCGAGGTGCTGTCGCTTTACGATCCAGACCGCTCAACCGTTGCATGGCACAAGAATGCCATCGCAACGCGAGACGATTTCGCCGCGGACTGGGCAAGCGCCACGAAATCGGGTGCGGCGCTTGTTACGGGCCGCACCGTCTCGCCCACGACGTTGGCGCAAATCGATGCGTTGAAAAAAAGCATTCCGGACTTGCGCTGGTATCGTTACGAGCCGGTGAACGACGATGCTGCACGCGCCGGCGCTCGGCTCGCATTTGGGCGCGTCCTGACCGCACTGCCACGTTGGGCCGATGCCGATGTCGTTGTTGCGCTCGATGCCGATCCGCTTGGCCATGGCCTCGAACAATTGCGCACTGCTCGGCAATATTCTTCTCGCAGGGGGAAAAATAACCAGCGCCAGCGTCTGCATGTAACGGAGCCCGCATGGACGCTGACAGGTGCGGCGGCGGATGTGCGCCTTGCACTCGCGCCGGGGTCGATCCGCGAAGTCGCCCGCGCCATCGCAAACGATCTCGGAGCCGGATTGGGAACGCCGGACCTGCCGGAGTTTGCGCACGCCTTTGTCCAACGCGTGGGCCGCGAGCTTGCGGCCGCGAAAGGCCGGGCGCTGGTGCTTGCCGGTGAAGGCCAGTCAGCACAACTGCATGCGCTGGTCCACTGGATAAACAACCGCCTGAACGCGCCGATCGACTATTTGCCATCTCCCGATCCGGTGGAAGGCGATCACGCCGCTGCGCTCGCCAGCCTTGCGAAAGATTTGCACGCCCACCGCATCGGCACGCTGATAATCGCCGATTCAAACCCGGTTTACGACGCACCGGATGCCTTGTACCTGGCCGATGCCATCGCCACCGTGCCGTTTAGTGCGCATCTGGGTACCTATCGCGATGAAACCGCGGCTTGCTGCCGTTGGCATTTGCCGATGAGCCATGTTCTCGAAAGCTGGGGCGATGCGCGAGCGCCGGATGGCACGGCGTCGTTCGTGCAGCCGTTGATCCGGAGACTTTACGATACGCAGACGCGAGACGAATTCCTCGCGTTTCTCGCCGGCAGTCAGGGCGCAAAAGATTATGACCTTACGCGCGCATCATGGAGCACACAGGCAAGCGGCGATTTCGAAGATTGGTGGCGCGGCGCGCTGAATGACGGCGTGGTTGCAAATAGCGCGGCAGTGCCGGCAAGCCCTGGGGTCACGCGCATTGCGGACTTGCCCCGCGCAACGCCTGCGCGCGAACTAAGCGTCGTGCTTTCGCCCGATCCTTCCGTGTGGGATGGCCGTTTCGCCAACAATGCGTGGCTGCAGGAATGTCCCAGGCCGTTCACCAAGCAGGTATGGGGGAATGCCATTCAGATTGCGCCCGGCGACGCCGCGCGACTGGGCATCGAGGACGAAGATACGGTGAGCCTGCAGATCGGCGGCGCAACGGTGACGGCCCCCGCATTGATCATGCCATCCCAGGCGGATGGCGTGATTGCCGCCAGCCTGGGGCTGGGCCGTTTGCGCGCGGGCCGCATCGGCAACGAGATTGGAACGCGCTTCAGCGGCCTGGAATCCAGGCCGTTGGCGCGAACCCTGACAGGCGCAAGCCTGCGTAAGCTCGCCAAGACAATCCCGTTCAGGTCTACGCAGGCGCACACGCGTCTCGAAGGCCGCGCCGACGATCTTTTCCAGATCGCCACTGTCGCGGATCTTGCGCATCCGCAACATCGGGAACACGCGCTGCCGCCCAGCCTTCTGAAAGTGCCGGCGCGAGGCGAGTACGCCTGGGCGATGGTTGTGGATACCGATGCCTGCATCGGCTGCAATGCCTGCGTCATCGCCTGTCAGGCCGAGAATAACGTGCCCATCGTGGGACCTGAAGAAATCAGTCAGGGCCGTGACATGCATTGGCTTCGGGTCGATGCTTATGCAAGGCCAGATGAAGGTGAGGCGCGGCGCGGCTTTCAGCCCGTGCCTTGCATGCATTGCGAGCTTGCACCGTGCGAGCCTGTCTGCCCCGTGGAAGCATCGGTTCACGACCGCGAAGGCCTGAATGTGCAGGTTTACAACCGCTGCATCGGAACGCGGTTCTGCGAGGCGAATTGCCCCTATAAAGTGCGTCGCTTCAACTGGTTCGATTATTCCGGCGATCAGGCTTATGCGAACCAAGGCGACGCTCTGAAAGCGCAGCATAATCCGGATGTGTCGGCGCGCGGCCGTGGCGTGATGGAAAAGTGCAACTATTGCCTTCAGCGCATCAGCCGCGCGCGCAAAACCGCCGAGAAAGAAAACCGCGAGATCGCGGAAGGCGAAATGGTTACCGCCTGCCAGGCCGCTTGCCCCACGCAAGCCATTCATTTCGGCGATCTCAATCGCAAGGATTCCGATGTTTCGCAGCTGCGCGAAGCGCCACGGCATTACACGCTTCTGGCCGAACTGAACACGCGCCCACGCACGACCTATCTAAAGCGCGTCTACAACAGCGACGAAAAGAAATGAGTGCCGGCAAGGACCCTGAAGAGCGATGGATCGGCGCAAGCATAAAAAGCCTCGACGACATCAATGCCATCGTTTCGGCACCGATACTGGCCCCCCAACATACGTGGCGCTGGTGGGCGGCGCTGGGTGTTTCAGGCAGCATTACGCTGCTTATGATCGTCAGCGTTATCTGGTTGTTCGCCCACGGCATCGGAATTTTCGGCAACAACACGACAATCGTGTGGGGTTTTCCCATCGCCAACTATGTGTGGTGGCTCGGCATCGGCCATGCCGGCACGCTGATTTCGGCGCTGCTTCTGCTCACTCGCCAAAAATGGCGTTCTTCGCTCAATCGTTTCGCCGAAACGATGACGTTGTTCGCGGCCTCGATGGCCGGGCTGTTCCCCATCTTTCATCTCGGGCGGCCTTATTATCTCTATTGGATTATTCCCTATCCGAATGTGCAGGACCTTTGGCCGCAATGGCGCAGCGCGCTGGTGTGGGATTTCTGGGCCGTCGGCACTTACATCACTTTCTCAGCCCTGTTCTGGTATGTCGGGCTTGTTCCCGACTTGGCCATGCTGCGCGAACGCGCCAAAAGCCGGACTGTACGGCGCATATACGGCGCCTTTGCCCTCGGCTGGCGTGGATCGGCGCGTCACTGGCAAATTCAGGAGCGCTTTTATCGCTACATGGCGGCACTTGCGGTGCCTTTGGTCGTGTCGGTCCACAGTATCGTCAGCCTCGACTTCGCCGCCAGCCTCGAACCTGGCTGGGCCGATACAATTTATCCGCCGTATTTCGTGGTCGGCGCGCTCTATTCCGGTTTTGCGATGGTTGTGGTGCTCGCGGCGGCGCTGCGTTGGGCCTGCTCGTTCGAGCCGTTCATCACGGTGCGCCATTTCGATGTGATCGCGAAGGTCCTTCTGGGCGCGTCCGTCATCATGGGCGTTTCCTATGCGACCGAGTGGTTCTGGGGCTGGTACGGCGGCGACCGTCCGGAACGGCATCTGATCGCTTTTCTGTTCACCGGCCCCTATGCGCCGCTTTATTATTGCCAGCTTGCCTTCAATGTTGTTGTGCCGCAGGCATTCTGGTTTGCCCGCGTGCGGCGAAGCATTCCGGTGGTCGTGCTCATCTCCATCCTCATCAATGTCGGCATGTGGCTGGAACGCATCCTGATTGTGTGGGGAACGCTGTCACGCGACTATCTGCCCAGCGCCTGGCGCATCTTTCTGCCGACATTCTGGGATTGGGCGCTGCTGCTCGGCTCGCTCGGCGCCTTCATGTTCCTGTTCATGATCTTTGTGCGCATCCTGCCGGCTCTTCCCGCACACGAATTGCGCAAGCTCTGGGTTGAGGAGAACAACGCATGAGCGAGTATCTGCTGGTGGAATTCTTGACGGCACATGAAACCGAAGATGCCGCGCGCGCCGCAGCAGAGGCCGGCAAGCCGGCGTTGGATGTGCTGTCTCCCAATCCTGTCGAGGACATTGCGGAATGTCTTGCGCCGCCGCGCTCGAACGCTCCTATCGGCTGGGTGATGTTCGTAGCCGGCGCGTTTGGCGCTGCCGCCGGATATTTCATGCAGTGGTACAGCGCCGTGATCGACTATCCCGTCGAGTCCGGCGGCCGTCCGCTTAACAGCTGGCCGGCTTTCCTGCTTGTGCCTTACGAGACCACGATATTGTCGGCTGCGATTGTAGGCATTCTCGGCTGGATGTGGATGTGCGGTTTGCCCAAGCCATTCCACCCGCTGTTCGAGGCCGGCATTACCGGGTGTGCCGTTCAGGATCGCTATCTGCTGGTGTTCCCGCGCGACAAGAAACTCGCCGCCTGGATCGGCTCGCATCTGAAACCCGTAGCCATTCACGAGATCGGCGAATGAGAGCGGCGGGCGCAATTCTCATGCTTTTGATGCTCACCGGTTGCGACGAGAGCATGGACAAGCAGAACCGGCTGAAAACCTACGGCGAGGCGCACTTGGCGAACTGGCCAGGGCAGGGCGAGGCGTTGCCGTTGCCCGCCGGTACCGTTGCGCAAGGAGATCTGGAGCGTGAACGCGAAACGGCCAAGCCGCCGCTGGTATCGCTGGCGTTGCTCCAACGCGGGCGCGAGCGCTACGACATCTATTGTTCCGCCTGCCATGGGCTGACGGGCGCGGGCAACGGCATCGTCGTTGCGCGCGGGTTTCCCAAACCGCGGCCATTCGACGATCCACGTCTGATGGACGCCTCCGCGAAACACTTTGTCGATGTCATCGGGCGTGGTTATGGCACGATGTATTCGTTCTCCGATCGCGTTGATCCCAAAGATCGCTGGGCCATTGCCGCTTACATTCGTGCGCTGCAAATGGCCGACAATAATGCAGCAGGGCCGAAATGAGCCGGCGCCGGGTCATAATTTCCTCGATCGCGGCCGTCGCGCTGGCAATACTTTTCGTGCTGTCGGCTTTTGCAGACGTCACGGCGGCGGCGCGCGCATGGCTTTGTGCTTTTGTTCTGGTCTCCATGGTTCCGATCGGCAGTCTTGCGCTGCTTCTGGTGCACGGCATCACCGGTGGGCGATGGGGCCGCGATCTGGCGCCGGTTCTGGCTCCGGCAGCGCGGGGCATCCCGCTGCTCTTCATGGCCTTCCTGCCCATTATCGTATTGCGGCCGCTGATCTACAATTGGCATGCATTGGCGCTGCCGCACGACGTTTTGGATTTCTATCTCAACCCGCTGTTCTTCGACGCACGAACCTTGAGCGCGCTGGCAATCTGGAGCGTGCTCGCCTGGACGGCTGCATGGCGCAACCAGTTCTTTGCCGCGCTGGGATTGATCGCACATCTCATAGTGATGACTTTTATTCCGGCGGACTGGCTTCTCACTATCCAGCCAGGTTCCACCAACGCCGGGTTCGGCCTTGGCTTCGGCATCGAACAGATATTCGCAGCACTCGCATTTGCCGCGCTACTTGCGCCTTCCGGGCGCGAACCGCGCGCCAATCGCGATCTGGCCGGCTTGCTCGTTACCGCGCTGCTGGGCACGGTCTACTTTCTGTATATGCAGTTTATCATCACCTGGTACGGCAACATCCCCGCGAAGGTTCATTGGTATGTGCTGCGCGCTGGCGACGGTTGGGCATTGATGGCGTTGGCTGCGTTCCTTATTGGCGGAGCGTTACCGTTCCTTTCCATCCTCAATCCTTACGTCCGCAGGAATTCAGACGCGCTGCGGGTCGTTGGAGCGTTTGTGCTCGCGGGCGTTGCATTGCATATCGCATGGATGACGATTCCGGCGTTTGGCTCCGCCGCGATCGCGCCGGAAGTTCTGGCGCTAACCTTCCTGTTGGCGGCAGCGGCAGCGGCGTGGCGGATTCCAACGGTGGGGGACGCTCATGTCCGCTGACATCGGCAAAGGAGAATCACCACAGGTCCGCACCCGTGCCGTTGTGCTGATCCTTGCCGGCATTCTTGCTTTATTGGTTCTCGTTGCCTTCGGTTTTGAAACCATATTTCAGCGCGACATCGGACAAACCTTCACTGTCAGACATTCTTTCCCTGCGCCTGCCGTTATTCCTGACGAGCGGGCACAGCGGCTGGCATTGCAGGCTGCGCAACGCCGGCAACTGAACGGCGCCGGCGGGCGGATGCCCATAGATCGCGCCATGAAGGCAATCGCGGCGAAGGGCGCGCATGCGTTCGACCCTGTGACAGGTGCTCCATGAAGTGGCTGTCTGTTCTCCTGTTTGTGCTGTGGACGGTATCCGCGCACGCCGGACTTTCGCGCGTGCAGCTCGATTCGGTTTCGGCCGCGCCGCTACCTGGCGCGCATATCGATCTGAAACTGGCTGCGCGCGACGCCGGTGGAAAAATGCGCACATTGGGTCAAATCCTCGATGGCCGTCCCGCGTTCTTCAGTTTTGTCGATTACACGTGCAACACACTTTGCGGCACTGATCTGGAATTGCTCTCGGCCGCAATTCAGACCGCCGGGCTGAAACCGGCGAATTACCGCATCGTCGTCTTCGGCATCGATCCAAAGGATACGCCGCTGGCGGCCAGGACGCTGGAACGCAACGAAATACTGCCGGGCCAGCGCAACGTCACGGCCATGCTGATGCCGGACAAAATAACCGTCGCGCGCGCCACGAAGGCGTTGGGTTTCCGCTATGCATATGATGCCGCCATTGACCAGTTCGCGCATCCGGCGGTGGTATATCTGCTCGCTCCCGATGGCACGGTGCTATCCGTGCTGTCGCCATTCGCGCTCAGTACCGCCGACCTCAAAACGCTTCTTCAGGCCGCCGCGCCCGCGCCCGGCCTTTACGACCGCGTCCGGCTGCTTTGCTATTGCTACGATCCCGCAACGGGCATCTACAGCTTGCGGATCGCTGCGTTAATCAAGGCCGCATGCGGCCTGACGCTCGTGCTTCTGGGAGGTGGCATATTTTTCCTGATCCGCCGCGGGAGGCACGTCGCATGACGGATTTCCGGCTCTCGCTACCTGAAGCATCGCTGAATGCCCACGATGTGGATATTGCGTTCCTTTCGGTCTTCGCGATAGCGGCCGCTATCTTCATTTTTCTTTTCATTCTGCTTGTTATTTTTGCAGTGCGTTATCGCCGGGGTTCGCGCGCGCCGCGGGGACCGCTGCCGAAGTTGTTTCGCCGTGAACTCGAGATCGGCTGGACTTTGGCAACGATCTTCCTGGCGATTTTCATCTTCTGGTGGTTTGTGGGCGGGTATGGATTGCCGCCGCGCGATGCGCCGGGCCAGCTTGAGATTCATGTGGTCGCCAAACAGTGGATGTGGAAGACGCAGCACCCCAATGGCGCGCGCGAGATCGATGCGCTGCACATCCCGGTCAACACGCAAATCCGCCTGGTGATGACCTCACAGGACGTGATTCACAGCTTCTACGTCCCGGCTTTCCGATTGAAGCAGGACGTGCTTCCGGTGCGCAGCACCGAGCTTGTATTCACGCCCGCGGAAACGGGCACGTTCGAGTTGTTCTGTGCTGAATATTGCGGCACGCAGCATTCGCACATGACCGGCGAAATCGTTGTGATGACGGCGCCCGCATACGCCGCGTGGCTCGGCAAGCAGCCGCACGGCGATACGCTGGTTCAGCAGGGCGAAGCGCTGTACGCGAAATATGGATGCGGCGCCTGTCACGCGCCGGCGTCGCATGTCCATGCGCCGAAGCTGGCGGGCATTTATGGAAGCATTGTCGTGCTGCAGACGGGCGCACAACTGGCGGACGATGCCTATCTTCGCAAATCGATATTGAGACCACGCGACGACATAGTCGCCGGATATGCGCCGATCATGCCGAGTTACGGGCGGTTCGCGAGTCCGGCGGATGTCGACGCGCTGCTTGCCTATATCAAATCGCTTCCCACGCAGGGCACGCAACGATGACAGATACAGCCGTCAATTCCGCAATGCCACCCGACTATCTTCATGATGGTCACACTCTTCGCTCATGGCTCCTCTCAACGGACCACAAGCGCATTGCTTTGCTGTTCGTATTCTCAATAACCGTGTTCTTTTTCATCGGCGCGGTGGCGATCGGCATCATTCGTCTGGAACTCCTCACGCCGGCCGGCGATCTTGTCTCCGACGATACCTACAACAAGCTCTTTACGATCCACGGTATCGTGATGGTCTGGTTTTTCCTGATACCGTCTATTCCCGCCACCTTCGGAAACTTCCTTCTGCCGCTTATGATCGGCGCAAAGGATTTGGCATTTCCGCGCATCAATCTGCTTTCCTGGTACCTCTATATCGGCGGCGCGGCCTTCACGGTCGCCACGCTGATCGCAGGCGGGGTGGACACCGGATGGACATTTTACACGCCTTATTCGACGATGTTTTCCAATACCGCCGTGCTGACCGCCGCGATGGGCGTGTTCGTGGTCGGCTTCTCTTCCGTGCTGACCGGCGTGAACTTCATTGCCACGACACACATGCTTCGCGCGCCCGGCATGACATGGTTCCGCCTGCCGTTGTTCGTCTGGTCCATGTATGCCACCAGCATCGTGATGGTGCTGGCGACGCCGGTGCTGGCGATGACGCTCTTGCTCATCATGGCCGAACGCTGGCTTGATCTGCCGATTTTCGATGCCAGCCGGGGCGGCGATCCGTTGCTGTTCCAGCACCTGTTCTGGTTTTATAGCCATCCCGCCGTTTACATCATGATATTGCCCGGGATGGGCGTGGTGTCGGAGATCATCGCCTGCTTCGCGCGCCGCCGCCTGTTCGGTTATTCGTTCATGGTTTACGCGCTGGTGGCGATTGCGGTGATCGGATTTTTTGTGTGGGGCCACCACATGTTCGTATCCGGGCAATCGCCTTATGCGAACATGGTCTTCTCGTTCCTTTCGTTCATGGTTGCCGTTCCGTCCGCCATAAAGGTCTTCAACTGGACGGCTACGCTTTATCGCGGCAGCATCACGTTTGAAGCGCCGATGCTTTATGCGTTCGGCTTTCTGGGGCTTTTCACCATTGGTGGTCTAACGGGATTATTCCTCGCCACCGTACCGATCGACATCCATGTTACCGATACCTATTTCGTCGTCGCCCATTTTCACTACATCATGGTTGGTGGCACGGTTTCCGCCTTCTTCGGCGGGCTGCATTTCTGGTGGCCGAAGATCACCGGCAAGCTTTATCCCGAATCCTGGGCGCGCCTCGCCGCAATCCTCATGTTCTTCGGATTCAATCTGACGTTCTTCCCGCAGTTCGTCATGGGCTATCTCGGAATGCCCAGGCGCTATCACGCCTATCCGCCGGAATTCCAAGTCTATCACGTGCTGTCAACCAGCGGTGCGGCCGTGCTCGGCGTGGCGTATATCCTGCCTCTCTTTTATCTCATCTGGTCGCTCCGCTACGGCGCAGCCGCGGGAATGAATCCGTGGCGTGCAAAGGGACTGGAATGGCAGGCGCTATCGCCGCCGCCGCGTGACAATTTCCTTTCACCGCCCGTCGTCGGCGAACCCTACGACTATCATCCGCAGGAGGGTCCGGACGCAGAAGGAGATGCCGCATGAGCGATGCCTTCCTTCGTCCGCCGTTTGAAAATCTGCAGCGCCAACACCAGGCTGTTGCGTTCGGGATGTGGATTTTTCTGGTAAGCGAAGTGCTTCTATTCGCCGGGCTTTTTGCCGGTTACACCGTGTACCGTGATCTGTATCCACAGGGTTTCCTCGCGGCGGGGCGCCAGACCGACATCGTGTTCGGCACGGTCAACACCGCAATTCTGATGACCAGCAGCCTGACAATGGCGGTCGCGGGGCGTGCTTCGCGCGCCGGGTTCGGCCAAATGGCAAGGCGCTTGCTGATCGCCACGTTCACGCTCGGCGCGCTCTTTCTTGTTCTGAAGGGCTTGGAATATCGCGAGGACATTCAAAGGCACCTTGTTCCGGGGGCCGGTTTCGCGCTGGCGCAACGCGGCGCGCAGATATTCTTTTCGTACTATTGGATCATGACCGGGGTTCACGCGGTCCATGTGACGGCTGGTCTGATTGCGGTGATGCGCCTCATTGTCGTTAGCCGCAGAAATGTTGGCTGGCTTGCCGGCAGCGCTTCAGAGGATGCGACGGCGCTCTACTGGCATCTGGTGGATGTGATTTGGATCGTTCTCTACCCGCTGCTCTATCTTGTAGGCCGTGCCAATGGATGAGAGCCGCGCCCGACGCGAAATCTGGATAAGGCCGGTGGTGGTCTGGGTTGCGCTTTGTTTGCTGCTCGCGGCCACCTGCGCGCTTGCCTACGTTCCGATGGGAAACGGCAATTTGCCGGTCAGCCTCTGCATCGCGGCGATCAAGGTGGCGCTGGTCGGGTTGGTGTTCATGCGCCTGTTCGAGAACAATCCTTTGAACCGCTTGGCCGCCGCTGCCGGCCCGATCTGGGTGTTCGTAATGTTTCTGCTTCTCGGCGCGGATTATTTCACGCGTTGATCTGTCAGCCGATGTCCTTGCGGGCGAACCGGTAAATATCCGCGTCCTTGTCGGGTCGGCCGCGTAACAAGGTTGGCACGATCTGCGAGGCGATTACGCTGTAGATCGTGCCGTTGCCGCCGAAGCCCAGGACCGCGATGCAATTGGGCATATCCGGAACGGCGTCGATGATGGGCAATCCGTCGTCGCTTTCGCCGAAAGCGCCCGTCCATTTATAACTGGCTGACAGTTTTGTCCCGGGAAGCAGAGCCTCGGCCTTGGCGGCAAGTTTCGCGCTTTTGCTTGCGATGCTGCGCGCGCGATAGGAGGCCAGGTCGATTTCCTCATCCTCGCCGCCGATCACCAGGCGGCCGTCGGGCGTGGTGCGCATATAAAGGTATGGGTCGGACGCTTCCCACACCAGCGTTTGGTTCAGCCATTTGGGATAATGCGCGTGCGGGCGGGTTGCGATGGCCCAACTCGATGTGATCTTCGTGCCTTTGGTGGGCCACCCTTTGAGCAATTCGTAGCCGGTGCAGAACACGGCGTGTTTGGCCTCGATGAAGTGCCTGCCGGTGTCCAGCACAACGCCGTGATTTGTGGCGGTGACGTTTTTTATTTCAACCGGTGAATAGATTTTCGCGCCGCGCGCCCCGGCGATCCGCAGAAGGCCGGCCGCAAGCTGCATGGGGTTTGCGGTGGCGGAGGCCGGGCTCAGGATCGCGCCCGTGCGTGCAATGCCGAAAGCCTCGCGCAACTGCGCCGCGTTCAGATATTCGCCCGGAAGCCCTGCGCGATTGCGGGCTTTGCATTCTTCTTCCAGGCCGCGAAAGCCGGTGGCGTCGCCCGCCAGGTACAGGGATTGCCGGCGGCCAAGGCCGCAGCGAATACCTTCGCGCTCGACAAGTTTCACAAGGTCTTGCGTGGCGCGATAAGATCGCTGCCAGGCGCGCGAAGCTTGCGGTCCGATTTTCTTGCGCAGTTCGGTGAGTGGCGTATCGATTTCCCATTGCAGCATCGCGGTGCTTGCTGCGGTGCTTCCGTGCGCGGGCGGGCGGCGATCGACAACCACGACGCTGCCATAATGCGCCGTCAAGGCATACGCCATGAATGCGCCGCTGATGCCGGCGCCCACAACCACGACATCGGCGCGGATAGAATCCGCAAGGGTATGGGTATGAACGTGCGTGCCTTTGGAATCGCGCCAGATCGGCTTGCCTGAAACGAGGCGCTTTTCGCGCGTGGCGGCAGACGAATCCATGTTGGTTTCTAGGGCTGTCCGGAGCCGCCGGCGGCCCCGTAGATCTGGCCCGTAGCGTAACTGGCATCGTCCGCAGCGAGTTGAACATAGATCGACGCCAGTTCCGCGGGTTGGCCGGGGCGGCCCAGCGGTGTCTGGCCGCCGAATTTTTCCAGCTTGTCCATCGAGGCGCCGCCCGAAACTTGCAGCGGCGTCCAGATCGGTCCCGGCGCCACGCCATTCACGCGGATGCCCTTCGGACCCAATTGCTTGGCGAGCGACTTGACGTAATTCATCGTCGCTGCCTTGGTCTGCGCGTAATCGTACAGGTCCGGCGAGGGATCGTAAGCCTGTTCCGATGTGGTGCCGATGATGACGGCGCCGGGTTTGAGATGCGGCAGCGCCGCCTTGATGATCCAGAAAGGCGCGTAGATGTTCGTCTTGATGGTGGCGTCGAAATCCTCGCTGGAGATATCCAGGATGGAGTCGTGCGCCTGCTGGCGGCCCGCGTTGCAGACAAGGATGTCCAAACCGCCCAGCGCGGCCACCGCTTTCTCTACAAGCTCTTTGCAGAACGACTCGTCGCGTAAGTCACCGGGGATGGCGGCGGCTTTGCGGCCTTCTTTCTCGATCAGCGCAATGACATCGCGCGCGTCGGGTTCTTCGCTGGGAAAATAATTGATCGCCACATCGGCGCCTTCGCGCGCGTATGCGATAGCGGCGGCGCGGCCCATGCCGGAGTCTCCGCCGGTGATAAGAGCCTTGCGCCCATTCAGCCGGCCGGAGCCGCGATAGCTTGTTTCGCCGTGATCGGGCGGCGGGGTCATCTCGCGCGTCAATCCGGGCCAGCGCTGGGATTGTTTCTCAAACGGCGGCTTGGGGTGTTTGTCTGCGGGATTTTGAAATTTGGCGCTCATGCCTGTTTTCCACTGTGCTGGAGTGCAGACATAACGATCCCGTGCGGTTCCGGTTCTGCTCCTTTCGCCGCAAATGAGGCGCGGCTGTAAGGCATGCCAAGCGGGCTTTTTGAAGGGAACTTGCCCTGCAACCTTTGCGTTAAAGTTCTTGGCGGGGCCTTTTGTCCGCGCCATTTGGTGTGCGGATGGCAGCGGAAACGTCGAAGCGGGACAGCGAAGACGACGGTCGGGATCAGCGCCGGTCGCGGGGCCGCGAGCGCGGCGATGATGATGGCGACAGCCGTGAAAGCGACCGCGACGATGACGGCGCAGACGACGAAAAAGAGAAAAAGCCAAGCATCTTTCAAAAGACCTGGTTTCGGATAGCCGCCGCCATAGTGGTGATAGCAATCCTCATTGGCGTTTTCGTCTGGTGGCTGATCGAGCGCCAGTATGAAAATACCGACGACGCTTTCATCGATACCCATATCGTGCACATCGCACCGCAAGTGGCGGGGCAGGTCAGGCGCGTATATGTGAACGACAATCAAACCGTGCGGCGCGGCCAGCCGCTGATCGAGATCGATTCCGCCGATGCGCTGGCAAAGCTCAGCCAGGCGCAGGCCCAGGAGGCGCAGGCCGAAACGCAATATCATCAAGCCATCGCCAGCGAGCGCGGCGCACAGGCGCAAGCCGACAATACCAGCCGCGATCTAGCCCGGTATCGCCTGCTCAAGCGCACATCGCCCCAAGCTGTAGCCCAGCAGCAAATTGATCAGGCGACGGCGGCGGCAAAGAATGCAATGGCGCAACGCGATGCCGCGCGGGCACAGATCAACGGCGCGCTGGCGCAGATCAAGGTCGATAACGCACAGATCGCGGCCGCGCAGCTCACCCTGAGTTACACGCATATCGTGGCGCCTTCGGACGGCACCGTTGCACAGCGAACCGTCGCTGCGGGAAATTACGTTTCTCCCGGGCAGGAGATGATGGCGATTGTGCCGCTGCGCGTTTGGGTGACGGCGAATTTCAAGGAGACGCAGCTTCAGTTGATGCGCATCGGCCAGCCGGTCACTGTGGAGGTGGATTCCTGCGATCAGGAAATCAGAGGTCATGTCGATTCCATTCAGCGCGGCGCGGGACAGGCGTTTGGAATTCTGCCGCCGGAGAATGCCACCGGGAATTACGTAAAGGTGGTGCAGCGCGTGCCGGTGAAGATCGTGCTGGATCGCGTGCCGCCGGAATGTCACCTGGGGCCGGGCATGAGCGTCGAGCCGGACGTGAAGGTGCGCTGATGGCCGCGCAGGCCCGCAAGAGCAACGCGCACGGCGGTTGGACACCCGAACGCTCCGTTGCCGGCAAGCGCAATCCCTGGACGATCATCGCTGTTATTTCCATCGCCACCTTTATGGTGGTTCTGGACACATCCATCGCCAATGTCGCGCTGGCGCATATCGCAGGCAGCCTTGCGGCAAGTTACGACGAGGCAACGTGGGTGATTACCAGCTTCCTCGTCGCCAACGCCATCGTCATTCCGATCAGCGGCTGGCTTGCCGACGTGATCGGGCGCAAGCGCTATTACATGATATCGGTGGCGCTGTTCACGATCTCATCGCTGATGTGCGGGCTGTCGCCCAATCTCGGATTTCTTGTCGTCGCGCGCATCCTGCAGGGCATTGGCGGCGGCGGCCTGGCGCCTGTCGAGCAATCCATGATGGTGGATACGTTTCCACCCGAAAAGCGCGGCATCGCGTTCGCGGCTTACGGCATCGTCGTGATCGTAGGACCCATCTTGGGGCCGTCGCTTGGCGGCTGGATCACCGACAATCTGTCGTGGAACTGGGTGTTCCTGATCAATGTGCCGATCGGCTGTCTGTCGCTGTTTCTCGTCAATATTTTTGTGGATGAGCCGGAAGCCTTGAAGAAACGCAGCAAAGAACTGCGCCGCAAAGGCTGGAATGTGGATTTCATCGGCTTCGCGCTTGTGGCATTGGCGTTGGGCTGCATGGAAATCACGCTGGATCGCGGCCAGCGCGACGACTGGTTTTCAAGTCCCTTCATCACGACTTTTGCCGTTATATCGTTTGTGTCTTTTGTCATCTTCATTCCCTGGGAGTTGACGCGCGACGATCCCATTGTGCGCATCGATCTTTATGGCCGGCGCAATTTTGCGATTGCAAACATCTTCATGCTCATTATGGGGGTGATCATATTCGGCACCACGCAATTCATTCCGCAGCTGCTGCAGGAAGTGCTGGGCTACACGGCCACCAATGCGGGACTGGCGCTCACCATGGGCGGGCTGGCCACGCTGCTGGTGATGCCGATAAGCGGCTACCTCACGGGAAAGGTGGATGTGCGCTATCTGATCGGATTCGCTTTGGCCATTCAGGGCATCGCGCTCTGGAACATGAGCACCCTCAACACGCAGATGTCGTTCGACGATGCGGCGCTGGCGCGCATGATTCAATCTGTGGGGCTGCCGTTTCTTTTTGTGCCTATCACCAACGCGGCCTATGTGGGCCTGAAAGCGAGCGAGAACAATCAGGCTTCGGCGTTGATGAATGTTTCGCGAAACCTGGGCGGCACGTTTGGGATTTCCCTGGTGCAAACGATGCTGGCACAGCGCGCACAGGTTCATCAGGCCCGGTATGTGGAGACGCTTAATCCGCTCAATCCAAACTATGCCGCCGGTATGCAGCGGTTGACGCATACTTTCATGACGCAAGGCCTGGCAAAGGCCGATGCGATGAAGGCAGCGACCGCGACGCTTTACCAGCAGCTTGGCCAGCAGGCGCAAATGCTTTCCTACATCGATGTGTTCCACACCCTCATGATCATCGTATTCTGCGTTCTGCCGCTGGTGATCTTCATGCAGAAGCCGAAGAAGACCGGTGGCGGAGCGGCGGCATGAAAGCGCGCCTGCTCGCCGCGTCTTCGCTTTTTCTCGCCGGCTGCACGGTGGGGCCGGACTATCATAAGCCGGACGTTGCTACGCCCCCGCAGTTTCAGGAACTGCCGCAGCGCGCGGCGGACGCGCCATTGAGCGTGCCGCAGGCCGGCGAAGCCGACCTTTCGCGATGGTGGACGCAGATTGACGATGCGGAATTGCACAAGCTGATCGGGCAGGCGCTGCAATCCAATCTCGATCTGCAAACCGCGGCATCGCGCGTGCGTGAGGCGCGCGAGCAGGAGGTTATCGCGGGCGCGGCCGGGCTTCCCAAGGTGAACGCGAATGCTTCCACGGTGCAGCTGCATTCGGCGTCCGATCCTTTCGCCGCGCTGACGGGCGGGCAGAACGGCCAAGCCGGGCGTGGCGCCAGCCAGCCGTCCGGCAGCACCAACGCGCATTTCTATTCGCTGGGCTTCGATGCGACGTGGGAGATCGATATTTTTGGCGGCACGCGCCGCGCGGTGGAAGCCGCGCAAGCGAACACGGAGGCGGCGGTCTGGGCTATGCGCGACGGGCAAGTCTCGCTCACGGCCGAGATCGCGAATGACTATATGGCGTTGCGCGCGGCGCAGGAGCGTGTGGCGGTGCTGAACGCGCAATTCCAAAGCGAGAACGATGTGCTGAAACTCACGGCGGCGCGCGCGCATGCCGGTTTTGTCACCCAGCTCGACGTCAACCAGCAGAAGGCGGAAACCGAAACCACCGCCGCGCAGGTGCCGCAGCTGGAAGCGGAAATTCGCGCGCAGGAACATGCCATCGCGGTGCTTCTGGCCCAGCAACCTGAAGCGATGACGGCCGAACTGGACCGCGCCACGCCACTGCCGGCACTTCCGCAGGTATTTCCCGTGGGCCTGCCGTCGGATTTGTTGCGGCGGCGGCCGGATGTGCGCGAGGCGGAACGCAAGCTGGCCGCCGCCAATGCCCAGATCGGAGTCGCGGTGGCCGACCTCTATCCGAAGTTCAATCTGCTGGGACTTTTGTCGATGGGCGGACCGCAGATCGCCAACGTGCTGTCCACAAATCACCTGACGGAAGCCGGTGCCGGACAGATCAGCTGGTCGATATTCAGCGGCGGCCAAATCCACGCCAACATCAATGCCAAGACCGAAGAGGAAAAGCAGGCGCTGTTCGCATATCAATCCGCAGTCCTGGGAGCCATTCAAGATGCGGAAGATGCGCTGGTGCGATACCAGAAAGAACAGCATCGCTTCCTGTCGTTGCGGTCGGCGGTGGAGACGGGACGGTCATCCGTTGCGCTGTCGAAGCAGCAATATAATGCCGGGCTTGTGACTTATGTGAATGTGCTGACGTCCGATCAGCAGTATCGCCAGGCGCAAGATCAACTTGTGCAAAGCCGGCAGGCGCTCGCACAGGATCTGATCTCGCTGTACAAGGCGCTTGGCGGCGGCTGGTCGGCGGCCATCCCGGCGGTGTCCGAAAGCGCCGCGCCCTGAAGGGATGGGAACGCCCCGACATCGTGGCGGCCACCTATGGATGGTTCGCGGCAGTCTGAGTCTTACGCCAAGCGCTGTTTAATGTCCTGTACCGGTAACGCGCCACACCGTGTTGCCCACATCGTCGGCAATCAAAAGGGCGCCTGTTTTATCCATCGCCAGACCAACCGGCCGGCCGTGAACGCTTCCATCAGCGGTGAGAAAACCGGTCACGACATTCTGCGCCATTCCGTTGGGCCGTCCATCGGCGAACGGCACATAGACCACGCGATAACCGTTAAGCTCGCTGCGGTCCCAACTGCCGTGTTCGCCGACAAAAGCACCGCCGCGATAAGCAGCCGGCAAATTTGTACTTGTGGAAAACACCATACCCAGAGGTGCCACATGCGAACTCAACGCATAGTCCGGCGGGATGGCTTTGGCGACGAGATCGGGCCGCTGCGGTTGGACGCGGGGATCGACGTGCTGTCCATAATAGCTGTAAGGCCAGCCATAGAACGCGCCGTCCTTCACCGAAGTCAGATAGTCCGGCACAAGATCGGGTCCAAGCTCATCGCGCTCGTTGACCACTGCCCAAAGCGTGTGGGTGTGCGGCGCAAACTGCAGGCCATTCGGATTTCGTAGGCCAGTGGCGAACAAACGATGCGCGCCGGACGCGCGATCGATCTCCCAGATGGCCGCGCGATCGAGTTCCGCGCCAATTCCGTTTTCGGTGATGTTGCTGTTGGAGCCGACACCTGCATAAAGCTTGCTCCCGTCTGGGCTCGCGGTCAGGCTTTTGGTCCAGTGATGGTCGATGGGGCCACCCGGCAGATCGCAGAGCTTGATTCCCGGTGTCGCGATATGCGTCTGGCCCGTCTCGTATCGATAGCGCATTATGTTATCGGTGTTTGCAACATAGAGATCGTTTCCGACGAGCACCACGCCAAAAGGCGAGCGCAGATGATCCAGGAATACGGTGCGCAATTCGGGTACGCCATCACCGTCTGCGTCCCGAAGCAGGATAATGCGATTGCCCGCTGTGGTATTGGAATGCGCTCGCTTCTCTATCCAGCTCATGACAAATTCTTTTGGCCGGGTGACAGGGGGGACGGGGCCATCGGTCTCCACCACCAGAATATCTCCGTTTGGCAAGACGTAAAGAGAGCGCGGATTTCTAAAGTTCTTCGCCAATGCCGAGACCTTCAATCCGCTCGGAACTTTTGGCGTCGCAAGTCCCCACGGCACGACGTCTGGCACTCGCATTGGGGGAAGAAGGTATTGATGAATTGCGGGCAGGTAAGGATGGGCTCCGATCTGGCGCCGGGGATCCGCCGGTTTGGGTCCGCAGGCAACTAGGCCAATGGCGGTAGCGGCACATAGAAAAGAGCGGAATGTTTTCATGGCCCGCGGTCCGAACGCACGCCCACGCCGTCACGGAATACCATTGTGCCGCCAAGCCATCCCGTCACCAGCAATATCAGCACAACGACGCCCGAAAGTATCAGCCCCGTTGGCACCACCGAGGTATATGCGTCCCGGCTGTGTATGAACGCATTGAAGATCGACAGAACAAACGCGATCGCATTCCCACCGGCATGAACCCACGCGTGTGGTAGCGCACGAATCCTTACGTCTCCCACAAAGTCGATGATGCCGGCGATTACGGCAAAGACCGATACCACCAGACCTATCGCAAGGAGCCACGCCGAGATATCGGCCCACATCATGTTGGCCGATTGCCAGTAAACAAGGTCGGTGATGAAGGTACCCACGAAACACACAATCGGTATCGGCACGATCATGGCGTGGATAGGATGTCCGTAAATAGAAGCGGTGGAGCGAGGATTTACTGGCATGTGAAGCCGAAGGTGCCACTGAGATAGAATGCCTCAATATCCCATCGGTTCCTGTTCTTCGGCCTTGAACTGAAGCTCGCCGGCGCTGGAATGTGTGTTCCGCGTTCTGCGGCAGGAACAGCATGGAGCGGTACGCGTTGCTCTTGTCTGTAGGGTTCGCCTATCAATCGCTGAGCATTCCCGTGTCCGCGCCAAAGGCAGATAGCATGGCCAAAACCGTTGGCGATTTTCTCTTCGAGCGGCTCGCGCTATGGGGTGTGACACGCGTATTCGGCTATCCCGGCGACGGGATCAACGGCATCGTTACCGCATTGGGCCGTACCGATGGGTTTGAATTTGTGCAAGTTCGGCACGAAGAAGAAGCTGCCTTCATGGCTTCCGGCCACGCGAAAATCACCGGCGAACTCGGCGTGTGCTTGGCCACTTCCGGGCCCGGCGCTATCCACCTGCTGAATGGGCTGTACGACGCCAAGCTCGATCGCCAGCCGGTTGTTGCCATCGTTGGCCAACAGGCGCGCGCATCGCTGGGCGGTCACTTCCAGCAGGAAGTCGATCTGCTGTCGCTCTTCAAAGACGTGGCGAGCGATTTTGTGCAGGTCTGCACAACGCCCGCACAGGCGCGGCATTTGATCGACCGCGCCATGCGTATCGCCAAGGCACAACGCACCGTCACGGCAATTATTTTTCCCAACGATGTGCAGGAAGCCGATGCCGTGCCAAATCCCGGCGACGTTCACGGCGCCATCCATTCGGGCGCCGATTTCACCGCGCCCATCGTTGTTCCGGATGAAGCGGATTTGCAGCGTGCCGCCGCCATTCTGAATAGCGGCAAAAAAGTTGCGATGCTGATCGGTCGCGGTGCCACGAACGCAGCCGATGAAGTTGTGGTGGTCGCGGACGCGCTTCAAGCCGGCGTCGCCAAAGCGTTGCTCGGCAAATGCGTGTTGCCGGACGATTTACCTTTTGCAACCGGCCAGATCGGATTGCTTGGCACCAAAGCCTCGTGGCAGTTGATGCGCGAGTGCGACACACTTCTCATGATCGGTTCGACCTTTCCCTATAGCGAATTTCTGCCGAAAGAGGGCCAAGCCAAGGCCGTGCAGATCGACATCGATCCCACAATGCTTTCGCTACGCTATCCGATGGATGTGTCGCTCACAGGGGACGCCAGGGCCACGCTGCAGGCGTTGCTGCCCCTGCTTCAAACCAAACCGCGCAGCGCCTGGCGCGAGAGCGTCGAGAAAAATACCGAGGCGTGGTGGGAGGAAACCGAGGCGCGGGCCAAACTGAAAGCCAATCCCGTGAATCCCGAGCTTTTCTTCTGGGAAGCGTCCAAACATTTGCCCGACAACGCGATATTCGCCGTGGACACCGGCATGTCGACCACGTTTTTCGCGCGCGGCATCAAGGCTCGCCGCAACATGGATGTTATTATTTCCGGCACCCTCGCCACCATGGGGCCAGCAGTATCATTCGCGGCCGCCGCCAAGTTCGCGCATCCGGATCGTCCGGCGTTTGCGTTCGTGGGCGATGGCGCGATGCAGATGCTGGGCATGAACGCGCTTGTCACCGTTTCGAAATACTGGAAGCGCTGGCGCGATCCGCGCCTAATCGTCGTTGTCCTCAACAATCGCGATCTGAATATGGTGACGTGGGAATTGCGCTCGCTTGGCGGCGCGCCGAAGGTCGCTGAAACCCAGGATCTGCCCGATCTCGATTACGCGCGCTACGCACAGTGGCTCGGCCTTCGCGGATTGACGATCGATACACCAGACATGATCGAATCTGTTTGGGAGGAAGCGCTTGCGGCAGATCGCCCCGTTGTCATCGATTTAAGGGCAGACCCAAACGTCATTACCCTTCCCCCGCACGCGACATTCGAGCAAACCAAAAATTTCTTCCTGGCGATGGCCAAAGGCGACGAAGACCGGGCCCCCGTGCTCAAGCAGCTCTACAAGCAACTCGCCCATACCTGAAACGCAAACGCACTAGCCGATCTTTTTGCGATCCTGGTTGGTGGTCGTTTTCGCGCCGCGTTCCGCTGCTTCGATGTTGGGTATCGCTCCCTTTTTACGAACATGCTCGATGAAATCCGCGGTCCATCGGTCGAAAATCGCCAGTTCTTTCTTTTCCTTCATCATGTCGTCCGCCTGATCGTCGGCGTAGGGCTTGCCGGCGCCGAAGGTGGTGTGGCGCCACAAACGGTCGGGAACTTCAATATCGCTGTAGCGGCATTGCCAGACCAGACTCTGGTAGGCCAACCGCTCGCCGTCTTCGCTGTTGTGAAAGGGATGTTGCGAAGCGTCGAACCATTCCGGATGGTCCAGCTTCTTGGGCATGCCCTCGCCATCTTCCTCGTCCGCGCCGTCATTGCCATAGCAGAAGAAGGCGGCTGTCCTGCCTGAAAGGTGGTTCTTGCTCAATTCCTTCCACTGCGGCGAGCGCTCCAGCGCCTGCGCTTTCAATGTGTCCTTCTTGTCGATCAGGTCTGGCCGGGGATTGCCGCCGTTCATGCAAACCAGCCGGTCGAACATCAGTTTGAGATTGGTCGATGGCGCATACCAGTTAACCGGCCCGATGATGACCCAGGCGTCGGCACGTGCCAGCCGCCCATAAAGATCGAGATTCCACATCAGGTCAGGCTGCGTCTCGCTTTGCGGACCAAAGCAGTTGCAAGGCCACACGCACAGCGCCATGGAAGAACTCACACAGGCGTTGCAGCCCTGAATCCGTGGCTTGCCGTGTTCGTTAGCGATATCTTCGTTGTCCACCTGCCAGGCCGGCGGCAAGGCGCCAACCATGCGATGCATCAACGCGCGCGCCTTGGAATCCAGTCCCGGACAGGAATGCAGCCGTCTTGCCGAACCGGCAACGATCAGCACGCGCAAAGCTCGCGACTCCGTTGGCAATGCCTGATCTCGCCCGTCGGGCGAAAGGGAAAAGTCGGCCACGCGCACCTCAAAAATGACGGCAAATCCGGGAAGCGGAAACCGCCCCGGCCCGTTGTCTTAAACGTGTTCCTCAACCTTGAAGTTCCCGCCATGCAGGGCCGCCGATAGAGGCAATAGATGACGCCGCGTAACCTTTCCGCGAAAACCCTGCGGCCCATGGAGGCGCGGCTCGTCTCGGAATTGCCGCGCCAGGTGGGCTGGCAGTTCGAGCCCAAATGGTATGGCTTTCGCTGCCTGGCGTTCAAGCGCAGTGGAAAGACCGATCTGCGCGCCAAGTCCGGAAAGGCGTTGACGCGATTCTTTCCGGAAATCGCGCAGGCGCTGGAAGCCATTCCCGCCAAACGCTTCGTGCTGGATGGCGAGCTGTTGATACCGCGCGCAAACCTGTTGTCGTTCGACGCGCTTCAGATGCGGTTGCATCCGGCGCAAAGCCGCATAGAAAAAATTTCACGGGAAACACCGGCTCTCCTGATGTGCTTCGACATGCTTGAGAACACCGCGGGCGAGAACCTGCTGCCCCAGCCGTTGACGCAACGCCGTAAAGAGCTGGAAGCGCTTTTCGGCGCGTTTCACAAACAAACCCGTTTACGGCTTTCACCTTACAGCTGCTCGTATTCACAGGCGTTGGCGTGGCTGCGCAAAACCGGGCAACGCGCGTTGGACGGCGTCATCGCCAAGCCGCTGGATGAGCCTTACCAGCCCGGCAAGCGCGCGATGATGAAAGTCAAATGCCTGCGCACCGCCGATTGCGTGGTGGGCGGATTTCGCTATGCCACCGGTAGCAATCTCGTCGGCTCGCTGTTGTTGGGTCTCTACAATGACAAGGGTAAACTCGACCACGTCGGCTTCACCTCCGGCATTGCCGATGCAGACCGCAAGGCACTGACGAAGAAGCTGGAAGCCTTGCGCGGCGGCGAAGGCTTCACCGGTGATGCGCCCGGCGGCCCGAGCCGCTGGTCAACGGAACGCAGTGCTGAATGGGTGGCTCTGAAACCAAAGTTTGTCGCCGAGGTCCAGTACGATCATGTGACGGGCGAACGCTTTCGTCACGGAACGAGATTCCTGCGCTGCCGCCCGGACAAGGCACCTAAGCAGTGTGACTTCGATCAACTGGCGCCTGCGCCACGGCCCCCATCGGTCATCCAGCGCGCGTTGCGCCCGGTCTGAGCGCAGCATTCGTTCCTTCGCTGCCGCAGCGGTTATATGATCGCAAGGGAATCACAGGAGGATTCTGTCTTGGCTCGTAAATATTCCAAAAGCGCCGGCAAGGATGTCAAACGCGCCGTCAAGCGCAAGAAGAAAGGCAAACTGAAACGCGGCAAAGGTGGAAAGGGCGGCACGGTCAAAAGCCGCAAACAGGCAATCGCCATCGGTCTTTCGGAGGCACGCAAGAAAGGCAAGAAGGTCCCGAAAAAGAAAAAAGGCGGGCGCAAAAAGAAGAAAAAGTCCTAACCGCGTCAGTGAGCCGAAGCAGTGCGCTTCGGCTCATCTGCCTTTTACACCTGTTCATATCTCGCACCAATTTCGAGCCCGCTAACCGTAGCAGCGCGAGCTTATTATCCAAGGAACACCGCAGTCTGGAGAACGTCGCACTCACCGACATTTCAAGGTTCGCGCGAGGCGCGATTCCTCCACAAAACGAGCTGTATTATGGATCAATTTTTCCTCAGCCTTTTTGGCATTCAGGATCATCTTTCGACCGGGCAAGAAGCGGCCCGGGCGGTGTTGATATTTGCATACGGCCTGTTGCTGCTCCGACTAAGCGGGCCGCGCATGTTCGGTCACTGGTCGGCCCTCGATATCGTAATCTCTATTATGGTGGGCTCGGCACTCGCGCGTGCGATGACAGGAAGCGCACCACTTGTCGGTACGATGGTCGCAGCCGCTGTGATGGCCATTCTCCATGTCGGGCTGGCGCATTGCGTGGCGCGCAGCAGCAGATTTGCTCGCGTGTTTGAAGGGAAGGCTGTAACGCTGATTGATCATGGCCGGATTGATCATCGCACGCGCAAGCGCGAAAGGATTTCGGAAGCCGATTTGCGGGAAGCCTTGCGCGAGCAAGGCATTGACGGGGAGGCTCATGCTGGAAACGTCAAGGCGATGACCCTAGAACCGAGCGGAAAATTGAGCGTGGTCAAAATCGACCCCTGCAAACCTGACCTCGATTAGCTGAGGTTTGCGTGGGAGTTGCGGTCGCCTTTTCCAATTGAATTTTGACGAACGACGCGCTCCCTGAAAACAATCAAAGCCGAAGCGAGTTGGTACGAAAACGAACGGACTTGGCCATTTGTCATGGGAACATCGAAGGGAGGCTCGCGTTTCTCGAATGGTGGAGCATCAAGCTCCGCTACAATCCCAGAGGAACTCACGATGGCAAACAAGCACCCCTCGACAGATCATCACAATTCGGCGGCGGATGAGCACGAAAGCGCATCGCGACACCATCGCGCTGCTGCGAAAAGCTACGAAGAAGGAAAGCACGAAACCGCTGCGCATCACGCGCACTCGGCCTCTGGCCATTCCTCCAATGCGCGGGATCAGGCCAACCAGGCCAGTCAAAAGCACGCCCAGCAGCACGGCGGCCAAGATTCGAAGAGCCGCTGACGGCCACGCTCCCGCCGTTGCCCCGGCGGGAGTTTTCTTTGAGCGTCAGGCTTTGGCGCCAAGGCTTCCTGATTTGAGTCATTTGGCTAGCCAGCAAGAACGCCGGAAGCTATCCGGCGCTCTCGTAGGACTTTTTCCGAAACTCAGTGCTTGTTGCGGCGACGCACGTTCGCACGCCGAGCTTGACCGTGATTGCGGGCAAGGATGATCGGCTGCGAAGCGCGTGCGTGCGGCAGTTGCATGAAAACCTAGGTGGTTCTAAGGCGCGGTTTGGTCGTCGAAAACGCTCCGCATCTTCTGTTTCATTGGCGTCGCGGTGGGATTGCCCCGCGTTATGCGCGGCGATGGGTTGAGCGTCAGTTGCATAGCAACGGTCCCACGCAACGGCATGATGTCATCGATCCGGCCGCTGCGCACGAGTCTTGCGGGAGGTCTCTCGCGCTACCGTCCTGCCTTCTGTGCGGCGGAATTTCCCAGCAAGCGATCGAACTCATTCTTGATGACAGAGTAGCATTCACAGGCCCGGTCTTTGAGATCATCGACTTCGAGGATTGTGACCTTGCCGCGCACATATCGAATCAAACCTAGCCGCTGCAGTTCACGGGCTGCCACCGTCACACCGGCGCGGCGCACCCCGAGCATCATGGCAAGAAATTCGTGAGTCAGCAGAAAGACGTTGGAATCCATACGGTCATAAGTCATTAATAGCCATCGCGCGCATCGCTGATCGAGTACGTGGTGATGATTGCATGCTGCGGTTTGGGCAACTTGGTTGAAAAAGGCATGAGCATAACGAAACATCGCAACGCGCAATGTTGCACTTTGCGCGAGCGCCACTTCAAAAGCGTCCGCTTTCATGCGCAATCCGGTCCCCGGCACTTGGATATAAACGCTGGTTGGCGCTCGCCTGTCGGCGAGTAATAATGGCAAGCCAACGATCCCTTCGTTTCCGATTGTACCAACTTCTGAAGCATCCCCATTGCGCATTGTGCTGACCAGAGACGCAACGCCGTTTTCCAAGAAATAGATGAAATCGATATTTCGGTTGGCGGAATAAAGCGGCCGCCGATAGGGCAAACTTACCGCTTCAAGATGGGGCAGCAGCAACGCGTAGTCGGCCGGTTTCAACGACGCGAGCAAGCGGTTGGCAACGGTCTTCGGGCCGGTCAGTATGCTTCGTTGCATCAAAGCTGACATGGTTTCTGTTTAGCATTTCGCAGCGAGGCTTCAAATCGCCGTTACGCGATGTATGGGGCGATGGAGCGGGCGGCGGCGGTGCACGGGGTCGAATCCAATTGCAATCTCTCTCTCGTTGAATCTATCGCCGCGATTTGCTGACTGGCGTGGGGTATATCAGCCGCCTAGGCAGTAGCCTAAAATTCGTGCGCTATGTTCGGTTTCGTACCAATATTCGTCTACTGGCAGTTCGCAACTTCGTTAGAGTTCCGCATCGTTCGCAGAAACAACAGGGCGCGAACGAATGAGAGGGAACACGCCACTCTGCCCGATCAGGGGAGAGAAATGTGGCTCGACAGGATTCACCCGGCAAATATCGCAATCAACTTCTCCGAGCGCTGGCGGTAGAGGACTTGGCCCGGCTGGAGCCTCATCTGAAATCTGTCGCGCTTGCTCTGCGCACCCCGCTGGAACAGCCCAACCGCAGCGTCGCGGATTTGTATTTTCTGGAAGAAGGCATCGCGTCGGTGGTTGTCGTGACCACGCCAGCCTCGAAGGGCGAAGTCGGCCTGGTGGGCCGCGAAGGGGTGAGCGGTCTGTGCGTTCTGCTCGGCGACAACCGTACGCCGCATTCCGTCTACATGCAGCTCAGCGGTAAAGGGTTTCGGATCGAGGCTGATGTTATGCGAATGGCGCTCGAACAGTCGACAAGTCTGCGAACGCTGTTTCTGCGATACGCCCACAGCTTTGTGCTGCAGCTTTCTCATACAGCTGCCGCCAATGTAAATGCGCCTGTCGAAAGACGTTTGGCGCGCTGGCTGTTGATGGCGCATGACCGCATCGGAAATAACGAAATTACGCTCACCCACGAATTCTTGGGATTAATGATTGGCACGCGGCGGGCTGGCGTGACAGAAGCTGTGCGTGCGCTCGCCAAGCGAGGGCTGATCCGCGCCACGCGGGGCAATATCCTGTTACTTGACCGGCGGGGATTGGAAACGCAGGCGGGGCGCTTCTACGGTATTGCAGAAGCGGAATATCGCCGGCTGATCGGGTAGAGGGCTTTCCGGCCACGTCTAACCGGCTATTGTGTCCGGTTCCGGACGCAGTAAAATTGACCCCACCTTTGGCGCGCGTAGTGTTGAAGACCGCAAAACCGCTGACCAGTAAACAATGTTGAGCAGCATCCATCAAATGACTCCCCCAAGTCTCACGCCCACGTCTGCGGCGCCGGCAGCGAGCGAAGAGTATTTCAAAAACGTTCTGAACAGTCTTCCGGCTGCGATCTATACGACCAATGCCACCGGCCAGATAACCTACTACAACGAAGCCGCCGCCGCCTTGTGGGGCCATCGCCCCGCCCTCGGCCACAGCGAATGGTGCGGTTCCTGGAAGCTCTTCTGGCCGGACGGGCGGCCCCTTGCCCACGGCGATTGTCCCATGGCCGTTGCGATCAAGGAAAAGCGTATCGTGCGTGGGATGGAAGCGATCGCCGAGCGACCCGACGGCACGCGTGTGCCCTTCATCCCGTATCCCACGCCGCTGTTCGACGACTCCGGAAATCTTATCGGCGGCGTCAATATGCTGGTCGATGTCAGCGACCGGAAGAGAGCTGACGATCTGCTGCGGCGTCAGGCGCGCCGGCTCGATGCGCTCAACCGCGCCGCCAAAACGATTGCCAGCGAACTCGACCCCCAGCGCGTAGTGCAAACCGTTACTGACATCGCTACCGAGCTTAGCGGCGCGAAATTCGGCGCGTTCTTCTACAATACCATCGACTCTAGTGGTGAGTCTTACGTCCTCTACACCCTATCGGGCGCGCCGCGTGCAGCCTTTGAGAAGTTCGGTATGCCGCGCAACACCGCTGTGTTCGGACCGACATTTCGCGGCGAGGGTGTTATTCGCTCCGACGATATCCGCAAGGATGTGCGCTACGGCAAGAATGCGCCGCACCATGGCATGCCCGAGGGTCATCTGCCCGTAGTGAGCTATTTGGCTGTCCCGGTCATGGCACGTTCCGGCGAGGTGCTGGGCGGTCTGTTCTTTGGCCATGATCAGGTGGGTGTTTTCGGGGAGGAAACAGAAGAGCTTGTTGCTGGAATTGCCGCACACGCGGCGATCGCCCTCGAAAATGCGCATCTGCACGCGGAGGCGCAAAAAGAAATCGCGCACCGGCGCCAAGCGGAGGAAGCCACCCAAGGTCTTGCCGCTATTGTGCAGAATTCCGACGACGCCATCCTGACCAAGGATCTGAACGGCATCATCACCAGCTGGAATCTGGGCGCGCAACGACTCTTCGGTTATAGCTCCAAGGAAATCGTCGGCAAATCGGTCATGGTTCTAATCCCGCCAGACCGCGCGGACGAGGAACCGGAAATCCTCTCGCGGATTCGGGCGGGAGAACATATCGACCATTATGAAACCGTCCGCCGCCATAAGGATGGCAGCCTGATAGATATTTCCATCACAGTTTCACCTGTCCGTAACGCCACAGACGAAATTGTCGGCGCGTCAAAGATCGCACGCGACATTACCCAACGCCGCCAAGCCCAGGAACGTCAGTTGCTGCTACTCAAGGAGATGGACCATCGCGTGAAGAATCTCTTTGCGGTGGCTAGCGGTGTTGTGTCGATGAGCGTGCGCTCCGCGGAGACGCCAGCCGCTTTGGCGGCCGACATCAGTGCCCGCTTGGGCGCGCTTTCGCGCGTTCACGACCTCACAATGTCCAACTCGTTTGACGCCACAGGTCGAGTATCATCGCCAGCGGAGTTGCATGCTTTGATCGCGGCAATCGTCTCACCTTACGAACGCAAACCCGAGGAGGGCAGCCCGCGCTTTGTCGTTCGAGGCGATGATGTATCGTTATCCCAACAGACTGCATCAGGTTTGGCGTTGCTGATTCATGAATTCGCCACCAATGCCACCAAATACGGCGCTCTCAGCGTACCGGATGGCCGCGTCGAAATCGACTGTGCGAAGGATGACAAGCGCTTCCGCGTGGCCTGGCGCGAGTATGGGGGCCCGCGCATTGGCGGTGCTCCTCAAAGCGAAGGCTTCGGCAGCCTTTTATCGCGCGGCATCGTAAAAAACCAACTAGATGGCGCGATTCGGCGTGAATGGAGTCCGGAAGGGCTTCGCGTTCATATTGATGTGGCTTATGACCGCTTAAGTTAAGCCGCACAATCAGTATGAGTGCGCCAGCGAGTTTTCGCCTTACGGGAGACCTCTTATGGCAAAATCCAAAATGCCCAAAAAACCCAAAAAACCTGCCGTGCGTTTGCCCGCACGGTCAGAATATGTCGAAGGACACGAAGATCAGCCGCCTGCCGAAAATCCAGAAGTTAAGGCGCCGCCGCAGTCGCGCAAGCCTGGACAGCCCGTCAATCTCAACAAGCGGCCGCGCTGACTGCATAAGCGGCGTCAGCACGTGAATTTTTATTCTGCGGCGTTCTGAAAGTTTCTGTGCGGTAGCACCGAGATTTGTATCTGTCCATCTCGCGACGCCGAAACATTGCAGGGAACGCGCCAGACGCGCGTTACAAGTTTGGCGGTCAAAACGTCCCGTGGTGTACCGGCCGCCACGACGCGGCCATTCGCCAGAAGCAGAAGTTGATCCGCGTAGGCTGCGGCGAGATTGAGATCGTGGAGGATGGCCAGCACGCCGGCGCCGCTTTGGGCGATCTGGCGCGCCTTGGCCATGATGGCGTGCTGGTGGAAAAGATCGAGACTGGAGGTCGGTTCGTCGAGCAGCAAGATGCGGGCGCGGCCATCCGGCAAGGGATCCCACAACTGCGCCAGCGTTCGCGCGTAATGCACGCGATGCAATTCGCCGCCTGACAGGGTGCCGCATTCGCGCGGTGAAAAGTGCGCCACATCGGTGGCCGTCATGGCTTCGCGCACGGTCCTGCTATTATTCGCGCGCGAGGCGCGCTGGCGGTGGGGATGGCGGCCCAGCGTCACCACATCCCAGGCGCGGAACGAAAATCCCAGCTCCGGGGTTTGCGGCAGCACCGCGCGCTGAATCGCGCGCTCTTCGGCAGTCCATTGCGAAAGCGGCTTGCCGTTCAACGTGACCGATCCCGATTGCGGAACAATGTCGCCAGCCAGCACCTTGAGCAGCGTCGATTTGCCCGCGCCGTTCGGACCAATGACGGCGGTCACTTCGCCGGGCATCACATCGATATCGACGCCGCTCAAAATTTCATGGCGTCCAAACCGCACGGTCACGCCGCGCGCGCAGAGTCCGCCCGTCATGACCGCACTCCGCCAAGCCGTATGCGCAACAGCCAGATGAAGAACGGCGCACCCAGCGCGCTTGTCACGATGCCGATGGGAAGTTCGGCCGGGGCGACAAGCGTGCGCGACAACAGGTCGGCCAGAACGACAAGCAGCGCGCCCAGAAGCGCCGATCCCGGAAGCACAAAACGGTGCGACGCGCCGCCCACAAGGCGTAAGAGATGCGGCGCGACGAGCCCGACAAAGCCGATGACACCGGTCAGCGCGACGCTGGCACCGACCCCAAGCGCCACCGCCGCCACAGTGATGCGGCGGACGTTTTCCACCGCAATGCCGATATGGCCCGCAGCGCTTTCGCCAAGCGCAAATCCGTCATAGCTGCGTGCCAGCGCGATCAATGCCGCCACGGCGACGCCCATCGCGATCAGCACCGGCCAGATTTGCGGCCAGGTCGCACCGCCAAGGCCGCCCAGCAGCCAGAAAGTCAGCGCGCGAAGCTGCGCGTCGTTTCCGAGATAGGTGAGATAGCCGATGACTGCTGTCGTCAACGCATTGATGGCAAGTCCCGCCAGCAGCAGCGTGGCCGTGTCGGTGCGCGCTTGCACGCGGCCAATTGCGTAGATGGCGGCGGTTGCGATGAGCCCGGTGACAAACGACACCAACGGCATGGCAAATGTTGCGTGCATCCAGAGCGGCACCGCCGTTCCAAGAACGATCCAACCCACCGCGCCGACGGCCGCGCCGCCCGAAACGCCGATAAGACTGGGATCGGCGAGGGGGTTGCGAAACAGCGCCTGCAAACTGGCGCCCGAAACGCCCAGGATCGCGCCGACGCCCGTGCCCAGAAGCACGCGCGGCAGGCGAATGCTGAACAGAACAGCGGTTTCGAACGGTTCCAGCCGGACGCCGGTGTCGATCCCGATGCTCTGCGCCAGCGCCGCCAGAATATGAGACGGCGCGATGGGCACGGCGCCAATCGCCGACGCCGCAATGCCGGCCACCACAAGAAGAACGGCGAGCGATACCAGCACGCCGCGACGCCGCAATTGCAACGGATCGCGCGCGGGATCGAATACCTCTGCCGTTGCCACCGTCATGGCTCAGTTGGTCTTTGTGGGGGTGCGCGCGGCGGCCGATAATGCGTCAATGGCTTGCGGCGTGCGCGGCCCGAAACCCAGCAGCAGCATCGTATCCATCGGCACGATGCGGCCGTCGCGTGCCGCCGGCGTCATGGCGATTTCGGGGCGGGCGCGCAACGCATCCACGCCCCCCATCATCTTGGCCGCGAAATCGGCGACGATGATGACATCGGGCTTGAGCGCGATGGCGGCTTGCAGCCTCGCTACGCGAAGCTGGCGCTAGGACGACAGTCAACAATTTGTGGTTGCTTGGCTGGATCGGCGACTACGACAAACTGGCGACAAGCCGTCGAGTCCTGCGGGATATCTACCATTTTGACGCCGACGGGGATCGGGAAGCTGTGCTCTATTGCGGCGATTCTGAAAACGATGCCCCTATATTTGCTTTCTTCCCCACAGCGTAGGCGTCAGTACAGTGCGCCAACATCTTGGCGCTATCCCGATTTCACCGAGGTGGATCACCCAGGGCCCGGGCGGCGAGGGCTTTATTGAGATAGCTGAGGCCGTGCTTTTGGGCCGAAGTTGACGGCACCCACTCGCGCTTGTCCGATAATCATCCCTTATCGGACACGGCTCTTTGTAATCTAATGTAGGCGGTGCGCCCTATGCGCTACTTCAACGATGTGCTCGGAGGAATATGCGAACTTTCCAGAACGTAAACTGGCTTTGGGATGTCGAAACCCCGCCACAATGACACCAGTCATCCGGTCTCAATTCGCCCTCTAGGCCTAAAGAAGCCATTGAATCAGCGACAGCCCCAGATGACACCGGCGTCGCGAGTGGCGCTGTCCCCAGAAGAAGCGGCTTTCGTAGCTGAAAGCCTTTCGTGTTGGGGGCAGGTTTGTGGGCAGCTTTATCCACTTGGCATGGAAAGGCCGAGCAAGCTAAGCTTTCTGTAGGTTTATGGCGGACAGAGAGGCCGTTTTTATCCGTCCAGCATTGTCCAGCATCGTCCGGGAAGCGGCGCGGCTATTGAGTTTTCTGCATTCATCCGTCCAGATCAGTCCATTACGGTCCAGCATGAGCCGGGTCGTTTGTTAGGGTGGATGTTAGGGTGGCTCGAACAATAAATCGTTTGACGGCGCGGCAGGTGGCCACCTTGGGCGCTGGCTTACATGCTGATGGTGGCAGCCTCTATCTTCGCGTGGAGCCTTCCGGCGCTCGCCGATGGGCGTTCATTTTTCGCTGGCACGGCAAGCGCACCGAAATGGGGCTGGGCTCTGCGTTGGCTGTAACGCTCGCGCGCGCCCGCGAGATTGCGCAGACGGCGCGCGCGGATGTGGAAGCGGGAACCAACCCGGTGGAGAAGCGCCGTCGCGATCGCGCGCATGTCGCGGGGCGCAGCTTCGGCCAGGCCGCCGAGGATCTTATGGCCGCGCTTGCGGCGGGCTTCAAAAGCGATGTTCACAAGGCACAGTGGCGCACCACCTTAATGGTGGACGCCGCGCGCCTCGCGCCTAAGGACGTTTCCGCCATCACCACGGAGGACGTTCTGTCTGTCCTCAAACCCATCTGGCTTGAAAAGCCGGAGACGGCCGCGCGCCTGCGTGGCCGCATCGAGCGCGTGCTGGACGCCGAGCGCGTTCTTGGCCACCGCGCCGGCGACAATCCCGCCCGTTGGCGCGGACACCTCGCCCACATTCTCTCCAAACGCCAAAAACTGACGCGCGGCCATCACCGCGCCATGCCGATCGACGCGATGCCGGACTTCATGGCGGAGTTGCGCGCACGCTTCGAAGGGATGCAGCGCACCGCTTCAATCGCGCGGAACGCGCTCGAATATCTGATCCTGACCTTGGCGCGCACCGGCGAAGTGATCGGAGTGCATACGAGCGAGGTCAATCTCGCGGACGGAATATGGACCGTACCGGCCGCGCGCATGAAGATGAAAACGGATCACCGCGTTGCACTATCCCGCCGCGCCATCGCGATTGTGGAAGCCTGCTGGCCAGCGCAGGAGGGTTTTTTGTTTCCAGGGCTCAAACCCGGCCAGCATCTGTCCAACATGGCCATGCTGGCGCTGCTGCAAAAGGATCTTGGTTATCCGAACCTGACGGTCCATGGCTTTCGCTCGACGTTCAAAGATTGGGCGACGGAACGCACGCACTATCCCGACGTGCTTTCAGAAATCGCGCTGGCGCACAAGGTCGGCGACGAGACCAAGCAGGCTTATATGCGCAGCGATGCGCTGGATAAGAGACGGCGGATGATGGAATCGTGGTCGATGTTCTGCGCCGGCGGCGATGCGAAGAAAGTTATTCCGTTTTCGGCTTAGGCGGCGACCGATGCATTCTTCGTCCTGGGCAGGCTTTTTAAATAGCGGTCCAACTCGACGCGCTCAATCAGCGTGATCTTGCCGTCCTTGCGGGCGGAAATCCGGCCATCGCCAATGCGCTCGAACAGCGCCGAGCGGCTAAGGCCTATAGCTACGGCGGCTTCGTCGATGCGGTAGGCCAGCTTCCAGTCCGGCAAATTGACGAGACGACTTTCCAGGGCTTCCAAGCGCGCGCTCATCCCCGCCACCTCACGATTCCCACGGCATTGATAACGGCGAACGTTCCCTGCATGGCTGCAAGGGGCCAGTCTTTAGATAGGACAGCGATAACCAGCCAGATCAGCGCACCCGGCAGCATGATCGAATAGGCGGCTTTGGGAGAGAGCCAGCGGGTGGCTAGCGCAATGGCGCCGGCGATCTGGAGTCCGGTCCCAAGCCAAGCGAATATGGTTGCGGCTCCGCTCACTCACCGCTCCTGTCTGTCGGGGTGGCACTATCCCAGCGAATGAAGCCGATGAACCATTTTGGTTTTCGCGGTGAACTTGCGCCAATCCACCAGCGGATTGCGAGTTGCTGAACAATGCGCCCCATTCCAGTCGGTTGCTTCTGCCCGCCAGATTTGGTCGTGAGGATTTCCCGGCGTTCGTTGAACGTTACGGTGCCGTTGTTCGCTGGCTTGCCGACATGCAGAAAGGGAAAATATCTCCCGACAATATACAGCGAAACCAAGATGGCCGCAGCGGAGAGCACAAGCGCGAATGTCACAATTACGGCCGCTCCAGTGTAGTAAGCGAAGCACACGAATGTGGCTGAGTTGCAGGTCGGCATCCTACCTATTCCTCTGAGTGTGGGCGGGGCATCCGTGACTTTTCTCTCGACGCCAATTCAGGTTGCAATTCTCCATGCCCGCAATCCGATACAAAGATTGGGCCAAGATTTGAGAGCGATCTGAAATAGCTATCAAATCCGAGCGCACATTTGACGCTGAACATCTCCAGCCCGCTGGCGTGTTTGCAGAACGTGCATACATCGTTGCTCGTCTCTGGATCGACGCGCATCGCAATCTCGCGCCCGTCTTTCTCCGCGCCCATCCTACGCCTCCGCCTTGGTGGGGGTGGCGCTGCAGACATCGCACCGCTTCGTGCACATATCGCAACCAGCTTCAGCATCAAGGCAGAAGCCGTCGATACAATCGAACACAAAGCCTTCGCCACCGCATTGCCAGCACTCGCCTTCGTCTAGCGTTGGGTCGTATTCCATTGGATCAGAATCGCTCGCCATCACCCCGGCTCCTTGGTGTGGAGGGCGGCGCGCGCGGCAAGCTCATCGCGCGTGAACCAGCGCCAGCCTCCGTCGAAGTCACAAGCCTTTGCGGCTCCGTTTCGTATAGCCTCGCGCTTCATAAAATCGACGCCGTGACAATAGCCAGTACCTTCGCCGCATCCGTAGGAAAACAAGAGTGCGACGGAAAAAGTAATGGCGGCGCCGATCCAGCCCCATAGCGGAAGTGCCAGCGTCATCATCCCGGCTCCTTGGTGGGGGCGTATTTCGTCGCCAGAATCTCATGGACTGATGGCGATTTGTCTTCGCCTCGCGCTTGCCAATAACAAGCCTCCGCGCACCACGCGTAGCGCATAGCCTCTTCCGGGCCGCTGGAAATGTAAACGTCCGCGATCTGTCCATGAATCGTGACGGCCAAATCGCTCCACATATTCGTGATGACGCCGCCGAAGTCTTCGTAATCAATCTTTGGTGCTGTCGCTGCCATCACGGCTTCTCCTTAGTGGTGTGGAGCGGCGATTGAGAGAGTGCGGCGGTGAGGGCGGCGCGGGTTATCTCGCGGTCACGATAGGCCATCGCAGCATCAAAAGATGGATGCTGAGTCAGCTCTCCAGCTCGGTCTGTCTGCGCAGTATTAACCGAGATACGTGTTACTCCCCAGGTAATTGCCTCAGAGTCGCGAGTCTTCAGATATCTCTCTACCAGGTCATCCGTCACGGCAGGGGCGGAGACGCGGCGCATGGCGGCGAGGGCATGACCGATTGGGATAATTTCATCTTCAACGGTCGCGCATGAAGCCTTGCGTAGCCGCGCCGCCGTGTCCGGCATTGTGCGCTCAATTCGCTGCGCCAATATCTCCCGCAGTCCCGCCTCCCCCGTCGCGGTGAGGGGTTGGGTGGCTGGTGCGCTGGCAGTGTCAAAATAGTCTTTCGTGAAAGAGCCGCCGCACTTTTTGCAGATCAGGCCATCTTCGTAGCCTTCGTCTGGAATAGATTCTAGAACGTGGCCGCAGCGTTGGGTCCCATCTGGCGCGGGTTGGGTGGAGAGTGCGCGGATTTGAAATCCGTCTCGCTCAAGATGCTTCGTAAGCGATACTGCCATTTCGGTTGCTGGCAATCCCAAACGAGCTTCGCCGTGCCACCAATGCCGTAAGATTTCCATGATGCTATCGCCCTCAGCATTGCGCGCGTCTGTGGGGGTCATGGTGAAGCCTCCGGATATGCGTTGTGTTCGGCGCCATCGAGCAGGCGTCCTGCTGTTTTCTTACCGAGTCGCATCGACCCGGTATCGTCGGGCCATGGGTGAAGCGTGGCCGCCCACACTTGCGCGAGGCTTACCATCGCAGCGCCGATTTGCGTCTCGTGCTGCCATTCGCCCCATTGCTTGAAGAAGAACGGAACGCCGGCGGCGGCGCATTGGTCCCGCAGCGATCGCGCCCAATCCGGATGCATCGGGCGCGCGTTCGGCCCGCTCTCGCCGCCGACAATTACCCAATCCGGTGTGAGCGAAAGATCTTCGCCGAGATGCATGTCGATGGGGCCAAGCAAAGGTTCCAACGAGAAGAATCGAACCGCGGCGGGCGTGTCGAAAAGCGGCCCCGAACGCGCGTTGGCGGTGGCCTGATCTTCGCAACTCGTGCCCAGCCAGACGTTAGGCAGTGGCCACGGCATACCGTTCGGAAAGGTTTCACGAAACTGCCCCGGTCCAAGACCGAGCTTCCCCATCGCAGCACTAACTATCATCTCGTAAGTACCGAGCATCTCGCCGGCGAACTTCGCGCGCGCTTCCGTGAGATATGCCCGCATCCGTTCCGGGCGCTTGGTCAATATCTGGAAGGTGTGCTGCGGGCACAGCGCCATCACCGCGAAGATGCGGTCGATCCATTCGTCTTTCACGAAGTCGGCGAACAGGTCCGTCATGGAGCAGACGAAGATTTGCCGTGGATTTTTCCAGCGCAGCGGTGCGGTCAGCGTCTTTTCATCGAGGAATATCTCGATGTCCATCTCGTGGCCGGGCTTATAGGCCAGCCCGTTGCCGTAGAAGGTATTTTTGTTTTGCCTCTCGGCGTAGCAATTCCGGCAACCCTCGCTCATGTGAACGCAGTGCCAGCCCACCTTGCCGGTAGAAAGCCGCCGCGCGCGGATGGGCTTCCAGGTGGAATCAGTCCATTCGATTTTTGATTTAGCGGCCATCGTCAGATTTGCTCTTCAAGTGCGGATATGCCTGCTGCGGTTATCCCAACGGTCAGCGTGACCAACCCGCGCTGGGCCAGATGATGCAAAGTGTTTGCCGATACAGGAGCCGGCAATGAATGCGACGGCACGAGGCCTTCTATCCGCTGGAGATAGTCCAGGGCGCGCCTTTGGAGGTCCGTCATGGTCTTGATGGCCATCGGCGTCACTGCCACCGTTCAACGCGGCGGTTCATGCGCTTTCTGATCCCGCTGGCGCGCGATCCCGGCATGGGCCGGCTATTGTTCTCAAAGCCACGGCCACGGATCCGTGATGGAAACCGTTCTATTTGTCCGTCCCGCACCGCCAGATGTTCAGCGTGGGCGGCGCGCATGCGGTCTGTCTTCGCACCTTCGGCGATATCGGAGCCGCGCGTGGTTGCCTTTGCAGCACCACCGAATGTCTTGATGTCGTGGCAATTAAGCGGTGCGCTCTTTTCGTCATGCACGGGCGCCAGGTTGAGAACTGCATTGTCGCCGCCTCTGGTCTTGGCGTGGCGGTGATCGAAGGCAACCTTCTGGCCAGGTAAAATAGGCGAGCCGCAAATAGCGCACGGAATCGGAGTGCCGTGATCTGCCATCCAGGCGATCAAGCACGCGATTTTCATGGGGTATGTGGCTACGCCTTTGCCGGTCATTTTATGCCGATGGTTAGGCAGGTGATCGCTACCATCGCGATAGCGACGAGTACCCAACCGAACGGCGTCAAAGGATTGGCGAAGCGCCTTGGCTTGCGTGTTCCGGTGCGCGCCGGCGGAACGTATAGCGTTGAGGCACGCAGCTCTTCGAGGGTCATGCTGCAGCCTTCGAATTTTCCAAAGCCGCGATGGCTGCGGCGATCTTTTCCGCAAGGGCCAGACATTCCGGATTAGTGGATCGGCCTGGTCGGCCCCAATGGGCGCGGGCTTCCGCGAGAGAGAAATTGCGGCAGCCGGCCGTGACCCGCCATTGGCCCCGAAGCTTCATGCCGATGAATTCGTAACCGCGGCTGTCTTTTCCCGCCCGGATCACATTCGAAATGCCGGGGCAGTTATCGACCCGCACGTCCGTTGCGGCGGGAAGCTCTGGCAGCGCCGAAATGCCGGGGCAGTTATAGACCCGCACGTCCGTTGCGGCGGATGGGTTCTCGATTAGCTTTGCAAGAGTTGTTCGCTTGCCGTTGACTTCGATAGAAATCTGTTCAGGAGACATGGCCCATCCTTTCGATGATCATTGGAGAACGTCGTTCACGGCCAAACCGATTGCCACGATGACAACCCAAAGGCCGATGCAAATGGAGAAAGAGACTGCGATGACGCGTTCAGTGGTCATGCTGTCACCACGACGCCGGAGATTTCCGGCGCCCGCTGTTTGGCTAATTCCAGTGCTGCGGGGAAAAGGTTCTTCGCGCGTTCTGGCGCGACGAACTCTCGCTGGAAGTCTTCCATCATGACGTTGCCGCACGCGATGGCGCGCTCCATGATGACCTTCACCATGAGATCGATAACGTCGCTATCGGATTTGTCAGCGACGACCTGGCGCTGTGCATCCAGAAAGTCGCGCCGGTCTTGACGGTTCTGCGCTCTGCGATGTTTACGCAGCGCTTCCGCACTCATCATGGTGTGAAATCTGCCGGCCTGATCCGGACGCACGCCGCGGCGCATCAGCAAAACTCCTGCATGCCAGTGCGGAACGTGTTCTTGCCCGCACGCGCGATGGTGATGGATTCCCGAATTTGGATACTTTCGTCGGCCGAAAACCGGAAGCGATGCAGCGCGCCATCGGCGGTCTCAAATGAAATGCCGATATCACCGTCACTGTTCGCTGGAGCGGTACGACACCACCTGGCCTTCGGCCAATGATCGTGTGCGCCGGTCATGCCGGTGCCTTTTCCAGAAGAACAAAACCGATCAGCGTGCCGTCTTCGGCTTCCTGGCCGTCGAGAAAATGTTGTCCGTCGGCGCAATCGACGAAGAAGCCAGCGTGGTCACACGCAGAGTTCTCGGCGATCTGCTTGTCAAAATGAATTGTGCAGCGCGCGCCGTCGCGAATGCAGGTAAAGCCATCATCGGCAACCAGAACGTCGCCTGGGCGTACATCTGCGAATTTTGGGTTTGCCATTGCTGTCTCCCTCTTCCCGCCGAAGCAGGTAAGGAACAAAATACAACAAACGTTGTTTCAGTCAACAACAATTATTGTATTTCGGCAAAGTCCTGTTTTTGCTTGGAAATGCAATGGCTATGGGGGCGGGCGAGAGCAATCGTTTGTTTCGGTCCCCACGCAAGACCGGAGCGGGCATTTTCCCTTCATATTCCGATCCGCAGTCCACGCGATCATGTGGGAACCGTTAGCGCGCCAATATTCGATCATTGATACGCCCACCCAGCCATCCGATGTAGGCAGTTTTCCGCGCTCGCGCACACGTAACACCATTCCTCGTTGGAAGGGGTATTTCATGACGAAGCAGGACTGCTGTTGCAGGATCGCTGTCATATAGTCCGTCGCGAGCTTGCTCGACTCGTCGCCGTAAAGCGCATCGACAGCCATTGCCGATTCGGGATATTGGCAGACTATCGGTTGTGGTCGCGCCATCTGGCAATCTTCAGCTGCTAACGCTCCGTGCGCCAAAAGACACAAGCTAAAGATTGCGCCACGAAACTTCATAGCCGAATCACCTTAGCGTGGCTGAATGAATCCTACGGGCGCCGCCCACTCGACGGGCTGGTTCTCGCGCGTCGGTTCGTTCCAACTGTCGAGGTTCCAAAGGTTTTTCTTGGCCCCGCGGCGCAGCGTTTTTAAGAGAGTTGGCCCATTTTTTACCTGAACAACGCATAATTTTCCTACGCATCCTTCGGGAATTCCCTGATGCTCTTGTGCATAGAAAACGCGCCAGCCTGGCTGCAACGGATGTTGTGAGAAACCCTCGATTTCCGCGACGTTTGGGTACTTTTCCCAGACACCAATATCGACGCCTCCCAGTACCGTTCCGGTGTCGAACCGTACGATTTGCGCGCCTGCGCCAACTTTCCCGACAAGCAAGGGTTCAAATCGCTGCTCAATTTCACGCGAGCCTTTTCCGGTCGCGAGCCATTCGAGCCGAGCCCCTAGCGCATCAGCGATGGCGGGCAAATGCTTACTGGTCGTGTTCCGTCCCGATAGCAGATGTTGAATTACTTGCTGCGAAACGCTGACACTCTTCGTGCTCGAAATCGAGGCTAACCCTTTTTGGGTAAAACCTTTTTCCTTCATTATCAGAGCTAGTCTGTGGCCGAGCGTGGTCATGCCCGTTAGGTTACAACATATGTTGTTGGTCCTTCTGGACAAGAATTGTTGTTGACCGAAACAACAATCGTTGTATTGTCCGGCTATGGAATCGGCCACAGCGACATCATTTGAGAGAGCGGTTGAGCATATCGGCGGTCAAACAAAGACCGCCCGGATGTTGAGCGATGCGCTGGGAAAGACCATTTCCCAGCAGCGCATTTGGAACGTGATCCGCCGTGGTCAACAAGTGCCCGCCGAATGGTGTTGGCCAATAGAACTAGCCACGCAGGGCAAGTTTCCGAGAACACGACTGCGGCCAGACGTATGGCCCCGGCAGACCGGAAACCGGGGTCGCACTCCCGCCTTTGCAGTTGGGGGTGCACGGTGAACCCATCGAATTCTCCTTCGTCTGTTGGCTTGGACACGGCAGGCGATGCCGAGTCGGGAGCGGCGGTCAACGCCGTTCCCGGCAAGGCGAAAGGCGGTGGCTGGTGAGCATTTCGCTGACGCCGCAGCAGTCTCGCGCTTACGAGTTCATTCGCGGGCGCATTGCGTTGCGAGGATTCGGGCCCAGCTTCCGCGAGATCGCTCGCGCGTCGGGCCTGAAATCTATTTCCGGCGTTGCGCGTCTTCTGAACGGATTGGAAGAGCGCGGTGCGATCCGCCGCCCGCTCCACAATCGCCGGCGCGCCATCGAACTTATCGAACAGCCCAGGCAATGCCCACACTGTGGGAGGACCGCTGATGCGTGACACGTCGTTCTCCGGGAAAAGTGCGCCCGGCCAAGGAAGAGAGCCGGGCGCCAGTTTGGGGCGCGCTGCACAGGACGTGCAGGCAGGCGGATCATCCGCGATCCGGAATGGAAATGCCTGCGGAAAAATCCACCGAAGTCTTCGCGTGGAAAGCCACCGAAAGATTAGCGTGGACGATACGCGAATCTTTCGCGGAAACGTCCGCAACATCTTTCGCGGGGAACCGCGAACGATTCCCGCGTTTGAAATGACGACGGCCGACTGGAACGAAATGTCGGCGGACGCCTTCAACCAGCACATGCGCGAAGAGGGTATTGGCCAGAAGGAAATGGCCGACAAACTGGGCGTTTCTGACCGGACGCTCGAAAACTACGTTCAGGCCAAGACCGCACCGTCCGGGCTGCATTTTCTGCGCGCGATCGCGGTCATTCCACAATTTGAGGCGAAGGTCCGCTGGGTGTCCGCGTTGCACGCGGAAGGCAATCCCGCAGCAAACCGGGAAGCGCTGGAACTTGTGCGCGCGGCGCAGAAGTTTCTGGACGCGCGCGACCGCGGACAGCCTGGCGCACCACCGGCGCCAGCGGCCGACATGGCCCAAGAAGAACGTCCCGCCGTGGCGGACTTGTTCAGGGGTGCGGCATGAAAAATCGGCTCACACGGCGCGAGTTGTCGCGGCTTAAGGCGGACGTGAACGCCTCGTTGGCGCGGTCCATCGCTGAAGATCGCGCCGCGCGCCGCGCTGTAACGGCACCGGCGGAAGACGCCGCTGCTGCGTCGTCAAGCAAACACGAGCGCCGACTTGAGCGCAGCGATTCCTTCCGCGCAACAGGAGAAATTCCATGACGCCCGTTAAGGTTACGCGCGAGCCCGTTCGCATCGAATTCTTCGGCGCCCACAACGTGTTCTCGTTTCTCTGCGGTCTTGGACCGATCGGTCTCATCTTCGCTGGGCTTATCGCATTCATATTGTTCACCTGGGTTTTGGCATTCGTGCTGGAAGTCAGCGACGTGATCGTGGGGCTGTTCTCATGAACGCGCCGCGGCGGGCCACAGTAGAACATGATGCGCACGCCAATACCGTGCGCCTTCACGATGGTGCGACGGCCGTCACGCTGATGGGCACCGCGTGCGAGCACTTCATCGCGCGCTACAACAACGCTCTCGCCAGCTATCGCGGCGACTGCGCTGTCATCCAAACACTGATCGTTAATCGCATACGCGAGGAATTCCGCGTTCAGGCTTCGGCTTAGGCGCAGACAATGGGGGCGGCACATGCGTCTGACAGCGAAACCGTCCGGGAGTTTCGGACATTCTCCGCGCACCACGGGCGCGCGGTGAGCGCCTTGGAAAATGCGCGCGCGACGGTCGCAACGGGCAGTGAGCGCCACGACTTCGCGCTCTCGATGCAAACGGCAATCGAGAACGAATTCGCACGCTGTTTCGTGATGACAAGAAAGCCGGATTGGCAGGCGGTCGAACGGGCTGCAAAGGGAGAAGACGGATGACAGGGGTTGTTGGAAAGAACACACCGAGCGGCGACCGCTTAAGGGGTTTTGTTGATCGCGTCGAATACGTGAACGAACAAATCAAGGCTTTGCAGGAAGATCGCAAGCTTATCCTTCAGGAAGCTAAAGGCGAAGGCTTCAGTCTGCCGGGAATTCGTTACGTGGTGAAAGCGCGACAGCAGAAGCCTCATGACAGGCAAGAGGCGGAAGCAATCCGCGATCTTTACATGCACAGCATGGGAATGGACAACGAACCGCCCTTGTTCCGGCAAATCGGCGCTATGGTGAGGGACGCCGCTGCGCGTGAAGATGTCATCGCGACGCTCGGCGCGGTCGTTCCTGCGAATGGCGAAATCATTATCAAGATTGGCGGCACGCCCGTCCGGCTTTATCGCAATAGTCAGGGCGAACTGGTAACCGAAGATTATATTGAGCCGGACACGCGCCAGGCCGGCAAACGCTCCACTGTTCCGCAACCTCCGAAGAAAGATATTCCGGCGGTAGATGCCGATGGTGCCGAAGAACTCGGGCGAAATGCTGCAAAAAACAATGTTGCTGTCATCGACAATCCGTTTCCTTTCGGTGACGCCAGACGTTCGCGCTGGGATTTGGGATGGCGAAAAGAGAATGGCGGCGACGGCATGGGTCCTGGTGACGAATGACCAACGCCTTCGAAGCCCAGCCGTCGAAACTTGCCGACTTCGGACAGGTTCTTTTGCCCAGCGAGGCAAAAGAGCCGATTCTATCGAAGGCCGTTCGCACATCAGCTCTCGAATGGCTTACGGAAATTGGTGCGAAGAGCGAACTGGAAGCGGTTGGCTGCAAGCCGCGAACGAAAGCACTATTTGATGGGCCGCCTGGCGTTGGAAAGACAACACTCGCGCATCATCTGGCGGCGCGCGTCGGGCTTCCGATGGTATGTGTCCGTTCAGATCGCGTCATCGATAAGTGGGTAGGTTCCTCCGCTGAAAATATGGGCAACCTCTTTGACGCGGCGGAGAGCGAGTCCAAGCCTGTAATTCTTTTCTTCGACGAATTCGACAGTTTAGCCGACAAGCGGTCGGGGGGCCAGCACAAGGCCATCACACAGATGGTCAACACGCTTCTTAGCCGGATGGAGAACTATGATGGATTCATCATCGCGGCCACGAATTTTGCAACCAACATAGACAGCGCCGTTTGGCGCAGGTTTGACATCCAGATTAAACTTGAATTACCCGGCCAAACCGAGAGGCGGCACATTCTGGCGCGCTATCTCGCGCCATACATTCTTCCCGCGGATGCCTTGGATCGCCTTGCGACATCATTCGAAACAGCAAGCCCCGCGCTAATGAGGCAATTCTGCGAAGGTGTTAAACGACAGATCGTGGTCGGCCCGAAGGTGGGCTGGTGTATGGATCGCGATGCCCTGATTGGGCGCGTTATATCCGCCGTTCAGCCGCATCCGGATCTTGGCAAGCCGCGGCTCTGGTCTCGTGGAACAAGCGATGACGCCATTCGCGGTCTCCCCTGGCCGCTGTCTACCGAGCACCAGACCGACCTGACCATTTCCTCTGCTGAAAAACCGACAAATGTTGTCGCTCTTGGCCGAGGTGCGCGATGACCGGCACCAAAGGCTTCTGGGTTCGCTGCAAAAAATGCGCGCATTGCTGGATTGTCGCCTATCTGCCGATAGAGGTCGGCACGTTCGGAAAACTGTGCAAGCGCGCGGCCTGTCCGAAATGCGGCGCAACGAAGCCGGAGAGTCCGAAACAGCGCGACGGCGACCTCATCGACGATGCGCAGTTGTCAAGGGTGACGCAGGTCACTCTGACGGATGCCGCCGGCGCAGGTTATCCGCTTCCAAGTGAAGGAGGCGCGGCATGACGCGGAAAATTCTCGTGGCCGATCTGCTGTGCGGTGCCGGTGGTTCTTCCACCGGCTGCGAACGTGCGCTGGCGGCGCTCGGCCTGAAGATGGAACTGGTCTGCGTCAACCACTGGCCGGTGGCGATTGAAACCCACACTAAGAACCATCCGGGCGCGCGCCACTATGTGCAGGACATTTCAGCCGTGCAGCCCGGCATTCTGGTGCCGGAAGGTTATCTCGACCTGCTGATGGCGTCGCCGACCTGCACGCACCATTCGGTGGCGCGCGGCGGCAAACCCACCAGCGACCAGCAGCGCAGCGATCCCTGGCACATCGTCACCTGGCTCACCGAATTGCGCGTGAAGCGGCTCATCATCGAGAACGTGTGGGAGTTCTGCGGCTGGGGTCCGGTCGATCCGAAAACGGGCAAGCCCATCGCGGCGCGCAAGGGCGAATACTTCAACGCCTGGATCGACACCATCCGCCGCCTTGGCTTCGAACCGGAATGGAAGAAGCTGAACGCCGCCGATTATGGCGATGCCACGACGCGCCAGCGCTTCATCCTAATGGCGCGCAGTGACCGCAAGCCGGTGCGCTGGCCGTTGCCGACGCACGCCAAGGTAGACGGCAATCTTTCGCTATTGCCCGCGATGAAGCCGTGGAAACCGGCGCGCGAGATCATCGACTGGGAAATCAAAGGTCAATCGATCTTTACGCGCGCGATTCCGTTGGCACCAAAAACACTGGCACGCATCCTCGCTGGTGCTATCAAGTTCGCTTGGCCAACACCCTTTATCGGGTTGTTGCTCCGCGAGATTGACCGTTCGCTTAAATTCCATCTTCGCCGTGCGTTCGCGAAGCGCAATGTGAAGGGCAAACATCGCGCGCGCCGCCGCGCGCTTGTGATCGACTACGCCGCCCGACTGCGCCACTTTCGGTTGGCCCCTATGGAGTTCGCGAAAGGCGGCCGCTCGGCTTCCCCGATGGTGGTCACTCTTCGCAAGAACGCGGATGGGCGTTCGACCCATGCACCATTGCCTACGATTGCGGCTAACGGCACGCACATCGGACTGGCCGAGCCGGTGATCATAAACGGTCGGAAGGGCAATAAAGCGAAGGCGGTTTCGACTGAGCCCGTTCCCACGCTGGACACCAAGGGCGGTGTGTGGCTTGCCGAACCGTTCGTACTTTCGCAGCAGAACAGCGGCCAGCCGCGCGGCGTAGAAGCGGAGCCACTACCCACCATCACCACGGGCGGAGCAGGCACGGCCCAGCACCCCGGCTGCGCCCGACCGATGCTGGTAGAACCGTTCATCCTCAACCGGCACGGCGACAACGGCGGCACGCGCGCGCATCCGGTTGAAGAACCGTTGCCGACAGGCGATTGCCGGGGCGCAGGCTATGTCATCGAGCCGTTCATCGCGACGGTCGCGCACGGAAATGACGCCGGCGAGAAGAACCCCAATCCGCGACGTGCGAAGAGCGTCGATGATCCGCTGGGCACCATTCATGGTGACGGCAGCGCCTACGCCGTGGTCGAACCTTTCATACTCTCGCGCCAGTCCTGCGGCGCACCGCGCGAAACCGGCGAGCCGATCCCGACGCAGACCGCGCAGCATTCGCCGGTGCTGATTTCGCCATACTACGGATCGGGCTCTGGCGAGACGTGCAAAACCGCGAACGAACCGCTTGATACCGTTACGAGCAAAGGCCGGTTCGGGGTGGTTGTGCCCGTCACGCATAGCCAAGGCGGCAACAAGCCGCGAAGCGTTGAACAGCCCATCCCGACGATGACTACCGCTAAGGGTGGGGAATTCGCGCTCGTCCTCCCGGTGACGCACGCCGGCGAACACCGCGCACGTGATGTGAACGAAGAGCCGCTGCAGACCGTTACCGGCGCGCACCGCGGCGAACTGGCGTTCATCACCGCCCACCATGGCGAACGCGAAGGCCAGGCACCGCGCGTCCATAGTGTCGATGCGCCGACACCCACGATTGCTGCGTCCGGTCACACCGATCTCGCCCAAGGCATCGTCATGCCGGTCAGCGATGGCGAACACTACGACATCCTGTTCCGCATGCTGGAGCCGCACGAGCTGGCGGCGGCGATGGGCTTCAACAGCGAAGAGACCACCTACGAATTCGCTGGCACCAAGACCGAGCAGATCAAGCAGATCGGCAACGCCGTTTCCGTGGCGAAGATGAAGGCCTGTGTCGGCGCGCTGATGGCCGATGCAGCACCGAAACGCAGGAAATCCGCGCAGCCAGACCCGTGGGCGCATCCCCTCTTCCAAGAAGAGGCCGCGGCATGAGCGAGCCAACGCTTCCCATGAACCGCAAGGTCGAACGATCCCATGTGTGGGCGCGCGAACCGAACGATTGGTATGTCGAAGAGCGCTGGTGCAGCGAAGCGCTGTTTCGGTCGCTGGACTTTGACGGCCTGATTGTCGATCCGTTCTGCGGCCTCGGCCGGATACTCGATTCCGCCAAGGCAGCCGGTTACGCGACATTCGGCATGGACATCATCAATCGCGGCTGCGCTCATGATTTCGAGTTGGTCGATTTTGATCACGATTTCAGCGGCATTGTGCGCGCGCTGGCGCCGCGCATCGCGCGCTTCCGCGACCGCTTCTGCATCGTAAGCAATCCGCCCTATCTCGACATGCCCAAGGGCAGAGCAATCGAACGGGTTGGCCAACTCAATGCGCTGGGCGCGTCCAAGGTGGCGCTGCTGCTTCGCGCGGCTTGGGCGAACGGCGGGAAAGTGTCGGCGGCGCTGGAAACGATGCCGCTGCGCCGTGTTGCGGCGTGCAGCCCGCGACCGTCCATTCCCCCTGGTCACGTTGTTCTCGCCGCGGAATCGGGCGCGCGATACACAGATACCGACGACAAGGTTTCGGTCGGCGGCGGACGCGAAGATTACAATTGGTATTTTTTCGTGCGCGGCCATACGGGCAAGCCTGATTTCAGTTGGGTCCGCAAGCCGGTCATCGCAAAAGCGCGGCCGGCATGATGCGCGAGAAACTTCCACCGCGACGTCAGGGTGTGACGGTGCCAATGGCTTACACATTGGCGAGCGGTTATCAGATCGACTTTGTCGTCACGTATAATTTCAATGCCGAACACAAGGTGAAGGAGTGTTTCTGTCTTCCATTCAAGACAGGTACGGACCTCCAGAACCTTTTGCACCATGCTTGCATCGTGACGTCGATGGTATTGCAACATGGCAGCACTATGTCGTCACTGGCGCGGACGATGGGCGAGGATGAGCCTGCACGGTCACCGCAATCCATATTGGGATTAATCGTTCGCGCTGGCGTTGAACTGGACCGGGAAGCGTCGCCGCCGGTCGAGAAAGCGCAGGTTTCCGGATGACGGATTCCTACCGCGCGTTTCTGGAGGCAAAGATCAAGTTTGCCGACTTCACCGGCTTTGAGGTGGAGATCGATCAGTTGTCAGAATGGCTACGACCGCATGCAAAGGTAGCGGTCCAATGGGCATTGCGCGGCGGGCGGCGCGCCATCTTTGCGAATTTCGGATTGCATAAGACCAGCATGCAATTGGAGATGATGCGCCAGATCAAGCGGCGGACATCGGCACCAACGCTGATCACGCTTCCGCTCGGCGTTCGGCAGGAGTTTCGCCGAGACGCGGACGCGATGGGCGTGTCCTTGAAATTCATTCGTAGTGCGGCAGAGATTGGGGCCGACATCGATGTGCATCTGACGAATTACGAAACCGTACGCGAAGGAAAACTTGATCCAGCGATGTTCGCCGGCGCCAGCCTGGATGAGGCCGCGGTTCTTCGATCCTATGGCAGCAAGACCTATCAGGAATTCTTGCCATTGTTCGACAAGGTTCCATATCGCTTTGTGGCAACAGCAACACCATCGCCAAATCGCTACAAGGAATTGATCCACTACGCGGGCTTTCTTGGCGTGATGGACACAGGGCAGGCTCTTACACGGTTTTTCCAGCGCGACAGCGAAAAGGCGAACAATCTTACCCTGTACCCGCACAAGGAAGATGAATTCTGGATGTGGGTTCATTCGTGGGCGTTGTTCATTCAGAAGCCGAGTGATCTCGGCTTCTCCGATGAAGGCTATGAGCAGCCGCCACTAGAGGTCAGATATCACGCCGTTCCGAGCGATCACTCGACCGCCGGCATGGAAACGAATGGCCAAGGCATCCTGCTGCGCGACGCGGCCGTTGGGCTTATGGAGGCCGCACGCGAAAAGCGGGACAGCATGCCAGCGCGCATTGCTTGCATGGCCGACTTGATAGCGCAGGATCCGGATGAACACTGCATTTTGTGGCATGACCTAGAGGCGGAACGCCACGCCATCGAAGCAGCGGTATCAGGCGCAAAGAGCGTCTATGGATCGCTTGATCTGGAGACGCGCGAACAAAGGATCATCGATTTTTCCGACGGCAAAGCAAAATACTTGCCGACTAAGCCTGAGCTGAGCGGCTCCGGCTGCAACTTCCAGCGGCATTGTCACTGGTCGATTTTTACCGGTATCGGGTTCAAGTTTCACGATTTCATCCAGGCTGTGCATCGCATCCGCCGCTTTGGCCAGCCGCTGCCCTGCAGAATCGACATCATCTATTCGGAAGCCGAACAGAAGGTACTCGATGATCTGTTGGAGAAATGGCGCGCGCATGACGCCATGATGGACAAGATGGCGGACATTATCCGCCGCTACGGATTGAGCCATCGCCCCATGCGCGAAGAGCTGACCCGTTCGATAGGACACAAGCGCATTGAAGCGCGCGGTGCCAATTACGTCGTGGCGAACAATGATTGTGTTGAAGAAGCCCGGCTGCATCCGTCCTCGAGCGTCGGGCTGATCGTCACTTCGATCCCATTCAGCAATCATTATGAGTATACGCCCAGTTACAACGACTTCGGTCACACCGATAATAACGCCCACTTTTGGGCGCAGATGGACTTTCTCACGCCTGAGTTGCTGCGCATTCTTGAGCCTGGGCGGTTGGCCTGCATCCACGTCAAGGATCGCATCCTGTTCGGCAACGTGACCGGCGCCGGGGCGCCAACGGTCTCTCCTCTGCACGCGGAAGCAATCATGCACTTCCTGCGCCACCGGTTCGACTACATGGGCATGATCCATATCAACACCGACGTGGTGCGAGAGAACAACCAGACGTACCGGCTCGGCTATACCGAGATGTGCAAAGACGGCACGAAGATGGGCGTTGGTTCGCCCGAATATGTCCTTCTGATGCGCAAGCCTCAGAGCGATCGGTCGCGCGGCTACGCGGATGTGCCGGTTACAAAGGACAAATCAGAATATTCGCTCGCGCGCTGGCAGGTCGATGCACACGCATTCTGGCGGTCCAGTGGAAATCGCCTCCTAACGCCGGAAGAGATGGCGGCGCTGAAGCCCAACCTTCTTTTACGGACCTTTACCGAACAATCCTTGCGCGCAGTTTACGACTATCAGGCACACGTCGCGACAGGCGAGCGTATTGAAGCGCAAAGGGAAGGCGCGCTGCCGCGAACGTTCATGGCGCTGGCGCCAGGCGCGCACGATCCTAACACGTGGCATGACGTCAATCGCATGCGTACGCTCAACGGCAATCAGGTTCAGCGCAACGTGGAGAAGCATGTATGCCCGCTCCAGTTCGACATCGTGGACCGTCTCATCGATCGGTACAGCAATCGCGGCGATCTGGTTTACGACCCTTTCGGTGGCCTGATGACCGTGCCTTATCGCGCAATCTTGCGTGGCCGGCGCGGGCAGGCTTCCGAATTGAGCGCAGACTATTTTCGCGATGGCGTTCATTACCTAGAAGCGGCCGAGCGCGAATTGTCGATCCCATCATTGTTTGACGCCGTCGACTGTGAGGCCGCGGCATGACGCGCACCATCGTCTACAACGGCCAGGAGATGACGTTTGCTGAGGTAGTACGCGCCTCAGGAACGACGATCTCGGTACATCGGTTGCGGCAACGTGTGATTGCAGGATGGCCGTTGGCGCGTGCGCTTCACCTTCCAGCAGTGACCCATAAGCGCTGGGATAGTCTGCGGCCCCTTCCCGAAACTGGGAGGGCGCGCACGTGAGCGGCAAGGTTATCGGCTGGGCGATGGAGCAGGCTACGGGTTCGCCGGTGACAAAGCTTGTTCTTCTGAAACTTGCCGACAATGCCAACGAGGAAGGCGTGTGCTGGCCGTCGATTGCGTTGATGGTCACACACACAGAACTGTCCAAACGGGCGGTGCGAGAACATCTGGAACGCCTGGAGGCGTTGGGGCTTGTGAGGATAGAGCGTCGCACCTCCTGCGGCGGCAAACTGCCCAATATCTATCATCTGTTGATCAAGCCGGCCGGCGCTGGGGTGGTGCAGGAGGTGCACCAGGGGGGTGGTGCAGGAGGTGCACCAGTAGTGCACGTGGCGCACGACCTAGTGCAGGAGGTGCACCGGGGTAGTGCAGGAGGTGCACTTCCATATAAGGAAGAACCTCCAAGTGAACCGTCAAAGAACCTCCAACACCGCGCGCAAGCGCGCGGGGGAGAGGCATCTGGCGATGATCGGTTCAAACCCATCTGGCAAACCTTCGAGCGCTGGCCAGGTTTCACACCGGGAATGTCCCACCGCGCGGCAGAGCAGGCTTGGAAGCGCCTTGCGGAAGCGCGCGACTACGTTGGCGACGCCGAACTTGTCGCCGCCGTGGGGGCTCACGGGCGTTGGCTGGCATCCGAAAACGACCGTCGCGCGAGACTGCGCCCGCCGCAGCCAGCCCATCTCGTCATGCACCCAAGCCGCTGGTTGCGCGAACGATGTTTCGACGGATATTTGCGGCTTGCCGAAAAAGACGCTGCAGGCACAGACGCTCGCGCGCGCGGCGAGGCGGACGTTCGGGAATCGCTGGGCGAAGAGATATTCGCGCGCCTGACCAAGGCGGGGTTTCAGGCGCAGGCGCTGGCGCATTGGTTCCACGGCGCGCGGATCGAGGTTGGGCCGCCGGCGCGTGTGGTTGTCCCGAAGGACTTCACCCGCAACTGGATCGAAACCCAGTTCGCGGCCCAGCTACGCCGCGCGCTGGGCGATGACGTTCGTGTGGAAGTGGCGAGGGCCGCGGCATGAGCACAAAGCCAGCGCGAGACAATGTTTCACATGCAACGTCCGAGATTACAGAACAAAAACAAACTGTTTCACGCATGTGCGGCGGATGCGGCGAAGATAACGACCGTCTTCCCTATCGATATTGCTCTGCCTGCCATGCGCTGGCCAACAAACAATACCGCGCGCGCCGCAGGCGTGAAGAGCGGCGCATACACGCACAACTGAATTCCACGCGGGCGGTGCTCGCCAGAATGAAACAAAAACAAAGCCACAAGGGGCGTATCCACAATGACAAAGGCCAATCACCGCCTTAGAACCGCGCAGGATTCGATAGCGGCTGAACAACGGCGCGTGGAGGACATTCTCGCGCGCGACCGTGACACTTCCCTGCCTGACCGCGCAGGTCACGAAGGGCGTTCACCCATCTATGTCCCGGTCAAGGGCGAGCGAAAAGTCCACGGCGCGCGAATTCGCAACGAGGGCCATTGCACGATTTGCCGCCTCAAATTCCGCAAGAACATTACCGATCTCCAGCATGCGGCGGCCTCCCGGTTGCAAGATGATCACGCCCAGGCTGGGCTGGCGACAATTCCCGGCGCCAAACTGGAAGTAGGCGGCTGCGCCTATGGGCCTGTGGAGATTTCCCAGATCAAGATCGATGCTGAGGCGCGGCTTTCCAAGGCGCTGACGGCGGTCGGCACATCGGCACGCTATCTTCTGGAGCAGATCGCCATCAACGATTGTTCCGCTGGCGAGGTGGCAGACATTTTGCGGATTACGCGCAACGCTGTTCTTCCTGCCCTGCGGGTCGCCCTTGATGCACTCTCTGCGCACTACGGCCTATCGGGTAGCGCGCGCGAAGGATCGCGAATCAGAACGTTTCATCCGTTCCAAGACGATAATTTTTCACCAAGCGATTGACATCGTGGTGCGCCTGTTGGCATAAAACCGCTACTGGTTGATTTTTATGCCCGGAGCTCGAAAGAGTGGCCGGGCATTTTCATGCAGGGCGGCGCGAATGGCGAGCGGCATTCGCATTTCCATACGCGCCGACATAAGCCGCATTCAGCGTGACCTCGACCGCTTCGCGAGCAAGCAAGTGCCTTTCGCGACTGCGCAGGCCATCAATGCCATTGCGAGGCGCGTACAGGCTGGCGAACAACGCGCGATTGAAGATGAGTTTACGACTGCTACGCCGTTCACGGTCAAGTCCGTAGCGGTGCAAACGGCGCGTAAGTCCAGTCCTGAGGCAACGATATATCTGCGCGATGTCGCGGCACAATATTTGGCGCCCTTCATCGATGGCGGTGTTCATCATCTCAGTGGCCGCGCCCTGCTTAATCCCAAGGATGTGCAGCTTAATCAGTACGGCAACATCCCACGGGGCAAACTCCAAAGCCTCAAGGGCAAGCCCGGCGTGTTCATTGGAACGATTGTCACAAAGAGGGGCGAGCGCATCAGCGGGGTGTGGCAGCGGCCCACGCCCATCGCGGTTGGGAAGAGCGGCAAGCCGAAGGTAAACCGCTTTGCCAATACGACAGGCCACCTCAAGCTTCTCATCCGGTTCGGCGACGCACTTCCTGTCCACCAGCATCTGCCGTGGTACGAGACAGGCCGCAGGATCATCAATCAATTCTGGCGTGTCGAGTTCGCCGTCGCCTTGCGGAGGGCCATGGCGTCCGCCAAGTGAGCCGCCATTGGCCCACCGTTCCATGGGTCCTTCCTAGCAATATTGTTACACGGGCATTGCGCGCGCCCGATGCTCTCCTAGCTATGCGTGCCGAAAGGTGTCCGCAGTGGCTGGGATTAAAATCAGAGAGTTCGCGCGACGTGACGGATGCGACGACAAGTTGGTGCGCCGCGCGATCGCCAAGGGCAATCTTAAAACTCTTGCAGATGGCACGTTAGACGAAAAACTTGTCGGCAGCGGTTGGCGAAAAACGAACCGCAAAAATGCGAGCGCGGACACTGCGGACAAAGCTGCGGACACGCCGAAAGGTGTCCGCACCACGCGCGACAGCAAGAACCGACAGACCGTTGAACGTGAACCGCTTTCCCAGCCGGCGCCGCTCGATGTCGAAACGCTCAAAGACTTCATCGATCAGATCCTGCGTGGCGACTTTGTCGCCCAAGGCGAAGCCGAAAAGGTCAAGGAGAATGCGCTCGCTCTGAAGCACCTGCTCGATGGCCGCCAGAAGGCAGGCGAACTGGTAAGCCTCGAAGAAGCCCAAACTATTCTGTTTGAAACATTCCGCGCTGCGCGTGACGCGTGGCTAAATTTTCCGACGAAGGTCGGGCCCCTGATCGCCGCCGAACTTGGAGTGGATGCGGAGCGGGTCGTGGAGGCTTTGTCCCCGCATGTTCACCAGCAGCTCACCGATCTCGGCGAGCCAGACGCAGACTTCTCCGGATCAGCCTGAACGCCTTCGTATCGCCGCCCGCAAGGGATGGACGCCGCCGCCGCGCATCAGCGTGCCCGATTGGGCAGACCGCTATCGGAAACTGGCGCGAGAGGCGGGCAGCACGTCGGGAAACTGGCGCACATCGACGGTCGAAGCTGGCCGAGGCCCAATGCTCGCGGTGACGGAGCCCGGCGTTCACATCATCGACGTGATGGTGTGCACACAGCTTCTGAAGACCTCGTTTCTCGAAAATACGTGGGGCTATTTCGCCCATCTCGATCCGTGCCCGTTTCTCCTGGTGCAGCCGAAGGAAGAAGCCGCCGAGGCTTTCTCCAAGGAACGCATCACGCCGCTGATCAAATCGACCCCGGTACTGCGCAAGTTGGTCGGGACCACGAAGATGCGCTCCGGCGAGGAATCGCTGACCTTCAAACCGTATCCCGGCGGGTATTTGGCGCTGGTTGGCGCGGGCTCTCCCGACAACCTGGCGCGCCGCCCGGTGCGTGTTGTCGCCTACGACGAGGTCGATAAGTACCCGGTTACGCGCGAAGGCGACCCGATATCGCTAGGCGATGAGCGCACGGCAACTTTTGTAAGTTGGCTTTCGCTGCGCGCGTGCTCGCCGACGATTGATGACGAAAGCCGTATCGCTGCCTGCTATGCGGAGTCGGATCAGCGCCGCGCGTCCGCCACCTGCCCGCATTGCGGGCATCGGAATTTTCTGGAGTTCTTCAAGCACGTCCATTGGGATAAGGACGGCGGCGTCCACAAGACCAAGACGGCCCGCATTTATTGCGAGGGATGTGGTGCTGGTTGGGAAGAGGGTGACCGCCTGCGGGCCCTCCAAACAACGCGCTGGCATCAGACGCGCGCTTTCACATGCTGCGGCGAACGCCACGACCCGCTCGTGGATTACGACAAAGCGACGGCAGCCGGTATTGATGGCATCGCGGCTGTCTGGGACTGGTGGGAAGGCACGCGCTACGCGGTCTACCGCGCCAAATGCCCCACGTGTGCGAAGTGGGGCGTCGATAACGAGCACGCGGGCTTTCAGTGCTCAAAGCTGTTCAGCCCGTGGCGGCGCGATCAGCCGGCGTCGATTGCCGCCAAGTGGATCGCCGCCAAGGACGACGAAGAAAAAAAGCAGACGTTTTTCAATACACAGCTCGGTCTGACTTATCGGCCGCACGCGGGCAAGGAACTGAAACTCGAAACGCTCGCCGCACGCGGCGAGATATGGGCGGCAGAAGTCCCCGATGGTGTTGCTGTCGTAACGGTCGGTGTGGACGTCCAGGACTATCGCGTCGAGTTGGAAGTCACGGGCTGGGGCAAAAACGAAGAGAGTTGGTCCCTCGCTTACGAAATTTTCGATGGCGAGTTCGAAGACCCCAAGACGCAGGCGGCGCTGGACCTCTACCTGAAAAAGAAATTTGTGCGCGCTGATGGGCGCGAATTCGTCATCGAGGCGGCCTGTGTCGATTCCGGCGGCCATCACACGCAGGCCGTTTACGATTTCTGCAAAGCCCGTCTCGGCCGCCGCGTTTGGGCCATCAAGGGCGAAAGCGCCAGAACAGGGCAGCGCAATCCCGTATGGCCGGCAAAGCGGCCGACGTCGCGAACCAAGAAAGCCTTCCGGCCGATCATCATTGGCGTGAATGCTGCGAAGGATTCGGTGCGTCAACGGCTCTATCTCGACCAGGCCGGTGCCGGATACATGCACTTCCCGCATGATCGCGACATCAACTACTACGCCCAGATATTGGCCGAACGCTCTGTTCTGAAAATCGTGTCGGGGCAAAAGTTTCGCGTCTGGGAATTGCCGTCCGGCAAAGCCAACGAAGCGTTGGACTGCCGTGTCTATGCCTACGCCGCTCTTTGCGGGCTTCTGCATTTTGGCCTGAAACTGAACAGACGCGCGGAAGAAGCGACAATTACGATTACGCCGTCCGCTGCGAAGCCGGGCGTCGATGTTGAAATGGATCCTGTCATTGCTGCGCGCGAGCAGGGTCAGGCAGGCCCAAGCATCAAGCAGGCGCCCGATGCCAAAAGTTCGATCACGCGCAGGCTTGCGTAGGGAGAAGTCCGATGCAGCCTTGCAATCCGCCGTCTGTGTTCGCCGGTATGACGCGCCCGCAGTTGATGGCGGCGCTGGCTAACGCCCAACAGGCCTATCTTGATCTTTCGACTGGCGCCAAGGGCGAAACCTACTCTTACACGCAGGGTGACGGCGCAAAGTCCGTCACCTACACGCGCGCCAACATCGCAAATCTGATGGCGCTCATCCGCCAACTGCAGCAGGAACTCGGCATTGTTCGCCGCGCCCGCCGCCCTGTGAGGTTTCAATTCACGTGACCGCTGGCCCTCGCATTCTCGATCATCGCGGAAACGTTCTGCAACGGCGCGTTCCCCCCACGCGCGCGCTCGCCGGCGGCGTGAACAATCCAAATCGTCCATACGATGCTGCCGATATCACCGGCGAGCATATGGCGACGTGGCAGCCGTATCTTTGGTCGCCGGATGGCGAACGCAATATCTATCGCGACCGGATTGTCAGCCGCGTGCGCGATGTCGCGCGCAACGATGGCTGGGCATCGGGCGGGCTCACCCGGATCCTTGACAGCGCTATCGGCGCGAACTTCCGACCGTTGTCGAAGCCGGATTACCGCGCGCTTGCTGCATCCACCGGAATCAAGGGCTTCGATGCGCAGTGGGCGAAGGAATTCGGCAGCGTTGCCGAGAGCTACTATCGCACATGGACGATGGACCCCGGCCGCTGGTGCGACGCGCAGCGGGCCATGACCATGCCGCAAATCTACTATGTCGGGTTCCGGCACAAGCTGTTGGACGGTGACGCCGTGGCGCACCTGCCATGGCTTCCGGATCGCATCGGCATGGGCCGTGCGCGCTACGCGACGACCGTTCAGTTGATCGATCCGGATCGCCTGTCGAATCCGCAGATGCAGTTCGACCAGCAGACGATGCGCGGTGGCGTGAAGGTGGACGACTGGGGCGTCGCGACCGGCTATTTCATTCGCCGCGCGCACCAGGGCGACTGGTTCAGCGCCGGCAAGAGCGTGGAATGGGACCTGATTCCGCGCGAAACCGATTGGGGCCGTCCGGTTATCATCCACGATTTCGATCACGAACGCGCGGGCCAGCACCGCGGTGGCACCGGTATTTTGGCGCCCGTCCTGCAGCGCTTGAAGATGCTCGTGAAGTATGACGGCACCGAACTGGATGCAGCCATCGTCAACGCGATGTTCGCTGCTTTCATAGAAAGCCCTTTTGACAACTCCTTTGTGGAACAGGCGCTCGGCGACGACGTGGAAGACTTGAAGGGCTATCAGAGCCTTCGCGCGGATTTCCACGAGGAGCGCCGACTTATGCTCGGCGGTGTGCGGATGCCCACGCTTTTCCCAGGCGAGAAGATCGGGACTGTGGAGGCGTCGCGTCCGGCCGGAAACTTCCCCGCATTTGAAGCCGCGATGTTGCGCAATGTCGCCAGCGGCATGGGGCTTTCCGCGCAGCAGTTGTCGCAGGATTGGTCCGACGTGAACTATTCCAGCGCGCGCGCCGCGCTGCTTGAAGCATGGAAGACATTGACGCGCCGCCGCATCGATTTTGCCGTTGGCTTTTCCGGCCCGATCTATGGCGCATTTCTCGAAGAATCCATGGAAGTGGATGATTATCCGCTGCCCGCCGGCGCGCCGGAGTACATGGAATTCCGCGGAGCGTACGGTAACTGCCGCTGGATCGGGCCGCCGCGGGGCTGGGTCGATCCCGTCGCCGAAAAGCAAGGTGCCGTGCTTGGCCTCGATGCCGGTTTCGACACACTCGAAGACCAGTGCGCGGAGCAAGGCACCGATTACATCGAAGTGCTGGATCAGCGTCAGGAAGAGCGCAAAGCGTTCGCCGATCGCGATCTGCCGTTTCCCGTTTGGCAGGGCACGCCGTCCACCACCGCAGGCAAGGACGCCACACAGGCAAGCCAGAAACCGCAGGCGCAGTGATGGAACGCTTCGGACACCTGGCACAAAGGCTTTTCAATCGGCCTCTCTTGATCCTTCCCCATAAAGCGGAAGTGATCATGGCTGCGCTGGCCGACCGCATTGGCATCGCGAGCGTCGTCAACGTTCATGGGGATGTCGTTGTTCCTCAAAAGAACGCCATGTGGGACGACAGCGAACCTGCAACACGGAACGCAAACGTTGATGTGGGATACGACGTCCACAACGGCGTCGCCATAATCGAGATAGAAGGAACGTTGGTACAGAAACTCGGGACCCTGCGACCGTATAGCGGAATGATGGGCTATGACGGAATTCGTCAAGTCTTTATGTCGGCGCTTGCCGACGATGCTGTTCGAGCGATTGTTCTGCTCATCGATAGTCCTGGCGGAGAAGTGTCCGGTTGCTTTGACCTGGCGGATACGATTTTTGCAGCGCGCGGCGCGAAACCGATTTGGGCTATTCTAAACGAGTGTGCATATTCTGCAGCGTACGCAATCGCGAGCGCAGCGGACCGCATTACGGTTCCGCGGACTGGTGGGACAGGATCGATTGGCGTCATCGCCATGCACGTGGATTGGTCAACCGCGATACAAAAAGCCGGCATCAAGGTCACGTTCATTACGTATGGCGAACGCAAGGCCGACGGCGCTCCTGAATTACCGCTTTCGAAGGAAGCGCTGGCGAGATTTCAGAAAGATATCGATGAAGTGGGCGATCTGTTCGTAGCAACGGTCGCCAGAAATCGAAACATTTCCGCATCAGAAGTGCGGAATATGGAAGCTGCGACCTTCCAAGGCGGGCATGGAATAGCGCTCGGCTTAGCGGACGCGGTCATGGCGCCCGACGCCGCATTCCGCGCTCTGTTGAACGAGCTCGGTTAACCCCACAAAAGAGGTGTTCCAATGAATATCCACACGCTCAAGTCGAGCGCGGCGGCGCCTTTCGCAGCCCTGTTCGGCATTTCTCTAAACGCCAAGAAATCGGAAGGCGACGACGACAAGAAAAAGGACGAGGACGGCGACGACAAGGGCGCCAAGAAGTCCAAGGCCGAAGACGGCGATGACGACAAGGACGAAGACAAAAACGCCAAGAAATCGGAAGGCGACGACGACAAGAAAAAGGACGAGGACGGCGACGACAAGGGCGCCAAGAAGTCCAAGGCCGAAGATGACGATGACGATGAAGAAATGAAAGGTGAAGCACGTGGCCGCAGCGCCGAGCGGGCGCGGTGGACATCGGTTCTTGCGCATGGCTCCGCTGTTGGCCGTGGCGAAAGCGCATGCACGTTACTCGCGACAACGAGTCTCTCGGCTGATCAGATTGTCGGCGTTCTGAACGGCTTGCCTGCAGCAGATCAAAAGGCGAGCCGTCGCTCGCTGGATGATCGCATGGCGGTCCAGCCTGCACGCAATCCAGGCAGCGGCGGCGCCGAGAAGCCCGCCGATGGTCCTGCCGCCACGGCAGCGGCCATGACGGCCGTCTACGACCGGGCGATCGGTCGCACGCCGAAGTAACCATCTCACCATCTCCAAAGGAGACAACCATGGCTTTGAATCCCACCGCCGTAGGCGATAACGCTTTCGGTCCGTCCGCGTTGGCGGAAACCTATCTTCCCGATCAGCTCATTGCGGGAAACCTGAAACTCGTAACCCAGGCTCAAGCAACGATTACTGGTGCCGCGGCGTACGCGCGTGGCACCGTGATGGGCCGCGCGTCGGCGGGTGCGGCGACATCCGCCGCAAAGTCGGGCGGCAACACCGGCACCGGCACATGCACCGTCGATGGCACCACGCCAGTCTTGGGCAATGCGCAAGAAGGCATCTACCAGGCGCGCTGCATTACGGCGGCAACGAACAGCGGCACGTTCCGCGTGACGGATCCGAAAGGTGATCACGTCGGCGACGTCGTTGTCGGGACGGCATTCACCGATCAGATCAAGTTCGTCATCGCCGATGGCGGAACGGACTTCGCTGTTGGCGACGGGTTCGATATCACCGTCTCGCTGTCGGCGGGCAAGTTCAAGAAAGCGGCCAAGACGGCAACCGATGGCAGCCAAGTCCCATACGCCATCCTTGTCGATGATGTGGACGCGACGTCCGCTGATCAGAACGGCGGTCTTTATCTGACCGGCGAGTTCAACGCGAACAAGCTGATTTACGACAATTCCTACACCCTCGATGACCTGTCGGCGGCGTTCCGCAGCCTGGGCATCTTCATCAAGTCCGCGGTCTCCGCGGCCGATCCGACCTAACGGAATTTAGGTCACAAGGAGACCACAACAATGCCCATGAACATCTATGATACCAACGCGCTTATTCAGGTTGTTCCCAACCTGAAGACCTCGCAGAACTGGTTGCTCGACCGGTTCTTCACCAACGTGGTAGAGGCCGATACCGAGGAAGTGTCTATCGACGTCGATGTCGGCAAACGCCGTATGTCGCCATTTGTCTCTCCGCTTGTGGAAGGAAAACTGGTCGAACAGCGCCGTTACCAGACCAATACCTTTAAGCCGGCGTACATCAAGGACAAACGCGCACCTGATCTTCGCAAGCCTGTGCGCCGCATGATCGGCGAACGCATCGGCGGTGTCCTGTCCGGTGCCGAGCGAGAAATGGCCAACATCCAGTTCGAAATGGCCGATCAGATCGACATGATCAATCGCCGCATGGAATGGATGGCGTCTTCCGCGTTGCAATCCGGAACGGTGACAATTGCCGGCGACGGCTTCCCCACGGTCGTGGTGGATTTCGGTCGCGATTCCGGAAACACGATTGCGCTTTCGGGCGGCACTACGTGGTCCGCTGCGAATATTACGGCGGAAACGGCTAGCCCGACCGGCAATCTTACGACTTGGGCGCAGCAGATACTGAAAAGTTCGGGCGCAACCGTTTCCGACGTCGTGTTCTCCACGACAGCCTGGGAACTGTTCAAGGGCGATCCGCTTCTGAAAGGCGCGATTTATTATCCTGGCCTGTCCGGCCTGGGCAACGTCGTGCAGCCCGGAACCGAGATCAAGAAAGGCGCCATGTACATGGGTCGCTGGGGCCAATTCGATCTCTGGATTTACAATGACTGGTACGTCGATGACAGCAATGTCGAACAACCCATGCTCGCCGACAACACGCTGATCCTGTCTGGTCCCGAACTCATGGGCACACGCGCCTTTGGGATGATTTTGGACCCTGCATTCAACTACGGCGCGATGGCTTTCGCGCCGAAGACTTGGGTGGAACAGGATCCGGCGCAGCGTTTCATCATGATGCAGTCGGCACCGATCGTCATTCCAAGCCGTGTCAACGCCTCGCTCTGCGCCACGGTGGCGTAATGGCTGCGGCGAGCAAGGATGGGGCCGCGAACTCGCGAGAGATCGTGGCCCGTGGCCGCTCCATCATCATCGCCGGCGAGACCTATTCCGCCGGCGACCCGGTGATGCTCGATGGCGCAGAGGCGAAACGTCTTCGCAAACTCGGCTTCATCGATGATCCGCGCGCAAAGAAGGCGGAAGTGCGCGGCAACGGCCCTGTGTTCACGCCGCAGGGCGGTCCCACAATTCATCGCATGGCCTGATCTGTGCCTATCGATTGGGAAACGGCCGTCGGCGCGCCGCTGATGCAAATCTTCGGCGAGCCGGCGACCTATACCCCTGAGATCGGCGTGCCCGTCGATGTGATCGGCATATTCGACAAAGCATACAAGGATGAACTGGCGATCCTCGATTCCTCTGTCGGGAATACGACAGAGACGCCGGTCTTGGGCGTCACCAAGGGACAGTTCCCCGCCCGCCCGCGTCAGGGCGCCAGAGTTTATGTGGCGAGCGTCGATACGACCTATGTCGTGAAGGAAGTTCGTGACGACGGCCATGCAATCTACAAGTTGATGCTGAACAAGGTCTTCACGCCGTGACCACAACGTCCGACAGCCTTGTCGATCTGGTTGTGGCGGCATTGCGCAACCGCACGGGGGCGGGCGCCAATGTCTTCGTGCCGCGCACCTGGCCGACGGCGCAAGACCTCATGCCGATCATTCTCGTGCAGTCGCCGCATGAAGAAAAACACTCCGAAGGACGAAGCGCGCCGTTCTATACGGTGACGACGACAGTGCGCGTTATCGCGCGTGTTACGGCGCTGACGGATAATGGGGAACGCGGAACAATTGCTGCGCAAGGCGCGCTGGCCAAGATGCAGCGCCAGATCGAAGTCGCGGTGATCAACAACGCGGCGCTCTATCAGGTCATTCAGCAGATTTCCGCCATTCGGGCCGGCACAAAGGTTTCGTCTGATGGCGAGCAGCCGATTGGCGAACTGACAATGGATTTTGATCTGGAATTCGTTCAGACCGCCGCAGATTTCGCGCAACCAGACACCGATCCAATCGAAGAGATCGCCATCTACAGCGATCTTGTGAATGTGTTCGACCCCAACGGCAGTTATTCCAATCCGACGCTTGGCGAGACTGTCGCGCCAGCACCCCGAACGTCAGGCCCTGATGGCCGCGTTGAAGCAGCCGCAATTCTTGACGTTCCAACCGATTAACCGGCGGCTTTGCAGCCGCAGACGATGAACAGGAGACAATGCCATGAGCGATATTGGTTTCAAGAACATTCCTGCGAATGTTCGCACACCGCTTTTCTATGCCGAACTCGATGCGTCCAACGCCAACAGTCCAGCCACAAACCAGCGCGCGCTCATCATTGGCCAGATCACGGACGACGGTACGGCGGTGCCGAACATCCCGGTTCTTTCGCAAGGCAGTTCCGATGCCAAATCCATCGGCGGACCCGGATCCATGCTTGCCCTGATGACGGCCGCCTATAAGGCGAACGATGGCTTTGGCGAGGTGTGGTATTTGCCGCTTTCCGACGATGACGACGGCGTTGCCGCCGCGGGAACCATCAGCATCGACAGCGCGCCCACCGTGAACGGTGTTGTCGCCCTTTACGTCGCTGGGCAGCGGCTTTCTCTGGCCGTTACCGCCGCGCAGACCGCGGCGCAGATCGCCACGGCGCTGGCGGCGGCGATTACCGCCGCCATCGATCTTCCGGTCGCCGCTGCGGTGGACGAAGACACGGCAACGCTGGTGAATGTGATCGCGAAGAATGCCGGTCTGGCCGGAAACGACATCGATATCCGGTTGAATTATCTGGGCACCGCGGGCGGCGAAACATTGCCAACAGGCCTTGGCGTCACGATCACGCCCATGGCGAGCGGCGCAACGAATCCCGACTTGGCGACAGCCCTTACCAATTGCGGGGATCAGCCCTTCGATTTCATCGTGCTGCCTTACACCGATGCGACATCGCTGAACGCGATGAAGGCTTTCCTAAATGATCAGACCGGCCGCTGGAGTTATGCCGACCAGGTTTACGGCCACGCCTTCTGCGGATTTCGCGGCACATCCAGCGCATGCGTAACGCTGGGCAGTGCGCGCAACGATCCGCACGCCACGATCATGGGGTATAACGATTCCCCGACGCCGTCGTGGCTCTGGTCACCGGCGCTTGCAGGCGCAGCGGCCGCCAGTCTGCGTTCTGATCCCGGCGTTCCTTTGCAGACGTTGGCATTAGCCGGCGTCTTGGCGCCGCCGCTCCAGTCACGCTTCGTGCGCTCGCAGCGCGAGACATTGTTGAACAACGGAATTGCCACGTTCACGGTGGCGGATGACGGTACTGTCGCCATCGAGCGCTGCATTACCACCTATCAGGAAAATTCTTTCGGCCAGCCGGACACCAGCTACCTCGATATCGAAACCCTGTTTGTGCTGATGACGGTCCTCCGGCGTCAGGCCGATCTGGTGACCAGCAAATATGCGCGCAAGAAACTCGCGGCGGATGGCACCCGGTTCGGCCCGAATACCAGCATCATCACGCCGGCCGTCATCCGTGCCGATCTTGTTGCGCAATATCAGGAAATGGAGGCGGAGGGTTTGGTGCAGAACAGCGCCGCCTTCGCTGCCGCGCTCGTCGTGCAGAAGAACAGCACAAATCCCAACCGGGTCGATGTGCTGTGGCCCGGTACGCTCATCGACCAGCTGCGCATTTTTGCGCTGCTCGCGCAGTTCCGGCTGCAGTAATCCATCCCTCTCATCTCAAAGGAAAACATCATGGTCACTCAAACCGCTTTGGCGGGCACGGCCCATTTCGTCATTGACGGAACGGCCTATCAGCTTGTCGGAAAACTTGCTTGGGACCCAGCCACGGTCTCGCGCGAGAGCGCGCCCGGCATGGATGGGATTCACGGCTTTATCGAAAAGCCAGTAGCGCCTCATATCGCGGGCACGTTCCGGGACGCTGGCGATCTCAGCGTCGCCGCCATCAACAACATGACCAATGTCACCGTTGTTTGCGCGCTGGTGAACGGCAAAACCGTGACCGGCCGCAATATGTGGCAGGTCGGCGAGATCGAGGTGAATTCTGAAGACGGCACCTTCGACATTCGCTGGGAAGGCCCTCAAGGCGCCGTGACGGAAGGAAACTGAGATGAGCAACGAGAACAAAGGTGCGGCGCTGGACGAAAGCAAAACGATCCCGCTGCGCCGCGCGGTGGGGCCATCAGATTCAGTTGATCGGTTTGAACTGAAGGCACCCAATGCGGGACAAGTTGCCAAATTCATCAGGCTCGGTAAGACCGACGAAGGCGACGCTATCAACACACTGGTGTCGGAAGTGAGCGGCGTTCCCAAACCGCTTGTCGAGAAAGCTGATTGGCGAGACGTTGCCGATGCGATGGAATATCTCAGCCCTTTTGTATCGCATGGCCAGAAAACCGAGACGAGCTGATCGCCGGTCTCACGAAGTTTTTTGGCTGGGGCCCGAAGGATGCCTTGGGTCTCACCGCTGCCGAACTCATCTGGTGGACGCACCAGGCTAATCGCATTGTGAAGGAAACGAAGTGATGGCGAACAAATATCCCATCGTCGTTACCGCAATCGACAATGCCACGGCGGTGGTCAAGCGCATCAATGAGAGATTTTCTCGTCTCACGCGGCCGATCACCCAGATCCAAGGTTCTGTTAAGGCCCTCGGGAAGGAATTGGGCGTCGATAAATTGGCCACCGGCTTGGGAAAGGGCGCACGCGCTGCCCAAGGAATGGCGGAAAAGGTCGCAAGCATCATCGCGCCGCTGACCGCCGTGACCGGTCTCGGCTCTATTGCCGGCGTTGTTGCGCTGGGCCGGGAATGGTCTCTTGCTGGCGCCGAAGTAGGACGCACCGCGCAAACACTCGGAATCAGCGCGACCAAACTGCAATTGATGACCGGGGCGGCTTCGTATTTCGGCATTGGCGTCGATACCGCTACTGAAAGCCTCAAGACATTCGGCTCCACGTTGGAAGACGCTCTGTTTGGCCGCAACCAGCAGGCCATGATGTTGCTCAATCGCCTGCATATCCATGTTCGCAAGAACAAGGATGGCGTGATCGACACGATGGGCGCGATGGACCAACTGGCGGACCGCATTGCTGCCGATAAGCGGCCGCAAGTTCAAGCTCTCATGGCGCGGCAGTTCGGCGTTGAAGCGCTGCTACCCTATTTACGCCTCGGCTCGAAAGGCATGAAGGCATATCAGGATCGCGTGCGCGCCACCGGCGCGCTTCTCACGGGACCGGCATTGGCCGCTGCGACGCGGTTTCAGATGTCGCTCGCAAACGCCAAGCTATCCGTCGAAGGTTTGGGCAATAGCATCTTCGTCAAGTTGATTCCGGCGGTGCAGCCGCTGATTGACATGATTACGAAATGGATCACGCAAAACCGCGCGCTGATCGCCACCAAGGTCACGGAGTTCATTGCGGAGATTGTAAAGGCGGTGAAATCCGTCAACTGGCGCTCCATCGCAGACGATATCCGCGATTTCTGTAATCGCGTGAATAGTGTCGTGGAAGCGATCGGCGGTTGGAAACGTGCCATCGAAATTCTGATTGGCTTAAAGGTTGCCAGTTATTTCGCTGGCATGGTTCTGCCGATGGCGCGGCTCGCGGCGATCATCCCGTTGATTACAGCACGTCTTTGGCCGCTCATTGCGGCAGCCGCGATCTTTTACGCCATCAAAAATCCGCCGAGGGGCAATTTCGACAAAGGCCATCAGGGCGACATGAGCCATTGGCATCCGCAATGGATGCTGGATAAGAACGGCCAGATCGACCAGAACAATTTCTTCAACAAAAGTCCGCTCGATCTGCTTTTTCCAAACAGGACCTGGTTGCGCAGTGCACCCCCGCAGGAAACCGAACACACCGGTTCATCCCGCGTTCCGCGCGGCATTCTGCAACACAATCCGGGCAATTTGCGCAGCTGGGGAAATGCGCCAATTCAAGGTGGATTTGCGAAATTCCAGTCAGACCAGCAAGGGATTTCCGCGCTGGCCGGTCAATTGGTTCGGTACGGCCAGCGTGGCATCGATACAATCAGCGGCATCGTCAACAAATACGCTCCCGCGAAGGATCACAACAACGTTCCGGCCTATATAGCCGACCTCGTGAAGCGCACGGGGTTCACGCCGAACCAGCATTTGAATCTCGCGGACACCAGTACGTTGCGCGCGATGGTCTCTGGCATCATCAGCCATGAAGAAGGCCACAATCCGTATAGCGCCGATCTGATCAACAAGTCGGTCGATCAGCGCTTAGCCATGACGCAGCACCGCACGTCGGCCCCGACTGGAAAGATCGTAGTGGATTTTCAAAACCAGCCGCCCGGCACACGCATCAAACACGTCGCGTCTTCTGGCATCGATCTCGATCCTCGCTTCAGCGTTCCCATGCCAGTTGGTGGTCTATGAGCCTGTGGTCCGATCTTCTGCAGCCGGCGTCCTTCCGGGGTGTTCCCTTCGCAGTCCTGACAGGCGATCTGGAAGGTGGGCGCCGCAACGCCGTTCATCAATATCCACGCCGCGACGTGCCGTGGATCGAAGACTTGGGCCGCGGTACCCGCAAAATTGTCATCGTCGGGTTTCTTGTCGCCTTCGATCTCATCACCGGCGGCGGCGAGGTGATTTCCCAGCGTGAACAACTTTTGGGCGCGCTGGAGGCGGGTGGGCCAGGCACGCTAATTCATCCGACGCTGGGCCAGCTTAACGTCAGCGTCGATCGCTACAATGCGCGCGAACGCTGGGATACCGGCCAGTATTTCGAGGTTTCTGTTTCCTTCATTGAATCCGGCGAACGTCTCTTCCCGAGCGCCGGTTCCGATACCGGTGTGCTGGGGCTTCTGTCGGCGCTGTCTTCCGATGTCGCTGCTGCCGCGGATTTCGTGCACCGCGTCACAGCACCATTGCTGCAGGGGCAAGCCGTCATCGACGGCGCGATTGGCATGGCCGCGCAATGGGGTGCGCTGGCGAACGGACTTATTTTTGATGCGACGGCGCTCTACAATTCGGTCGGCACGCTGCCCGGAAATTTCGGCCGCTATTTTGGTGGTCGCACGCGGGGATATTCTGGCGTTGTTCCAGCGGCGGCAGCGCCCACAACGGTGGACGGCCTAATCGCGGACGGCGCTCAAGCCCGCGCTGCCGCGCAAGGCGCACTGGAAACGCTCAACGCCGCCGCGGCGGGCTCCGATCCAGCCGCATTGGCAACGGCGGCACAGGGCTTGGCTGCGGCGCTTTTGGCCGCCACTGTCGATCCGGCGGATGGGGTACGGCTGCTGTCCGCGTTGGCGGAAATAGAGCCTCCAATACCGTTCGACCCATCCCAAATCGGGGTTTCAGTTGCAGCGATGCAATTTGGCTGCGCCAGTCTCTTCCGCCGCGCGGCCTTGGCGGCGCTGGTGCGCGCCGCGACATCGTATCAGCCGGCATCCTCCGACGATGCTGCGGCGCTTCGCGACACGATTGCCGATGCGCTGGACGCCGAGATCCTGGTGGCGGGCGATAGCGCCGACGATCAGAGTTTCATGGCGCTACGGCAGATGCGCACGGCCGCGATCCGCGACCTCAATGCGCGCGGCGCTTCTCTGCCGCCCATGACGAATTTCGTGTTCTCCGCGATGTTGCCTGCGCTCGCGCTGGCAAATCGCATATATCGCGACGCTGGCCGCTCCGATGAACTGGTGAGCGAAGCCAATCCACCACACCCGGCATTCATGCCGTCGCAATTCAGGGCGCTTGCTGCATGACCACGGAAGACCTGACGCTCGCTGTTGGCGGTAAGAAGTTGTCCGGCTGGACGCGCATCCGCGTCACCCGCAGCATCGAACGCTTTCCCAGCGATTTCGACATAGAGCTGACCGAACTCTTTCCCGATCAGGCGCAATCCGTCGTTGTGACGCCGGGCGATTCCTGTGAGGTCTATGCCGGAAGCGATTTGGTTGTGACCGGGTACGTTGACGCCTTCGCGCCTTCGTTCGATCCAGAAAACCACAGCATTCGCGTGACCGGACGCGGCAAATGCCAGGACATGCTGGATTGCGCGGCGGAATGGCCGAATGGTCAGATCAGCGGGGCAACGGCGCGCGACATCGCCGTCAAGTTGGCGCAACCCTACGGCATTACCGTAGTTGGCGGCGCGGATCCGGGACCGGTCATCCCGCAATTCAACCTCATCATTGGCGAGACGGCGTACGAGGTCGTGGAGCGTGTGGCCCGCTATCGCGCGCTGCTCGTCTACGAAGATGAGAACGGAAACATGGTTTTGGACCGCGCCGCCTCGGACATGATGGCCAGCGGGTTTTCCGAAGGCGTGAACGTCATCAGCGCGGCCGTCGCCTATTCGATGGACCAGCGGTATTCCGATTATTGGGCATTTCTCAATTCCGTAGATACCTATGGGGATAGCGGGGAAGGCGGAAACATAATCAAAAAAGTCACGGACGCGGCGGTCAAGCGGCATCGTCTTCTGACGCTGATCGCGGAAGCTGGGGATAGCGGCGGTGATGTCGCCCAGCGACGGGCTATTTGGGAAATGAACCGCCGCGCGGGCCGCTCAATGCGCGCATCCATCAAAGCGGACAGCTGGCGCGATGCGGAAGGTGAATTGTGGACGCCGAACAAATTGGCGGCGATCAATCTTCCGTCTCTCAAGACAGCGAACGTGAATTGGCTAATCTCCGACGTGACCTACACGCTGGATGAGGAAGGCACGTCTGCCGATCTCATCCTCATGCCGCCGCAAGCGTTCGATATTGAACCGGTATTGCTCAACCCGACTTTTCAAGAGTCAAATCCGGGAGGCACATGATGAGCGCCCATCGCGCCTATCAGCGCCTGAGTGACCGGCTTCGCATGGTCATCGGAAGAGGGCGTATTAAGACCGGCGACGACAGCGGGCCCGTCCAAAAACAGCAAGTGGTCCTCGGCCCCTTGGAAGTGCACGATAATATCCCGCGCCTCTCGGAATTTGGCTTCGCTTCGATGCCACCAGAAGATTCGGATGTCACCATCGCATTTTTTGGCGGCGACAGATCAAACGGCGTCATCGTTGCAACCGGCCACCAGCAGACGCGGCTAAAGAACCTCGCAATGGGCGACGCCGCCATTTACGACGCGCTGGGAAAATACATCTGGCTGAAAAAAGACGGCGGCATCGTCATTGAAGCAAAAAACGCCGACGTCACGATCAACAATGCTGCCACGGTGAAGATCAACGCCACCGTGATGGTGGAACTCAATACGCCAAAATTGAAGGTGGATGGCGATATCGAAGCCACCGGCACAATTACCGGCGATGCCGACGTGAAAACCGGAAGCATCAGCCTCGCCAGCCACAAGCATGGCGGTGTTGAAACCGGTGGCGGACAGACAGGCGGTCCCGTGTGAGCAGCGATATCGCGACCGTCTGGGATGCCAAGAATTCACGTGGCGACTGGCAAAAGTCAGGCGCCGATCTGAAGTCCGGCAACGATCTCGAAACCGCTGTTCTCATAAGCCTGTTCAGCGACCGTCTCGCCAAGCCCGATGATGCGATCCCGGATAACACCGACAATCCGCGCGGCTGGTGGGGCGATCTGGATGCGAGCAAGCCTATGGGCTCGCGGCTTTGGCTTCTGGAGCGCTCCAAGCTTTCTCAAAAGGTCGCGATCGCGGCGCAGGGTTACATCACGGAAGCGCTGCAATGGCTGATCGATGATGGCATCGCCTCGAAGGTCGATGTGACCACGCAACTGGTGCCGCCAAGCCAATTGAGCGTGCGCGTGGTGATCACCCGCGCAACCGGTGCGGCGCTATCCCTCAACTATGCTTGGGCCTGGCAAGGATTGAACTGAATGCCCTTTTCACGCCCCACATTGTCCGACCTGCGTTCGCAGGTGAAATCGGATATCGCAACCAATCTTCCCGGCACCGATCCGCTTTTGCGTTTCTCCAATCTCGGAATCCTTGGCGATGCGCTGGCAGGGCTTTCGTACCTTCATTACGGATACCTGGACTGGATTTCGAAGCAGGCCGTGCCGTTCACGGCAACGGACGAATTTCTGGAAGGCTGGGCGGCCCTGAAGGGCGTGACACGCAAGGCCGCGTCAGTGGCATCGGGAACGGTGACGTTCAGCGGGACGGACAGCAAGGTGATCCCCGCGGGCACGTCACTCGTGCGCGGCGATGGAGCGACGTTCACAACAGCAGCCGATGGAACAATATCTTCCGGGAGCGTGATCGTTACGGCGAGCGCGGACGTGGCCGGCGCGGCCGGGAACACAGCAGCGGGTTCGATCTTCGCGTTGGGCATTTCCATTTCCGGTATTCAGTCCAGCGGAACGGCGGCGACTGTCTTCACGGGCGGCGCGGACGCGGAAAAGGATGACGCGTTACGAACCCGCATGCTGGAGGTCTACCAGACGCCACCTGATGGAGGTTCGACTTCCGACTATGTGAAATGGGCCGGCGAGGTTCCAGGCGTCACGCGCGCTTGGTGCGCGCCGATCAGCAATGGGCCGGGAACGGTCGTGGTTTACATCATGCTGGATATCACCGAAGCCGAAAATGGTGGTTTCCCACAAGGCACCGATGGGGTCGCGACCGGCGAAACACGCGATACACCGGCCACCGGTGACCAATTGATCGTGGCAAATTACATCTATTCCCGGCGCCCTGTTACTGCGTTGGTCTATGTCGTCGCGCCGGTACCAAACCCGGTAGATTTCACAATCACCGGGCTTTCGGCCGCGTCGGCCGATCTCAAAGCCGCCATTGAACTTGAGATCGCGAGCGTATTCCTGCGCAAAGGCGCGCCCGGCGGCTTGATCGATCTGTCCGACATTGAGAGTGCCATAGCGGCCCTGGCCGGGACGGAAGGCTTTGTGATCACGTCGCCATCCGGAAACATCACCAACGATCCCGGCGCACTGCCGACCGTTGGAACAATCACCTACCCGTAGCGCCATGCCCGCTCCGCAACTCTCGGCGGCGGACTTCTTGTCCGCCCTGCACAATCTTTTGCCTTCTGGGCGCGTCTGGCCGCGTGAAAGCGACGCGACGCAGAGCAAGGCGCTCGCCGGGCTAACGGGCGAGTTTGCGGATAATACTGCGCGTGGCGCGGCGCTGGTTGCAGATGCCTTTCCGCCAACGACCTCGGAATTGCTTCCGGAGTGGGAAGAGACGCTGGGCCTCCCGGATCCGTGCGCCGGGGAACAGCCAACGATCGCGGCGCGTGTTGCGCAGGTCATCGCGCGCTTCATTGGTGCTGGCGGTCAATCCATACCGTTTCTAATCGCGTATGCGGCATCGCTGGGATTTGTGATCACCATCACGGAATCGGCACCCTTCCGCATGGGTGTCAGCGGGATGGGCGATGCTCTTGGCGGATCAGAATGGTTTTTCGTCTGGACGGTTCACGCGCCGCTGGACACGTTCACGCAATTCATTGCCGGGAGATCGGTTGCGGGCGATCCGCTGTTTGATTCCGGCAATGCCGTTCTGGAATGTGAAATGCAGGCCGTGAGGCCTGCGCACACCATCCTCCAATTTCAATATTCATAGGTAGGCCGGATGTTTCGTATCGATCATTCTTCCGCGGCGAGCACGCTCCCGTCGCCTGGGTCGCCAGGTACGCCCGGTTACTTCACGTCGAGCGGGAGTCACGGCACCGTCCTGACGCCGGACTGGGCCAACATGGTCCAGGAAGAAGTGATCAACGTGGTGCTGGCGGGCGGCTTGACGCCGTCGAAGACCACATTCACGCAATTGCGCGATGCGATTAAAGGCATCATCGCCGCAAGCTCCGGCGTGGCCTATGGCGAGGATAGCGGAACCGCGAACGCCTACGCGGTCACGCTGACGCCTGCACTGGCCGATCATATCGAAGGCATGCCGATCCTTGTTCTGATCGCCAATACGAACACGGGAGCAAGCACGCTCGATCCCGGACCCGGCGCAACACAGATTGTTGGCCCGGATGGCGGTGCGCTGAACGCGGGCGATCTTCTCGCCGGCGACATCGCGATGTTCGTCTTCGACGGCACGCGCTATCGCACCGAACGGGTTACAGCCAGCACGTCGCGCGTCGGACAGGTTCAACTCGCTTCGAGTGCTGAAGCAATCACCGGCACCGATGCCAAGAAATCACTGACCGCGAAGGCGCTCACGGACGTTCTGGATACTTACGTCGCGACTACCAGCGCAGCGGGATTTGTCGAATTTGCAACGAACGCGGAGACCCAGGCGGGCACAGATGCAACCCGCGGGGTTACGCCATTCGGCCTCGCGAGTTTGACGGCGACAACGACCCGTGCGGGATTGGTGGAGTTGGCGACCACGGGCGAAACGGTCGCGGGAACATCTGCCGTACTTGGCACCTCGCCGGCAGGAGTTGCGGCAGCCATCGCAGCGATTCCAGATGCAACCACTTCTGTCTCAGGGCTTGTCGAATTCGCCACCAACGTAGAAACACAAACCGGCACCGACGCCACGCGCGGTGTCACGCCTGCCGGATTGGCGAGCCTGACGGCAACGGCATTTCGTGCAGGTCTCATACAGCTAGCGACAACGGCTGAAACGGTTGCGGGATTAAGCACTGTCCTGGCCGCGACGCCGGCTGGTGTTGTTGCGGCGATACCGAGTTTTGCCACGGCAACTCAAGTTAATAACGGTGCCAGCCTCACGACTATTGTTGCTCCAGGAACGATGGCGCAATTCCCCGGTGTATGTCCGTGCTTCTGCACGTTTGGCTATATCGATGGCAGTATGGTGCTGCTCGATTCCTTCAACCTGTTCGGCTCTCACCCGACACTCGCGCGCACGGCGGCTGGTAAATATACGATCACGTTTCCAGGCGCATCATTTTCGGCCACCTACGGTCAGGCGTCGGGTACCGCTTCTGGAACGCCCGTCACCGGGGCAATTAACGCAATCATCAACAGTGGCAGCGGCGTGAACGTCACCTTCGCGGAGGACGTGACCTCGGCGCAGGTCATCATATTCGGAACGCAACGCTAAAAAGGCGCCCTAACGATGTACCAATATGACGATCCGACCTGTTCGGTAACGCTGCCGACACCAGCGGATGCTGGCACACCGGGATATTTCAACGACGGTGATCCGGTTACCGGAACGGGGCGCACTGTGCTGCGCTCCGACTTCATGAACATGCTCATGAAAGAATTGCTCAATGTTCTTTCCGCAGCGGGGATAGAACCCAGCAAGACCGCTTATGACCAGGTCGCATCCGCCATTACCATTCTTGGTCAACAGTCGGCCGGCTATCGGTTGATCGGACGAACCATTTTCAGTGCCAGTGGGACCTATACGCCAAATGTGAAAGCGAAAGCGGCGTTCGTCGTTGCTGTCGGCGGCGGCGGCAGCGGCGGTGGTGTTTCCGGAACGGCGTCAAATGCAGCGGGAGGTGGCGGCGGAGCGTCCGGCGGGTATTCCGACATCCTTATCAAGACGCTTCTATCGAGTTATTCCGTCACCATCGGTGCAGGTGGCGCGGCACCATCGGCGGGCGCGAACAATGGAAATGCCGGTGGCACAACGTCGTTTGGCAGTGTGTTGACGGTTCCAGGCGGTGGTGGCGGTTTGGCGGGTACGGCCGGAACGGTAGCGAGTATTTCCCAAGGCGGGTTGCCCGGAAGTGCGCCGACAGGCGGCGGAGTGAACTCACCGGGAGCTCCAGGGACGATGGGCCTGACGCTGAACGGCACTACCTGCTTTTCAGGAAACGGCGCACCCAGCGTCTACGGCGGCGGCAGCCGCGGCGTAACTGGCGCCAACGGTAATGATGGCTCTGGGATTGGCGCCGGCGGCGCCGGGGCGGCCACCACAAACGCGACGGCACGCGCTGGAGGAGCAGGGTCCAACGGCGCCGTCATTGTGTGGGAGTACGACAATGACACGGCGTAAGGCGGTAATTGAAAAGGCCAATCCTGACGAATTGCAGTGCTGGCTTGTCGCTGACGCCGCTGGCCTGATCGTGAACGCCATTGTACTTCCATCCGGTAATCCGGATGGCTTCTCGCCCGGTGACGGGCTTGCTCTTGTCGCAATGCCTTCCAGTGACATTGTTCCGGGTATCGGCTGGACGCTGAACCAGGACGGAAGCTGGTCTTCTCCCCAAGCCTGAAAGAAAGAACCCCTATGCCGAATCCCACTGCGCCATCGCGCGCGGAAGAACACACGCGCGCGATGTTGGACATTGCGCGCGCGCATCTGACCGAGGCGCTGAACAGTGCCCAAGAGGCTGGTGCACACGTCAGACTTCTAACCAACGATCTGCGCGCCGCCGGCGCGGAGATTGAACGCCTCAAGAATGAACTGACAAAAGGCGCAGGGGAAAAAACCGCCCATGTTTGACCGTGACAAACTGATTTCCGATCTCATTGGCGAAGAGGGCGAACGCTTTGTCGTCTATGACGATGCGACGGGAAAACAAATTGGTCCCGGCGACACGCTGCAGGGCCATCCCACGGTTGGCATTGGGCATGCGCTCGATCTCACGCCCTTCACGGACGCGCAGGCCCGCATGATCTGTGGCTGGGACATCGACGCCAAAACGCCCGCCGTCTACACGCAATGGCCGTGGCTTTCAACACAGACCGAACCGCGCCAGCGTGGGGTTGCCGATCTCGCCTTCAACATGGGTGTGCAGAAACTATCGGCCTTCACCACCTTCCTGTCGCTACTGAAGGCGGGAAAGTTCGATGCAGCATCCGAAGACTTGGCCGCGACAGCATGGGCGCGAGAAGTTGGTCCGGCTCGAACCGCACACATTCAAAATCTGATCCGCGGCACATTGGCGATGCGACGGAACAAAGGCAGACATTCTTCGCTCAGTGCAACGGTCAACCTGTTGAACGCGGAAATCCGCAAATTGCCAGAAGCCTATCGCCCGCTTGTTGGCGGCGTTCTCACGCTCGGCCAGCGGCACTGGAAACTGGTTGCCTATGTCGCCGGGCTTGGATGCTTCCTGCTCGGCCACTTCGTCTAACACCTTCACAATCGGAGACTGCCCATGACCCGCCGTTACGGCTGGCTCAAGGACGCGCCGGATTCGCGCGACCTGATGCTGGCTCCTGCCCCGACGCACGATCTTCCGGAGAATATCGATCTGCGCCCAACGTGCCCGCCGGTCTACGACCAGGGCGATCTTGGTTCCTGCACCGGCAACGCCACGGCCGGAGCCGTGCAGTTTGAACGCATCAAGCAGAACCTGACGGATGCGCTTCGCATACCGTCCCGGCTGTTCATCTATTACGGCGAGCGGTTGATCGAACACACGATCAGCGAAGACGCCGGCGCGCAAATCCGCGACGGTATCAAGGTGCTGGCCAAGCACGGCACATGCTTTGAAGGTTCCGGCCCGGCGGATTGGGCTTACGACACGGCGAAGTTCACGACGAAGCCGCCGGCGGCCTGCTTCGCTGCGGCGCTCAAGGATCGCGTGATCCAGTATAAGCGCGTTGTGCAATCGGAAGGGCAGATCAAGGCCTGTCTCGCGGCAGGCTATCCGGTCGTGTTCGGTTTCACGGTCTATGAATCGTTTGAAAGCCCGGGGGTGGCGAAGAGCGGGCAGATGCCCATGCCACACCCCGGCGAGAACGTGCTGGGCGGCCATGCCGTTCTGTGTGTCGGCTATGACGACGCGGCGCAGAGTTTCATCGTGCGCAATTCGTGGGGCAGCGGTTGGGGCGATAGCGGCTATTTCCACATGCCGTATCGCTTCCTCACGGATCCTTCTCAAGCTTCCGATTTCTGGACCATCCGGCTCGTGAGTGATGACGATGGGGCTTAAGACATTTCTGAACGCGCGCCTCGTGCCGAACTGGCATCAGGCGTGGCGCTGGGCGTCGATGCAGGGTATGGCGCTGGCCATCGTCATCATTTCCGCCTGGTCGATCATGCCTGCATCGCTGCTGGCCTACCTGCCCTCATGGATGGGGAAGGCCTTGGCCATCTTGGCGCTCCTGTTCGCCATTGTCGGCCGCATGACGCGCCAGCCGCAGCCCGCGCCAGTGGCGGTGCGCAAGTTTGCGATTCCCGATCTGACGGGAATCGGCACGTGGCTGAAACTGGCCAGTTATCTCGCGACCGCAGGTATCGCCGCCTTCGTCGCGGTTTACATCACCAATGCCGTCGATCAGCGCACGATCGCGGACATGAAAGCGGCGCAAGCCGTGGCCGATTTGAACGCGCAGCTCGCCAGCGACAAGGCGAGCGGCGATCTGGCCGCGATGGCACAGAAGATCGATGCACAATTCGCCGCCGATTTCTCGGCCATCACGGTCCTCACGCAAACCCAAATCAAAGAGGTTACACGCTATGTCACGCCCGACATTGACCGCCGTTATCCTCTCGCTTGCGGCTTTGTCCGCGTGCGGGACGCCGCCATCATCGGCACCGACCCCGCCAACATTGCCGCAGCCGGATGCAGCGATGATGCTGCCGCCGCGCCCGTTGCAGCCAGCGTTGTTTCGGCCGGCGACGTCTCAAACTACGGCATCTGCCACGAAGACGAACTGAAGGCACATGCGCTGCAGGTTTACGTCGCGCAATTGCTTTCGACCTATGAGGCCTACCGGCTGTCCGTGACCAAGGTGAGAAAATAAATGGCACCGCGGGGGGAATCTCTGGACGGGCGGCTGGCCCGCGTCGAAGAAGCGGTCGCGGGCTTCAAGGAAGACCGGATAGAGGCGCGGCAGGACCGCAAGGACATCATCAGCCGCCTCGATGCGATGACGCAGACGCTGATGTCCACCAGCGCGGCGGTGACGCATCTCAGTCTTGAGAAATGCGGCGAGCGGTTGGACCGCCTCGAAAGCAGCATGGACGACGTGGACGCGCGCACCAAAGATGTTCCTGCGCTGATCCGCGATTTCTGGTTTGTCCGCACGCTAATCGGCGGCGGCTGGCGGGCGTTTCTCACGCTTGGTGGCGGAGCAGCCATCGCGGCGCTGGTAGGCGCCGGCGTCGCGCATTTCATTCACTAGCCACTTCAACCTTCGCAACGAAAAGGAAGCCGCAATCATGGCCTTCATAAACACTGATGCCTACGACGCTGCTCTCGACTGGATTCGCACCAACGGAACGCGGCTGGATATCTGTTCGGCGGAACCTGCGGATTACGCTGCGGTCGCCACGGACTCGCTCGGCCACAAAACCTCGCTCTCCATCGGCGCCGATGGCGCTGGCACACCGTCCGGCCGCAAGGTCACGGTCGCTGCCATTACGGATGGGACAGTCACCGCAACCGATACCGCAGCCTATTGGGCGATCACCGATGGGAGCAGCGTGCTTGTGGCCACTGGTCCGCTTGCATCCAGCCAAGATGTGACGAGCGGCAACACGTTCACGCTCGCGGCTTTCGATATCACGTTCCCGGCTGCGACATCGGCCTGATCGTTTCTCTGCATCGCCCGATAGCGTGGTCAGTTCTGGCGCAGCGCATTTTCTGCATGACCACATCCAAGGAGACTTCATCACATGATCCGCATTCACTCGACCACGACGCGCAAGCACAAAGACATTTCCGACGATGACGTTGCGGCGCTGACGCCTGAAGCGGCGTTGGAATTGGTGCAGGGCGTTGCTGAGCATGACGCCGTCGAACCGCGGCCGGTCAAGAAACTCCCGACCGGCTGATTTGTTCGCGCGAGAATTAACGGGGGCGCGCGGAAAGGTGCGGCCTATTTTCCATCGGCCTGAGAGGTAAGCCGTGGCAACAGTTACAGTCTTTCTCACCTCAGCCGATGTTCCCGATGGAACGTGGGTTGTCCCCGACGACTTCGGGGCACCTTGGATAGTTGAGGCTGTAGGCTCGGGTGGTAATTCGTTCGGCAATGGTAATGGCGGCGGTGGCGGTGAATATGCCAAAAGCACCGATGCTGGCGGCTATACGATCACACCGGGCGATACGCTCTCTGTCTTTGTCGATACGGGAGGCGATGAAGCAGATAGCGGGATACAGGACAGCCTTGGCGCTACGATTGCAGATGCCATTTCTGGGACCAATGCGAGTGGCCCTAGCGTCGGAATGGGCGGCACTGGCGGGACTGGTGATTATCTCGCAGATGGAAGCGCCGGTACACTTGGAAACACTTCTGTCCTGTCTCAAGGCGGAGGCGGTGGCCCGCCGGGCGGGCCAGATGGAGCCGGAACACTAGGCACCGATGCTACACCACTTGGTCCCGGAACGGGCGGCCTAGCCAATAACGGAACGCCCTATTCGTGGGATGGCTCTCACGCATTAGGTAATGGTCCTGACGGAATTACGGGCACCGATGGCGTAGATGGCAATCCGTATGGCGCAGGCGCTAGTGGTGCTGGTGTCGCAACCGGCGCAGATGGCATCATTGTCATCACGTATACGCAGACGGGTGGCGGCGGAACTGACCCTCTAACCGCAGATGGTATCGCGTCATCGCCTACGGTTGGCGCACCAGCGATTGGCCAGCATCATGCCCTCACGGCTGATGGCCTTGCCGCATCTGCTTTCGTTGGCGATCCCGCGTTCGGCCAAGCCCAAGCGTTATCGGCGTCAGCGCTTTCATCAGCGGCAAGTGTCGGGACGCCCGCCATTGCCGTTGCCAGCAATCTTTCCGCCTCTGGCCTGTCGGTTACAGCGTCCATAGCCAAGCCTGCCGTCAAGCAGGTTCATGCTTTTGCGGCCACCGGAATTTCCAGCGTCATCATCTTGGGAGTTGCGACGCTTGGAATTATCGAAAACCTTTCAGCGGTTTCGATTGAAGCGCAGCCCGGAATTGCCAGCCCGGCGATAGGCCAACGCCACGCTTTACTCGTGACGGCGATCAAGGCCAGCGCCACGGTTGGGAAACCGGTGGCCGGTGTTGTCGGCGAACTTGTCGCATCCCGCATCTCGTCCACTGCGCGTGTGGGAACAGCATCGTTCGGCCAGAAGCATGTTCTCTCTGCGTCGGGGACTAAGACGCAAGCCATTGTCGGCACGCCCGATATGTCCGGCGCCGTCCATCTTGCGGCCAGTGGCCTATACGCTCTGCCCAATGTCGCGCAACCCGGCATAGGGCAAGGCCACAATCTTTCTGCTCATGGGATCATCGGCTGCAGTACGCTTTCACGGCCCGCAATCGGCCAGCATCAATATCTGGCCGCACATGGAATTGTCGTTGGCAGCATCGTTGCGCGTCCCGCGCTAGATGCCGTCAAGCCGCTCGTCTTTAACCCCGCGTTCTTCACTGACGCATTTCCGCGTGTCATCCCAACAAACGCATGGCCACGCACCATTCCCACCAATGCGATTATAGGAAACATCATGCAGACGTGGTCGCCAAAAACGCCCGATGAAGAAATCACCTACGCCATCGGCTTCGCGAAATTGCTGGATACATGCCCGACCGGAACCACGATTGAATCCACTGTTTACTCGGTCATCGTGCGCGCCGGGAGCGATCCTAATGCTGCGACGATGCTGATGGGCGATCCGGTAATAAACTCGGACCCGGAATGCATCAATGGCGTGAACGTTCCGGCCGGGAAAGCCATCCTGCAGAAGGTCGGGCATGGCGTATCCGGCTGCATATACGTCTTCAACTGCAAGGCGACCTGTTCGGATGGGTCTGTTTTTGTGGAGCAGCGCCAACTCTCGGTGAACGCCATCGTGATCTAGCCACGCCACATTCCGAAATACCAAACACCGCGCCCGTCAGCCGAAAGGTTGGCGGGCTTTTTTATTTGCTTAGCAGCCAGATGGCGCAGAACAGCGACCAGCCCGTCATGACGATGCCGATCACGGCAGCGCCGGCATCACGCGCGCGCCGGGCTTCCACCCAGCGGATCACGGCCGTGACGCCGCCCAGCGCTGACGTGGCGGCGACAAAGAGCATCGTGATGGCAATGGCGAGGGTCACGGCTAATGCTCCGTCTCACCGTGGCGCTGGCGCAAGCGTTCAAGCTGGAATTTTTCGTCGGACAGGACGTGCCACGAGCCGGGCAGCGGCGCGGATATAGCCTGTTCCATCAACTCGCGTTCCGCGGTGGCACGATTCTCAGAGCGGGTTTCGAATGTCTGTGTCTCGGCCCCGGTGGCGAGCGTGAGGCGCAAGCCGCCCGCGATGCGGTCGAAGCGCGGGATGGCCCGCGCGCGTTCCATGCGCATGTTGAAAGCCTGGCCGAGCGAAAGGCCGCAGCGCGTGCGCTCGTCGTCTTCATCTTCCATGTCGAACAGCGTGTAGGTTGTCATTTCTCCGCCCATTGCTTCAGCGCGGCCGTTGGCTCCGGGCCGCTGTGATACGTCACCTTGAAGAGGTCGCGGCTTTCGCCGTCCACCAGATCGTCCACCGCGGCGGCAGGATCCAGCCAGCGGTCCCAATCCTTGCGCTCCAGCACCACGGGCGCGCGGTCGTGCCATTTTTGCAGGAACGCGCCGGCCGCATGGGTAATCATCGTGAAGGTTTCGATCTCGCCTTCGTCGCTCGCATGCGCGCGGTCCCAGATGCCAGCGATGCAGAACCATTCGCCGGCGCGCGGCTCGATCACCCACTTTGTTTTCTTTTTCCACGCGGTTTCCGGCGTGGTCCATTCGTACCAGCCATCGGCCGGTATCAGGCAGCGGCGCTTGCGGTAGGATTCTTGGAAGAATGGAGAGCTGGCCACCTTGTCGGAGCGCGCATTGAAGGTTCTGTAATCCCGCCGGAAGTCCTTGTAACTGCCGTGCTGCGTCCGAGGCATGAACCACCAGCGCGAATCCACCATCTCCAGCCCGTCGCCTTCCGCGCGCAGGCGAAAGATCGGTGCGGTATCCGTGGGGTTGATGTCTTCCTGCGGTTCGAGGTTGCGCGCCTGGTGGCGCGGCGGGGAAAGGATCTTCAGCTTGGTCTCGCTGAAGCCCGCGTAGTAGTCGCCCATGGCCTGGCGGCGGCGGTAATCGCGGCACACGTCGTCACCTAACCCGACGATGCAGTTCTTATACGGTAAGACGATGGGATAGCGGCCCGGCTCGGCATGGCGAAGGGCTGCTTGCGCATGGCCGCCGGCATCGGCCCAAAGGTGGCGGCGCTTGAGCAGTGCGCGGTAGCTGTCGTGAATTTGGCCAAGCTCGTTGGCGATGCGCCATTCCACTTTTGCCTTGGCCTGCTCGATGGTGGGCGAGGCTGCGATCTCGCGGCCGTTGAGGATCGATCGCCAATAGCCCGCCTCGCGGTTGATCGACACTTCGGCGGTGTAGACGGGCGACAGGTGCAGGCTCGCGCATGTGACGAGCCGCGCGGGATCCGCGATGTCATAGTGATCTTGCCAGTCGCCGTCTCCCCACATCATCGGTCATGCGCGTGGCTTGGCGGGCTTGGTGATCTTCAGCCGCTCTTCCTGATCGGCGTCGGCGTTGCCCCATAGTTTGGCCGCCGCATCTTCGCCAATGAGGTCACAGGCCTGCCAGTAATCGACGGCGATCTTGGGCTCGGTTTCCATCCGGCCGGCGCGCAGCGTGGCCTTCTTCATCGTGTGCTTGGTCATGCATATATAGAAGCGTGGAACAGGAAGAGAACACAACGTAGATTGCGAAAAAATTTGCGCCGTTGTGCAGTAGGGCGGATGTTAGGGCGCGATCCCCCATTCCTAAAAATATACAAATGATTTCAATGGTTTGCTGCGCCACCGTGGCGGACAGAGAGGGATTCGAACCCTCGAACGGCTATTAACCGTTACACACTTTCCAGGCGTGCGCCTTCAACCACTCGGCCATCTGTCCACGCATCCGGGCGAACCGTCCGGAAGGGCCGGGACTATACCCAGATAGCCGCTGTCAGCAAGGCGCGCTGCCCGCATAAAAGCAGCTTATCAAAGGCCCTCGAACAGCGCGGTCGAAAGGTAGCGCTCGGCGAAAGAGGGAATGATCGCCACGATCATCTTGCCTGCCATTTCCGGCCGCGCGCCGACCTTCAGCGCGCCCCAGATCGCCGCGCCGGAGGAAATTCCGACGGGAATTCCTTCGAGACGCGCGGCTTTACGCGCCATTTCGAACGCCTCGTGATTTGTCACCTGCAGCACTTCGTCGATCACGCCGCGATCAAGGATCGCCGGAACAAAGCCCGCGCCAATGCCCTGAATGGGATGCGGACCCGGTTGCCCGCCCGACAGTACGGGCGAATCCACGGGCTCCAGCGCGATCATCTTGACGCTCGGCTTGCGCGCTTTCAGCACTTCGCCGACGCCGGTAATTGTGCCGCCTGTGCCGACGCCGGAAATCACCGCATCGACACCGCCGTTGGTGTCGTTCCATATTTCTTCGGCGGTGGTGCGGCGGTGAATATCCGGGTTAGCCGGATTTTCAAACTGTTGCGGCATCACGGCACCGGGTGTGGCCGCCAGCAATTCCCGCGCCTTGCCGATGGCGCCGCGCATGCCCTTTGCCGGTTCGGTCAGAACCAGTTCCGCGCCCATCAGCAGAAGCATCTTGCGGCGCTCCAATGAAACAGACTCCGGCATCACCACAATCAGGCGATAGCCTTTCGCGGCCGCGACGAACGCCAAGGCAATGCCTGTGTTGCCGCTTGTGGGTTCAATCAGCGTGTTGCGGCCCGGTGCGATCAGCCCTTTGGCTTCCATCGCTTCGATCATCGCAACGCCGATGCGGTCCTTCACGCTGTGAATCGGATTGAAGAATTCCAGTTTCAATAGAATGTCAGCCTTGATGCCAGCCTCCTGCGGCAAGCGCGCAAGGCGCACCAGCGGCGTATCGCCAATCGTTTCCGTGATCGAATTATAAATGCGCCCGCGACCGGGTTTATGCGCCGTCATGCTTATCTCCACTGAAATGCATTCGAATATTGGTGCGGTCTAGCCCGCCTTGATGCCGGTCGAACCGAAGCCACCTTCGCCGCGCTCTGTTTCCGGCAGTGAACCCACTTCCGTCAACGTCACATGCTCGTGTCGCGCGATCACAAGCTGCGCAATCTTCATGCCGCGCTCAACGCGAAATGCCTCTTTACCCAGATTGACGAGGATGGCTTTTATTTCGCCGCGATAGTCGCTGTCGATGGTGCCGGGCGTGTTCAGCACGGTAATGCCGTGCTTCAGCGCAAGGCCGGAGCGCGGCCGCAACTGCGCTTCAAATCCTTTTGGAAGCGCGATGGAAATGCCGCAGGCAATGGCTGCGCGCTCGCCCGGAAGAAGGCTCAAATCCTGATCGCAGGCGGCGACCAAATCGAGCCCAGCCGATTCCGCCGTCGCGTATTTTGGCAGCGGCAGATCATGGGCGTGCGGCAAACGTTGCAACCTGAGGTTCACGCAGGCAACCCTTTGAATACGCGCACAATTTCACCTGTCAGGCGCCTTCCAACGTCGCGCTTATCCAACAGCGGCCAGGCGGCTGTATTATCCGCGGTTATGAGATGTACGGAATTGCGGTCACCACCCATAACGCCGGTGCCGGGGCTCACATCGTTGGCAACGACCCAGTCGCAACCTTTGCGGATGCGTTTGGCTTGCGCATTGGCAACCACGTTCTCGGTTTCGGCCGCAAAGCCGATCACGAGGCGGGGACGCCGCGCGTCGTGCGAGAGCGTGAAAAGAATATCCGGGTTGGCGACGAGCTTGAGGGAAGGCACTTTGCCATCCTCGCCTTTTTTGATTTTGCTGTTCACGGCGGTTTCAGGCCGCCAGTCCGCGACAGCGGCGGTGCACACCGCGACATCGACGGGCAGGGCGCTTTCGCAAGCCGCGAGCATTTCGCGTGCGGTTTCCACCTTCAGCAACTTCACGCGCGGCGGCGGCGCGATATCGACCGGCCCGGAAATGAGCGTGGTGTCCGCGCCGGCCTCGAACAAAGCCTGCGCAATCGCATATCCCTGCTTGCCGGAAGAGCGGTTGGCGATGAAGCGCACGGGATCGAGCGCCTCATGTGTTGGTCCTGCTGTCACAAGCGCTTTCAAGCCAGAGAGCGGTCCGGTCTGTTGGGCCCTCAGTGCTTGTTCGACCGCCGCGACAATTTCCAAAGGCTCCGCCATGCGACCCGGACCAAATTCTCCGCAAGCCATATCGCCGTCGTTCGGGCCCACGAACAGAACGCCATCGCGCTTCAGCGTTTCAAGATTGCGCTGGGTCGCCGGATGGTTCCACATCCGAACATTCATCGCCGGCGCCATCAATACGCGTTTGTCGGTTGCAATGAGCGCGGTAGAAGCGAGGTCATTCGCATGACCGCTCGCCAGCTTCGCCATCAGATCAGCAGTCGCGGGTGCCACGACCACAAGGTCGGTCGAACGCGAAAGTTCGATATGGCCCATCTCGGCTTCGTCCGTCAGGCTGAACAACTCCTGGAACACCTTCTCACCCGTCAAAGCGGAAACAGAGAGCGGTGTCACGAACTCGCCACCCGCGCGCGTCAGCACTGCGCGCACCGAAACGCCGCGTTCGCGCAGGCGCCGGATCAGGTCGAGGGACTTGTAGGCGGCAATACCACCGCCGATGATGAGCAGAACGCTATTGCCGCGCATGCGGGCTCCGAATGGGATGAGAAGGGCAAAAATGCCAACGTCTCAAAGGGGTTATACAGAACAACGGCCGCCAAGGGTAGCGCCTGGCGGCAAGGGAACGGAACGCCATGAATTTGCAGGTGAAATCGACAAACCTTCCGCCTTTCCGCGAACTGGCGCTGAAGCCGCCATCCATAGATGTAGAGCGAAAGGCGGACGGTACAATCTATATCGGTTCGCGTTATCCGATTGAGAACATGCCGCGTTCGATCGCACACCTTCTCGAGGAGAAGGCGGCAAAACATCCCGAGCGCAACTACATCGCTGAGCGAACGCCGCAGTCCGATGGCAAGCTGGGCGATTGGCGCTACATCACATATGGCGATGCCAACGCACAGGCCGACGCTGTTGCCCAAGCACTGCTGAACCGGGGCTTCGATCAGTCAACGCCCCTGATGATCCTATCCGGCAATTCGATTGCGCATGCTGTGATGATGTTGGGCGCCATGAAGGCCGGCGTTCCGGTGGCGCCCGTCTCGGTTGCTTACTCGCTGATGAGCGGCGACCACGGCAAGCTGCGACATGTCTTTGAAACGTCCAAACCAAAAATGATTTTTGCAGAGCAGGGGCCGTATTATGCGCGAGCGCTTGGCTCTCTACCTCTTGATGGTGTGGAGATTGTCACCGTCGTTCCGATTCCAGACCGGCAGACAACTTCATATGCCGATCTCATCGCCACACCTGTCACTGCGGCCGTACAAAAGTCCCTGGAGGCTGTGGGTCACGACACGGTCGCCAAATACCTCTTTACTTCCGGATCGACGGGGATGCCGAAAGGTGTCGTGCAAACTCAAGGCATGATGTGCGCTGTTCTCGCCGCGCAAGACTCTCTGCGCACCGACGATCCCGAAGCGGCCGAGCCGCCGCAGAATCTGGAATGGATGCCGTGGAATCACATTTCCGCCGGCAACATCCAATTCAATCGCAACCTCTATGATGGCGGCACGGCCTATATCGATGCGGGCAAACCGCTGCCCGGTATGTTCGACGAAACTATCCGCAACCTGCGCGAAATTTCGCCGCTGACATTCGGCTCCGCGCCGATAGCTTTCGGCTGGCTGGCCGATGCTATGGAACGAGACGCGGATTTGCGGGACAGGTTCTTCGCCAAGATGAAACTGGTCGGCTACGGCGGTGCAACGATGAGCCAGGACATCTACGAGCGTCTCCAGGCGCTCTCGGTCGCCTCGACTGGTTTTCGAATTCCCATCACAACAATGTACGGCGCGACGGAAACGCAAGGCATTACCGTTGTGCACTGGATTACCGAGCGGGTAGGGCTGGTCGGGCTGCCACTGCCTGGCATAACGCTCAAGCTCGTGCCGAACGGCACCAAGCTCGAAGTGCGTGTGAAGGGACCGACTGTCACGCCGGGCTATCTCAACCGTCCCGACCTCACCAAGGCCGCGTTCGACGACGAGGGATTTTACAGCCTTGGCGATGCGGTGAAGTTCGTGGACGAAAGCGATCCGTCCCAAGGTCTCGTCTTCGATGGCCGCGTAACGGAAGACTTTAAACTTCATTCCGGCACATGGGTCTCCGCCGGAACGCTCCGTGCCGCCGCGGTCGCCGCCGCCTCGCCACTTATTCAGGACTGCGTGGTTTGCGGACAAGATAAGGAGTTTGTGGGAATTCTGGCGTGGCCGAATATCACGGCTACGAAGGAAATCTCGGGAGACCCGTCAAAATCTCCGCAGGAGGCCGCGGCGAGCGATGAGGTCCGCGAATTCGTTCGCGCCAAATTCGTGGACTACAACAAAGATCAACCCGGCACGTCTGCGCGCATCAGACGCGTGATCCTCATGCTGGAACCGCCATCAATCGACGGTCATGAAATCACGGACAAGGGCTACATCAATCAACGCGCCACGCTGGAGCGGCGCACCAAACTCGTTGATGCGCTTTATGCCAATCCCGCACCTTCGGAGGTGATTGAGATTGAATAACGCGAGAAACGGCCAATATTTCTGCTCTTTGCGTGGGCAATCCGTTAACGGAATGCTTACCGCGATGCTGTGGAATGGCCTTCATGGGCGCGAACGAGCTTTGCCATCTTGCAGCCGATCTGGCGGCCGAACACGGTCCCTTCGCGATCGATTACGCGCAGCGTGCGGTTGCCACCTTTCGCCAGTCCGGCGAAACGGAACGCGAAGAGTTCTGGCACACGATGACCGTTCTGCTCGACGATATTTTCATGCAGCGGTTGGACCCCTCCGCACACATCGTCCTGCACTAACTTTTTACTCCCGCAATGCCGCCAGCGCGCCTCTTCAGGCTGCGGTCACATTGCCATACCTCCAAACATCGAAAGCACCGCTATGCCCATAGATCCTATTCTGCAGGGATTCCTGGATCAGCTCGCCGCGCAGCCGACGCCGAAAGTGCATGAACTTCCGGCTCCCTTGGCGCGGGAGGCTTTCAACGCACTGATGCAGTTGGTAGGCCCCAAGGATGTTCCAATAGGTAAGATCGAAAATCGGACAATTCCCGGCCCGGGGGGTGAAATTCCCATTCGCATCTACACGCCCATCGCCGCCGGCAGCGAGCCATTGCCTGTGCTTGTCTACTTTCATGGCGGCGGTTTTGTTATAGGAAACCTGGACACGCACGACGGTTGCTGCCGCATCCTTTCCGACGAAGCGCACTGTCGTGTGGTCGCCGTGGACTATCGCCTGGCACCTGAGAGTCAATTTCCTGCCGCTGTCGATGACGCTTTTGCCGCTCTGAACTGGGTTGAAGAGAACGCGTCCGCACTGGGTATCGACGCAAACCGCATCGCGGTGGGCGGCGATTCCGCGGGCGGCAATCTTTCAGCCGTTGTGTCTCAGCTTGCGAAACAGAAGGGCAAACCTAAAATCTGTTTTCAGTTGTTATTGTTCGCCGCTACAGACGTTGCGGAGGAATTACCCTCGCGGCACGATTTCGGCGTTGGCTACTTTCTCGAAAAGCAAACGTTGGACTGGTTCTTCGAACAATATGTTCCACCCGGCGCCAAACGCACCGATCCAAAACTCTCTCCCTTGCGCGCGACCGATCTCAGCGGCTTGCCGCCAGCCTATGTTGTGGTCGCCGGTTACGACCCGTTGCACGACGAAGGGCTCGCTTATGCGGAAAAACTTCGCGCTGCCGGCGTGAAGGTGGCAGTCGCCGACTATCCCGACATGGTTCATTGTTTCACTTATATGCAAACGGTTCTGCCGCAAGCTCGCGAAGCGCTGGTTGCCGCGTCTCAAGTTCTTAAGGCGGCGTTTGCGGCGGGATGAGCTTTCCGGGATTGAGAATGCCCTTGGGATCAAGCGTGCGCTTGATTGCGCGCAGCACTTCGATGCCAAGCTCGCCCTTTTCCTCAGCGATCCACGGAAGATGATCCTGTCCTACGCCGTGATGATGGCTGATCGTGCCGCCGTTGGCTTTTATCGCGTCCGATGCCGCTGTTTTTATTTTCTGCCATTGCGCTATCTCGCCATCGAGCGCTCGCGGAAAAATATAGGTAAAATAAAGGCTGGCTCCGTCCGGATAAGAATGGCTGATGTGGCACATAACTACACCGCGTGCGCCAAGCCGCGGCACGGTTTCGGCTATCGATTTTTCCAACGCACTACGCACTGCCAGATAGAGCGTGTCGACCTTCGACCAACTCGCAGCGGTCTCTAGTGTATCCACGCCTATTCCCCGGTCCATCAGAGGATCGCGCAAATACGGTCCCTGGAATCGGCCTTCATACCAGCGCCGTCCAGATTTAAATCCCAGATTTAGCGCACCGAACGATTTGGCGATGGCGCTGAATTGATTTTTCGATTGGTCGATTTCATGAGAGTCGCCCTCAAAGCCGACAATCATTGCGCAAGCCTGATCATCAAAGCCTTTCCACGTCAGGTACCGGCTTGTCAGTCGATCAGCGAGTCCCGGCTTCTTTCCGACGGAGCCATATGCGCGATAAAACAGCGTTTCGTCCGCGTCTGACAACCGGATCATTGCAACGGGCAGCCGGTCTTGCGCGGCGCGACGAATGGCTGCTGCCCCTTTTGCAAAATCATGGAATAGGTACGCGCGATAGTCGTGCGTCTGAGGAATGGCGCGAACACGAACCTGCGCTTCTGTTATAATACCAAACGCACCCTCCGACCCGACGACGATATCTGTCAGACGCGGACCGGCGGCAGATGCCGGGAAGTATTCTGTCTCCAACAGCCCGTTTGGCGTAGCCAGCTTTGCCGAAACAATCCAATTCTCTGCCTTTCCGTAACGTGCCGATTGTTGCCCAGCACCACGATGGGCAATCCACCCTCCCAAAGTCGAGAACTCGAAAGATTGCGGATAGTGGCCGAGGGTCACGCCTTTCTCCTTCAAAGCCTTCTCGAGCGCAGGCCCGTAAATTCCCGCTTCGGCCTTCGCTGTCAGAGAAACCGTGTCAACGTCAACGAGCCGCGCCATGCCGCTGAGATCGACAGCGAGGCAAGCGTGGAATGTTTCGCAAGATGCATCGACGCCGCCAACCACACTCGTGCCACCTCCGAAAGGGACGACAGCGATATTGCGATCGGATGCATATGCCAGGACTGCAAGGACTTCGTCTGTGCCGCGTGGATAGAGAACGGCGTCGGGAACATTTGAAAGATCGCCAGCACGAACCCTGAGCAGATCGTGATAGCTCTGGCCGCGCGCGTGAAAAGCCCGCTCATATTTTTCATCGCGAACACGATCAGCCCCCAGTAGAGTTGCGAAGTGCTGTTTGTCATTCAGCGAAAGTCGCGAAAGCGGCAGTTCGATTTCATCAAGAGAATGGGCCGGCGTAGCAAGTAGGCTCGGCATTCCCAACTGAGCAGTCAGCCAGTTCCACAAATCGCTGCGGTCCGCAAAGCTATCCGCGTGCGCGGCCCAGCCCCAGCCATTCCATCGCATTTTTTCCCGATCAACTGTCATTGGTATTCTGGAGATTCCTAGCAGCGCACGTTCAATGCGCGAGGTAGTATTTCAAATGTGGCGGGTAGTTGTCCTGCCAGTTCCCCGTCCGTTTCGATAAAGACGGGTCTTTCACTGGTCTCTGCAACAGGAGTCACTGTGATTTTTTGGGCGCGGACAATCCGAACGTTCGGGTCGTTGATGTGCCCGCCTTCGTACAATCGCTTCATGTCTTTCAGCATTTGGACTCGGGGGACGCCTCCAACAATTACGGTGTCAAACAAGCCGTCATCGGGAGAGGCGCCTGGCGCCACCCACATTCCACCTCCGAAATATTGGCCGTTCGCGATAGCTACTGTCGAAATAGGAGTTGTGACATCGAATTCTTCGCCGGAACACAGATGGACCGGGAAGTCACGGTGGAAAAGCATAACTGCCGCGCTATGAAACGCGAAGGCAAATTGCCCCCCAAACAGCTTCGCAATCCGAGCGCGGTTGACCGATTTTACAATCAGTCCCGAAAGCCCAAAGGATGCAATGTTTGCGAAGTGTCGCACGATGGATAAACCAGAGGTGCTGACACACGACACCCTACCAATGTCGATGGCACGAATGGGCGCCTCGGCCAGACGCGCGATTGCCGCGGCGTGACCAGACGAAATTCCAAAACTCTTGCGAAAGTCGCCACCAGTTCCGCTCGTGACGAAACCAAACACGGCGGTAGGCGCAAGCGGGCCTTGCGCGTCGAACATGCCATTTATGGCCTCATTTATCGTGCCGTCTCCACCAATCGCGACTATTTCGTCGTGTCCCGCCTGCAATGCGGCCCGCACCAACGCCGTGGCCTGGTTGGGCGCTGTCGTAAATCCAACCGTCATATCGGGATAAATGGTTCGCAATGCCGGTTCGATCTGGGGCCAGTCGCTGCGCGTGCGTCCATTGGCGGAGCGAGGATTGACGACGACGAATGCACTCATTCGCTCACCAACGAGAAATTCCGATCAAGCGAGGCGATCTCGTTTTTCTTCCGGTCTTCATTCCAACCGAGTTCGGCACCCATAATCGCAGCGGTCTGTTCAAGTGTTGCCGTTGTAGGCCTGCCAAGTTGACCAATGCCGGTCCGGCGCATAATCACGTCTTCCAGCGCGACAGCCATTTCCTCTTTAAGGGCGTAGTCAATCTGAATTGCAATGTCGCCATTGACGCCCACAGGCGCCATAGATGCCGTGTCAGCATGGGTACTGAGCATCGCGGGCAAGCACGCGCCGTAGAGACGCGAAAGATATTCAATTGACGAGATGCCTGGGTATTGCCGACGCTGCTCATCAGCGAACATACGAAATCGCTCTATGCGTCCGCCGGGCAGAGGTGTGACCGCTGTTGTACATCGAGATGTTTTGGCGCCGCGCCGGTTCACAATCACGTCCGTGACCTTTTCCGCAAGATCGCGCGATGTGGTCCATTTCCCACCGATGGCGGAGAATAAGCCGTCGATCCCGTCGTCCTTGCCGTGATCTACGAGTTCCGCGCGACGGCTGGCATCGTAGGTGTCACCTGTTCCGTCGTCCACGAGCGGCCGTAGTCCGGCATAGAAATGCTCAACCATCGTTGGCTTCAGATTGGCGCCCGGAAGATATGAATCGATGAAGCTCAAAAATCCCCGAATATCGCCGCCGGTCACGCTGACCGCGTCGGGCAGTCCTATGAATTTTGTATCCGTCGTACCCAGCAATGAATGCCTTCGCCAGGGCAAGACGAAGAAGTGCCCGCCATTCGCAGCAATGGTTAGAGCCATCTCACGTGTGATCGGTGGCACGATGAGGTGAATGCCTTTCGAGCGAAGCAACTTGTGAGAGGAAGGTTTGCCAAGTGCCTGGCTGAGAAAGATGTCTGCCCACGGTCCGGCGGTAATGATTGTGAATTTCGCTCGGATATCGAACGCATCGCCGCCAAACGCGGCGCGTACCTTGGCCCCCTCCACGCGGCCATTTCGAAACATAAGACCAGTGGCTTCCACATAATTCGCGACTGCCGCACCGTGTGCGTTTGCATCCAGAACATTCTCCAGCGCCAATCGCTCGGGCGAGAACATCTGGGCATCGTAATATTGGAAAGCACCTTGGAAGTTCTTCTGATCTAGGATCGGCTCGCGCGCAATTGCTTCGCTTTTATTCAACCAGCGATGACGGGGAAGGCGCTGATCGGGATCGTCCAGCCAGGTGCGGTCATAAGACAAAACATCGTAAAGGGTGAGTCCCGCCGTAAGCGACGCGCGTTCTTTAATGCCGCCCCCGAACATTGGGATTAGAAACGGCAACGGCTGCACCAGATGTGGGGCTATCCGCTGCCACGTCCGCCGCTCCCGAAGGGATTCGCGCACCAGCCCGAGCTCTAAATTCCGCAGATAACGTAGTCCACCATGAATGAGCTTGGAATTGTGCGCACTGGTGGCGTTGGCGAAGTCTTTTTTCTCGATCAGCGCCACCTTCAGCCCCCGCATCGCCGCGTCGCGCGCGATGCAGGCGCCTGTGATCCCGCCGCCGATCAAAAGCAGGTCGAATTCCTCGTTGGCCAGTCTTTCAAGATTTCGGCGCATGTGGCCCGATGGGATTGGGTTGCTGGAGGCTCCAAGGCGGCTGACATCTTGTCAAGCGATGGCGGACCTCTGCTAAGCTTGGGCCCGAGCGATATTCCTTTCAGGGGACAAGCATGCCGCAGGTAAAGGCCAACGGACTCGATATTGAGTATGACAGCTTCGGACGGGAAACCGATCCGGCGATCCTTCTGATCATGGGCTTTTCGGCCCAGATGACGCTATGGCCGGTCTCGCTTTGCGAGGGACTGGCAAAGCGGGGCTTCCGCGTGATCCGGTTCGACAATCGCGACATTGGGAAATCCACGCATTTGATCGACAAGGGCGTGCCCAATGTGGGCGAAGCGCTGGCCAAACTTGCAATGGGCCAGCAAGCCAGTGGCGCACCCTATCTGCTGGACGACATGGCGGCCGATGCCATCGGCGTTCTTGACGCGCTTCATATCAAGAGCGCGCATATTGTCGGCGCATCGATGGGTGGGATGATTGCGCAAATCGTGGCTGCGAAATATCCCGATCGCACGAAAAGCCTTGTTTCGATCATGTCCACAACCGGCAAGCATGGCCTGCCACAGGGCAAACCCGAAGCTATGGCCGTTCTGACCATGCCGCCGGCGAGCGACAGCCGTGAAGACCGTATCGCGGCGGGGCTTCGCATCTGGCGCACAATCGGAAGCCCGGGCTTCAGAGCGACAGACGAAGAATTGCAGGCTGTCGTGGAACACGAAATCGATCGCGTGCCATATGAGCCGACCGGCGCGGCGCGCCAATTGATGGCGATCCTTTCGTCGCCGCCGCGCAACGATATTCTTAAGAACGTACGGTGCCCCGCGCTGGTTATTCATGGCGCGGACGATCCGTTGATACCGGTTGAGGGCGGCAAGGACACAGCGGCCAGCATTCCCGGCGCGGAACTTATCGTGGTGCCCGGCATGGCGCATGATTTCACCAATGCGTTGCTACCGGTTTACCTCACCTATATCGGCGAATTCGTGAGCGGCGTGGAAGCGAAGTTGAAGGCCGCGGAATGAGCAAGATTCGCGCAAACGGCATCGATATCGAATACGAAGAGACCGGATCGAAGAACGGCATTCCGCTATTGTTGATCATGGGCTTCGGAACGCAGATGACCGGGTGGCCGAAGGAATTCCGTGACGGACTCGCGGCGGCGAACATGCGGGTCATCCAGTTCGACAACCGCGATGTGGGGCTAGGCCAGAAGTGGCACAACCAGATGCCGGACACGCGCGCGATACACGAAGCGTTGAAGGAAGTCCGCAAACCGGAAATCCCCTATTTCCTTTCGGATATGGCGGCAGACGCTGCGGGATTGCTCGATGCACTCGGTATCGACAGCGCGCATATTGCTGGCGCTTCGATGGGCGGGATGATCGCGCAGCTTGTTGCGCTGGATCATCCGAAGAAAACGCGCTCGTTGATCTCCATCTTTTCCACCACCGGCGATCCATCGCTGCCGAAGTCTTCGCCGGAGGCGAACGCGGCGCTCACCACGCGTCCGCCGTCCGACAAGCGCGAGGACGTGATTGCGCATTCGCTGAAGGGCAGGCGGACGTATGCTTCCACCCGCTGGCCGTTCGATGAGGAGCGCTTAGGCAAGCTGATCGGCGAGAGCTATGACCGCTCTTACTATCCGCAAGGGACGCTTAGGCAGTGGGCCGCGATATTGGCCGGGCCGCCGCGCACTGAGCGGTTGAAGAAGCTGGATATTCCGGCGCAGGTGCTGCATGGCACGGCGGATACCCTTATCCCCTGCGCGGCGGGGCGGCATACGGCGGCCTGCATACCGGGGGCGGAGTATCACGAGATCGAGGGCTGGGGGCATGACCTGCCGCTGCCTGCGATTCCGCTGCTGCTCGGCCTGATCGTGCCGTTCGTGGAGAAGGTGGAAGCGCAGCGTGCCGCCAGGCACGCCGCGCAATAACACCCGTTACGACAGCTTGATATAGGTCGTCTTCAGCTGCGTGTACTTGTCCAGCGCGTGAAGCGACTTGTCGCGGCCGAAACCGGATTGCTTATAGCCGCCGAACGGCACTTCGATGCCGCCGCCATCGGTGTTGTTGATGTTCACGGTGCCGGCGCGCAGCGAACGCGCAACCGAGTGCGCTTTCGACAGGTCGTTGGTCCACAGGCACGCCTGTAATCCGTAGATCGTGTCGTTGGCGATCTTCACCGCTTCGGCCGTGTCCTTGAACGTGATGGTGGAAAGCACCGGGCCGAAGATTTCTTCCTGCGCGATGACCATGTCGTTCGCCACCTTGTCGAAGATGGTAGGCTCGACATAGTAGCCCCCGGAATTCTGCATCACCTGCTTGCCGCCAGTGGCGAGCTTGGCGCCTTCCTTTTCGCCCTTTGCGACATACGAAAGAACACGGTCCATCTGGTTCTTGTCGACCATCGAGCCCATGCGCGTTGCCGGATCGAGCGGATCGCCCGGTGTGAAGGCGGCGGAAATATTCTTCACCTTTTCCACGAACTCGTCGTGAATCTTTTCTTCCACCAGCAGGCGCGACGACGCCACGCAAACCTGGCCGGAGTTGAAGAAGATGCCCGACGCCGCACCCAGCGCCGCCGCATCGAGATTGGCGGTATCGGCGAACACGATGTTCGGTGTCTTGCCGCCGCATTCCAGGCTGACCATCTTCATGTTGGATTCGCCGGAATATTTCAGGAAGAACTTGCCGACTTCGGTGGAGCCGGTGAACGCCACGGCATCCACATCCATGTGGCGGCCAAGCGCCTGGCCGGCGGTTTCACCGAAGCCCGGCACGACGTTGAACACGCCTTCGGGAATGCCCGCTTCCGCCGCAAGCTCGGCGACGCGCAACGCTGTCAACGGCGATTGCTCGGCCGGTTTCAGCACCATCGAATTGCCGGCCGCGAGGGCAGGGCCGAACTTCCAGGCCGCCATCAGCAGCGGAAAATTCCACGGCACCACGGCGCCGACAACGCCCAGTGGCTCGCGCGTGATCAGCGCCAGCGTGTCTTTCGGCGTCGGCGCGATCTCGTCATAGATCTTGTCGATCGCTTCGGCATACCAGCGCACCACTTCGGCCACGCCCATGATGTCCACGTTCTTGGCGAAGGTGATGGGCTTGCCCATGTCCAGCGTTTCCAAAAGCGCCAGTTCATCGGCATGTTTCACGATCAGGTCGGCGAACTTCTGCAAGGTGCGCTTGCGCTGCTTGGGCGCTGCGTCGGACCACTTGCCGGAATTGAAGGCGGCGCGGGCGGCCTTCACGGCGCGGTCAATATCTTCCTTGTCGCCGCTCGCCACTTTGGCCAGCACTTTGCCGTCCACCGGAGAGACGTTATCGAACGTATCGCCGCTGGCGGCCGGCACGAATTTGCCGCCGATAAAGGCGTTGGAACGGAAGTTGAGTTTGCCGGCTTCGGAGCGCCAGTCGATTGCAGCAGCCATGGGTATCTCCTTAATAGCGTGTGCCTGAAATGAAGCGCGCGGCCGAGCCGGATTTCAACCGGGGCCGCGCGCAAATCTGCTCTTCGGGAGGCAAGATTACTTGATCTTGCCTTCCTTGAATTCCACGTGCTTGCGCACCACCGGATCGTATTTTTTGACGCTGAACTTCTCCGTCATGGTGCGGGTGTTCTTCTTGGCGACATAGAAGAAGCCCGTGTCTGCGGTGCTGTTCAGGCGGATTTTGGCGGTCGTTGGCTTGGCCACGGCGAAATTTCCTTGCGGTTCTAAAGGGCCGGTAACCTAGCTTTCGCGGGTGCGAAGTCAAGGAAGCGGCCCGGTTTGGCGCCCTGGGGGAGGCTGTTTGCAGGCTTTTTCAGGGGTATTCCGCCTGCCCCAGCCGGGACGGGGTATTCGAACCCCGGTTTTTGGTGAGGGGGTACCCCCCAAAGCCCAAATTTCCCGATTGTTTGTTTCGTTCAAAACGCAGCTACTTTTCCTCATAATAATTCTCATATTATGAATGTAGTCTGCATTTGATCGAACGTCAAGGACAAAATGCAGCGCCTTGCGGGCGCCGGCGGGTAGTTGCGGGATGTTGATCTAAAGACGGTGCAGCGCCCAACCGATGCCGGCGCGCTCCATCTCGCCGCACCGGGTTTGTCTCAACTCAGTTTGGCGCGCCCGATGTGCATATCAGCGCGGTATCTTTGAACCGCGCTTCGCCACCGGCCATCGACAGACCGACGATGTTGGGCTGTCTCGCAATTCGTATTTGATGCTCTTCCATCGTTCCCACGCTCGCCGTGATAAGTCCCGTGGAGTCCCACGAGAGCGAGACGCCGACCGGCTTTCCAAATGTTGCAACGTGAGAATAGTTCGTTGACGATCGCTGTTCGCCAGACTTTTCGTCGGCCACGTTCAAGAAAAATCGTTCTTCCGGTGGCATAATATATTCAATGCCGGCCATTCCCAACGAGACTTCCGAATCGTCGGATTGGATCCTCACCACAGCGTAGGGATGATATTGGGATACGGCAGGCCCAATCGCGCGAAGCATTTCAATGGTTGTTATGAGTTTGCCATTTTCGCAGGGTACGGCGCGCACTTCTTGATTATATTCGCCGGGTTGTCCGCTGATCGTTATTACTGAATCGAAAAGATTCTTTGAAGGCTGCATGTTCGTCGCGGACGCGGACGCGGACGCGGACGTGGTCGTCGATTTGGCGTTTGAATCGGCCGGCGGCTGGAAGACGAGCTGAATGGTTGAAGTACCTTCTGCGGGATGGCCGTCTTTTACGGCCGGCGTGAATTTCCAATTCATAACCGCCGCGATAGCCGCCCTATCGAGATCGTTGAAGCCGCTGGTCTCGCGCAATCGGATGCTGCTGACTTTTCCGTCGGGGCTGACAACCACATCAAGGATCACCGCGCCGCTTTCATTCGTCGCCTTCGCGCTGTCCGGATAGGCTGGTTGCATATTCACGCCGGACGTATCGACGTGCGGCTTGCCGTCATCGCAAAGTGCCTGCGTGGTCAAAATTACGATAGATACGGCCGCATAAAGCCCCAAAGCGCGCAAACGCATGAGCCTACCCCTTCGGTGAATCCTGGAAAGAACTTGCCCGCCCCACGCGGACTTTAGCAAAGTCCCGCCAAAGGGGAAGTCAACCCGCTGGCAATATTCGCAGGGTCAATAATGCCGTTGATGCAATATCATCGCCCTATTTCCCCAAATCCCGCACTGTGCGTTCCGCGCTCTGCGCCTATCAAACCGTCGGTATAGCCGCTCTTGAACGGCCATTTTTTTTTGCGAAAGATAATGCCACAAACTCGAATTGCGCCCACTACGCGAACCGGCTCTTCATGAAGCGGCGTCATTTCTCTTCTTGAGCCTATTCAAAAGGTCTGCCGCGAAGGTGCTGAGGCTGTCATCGCGCGCGCCCATGATGACGATGCGGTCGCCGGGCTGGGCGCGCTTGAGAAGTTCTTCGCCGCAGGTGGCGCGATCGATAAACGCCAGCGCATGGCGGCCGCGCGCGGCGATGCTGGCGGCGATGTCTTCGGAGGAAACGGATTTATCTGTGGTGCCGCCGTAATAGACGGGCTCGGGCATGGTCAGCACATCGGCTTCATGCAGGTGATTGGCGAACACGTCGATGAATTCGTTCTTCATCTTGGCAAGCGGGCCATAGCCGTGCGGCTGGAACATGAGGAGCAGGCGGCCGGGGAAATCGTGCAGCGTGGCCAGCGTGGCGGTTATCTTGTCCGGGTTGTGCGCGAAATCGTCGATCACGGTGACGCCGTTCGCGGTGCCGGCCACTTCCAGCCTGCGGCGGATTCCGGTGAAGCGTGCAAGAGCTGCGGCGGCCTGGGCGAGCGGTACGCCCAGCGCGCGCGCCGCACCCAGCGCCGCCAGCGCGTTCGAAACATTGTGGCGGCCGGGAACGGCGAGGGTAATTTTCACGAACTGCGGCTTGTGCGCCGCGCCATCTCGCTCGCGCACATCGAAGCTGATGCCACCCTGCGCGGGCACAATGTTGCTGGCAAGCAGGTCGGCCGCGTGTTCGTGCAGCGAATAGGTGATTGCGTTCGGCGCGTTGGCCGCGAGCGCGGCGGTTTCCGCATTGTCGAGATTGAGCACGGCCTGTTCGCTGCGCGCCACGAAGGCTGCGAACAGCGCGCGCAATTCGTCCATCGATTTGTGATCGAGCGAGACGTTGTTCACCACCGCGATCTTCGGATTATAGCGCGCGATGGAGCCGTCGCTCTCATCCACTTCGCTGACGAAGATGTCGCTTGTGCCCACCCGCGCGCTGGCGAAGGGCGTGTCGTCGCTGGCGAAGTTGTTCATCACCGCGCCGTTCATGATGGTGGGATCGCGCGCCACATCGGCGAGCAGCCAGCCGATCATGCCGGTGGTGGTGGATTTGCCCGACGTGCCGGCGACACCGATGCTATGGCCGGCATCGTTGAAAAGCCGCGCCAGCAATTCGGGCCGCGTGAGAAGCTTCGCGCCGATCTTCCGAGCGGCGGCGACGTCCGGCACCGTGTCTTCCACCGCGCCCGATGCGACCACGACGGTCGCGGGATCGGTGACGCCGGAGCCATCCTGCGGGAACAGCGTGAAGCCGCGCGCGCGCAGGAAAGCGAACTTCTCCGGCGTGCGGCCCTGATCGAGCGACCGGTCGGAGCCGCAAATCGTGGCGCCCCTGGCCGCAAGAATAAGGGCGAGTGGCAGCATTCCGCTTCCGCCGATGCCGATGAAGAAATAAGAGGTGTTCGCGTGCATCGCCGGAAGCTATAAGCGGGCATGATGCGTGGCAAGCAAGCGCCGTGAGCGAGAAGACCGTGAAGATTGCAATCGTGGCGCCCGCGTCGCGGCTGGAGCCAGAAACGGCGGATCGCGTGAGCACGCTGGCGGCGGCGCTCTATGGCGATCGCGTGTCGCTGGTCTTTCATCCACAATGCTTTTTGTCCGATGGACATTTTGCGGGCGATGACGCGGCGCGGGCGGCAGCGTTTCTCGAAGCGGCAAATGACACGGCCTACGATGCTGTTTGGGTGGCGCGGGGCGGCTATGGCTCCAACCGGATCGCCGAACGCGTCGTGGCAGGACTAACCGGGGCGGCGAGGAAAAAGCTCTATCTCGGCTATAGCGATGCGGGCTTTATTCTGGGTGCCTTATACAAAGCCGGTTGCGGCGTGGCGCATGGGCCGGTGGTGGCCGATATCAAGCGCGCCGGCGGTGAAGCGGCGGTGACGCGGGCGTTGCGTTACATCATGGATCGCGATGCGCGCGCGCTGGAGCCGTCGGTTTGCGCGGATGCGCCCTCGGCGGCGTTCAATCTCACGGTTCTCAGCCACATGATCGGCACACCGCTGATGCCCGATCTTTCGGGCCATGTGCTGATGGTGGAAGATGTGTCTGAACACATGTACCGCATCGATCGCGCGTTCTTTCATGTCACCAGCAATCCGGGAATCCGCAAGGTGGCGGGCATCCGGCTTGGCCGCACCAGCGATATTCCTGTGAACGAACCGGAATTCGGCAGGAACGAAGAGGATGTGGCGAAGCATTGGTGCGATGCCAGCGGCATTGCCTATCTCGGCGCCGCCGATATCGGCCACGATGTGGAAAACAGGGTTGTGCCGTTCGGGAGGCTTCAGGCCGCGTCGGCCTGAGAGCGCACTTTCCAGAAGCGCAGGGCGCGCTGGGCCGCGACGAGCGGCACCTCTTCATAAAGCTTGCCGTATTCCTCGACATTGCCCATGCGGCGGTCGGAGCCCACGATCATCATGGCGAGCGTCACGAACAGAGCCTTGTCGAAATTGGCGGCGCGGCAGAGCAGGGCGATGGCGTCGAGGTCCGGCGCTTCCACGAAATGCTGCACCAGGCTGTATTCCACGCCGGCGAGACGCGCGAATGCGACATAGAAGGCGGTGTGGGATTTGTCGCGCTCGCGCAGCAGCGTGACGAGTGTGGGTGGCTTCAGCGCGTTTTTCTTTTCCATCTCACCGATGCGCTTGACGGCGGCATCGTAATCAGAGGGCAGGCCGGTATAGGCGGTAGAAAGCCGCGCGCGGCTTTTCTCGAACGCAGAATCCAGCTCCGCCTTGGGCACCTGGCCATAGGTGTGCAGGATTTCGCGGCGCAGCTTCAGTTCGACTTTCAGGTAAAGATCGTTCAGCAGATGCAGCGGCACACCTTGGCGGCGCACGAAGGGGGCGTGCAGAACTTCGCTTTTCTGCGCGCGCTCGGCAACCGCTTCGTAGGTTTCGCTGTCGATGCGGGCCTGCTTGTTCTGCAGCAGCGATACGACGACGTGGTCTTCGCCTTTGTGAACCAATGCGCGCGCGACCTTTTCGCCGATATCGGAGCGCGCGGTCAGCGCCAGCATGTGGTCCTGCGAGGTATTGCCGATCACATGCAGCATGTCGGCTTCGCTGAGCGCTTTGGAATGTATGAGCACCGGATGGGCGACGTCGATATGGCTTGTCGCCAGCTTGCGCGTGGTCTGCTTCAACGGAATGGCGCTGCGGGCAATGTTGGCGGCCAGTTCCACGCGCACCTGATGTGAAAGATCATCAGAGACGGCGCTGACGAGTTCATCCAGCATGGCCGCGTCGGAGGGGGCGTGGCCGCGGCCTTCGGCGAGAAACTTGTCGGTGATCTGGCGCAGCATGTCGCGACGCCTGTCGCTCGACGTCTCTTTTTCGACGTCGATCAGCATTGCAAAGCCAGAAGCTTGCTTGGACATAGAATTACCCCGTGCAAAGGGAACTCTAGGCCGCACAAGTTAAGGAATGGTGGGCGGAAAGCCTCGGGTTCTGTCGAAGGGCAAGTCGAGATTGTTAAAAATTGAATGGTGGCGCAATGCCATCAGGGGGTTGGGTTGCGGCGCGGGCGGAAAAGCAGGAACACCGCATACAGCGCGCTGATTACGCCCAGCACCACCAGCAGGCCGTTCGGATTCCAGGCATCGAGGCCAACCCCTTCCGCCGCCGGGCCGAGCAACATGCCGAAGGAATACATCATCACGTAAGCCGCATTGGCGCTGGCGAGTTGCGGGCCTTTGAAACGCTCGCCCAGCAAGGTGAGGCCGACCGTGTAAACGCCCATGATGATGCCGCCCCACAGGACCAGCACCGCATAGAGTGCAACCGGCTGATGCACGACGAAGGGTGTGACCAGCGTGCCCAGGATTCCCGATGAGGCGCAGATCGCCAGCAGCGTGGTGCGGTTCACGCGGTCGGCGATCAGGCCCAGCGGATACTGAAAGATGATGCCGCCAATCGAAATGGCGGTGACGGCGAGCGCCGCATCGGCTTCGCTGTAGCCGCTGCGCACGGCATAAACGGGAAAGAGGCCCGCCATGCCGGCATCGATGGCGCCGAACACGAAACCGGCGGCCAGCATGGTGGGCGCGGCGCGTATCGCGGCGAACGGCGAATGGGTTTCGTCCGCCTCGATGCGCGGCGCGCCGCGGCGGGCGAGAATGACGGGAATGGCAGCCAGCAGCAGCATGGCAGCGCCCGCCACGAAGGGCAGGATGCCGCGCGTGCCGATGAGGCTCAGAATAACCGGCCCCGCGCCGAAGCCGATGGACAGGCAGATGGCATAGAGCGCGATCATGCGGCCGCGATTGCGCTCGTCCGCAAGCTGGTTGATCCAGAATTCGGACACCACGAACAGACCGTTCAGCGCCGCGCTGAGCACAAAGCGCACGGGAAACCACAGCCACAGCGACGGCGCGGCATAAATCGCGATCAGCGCGGCGGCGGCGATCACAAGGCAGGTGGCAAGGAATGCGGAAGCGCCGAAGCGGCGCATCAGGCGCGGCGCCTGCGGCGTGATGAGAAGTGCGGCCAGACCGGCGGTGGCGAGGTTGAGGCCGTTGACGCTGCCCGCGATGCCCATGCGCTCCAGAATGAGCGACAGCAGCGGCAGCGTAAGCCCCATGCCGAGCCCGGCGGCGACGCAGGCGCTGAGGATCGAGATAAGGCTGAGACTGCGCGGGCTCACAGATGCGTCAGGCTTGGCCGGTTGCGCGAGAAGCGGAAGAACGGGATGGGGCGCGGTGCGTTCGGCGCACGCGTGCGGGCTTCGACTTCTTCCAGGATGGTGCGCGTGATGGCGGGAATGTCGAGTGCGCGGGCTTCGGAAAATGTCAGCCAGCGCGATTGCAACAACTCTTCATTCTCGGTCGCGTCCAGCGTGTGCGTGATCACACTGGCGTCCGCCATGAGGAAGCGCGCATCGAAGCGGCGCGGGCGCTGCGGCGGGGTGATGGCGCGGGCAATATAGTCGAGACCATCGAGGCGCGGCACGATTCCGTGCGCAAAGAACTGGCGCCATGCCGCGCTGCGCGTGCGTGGTGTCTTCTCGCTATGCTCGCCGACGAGGTTTCCAGTTTCCTCGAAGGTTTCGCGGATGGCGGCCAGCGCCAGTCCCCGGGCGCGCGACGCGGTTGTGCCAAGCGTGAGCTTTTGCAGAACGTGCGGCTTCAGATCGCTGGCAGGCACGATGCGCTGATCGCCGGGATCCACGCGGCCGCCGGGAAAGACATAACGGTTGGGCATGAAGGCCATGCCGGCGGCGCGCATGCCCATAAGCACCTGCGGTTCGCCACCATCGCGCTTTACAAGGATCAGCGTGGCGGCGTCGCGCGGGCGGATGCGCGGGCCGGGAATATCCACCTCGTCAGGATCGTTCTTGAGCAATTCGGATTTTACGGGCGTATTCACGGCAGCAGTTTACCGCTTCCGCCGCGGCGGACGTCCAGACTTGAACGCGGGATTTTGATTGCGCCGGACAGGCGAGGGTGCGTCCGCGAGTTCGAAGCGCAGGCCGCCGGTGAGAGGGGCTGCTTCCATCAGGCGAACGGGAATGGTGTCGCCAAGCTTGTAAGCGGTCTTGGAACGCTCGCCGATCAACGCGTGCTTGCGCTCGTCGTGACGGAAATATTCCACGCCCAGCGAGCGGGCCGGCACAAGCCCTTCGGCGCCGGTTTCACGCAGCCGCACGAACAGGCCGAAGCGCGTGACGCCGGTGATGCGGGCATCGAACTGCGCGCCGATCTGGTTTTCCATATAGGCGGCGACGTAACGGTCGGTGGAATCGCGCTCCGCCGCCATGGCGCGGCGCTCGGCCTTGGAGATACTGTCGGCGATCTCGCCCAATTTGTTCATTTCGCCGTCGGTGAGGCCGTCTTTGCCCAGATGAAGCGCGCGGATGAGCGCGCGATGCACGACGAGGTCGGCATAACGGCGGATGGGCGAGGTGAAATGCGCATAGCGTGAAAGGTTCAAGCCGAAATGGCCGATATTGTCCGGCGAATAGATGGCCTGGCTCTGCGTGCGCAACACAACATCGTTCATCACGGCGGCGTGCGGGGTATCTTTCGCCTGCTTGAGGGTGCGGTTGAAGATTCCAGGCTTCGTCACCTGGCCCTTGGCGAAGCTCATGCCCAGCGTGCGCAGGAAATCCGAAAAGCTTGCCAGTTTTTCTTTGGAAGGCTCTTCATGGATGCGGAAGAGCAGGGGCGTGCGTGCCTTCTCCAGTGTTTCGGCGGCGGCCACATTCGCCATGATCATGAATTCCTCGATCAGGCGCATGGATTCCAGCCGCTCGCGGAAGGCGATGGATTTCACCTTGCCGTCATCGCCAATAATAATGCGGCGCTCGGGCAGATCGAGATCCAGCGGATCGCGCACGCCGCGCGCTTTCGCCAGCGCCTGATAGGCGTTCCAGATCGGAAGCAGAACATTGTTGGCGAGGTTCTGCTTGTCCCTGCGCACTTCGCCTTCAAATATCGTTTGGGCCTGCGCGTAGGTCAGCTTGGCGGCGGAGCGCATAAGCCCACGCATGAATGTGTGATGTTTCTTGTTGCCGTCGGCGTCGAACACCATGCGCACGGCTAGGCACGGGCGGTTCTCTTCCTCGCGCAGGGAGCACAGATCGGCGGACAGCCGCTCCGGCAGCATCGGCACGACGCGATCCGGGAAGTAAACAGAATTGCCGCGCTTCAGCGCTTCGCGGTCCAGCGGCGTACCGGGCGTGACGTAATGCGCCACGTCTGCGATGGCGACAATGACGATGTGGCCACCTTTGTTCTTCGGATCGTCGTCCGGGCCGGCCCAGATCGCGTCGTCATGGTCGCGCGCGTCTTCGGGATCGATGGTGACAAGCGGGATGTTGCGCATGTCGGTGCGGCCGTCGAGTTCGGCGGGCTGCGCATTGGCAGCCTGATCCAGCGCCTCTTTGGGAAATTCGGTGGGAATGCCGTGCGCGTGAATGGCGATCAGGCTGACGGTTTTGGGCTCGTTCATGCTGCCCAGCTTTTGCATCACGCGGGCGCGCGGCAGGCCGGAACTGCGGCCCGCCAGCGGTTCGGCCAGAACAAGCTCGTTCGCCTTGGCGCCATTGAGGTCGCGGCTATCCACCATGAATTCGAGGCGGGTTTTGCGGTCGATGGGCGCGATGCGCGCATCGTTGCCGGATATATGGATCACGCCCAGCACGCTATGCACGCTGGCGCCCAGATGCTTGATGATCTTCGCTTCGTAGCCGTTTCGGGTTTCCGAAAGCCGCGCGAGGAAACGCTCGCCGCGATTGAGCGAGGCGGCGCCGGTTTCCTTGCCCGGCGCTATCCAGATGCGCGGCGGCTCGGAATCGGAATCCCAGCGTACCGGCCGCACGATCAGATCCCCGTCGGCATCCTGTCCGGTAATCTCGACAACGGTGACATCCGGCAACGTGCCGGGCTTGGCGTAAGTCCGCTTGCGGCCGCGCTCAACCGCGCCTTCGGATTCCAGTTCCTTCAGGATGCGCTTCAGCGCGATGCGGTCCGCGCCTTTGAGGCCCAGCGTGCGCGCGAGATCGCGCTTGGTGGTCTGCGGATTTTGCGCCAGCAGTTCGAGCACGCGCGCCTTGTCGAGGGCCGGCCGCTTCTTGCCTGTCTTGTCTCGTGCCAACTATTCGCTCGTCACCGGTTCCGGCTTCTTCTTTGCGCTTTTTGGCTTGGCGGCGCCATCGGCTTTGGTTTTCGCCTTTGCCTTGGGTTTCGCCGTGGCCTTGGGCTTGGCAGCGGCCTTTGCTTTCGGCGCGGGCTTTGCTTTTTTGGCCTTCTTTTTCTTGCCGCCGCCCTTGGCGATGCGCTCATCGATCAGCGCGACGGCGCGATCCAGCGTGACGGTTTCCGGGTCGGCGTCATTGGGCAGCGTGGCGTTGACATCGCCATCGGTGACGTAAGGGCCATAACGGCCCTTCATTACCTTGATCATGGTGCCGCTCACCGGATGCGCGCCAAGTTCCTTCAGCGCCTGCGGTCCACGGCGTCCGCGCGGATTGGCTTTTTTCTCGGCCAGCAGCGTGACGGCGCGGTTGATGCCGACGGTGAACACTTCGTCCGGCGAATCCAGCGAGGCATATTGGCCATCGTTGTTCACGTAAGGTCCAAAGCGGCCGAAGTTGGCGACAATGGGTTTCTGGTTTTCGGGATGGATGCCGATGGTGCGCGGCAGCGACAGCAGCCGCAGCGCCATTTCCAGATCGACGGTGGAGGCATCGGTGCCTTTGGGAATGCTGGCGCGCTTGGGTTTGTCGCCATCCTTCTCCTGCTCGCCGCGCTGGATATAAGGGCCGAAGCGGCCGGAGCGCACCGAGATCATTTCTTCGGTTTGCGGATCCGGGCCAAGTTCGCGCGGGCCGGCATCGCCTTCGCCGTCCTTGGCGCCAAGCTGGCGGGTGAAGCGGCATTCGGGATAGTTCGAGCAGCCGACAAAGGCGCCGAAGCGGCCGAGCTTCAAGCCCAGGCGGCCATCGCCGCAGCTTGGGCATTTGCGCGGATCGGTACCGTCGGCGGTCGGCGCAAACAGGGCCGGCGCGAGGATTTCATCCAGCACGTCGATGACCTGCGAGATTTTCAGGTCCTTGGTTTCGCCAATGGCGGCAGAGAAATCGCGCCAGAAATCGCGCAGCAACGTGCGCCAGTCCAGTTCGCCGGCGGAGACTTCATCCAGCTTCTCTTCCAGATCGGCCGTGAAATCGTATTGCACGTAACGGCCGAAGAAATTCATCAGGAAGGTGGTGACGATGCGGCCTTTGTCTTCAGGAATGAAGCGGTTGCGGTCCATCCGCACATAGGCGCGGTCGCGCAACGTGGAGAGAATGCTGGCGTAGGTTGACGGCCGGCCGATGCCGAGTTCTTCCATTTTGCGCACGAGACTGGCTTCGGAATAACGCGGCGGCGGCTCGGTGAAATGCTGCGCCGGCGTCACTTTCTCTACGCCGAGCTTCTCGCCTTGCGTGACGGCGGGAAGTTTCGCGCCGTCTTCATCGCCGTCTTCGTCCTTGCCTTCCTGATAGAGCGTGAGGAAGCCGTCGAACAGCGTGACGGTGCCGGTGGCGCGTAGCGTTATCTGCTTGTCGGTGGAGACGGCATCGACGGTGGTGCGCTCAAGCTCGGCGCTTTCCATCTGGCTGGAGAGCGCGCGTTTCCAGATCAGTTCGTAGAGGCGGGCCTGATCGGCATCGAGATTGCGCATGCGGTCGGGCGAGCGCGTGAAACTTGTGGGGCGGATGGCTTCGTGGGCTTCCTGCGCGTTCTTGGCCTTGCTGGTGTAGACGCGTGGGCTCCCCGGCAGATAACGCTGGCCGTAACGCTCGCCGATAACCTCGCGCGCTTCGGCAATGCCTTCCGGCGCCATCTGGATGCCGTCGGTTCGCATGTAAGTGATAAGGCCGACGGTTTCGCCGCCGATGTCCACGCCTTCATAAAGCTGCTGCGCGATCTGCATGGTGCGCTTGGCCGCGAAGCCCAGCTTGCGCGAGGCTTCCTGCTGTAGTGTGGAGGTGATGAAGGCCGGCGAGGGATGCCGCTTGACGGGTTTGGCTTCGACCGAGCCGACCGTGAAATGCTGCGCGTTGATCGCGTTCACCGCGCGCGTGGCTTCGGCTTCGTTGTTGATGGAAAGCTTTTCGAGCTTCTTGCCGTCCAGATGCGTGAGATGCGCGCTGAACGATCCGGCCTGCGCCTGCAGTGCGGCTTCGATGGACCAGTATTCCTGCGCCTTGAAGGCTTCGATTTCCGTCTCGCGCTCGCAGACCAGGCGTAGCGCCACCGATTGCACGCGCCCGGCCGAGCGCGCGCCCGGCAGCTTGCGCCACAGCACCGGCGACAACGTGAAGCCGACGAGATAATCCAGCGCGCGGCGGGCGAGGTACGCGTCCACCAGCTCTTCGTTGATCTGGCGCGGATGGGCGATGGCATCCAGCACGGCGGACTTGGTGACGGCGTTGAAGACCACGCGCTCCACGCTGGCTTTGCCCAGAACCTTCTTCTGCCGGAGCACTTCCAGCACGTGCCAGGAAATCGCTTCGCCCTCGCGGTCCGGGTCGGTGGCCAGGATCAGCTTGTCGGCGCCCTTCATGGCGTCGGCGATTTCCTTGATGTGTTTCTGGGCGCGGGCGTCCACTTCCCAGATCATGGAGAAGTTGTCGTCCGGCTTGACCGAGCCGTCCTTGGGAGGGAGGTCGCGGATATGGCCGAAGCTGGCCAGCACCTTATAGCCGGAGCCGAGATACTTATTGATCGTCTTGGCTTTGGCGGGGGACTCAACAACGAGAACGTTCATTTATGGGCTTTTTGCTGCTTTTGAGGATGCCGACCGGCGGATGACCGGCCATGGCAGGACCATATATATAGGTGTGGTCCCGTCACGGCGCGCGGACCTTGATAGAATCTGGCGCGGAGTGTCAACGGGCTGGCATCGCACGATTTCTACCACTGATTGAAATATAGCGGAACTTTGCGATTAATGTAACTATAGGTTGCATTGGCGGATTGCCTTGCTAGACTGGACCGATGCCAAGCAAGCCCATGATTCAGGACAATAAAGACGCCCCATTGGGAGGTTTCGAACGGCTCTCGCCTGTCGAAACGGCCGCCTATACCCGCGATATGCTGGAATCTCTCTGCAAGCTGGCGCAACGCCAAGGCCAGCCGCTGCTTGCCCACCTCATGCAGATCGCGGCCCTGGAGGCCGATTCGCTGACTAGGGCGAACCGCTAGGCCCAGCTCACCTTGTTGCCGGGGTGCCAGCGCGCCCGGCCGGCCAACTGCATCTCGACCAAAACGGTGAGAACCGCGCCGGGGGACGTCTTGCACTGCCGGACAATCTCGTCGATTTCGACGGGCGCCGGGCCAAGGCATTCTTCCACCTTATTTCGAACGGCATCCGCCTCGGCTTCGGCGGCGATAGCATTGGGCTGTGGCGCATCGCGCGCCGGTTCGCGGAAATCGTGGCCGAGGATCGGGCGCAGGCCGCTTAGAACATCGTCGGCGGATTCGGTGAGCGTGGCGCCGTCGCGCAGCAGGCGGTTGGTGCCTTTGGCGCGCGGATCGAGCGGCGAACCGGGCACCGCGAAAATCTCCCGGCCCTGTTCCAGTGCGTAATTCGCGGTGATGAGAGAGCCGGAACCTTCCGCCGCTTCCACCACCACGATGCCGCGCGCGAGGCCGGAGATGACACGGTTGCGGCGCGGGAAATGGCGCGCCTGCGGCGGCTGGCCCACCGCCATTTCGGAAACGATCGCGCCTTCCTTGCCGATGCGCTCGTACAGCGCATCGTTCTCCGGCGGATAGATCACGTCCACGCCGCCCGCCAGAACGGCCACCGTGCCGCCGCTGAGCGCACCTTCGTGCGCCGCCGTATCGATACCGCGCGCAAGGCCGGAGACGACGACGAGATTGGCGGCGACAAGATCGCGCGCCAGTGTATTGGCCAGTTTGCGGCCCAGCGCCGAAGCGTTGCGCGCGCCGACAATCGCCACCATGTCGCGGCGCAGCAGGTTCACATGACCCAGCACGCTTAACACCGGTGGCGGCGCGTCCAGCGCGGCCAATCCTTGCGGATATTCTGGTTCGCACGATGCGATCAGCCGGCCGCCCAGCCGCGCAAGCTGCTCCAGCTCCTGCTTGGCATCCGCGTCGCTGGGAATGCGCGGCGTGGCACCGCCGCCTTTGCGCGCAAGGCGGGGCAGGGCATCGAGCGCGTCGATAGCGGATGGGTAATGCGCAATAAGATGCGCGAAGGTGACGGGGCCGACATTCTGCGAGCGCGCAAGGCGCAGCCATGCGCGGCGTTCGGCATCGTCCAGTGCGCGAGTCAATCGCCGCTCTTGGGTTTGGCGCCAATGCGCGATTCCGTGCCTTGCATCAGACGCTCGATGTTTTCGCGGTGCGTGAACAGGATGATCAGCGCCAGAAGCAGCGTGAGCACGGCGAACAAGGGCTGGTGGAATAGCAGCATGATGACAGGCGACAGCGCGGCCGCGATGAGCGCCGACAGCGACGAGAGGCGCGTCACCGCAAAGACGCCGACCCAGATGGCGAGTACGATCAGCGCGCCAAGCCAGAAAAGGCCCAGAACGATGCCAAGCGATGTGGCGACACCTTTGCCCCCGCGAAAGCCCAGCCACACCGGAAAGATATGGCCGATGAAAGCGGCCAGCGCCGCGATGACGGCCAGCGGATCGCCGCCGAAATGCCGTGCGATGAGAACGGCGAGGGCGCCTTTGCCGGCATCACCGATAAGGGTTGCCAATGCCGCCCAGCGGCTGCCAGTGCGCAGAACGTTGGTTGCGCCGATGTTGCCGGAACCGACCTTGCGCACATCGCCAGCACCCGCCAGCCGCGTGAAGATCAGGCCGAACGGAATGGAACCGATGAGATAGCCACCCACGGCCGCAGCAGCGGCGGTGGTCCAATCGAGAGTCTGGAATACAGCGAACATGGAGCCGGACGGTGGAGGACAGCGGAGACGATGGCAGGGAATGGAAAGCGAATAAAGCAGGTGTAACGGCAGGAAGATCAACCCTGCGGTTGCGAACAGTAACTATTGGTCACTCTCGCGTTGGAAAACGCATTGGCCCTCGACATATGTCCTGATTGTTCGGCCCTGAAAGCGGCGGCCCTCGAACGGCGTGTTGCGGGCGCGCGAATGAAGCTTGTCGGCATCCACCACGAAGGGCTCGCCGGGATCGAACAGCACCAGATCGGCGCGCGCGCCTTTGGCCAGTGTTCCGCCTTCGAGGCCCAGGATGCGCGCGGGGGCGGCGGTCATCTTTTCGATGACGTGGCTTAGGCTGACATCGCTGTCATGGTGCAGCGTGAGTGCGGCGGGCAGCAGCGTCTCCAGCCCGATAGCGCCGAACGCGGCCTGCGCGAAGGTTTGCCGCTTGGTGTCGGCGGCCTGCGGATCGTGGCTTGAGACGATCACGTCGATATGGCCTTGCGCCACGCCTTCCACCATCGCAGCGCGGTCGTCTTCGGAGCGCAGCGGCGGCTTCACCTTGCGGAAGGTGAGATAGTCGCCGACATCGAGTTCGTTGAGCACGAGATGGTGGGCGGAGACACCGCAGGTGATCGGCAACCCGCGCTTCTTGGCGGCGACGATGATGTCCAGCGTATCGCGGCAGGAAATCTGGCTGAGGTGATAGCGCGCGCCGGTTAGCTCCACGAGGCGCACGTCGCGTTCGGCGATGATCGCTTCGGCAGCGGGCGGTGCGGCGGGAATGCCAAGGCGCGTCGCGAATTCGCCTTCGTTCATGGCGGCGTTCAGCGAAAGATCCGGATCTTCCGCATGGCCCACCACCAGCGCGCCGAAGGTGGACGCATAAGCCAGCGCGCGGCGCATGACGCGGGCGTTGGCGATGGAACGGTCGCCATCGGTGAAAGCAATCGCGCCCGCTTCCTTGAGCAGGCCGATCTCCGTCATGGTCTCGCCGGCCAGATGGCGCGTGAGGGCGGCCATCGGCACCACGCGCACGCACGCGGTGGCGTTGGCGCGGCGCAGGATGAAATCGACCAGCGAGGGTTCGTCGATAACGGGATCGGTGTTGGGCATCACCACGATGGTGGTGACGCCGCCGGCCGCCGCGGCACGGCTTGCGGACTCCAGCGTTTCGCGATGTTCGCTGCCGGGCTCGCCGGTGAACACGCGCATGTCGATCAAGCCCGGCGCCAGCACAGCACCCTTGCAATCGATCACTTCGGGATCGTGCGGCTCAGCATCATTGAACAGGCGCGGACCAAGGTCGCGGATTTTCCCATCCTCGATCAGCAAGCCGCCCTTCGCGTCCAGTTTGTTCGCCGGATCGATCAGGTGTGCGTTGCGAAAGGCGATGCGTTTGCCGGTCATGGGTTTCTGCCTTCGCCTGGCAGCGTGCGCGCCAGTGCATCCAGCACGGCCATGCGCGTGGCCACGCCCATTTCCACCTGCTCCTGAATGACGCTGACTTCGATATCGTCGGCCACGGCGGAGTCGATCTCCACGCCACGGTTCATCGGGCCGGGGTGCATCACCAGCGCGCCGGGATTTGCGAGCGCGAGCTTTTCGCGGTCCAATCCGTAGAAGCGGAAATACTCGCGGGTGGAAGGCACGAAGGCGCCGGCCATGCGCTCAAGCTGCAGGCGCAGCATCATCACGATGTCCGCACCTTTCAGCCCCTCGCGCATGTCGGTGAAAACTTCCGCGCCAAGCCGGTCCACATCGCGCGGCAGCAAGGTGCGCGGCGCAATCAGGCGCACGCGCGCGCCCATCTTTGCCAGCAGGTTGATGTTGGAGCGCGCGACGCGGCTGTGCAGGATATCGCCGCAGATCGCGACCACGAGGTTCTCGAAACTCTTGCGGCGGCGGCGGATGGTCAGCGCATCCAGAAGCGCTTGCGTGGGATGTTCATGCGCGCCGTCGCCTGCGTTGACCACGCAGCAATCCACCTTGCGGGAAAGCAGTTCGGCGGCGCCGGAGTCCTGATGGCGCACCACCAGAATATCGGGCCGCATGGCGTTCAGCGTGGCGGCGGTGTCGATCAGCGTTTCGCCCTTGGAGACGGACGAGGTCTTCACGCTCATGTTCATCACGTCCGCGCCCAGCCGCTTGCCCGCCAGCTCGAACGAGCTTTGCGTGCGGGTGGAGGATTCGAAGAACAGGTTGATCAGGGTGCGGCCGCGCAGGCGGGCGTTTTTCTTTTCGGCGGAGCGGCCCAGCGCAACGTAATGCTCGGCCAGATCGAGCAGGGCGGTGATTTCGGAAGTGGAAAGCCCGTGGATGCCCAGCAGATGGCTGGTCTTCAAAATGGGCTGGTGGGCCGTGGTCATCAAAGTGGGGCTTATAGGTATAGCGCGTGGCCGGGGCAAGCCGGGGGCGGCGAAAGGGTTACTCTACGGTGTGTTTGCTCAGATCTTCCAGTGAGCGGCCCGCACTTTCGGGCAGGAAGAGGATGCAGACGAGCGCCACCGGAATGGCGAGCAGCGACATCATGATTGCCGGTCCGTGCGCATGGAAGCGATCGTAGAACAGCCCTTCCAGCGCAAGGCCCACCGCGCCGCTCAAAATCCAGGCGAGATAGCGGATGCCGCCAACCGTGGCGCGATAGGCGGTGGGAAACAGTTCGGCCGGATACCCGGCCAGCAGCGATCCCCCGGCCAGATAGCCCATCACCGCAAAAATCCACGCGACGGATATGGCCCATCCGTGCGCACCGCTGAAGAACACCGCAAAGCCCAGACCGCTGATCAGAACCAGCACGAAGATTGCTTTCTTGCGGCCGAACCTGTCGGAAAGGCGTCCCGCCAGAATGTTGCCGGCGACAGCAACAAGTCCGCCGCCGACAAACAGCAGCGTCACCTCGCCCGGCGTATAATGCAGTGCGTGTTGAAGATATTTCGACATCAGCACGGTGGGCGCGCCCATCGCGAAACCGAATGCAAAAACAGCCAGCAGGATTGCCGCGAGGCGCGCGGGATATTCGGTGATGAGCCCATGCAGGGCATCCAGCATCGCGCGCGTGCGCGAAGTGAAAAGCGCCAGTTCTTTTTTGCGTTGCTCGAAGCGCGCGGTTTCAGGAAGCAGCCTGCGGTAATAGGACAGGACGAGCAGCGCGGCACCACCGATCACATAGAGCGAGCGCCAGCCGAACGGCAGAATGTTCACAGCCGCGAACGCGATGGAGGCGAGGCCCGCGCCCACCGCGCCCATCGCGCCCAGCGCACCCACCGCCCAGCCGCGCGCGCCGGCGTCGATCTCTTCGGCGATCACAACGAAGCAGAGAATCTCCTCGCAGTAACCGAAAACGCGCGCGCCCACCTGCAACCAGACGAACTGATGATAGTCCTGTGCGAAGGCGGTGAGGATGGTGAACACTGCTTCGCCGAACACCGTGAACAGCAACAGGCGGCGGCGGCCGAACAGGTCGGCGGAGAGCGCAAGCAGCAGCGCGGGGATTGCCGCGAGGCGGAAATATGAAACGGTAAGGCCTGCGTGATTTTCCGGAATGTTCAGCGAATGTTGAATCTGCGGCAGCGCGAGGCCGAAGATGTTGAGATCGTAGCCGCCAAATAGCAGCGTTGTGCCGACCAGCAGGAAAAACAGTTCCTGCGTATATGGCAGCGGGATTGGCGGACGCGCGCCGGGTGGCAGCCAGCGAAAGCGCGCTGGGCGGTCGTTGGGATTTTCGCTCATGCTATCTGGCGCAGGCGTTCAAGCGCGCCTTGCAGAATGTAAGCCGCCGCCATCTTGTCCACCACCTGCGCGCGTTTGGCCCGCGAGGTATCCGCATCCAGCAGCGTGCGCGTGACGGCGGCGGTGGACATGCGTTCGTCCCACAGCGTGACGGGCAGGGATGTGGCTTGCGTGAAGTTGTTGGCGAAGGCACGTGCGGATTGCGCGGCGGGGCCGGTGCTGCCGTCCATGTTCAAGGGGAAGCCAACGATCACGCCACCCGCGCCTTGCGCTGTCATGATGTCCTGCAGGCGCTTGGCATCGGCTGTGAATTTTCCGCGTTTCAGGGTTTCAAACGGCGTGGCGACCATGAGCAGCGTATCCGAGAGCGCGATGCCGATGGTCTTCTCGCCGAGGTCCAGACCGATCAATCGCATACCCGCAGGCAATTGCGACTTCAATTGGACGAGATCGAGGACGCTCAACCCAGCCTCTGGCCGATCTCGACACGATTGCCGGCAGGATCGCGGATGAAAATGCGGATCAAGCCTTCGGCGGGTCCGTCTTTTTCCAGTGCCAGCCCATGCGCGAGCGCTTCCGTCCGCGCCTTTTCGAGGTCCGGCACCAGAAAGCAGACGTGCCGTTTGCTGGGCGGCGATCCTTCCGGATCGATGCCGATGTGAAACTGAATGTCGCCGGCCTGAAACCAGGCGCCGCCACGGCCCTTCATGTCCGCGGGCTTTTCGATTTCGGTCAGGCCCAGCACGTCGCGGTAGAAGGCGATGGCCTGCGCCTCCAGCGCCTTGGGCACCGCGATTTGCACATGGTCTATGCCGGATATGCCGAAAGACATGAGGATTTCCGCCGTTTTGCTTGCCAGCTTGGGCCGCCATTGCTAGCAAGGAAGCTGCTTCTATCACAGCCAAACCGCGTGCAAAGGAAAAGGCCATGTCGGTCGATAAGGATACCGTGCGGCGCATTGCTAAGCTGGCGCGGATTGCGCTGCCGGAAGAGCGCGTTGAGCCCATGGAAAAGGAACTGAACGGGATTCTGGCCTGGGTGGCGCAACTGGAAGAAGTGGATGTGGAAGGCGTGGCGCCCATGACCAGCGTGGTCGCCCAGAAGCTGAAGATGCGCGACGACGTGGTGACCGATGGCGATCAGGCCGAAGCCGTCGTCGCCAATGCGCCGATGAGCGAGGACCATTTCTTCATCGTGCCGAAGGTGGTGGAATGAGCACGCCATCTTCTCTCACCGAATTCACGCTGGCAGACGCGCGCGATGCGGTTGCCGCGAAGAAGATTTCGTCCACGGAACTGACCAAGGCGCACATCGCGGCCATTGAGGCTTCACGTTCGCTGAACGCCTTTGTGACAGAGACGCCAGATCGCGCGCTGGAGATGGCGAGGGCGTCCGACGCGCGCATCGCGAAAGGCGAGGCGCGGCCGCTGGAAGGCTTGCCGCTGGCGATCAAGGATCTGTTCTGCACCAAGGGCGTGCGCACCACGGCCGGCAGCAACATCCTGAACAATTTCATTCCGCCGTATGAATCGACCGTGTCGCAGAATTTGTGGGACGTCGGTGCGGTGCTGCTGGGCAAGACGAACATGGATGAGTTCGCCATGGGATCGTCGAACGAGACAAGTCACTTCGGCCCTGCGATCAATCCGTGGCGCGCGCGCAATTCCAACAGCAACCTGGTGCCGGGCGGATCGTCGGGCGGTTCGGCGGCGGCGGTGTCCGGATATCTGGCGCTGGGTGCTACGGGCACCGATACTGGCGGCTCCATTCGCCAGCCCGCGGCGGTTGCGGGGATCGTGGGATTGAAGCCGACATATGGGCGCTGCTCGCGCTGGGGAACTGTGGCGTTCGCATCCTCGCTGGATCAGGCGGGGCCGATGGCACGCACGGTGCGCGACGCCGCGATCCTGATGCGGCACATGGCCAGCGTTGATCCGAAGGATTCCACCAGCGTCGATGTACCGGTGCCGGATTATGAAGCCACGCTGGAAGGCGGCGTGAAGGAGCTGCGCGTCGGCATTCCGAAAGAATACCGGATCGACGGCGCGCCGCCGGAAATCGACGCGCTGTGGGCCAAGGGTGCGGAGTGGTTGAAGGCGCAGGGTGCGCAGATTGTGGACGTCAGCCTGCCGCACACCAAGTATGCGTTGCCGGCTTATTACATTGTGGCGCCGGCGGAAGCCTCATCCAACCTGGCGCGCTACGACGGCGTGCGCTTCGGTCTTCGCGCCAAGGACGTGCGCGATATCACCGACCTGTATGAGAAGAGCAGGGCCGAAGGCTTCGGCGCGGAAGTGAAGCGCCGCATTCTCATCGGCACCTATGTTCTCTCCGCCGGGTATTACGACGCTTATTACACCCGCGCGCAGAAGGTTCGCGCGCTGATCCTTCGCGACTTCGAGGAAGCCTATAAGCATTGCGATGTGCTGCTGACGCCGGCCACACCTGGCCCCGCTTTCGCGGTGGGATCGCAGTCTGACGATCCGGTGGCGATGTATCTGAATGACGTGTTCACCGTGACGGTGAACCTTGCCGGGTTGCCGGGCATTTCGGTGCCCGCTGGGCTGACGGCGGAAGGATTGCCGCTTGGCCTTCAGATCATCGGCAAGGCGTTCGACGAGGCCACCGTGCTGCGCGCGGGCCGCGCCATCGAACAGGCGGCCAGCTTCACCGCCAAACCCGCCCCTTGGTGGAGAGCCGCATGAGCGAGCGCAAAGTCAAATACATCAAGGGCCAGACGGGCGATTGGGAAATCGTGATCGGCATGGAAGTGCATGCCCAGGTGCTGTCCGCATCCAAGCTGTTCTCCGGCGCATCGGCGGCGTTTGGCGCCGAGCCCAACCAGCATGTCAGCTTCGTGGACGCGGGCATGCCGGGCATGTTGCCCGTGATCAACCGTTACTGCGTGCAGCAGGCGGTGAAGACCGGGCTGGGCTTGAAGGCCAAGATCAACAAGGTCTCGCAGTTCGACCGGAAGAATTATTTCTATCCCGACCTGCCGCAGGGCTATCAGATTTCGCAGTTCAAGAACCCCATCGTGGGCGAAGGCGAAGTGCTGATCGATCTGGCCGATGGCGTGACGGTGCCGGTGGGCATCGAGCGGCTGCATCTGGAACAAGACGCGGGCAAAAGCCTGCATGACCAGCACGCCGATTATTCTTATGTGGACCTGAACCGTTCGGGCGTGGCGCTGATGGAAATTGTCACGCGGCCCGATATGCGGTCCAGTGAAGAAGCCGCGGCTTTCCTGAGAAAATTGCGCGCCATCGTGCGCTATCTGGGCACCTGCGACGGCAATATGGACGAAGGCTCCATGCGGGCGGACGTGAACGTATCGGTGCGCAAGCCGGGCGCCGAACTGGGCACGCGCTGCGAGATCAAGAACGTGAACTCCATGCGCTTCATCGCGCAGGCGGTCGAATATGAAGCGCGCCGCCAGGTCGATTTGATCGAGTCCGGCGAGAAAATTCGCCAGGAGACGCGGCTGTTCGACAATCGCGCGGGTGAAACGCGCACCATGCGCTCCAAGGAAGAGGCGCACGACTACCGCTATTTCCCCGATCCCGATCTGCTGCCTCTCGAATTGGAACAGAGCTGGATCGACGCCATCGCGGCGACGCTTCCCGAACTTCCCGATGAAAAGAAATCCAGATTCATCAAGGACTTCGGTGTCTCCGCTTACGATGCCGGGGTGCTCGTGGCCGAGCGTGAACTTGCCGATTACTACGAAGAGATGGCGCGCAACGCGGACCCGAAAGTCGCGGCGAACTGGTTGAACAACGAAGTGCTCGGTCGTCTGAACCGCGATGGACTATCCATCACCGACGTTCCGGTTACCGCAGTTGCGAACGCCAGCATCATCGCAATGATCGCGGACGGCACCATCTCTGGCAAAATCGCCAAGGATTTGCTGGATATTGTGTGGAGTGAAGGCGGCGATCCGAAACAGATTGTCGAAGCGCGCGGGCTTCGTCAGGTGACCGATACGGGCGCGATTGAAGCGGCAGTGGACAAGGTGATCGCGGAAAATCCGGCGAAGGTCGAGGAAGTGAAAGCCAAACCGAAACTCGCGGCATGGTTTACCGGTCAGGTGATGAAGGCGACGGGTGGAAAAGCAAATCCGCAGACCGTGAACGCCATCCTCAAGTCCCGACTCAATTTGCCCGACGAGGCTTGATTCGTACAATTTGCAATCGCGCGCGGTGTCTCGCGGCCATTTTCGCGAATTTGTTTTTTGTGCGTGACGTTTGCAAATTGCATCGGAAAAATCTGCGTTAAATGAAATTGCATTCGCGCAAATGCCGATAGCAAAAGGGCGGGCTATTGCTTCGTGCCCGCAACACACTCATATTTCTCGCGTTTTGGGGGGTGCGAGTCGCACGACCCGAACGTCCAAAAGGAGTCGTTACTCATGCCAATGACAGCACGTAAGAAGAAACGTCGCACAGTCCGCAAGGCCGCGACGAAGAAGGGCGCAGCCAAGAAGACCAAGACGAAGGCGAAGCGCCGGAAGAAGCGGAAAGCCAAGAAGTAGGCTTCCGTTGGCGCGCACATTGCGCGCCGAGAAATAAGTTGGCCGCTCTATCTCTTTGGGATGCAGGGCAGTCGATGAAAAGGCCATGGCCGTGGTTTTTGGGTGAGGACGTTCCGTCCGCCTCAGAAGCCGCGGCCAAGCCACTTTTGGGCCGCAGCCTTCGCTGCCGCCGGCCCTGGCGCTCTTTCCAGAATTGCGTTTAAGCCCGCCAATGCTGCCTTTAAGGCAACAAGTGGAAGATGGCCGTTAACGTTCCATAAACCTCAATCTTAACCGTGCCTTAGCAACTATCGCTTCACCATCACCCTCACGCGAGGAGAACCTCGCGTGCAATGAAGAGACGAACGCGGGGTTCGGTCTTCGAGGGGACGTGCGATGGCTTGCATCGATATGGATGCGTTGACGCAGTACGAGGTCGACGCGAAACAGGGGCGCGCGGACGCGCTCTACAATCTGGGACTGGCCTATTCGACGGGGCAGGGCGTGGGCGTGGATTTTGTGACCGCGCACAAGTGGTTCAACCTGGCGGCCATGAAGGGGAGCGACGAAGCCAAAACCTGGCGCGCGCAACTGGCCGGCGAGATGAACAATTCGCAGATCGCCGAGGCGCAGCGCCTGGCCCGCGAGTGGCTCTCTATCTTCCGCAAATAGGTTTCGCCTAGCGGCTCGGGTCTGCGTTTGCCGGTGCAGCATCGGCGGGGCGTGGCACGGGCACCGGCGTTTCGCCCGCCAGTGTATCCGCGGCGTTGTCCGCCGCTTTGGGCGCATAGGTCAGTGGTTTCAGGCTCGCCACCGGCGTTTTCGACAAGTCCGACGTGATGCGCAGGGGCAGGTCGCGCCCCGCGAGCCGGTTGCGATAGACCTGCATATTCTCAATCGACCGCATCACATAATTGCGCGTTTCGCTGAACGGAATGGACTCGATCCAGTCGATCGGATCGATGCCGCCGCGCGGATCGCCGTAGGCCGCCAGCCACTTGTTCACGTTGCCCGGTCCGGCATTGTATCGCGCGGCAGCAAGAATGTAGGAACTACCGAAATCGCTGTAGCCGTTGTTCAGCTCCAGCATGCCAAGCTGCATGTTGTAGGATTGGTCGCTGATCAGGCGCGACGCGTCATACTCCACCCCGGCTGAATTGGCCGCGCTGTGTGCCGTTCCCGGAAGAAGCTGCATGATGCCGACGGCGCCGGCACCGCTCACCGCATATTGGTCGAACTCGGTTTCCTGGCGGATGATGCCCAGCACGAATGCCGGATCGGGCGGCGTGCCGGTTCCCACATAGGCAGGCACAGTCACGACCGGATGGGTATAGGCCACCTGGAACGTGCCGGTGTAGGCGGCGGTCTTGGCAACGCGCAGGGCTATGTCGGGAAAGCCCATACCGGTCAGCATCTGGCACAACAGCCGCACATGGCCCGGGCCGGGGAAATTTTCGATGTCGTGCAGCGCGAAGGTCCGCAGCAGGCTCACTTCGCCCAGGTCGCCCAGTACCTTGATGGCAGGAACAAGATCGTCGCTGTCGAACGCGGCTTTTGCCGTAGCGGTGTCCACCGCATTGTCGGGAATGTGCAGCGTGGGGGTTGTGTCGGTCTTCGCCAGCGCAAGCTGCCCGTAGAATGTTTCGGGATGCTGCGCGGCGAGGTGGTATTCGCGATAGGCGCTCGATAATTCGCCGAGGTCTTCGTAGGCGCGGCCCTGCCAATAATGTCCGCGCGCAAGGCTGATGGGGCGCGAGACCGCGTTGGTGAGTTTCTGGAAGTGGTCAAGCGCCGTGCGCGGCTGGTGCAGAAAGCGCAGCGCGATCCAGCCCGCGAGAAATTCAGAGTCGGCATAGTTCGAGCCCGATGACATCCCGTTGTCGGCGGCGATGCCGTAGGCCACTTGGTAGTTGTGGTCTTTGAGCGCCTGGCGGGTATCCAGATTGACCTCGGCGAACCACGCATCTTCGTTGGCGCGGGCCGCTTCGCCGGCGGCGACCTGGCGAAGCGTGGATTCCGCCGCGTCGTTCTGGCCGGCACGGCGCAGGGCACGGGCGCGATCGAATAGAACGCCGCTGTTGCTTTGCAAATCGGCCGATAGGCCGGACGCGCCATTCACCGATTGCGATTGCAATGAAATCCTTGCCTGCGCGATCTGGGCGGCCGAACCGCTCACGCGCGACATCTCGCGCCGCGCGCCGGATGTGTCGCCGCGCCAAAGCAGGGCATTCATGCGCTGGGCATCAACATCGGGCGTGAGAATGTCGCCGTGGTTCTGGGCCACGGAATATTCCTTGTCGGAATCGAAGCTGTTGTTGATCCAGGCGTCGCGGATCAGGTCGCGCCCGCGTGCCTGCGCGCCCGTCGCGATCAAGGCTTCGCCCAGCCGCACCTTGCCAATGCCAGTGACAGGAGCACGCGTGCCGAACCAGGCAACAACCGCGTGCGGATCCATCTGCGGATCCAGCGCGTTCTCCGCGCGCGCAAACAGCGTGTCGCGCGCCGGCCAGCTTGGGTTGTTGCGCAGGAACTGGTCGATCTCGCTGAACGAGGCGCCGCTGTTCTTGTCCAGCAGATAGCGCCACTGGATCAGGCGCCGCGCGGTGGCATCATGGCCCTGATCGGCAATGCCCTTCGCACCCGTCCAGTCGCCGCTGCTGGCGGCATCGAAAGCGCGCTCGTAGATATCGTGGTCGGTGGCGCTCAGATAACGGAGCGAACTCTCGTGATGCTCGCCGTTGATATAGGGGCCGGAGTCCGAACTGGAGACCGGCGCCATCATGATGACGTTGCCCTGGCGGATCAGGCCGGCCGGCAATCCCGAATTCGAGGCCGGCACGGCCGGGGTCTGTGCCCAAACCGAAGCGGCGCTGGCCAGCAAAGCGGCAGTCAAAGGAAAGAGAAGTCTTTTCATGGTTATAGCGCTCGCAAGAATGCCGCCCCGAGCGGCAAATCAAACGATAACGGCCACGGTCCGGTGAGGCCAGACAAAAGGCTGCGACAGTTCCTTCAAGCCGGTTTTATCCTGCGTGGGCGGGTGGCCAGTTCGCCGCCGCAGTTGGGGCAGCGGCCTGCCATCGCGTCCGCGCACCCGGTGCAGAAGGTACATTCGTAGCTGCAAATTCGCGCCTGCGCGGAATCGGCGGGCAGCGGCTTTGCGCATTTCTCGCAGGCGTTCCGCATTTCAAGCGCCATGCGCGACTCCTTTTGAGGCGCTTTAAGTCTATGCGATTGCTGGCTGCCTTGCCGCCTGCCGCCTTGCAGGGCTAGGTTGCGCGCAACACAGGGATTTTTGTCATGTCTGCCGCGCGCGAGCGCTTCAAGGGGTCGCTCCCCGCCCTTATCACGCCATTCCGCAACGGATCGGTCGATGAAGCGGCATTCCGCAAGATCGTGGCGTGGCAGATTGCCGAAGGCAGCCACGGGCTTGTGCCCTGTGGCACCACCGGCGAATCCCCCACGCTGACCGACAAGGAACAGGGGCGTGTCGTCGCGATCTGCGTGGAAGAGGCCAACGGCCGCGTGCCGGTGATTGCGGGCGCGGGTTCCAATGCCACGGCGCACGCGGTGGAGCTGACGCGCGCCGCGAAAGAAGCCGGCGCGGACGCGGTGCTTTCGGTGACCGGCTATTACAACAAGCCGACGCAGGAAGGCCTCTATCGCCACTACGCCACCATTGCAGACGCAGTGGATATCCCGATCTTCGTCTACAACATTCCCGCGCGCGCGATTGTGGAAATCTCCGTTGAGACGATGATGCGCCTGTCGCGCATCGCCAACGTGATCGGCGTGAAGGATGCGACGGCCAATCTCGCGCGGCCCAGCCGTGAGCGTGCGGCGTGCGCCAAAGGCTGGCGGCAGCTCTCCGGCGAAGACGCGACGGCGCTTGGTTATATGGCGCACGGCGGTCACGGCTGCATTTCGGTGACGGCCAACATCGCGCCGAAGCTATGCTCGCAATTTCAGGAAGCCTGCATGCAAGGCGCTTACGACCGGGCCTTGCAGATTCAGGATCAGCTCATGCCACTGCACGATGCGATGTTTGTGGAGCCGAGCCCAGCGCCGGTGAAATATGGCGCATCCGTTCTGGGGCTTTGCGCCGATGAAGTGCGCCTGCCGCTGATACCGGCCAGCGAAGGCGCGCGTGCCCGCGTGCGCGAAGCCATGGCGCAAGCCGGCGTGAAGCATTAGCTATACGCCATGGCCAAGAAGAAAGACGACGAACGCAAGGTCGTCGCCGACAACCGCAAAGCCCGCTATGCCTATGCCATCGAAAGTACGCTCGAGGCAGGCATTGTGCTGACCGGTTCCGAAGTGAAATCGCTGCGGCTGGGCAAAGCGACCATCGCGGAGTCCTATGCGCACGCGAAGGACGGCGAGATATTCCTCGTCAATGCCTATATCCCCGAATACACCATGGCGAACCGCTTCAATCACGAGCCCAAGCGGTCGCGAAAGCTGCTGGTGCGCGGCGCGGAGGGCAGGAAGCTTGCCGTTGCAGTGCAGCGCGAAGGTCTGACGCTTATTCCCCTGAAGGTCTATTTCAATCCGCGCGGCATTGCGAAGGTCGAACTCGGCATCGCCAAAGGCAAAAAGCTCCACGACAAGCGCGAAACGGAAAAGACGCGCGACTGGCAGCGCGACAAGGCACGGCTGATGCGGGCCAAAGGCTAGAGAGAAAAGCTTGCCGAAATATCGCTGTCGTCCGCACCGGACGATTGCGCGATCCATTCTGCCTCGCGGGTGTTGGCGGCGTGCTCAAGTTCACCGGCGCAGCGGCGCATTTTCGATGCAAGGAGTTCGTCCGGCGTTTTGCCGGCCCAGTGCCGCATGTTTGCGGCCATGGCGCGCATATCGCTGAATGTGGCGAGGCTTTTTCCCATAGCCCTTCCAAAACGCGCGGGCGGCGTAAGCGGACCGTGGCGAGCGTCAACAGGGTAAACAGAGGGTTAAAGCCCGGTATTTCCCGCGTCGTTGATGACCGACAGCAGCTTCATCTCGCCAGCCTCGCGCGGGCTTTCGCCCCAGATCGCGTCGTTGACCAGAGCCTGCTGCACGTCCTGCGGCAGCGTATCCCACAGTTTCACCACCGCAATGCCAAGGCGGCGGATGTAATATTCCTTCACCACGGGATCGATCATGTCTGCACCGTTCAGATCATCGGCATGGCCGCGATCTTTGCTTCCTTTACCGCAGCGTCAAACATCTCTGGCGTGAGCACGCGGGTGTTGGTGTTATAGCGCGAGCAATGATAGCTGGCGACAAGAGAGATTTTCCCCGCCTCGTAACGCACGCCATGCTTGAAGGGATGGGCACTTTTCTTCAGCGACAAGGCAGTTAGCACGCTGTCGTGCGCAATTTTCCCAAGCGCCAGGATTGCGCGCAGGTTCGGCATGGCTTCGATCTGGCCGACAAGGAATTGGCGGCAGGTGTTGATCTCGGCCGGTATCGGTTTGTTTTCCGGCGGCACACAACGCACGGCGTTGGCGATGGCGCACTCTACCAGTTCGAGTCCGTCGCCGGGATCGGCGCCGTACGTTCCGCGCGCCAGTCCGTGTTTCAACAATGTCGCGTAGAGCAGGTCGCCCGCGTAATCGCCGGTGAAGGGACGTCCGGTGCGATTGGCGCCGTGCAGCCCGGGCGCGAGGCCGACGATCAGCAACCGTGCGTCCGCGCTGCCGTATGTCGGCACCGGGTTGTTGAAATAGGCCGGATACTTCTTCCGGTTCTGCGCGCGGAATGCCGCCAGCCTTTCACAAAGCTGGCAGTCGCGCGGCGGTTCCGAACGCTTGGCTGCGCTCAAGCGCTTTGTGCGAGCGGTGTCTGATTCTGCATGGACCGCGGTCCCCCTTCGCGCATGATCATAGGCTTCAACTCGTCCAGCTCTATGAAGTTATCCGCTTGGCGGCGCAACTCGTCCGACACCATGGGGGGCTGTGTGCGGATGGTGGAGACCACGCTGACGCGGCGACCCTTGCGCTGGGCTGCCTCAACAAGGCGGCGGAAATCGCCGTCGCCGGAGAAGATCACGATATGATCCACCTGGTCCGCCATTTCCATGACATCTATCGCCAACTCGATGTCCATGTTGCCCTTAACCCGGCGGCGGCCCTGTGAATCGGTAAACTCTTTCAGGGGCTTTGTGACGACCGAAAAGCCATTGTAGTCCAGCCAATCGACCAGCGGACGCAGCGGCGAGAAATCCTGATCTTCAGCGACCGCGGTATAATAGAAAGCGCGGACGAGCAGACCCTTGCGGGCGAAAAGTTCCAGAAGGCGTTTATAATCGATATCGAACGCCAGGCCCTTTGCCGCGCCATAAAGATTGGCACCGTCGATGAACAAGGCGAGCTTTTCCTGAGGGTAGAACAGCATCGCGAAAACCTCCTCACACTATAGCGGCCGTTCCCCGGTAATCCCCGGATTGGCCTTTTGTTCTATTCAAACGCACGAAAGCGCAAAATGAATACCGGTAAAGAAAAAATGCCAAGTCGCATCATCGTGATAGCGCTTGGCGCAAACCTTCCCTCGGAGGCGGGAACTCCGGCTGAAACGATCCATGCCGCGCTGGCCGCATTGAAACAGAATGGGATTACCCTTGCCGAAGTTTCCCCTTTCTATCGCACGCCCGCTTGGCCAGATCCCGCCGATCCGGAATTCGTCAATGCCGTGGCACGCATCGAGACCGCGCTGCCGCCAGAAGGCCTTATCGCACGGCTGCATGCAGTCGAGGAACAATTTGGCCGCATGCGCGGTGTGCGCAATGCGCCGCGTAGGCTCGACATTGATCTGATCGACTACGAAGGCCGTATAGAAGACGGATCGCCGGTGTTGCCCCACCCGCGGATGCAGACACGCGCATTCGTGCTTGCACCGTTGCGCGATGTTGCGCCCGGCTGGCGCCACCCGGTTTCCGGGAAAACGGTGGAAACACTACTTCGCGAATTGCCCGACGCAGGTCGTAGCGCTACGCGGCTTTAGTCTATTGCGCGACGGGCGCTGGCACGAGCGACTGGCGGATTTTGTCGAACGTCGAAATCAGCGCAGCGCGATCGAAGGCATGCACCGCGCCGGGATCGTAATTTCCGATATCGGCGCTATGGATGAAATACCGCACGCCGATGCAGGGCGTGCTGTTGGCCAGCACATAGACGATTTCGTCGTAGATATTTCCCGCCGCGCGGTCACTTCCTGTTGCCACGATCCAGTCCCGGCCGCCGTCTTTAACCGGATGCGTACCGGCCGGATCGGACAGAAAGGCCTTGGGCGTGCATTCCAGCGCCCTCGGAAACACATCCACCCCGATATAGGAATCCGGCGCCAGGTTTGTCCCTGCCGCCACACTGGACGGAACAATGAAGGCCACGCCGCGAACGTCCATGCCGGGGCCGAGTGCGGTGTAATCGTGATCGGTATCCACCGTAAATTCGCGCGGATAGTCGATGGTGAATCCGAACGCCGCGTCGGAATAGCTTCGCCAGTCTTGCGGCAAGGCATAGGCGAGGGCGGGCGTTGCGGCCAAACAGGCTAGCAGGACAAGGGTGCGGTTCATTCGCGCGAGCATAACGGGCTTGCGAAACTTTCACGAGTGGATCGCTGGCATCGGGCGCTCCGCTTTGCTTATGGTGTAGTCCATGGATCCGCAAATCTGGAAAGAAATCGGGCCTTATGTCCTGCCCGTCCTGGTGCTGGCGATTTTCGCGCGCCGCATGATCAGGAATGAGCCGCGCAAGGTTCGCGTGGGAAGCCTTTGGATTATGCCGCTGATCATCCTGGCCGGCGTGGGATTTACGCTGTCGGTGATGCCCGGAGTACCGGACGTGTGGGTGATTGCCGCTTTCGTGGCGGCGGCTGCGGCCGGAGCCGGTGTTGGCTACCTGCGCGCACGGCACATGGAATTGTTCGTCGATGCCAAGACCGACACGGTGATGAGCAAGGCAACACCCATCGGCATGATCGTGATCGTGGCGCTATTCGTGCTGCGTTACGCGCTCAAGATACTTTTTCCACAAATGCAAGGCGCCCAGAATTTCGATCCGCACGGGCATATCAGCACGACGGCGATTGCTTTCACCGACGGCGGCCTGATCTTCTCCGCCGCCATGCTGACGGCGCAGGCGATTGTGACCTACTTGCGTGCCCATCCCGTTCTGACCGCGCATCACGCAAGCAAGGCGGTTGCGAATGAGCCGGACGTGACAGTGCTTCCGCCCGAAAACTAGGTGGCCGCGTTCAGCTTGCGCCAGCTCAGCACAATCGCGGCGATCCCCAGCAGCACGCATGTCACGTTGATGAATATCTCGAACTTCATCGCGTCGTTTGCCGCGGCAAGCGCATACATTCCGTTTTCAACATCGAAGGTGACGTCCATCGCGGCGAGATAGAGCAGGGTGGCCCCCGCCATCAAACCGAAGCGCGCGCCGAACGGGCGATTGAGCAGAAGACCGATGCCGGCCAGCGCCGCGCACAACGACATCCAGCCGTCCGCAACCGGAAAGCTCGATTCAAACGCGGTGTACCAGCGCGCATCCACGACGCGCACATCGCCGCCGTGAAAGTAACTCCACCAATAGTACGCGGTTACGCTCGCGCCTATCAGAAGAAGAATCGAAAGAATGCGCTCTACCGTTCGCATGCCCGCCCCGCGCTTGCCCTGCTCGCAGCTTGGCAGATGCGGTGTGCTGGCTGCTAGTGGCGAACGGCGTCGCGGTATTCCTGCATGTGGGTGGCGCGCAATCCCGCCACGCCGAAGCGCGAAACCGCATCGCGCCAAGTGAGGAATTCCTCAGCCGTCAGCGCGTAACGCGTACAGGCCGCATCCAGCGTGATGAGGCCGCCTTGCACCGCAGCCACAACCTCGGCCTTGCGCCGCGCAACCCAGCGCTTGGTGTTGGCGGGCGGCAGATCGTCGAATGTGAGGGGCGTGCCGTCCGGCCCGATAACGAAGCTGGCGGCAGGTCTTCCGTCTCGTCCCATTCCCATACTCCTTTGGTATGGCTCGGTAATTCAGCGCAGCCGATATGGTTTCACACAATGCCGAAGTTCTGATTTTTATGGCCAAAAAAGTTCTGATGGCATCGTTCGAATGAACAACAAAGGCGATCCATAACGGCACAGCAACAATGCACAGTCTTGCTTTGCGGGGCTCGATCGCTTTGCGCAATGAATTCGCGCGCGGCGTGAAATCGTAAAAAGGAGAAAATGTTTTTTGAATCCATTGGCGGTTGTGTCCGGCGACTACACCCGGTCCGGGATGCGCGCGGGGCACGGCGGGGCGGATGCGAAAAGGACCACATGGTTGCGGAAAGCGGCGTGCTTATATAAGGTCCGCCGCCTTCCGAAGGGTGCGAAGGTGCTTCGGCGCTAAACCTTTGGAATATATGATAAAAGGACTTCTGAATGGCTCGCGTCACCGTTGAAGATTGCGTCGACAAGATCCCCAATCGTTTCGATCTGGTTTTGCTTGCTGGTTTCCGCGCGCGTCAGCTTTCCGGCGGGGCAGAGCCGATGCTGGAGCGCGACCGCGACAAAAACCCCGTGGTGGCGCTTCGCGAAATCGCGTCCAAGGACCTGAAACCCGATGAAGCCCGCGAAGACCTGATTCGCTCGCTTCAGAAGAACGCCGAAGTCGATGAGCCGGAAGTGGCGCCCGATGAGGACGTTCGCGAGGACGTCCATCAGCGCCAGGTGACGGAAGAGGAACTCCTCCGCGCACTGACCTCCGAAGCCCAGCGCCGTGCCGAACCGCAGCCGGAGCCGGAAGGCGATTACGACGAATAGGCCGAATCCGGCCTGAAATTCGCAAAAGGGCGGTCCTGTGGGCCGCCCTTTTGTTTTGGGGCTGCGCGCACGCGACACGCGCAAAAATGCCCAAAATCCTTATATATTGCCCGTGACAATGAGTGTTCCGACGCAACCCGCCAAAACCAGAGGCGCGGTGCAGGCCTTGATTCAACCCTTGGCTGCGCTGACCAGTGCGCTTGTGCCAAGGCGTCCGCGCAAGCTGATGCGGCAGACCGATCTTGTGGATCGGGTGAAGGCTTACGATCCGGAGGCCGACGAAGCGCTTCTGAACAAGGCTTACGTCTATGCCATGACGGCGCACGGAAAACAGTTCCGTGCATCCGGCGATCCATACTTCACGCATCCGCTGGAAGTGGCCGCCATCCTCACCGACCTGAAACTGGACGTGGCGACGATTGCCACCGCGCTGCTGCACGACACGGTGGAAGACACCTACGTCACTATCGAAGACGTGAAGGCGAATTTCGGCGACGAAATCGCCAACCTCGTCGATGGCGTCACCAAGCTGTCGCAGCTTGAGCTTTTCAGCGAGCGCACCAAGCAGGCGGAGAATTTCCGCAAGCTGATGCTGGCGATGTCGGACGACATTCGCGTGCTGCTGGTGAAGCTGGCCGACAGGCTGCACAACATGCGCACGCTGCACCACATCGAGAAGCCGGAAAAGCGCACGCGCATCGCGCAGGAAACCGTGGACATCTATGCGCCGCTGGCCGGGCGCATCGGTATGCAAACGATGCGCGAGGAACTGGAAGACCTCGCCTTCGCTGAACTCAATCCTGAAGCGCGCAACTCCATCGTCACCCGGCTGGCGCGGCTGGATGCGCAATCCAGCGACCGCATCGGCCGCATTTCCGATGCCATCGAAAAGAAGCTGGCCGATCACGGCATCGTGGCGACAGTGCAGGGCCGGGCCAAGCGGCCTTATTCCATCTGGCGCAAGCTGGAACACAAGCAGCTGAACTTCGAGCAGCTTTCCGACATTTTCGGCTTTCGCGTGATCGTGAAGACGCAGGAGGATTGCTATCGTGCGCTCGGCATTCTGCACACGAGCTGGCATATGGTGGCGGCGCGCTTCAAGGACTTCATCTCGCTGCCCAAGGCGAACGGCTATCGTTCCATTCACACCACGGTGATCGGGCCGGAAGGCCAGCGCGTGGAAGTGCAAATCCGCACGCAGGAAATGCACGACGTGGCGGAGCGCGGCGTGGCCGCGCACTGGCGCTACCGTGAGCATGTGCACGACAGCAACACCGCCGACAACGCCTATGAATGGCTGCGCGACATGGTGGAGATGCTGGAGCGCGGCGAGAGCGCGGAGGAGTTTCTGGAAACCTCGCGCCTCAATATGTATCAGGATCAGGTTTTCTGTTTCACGCCAAAGGGCGACTTGATTGCCTTGCCGCGGGGTGCCACGCCTATCGACTTTGCTTATGCGGTGCACACCGATCTGGGCAATACGACCGTGGGCGCCAAAGTGAATGGCGCGCATGTGCCGCTGCATACGCCCCTCAAAAACGGCGATCAGGTGGAAGTTATTCGCACCAAGGACCAGACACCGTCGCCCTTGTGGGAACAGTTCGCTGTCACCGGCCGGGCGCGCGCGGAAATCCGCCGCCATCTGCGCCACGCCCAGCGCGACGAGCATGTAAAATTCGGCCGCAAGATTCTGGAAAAGCTGTTCGCGGATGAGAATGCAGAGCTGACAGACAAGGCTATCGGGGAAGTGGCGAAGAAGCTTCGCCACGCCAAGGCGGAAGATGTGTATGCCGACGTGGGCCGCGGCGCGCTACGTGCCAGCGAAGTGCTGGAAGCGGTTTTCCCCGAACTGAAGCGCGATCCCGCGCGCCGCACGCTGCCCCAGGGGCCGGTGAAAGGTGGCCAGCAGATTTCCATCCGCGGATTGACGGAGGGCATCGCTTACCGCCTTGGCCAATGCTGCCATCCGCTGCCGGGCGACCGGATCGTGGGCCTCATGGTGGAGGGCGAGGGCGCGGTGATCCACACCGTCGATTGCGCCGAGCTTGAGCGCGCGCCGGACATGGCCCAGTGGCTGGATGTGGCGTGGGATACGCGCGCCGCCGATGGCCCCAGCGTTGCGCGCATCCTGATGCGCGTGAAAAACCAGCCCGGCGCGCTTGCCACCGTGATGACGGTGATCGCCAACAACGGCGGCAACATCTTCAATCTCAGCACCACCAATCGCAATCCGCTGTTCTTTGAATTTCAGGTCGATATCGAGGTGCGCGACGTGGCGCATTTGCAGAATATCATCGGTGCGCTACGCGTGAACGCCGCGGTCGAATCGGTTGACCGCGTGCGTGGGCCGCAGGAGAATGAAAGCGCGTGACATCCGAACAGGTTCTGAAGGAATTCGAAAAAGCCGGTGCGTTGTTGCGCGGGCATTTCATATTGTCGAGCGGCCTGCACTCCGATGTTTTTCTGCAAAAGGCGCTGGTGTTTCAGAACGCCAAAATCACCGCCAAGCTTTGCACGGCGCTGGCCGCGAAGGTGCGCGAAGAGGTGAAGCAGAAGTTCACCGCCATCGTTTCGCCGGCCGTCGGCGGCATCGTGCCGGGCTATGAGATGGGGCGGCAACTTGGCTTGCCCGCCATGTACGTAGAGCGCGTAGACGGCAAGTTTCAGCTTCGGCGCGGCTTCGCGTTTACGAAAAACCAGCCGGTGCTGATGGTGGAAGACATTGTGACGACCGGCCTTTCCTCGCGCGAATGTCTGGACGCGATCCGCGAAGCTGGCGGCAAGCCTGTGGCTGCCGCGTGCCTTATCGACCGTTCCGGCGGCAAGGCGAAACTCGGCGTGAAGTTCGTGCCGCTGGCGAGCGTGAAGTTCCCGGCCTGGGAAGCGAACCGCCTACCGGCGCATCTCGCTGGAACCAAAGGCATAAAGCCCGGGAGCAGGGGGCTGGCCTAAATGGTAGCAACCGGCTCGGAACGAAGGGCTTACGGAGCAACGACACGAATTCTCTTCTCGGTGATTGTTGCTGCGGTTCTCTGTGTTTTGTATTTTATTGCGATTGGCATGATTCAATCGGTGTTGCCATCATCGTCCAAGCTCCTCCTAAATGACAGAGAAGCTGTCCTTATTTTAGGTCCAGCTATAATTTGTATTACTGCCGCTATAGCACCGAATTTGTTTCAACGTTTTGATGGATCATCAATTGCGGCCATTGCCCTTTCAATATCTTTCTCAGTGCCTGTTTATGTTTTCTTATCCCTAGTCGTTATGGGATGTGGTCTTTTCGGTGATTGTCTGTGAGGTTTCGGTGACCCGCTTGCGTCTCGGCGTAAACATCGATCACGTCGCGACGATCCGCAACGCGCGCGGGGCGCCTTATCCCGATCCTTTGCGGGCCGCGCGGCTTGCGGCGGACGCGGGCGCGGATGGCATTACCGCGCATCTGCGCGAAGACCGCCGCCATATCTCGGACGAGGACATCGACAATCTCGCGCGGGAATTGAAAATTCCGCTCAATCTGGAAATGGCGGCGACGGACGAGATGCTGGAGATCGCATTGCGCCACAAGCCGCATGCGGTGTGCCTGGTGCCCGAGAAGCGTGAAGAACGCACCACCGAAGGCGGCATCGATGCGGCCGGTCAGCACAATCATCTGGCGCCGTTCGTGCGCAAGCTTGGCGGCGCGGGCATTCGCGTCTCGATGTTTGTCGATCCCGACGCGCGACAACTGGAAGCCTCGAAGTCGCTGGGGGCGCCAGTGGTGGAGCTTTGCACCGGCGCTTATTGCGAGGCTGTCATTGCGAGGGACGAAAGTCTCGTTGCGCAACATCTCGAAGCCGCGCGCAAATCAGCCGCCGCCGCCGCGCGGCTCGGCCTCGAAGTCCACGCCGGTCACGGCCTGACTTACGACAATGTGAAACCCATCGCCGCCATCCCGGAAATTCGCGAACTCAATATCGGCCACTTCCTGATCGGCGAAGCGATTTTCGTGGGGCTGCAAGCATCCATCAAACGGATGCGCACACTGATGGACGAGGCGCGCGCATGATTATCGGTCTGGGTTCTGATCTCATCGATATCCGCCGCGTGGACAAATCCATCGAACGCTTTGGCGAGCGATTTCTGGGCCGCATTTTTACGCCGCTGGAGCGCGCCAAATCCGACAAACGCATGCAGCGCGCCGCAAGCTATGCCAAGCGTTTCGCCGCGAAGGAGGCTTGCTCCAAGGCGCTGGGCACCGGCCTTCGCAAAGGCGTGTTCTGGCGCGATATGGGCGTGATCAATTTGCCCAGCGGCAAGCCCACCATGAAGCTGACCAACGGCGCATTAAAGCGGCTTAATGCCATCACCCCGCCAGGTCACACCGCCGTCATCGACCTGACGATTACCGACGATTTTCCACTGGCGCAAGCCATCGTTATCATTTCGGCTGTGGCGAACCCGCAGCAGCCAGCCGCGAAACCTTAATTAAAACCGGCTATGCCTTGACCTTCCGCTGCTGTTCCGGCTTTTTGCCCGCGAGATGACCATGCCCGACACCCCAAAAAGCGACGACTTGAACGACACGGCGCAAGCCGCGCGCGATTCCGGCAATCCCGAAACAATCATCGACGAACTGACCGCCGCGCCTGCCGAACCGGCGCCGCCGATCCCGTCCATACAGACACCGGTTCATACCGAAGCCACGATCCCGCCTGCCAAGGGGAGTGCGAAGAAGGAAGAAGGCTGGGGCGAAACCATCAAGACGGTGATCTACGCGCTGCTCATCGCGCTGGTAATCCGCACCTTCCTGTTCCAGCCGTTCAACATCCCTTCGGGCTCGATGGAGAACACGCTGCTGGTGGGCGATTATCTGTTCGTGGAAAAATTCGCATACGGCTACAGCCGCTTCTCCATGCCGTTCGGCGATATGGTGCCGTCCATCGGGCGCGTCTTCGGCTCGGTGCCGAATCGTGGCGACGTCATCGTGTTCAAGTTCCCGCCCGATGAATCCACCGATTACATCAAGCGGTTGATTGGCCTGCCGGGTGATCGCATCCAGATGCTGAACGGCCAGCTCTATATCAACGACAAGGCCGTGCCGAAGGTGCGCGTGGCCGATTATCAGGAGCCGGACGGTTTCGGCGGGGTGAATGCCGTGCGCCGCTACCAGGAAACGCTGCCCAACGGCAAAAGCTACTTCGTGCTGGACCGCGATCCCGACGGGCCGGGCGACAATACCGACGTCTATATCGTGCCGGCCGGGCATTATTTCATGATGGGTGATAACCGCGACAATTCGGCAGACAGCCGCACGGCGGTGGGCTACGTTCCGGCGGAAAACCTCGTCGGCAAAGCCGAACTCATATTCTTCTCGATCGATGACAGCGCAACCTGGTACGAACCCTGGACATGGCCGGCCGCGATCCGCTTCAGCCGGATCCCAACCATCATTGACTGATCTGGAAACCGCTCTCGGTTACAGCTTTCAGGACCGAGACCTGCTGACGCGCGCACTCACGCACGCCAGTGTCAGCGAAAAACAATCCAACGAGCGGCTGGAATTCTTCGGCGACCGCGTTCTGGGATTGGTGATCGCGGAAAAGATTTTCGCGCTGTTCCCCGATGATGACGAAGGCGCGCTGGCGTTGAAATACAATGCACTGGTGCGCGGCGAAACCTGCGCCAAGGCGGGCGAGAAAGCCGGGCTTGGGCCGCATCTTATTCTGGCGGGCTCGGAATCTGGCAGCGGCGGGCGGCAGAAGGCGGCGATCCTTTCGGGCGCCACCGAAGCGGTGATCGCCGCGATCTATCTGGACGGCGGATACGAAGCCGCGCGCGCCTTTGTCGAAAAATTCTGGGCCGATGCGTTCGCTTCGCTGGGCGCGGACATGCGCGACGCCAAAACCGTGTTGCAGGAATGGGCGCAAGGGCGCAAAGCCAACCCTTGCGCACCGGCTTACCGGCTCGCCAAACGCGAAGGGCCGGATCATGCGCCGAGCTTTGATGTGGAAGTAAGTGTCAGCGGCGAAGAGCCCGCAACCGGCGCGGGCCGTTCCAAGCGCGAAGCCGAACAGGCGGCGGCAAAAGCCATGCTGACGCGGCTGGGGTTGATGGCGCAATGAACGGCGAGATGCATTGCGGTTTTGCCGCCGTCATCGGTGCGCCGAACGCGGGCAAATCCACGCTGGTCAATGCGCTGGTCGGCACCAAAGTCTCTATCGTCACGCCCAAGGTGCAGACCACGCGCATGCCGGTGCGTGGCGTGGCCATTCGCGGGCAAACGCAGATCGTGTTTGTGGATACGCCGGGCATCTTCAAGCCGCGCCGGCGGCTGGACCGCGCCATGGTCAACTCGGCCTGGGCGGGTGCCGGCGATGCCGACGCGGTTCTGCTGCTGATCGACGCTGCCGATATGTCCGCCAATCCCAAAAGCCTGGGCTCACGCGACAGCTATGCCATCGTGGAAGAACTGAAGAAGAAGCCGCGCAAGAACAAGACGGCGCTTGTGCTGAACAAGATCGATGCCATGCCGCGCGCCGAGCTTTTGCCGATCGTGGAGAAGTTCGCTGCGGAAGACCAGTTCGATCAGATATTCTTAGTGTCGGCGCTGAAAGGCGATCACGTGAACGATGCCGCCGATTGGGTATCCGCGCGGATGCCGCCGGGGCCGTGGCTGTTTCCGGAAGATCAGGCGGCGGATATTCCCTCACGCCTTCTGGCCGCCGAGATCACGCGCGAGAAACTTTATCTGCGGCTGCATGACGAGCTGCCTTATGCGTCCGCCGTCGAAACCGAAAAGTGGGAAGAGCGTAACGACGGCTCGGTCAAGATCGACCAGATCATCTATGTGCAGCGCGATGGGCAGAAGCCGATTGTGCTGGGCAAAGGCGGCGCGACTATCAAGAAAATCGGCGAGTTGGCGCGCACGGAGATGGAAGAAATCTTCGCCCGCCGCGTGCATTTGTTCCTGTTCGTAAAGGTGCGCGAAAACTGGGCCGAAACGCGCGAGCATTATCGTGAAATGGGATTGGAATATCCGGACGAGCCTTAGGGCTCGTTGACGCCGCCCGCCTGCGCCTTCTTCGTCTTCACATCGTAAAGGCACAGCCAGCGTTGCGCGCTGTCTTCATCGCCGTTGATCAGCACGGCGTAATAGCCGCCGATCTGCGGCACGACGCCGGCCAGTTCGCGGACTTTCCCGCTGCCGGGCAATTTGCCGATGGCGGTATCGCAGGCTGCCTTCGCTGTCTTCAAATCGGGGGTGGTTTCGGAATCGCCTTGGGCGACGGCCGCTGCAGGCAGCAGCAACGCGGCTGCAAAAATAAAAGCTTTCATGGACCCCTCCGGCATCGATCACGGGATGTTGCGGTGGCGCCTGGAGCGATGCAAGTAGGGGCATGGAATGGTCTGACGATGCCATCGTGCTTTCCGTGAGGCGCCACGGCGAAAGCGGCGCGATCCTTGAAGCCCTGACGCGCGAGCATGGCCGGCACCTTGGCCTCGTGCATGGCGGCGGATCGCGCAAAGCGCGCGCCGCGCTGCAGCCGGGCAATACGCTGCATGTGCAATGGCGTGCGCGGCTATCGGAAAATCTGGGCAGCTTCGCGGTCGAGCCGCAAACAGCACGCGCCGGAACGCTGATGGACAATCGCACATCGCTTGCGGGCCTCAATGCCTTTACCGGAATGGCCGCCGCGTTGCTGCCCGAACGCGAAGCGCATGTACCGGTGTTTGATGTGGCGCAAATTCTTCTGGACGCGATGATCGAAGATGGCTTTGCCCATTGGGGCCCGCTGTATGTGCGCTGGGAGGCCGGGGTGCTGGAGGCGCTGGGTTTCGGGCTCGACCTCTCGGAATGTGCGTCCACCGGTGCCTTGGACGACCTTATATACGTGAGCCCGCGCAGTGGTCGCGCGGTTTCCGCCAGTGCGGGCGCGCCTTACAAGGAGCGGATGTTTGCGCTGCCCACTTTCCTGCTGGGCTCGCAGAACGCGCAACCGTCGCGTGCGGAAATTGCGGCGGGGCTGCGCCTAACTGGCCATTTTCTCCTGCAGCGCGTTCTGGCACCGCATGGACGCGAAATGCCGCCTGCGCGCGTTCGGCTCGATGCGCTGGCGGCAGACGAATCAAAGTAAGAGTGCGTCATGGCTGAGTTGAAAGACGATATCCGCCCCGAGGGGCTGGCCGAGGCGCTGTCCGAGCGCTACCTGGCTTACGCGCTTTCCACCATCACCCAGCGGGCGCTGCCCGATGCGCGCGACGGGCTGAAGCCGGTTCACCGCCGCCTGTTGCATGCGATGCGCGAGCTGGGCCTCAATCCGCAATCCGGATTCAAAAAATGCGCCCGCGTGGTGGGCGACGTGATCGGCAAGTTTCATCCGCACGGCGACCAATCGGTTTACGACGCGCTGGTGCGCCTGGCGCAGGATTTCGCGGTTCGCTATCCGCTGGTGGACGGGCAGGGCAATTTCGGAAATGTCGATGGCGATAATCCCGCCGCCATGCGCTACACCGAAAGCCGCCTCACCGAGGTGGCGCAGGCGCTGCTGGAAGGGTTGGACGAGAACGCGGTCGATTTCCGCGATACCTATGACGGCGAAGAAGAAGAGCCGGTGGTACTTCCCGCCGCGTTCCCCAATCTTCTGGCGAACGGTTCCAGCGGCATCGCGGTGGGCATGGCCACCAACATTCCGCCGCACAACCTGGGCGAACTTTGCGCGGCCAGCATCGCGCTGATCGAAAATCCCAACACGCGCGACGCCACGCTGCTGAAGTTCGTGAAGGGGCCGGACTTCCCCACCGGCGGCATCATCGTGGACGATTCCGCCACTATTGCCGAAGCCTATCGCACCGGGCGCGGCGGCTTTCGCGTGCGGGCGCGCTGGAAGAAGGAAGAAGGCCCGCGCGGCGTTTATCAGATCGTCATCGACCAGATTCCCTATCAGGTACAGAAGGCCAAGCTGATCGAGCGCATCGCCGAACTGATCGAGCAGAAGAAGCTGCCGATGCTGGACGATGTGCACGACGAAAGCACCGAAGACATCCGCATCGTTCTTTCGCCCAAGAGTCGCACCGTGGAAGCGGCCATCCTGATGGAGCAGTTGTTCCGGCTGACTGATCTGGAAACGCGCATTTCGCTCAACATGAACGTGCTGGACGGCGGGCTGATCCCGCGCGTGATGAGCCTGAAGGATGCGTTGACCGCCTTCATCAATCATCGCCGCAACGTGCTGGAACGGCGCAGCAAGTTCCGGCTGGAAAAGATTGCCGCGCGGCTGGAAGTGCTGGACGGCTATCTGATCGTCTATCTGGATCTCGACAAGGTCATCAAGATCATCCGCACCGAAGACGAGCCCAAGCCGAAGCTGATCAAGACGTTCAAGCTGACGGACGTGCAGGCCGAAGCTATCCTCAACATGCGGCTGCGCTCTTTGCGCAAGCTGGAGGAAATGGAAATCCGCCGCGAGCATGATGCGCTGACCAAAGAACAGAAGGAATTGAAGAAGCTTGTCGGCTCCGAAAAGCTGATGAGCGAGCGCCTGATCGAGGAAGTGAAGGCGATTGACGCGAAGTTCGGCCTGAAGACCAAACTCGGTGCGCGCCGCACCAAGATCGCCGAAGCATCCGAAGTGGCCAAAGTGTCCACGCTGTCGGAGGAAGTCGCCACCATCGAGACGGCGGTGGAGCGCGAGCCGATCACGGTGGTCTGCTCCGCCAAGGGCTGGCTGCGAAGCCTGCGCGGGCATCAGGAACAGAACGACAGCATCAAATATCGCGAAGGCGACCGCGCGCGTTTCTGGGTGCATGCGGAAACCACCGACAAGCTGATGATGTTCGCCACCGACGGCCGCTTCTTCACGCTGGATTGCGCCAAGCTTCCCGGCGGCCGCGGCAATGGCGAAGCCATCCGCACCTTTATCGATCTGCCGCCGGAAGCCGATCTCGTCGCCATGTTCCCGCACAAGGATGGCCGCAAGTTGCTGCTCGCCGCCAGCACCGGCCACGGTTTTGTCACCAACGAAGACGAAGCGGTGGCCATGACAAAATCCGGCAAGCGCGTGATGAACGTGAAAACACCGGGCGAGGCGGCGGTGTGCCGGTTTGTGGAAGGCGACAGCGTTGCGGTGATTGGCGAGAACCGCAAGCTCATCATCTTTCCGCTTTCCGATGTGCCCGAGCTGGCACGCGGGCAGGGCGTCTATCTGCAGCGTTACAAGGATGGCGGATTGCTCGACGCGACAACCTTCACCTGGAAAGGAGGTTTGAAAGACGAGAACAACCGCGCCTTCGAACCATCTGAACTGAAAGAATGGAAAGGCGCGCGCGCGCAGGCGGGCCGTCTCGTTCCGCGCGGCTGGGCCAAGAGCGGAAAATTCGGCTAACTGCGATCCACGCTGACCGTCATGTCGTGCAGGTCGAGCGTGACAACGCTGTCCTTCATCAATGCAATGCCCACCGTTCCGTCAAACAGTCCGTCCGGCTGGTGTACGCCGGGCGCCGGGAAATAGAGCGGCACATTCGCGGCCAGCGGCTTGCCGCCGAAGGTAATGGACTGCGCGACCGACTTGTGCATGTCCACACCACCGTCCGTGAAGGCGAAGCGCTCGGTCCGGGTTGTACCTTTCGCGGCGGCACTCAATCCAAGCGTCTCGACGGAAGCGCTGTAAATCAACAAGCCGCCGGTATAGACGCTGTCAATCTGAGCGGTGATGGGTTTGCCGTGCAACGCAAAACCTTCTGCCACCAGGATGGGCGGCCCTTTTTTGCCGAACGTAATCAGATGAAGCGGCGCGCAGGCAGATGCGCAAGGCATGGGCGAGGTCAGAACATCGGAGACGCGCACGCGGCGATGCGCGAAATCCAGTTGTAGAACGCGATCCTTGAATGCCGTGTACGTCAGCACCGCGCGTGAATGCGGCATTTGTCCTTTGGCAATGAAATCGTTCAGGGCCATCGCTATAATCGGCACGTTTTCCAGGTGCGCGTTCCCAACGCTTGCGGCCGCATGCGCCGCCTTGAAGACTCGGCCGTCTTTCATATTGCCGTGTCCGAAACCGCTGGCGGCGCTATCTGTCATGTCGACAATCGAAACGATGTCTCCGGTGTCGATAACGGTACGGCCTGCGGGCATCGTCCCGATTTGTGCCTCAACGCACGGCACACCGTCGCAATCCAGCATCGGTAGGTCCGCCGCCCATTGAGCCGCTGCGGTATTTGCCGCACCCCCAGACAGGATAAGAATCGAAATAGCCAAAGCCGCGCGATGCATGATGCGTCCTCTGTTCTCGGCCGCAGGGTGCATGGTAAGCCGATGTAGCTCCAGCGACATGTTGTCAAATCCAAATCACGTTTACGACAGAAGCGACGCTGTGCGCGCACAACGGTTCTGCTAGGGTCTTTGTCGAGCGATATTCGAAGAGGCCGGGGAATGAATCCAACCGAAGCAGCCGCGCCGCACGCAACCGGGTTCAGCGCGTGGCGCGGCTATCGCCACTATGTTCTGGCTGTCGTCACGCTGGTCTATGTCATCAATTATCTGGACCGGCAGATCCTCAACATCCTGCTGCCGCTGATCCAGAAAGAATTCCATCTTACAGACGCGGCACTGGGCTTTCTTTCGGGCACGGTCTTCGCTGTGATGTATGCCGTGCTCGGTGTGCCGCTGGCGATTTTCGCGGACCGCATGAACCGGCGAAACATCATCGCGGGTTCGCTTGCGCTGTTTAGCGCCATGACCGTCTTTTGCGGATTGGCAGCGCAATTCTGGCACCTTCTTCTGGCGCGCCTGGGAACGGGAGTCGGTGAAGCCGGCACCGGCCCGTCCATCAACTCCCTCATCGCCGACTATTACCCGCCCGAACGCCGCGCCACCGCTTTGTCGTTCTATTCGGCGGGTCTCAACATCGGGTTGCTCATCGCCTTCTTCGGCGGCGGATGGATCGCGCAGAAATATGGCTGGCGTCCGGCGTTTCTTGTGGCGGGCGTGCCGGGCCTCATCGTCACTTTTCTTGTGCTGTTCACCGTGCGTGAGCCCACGCGCGGTCAAGCCGACAACATTGCCGATACTGGTGCTACGCCGCACATTCTGGACGTGATCAAACTCTTGTGGTCGTGCCGTTCGTTCCGCTGGATTTCTCTTGGCGCGGCATTAAATGCTTTCGGCGGCTATGCGGCGGTCGCATTCCTGCCGTTGTTCCTCACCGTGTCGCATCACTTGCAGCCGCTTTATATCGGCATCGCGCTGGCGTTGCTCACGGGAATTCCCGGCGCCATTGGCACGTTCATGTCCGGCGTTTTTTCCGATCGCTTCGCGCGCCGCGATCCCGGCCATATCATGGTGCCTCCCATGATCGGCGTGCTGATTGCCGTCCCGTTTCAACCGATCGTCTATCTGTCGCCCAATCTGGCGATTGCGCTGGCCGCGGCTATTGTCCCCGCACTGATGGGCGCGATCTATGTCGGCCCCGGTCTGGCTGCGACGCAGGCGCTGGTGCCGTTGCGGATGCGCGCGCAAGCGGTGGCGCTGTTTCTGTTCGTGCTCAACATCATCGGCCTGGGCCTTGGTCCGCTCGTCACCGGCAAGATCAGCGATCTTCTGAAACCCACGCTCGGCTCTGATTCCCTTCGCTGGGCGCTAATGACCAGCGTGATATCCGGTTCCATGGCCGCGTTCTGTTACTGGCGATCCACAAAATCCCTGAAGAACGATATCCAGCGTGGCCAAAGCGCAACTTGAGCGCGCGGCGATTCCATCGCTAAATTGCGGCATGGTGCGGGTGAGGGAGTTTGCGGGAGTGGCGTGCGTGGCGTTTGCCGCCATGGGTATAGCCATGGCCTTGCAAGCCGCGCATGTCGATGTCGCGACCCTGTTTCCACAAACCGTTGAGTCGCGCATTGCGGCTCCGGCGGTGGCCGCCGCAAAACCGATTGTGCTGGCGCAGGCGTCGTATGCGATCGTGCCGGCAAGCGCACTTCAGCCGGTTGCGCCAGAATTTCCCACCGTCACACCGCAGGATCAGGTGGAGGAGGTGGCGTTGCGCGTGCGCTCGTCCGTTCCCGCGCATCTCTATCCGTACTTCGATGTCTTTCTGTATGTGAGCAAGGCGGCGTCCGGTCCGTGGGCACAGCACATGTATGTGTTCCACAAGGATCCATCCGGTCAGCTCGCGTTCGAAGAATCGTTTCCGGTTTCCACAGGCCGCGAAATGCGCGAAAAATATTTCACCACCACGCCTACCGGCCTCTTCGAACTCGACCCGAACCGTTTCGACCGCAGACATTTTTCAAGACGCTGGCATGGTGCGCCGATGCCATGGGCGATGTTCTGGAACTACAATCTTCATGGCCACATGACAGGCATCGCGCTGCATTCCGGCATCGGCCATGTGGCCGACCTGGGCCGCCGCGCCTCTGGCGGCTGCGTCCGCATGCCGCCCGAAAAAGCCGAGATGCTGTTCAAGCGATTCCAGGCGGAAGAGCGCGGTACAGTCCCTGTCTTCGCCTACGACCCCCTCCGCGACACCACCAGTGTCGATGGCGTCATGGAGGCCGACGCCCAGGGAAACCCCATTCTTGCCAGCGGTTACCGGGTTCTCCTGCTGGTGCAGGACTATCCTGGCGGGCCGACCTACGTGGCGTCCCTCTCTTAACCCTGACCGCCCGCGCCAGCCGCCGTCACCCAGACTTCACGGGACAAGGTCTTGCCCGAAAAGCTGTTTCCAGCGATCCTGTTAACCGCGAGCTGCGCCGAAACGAGACAGGCGTGGCCGCTCTTGGCTAACCGCCATCTACGGGATGGGCTGGGCGTAAATGGGTTCGTTGCGCAAACTTAGCGGCATCTACATCGCGGCGGCTTCCGCCTATGCGATCGCTATTTTCCTAGCGCAGAACCCCGATCTCGCAAGAACCGCGCACCAGACCGGAACCGTCGCCATGCGGCTGGGTGGCGAGGCGGCTATCGCCTTGAACGATCGCGTGCTGCAGCCCGGTTGGGCGGCGGCGCAAACGCAAACCGTCGTGCTTTCGCAGCGCCTTGCCGAAGCGCTGCAGCCCGCGCCGGTGCAAGTGGCGCAGGCCACACGCAGGGCAACACATCGCGCGCTCCCGAAGTCTGTTACGGTTGCGCAATCCGTGAAGCGTGTGCGCATCGCAAAAGCGCCGCCGCAGCGCCGCGTCGCTGAAATTGAAAAGCCTGCGGTTCAGCCGGAAGTGCTGACGCCCCATGCGCCGACCTTGCGCCCGCAGGTTTCCGAATCGAAACCGGTGGAAGTTGCGCGCAACACGCCATCGCTTGCATTCAAGCCGCAGGTCGATCTGGAAATTGCGTCGCAAGCCGTGCGGCCGGTCGCGCCGCATATCGCGCCGCCGCTGGTGCCGCAAAGCCAGGAAGCGCCGCTGCCGCCTGCCGCATCTGGAACGCCGCCGAGCCCCGCCGAACTTGCACGCGTTTCCGATCGCCTTCGCGACAGCCTTACGCGCGACATGGTCGATAACTTCAGCCTGTTTCTTTATGTCAGCAAAGCTGAAAACGGTCCGCTGGCGCAGCGTATGTATGTGTTTCAGAAGCAGGGCGATGGCAACCTGGTGATGCTCTACAACTGGCCGGTATCGACCGGGCGCGAGCGCGTCGAGCATAACGATGCCGGTTTGCGGCTGCCGAGTTATACGCCGGCCGGTTATTACGAACTCGATTCACGGCGGCTGTTCACGCACTATCATTCCATCCAGTGGAATCAGCCGATGCCTTACGCAATGTTCTTCAACTGGGTGAAGAACGGCAGCAAAACCGGCCTCGCCATTCATGCCGCAACCGGCGGCGACATCGGCCTGCTTGGCACACGCGCAAGTGCGGGCTGCGTGCGGCTGGCGCCGGAAAACGCGCGCGTTCTCTTCACCCTGATCCGCACGCAATATAAAGGCCTGGTGCCGAAATTCGATTTCGATGCCAGGACCGGCACCATGAGCAACGACGGCATTCTACTGCACGATGCGGACGGCAACCTGAAAATGGCCGAAGGCTATAAGGTGCTGGTGTTCATTGAAAACTTCGGCGGCGAAAACACGGTTGCCGCGCTGTTCTGAATCAGGCGTGTCCGGTCAGTATCCAAAGAAGAATAATGAACGGAATCGGCACGCCGATCAGCCATAGCAAGCACGAACGCATGTCCCATCCCTCGTTGGCCTGTGTCAGATAATGAATTGGGAAGCCGCAAGTTCCCTTGCAAGTCAGGCGCGGCGTATCTCGTAAAGCGCCACCGCCGCGGCATTGGAGACATTCAGGCTTTCCATGTCGCGGTCGATGGGAATGGCGGCAGCGGTATCGCAACGTTCGCGCACTAGCCTGCGGATGCCGTCGCCTTCCGAGCCCAGGACCAGCGCGATATCGCGAGACGAAACCGCTTCGTTTAACGATTGTTCGCCGTCGCCTGCCAGCGCCACACGCCAGAAGCCGAGCTGCCCCAAATCTTCCAGCGCACGCGCGATGTTCACCACTGTTACGTAAGGCACAACGTCGAGCGCGCCGGAGGCCGCTTTCGCCAGCACGCCGGTTTCATCCGGCGCGTGACGATCCTGAACAATCACGGCGCTGGCGCCGAACGCCGCCGCTGAGCGCAAAATCGCGCCCGCATTGTGCGGATCGGAAATCTGGTCGAGCACCAGAACCACGCGGCGCCGTTCGGTAGGCTGCGACAGCAGTTCGTCCAGATCGCGGTGCGGCAACGCTTCGCAAAGAAGCGCCGCACCCTGATGAACCGCACCAGCCGGTAACAGCCGGCCAATGGCATCGCTTTCCGCAATCTCATGGCGCACGCGGCCAAGCAGCGCGCTTCCGATTGTCTCGGCGGCACGCGTTGTGAAGACGCCGCGTTTGACCTTCCGGTTGGGATTGGCGAGCGCCGCACGCACCGGATGCGTTCCATACAACCACAGGCCGCGTTCTGCGCTTTCCGGTTGCCGATGGTGAGGCGCGTGATGTTTTTTCTTCATCGCGAAGGATTTCTTCGATGCTTCTTTAATACAGATGCGTAGGATGCCTGGAACGTGAAGGCGCGGGCCTCCGTTACTTAGACTACCGATGGAACGAAACGCCATGACCAACCCGGTCCGGCCTGTGGATTTCAGCGACGACTCTGTGCATTGCCAGATCGTCGTGCAGGGTGGCCTTGCATCCACGTTTGAGCGGTTCCGCCACGACATTGTCCGCTGGTGGCCGCACGAATTTACCTGGTCCGCCGATTCGCTGGAGGACCTCACCTTCGAAGGCCGCAAAGGCGGCGCGTTGTGGGAACGCGGGCCGGAGGGGTTCCGCTGTGACATGGCGCGGGTGTTGCGCTGGGTTCCGCCGGAAAAGATGGTGCTGCGCTGGCATATCGGGCCGGGCAACGTGCCGGAACCCAACCCGGCGCGGGCCAGCGAGGTGGAAATCCTTTTCTTCGCGACGGATGCCGGAACCCGGATTGACCTGGAACATCGCGGCTTTTTCCGCCACGGCAAGGGCGGGGTGGAATACCGGCACCTGATGGCGGCGCGCTGGCCAGCGATTCTTCAGGCATTTTCGGAATTCATGATCCCGGCCGCCCCCGCGACAAGGACCAGGCCGGATCCGCGGGAACTCGCCAACGATCCCGTCTTGAAAAACCTCTTCGGCCCGGTTTAGCGTGGGGGCATAACGTCTTGGCGCGTGGGGGATTTTTTCGCGTTTCCCGGCGTTGACGTCGTATTGACACTTCCCCCCGATTGCCCAATAAACCCCGCTCCCGAAAACCGACTTCCGGAGGCAATTTTACCGTTCTGACCCGTTTGGGCGGGCGAAACTCTCGCGCCGGCCGGTGATCGCATAACCGGTTGAACTACCT
>DATAUZ010000020.1:0-206289 GCA_036267995.1 Rhizomicrobium sp.
TTGCGCGGCCAATCCAACTGACCGCAACAGGATCGTATAAGGGCCGGATGTGGATGTTGTTGTCACGCCGCTGAGAACTCCGTCTTTGCCGAGGTGCGAAGCCGTACGGGTGGTCACCGAAGCCAAGCCCGGTTGCAGCACAGGTATTCTCCCCTGCGCGGCATGCACCTGATCCACATAAACAACCGGCTTGCCGTATTCCTGAAACGGAAGAATGCCGAACGGCGCCACAATCGCGCTGCTGTCCGCGTAGGTTTTGAATTCCGGTATCCAGATGATGATGTGGTCGAGTTGTATGAACGTTGGTACGCTTGTCAGGGTGTAGCTGTTTGTTGCGTTTATCAGCACGCCGTAACTTGCGATATTCTTTGCTTTGAGAAGCGCGCTCAAAAGAACAACGTGATCTTTGCAGTCACCATAGCCGTTGGATAAAACGGTCTCCGCGGCGTGCGGTTCCAGGCTGCCCTTGCCCAGTTCAACGGCCACATATCGGATGTGCTGGCTAACCCATTCGTAAATCCGTTGCGCCTGAATGCGCCGATCCGTGACATTTCCGGTGATCTGGTTCGCCAACACTCTTATTTTGGGTGTCACTGCAGACATTGGATCGGAAAGCCTTGCATAGATGCGTCCCAGTTCCGCGTAATTTTTGAAAGTGGAAACAAAAAACCGCGGCTCGCTGTCGAGCGGCGAAACAAGTGTTTGGGCTGCTTCAACCGGTTTGGGCGCGGCATAGCGCCAGCTGTAAACAATATCGTTGCCGCGCGCTGACTTGCTGAAAGCCACTCCATGATTCTCGACCGCAAGCGGCAGGCTCTTCGGCGCGGTTATCGTTTCCCTTACATTGTCGAATGCCGCAATGCGCGAGAAAAGGTCGCCATACCAGTATTGTCTGGCGATAAGAGGCTGTTTGGATGTCAGCCTGATGGTGTAAACGGCGGTGTCGCCTGATGCGAATTGCGGGAAGACAATGGTTTTCGCGCGCTGTTCGGTGAACATGGGAGCTTGTGCGGCGTCTGGTGCAGCTTGGTCGTAAATGGCACTGGCGCTGACCGGGATTTTGGCGCCGCCTTGCTTGAGCGTATGGGCTTCGACGATTTTCAGATCTACCAACGAGCTGTCGTAGCCGATAGCGGTTTGGCCCAGCCGCATGGCTGTCGCGGCATTATTTGCGCGAATTTCGGAATGGATTGTCTCGACGCTGCCGCCATTGGCGGCAACATGTATATCTACGGTCAGGTTCCTGATCTGAACCGAAGGCGGGGCTTCTGCGCCAAACGCCGGAGCAACTGTGCTGGCGCCAGCCAGCAACACTGCCCCAAAAACGGCCCTCTTCGTTTTTCTTGTTTTCAAACTGCCCCCACGCAACCCGCGCGAACCCTTGGGCAATTCTTGCACCTTCGCCGCTTGGCCTTCCAGCGTAGCTTGCAGCCATGGACTGCAGGCGCCAGTCCGTTCCGTTGCCATCCGCAAGCCACTTGACTGTTCCTGTTTTGTTCTTATAATAGGACTATGTATGGTAAGAAAGGCTTATAATGACAGATATTATCGAATACCGGCCCGTTACAGACGATCAGGACACCGCCGGAATCCTGGACCGCCAGCTTGCCGCTTGCGCCGATCTGATCGGGAATCTCTCCCAATACGTCATGCGCAGCGATACCTCGGTGGAAACCTGCCTCAGCTTCATGGACCGCATTTCCGCGATGCTCGTTTCCTGCGCAACGGTGGGCAAAACCACCGCGCGCCTGCGCGGCGGCACGGAAGAAACCCGCCATCGCATGATCGTGGAGCATGTGAAGACGGGGGAGGGGATGGTGGAATCTTGAATTCAACACCCCAGCAATTGCGCCAAAAACCATCGCGTTGGCGCTGCGGCGCGCCGGCAGGCAACCGCAACAGGCTTGTGCATGGCCGCTACACCCGCGAGGTGCGCGCGCTCAACCGGCGCATCCGCGAATGGCGCGCGCAAACCAACGCGCTGCTGAAGCTGGCGAAAGGAGGAACTGGCCGCTACCAGTAACCTTTCATGAGTTCGCCCGCCCAGGCCGGTTCGCGAATTTCGCCGCGTGGCAGAAAGCCTTTCATCACGGGCTTTATATCCAACACCGGCGTGCCGTCGATCGCGTCCAGCCCGCGCACGCGCAGCTGCAATCCATCTGCTTCCAGCAGGCGGCACACGGTTACGCCAATGCGGTTGGGCCGCCCCTTGCCGCGTTGCGCGAAGATGCCAACCTTCGGCCAATCGGTGCGCCCGCGCGGGTGGCGCGCGCCGGTCTGGATCTCGTCGTCGGGCACGCGGTTGAAGCTGAACACCACTTCGATGTGGGAGAAGTCGGCCAGTGCCGCGGTGGCGTCCGCGCCGAACTGCGCGGGGTCCAGAACGATGTCGGCTTCGACCGTGTCCCAGTTGTCGTCGATGGGTTCGTCGCGCCCGCCGCGCACGAAGCCGATTGCGTTCATCGCGATGGTGGTCACGGTTGCGCTCCGCTGTTTCAATTCGGGAGCGATGCTTAAGCCATTCTTAAGAAGGGTTGCAGTACGGTTTCGGTGTTTCGTATTCGTTCACGCGGAATCAAGTAATGGATGAGTCGAGTCCAGCAGTGGTAGTCGCAAACCCCTTATTTTGCTGGCTTTTCCTTTGACTTCCCATAATTTCCCATGCTATCCCACACTGTCCGATAGCCCATGATTCGGGTGCGCTGAACGCCATCAGGCGAAGGCACTGAAATCCACGGAGGCCATGCGGACCAGGGGGCCGGGTTTCCGCATGACGGGCGACATCAAACCGTTTCTATCGACGGTCGCCGGCACGCTCGACGGCAAGGGGCGCGTCTGCATCCCCGCGCCGTATCGAGAAATTCTCTCCGCGCAAAACACGCCCGGCGTCTATGTGCTGCCGTCGTTCTCGGCGCCGGTGCTCGAAGCCTTCGGCGAAGATGTGCTGCAAGCATTTCATCGCAAGCAGGCGGCCCTCGATCCGTTCTTCTCGCCCGAGCATGACGACAAGGTCTTCGCCGTCATATCGATGACAAAACTTCTGGCGCGCGATGAAAACGGCCGCGTCGTGCTGCCGGCCGATTTCATTGCCCACGCCGGATTGAAGGAGCGCATCACCTTCGTCGGCATGGGAACGAAGTTTCAGATCTGGGATAGCGAACGCTTTGCCGCCTACCAGGCCGAACGCCTCAAGCGCGCTGCCGCCTTGCGCGAAGGTGGTGCGGCATGAGCGGCCACATTCCCGTGATGCTGAACGAAGTGCTGGAAGCCATAGCCCCGCGCGATGGCGCGCACTATATCGACGGCACCTTCGGCGGCGGCGGTTATAGCCGCGCGTTGCTGCAAGCCGCGCAATGTCGCGTTTTCGGAATCGACCGCGATCCCGATGCCATCGCGCGCGGGCAGGCGATGGCGAAAGAATTTTCCGGCCGCCTCACGCTGGCGCTGGGCCGCTTCTCCGAAATGGACGCGCTGTTCGCAGCGGCCGGCGAAACCAAAAGCGATGGCGTGATGCTGGACATCGGCGTGTCGTCTTTTCAGATCGATCAATCCGAACGCGGCTTCTCGTTCCGCGAAGACGGCCCGCTCGACATGCGCATGAGCCGCGACGGCGAAAGCGCCGCCGACGTCGTGAACACCGCCGATGAAACCGTATTGGCCAACATCATTTTCCGCCTCGGCGAAGAGCGCAATTCGCGCCGCATCGCCAAGGTCATCGTCGCCGCGCGCCCCATCACGCGCACCGCACAACTGGCTGACATCGTGAAGCAAGCGCAAGGCCCAGGCGCCGCGCGCCATCCCATCCATCCCGCCACGCGCACCTTCCAGGCGCTGCGCATCCATGTGAACGACGAGTTGGGCGAACTGGAACGCGGCCTTGAAGCCGCCGAGCGCGTGCTGAAACCGCAAGGCCGGCTCGCTGTCGTCTCGTTCCACTCGCTGGAAGATCGCATCGTCAAACAGTTTCTGGCCCAGCGCAGCGGCAAGGTTGCCGCCGCCTCGCGCCACGCGCCCGAGCGCGCCACGCGCAAACCGGCATTCAAGCTTTTGGGTTCTCGCCCGCGCAGCCCCGGCGAAGGCGAGATCGACCACAACCCGCGTGCACGTTCGGCAAGGCTTCGCGCCGCCGAACGCCTCGCGGCTTAAAGGAGAAAAGCCATGGTGCGTGTTCTGAACTTCCTCTTCGTGGCGATCACCGGCCTTGCGTGTCTTGCGCTCTACCGCGTGTCGGAAGATACGCGCATGGCGAATCTTCAACTCGCCGTGGCCCAGCATCAGATCCTGCAGGAGCACGCGGCAACCACCGTGCTGCAGGCCGAATGGAGCAAGGTCGCCAACCCCGCGCGCATTCAGCAACTGGCCGAAGAGCAGCTTGGTTTGACCGATACGCCATCCATCGAACTCTCGTCGCTGGAACTTCTTCCGCGCCGTGGTCAGGCTCTCAATCCCGGCGATGCACCCATCCGCAACGCCAGCGATGAAGTGCCGGTGCAGGATGCGCATATCCATCCCGCATCCGTCCGCACCGGCTTCTGACGCATGAGCGCAGTCGAGGCTCCCACCATTCTGCAGAGGCGCATCGTCATCGCCGCGGCGCTTTGCGTCGCGGCGTTTGCGCTGGTTGGGGTTCGGCTCATTGATGTGACGCTGCTGAAAGGCGGCGGCGACGCCGCACATAAGCCGGCGCGGGCAGTGCTTTCACGTGCCGACATTGTTGATCGAAACGGCCAGCTTCTGGCGCGTGATTTGCCGGTTCACGATGTCTATGCGCACCCTGCCGCCTTCAGCGATCGCGCGCAGGCAGCGCATGCACTGGCGCAAGTCATCGGGGCCAGCGAACCACGCTTGCTGCATATGTTTGAAAGCAAGCATCCCTACGTTCTGGTCGCGCGCCAGATTTCGCCTGACGTCCAGGACCGGGTGATGAGCCTTGGCCTTCCGGGCATTGAATTTCCCCGCTCGCAGAAGCGTTTCTATCCGGAAGGCAGCGCGGCCGCGCAGGTCATCGGTGTTACCGATTCCGATGGCCATGGGCTTTCTGGCATTGAGCGCGGTCTGGATGCGGAATTGCGCTCCAACACGCATCCTGTGCAGCTCTCGCTCGATATGCGTGTGCAATATGCGCTCGCCCACGAACTGGCACTCAGCAAGACTGAATTCAGCGCCAAGGCCGCCGGCGGAATCGTGATCGACGTGCGCACCGGCGAAATCATCGCGATGGCTTCTTTGCCGGATTTCGATCCCAACGCGCGCAACTTCGACAAGGAGTCCGACCGCAATCGCATGGCGCAGGACACCTACGAGCTTGGCTCCGTATTCAAGATATTCACCTTCGCGATGGCGAACGAAGATCATACCACGCGGATGGATGAACTGTTTCCGGTGGGCAGCGGTTTCAAGCTCGGTCGCTACACCATCCATGATGCGGAGCACATGCCGGCTTTCATGGCGGCGCGCGATATTCTGGCGCAATCCTCCAACGCCGGCACGGCCCAGATTGCGCTACGATCCGGTGCGGATCGCCAGCGTGCGTTTCTGGCCAATCTCGGTCTGCTCATGCCGGTTCATGCCGAAGTGTCGGAAAGCCGCACGCCCAGCATCCCGTTGCACTGGGGCGATATCGAAACGGCGACCATTGGCTTCGGTCATGGTATCGCGGTTACGCCACTCGCGTTCGTGACCGCTGCGTCTATCGTGGTGAACGGCGGGCGAAAGATCACACCGACTTTCCTGAAACATCCCGAAGATTCGCGCGGGGAGCAATTGATCAAGCCCGCGACAAGCGCAGCGATGCGCGACCTTTTGCGGTATGTCGTCACCGATGGCACCGGCAGGAACGCGAACGTCGAAGGCTATAATGTTGGCGGTAAAACGGGTTCGGCACAGGAAGTCGGCTCCAACGGCCGCTATATCGAGCATCAGTTGCTGACCTCGTTCTGCGGCGTCTTTCCTATCGACAATCCACGCTATCTGGTTTTCGTGATGCTGGACGAGCCACATGGCACGAAGGCGACCTTTGGCCTCGCCTTGGCGGGCCACACCGCAGCGCCGCTGGCGGGCGCGGTGATAGCGCGGATCGCGCCCATTCTGGGAATGCCGCGGGCAGTCGCCGACGCCGGAAACTCTCCATAATGGAAACACATTCCGCAGCGACAGTCCGTTTGGGTAACGTGGACTCCAGAACCATGGAGGCGGTGAAGGACTTTTCCGGGCTCGCGAGCGATAGCCGCGAGGTGAAGCCGGGCTATCTTTTTGCGGCACTCCCCGGAACCCATGCCGACGGCGCAAAGTTCATCGCTGACGCGGTGAAGCGCGGCGCGGTTGCGGTGTTGGGTCGTCCGGATACCGCCGCGTCTGCGCAATCGCTCGGCGTTCGCTTCATTGCGGATGAAAATCCGCGACTGCGCCTGGCGCATTTCGCCGCCACTTTCTTTCGCGATCAGCCGAAAACCGTCGCGGCCATCACCGGCACCAACGGTAAAACGTCGGTGTCAGTCTTCCTGCGCCAGATTTGGGCGCACCTGGGCCACGCGGCCGCCAGCCTTGGCACGATTGGCGTGATTGCACCGTCCGGCGAATTCACGCTTCGGCATACGACACCCGATCCGGTGGAAGTGCATCGGCTGCTTGCCAAATTGAAACACGAGAATGTGGACTGGCTGGCGCTGGAAGCTTCCAGCCACGGCCTTGATCAGTATCGGCTCGACGGCGTGGATATTTCCGCGGGCGCCTTCACCAACCTGACGCGCGATCATCTGGATTATCATGCAGACTTCGATCATTACCTTGCGGCCAAACTTCGCCTGTTCAACGAGCTGGTTCACGCCAATGGCGTGGCGGTGGTCAACGTCGATGCCGATCATGCACAAGATTTTCTTGCAGCCACGCACAAGCGTGGATTGAAGACGCTTACCGTCGGCGAGAAAGGCGAAACTCTGGCATTGTTGTCGCATACGCCGCACGGCGACGGCCAAGCTTTGCGCATCGCGTATGACGGTCAGGTGTACGACGTGGAGTTGCCACTGGCCGGAGGTTTTCAGGCGTCGAACGCGCTGGTCGCCGCGGGGCTCGCTATTGGTCTTGGCGATGCTGCCCCGAAGGTGTTTGAGGCCTTGTCGCATTTGCAAGGCGCATCCGGGCGCCTTGAAAAAGTAGCATATGCAAAATCTGGCGCGCTAGTTTATGTCGACTATGCGCATACGCCTGATGCACTGGAAACTGTGCTTGCGGCCGTCCGCCCTCACGTAAATGGCAGACTGCACGTTGTCTTTGGCTGCGGCGGCGACCGCGATAAAGGCAAGCGTCCGCTGATGGGCGCCGTTGCCGCGCGCTTTGCCGATGACGTGATCGTGACGGACGACAATCCGCGCAGCGAAGACCCAGCGGCGATTCGAAAGGAAACGCTATCGGGCGCACCTGGCGCGAAGGAGATCGGCAATCGCGCCGAAGCCATTCACGCAGGCATTTCCGCGCTGCAGCCGGGTGACGTGCTCGTCATCGCCGGCAAGGGGCATGAGTCCGGCCAGACGATCGGCAACGAAACGCGCCCGTTCCTTGATCGCGACGAGGCGATCAAAGCCGCCATTCAGCTTGGCGGGCGGCCGGCATGAGCGCGCTGTGGACCTCCTCCGATTGCGAAAGCGCCACGCTCGGCCACGCGTTCCGGGCGTTTGAAGTCAATGGCTTGTCGATCGATACGCGTACATTGAAACCCGGCGATCTTTTCATCGCGCTGAAAGGCGATGCGCGCGACGGTCACGAATTCGTCAGCGCCGCGCTGAATGCTAAAGCCGCTGCGGCGTTGGTCTCGCGAACGCCTGACAATATTTCCGTTGATGCTCCGCTTCTGACAGTCGCCAATACACAGCGCGGCCTGGAAGATCTCGGCAGGGCCTCCCGCGCTCGCAGCAACGCGAAAATCGTGGGTGTTACCGGCAGCGCCGGCAAGACGACAACCAAAGAGATGCTTCGGCTGGCGTTTGGCGCACTTGGCCGCACGCACGCTTCGTCAGCGTCATACAACAATCATTGGGGCGTGCCGTTGAGCCTGGCGTCGATGCCGAAGAATACCCAGTTCGGCATCTTCGAAATCGGCATGAACCATTTTGGTGAAGTGCGAAATCTCGCCAGCTTTGTGCGCCCGCACGTCGCGATGATTACCACCATTGCGCCGGCGCACCTGGAATTCTTCGGAAGTTGCGAAGCAATTGCGGACGCCAAATCGGAAATTTTTGAAGGCATCACGCCCGGCGGTTCGGCGATTGTCCCGGCCGACAGTCCCTATGCCGGCCGGCTTATAGGGCGCGCCAAGCAGTCGTCCGTCAGCCGCGTCCTGACCTTTGGCGAAGCTGCCAAAAGCGATGCGCGCCTTCTGTCCATGGCGCCGTCGGACGGCGGCATGAAGGTGGAATTTGAAATCCTGGGCAAGCACAGCACCTTCCGTATTGGTGCGCCCGGCGGTCACATTGCGCGCAACGCTTTGGCGGCGTTACTGGCCGTGGCGGCGCTCGATGGAGATGTTCTGAACGCAGCGGCGGCGTTGGAAGACTTCTCCGCTCTTAAGGGACGTGGCGCGCGCTTCAGGATCAAGATTCACGGTGGCGAAGCTGAAGTGATTGACGAAAGCTACAACGCCAATCCGGCCTCAATGTCCGCAGCCTTTTTGCTGCTTGGCGCGACGGAACTCGGCAAAGGCGGCCGTCGCATCGCTGTGGTCGGCGACATGCTCGAAATGGGTCCCGATGCGCGCGCGCACCACGCGGCTATCGCGCGCGATGTGGAAGCGGCAGGCGTCGATCAAGTCTATGCGAACGGCAACAGCATGGCAGCGCTTTGGGAGGCGCTGCCCGTTTCGCGGCGCGGCGCCTATGGCGCGCTGTCATCGGATATCGCGCCACAAGTCGCCGCCGACATTCGCGCGGGCGATGTGGTGCTCGTGAAAGGTTCCTTGGGCAGCAAAATGGCCGTTGTGATCGAAGCTTTGAAAGCGCGCGGGGCATAGGGGAAAAATGCTGCACTATTTTCTTGTTCCTCTCGCCGATCAGTTCGCGGTGCTCAATGTCTTCCGTTACATCACTTTTCGTGCCGGCGGTGCGGTGGTAACGGCGTTGCTGATTGCCTTCTGGATGGGTCCAGGCGTGATCGCGTGGCTCCGTCAGAAACAGGGTAAGGGACAACCAATCCGTACCGACGGTCCGCAACGTCACATCGTCGAGAAACAGGGTACGCCCACGATGGGCGGATTGCTTATTCTTGTTTCTTCGCTGGTTGCTACGTTGCTTTGGGCGGATTTGACGGATGCCTACGTTTGGGTCGTTCTGTTCGTGACCGTCACCTTCGGTCTGCTGGGATTTGCGGACGACTATCTGAAAGTGACCAGGCGCTCGTCCGACGGCGTCAGCGGCCGCGTAAAGTTGCTTTTCCAGTTTGTGGTGGCGCTCATTGCCACTTACTGGCTCATGAAGCTTGAGGCGCCGGATCTTTCCAATCGCCTCGCCGTGCCTTTTCTGAAGTCCGCGCTCATCCCGTTTTATTCGGCGTTCATCGTGTTCGGCGGGTTGGTGATGGTCGGTGCCTCGAACGCAGTGAACCTGACCGATGGCCTCGATGGTTTGGCCATAGTGCCGGTGATGATTGCCGCGCTGGCCTTCGCGCTGATCGCTTATCTGGTCGGCAACGTGAAGTTTTCGGACTATCTGCAATTGCACTACGTAGCGGGAACGGGCGAACTCACGATATTCCTCGCGGCGCTGCTTGGCGCGGGCCTAGGCTTTCTCTGGTACAACGCGCCGCCTGCGATGGTGTTTATGGGCGATACCGGCTCTCTCTCGCTTGGCGGCGCGCTGGGCGCCGTGGCTGTTGCCACCAAACACGAGATCGTTCTTGCCATTGTCGGCGGTCTGTTCGTGATGGAAGCGGTATCGGTGATTGTGCAGGTTGCGTCTTTCAAGCTCACCGGCAAACGCGTATTTCGCATGGCGCCGATCCATCACCATTTCGAACAGCTCGGCTGGAAGGAGTCCACGGTCGTGATCCGCTTCTGGATCATTTCCGTTGTGCTCGCCCTGATCGGGCTTTCGACATTGAAGCTGCGGTGATGGGATGATCGCGGCGCGCTCCTTCGCAAATCACGACGTCGGCGTTTTTGGGCTGGCGCGTTCCGGCATTTCCGCCACGGAAGCACTGGTTGCGGGCGGCGCACGCGTTTTTGCGTGGGACGATGGCGGCGTGTCGCGCGGCGAACTTTCTTCCGACGTGAGGGTGCAGCCCTGGCGTGAATGGCCGTGGGCATCCTTAAAATCTCTTATTCTCAGCCCCGGTATCCCGCTGACGCATCCAAAGCCGCATGAAATTGTCGAGCATGCGAAGGCCTACAATGTGCCGGTGATCGGCGATCTTGAACTTTTTGCCCGCGAGATCAGGTCGGATCGCAGCAGCCCCGGTCGCGCGCCGCTGGTCGCGATCACGGGGACCAACGGCAAGTCGACAACAACAGCACTGATCGGCCACATCCTGTCTTCGTGCGGCTTCAACGCCGAAATCGGCGGCAACATCGGCAAGCCTGGGCTTGATCTTTCGCAAGATGGCAGCAAGACAATCTACGTTCTTGAGACCTCGTCTTATCAGATCGATCTGGCGCCCGGCCTTACGCCGGATGTTGCGGTGCTGACGAATATCACGCCGGACCATATCGATCGTCACGGTTCGCTTGAAGGTTATGCCGCGGTCAAGGCGAAGCTTTTGGCGCAAACCGCGAAAGACGGGCGCATTTGTATCGGGGTAGATGACGCACAGTCCGCTGCGATCTATACGCGCTTTGCCTCGAACGGTAGTCCTGAAGCACTGCCGGTCTCGGTCGGTAAGGTTCTTGGCCGCGGCATCTTCGTGCTCGACGGCGTTCTGTATGATGCGTCCGGTGGCCGCGCGGCAAAAGTGATGGAGCTTTCGGCTGCCGCTCATCTTCCCGGCGCACACAATTGGCAGAATATCGCGCTGGCTTTTGCAGCGGCGCGCCGCTTCGTCGGCGATACGGATGCGATTGTTTCCGCCATCACCCGCTTTCCGGGGCTGCCGCACCGTATTGAAGATGTCGGGCGCGTTGGCAAGGTTCGTTTTATAAACGATTCCAAAGCAACGAACGCCGAAGCCGCGGAGCGCGCGGTAGTCTGTTTTCCGGATATTTACTGGATCGCCGGCGGCCGCGCGAAGGAAGGCGGCATTGAGAGTCTGAAGCCGAGTTTCGCGCGTATCCGCAAAGCCTATCTCATCGGCGAAGCGGCTAATGATTTCGCGCGCAGCTTGGGCGATGTGCCTCATACGATCAGCGGCACGCTCAATCGCGCTGTGGAGCAAGCCTTTGCCGACGCCAGCAAAGGCAACGAGGCCGCCCCGGTCGTCCTGTTGTCACCGGCCTGCGCTTCGTTCGACCAGTTCAAGGATTATGAAGCGCGGGGTAATGCGTTTCGCGATGCCGCCACGCGGCTCTCGGCACATCCGGTGAGGGAGGCATCATGATCTCTCGTGCCGACAAAAGTGGTTTTGCGGTGTGGTGGTGGACCATCGATCGCTGGACATTGTTTATTGTGCTGGCCCTGATCTCCATCGGCCTGATCCTCGCGTTCGCAGCAAGCCCCGCGGCAACCGGCGGCCCAATGAGCGCCGGCAACTTTTACTATGCGCTGAAGCAGGCTGGCTTTGCGGCTGCGGCTGCCGTCATACTGATCGCCGCTTCCACGCTTTCCGTTGAGGCGCTGAAGACCACGGCGGCCGTGGTCTTTGCGCTCGCGTTGATCGGCTCGATTGTCGTTCTGTTCGCGGGCCACGAGGTCCTTGGTGCTAAGCGTTCGATCGACTTTGGCGGCCTTACCTTGCAGCCGTCGGAATTTCTCAAGCCCGGATTCGCCATTCTGGGCGCGGCCATTCTGGCGGATCGGTGGCCCATGCGCCTGCGCAAGGAACTCGTCACGTTCCTGCTGATCGCACCGGCCATTCCAATTCTTATGCTGCAGCCCGACGTGGGACAGACCGGGTTATTGCTGGCGCTCTGGGGTGCGCTCCTGTTCTTCGCAGGCCTGCCGGCGATCTGGATCGGCGCATTCGTTGGCGGCAGCGCTGGAATTGGTGTGCTGGCCTATACGCTCTTTCCTTATATACAGCACCGCTTTGCGCAGTTTCTCACGTCCGGCGATCCTGGCTATCAAGCCGTTCTCTCGTTGCAGGCCTTTCAGCGTGGCGGACTTTTCGGCGTCGGCCCTGGCGCCGGCACGATCAAATACCGCATTCCGGATGTGCATTCGGATTTTATCTTCGCGGTGGCTGGTGAGGAATTCGGCCTTGTGCTGTGCGGCGTGATCGCCGCGTTATTCTGCGCGCTCACGGTGCGCTTGTTACTGCGTTCGGCGCACGCGCGCGATCCGTTTACGCAATTGGCCGGCGCAGGCCTTGCGGTTGTCCTGGCCGTGCAGGCGTTCATTAATATGGGTGTCGCTGTCAGCTTGCTACCGGCAAAGGGCATGACGCTGCCTTTGATTTCTTACGGTGGCTCATCCTTGTTCGCTGTAGCGCTGACAGTCGGCTTTGCGTTGGCTGTTACGCGTCAACGTCCGCAGATGCCGTCTCGCGAACCGCGCGTGCAAACCATTTTGGGAGGGCGCGTGGCATGACAACCATCGTGCTTTCTGCAGGCGGCACCGGCGGCCATCTGTTTCCGGCGCAAGCGCTTGCGTCGGAACTGATGCATCGTGGCGACAGCATCGTGGTGATGACGGATTCGCGCGGCCGGAATTACGGCGCGGCTTTCCCCGGCGCGCGGATAGAAACGGTTCCGTCCGGCTCGCCTTCGGAAGGTTCGTTCATCGCGCGGCTGCTTTTCCCGTTCGAGGTTCTTGCCGGCGTCATCGCCGCATTCGGCAAGCTTCTGCATATCAAGCCCGCTGCCGTCGTCGGCTTTGGGGGGTATCCAAGCTTGCCGGTGATGATCGCCGCTTTGCTCGGCGGTTATCCCACCGCTATTCACGAACAGAACGCAGTCCCGGGTCGTGTCAACCGGCTGGTCGCGTCGCGCGTGAAAGCAATTGCGGCATCGTTTCCGTTTGCCCGCTTTGCACCTGCCAATTCCTCGATTACCTTGACGGGAAATCCCGTGCGCCCGGAAGCCGCAGCACTTGCCGGTTCGCCCTATCCGCCGCTCGATGCGAATAGTCCGATCAATCTGCTGGTGTTCGGCGGCAGCCAAGGCGCGCGCGCTTTGAGCGACATCGTACCCGCCGCCGTTGCGCTATTGCCGCTGCCGATCAAATCCCGGCTGGAAATCGTACAGCAGTGCCGCCCCGAAGATATCGAATTTGTCCGCGTGGCTTATGCCGTCAGTGGCGTGAAGGTCGAGCTGGCCAGCTTCTTTCAGGATTTGCCGGCGCGCATCGCGGCATGCCATCTCATCATTTCACGCAGCGGCGCCTCAACTGTTGGCGAGCTGGCCGCGATTGGCCGCCCGGCAATCCTTATTCCTTATCCCTTTGCCACCGACGATCACCAAACAGCGAACGCCGGCGTTCTGGCCGACGCAGGCGCAGGGTGGCGCATCCAGCAGCGCGACCTCACACCCGCCAAGCTTGCAAGCCTTCTGGAAGAAGCTTTTGGCGATCCACAAGGCCTGGCCAAACGCGCTACCATCGCGCGCTCGCTGGGCAAGCCGGATGCCGCGAAAGCCCTGGCCGATCTCGTGGAGCGCATCGGCGCGAAGGAGGCCGCATGATCGCTCGCGGCCAGACACGTCTTCCGCTCGACATCGGCACGATCCATTTCATCGGCATCGGCGGTATCGGCATGAGCGGCATCGCCGAGATCATGCACAACCTTGGTTACAAGGTTCAGGGCTCGGATGCGGCGGATGGCGCCAACGTGAAACGCATTCGTGCGCAAGGCATTCCCGTTGCCATTGGCCAGAGCGCGGACAACCTGAAAGATGCGGCCGTCGTCGTCTATTCGTCCGCGGTCAAATCCAGCAATCCAGAAATCGAAGCGGCGCGTGCGCTAAATCTTCCGCTGGTGCGTCGCGCGGAGATGCTGGCCGAGATCATGCGGCTGAAAGCTTGCGTCGCGGTGGCTGGAACCAACGGCAAGACGACCACCACCACCATGGTCGCCGCGTTGCTGGATGCGGGCGGCCTTGATCCCACCGTCGTCAATGGCGGCATCATCAACCAGTACGGCACCAACGCGCGGCTCGGCACCGGCGAATGGGTCGTGGTGGAAGCCGATGAGAGCGATGGCACATTCCTGCGCTTGCCGTCCACGATCGCTGTTGTCACCAACGTTGATCCCGATCATCTCGATTACTACGGTACGTTTGACAAGATGCGCGATGCGTTCCAGCGCTTCATCGAGAATGTGCCGTTTTATGGTTTCGCCGTTCTTTGCATCGACCATCCGGAAGTGCAGGCCATGGTAGGTCGCATCGAAGACCGTCGCCTCATCACCTATGGCACAAGCCCACAGGCCGATGTGCGCGCGATTAACATTCGGTTCTCTGAAGGCGCCTCGCATTTTGACGTCGTCATCACAGACCGCCGCAAGAATGCGGAAATCTCCATCGAAGGGCTGCGGCTACCCATGCCGGGCGAGCACAACGTTCTGAATTCGCTGGCCGCGATCACGGTCGCGCGCGAACTCGGCGTGAAGGATGAAACCATCCGCGTTGCGCTCAACGGCTTTGCCGGCGTTACGCGCCGCTTCACCCGCGTCGGAGAATGGAACGGCGCGGCTATCATTGATGATTACGGCCACAATCCGTTCAAGATTGCGGCGGCCTTGAAAGCGGCGCGCCAGGCCTATTCCGGTCCCGTGATCGCCATCGTGCAACCGCATCGCTTCACGCGCCTGCGTGATACGTTCGAGCAATTCTGCACCTGTCTCAACGATGCTGATGCCGCGATCATCGCGCCGGTTTATCCTGCAGGCGAACAGCCCATCGACGGCATCAATCACATCGCCTACGCCGAAGCGGTGCGCGCACACGGCCATCGAAATGTGCGCACCATCGAAGGGCCCGGCGAGCTGCCCGCTGCAGTCGCCGACGTGGCAAAGCCCGGCGGCGTTATCGTCTGCCTCGGCGCGGGTTCAATAACTCAATGGGCCGCTGGTTTGGAAGCGGCATTGACGGCGCAGGAGGGCAAGGCGTGATGTCGTCCCGCACCTGTTACGCGCTGCCGCCGGTTCGCGGCACTTACGCTGAAAACACGCCGCTCAGGGATCTCGTCTGGTTCCGCGCCGGGGGCGCCGCCGAAACGCTCTTCCGCCCGGCGGATGCCGACGACCTCGCCACCTTTATATATGCGAAGCCCACAGACCTGCGCGTCAGCGTCATTGGCGTAGGCTCCAACCTGCTGGTCCGCGATGGCGGTATTCCGGGTGCGGTGGTCCGTCTGCCGGGCGCCATGGGCAAAGTTTCGGTGGAGGGCACACGCATTCGCGCTGGTGCCGCGGCGCTTGATGCCGCCGTTGCCCGCGCCGCGGCCGAAGCCGGCATTGCGGGACTGGAATTCCTACGCGGCGTCCCCGGCACCATCGGCGGCGCGTTGCGCATGAACGCCGGCTGCTATGGGGCGGAGACGAAAGACATCTTCGTCGAAGCTACTGCCATCGATGCCAAAGGCAACAAGATCACGCTCACCAAAGCCGATATGGGATTCGTCTATCGCAAGTCCGCCGCACCGAACGACATGATTTTCGTCGAAGCCGTGTTCGAAGGTGCGCTTGGAAAACCTGAAGAGATCAAGGCCCGCATGAACGCATTGGTGGAGCAGCGCGAAGCCACACAGCCAATCAAATCGAAGACCGGTGGTTCAACCTTCAAGAATCCGCCGGATCGCAAGGCCTGGCAACTGATCGACGAAGCGGGCTGCCGTGGCCTGATGCACGGCGCCGCGCAGGTGTCTGAAAAGCACTGCAACTTTCTCATAAACACGGGTGAGGCCAGCGCTGCCGATATCGAAAACCTGGGAGAAGAGGTTCGCGCGCGCGTGAAAGCAAAGTCCGGCGTGAAACTGGAATGGGAGATCAAACGCGTGGGTGTGCCTGCGAGCGCGGAGCGCTCAACATGACCAATACGGCATACAAGAAAGTCGCGGTCCTGCTGGGCGGCCTCTCCGCGGAGCGCGACGTAAGTCTGTCGTCCGGCGCAGGATGCGCCAAGGCGTTGCGTGACGAAGGCTTCGATGTTGTCGAAATCGATCCTCAATCCGGCGATGTCTCCGAAATGTTGCGCGCCGCGAAGCCGGACGCCGTGTTCAATGCGTTGCACGGCCGTTGGGGCGAGGACGGTTGCGTGCAAGGCCTCCTCGAACTCCTGCAAATTCCCTATTCGCATTCCGGCGTACTGTCGTCTGCGCTCGCCATGCACAAACAGCGCACGAAAGACGTTTATCGCGCCGCCGGATTGCCCGTCGTGAATTCCATCGTCGTCGATCGGCGCGCCGCTGCAGCACAGCACCTGATGGAACCGCCCTATGTTGTGAAGCCTGTCAACGAAGGTTCGTCGGTTGGCGTCTTCATCATCCGCAAGGGCGACAACCGGCCGCCGGAAGCGCTGGGCCGCGAAGACTGGAATCTCAGTTCCGAAATGATGGTGGAGGAATTCGTGCCGGGCCGCGAACTGACGGTCGCGGTGATGGGTGGCAAGGCGCTGGCCGTCACCGAAATCACCACCAATCTCGAATTCTACGATTACGAAGCCAAGTATGCCGAAGGCGGCTCCATTCACGTTCTGCCCGCAAAGGTTCCGGCGAATATCGCGCAGGAAGCCATGCAGCTTGCCGAACGCGCGCATGTGGCGCTGGGCTGCCGCGGTGTGTCGCGCACCGATCTTCGCTATGACGATACGGGCAGCAAACATCGCCTCATTTTGCTTGAAACAAATACGCAGCCCGGCATGACTCCCACCTCGCTTGTGCCGGAGCAGGCCGCGCATGCCGGCTTCAGTTATCGTGCGCTGTGCCGCTGGATTTTGGAGGACGCATCATGCGATCGGTAAAAGTAGACCGCAAGCGTTCGCGCCGCGGCGCCGCGCCGAAAGCTTCGCGCCGATCGGCGGCAGGCTCGCGCATCCCGGCGGATCGCCTGTCGTCAGGCAAGCGCAAAAACAAACACAGCAACCCGGTTTCCCGGCTGGCCGACGCCATCAAGGCTAAACTTACCCTTCGCCGCCCGATGCTGCTCATTACCGCGGGTGGCTTGCTGTTGGTCATGGTCGCGGGCCTCTTCATCGGCGGTTATGTCGGCCGCACCATCAGCGCTGCAAACAGGTCGGTCGATGATCTCATCGCCGATGCGGGCTTTGGCATTTCAGCGGTTCACATGTCGGGCTATCGCCACACGCCGCCGAAATCAATCATCTCGTCGCTCGGCTTCAGTCCCGGCCAGCCGATTTTCAGCGCCGACACCAAGAGTGCCCAGCTTCGGCTGCAAGAACTGCCGTGGGTTGCGCATGCGGAAGTCCGTAGACGTTATCCCGATGACATATCGGTTTCGATTGTGGAGAAAGTTCCGTTTGCCCTGTGGCAGGCGCCGGATGGCAGCGTCAATCTTGTCGAGCGCTCGGGTGGTGTCATCATCAGCAATGAGGGGCTCGAGCCTTTCGCCAAGTTGCCCGTTCTCATCGGCGACGGCGCGGCCAAAATGGGTGCCGAACTGATTGCGGCGGTTGCCACGCATCACGCGGTGGCAGCGCGCGTCAAGGCGATGGAACGCATCTCCGGCCGCCGCTGGAATCTCGATTTGGAAGATGGCGTCGTTGTGCAGCTGCCCGAGGCGAACTGGAAGCCGCAACTCGACGCGCTTGAATATCTCATCGTCGACAAGGGCGTCCTGGAACGCGATATCGGCACGATAGATCTGCGCTCACCGGACAACTACATATTCATTTTGCGCAACGGGCAGCAGGAGCAGAAGCCTGCGAAGGGGAAAGCGACTTAAAATGGGCGAGACAATTCGTATGCGCACGGGAACCGGAGAACCGATCGCTTATCGCACCGGCCTGGTGGCTGTGCTGGATATCGGCACGTCGAAAGTGGTTTGCCTCATCGGACGCGCCGAACCGGGCAATCTCAAAGTGCTTGGCGCCGCATTGCGCGAAGCACAAGGCCTCAAGGCTGGCACGGTAACGAACCTCGATCTTGCCGAGGAATCGATCCGCGAAGCGGTGGCGGCGGCGGAAAATCATGCCGACATACGCATCCAGAACGTGCTGATCTCGGTCAATTGCGGCCAACCGACAAGCATCACGGCAAAGGCCGGCATGGCGCTGGAAGGCGCGCTCGTGTCGGATGGCCATCTGCGGGCGCTGCTAAATGATGGCCGCAGTCGTTGCAAACTCGACGGTTTCGAGGTCATCCAGTCTGCGCCGACCTCTTATGTGGTCGATGAAGCGCGGGGCGTGCGTGATCCCAGCGGCATGTTCTGCGAACGGCTGGGCGTTTCCATGCATGCCGTTGCGGTACGGCCTTCACCACTTCAGAACCTCAAGCTCGCGGTTGAGCGCTGCCACCTTACGGTGGCCGGTTCGCTGTTCGGCGCGTATGCCAGTGGGCTTTCCACGCTCACGCCGGACGAAATGCAGCTCGGCGCCACCGTGATCGATATGGGCGGCGGTGCAACGTCCATTGCGGTGTTTCTGGAAGGCCAGCTTGTTCATGCCGATGTGGTGCCCGTCGGCGGTGCTCATGTCACCGCCGATCTGGCCCGCATGTTGGCCGCCCCGCTTTCGGCGGCGGAGCGCATCAAGACGCTTTATGGCGCGGCGCTGGGCGACATCGAATCTGGCGCCGACGTTGTGGCTGTGCCGCAGATGGGTGAAGACGGCGGGGATTACGCCGTGCGGGTACCGCGCTCCATGCTCACGCGCATCATTCAGCCACGGCTGGAAGAAATTTTCGGCGAAGTGAACACAAGGCTTCGCGCCAGTGGTTACGACGTGGCGGCAGGCCGCCGCGCAGTGCTGACGGGCGGGGGTTGCCAGCTCGCCGGCGCGCGAGAACTGGCTGGCCGCGTCCTCAACAAACAGGTGCGGCTGGGCCGCCCGCAGACCTTTGTCGGACTTCCGGCAGCGTCCGCAGGCCCCGACTACGCCACAGCGCTAGGCCTTCTGATGGCCGGGGCGACGATGCCGCCCGAGGCGCTCAATCCAGATCTGGCTGCCGATCCCGAGCCGCGGCGGCAGTCCAGTTTCATAAAGCGGCTGGCGGGCGGACTCTTCGGATGATTCAATCCACAAGTGATTCGCGTGACCGAAAAATAACAAGTGGGTTCGTGCGGGCAGCGAGAAGCAGGCAGCAGTAGGAGACATGACATGGGACTCAATTTGAAAGCGCCCGAACTGACCGAGTTGCGGCCGCGGATCACCGTCCTCGGCGTCGGCGGGGCAGGCGGCAATGCCGTCAACAACATGATCGCAGCCAAGTTGGAGGGCGTGGAATTCGTGGTGGCGAACACCGATGCGCAGGCCTTGGCGCAGAGCCGTGCGCAACGCCGCATCCAGGTCGGCGCGCGCATCACCGAAGGCTTGGGCGCCGGTGCCCGCCCCGATGTCGGCCGCGCGGGCGCGGAAGAATCGCTCGATGAAATTCTGGAACAGCTTTCCGGCTCGCACATGGTGTTCATCACCGCAGGCATGGGCGGCGGCACCGGCACAGGCGCCGCGCCCGTTATCGCGCGTGCCGTGCGCGAACAGGGCATCCTCACCGTCGGCGTTGTCACCAAGCCTTTCGCCTTCGAAGGCGAAAAGCGCATGCGCATTGCCGAGCGCGGGCTTGAGGAATTGCAAGCTTACGTGGATACGCTCCTGATCATCCCGAACCAGAACCTGTTCCGCGTCGCCAACGACCGCACAACTTTCGCGCAGGCCTTTGCGATGGCGGATGAAGTTCTCCACTCCGGCGTGCGCGGCGTCACCGATCTGATCGTGATGCCGGGGCTTATCAATCTCGACTTCGCGGACATCAAGACGGTGATGGGCGAGATGGGCAAAGCCATGATGGGCACGGGCGAAGCGGAAGGCGAAGACCGCGCGATCCAGGCCGCGGAATCCGCGATCTCCAATCCGCTGCTCGACGATGTATCAATGAAGGGCGCGCGTGGCGTTCTCATCAACATCACGGGTGGCTCCGATATGATGCTGTTCGAAGTCGATCAGGCGGCGAACCGCATTCGCGCCGAGGTCGATCCGGACGCGAATATCATCTTCGGCGGAACGATCCTGGAAAACATGGAAGGCCGCATTCGCGTGTCGGTCGTGGCAACGGGCATCGAAGCCGAAGCCATGGCGATCCCGCCCGAGAAGCTGGAAGTGCGCAAAGCCACGCCGCATCTACGGCCTGTGCCGCTGCGTCAGGAAATGCGTCCGCTTCCCACAGCCAACGCCGTCCATCGCCATGTCGAGACGCTGGCCGAGGAACTGGGCGCCGAAACGGCTGAAGCTGCGACGTCCTATTCGATGTCAGCCTCCGAAGCCGCGATCCTCGAACCGCGCCGGCCGATCATCGGCGAAGACGATATCCCGCCGATTCCCGCCGGCATACGCCCGATGCCCATGGGTGAACGCCCGATGGCAGCCTCGCGCACGGCGCCGCAGGAAGAACCGAAACCGCAGCAACGTTCGGTCTGGGGTCTGCTTGGCCGCAAGGGGCCGGTACGGCCGGAGCCACGCATGGAGCCGGCCACCGCGCCGCGTCAACAAGCCGCTCAACCGGCACGCGCTACAGCGCAAGTTATGCGCACGCCGGATCAGACACGCTCAGCATTGCCAACACAGAATGTTGCGGAAGACCTGTTCCCCGATCATAACACGGGTACAGATGTTGAAATCCCCGCCTTCCTTCGCAGGCAGGCGAACTGAGACGCCAAACCCTCGTTCCGGGAAGCGCGTCTTGAACGGCTTTCCGGAATGAGGTTGGTGTGACCAGGCGTACAGTCGGACATAGAGTAGATATAGAAGGCGTCGCGCTTCACGCGGGCGCGCGCGTGCGCATGACGCTGGCTCCCATGCCCTCAGGGCGGGGAATTGTGTTCTGCCGCACCGACCTCGATTGCAGTGAAATTCCCGCAACCTACGATAAAGTCGGTGAAACCAAGCTCGGCACCGTCATCGGCAATTCGGAGGGTGCGACGGTCGGCGTCGTCGAACACCTGATGGCAGCAGTGGCTGGCGCTGGCATCGACGATCTCATGGTTGAGATTAACGGACCGGAACCGCCGATCCTTGATGGCGACGCACTCTCCTATCTCAAGGTCTTCGATCAGGCCGGGGCGCGCGAACAGGAAGGTATCGTTAAAACCATCAAGGTTCTGAAGCCGGTCGAAGTTTCCGAAGGGGACGCACATGCGTCTCTTTCTCCTGACGCTGCCAGGCTTTTCGACTTCTCGATCGACTTCAAATCGCAGGCAATCGGCCATCAAGAAATGCACTGGAGTTTCACGCCAGACGGATTCCGCCGCGATATCGCGCCAGCGCGTACCTTTGGCTTTCTGAATGAACTGGAAGGTCTTCGCGCCATGGGTCTGGGCCGCGGCGCCTCGCTGGAAAACACATTGGCGCTGGATGGCAATTCTGTCATCAACGCTGGGCTGATGCGGTTTCCCGACGAATTCGTGCGTCACAAGATTCTGGACGCCATCGGCGATCTGGCGACCGCCGGAGCGCCGATTATCGGCCGTTTCTCAGGCACGCGATCCGGCCACACGTTGAACAACAGGTTGCTGCGGATCCTGTTCGACGACCCTTCCAATTACGAGCTCGTGGCCGCCTAAGGGCTTGCATTAACGGGTGTTTGCCGCACTGGACCGGGGTTCCCCTTGGATGGCATAAGGGCGCTCTTTTGGGCCGGGCGGGCCATACGGATGAAACGGAAAACTGCATGTCTTTGAATGGTTTGGAACAACCGGCCACTGGCCGCCGGCCGGGTGTGACCGCTGCCGTGCGGACAGGTTTTCTGGTTCTGATCCTGGCGGCAGGTGCCGCATTGGCGGGTTGCTCCAGCTGGAACACCGACGACAAGGATCCAGAATACGTCGAGCGCCCCGTCGAGCAAATCTATAACGCCGCGTGGAAGCAGATTTCGGATCAAAACTGGCTGGCCGCGGCAAAGCAATTCGATGAAGTCGAGCGGCAGCATCCCTATTCCATCTGGGCACGTCGCGCGATGCTGATGTCGGCCTTCTGCTACTATCAGGCCAACAAATATACGGACGCGATCAACGCGGCCGATCAATATATTCAGTTGCATCCGGGAAGCCGCGATGTGGACTATGCCTTTTATCTGAAAGCCGTTTCACTCTACGAACAGATTACCGATGTCAGCCGGGATCAAAGCAACACCGAGCAAACACTGACAGCGCTGCAAGACGTTGTGCAACGCTTTCCGGGAACGGCTTATGCTCGCGACGCAAAACTCAAGATCGACCTTACGCTGGACCATTTGGCCGGCAAGGAAATGGCGGTCGGCCGTTATTACCTGATGCGCGGCGATTATATCGCGGCGATCAATCGTTTCCGTGTTGTGGTAGAACGCTATCAGACCACTGCACAGATCACGGAAGCTTTGGAACGCCTGACTGAGGCCTACTACGCAATGGGCGTTTATGACGAAGCAAAAACGGCTGCGGCCGTTCTCGGGGCGAATTATCCCGGCAGTCCGTGGTATCAGGATTCGTACAATCTCCTCACGGAACACAATATGAAGCCCGAATTGAATAAGGGGTCCTGGATCAGCCGGGCCTTCAACATTTAGGGAGCAAGGCGGTGCTTGCGGCGCTCACCGTCAAAGATATTGTTCTGATCGAAAGCGCGGCACTGGAGTTTGCGCCGGGGCTGAATGTCCTTACGGGCGAAACCGGCGCCGGAAAATCCATTCTTCTGGATTCCCTCGGTCTGGCAGGTGGTGGCCGGAGCGGCGGTCGCGCCGGCGTTCGGCCGGGCGCGCAACAGGGCTCGGCAACAGCGGTGTTCGATCCTGCCCGGGACCATCGCGCACGGGCCTATCTGCTCGACAACGCGATTGTCACCGGCGGCGAGATCATTCTTCGCCGCACAATAGCCGCCGACGGACGAACGCGCGCTTTTATCAACGATGAGCCAGTCGGGGTGGCGACCCTGGCCAGGGCCGGCGAGATGCTGGTGGAGGTACACGGCCAGTCCGATGACCGCGGATTGTTCGACATAGCCACCCACCGGCGGCTGCTCGATGCCTTCGGCGGCCATGAAAAAGTGGCTGCCGAAACAGCTGAACGTTTTGCGGCATTGGCGATCGCGCGTGAGGCGCGCGACGCTCTGAAGCATGCCGCAACCAGCGCGGCGGCCGACGCGGACTATCTTCGTCACGGCGTGGATGAACTTTCCGCGCTTGAGCCGGAAGCCGGCGAGGAAGCGCGGTTGGGTGGCGAACGCGCGTTGATGATGAATGCGGGCCGCATTGCTGAAGAAGTTTCAGCCGCGGTGGAGGCGCTCTCCGGCGAACGTGGCGCCGAGGCCGGACTGGCTTCGGCGCTGAAGCGCCTTTCGCGTATGAATGAAGAAGCGCGTAAGGCCGCCGCAGCAGCGGAGGCCGCGCTCGATCAGGCCTTTGCTCAGACCGAGGAAGCGCGGCGCGAGTTGGAAAGCCTGCTCGCCCGGCTGGAGGCCGATCCTGCCCGCCTTGAGAAAACGGAAGATCGCCTTCATGCGCTGCGTGCAGCCGCCCGAAAGTATGCCGTCTCATCCGACGGGCTGTCAGGCGTTCTGACGGAATTTCAGACAAAACTCGACACAATCGACAACAGCGGCGCGCTGCTGAAGGACGCCGAGGCCGCTGTGACGCGCGCGCAATCAGATTATTTGGCGAGCGCTCGCACGCTATCGGCCGCACGAAAAGAGGCGGCGCGGAAACTGGAGAGTGCCGTCGCCAAAGAGCTTACGCCCTTGAAGCTCGGCCACGCCAAGTTCCGCGTGGCGCTCGACCCGTTGGCCGAGGCCGACGCCGGTGCAAATGGGGTGGAACGCGTAGCGTTTGAGGCAGCGACAATAGAGGGCGCGGCGTTCGGGGCCATGACAAAGATTGCGTCCGGTGGAGAGTTGGCGCGTTTTTCTCTCGCACTGAAGGTAGCGCTCGCGGAAGCCAGCCCACCTGCGGCGCTGGTGTTCGATGAAGTGGATCGTGGCGTGGGCGGTTCGGTAGCAGATGCGGTAGGAGAGCGCCTGCAACGGTTGGCAAAAGATACGCAGGTGCTGCTTGTTACGCATTCGCCGCAGGTGGCTGCACGTGCGGAACGCCACTTCCGCATCACGCGTTCGGGTGATCGCACGAAAGTGGAAGTGCTGGACGAAGACGCCCGCATCGAGGAACTGGCACGTATGTTGTCGGGCGCGGCAGTGACGGCGGAAGCCCGCGCGGCGGCCAAACGGCTGCTGGCGGAAGCGCGCGCCATAACGCAACCTGCGCCGAAGAAACAAGCCCGCAAACGCGCATGACCGCCCTAAAGCCCATCGACAAGCTCACCGCGCGCGAAGCTGCTAAAGAACTGGAATATCTCGCCGGCAAGATCGCCGAACACGACCGCGCCTATTATCAGGACGATGCGCCCAAGGTCTCCGATGCGGCTTATGACACTTTGCGCAAGCGCAACGCCGCCATCGAAGCACGCTTCCCCAAACTGGTCCGGCCCGACAGCCCTTCGCAGCGCGTGGGCACAAAGCCCTCCGCGAAGTTCGCCAAGGTTGTCCATGCGGTTCCGATGCTGTCGCTGGACAATGCTTTTGATGACGAAGACGTGGCCGATTTCGTGGCGCGCGTGCGCCGGTTCCTTGGGTTGAAAGACGATCAGGAATTAGTATTCGTCGCCGAACCGAAGATCGACGGCCTCTCCGCCACGCTTCGTTACGAAGATGGTGTGTTCGTGCAGGGTGCCACGCGCGGCGATGGCGCGGAGGGCGAGGACATCACCGCCAATCTGCGCACCATCAAGGATGTTCCACTGCGCTTGCAGGGTAAGGCGCCGAAAGTGATTGAGGTGCGCGGTGAGGTCTATATGACTCACGCCAACTTCGCAGCCCTGAACAAGCGGCGGCAAAAGAATGAGGAGGATGTTTACGCCAACCCGCGAAATTCCGCCGCCGGCTCCGTGCGCCAGCTCGATCCCGCCATTACCGCTTCGCGTTCACTGAATTTCTTTGCCTATGCCTGGGGCGAGGCGAGTGCGCTGCCCGCCGATAGCCAAGAAGGCATGCTCAAGCAATTCAAGGCCTGGGGCTTCCACGTCAACCCGCTCATCCGGCATTGCGAAACCACGCAGCAGATTCTGAAGTTCTACCGTGATATCGAAGGCAAGCGCGCGAAGCTCGGCTACGATATTGATGGCGTGGTTTACAAAGTTGATCGCCTCGATCTTCAGGAGCGTCTCGGCTTCGTCTCGCGCAGCCCGCGCTGGGCCATCGCCCACAAGTTCGCCGCCGAGCAGGCGGAGACCGTTCTGGAAGACATAGACATTCAGGTTGGCCGCACGGGCAAGCTCGCGCCTGTCGCCAAACTGAAGCAGGTCACGGTTGGTGGCGTCGTCGTGCAGAACGCCACGCTGCACAACGAGGATGAGATCGCGCGCAAGGATGTGCGCATCGGCGATACCGTGATTGTGCAGCGCGCCGGAGACGTGATCCCCCAGATCGTTCGGGTGATTCTGGAAAAGCGAAAGCGCGGCGCAAAACCATACCAGTTCCCGCACAAATGCCCGGTCTGTGGCAGCCACGCAGTGCGCGAGGTGGACGAGAAAACCGGCAAGGAAGATGTGGACCGCCGCTGCACCGGCGGCCTGATCTGCGATGCGCAAGCCGTGGAGAGGCTCAAGCATTTTGTTTCGCGTCTCGCCTTCGACATTGAAGGTCTTGGCGGCACTTATATCGAAACGCTGCACGAAGCCGGGATGTTGAGAGAACCCGCTGACATTTTCGCCCTTACGCGCAAACAGGGGCAGCTCGACAAGGTTCTGACCGCAAAGCGGGCAGAGCAAAGCGCCGAGCGTCGCGCGAAAGAAGGCAAAGACGCCACGGATACGAAGGCGAAGAAAAAGGACGATGGCGAAAGCAAGCTGATCGAAAATCTGGTTGCCTCGATAGACGCGCGCCGCAAGATCGGCCTCGACCGTTTCATCAACGCGCTCGGCATCCGCCACGTCGGCGAAACCACGGCGCGCCTGCTGGCCCGCAACTTTCACACCATCGAAGCCTTCATGGAGGCGATGGAAGGCGAGGATGCCGAGGAGCAGCTGAACGCCATCGAAGGCATCGGCCCTATCGTTGCGGAAGCCATCTGGGACTTCTTCGGCGAGCCGCACAATCGCACGGTTCTGGGTCATCTGCTGAAGGAAGTGGATGTTCAGAAGATCGCGGCGCCTAAAATCTCCGGCTCGCCGGTTGTGGGCAAGACCGTCGTCTTCACCGGCACGCTGGAAAAGATGACGCGTCAGGAAGCCAAGGCGCGCGCGGAATCGCTCGGCGCAAAAGTCTCCGGCTCCGTCTCGAAGAAAACAGATATCGTGGTTGCCGGCCCTGGCGCGGGCTCCAAGCTCGCCGAAGCGCAGAAGCTGGGTGTGCAGGTGATGGACGAAGATGCGTGGCTGAAATTGATCGGCTGACTATTTCAGAATCTTCTGGCTGTGCTCGCTCCAGTATTTCTGCATCGCCAGATAGGTGAAAGACGCCGACCAGCCCAGAAGTAGAAGGCCATTCAGCGACTCGATGCTGGCGATCATGCGCAAGTCGCCGATGGGATAAATATCGCCCAGTCCCAGCGTCGTATAAGTCTCGGCGGAAAAATAGAGATAGTCCTTGAAGGTAACCGCGCGTCCGGCGAAATCGCCGATGTTAACCACGATATCGCCGAACCAATAGGCCACGGCGTAAAGCGTGATCTCGACCAGATGCAGCACGATCACGCCGAACATGATCAGAACCAGCCGCGTGCGTTGCCCCGCGGTAAACGCGTCCACGGCCCGCGATATGCGGAACAGCCCTTCGTAATGAAACAGCACCGTCACAACCAGCAGCACCGTAACAATGGCAATGCTGATCAGCATCGTCAGGCGCTCAGCGCCTTGGCCAGGATCGGCAGGCTGATATCCATGCGGTAATCGACGGAAGAATGGTTGTCTGCGAATTCCTGATAGGTGTGCGCCACGCCCAGCTTGTCCAGCGAATGATGCAGCCGCCGCGCGCCATAGACCAGGTTATATTGGTCGATGTCGCCGCAATCGATATAGAGCGCTTTCATCTGCTTCAGGCCCGGCCCGCGCTTTTCCACCATCAGGCAGGGATCCCATTTCAGGAAGTTCGCCCAGCGATCTTCGATCACTTCGCAAGTGTCCATCGTCACTGGCAGGCGAAGGCCATACGGCTCTGAAGGATCGGGATCGTAAGTCGCGCACATCGCCAGCGTCATCAGGTCGTGAACGTTATCGTCTTTGGTTTTGGGCGCGGCATAGAATGCTTCGATCCACTTCTGGATAGAGCCTTCGTGCTTCGCCAGTTTGCGCAGCAGCCGGGGAAATTCCGGCAAGTAGCAAAGCTCGAACGCCATATCGCCGGAATGGCAGGCCGCACCCGCCCAGAAATCGGGATGCAGCAGCGCATGCGCGATGGAGCCGTAACCACCGGAGCTTTTGCCGAACAGGCCACGCTTGCCGGCGCCGCCGCAGCCGAATTTCTTTTCCACGAACGGCACGCATTCGGTCAGCAGGAAATCATCCCACCGGCCCATCGCCGCAGAGTTGATATACTGGTTTCCGCCAAGCTTGGTGAAGCAGTCGGGCAACGCCACCACCACCGGCGGCATGTCGCCATTGGCAATCAGCCGGTCCAGCCGCTCCGGCAAATTCTCACCGAAGTTCTTCCAGTTGGTGTGCGCCGGTCCGCCCGCGGTGAAGCCCACGATATCCACCAGCAGCGGCAATCCACGTCCGTCATGCCCATGCGGCACATACACGTCGATGATGCGCTCCGTCGGATCGCCCAGCAGATTGCCTTTCAGAACCTTGCTGTCCAGCGAAAGCCGCTGAACTTCGCCGCGCGCGCCGCCTTCGTGGTTGCGCATCAGATCGCCCGCGTCACGTTCTCAAGCCACGCCTTCGTCTCAGCATCGACCTGGCCGGTCAAGGTTTCGCGAACACGCTGGTGATAGGCGTTCAGCCAATCGCGTTCTTCCGCTGTCAGTAGCTTGGGCTCGACAAGATTGAGATCGATCGGCGCCAGCGTGATGGTTTCGAATTCCATCATCGGCCGGTCGCCGCCGGCAACAGGCTTGGGCTCCGTCACCACCACAAGGTTCTCGATGCGGATGCCGTATTCGCCTTCTTTATAATAGCCCGGCTCGTTGGAAACGATCATGCCGGGTTTCAACGGCTGGTTGATCGGCTTCTTGGAAATGTTCTGCGGCCCTTCATGCACCGAAAGATAGCTGCCCACGCCATGGCCGGTGCCGTGATCGTAATCCAGCCCCGCATCCCAAAGCGATTTGCGCGCGAACGCATCCAGCGCCGCACCCGTGGTGCCTTCGGGGAAACGCATGGTGGCAAGCGAAATATGCCCCTTCAACACGCGGGTGAAGCGATCCTTCATCTCGGCTGTCGGCGTGCCCACGATAGTGGTGCGCGTTACATCCGTGGTGCCGTCGGGATATTGCCCGCCGGAATCGATCAGATAGATCTCGTTCTTGTTGATCTTGCGGTTGCTGGAAGTCGTCACGCGATAATGGGGCAGGGCGGCATGCGGCGCGGCACCGGAAATGGAATCGAAGGAAAGATCGGTCAATGAACTGTTCTGCCGGCGATAACCTTCCAACGTTTCGGCGGCGGAAATCTCGGTCAGCTCGCCGTTCGGCGCTTCGCGCGCAAGCCAGCACAGAAAGCGCGTCAGCGCCGCGCCATCGCGCACATGCGCCTTGCGTGCGCCTTCCACTTCCACCGCGTTCTTGCAGGCTTTCGGCAACTGGCAGGGATCGACACCGCGCTTGATGTGCGCTCCGGCTTTCTCCAGCCGCGCGAACGCGCCGGCCGCCGTCCAGTTCGGATCGGCGATCACGGTTTTGCCGGCCAGCGCATCCAGCGCGCTATTGAACTCGCCGGGCTCGCGCACGCGCACGGCATTGCCCAGATGCTTCAGCAGTTCGGGCGAGCTTTTGCGCTTGTCCATGAAAAGGTCTGTCGAGCCGTCGGAATTCAGGATTGCGAACGAAAGGGCGAACGGTGTGTGCGGCGTGTCGCCGCCGCGCATGTTCAAAAGCCAGCAGATGGAATCGGCAAGGCTCACAACCGCTGCGTCCGCACCCTGCTTCTTCACTTCTTCGGCAATGCGCGTGCGTTTGCTTTCCGCACTTTCGCCGGCCACGTTCATGGCATGCGGCATCGCCTTGGCGGTGGGCGCAGCAGGGCGGTCGCTCCACACCGCATCGATCGGATTGCCGTCGGTCGGCACAAGCACAGCACCGGCTTTTTCCACGCTGGCGCGCAAGGCATCCGCGCCCGCCGCCGAATGAACCCACGGATCGAAGCCGATGCGCGCGCCCGTTGGCGCGTTCTCTTCCAGCCAGGCGTTCGGGCCTTCGCTGATCAGGTCGTGTTGCGAGAACAGTTTGGTATCGGTCTGCTGCTTTGCCTGCAGCGTGTAGCGCCCGTCCACAAACAGCGCCGCTTTATCCTTCAGCACAACGGCGGCGCCCGCCGATCCGGTGAACGACGTCAGCCACGCCAGCCGCTCGTTGCACTCCGGCAGATACTCACTCTGGTATTCGTCGGAATGCGGCACGACGAAACCGTCAAGTCCGCGTTTGGCGAGTTCACCGCGCAGGGCGGCAAGGCGGGGCGCAACCGTCGCGGCATCGGAACGGTCATCGAAAGTCTGAAAGGTCTTGTCCATGGCGCGAACCTTAACCGCGCGTTTGCGGCCTCTCAAGCACAAGCGCCGACCACGGCCCATCCCGGCGGATATGCCGCAAAACAAGGCCTTGGGGGCGATAAAATGACAGCACCATATTCTCCTGCCAGCGCAGCAGGCCAGACAGAACCAGCATCGCGCGCGGGCAAAGTGCGGCCGCGATGGATGGCGCCAGCCGCGTCAGGGGGCTGGCCAGAATGTTGGCAATGATCAGGTCGTAAGGCGCGTGGCCCGCAAGTGCCGGATGCGCCAACCCGTCAGCGACCACGGCGGAAACCAGCGCGCCTTCGTTGTTGGCGATGGCGTTCTCGCGCGTCACCTCCACCGCAACAGGATCGATGTCGGATGCGATCACGCGCTTGCGCCACAGTTTCGCGGCGCCGATGGCCAGCAGCCCCGTGCCGCAACCCAGATCCAGAACATTCTCAAACCGCCGCTGCTTGGAAAGATCGGACAGCGCGCCAAGGCACAGCGCCGTCGTTTCATGGTGCCCGGTGCCGAACGCCATCCCCGCTTCGATGCGGATGGGCAGAACGCCCGGCGGCACCTTGCCCTGATCGTGCGCGCCGTAAACAAAGAAGCGCCCGGCGCGCACCGGCGGCAGGCCTTCCTGGCTTAGCTTGATCCAGTCGGTATCGGGCAGCAGCGCCACATGCACCGCGCGGCTCGCAAGCTTGTCGAGCAGGTCGCAATCAGGCATCGCCGCATACAGCGCTTCCACCGTGGCGTTGTCGGTGAACGGCTCCTCGCTGATCAGCACGGCCTGCGGATTGGTACCTAGCTCAAACGCCGCTGCCATGTCGGAGGCTTCCGCCTTCGACAACTGCACAGTGGCTTTCCAGAGGGGCGGGGCGTTCGTCATGAGGCGCTTCATGGCACAAAAAAACGGGTTTGCGCGAGAATGCGGCGCGGCGCGATCACGGCCGGCGCGTTCTTGCGAACCCGTTTTTTCCGGAAACTTCGGGCCGAACCGGACCGCGCGTTCAACCCGCGCGTCCGCAATCACCCTTGGCTGCCGTCCTCGGGCTTCGCGGTTCGCTTGCGGCATCAGGCCCGCCCCGTCGGGCGGCGTCTGCCGGGCGTTCCGCACGGATGCGCGCGAGTTCGCACCCTGGCCCTGTATGGCCTCGCGGCCGGTTCGGATCGGGATTTTGAGAGGCAAGAAATGGCGGGAAACGGACATTTTCGGCGTGTTCTCCTGTTCGTTGACAGGAACATATAGAGAACATGTGGGGATTACAAGCGGAATTTAGGAAATAATTATCCACAGGGCTTTCCTCCCCGTTTACGAGGGAGATGGACCGCCGCGCAAGCGGCGGGGTGGAGGGGGTGTCCGCTGTCCAATCATATAAAGCGTGTCATCGAGAAATTTATAAACGTCATTGTTCGTGACCCGGATCACGTTCCAGCCGCGCGCTCGGAGATAGGCGTCGCGCCGTGCGTCATAGGCGCGTTCGCTGTCTGAGCCGTGGGTTGCGCCATCTACCTCGATCACGGTGCGCGAAAGCGGGCAGACGAAATCCGCGATGAAGGGGCCGATGGGATGTTGCCTACGAAAGCGAAATTGCGGCCAAGCACGCGGGCGGATGCGCGACCACAGAATGATCTCCGCATCGGTCATGCGTTTGCGCAAATCGCGCGCGCGTTCGAGTGTTTTGCGTTCGCTGCGCAAAGTCGCCCCCTCCGTCCGCTTCGCGGCCACCTCCCCCGTTTACGGGGGAGGTGGCATGCGCGTCAGCGCATGACGGAGGGGGCGCCGTCACTCACCCTCTGCTCACAAAATTATCGATCACGCGTTTCTCCCCCGCCTTGTCGAAATCCACGGTGAGTTTGTTGCCTTCCACGTTGCGCACCACGCCGTAGCCGAACTTCTGGTGGAAGACGCGGTCGCCGCGCGCGTAGTGCGAGCTTTCGGGGTCGCTGGTTTGCACCGTGTAAGCCTGCGCTTCGATCATCGGCGGGCGGGTGCGCACGGCGCCGGCCGCGGCGCGGTTGGCTTGGGCGCGTTTCCAGCCGGGGCTGTCGTAACCGCTGCCGAAGGTTGCGGCCTGCGCGTTGTCGCGGAAGCCGACATAGCCGCCGTAGAAACCTTCATCCACCACCGTGTCCACATGCTCTGGCGGCAGTTCGTTGATGAAGCGCGAGGGCAGGGCGCTTTGCCAGTTGCCGTGTACGCGCCGGTTGGCGGCGAAATAGGCGAGGATGCGTTTCTTGGCGCGCGTCAAGCCCACGTAAGCGAGGCGGCGTTCCTCCTCCAGCCCGGCCAATCCGTTCTCGTCCATCGTGCGCTGGCTGGGGAACAAGCCTTCTTCCCAGCCGGGCAGGAATACGGTGTCGAACTCCAAACCCTTGGCGGCGTGCAGCGTCATCAGGTTGATGCGGTCTTCGGATGTGTTCTGTTCCAGTTCCATCACCAGCGACACATGCTCCAGAAACGCGGCCAGCGTTTCGTATTGCTCCATCGAGCGCACGAGTTCTTTCAAATTGTCCAGCCGGCCGGGCGCTTCGGCGGACTTGTCGTTCTTCAGCATGTCGGTATAGCCGGATTCATCCAGCACCATTTCGGCAAGCTCGGTATGGGGCAGGTGTTTCGCCGTCTCCGTCCAGCGCGCGAAGTTGGCGGACAATTCGCCCAGCGCCTTGCGCGCCTTGGGCGGCAGCTCATCGGTGGCGGCGATCTCGCGCGCGGCGATGAGCAGCGGCATGTGCTGGCCGCGTGCAAACGTGTGCAGCGATTGCACGGAGGCATCGCCGATGCCGCGCTTGGGCTTGTTCACGATGCGCTCGAACGCCAGATCGTCGTCGCCCTGCGCGATCAGGCGCAGATACGCCATCGCATCGCGGATTTCCGCGCGCTCATAAAAGCGCGGACCGCCGATCACGCGATAGGGCAGGCCCAGCGAAAGGAACCGGTCTTCAAACTCGCGCATCTGGAACGAGGCGCGCACCAGAATGGCCATCTGCGCGTAGGCATCGCCTTTGCCGTGCAGGTTTTCGGCTTCGGTCGCCACCGCGCGGGCTTCTTCTTCCGCGTCCCACACGCCTTGCACTTTTACTTTCTCGCCGGGATCGCCTTCCGTCCAAAGCGTTTTGCCCAGGCGGCCCTTGTTCGCGGCGATCAATCCGCTGGCCGCACCGAGGATGGCGGGCGTGGAGCGATAGTTGCGTTCCAGCCGGATCACTTTGGCGCCGGGGAAGTCGCGCTCGAAACGCAGGATGTTTTCGATTTCCGCGCCGCGCCAGCCATAGATGCTCTGGTCGTCGTCGCCCACCACGCACACATTGCCGCCGCCGCTCTGGCCCGAACCGGCCAGCAACTTCAGCCACAGATATTGCACCGTGTTGGTGTCCTGATATTCGTCCACCAGCATGAATTTGAAACGCTCGCGATATTCGCCCAGGATTTCGGCGTTGCCGCGCAGGATGGTGAGCGTGTCTAGCAGCAGATCGCCGAAGTCCGCCGCGTTCAGCGCTTTCAGCCGATCCTGATACTGGCGATAGAGCGCGCGGCCTTTGCCGTTGGCGAAAGCGTGCGCGTCGCCATCGGGCACATCTTCGGGGCGAAGGCCGCGGTTCTTCCAGCCGTCGATGAAACTGGCCAGCGTGCGCGCCGGCCAGCGTTTGTCGTCAATCCCTTCGGCTGACAGAATCTGCTTCATCAGGCGAAGCTGATCGTCGGCATCCAGAATGGTGAAGTTGGATTTGAGGCCGGCCAGTTCGGCATGGCGGCGCAGCATCTTGGCGCCGATGGAATGGAAGGTGCCAAGCCACTGCATGCCCTCCACCACGCCGCCGATCAGCGCGCCGATGCGCTCCTTCATCTCGCGCGCGGCCTTGTTGGTGAAGGTCACGGCCAGAATCTGCCCCGGCCAGGCGCGGCGCGTGGCGAGGATATGGGCAAGGCGGGTGGTCAGCACGCGCGTCTTGCCGGTGCCGGCGCCGGCCAGCACCAGAACCGGACCGTCGATGCTGAGAACGGCCTCGCGCTGCTGCGGATTTAGCCCGGAAAGATAAGGCGGCTCGCGCGAAACCGGGGCGTCCGGCTGTTCGTCGAACGCCTCATCCAGCGGGTCGCGATAGCGGTTTCCAGGCCCGCTCATGGGGAAATACACGATTCAAAGGGCATGGAACCAATGTAGAACTTCGGGAGCGAAATGTCATCGGGCCGCGACATCCTCTCTTATTGTCGTGGTCCCTTTGTTCAGGTCGCCAGACTAATTTTCCTCGCTCTTCAATGGACCATCGTCAGCAGGTGGTCCGTATCGCGCCAGATGTTCAATTCTTTCGCAAAATTTGCTGAAGAGGTCGCGAACCTCCATCTCCTCACCATCCTCGATTCGTTTCGAGATGACTGTGAGCGGATATACGAGGATTGTTGTATGCGGATATCGAAGGGCTGGGTCCGTGCCATACTCGTCTGTCACGCTAACCCACTCCAGGTTAAACATCTGGGCAAGAGCATCGCCGAACGCCACTCCCAGACTTTGTAACTTCCATTTCTCCGCCGGTCCGATCCATTTGGACGATAGAATTGTGTCCAGCAGGCGTAGCTTTCCTTCGATCGTGTTATACTCTTCCCGAGTTTCCGCAGTGAAGTGCTCGCGAACCCATTCCCGCTGTTTCTCCGTGTGAGCAGCAAGGTCGCTGGACAGCGGCTCTATTCTTTGATCGTCGGTCATAAATCGAGCTCTCTCAAAATTTCTTCTCTATCCGCATCCAAATCCGGTGCCGCCGGGCGCGTGGCGGGGTCTTCGTGGGCGGAGAGCTTGATCGGGTTGCCCTGCATGCGCAGCGGGCCGATATCGGGGTCGTTGGCCGTCACGATCATGTTGCGCGCGGCGATCTGCGGGTCGGCCATCATCTGCGCCACGTTGTTGATGGGGCCGCAGGGAACGGCTTCGGCTTCAAACAGCGCCAGCCATTCGTGTGTCGTCTTCGCCGCCAGCGCGGATTCCATTTCGGTTTGCAACGCCGGCCAGTTCACCACGCGGTCGTGGTTGCTCAGGAAGCGCGCGTCGCCCGCCCACGTTTCGCGCTCTAGCACTTTTGCCACGCGCGCGAACAGCGCATCGGTCCCTGCCGCGATCACGATATAGCTGTCTTTCGTTTTCAGCGCGGCGAACGGCGCGATGGAGGGATGCACCGCGCCCATCGGGCCCGGTATCTCGCCGGTGGCGGCGTGGCGCGCGATGGCGTTTTCCAGAATTGCGGCCTGGCAATCCAGCATGCCGACGTCCACCTTCATGCCGCGCCCGGTTTTGGTGCGCTCGTAAAGCGCGGACGCGATGCCGATGGTGGCGAACAATCCCGCTATGATATCGCCGACGCTGGTGCCCACGCGCGTGGGCGCAGCGCCGGGATGGCCCGTGAGGCTCATGATGCCGCCCATCGCCTGCACCACCATGTCGTAGGCGGGGCGCGCGGCATAAGGCCCGGTGTGGCCGAAGCCGGAAACGGCAGCGTAGATCAGCCTGGGATATTTCTCTTTCAGCACGTCGTAGCCGTAGCCGAGTTTTTCCATCGTGCCGCCGCGGAAGTTTTCGACCAGCACATCGGCGCGCGCGAGCAGGGCTTCGAAAATCTTGCGGTCCGCATCCGCCTTCAGATCGAGCGCGAGGGATTCCTTGCCGCGATTGATCGACATGAAATAGCCGGACTTGGTCTTGCCGGATTTGGTTTTGATGAAAGGCCCGAAGGTGCGCGCGTCGTCCCCATTGGGCGGCTCAATCTTGATCACCCGCGCGCCAAGCTCGGCCAGCATCAGCGTGCTGTACGGCCCCGCCAGCACGCGCGTGAGATCGACGACGAGAATGCCGGCGAACGGCCCTTCGGCCATTATTTCTTGTCCAGCTTGTGCGCATCGGCGGTGCGCGTTTCTTTCTGCGCGCGCGCCTTGGCGAGATTGCGCACCTGTTTCGCCACGCCGTGCTTGGCGCGGTTGGCCTCGGCGGCGGTGGATTTCTCCACCCGCGCCTTGGCTTTCTTTACCCGCCGCAGGTTCACTATCTCGGCCATGCTTATCGCGTTCCGTCTTTCGCCTGCGCGCGCGCCAGCGCGGGGCGCTCGGTGACGCGCTTCACATAACCGTCAATCACTTCGGACTTCGGCATCATCGGCGATTTGCCGAACATCGCGAAGGTTGTGCCGTAGAGAACGTCGGCGGCCGAGAATGCATCGCCCAAGAGATACGGCCCTTTGGACAGCGTTTCGATGACGTACTGCATCGCCGATTCCACCTCCACCCAACCAGCTTGCGGGCGCGGCACCGGCATGTTCACGAACTTCGACATGAAAGCCGGCTCCAGCACGCTGCCATAGTAGACAAGCCACGACAGGTAAGCGCCGCGGCCCTTGCTGCCCACGGTAGGACCGAGGCCGGCCTTGGGGAATTTGTCGGTGAGATAAAGCGTGATGGCGGGCGATTCATAAACCACATCGCCCGTTTCGTTGTCGCGGATCGCGGGCACCTTGCCGTGCGGATGCGGGTTGGCGGGGTCGGCTCCATCGGTGAGCTTGCTCACCTGATGAATCTCATAAGGCGCGCCCAGTTCTTCCAGCAGGAAAATGAAGCGCGACGAGCGGGTCTGGGGATAGTGATAAAGCGTAATCATGAAGGCCTCTCCGTTATATCCCGCTGATCTACTGCCAGCCTGCTGACAGCATCATGTCAGCAACCTGACAACAGGCTAGGGCGCGTCCTTTGCTGCGGCAAGCGCGGTCAGGCGCAGGGCGCTGGCCAGCGGGCGGTCGCCGCGCGCCTTGTCGATATCCGCCACGAAGGCTGCCATCGCCTTGTTGGCGCGGCGCGCTTGCGCGTCCAGCACCGCCCAGAATTCTTCTTCCAGCGCAACGGACGTGCGGTGGCCGGAAAGCGAGAACGAGCGTTTCTTCAGTCGCATGGCCGATCTATGCCCGAAGCGCGCGGAAATCCAAATCCTTCAGCAGCGACGCCAGCTTCTTTGCGCCGCGCGCGGGACGCATGAGGAGTTTAGGACGCTTCAGCTTGGTCACATTGCCGGCCACGGCCACGGCGTTGCGGTCATCCCAGCCGTCCACATCCAGAAGCCGTGCATGCCGCCAGGTTTTCTGCAGGCTACGCACAATGCGGTCCGGCGCGCGGTCGTCGTCATCCGTCACCAGCAGATTCATCAGCACAAGCCCGTGCGGTCGCAGCCGCGATTTCGCCAGCGCGAAGAATGACGGCCGCAGAAAAACTTTCGGCATGGTTTGCTTTGTGTAAGCGTCCACCACGATGGCGTCGTAACGCACGGGGCTTCGGCGCACGAACGCCACGCCGTCGGCAACATGGCATTCCACCGCATCCGGCAGGTTAAAGTATCGCCGCGCAACCTCGAAGGCGAGGGGATTGATATCCACCATTGTCACCCGCACGCCAACGCGATGCAGCATGGTGGCCAGCGTGCCGCCGCCCGCGCCGATCATCAGCACATGGCGCGCCTTCGCCTGTCGCAGGAAGCCGAACATGGCGTGGATATAATCGGCAAGACTCACGCCGTTGGCGTCGGCCACGCTGTGATGGTCGCCATGTTCCCAGAAGGAAACGCGCCCGGTGGCGTTGTGCTGTTCGATGACGGGCGGGCCGCCGCGCTTTTCTGCAACAACACGTTTCAAGGGCTTGCCTCCACTTCCACCCTCCCCTTGAGGGAGGGTCGAATTGCGAAGCAATTCGGGGAGGGGTTGGCGGCATCGCGGACCCCTCCCCGAAATATCCTCGCTTCGCTCGAATATTTCGACCCTCCCTCAAGGGGAGGGTGGGATTTCATTTCGGATGGATCATGTCTTCGGGGCGGACCAACTGATCGAACTCTTCCGCCGTCACATAACCGCCGCCGACCGCTTCATCCTTTAGCGTGGTGCCGTTCTTGTGCGCGGTCTTGGCGATCTTGGCGGCCGCATCATAGCCGATCTTCGGCGCCAGCGCCGTCACCAGCATCAGCGAGCGTTCCAGACCGTGGCGGATATTGTCCAACCGCGGCTCGATGCCAACGACGCATTTCTCGGTAAAGCTCACCGCCACGTCCGCCACCAGCCGTACGCTTTGCAAAAAGCTGTAGGCCATCACCGGATTATAGACGTTCAGCTCGAACTGCCCCTGCGATCCGGCAAACGTCACGGTGGCATTGTTGCCGAACACGCGAACGCAAACCTGCGTCACCGCCTCGCACTGGGTGGGATTCACCTTTCCCGGCATGATGGAAGAGCCGGGCTCGTTTTCCGGCAGCGCCAATTCGCCAAGGCCCGAACGCGGCCCCGATCCCAGATAGCGGATATCGTTGGCGATCTTGAACATGCTCGCCGCCACCGTATTGATCGCGCCGTGGCTGAAGATCATGGCGTCGTGCGCCGCTAGCGCCTCGAACTTGTTGGGCGCGGTGGTGAATTTCATTTGCGTGATCGCCGCGATGCGCTCGGCCACCATCTTGTCGAAACCCACCGGCGCGTTCAGCCCGGTGCCCACGGCGGTGCCACCCTGCGCCAGCTCCATCAACTTAGGCAGCGATTGCTCGATGCGCTCGATGCCGTTTTCAATCTGCTGCGCATAGCCGGAAAATTCCTGGCCCAGCGTGAGCGGCGTCGCATCCTGCGTGTGGGTGCGCCCGATCTTCACGATATTCTTCCACGCCTTGGCCTTGTCGTTCAGTGCGTTGCGCAGCATCTGCAGGGCAGGCACCAGCCGCAGCACGATCTCTTCCGCGCAGGCGATGTGCATGGCCGTGGGATAGGTGTCGTTCGACGACTGGCTCATGTTGACGTGATCGTTGGGATGCACCGGCTTCTTGGAGCCGCGCTCACCGCCAAGAATTTCAATGGCGCGGTTGGAGATCACTTCGTTCGCATTCATGTTCGATTGCGTGCCCGAACCGGTCTGCCAGACCGACAGCGGGAAGTGCGCGTCCAGCTTTCCTTCCATCACCTCATCGGCGGCCTGCACGATGGCTTTGCCGATCTTGGGATCCAGCCGGCCCAGCGCCATGTTCGTCTCCGCCGCCGCGCGCTTGACGATGCCCAGCGCACGCACGATGGGCAGCGGCTGTTTCTCCCAGCCGATCTTGAAATTGTGAAGGCTGCGCTCCGCTTGCGCGCCCCAGTATTTGTCGGCTTCGACTTCGATGGGGCCGAAGGTATCGGTCTCGGTGCGGGTTTTGGTCATGCGCCTAATATATGGGGATTCGAGCGGCTGTCGGCGCGGCCTAAAGGCTTATTTCTTGCGGAATTTGTCCAGGCTGACCACGCCGCCGGGCAGCGGTTCGCCCTGTTCGACGGGCTTTTCGCTGGGGGCCGGCTTCGGGCGGGGCGGCGCCAAACTGCCCGGCGCATTGGCGGCATCTTCCTCGCCTTTGAACTGCAGGCCGAATTGCACACCGGGATCCATGAACGCGGTCAAGGCCGCGAACGGCACCACAAGCGTGCAGGGCAGCTTGCGGAACGTCAGCGTCACTTCGAACAGGTCTTCTTCGATCTTCAGCCCCCAGAACTGGTGCTGAAGAATGATGGTCATTTCTTCGGGATATTGCTCGCGCAGGAAATCGGGAATCTCCACGCCGGGAAAACCCGTCTTGAACGTCAGGTAGAAATGGTGCGAGCCGATCAGCCCCTGCTTTTCGATGCGGCGCAGCGCCTCGCGCACCACGCCGCGCAAGGCAGCGTCGGTCAAAGCCTGATAGCCGATAAAATCCTTCGTCATTGCGCCCGGTCCATATGCGGCAACAGTAATAGGGCGCGGATGCGAGTCAATCGGCGCCGTTCATCTGTCGGATTTCACCATTGTCACAAAGGCGCTGGAACTGCAAAGCCTTGAATTCGTTGTTCTTGGGTGTGTCGGGCTGCTTGATGGCTCTTGGAAGAGGCACCATGAAAATCGCGCAAATTGCACCACTGATCGAAAGCGTTCCGCCCACCCTTTATGGTGGGACCGAGCGCGTTGTGTCGTGGCTGACGGAGGAACTGGTCCGCCGCGGGCACGATGTCACCCTGTTCGCCAGCGGCGATTCCGTGACGCAGGCGCAGCTGGTGCCGATCGTTCCGCGCGCCTTGCGGCTGGATTCGCGGGTGCGTGACGCGCTGCCCTACAACATCATCATGTTGGATCGCGTCGCGCGCATGGCCGATGCGTTCGACATGGTGCATTTCCATATCGACTTTTTTCACTATCCGCTGTTCCGCAACCGCGCCAACCGCACACTGACCACGCTGCATGGCCGTTTGGATTTGCCCGATCTTGTTCCGGTCTATCGCGAATTTCCGCAGATGCCGGTTGTGTCGATCTCGAACAACCAGCGATTGCCAATGCCACCGGTGCGCTGGATGGACACGGTCTATCATGGCTTGCCGCACGACATGTACCGGCTCCGCGAACAGCCGGGGCAATATCTCGCCTTTCTGGGCCGCATCACGCCGGAAAAGGGGCCGGAGGAGGCCATCGCCATCGCCAAGCGCGTGGGGATTCCGCTGAAGATGGCCGCCAAGGTCGATGCCGTGGACCGCGAATATTTTGAAACACGCATCAAGCCGCTGCTTGATCATCCGCTGATCGAATTCATCGGCGAAATCAACGATTCGCAAAAACAGGAATTCCTCGGCGACGCTTTGGCGCTTCTGTTTCCCATCGATTGGCCCGAACCGTTCGGCCTGGTGATGATCGAAGCCGCAGCGGTCGGCACGCCGGTCGTTGCGTTCCGGCGCGGTTCGGTTCCCGAGGTTATCGTGCCCGGCGTATCGGGATATATTGTCGACAATGTTGATGAAGCGGTGGCGGCGGTGCCCAAAGCGGCAAAACTGAACCGCGCGGGTGTCAGGCGCGTATTCGATAAACGCTTTACGGTGAAAGTGATGGCAGAGCATTATCTCTCCATCTACGATCGGTTGGTGAATTGCGATGGCGCTTTCGCACAGGCAGCCGAGTAAAACAAAAATTCCGGAGCCGGATTTGGAAGAGACCGTCCGCCAGCAGGCGGCTGACGAGATTTCGTCTTATACAATACAGGCGAAGGCCTCCATTCAGGATCAGTGGCCGCGCATCCTGAAAAGCGGCGACATGTTTGCGCTGTTCAACCAGTTTGGCGATGTGCCGCAAGCCGGTGCGACACCCGGCGGCATTTTCTACAACGACACGCGCCACCTTTCCGATCTAGAGCTGCTGCTGAACGGCCAGAAGCCGCTGTTGCTGAGTTCGGCGGTGGATGATGACAACGTCCTTTTCACCATTGATATTTCCAATCCCGATATCTACCGCGACGGCAAGCTGGTTCTGCCATCGGAAACGCTGCATGTCCGCCGCACCAAGCTGTTGTGGCAGGGCACCTGCTACGAGCGCATCGCGGTGCGCAATTTCGACCGGCATCCGCAGCGCTGCTGGCTGACCATCAGGGCGGATGCCGATTTCACCGACCTGTTTGAAATTCGCGGCATGGTGCGGATGAAGCGCGGCAAGCGCACCGTCGATCAGTCTCAGCCGGACGTACTCGCTTATCGTTATGCCGGGCTGGACAAGATCGAGCGCATCACGCGCATCCGTTTCTCCCCGGCGCCGCGCATTCTGGAAAATGGTGAGGCGACCTATCTGCTTGAACTTCCACCCAAGGGGCATGTCTCGCTGTTCGTCACCATTGAATGCGACCAAAACCTTCCCGCAAGCGAGACATTCTCCAAACCGTGCCGCGCGGCGCGCAAGGCGGCGCGCGAGGATGGGCCGGATACCGCGCAGATCAGTATTCCCGATCCGCTGGTGGAAAAGGTTCTCTGCCGCGCCTCCGCCGATCTCAATATGCTGGTCACGCAAACAGCGTGGGGGCCATACCCTTACGCCGGCACGCCGTGGTTCAACACACCGTTCGGCCGCGACGGGTTGATCACGGCGCTGCAAATACTGTGGGTCGAGCCGGGGTTGGCGAAAGGCGTGCTGCATCTGCTGGCGGCGCATCAGGCCACGGAAGAAAACGCGCTCGCCGATGCGCAGCCCGGGAAAATCCTGCATGAGATGCGCAACTGCGAGATGTCGCATCTGGGAGAGGTGCCGTTCGGTCTTTATTACGGCAGCGTCGATTCCACGCCGCTGTTCGTGTTGCTGGCGGGACGGTATTTCGAACGCACCGGCGATCTGCAGACCGTGGAACGGCTTTGGCCCAACGTGGACGCGGCACTTGGCTGGATCGACAAGTATGGCGATCGCGATGGCGACGGTTTCGTCGAATATTTCCGCCAGAGTCCGGACGGCCTTGCCAACCAGGGCTGGAAGGATTCGCACGACGCCATCATGCATGCCGACGGCAGCCTGGCGCGCGGGCCGATCGCGCTGTGCGAAGTGCAGGGTTACGTCTATGCGGCCAAGCGCGGTGCGGCCTCGCTGGCGCGCGCGCTGGGCATGGAAGACCGCGCCAAGGCGCTGGAGGATTCCGCCGAAACCTTGCGCAAGAAATTCGAGGAAAGTTTCTGGTGCGAGGAACTGGGCGTTTACGCGCTGGCGCTGGATGGCGACAAGCTGCCGTGCCGCGTGCGCACGTCCAATTCGGGCCAGGTGCTGATGTCGGGCATCGCCAGCCCCGAGCGCGCGGCGCGCGTCACCGAAACCCTGTTGCTGCCGGAATGTTTTTCCGGCTGGGGCGTTCGCACGCTGTCGTCGCAATCGCCGCGCTACAATCCCATGTCGTATCACAACGGCTCCATCTGGCCGCACGACAACGCGCTGATCGCCATTGGCATGGGCCGCTATGGCTTGCGTCACGGCGCGCTCACCATCCTGCGCGGCATCTATGACGCGGCGCTGCGTATGGATTTGATGCGGCTGCCGGAACTGTTCTGCGGCTTCCCGCGCCGCACCGCGGCACCCACGCTTTATCCGGTGGCCTGCATGCCGCAAGCATGGGCGGCGGTGGCGCCTTATGCGCTGCTGGAAGCGTGCCTTGGCATGACGTGCGATTTCGCGCGCATGGAAATCCGTTTCAACAGCCCGATCCTGCCGGATTTCCTCGACGGCGTGCGCATCGAGAACCTCTGCCTGGGCGATGCCAGCGTCGATCTCACGTTCCGCTGCGACGGCGACGGCGTTGCCATCTCCACGCTGGCGCGGCGCGGCGACATCGGCATCCGCATTTCAAAATAGCAGGCGTGAAATGAATGGTAAGATCCGGGTTCTGGCATCGTCCCTTCTGATTATGGGAGGCGCGGCTTTCGCACAGGACAATCCGTCTATGCTTCTCCAAAGCGCGGGCGCATATCGCTTGCCGTTCGCGGACGGCACCACGGTGAAAATTTTCGACGATTTTGCCACCCATCGTCCGCGCGGGCGGGTGGACATTTTTGCCGTCGCCGGTCCTCAGCCTTATCGCGTGGTGGCCGCTGCCAGCGGCCGCATCATGGCCATTCAGGACGGTTACAGCGAACAGCAATCGGGCCGTGCCGCCGCCGATTGCCACAACAATTATATCTGGATCGCTCACGCCAATGGCGAATGGACGAACTATTCCCACGTTGCGCACGACAGCGTGACGAAGGGCGCAAAGCTAAAGGTCGGCGATTACGTGAAGGCGGGCGCCTATCTCGGCGAGGAAGGGGCTGTGGGCTGCGCCATGCTTCATCATGTGCATTTCGAGGTTGCGGTTCCCGATGCGAAGAATCCGATCGACGCCGGCGGTTTTCTTACTGACAACGACAATGGAAAACGCGAACGCAACCCGCGCTTCTGCGGCGTGCATGGCGAAACCGCCGTGAAGGATGCGACATACAAAGCCGTATCCTGTTAAGGCGTTTGCCTATTCCAGCGTTTGCAACGCTTCCGGCACCCACGGCTGCAACTGATCGACATGGCCGTGGCGCACCTTGTTGGCCCAATCGGGATTGACGATCAGCGCGCGGCCCACCGCCACCAGATCGAAATCGCCGCGCTCCATCATGCGCACCAGATTGTCCATGTGCGCTTCATCCGTTTCGGCGGCTTTGCCGCGATAAGCATTGATGAAATCGTCGCTGAGGCTGACCGATCCGACCGTGATCGTGGGCAGGCCCGAAACTTTCTTGGTCCAGCCCGCGAGGTTCATGTCCGATCCCGTTTCCGGAAATTCCGGCTCCCAGAAGCGCCGCGTGGAACAATGGAACATGTCCACGCCGGCCTTCACCATCGGCGCCAGGAAACGCTCAAGTTCCTTGGGATCGTTCGCCAGCTTCACAGCGAAATCCTGCTGCTTCCATTGCGAGAAGCGCAGCAGGATAGGGAAGTCCGGTCCCACCTTCGCGCGCACGGCTTCGATCACTTCCACGGCAAAGCGCGTGCGCTTCTCCAGCGAGCCGCCGTATTTGTCGTCGCGCTGGTTGGTGCCGTCCCAGAAAAACTCGTCAAGGATGTAGCCGTGCGCGCCGTGGATCTCCACGCCGTCGAAGCCAAGGTCTTTGGCGTAACCCGCGCTTTTCACAAAGCCTTCGATCACATCGTCGATGTCGCGTTGCGTCATCGGTTCGGCAACCTGCTTGCCGGGGCGCGATATGCCGGACGGACTCATCACCGGCGCGTCGGGATAAGGTCCGCTGCCCGCATGGCGCACAACGCCCTGATGCCAAAGCTGCGGCATGATATGGCCGCCACCCGCCTTCACCTCTTTCAGAACCAGCGCCCAGCCTTCCAGCGACTCTTTGCCGAAAAACGCCGGTACGCCCACATCGTTGGAAGCGGATTTGTGCTCCGGCGATGTTCCCTCGGTGAGGATCAGCCCCACGCCGCCTTGCGCGCGCTTTGCGTAATACGCGGCATTCGCGGGGCCGGGAATCTGGTCCGGCGCCTTGGAGCGCGTCATGGGCGCCATGACGATGCGGTTTGGCAAAGTTAAGCCCTTGAGCCGGAAAGGCTCAAAGAGAACGCCGGTGGAAAGCATGGATGAATCCTTCAATAGCGGTTGCCCAGACGCAAGCACGCAAGCCCCGCACGACACAAGCGGGACGCGCTTGGTTCAGCCGCTCGCGGGCTGCGCCGCCGCCCTGGGGGCGCGATTTGCCGCCAGCCTGATATCCTCGAAGGAATGGTGCGCGACCGGTTCAAGATCTTTCACCAGCTCTTCGATCTGACCAATGCCTTCCTCAACCGCCTCGAAAGCGGAATCGCGCTGGGCCGTGAGACGTTCGAGCCGCGCCGTGATCTCCGCACGCTCTTCGGCGCTGCATTGCGGCCCGCGCAGTATGGATTGTGCAGCGGCCATCTCCTCGGTTGTGTCGAAGATGCCGTCGATCGGCATGGAGACGCGAAGGACATGGGTGTGAATGCGCGCGCGCAACGCGGCGTCGCGGATGGCGTAAAGATTCTCCCGGTTGCGGTCATACATGCCAATCTCGCGTTGCGCCTGCCGCAACATGCGCGTGGTGATCGGCCCGTAGGGATCGCCTATGCCTTTTACCCGCCTAGCGATGACAAGAAGAATGGCGAGCGTGGAGAGCACTTCGCCGAAGAATAGTGCTGCGTGCCGCTCGCGCTGCTGCTTGTCGAAATGCCGCTCGATCTGCGTTGACGCAAGACCGCCAAGCGTGGCCAGCACGGAGCCCAGCACGATGGCGCTGACCGTGCTGAAGTTCGACAGGAAATCGTAATCGGCCGGCGCCAGCGCCATATCGTCCCCGATGTTGAGCTGCCGCAAAGCTATCGCGCTGTCCGGTAACAGTCACGGTGTACCCGCCGGATAGGGCGATGAGCCGGAGCACAAACAAAACGGGAAAGTGGGGAGCTTCTGTTGCCCGGTGCTCCCCGAACCGCGCTTGTCTAACCTTGGTTAGGCAGCGAGGGCCATTTCATTGTCGTTGGCACCTATACAGACAGCCCGATAACGGCGGATACCATACCGAGCAAAAGGTCAGCCTTTACACGTCTGTCGATCCTATTTCGCCCCCACAAATGCTCACCTTGATGAGCATATGGTGGAGGCGCCGGGTACCGCCCCCGGGTCCAGTCCGCTTATTACGCAGCCGTTTATCGCCATAGTCCGGTTGCCCGGACGGACCTAATATAGGCGCTATCGGTAAATTTTTGAAGGCGTGGCGACGCGCTAGAATGTCCATAGAATCGCCGGGAATTCCCATGCGCCAATATCACGACCTGATGGAGAAAGTGCTGAAGACCGGCGTGGAGAAGCGCGACCGGACCGGCACCGGCACCGTTTCGGTCTTCGGCCATCAGATGCGCTTCGATCTGGCCGACGGCTTTCCAATGGTCACGACCAAGAAGCTGTTTCTCAAGGCCATCGTCTATGAGCTTCTGTGGTTCCTAAACGGCGACACCAATATCAAATATCTCAAGGATCACGGCGTCAGCATCTGGGACGAGTGGGCTGACGCGAAGGGCGAGCTTGGACCTGTGTATGGCCATCAATGGCGCTCATGGCCGGATGGCCACGGCGGCACCATCGACCAGATCGCCAACCTGATTGCCGACATCAAGCGCAATCCGGATTCGCGCCGGCTGATCGTCACCGCCTGGAATCCGGCGGATGTGCCCAAGATGGCGCTGCCGCCATGCCATTGCCTGTTCCAGTTCTATGTCGCGAACGGCAAGCTGAGCTGCCAGCTTTATCAGCGCTCGGCGGACATTTTCCTGGGTGTGCCGTTCAACATTGCGTCCTATGCGCTGCTCACCATGATGGTGGCGCAGGTCACGGGACTGAAGGCGGGCGAATTCATCCACGCCTTCGGCGATGCGCATCTTTATCTGAACCATCTGGATCAGGCGCGCGAACAGCTTTCGCGCAAGCCCTATCCGCTGCCCGTCATGCACATCAATCCGGATGTAAAAGATATCTTTGGATTTCACTACGAAGATTTCAAACTGGAGAACTACCAGTCGCATCCGCACATCAAGGCGGAAGTGGCGGTGTGAAACAAAAACCCCGGAAGTTGCCTTCCGGGGTTTTCGCGTTCGAGATGTTACGGCTTAGTAGAATACGCCGTACTGGACCCGGATGATTTCGCCGGTGTCGATATCGACCAGCACCGCGTCGTCGCCTTCGCGAATCCACTGATAGTTGTCCGGCGGCGCGATCAGGCCGAAAGACACGTAGTTGGTCAGCCAATAGTCGCGGCCGTACCAGCCGCCCGGCAGGCGCTGGCCATAACCCCAGCGATGCGCGTACCAGCCGCCAGGACGGCGCCAGTTGGCATAATGATAGCGGCGCGCCGAGCGGAAATTGCCGCGATAGCGCGTTACGTTCACGCGCGTATTATGGCGCACAACCGTTCGGTTGCCGGCACGGTGGCGCGTCGTGGTGCGCGTCACGCGGCGATGCACTGTGCCATTGCGGGTGTGGCGTACCGTTGTTCTGCGCGTTGTGGTCCGTGCGCGGTGTGTGCGCGTGGTGCGGGCGGCGCGCGCCGCATGCGTCGTGCGGGCGCGGCTGGCGCGGGCGGCATGTCCGCCCGAACCCGCGTGTGCGGCGTGACCGCCGCCTTTGTGATGTGCCGCAAGCGCGATGGTCGGCGAACCGATCAACAGGCTCAGCGCGGCTATAGCGGGAATAAGAAGTCGTCGCATGGTTTTCTCCCTCTGGAATGAAGCGGGCTCCGGAGTTTAGCCGGAGCCCGCGGACATTTGGCGATTGAGACTAGTAGTAAGCGTCGTAATCGGTTTGCACGATTTCGCCGGTGCTTATGTCAACCAGCACCACGTCGTTGCCGACGCGAATCCACTGATATCCCGACGGCGGCGCCGTCAGGCCCAAGGTTAGAAAATCGCTGACATAGTAGCTTGCACCGAACCATGCGCTGGGAAGCCGTTCGCCATAGGTCCAGCGCTTCTGATACCAGCCGGCCGGGCGGACGTAGGCCCGTGTCGAGCGAACGCGCCGCGGCGCCTGGCGATTCACGCGCGTCACATTCACGCGGACGTTCGTATTGCCGTTTGCGTTGGTACGCCTGGTTGTGACTCGGCGCGTGACGTTCCCATTGTTGCCGTTCCTGTTCACCACCGTGCGGCGTGTCACCGTGGGCTTTTTGGCAGCCGGCTTTTTCACCACCGTACGGCGTGTCGCCGCCGGCTTTTTGGGATTGTTGTTGTTCATTCGCATCGCGGGTTGCGGGCGAACAGCGTCATGTTTCTGGTTGTTCTGGTCGTTCGGCGCGGCAATTGCGGCCGGCGCGGCAAGCATGACCGCCGCGGCAAATGCGGTTAAAATCAAGCGTTTCATATAAATCTCCTGATCCCCTCGGAAGCACTCCGTTGCAGATAACCGGGAACTTTCCGAAAAGTTCCCGTCTCGTTTACCTTGCCCGCAACCAGACCCGATTCCGCAGGGAAAAAGTGTCGCAAATTGTATGACGCAAAAGCTTCAAATCAGACCTGCCGCGCGGGGCGATGAAGGTCTCGTACTCGCGTTCGTTCGCGAACTGGCGGACTACGAACGCGCGCTGGACGCAGTCGAGGCGACAACCGCGCAACTGGCGTCCGTGTTGTTCGGTGCAAACCCGCGCGCCTTTTGCGACATCGCGGAGTGGGACGGCGCGCCGGCCGGCTTCGCGATGTGGTTCTACAATTTCTCCACCTGGCGCGGACGCCACGGCATCTATCTCGAAGACTTGTTCGTGAAGCCGGCCTTGCGCGGCCACGGCATCGGCAAGGCATTGCTGGTGCATCTGGCAAAGCGCGCGGTGGGCGAAGGCTGTGGCCGTTTCGAATGGGCGGTGCTGAACTGGAACACGCCCAGCATCGACTTCTACAAATCGCTGGGCGCCGAACCGATGAGCGAGTGGACGGGTTATCGCCTGTCGGGTGCCGCGCTCGAGAAGCTGGCAAGCGCATGAGCCGTATCGCGCTCGTCGTCGCCGTGGCGGAAAACGGCGTCATCGGAAATCACGGCGCAATCCCGTGGCGTATTCCGGAAGACATGAAGCATTTCAAAGCCGTCACCATGGGCAAGCCCATCATCATGGGCCGCAAGACTTGGGAGAGCTTGCCAAAGAAGCCGCTTCCCGGCCGCACCAACATCGTGGTCACGCGCGATGCGAGATTTGCAGGTGACGGCGCTGTGGTCGTTCATTCTCTGGATGATGCTATCGCTGCCGCCAATCGCGAAGCGCCGGAAGAAATCGCTATCATCGGCGGCGCGCAGATTTATGAGGTGGCGCTCCCGCTGGCGGACCGAATCTATCTCACGCAGGTTCATGCCGCCGTCGAAGGGGACGCATGGTTCCCATTCGATCGCGCGCAATGGCGTGAAGCCAGCCGCGAAGATCATGTGGGCGATATTCCATTCAGCTTCGTGACATTGGAACGCAATCGACCTTGAGGAGACGCAAATGGCGATGACCGAAATAGCAACTGGCCTGAAATTCCCGGAAGGGCCGGTGGCGATGGACGACGGCTCCATCATTCTGGTGGAGATCGCCGGCGGGGCGATCACGCGCATCAAGAAAGACGGCAAGAAGCAGGCCGTCGCGAAACCCGGCGGCGGGCCTAACGGTCTGGCGGTCGGGCCGGACGGCGCGCTTTATGTCTGCAACAACGGCGGCAGCTTCTCTTATACAAAGCAGCAGGGGCTGATGATCCCCGGCCATGCGCCGGAAGATCACAAAGGCGGCCGCATCGAGCGCGTGAATATATCCACCGGCAAGGTCGAAGTTCTCTACGACAAGTGCGATGGGCAAAAGCTGGTCGGCCCCAACGATCTGGTGTTCGACAATGCTGGCGGCTTCTGGTTCACCGATTACGGCATGACGACGCGTAGCCTGCGCACGCACGGCGCGCTCTATTATGCGAAGGCCGATGGTTCGCAGATCACGCAGGTTCTGCGCGAACTCATCTCGCCCAACGGCGTCGGCCTCTCGCCCGATGGCAAGACGGTCTATTACGCCGAAACGTTCACCGGCCGCTTGTGGTCGCTGCCGCTCACCAAGCCGGGCAAGGGCGCCAAGGTACCGGGCTTCACGCCGGGCGTGTTCGTGGGCGCCTATCCCGGCATCGCCTATTTCGACTCGCTGGGCGTGCAAGCCGATGGTGGTATCTGCGTCGCCACCATTCTGGCCGGCGGCATCACAACCTTCTGGCCGGGAACGAAGAAAGTGAAACACACGCCGCTGCCCGATCCGCTGGTCACCAACATCTGTTGGGGCGGCAAAAACATGAAAACGGCCTATATCACGTCGTCCGGCACGGGTAGGCTGCTAGCGATGGATTGGCCGAAGGCGGGCTTGCGCCTGAATTACAATGCGTGACGCAGCGGAGAACAGGATGCGATTTGTTTTGAGCATGGCGCTCGCCGCGTTGACGGTCACCGCCGCGCAGGCCGGCGCCGACGTGATGAATTCGCGCTTCGGCAACACAACCGTCGCCACCAATTCGGCCGGCGTGCAAACGAAAATCTATTACAACGCCGACGGCACCTACACCGCCAAGCAAGGCGACCTCGCCACCAAAGGCCGCTGGAATGTGACGGACGACGGCAAGCTTTGTCTGACCTTCGATCAGCAACCGGCGGACGCGCGGCCCATCTGCGCGCCGGTGGAAATGCACAATGCAGGCGATACCTGGTCCGCCAACGGCCAGTCCGTCACGCTGATGCCGGGCATTCACTAATCATGCGCGCGTTTCTTGGCGCTCTGCTTTCGCTTGCCGCGACATCGGCGTTCGCGGACGATCCGATGGCTAGCCTCTATGCCAACACGGTCGTTATCACCACGGCCAAGGGCGAAATGGGCCGCACGCTGACCAACGCCGATCATACCTTCACCAGCTACCAGCCCGATGGCCGCGTTTTGAAAGGCACCTGGAAAATCGTGAACAGTCAGGTGTGCTCCACCGTCACCGATCCGGCCATCAAGCCGACGCCCCACGTTTGCCGCCCGCTGGTCGCGCGCAAGATCGGAGATACCTGGACGATGACACAGGGCATCGCAAGCTGGACGGCAACGCTGAAGGCGGGGCGCTGAACGAAAGCTAATGATTTCTAACCCGGCGGAGCGAGGTCGAATTCTATCGCCACGCGCTGCGCCGGGCCTTCGAACAGGCGTTCGCCGCGCGGCTGCCATGACGGATGCAGGATGATCATGCCGGTTGCCGGACGGATCAGTTCGGATTGGCCTGCTGTCTGTCCGCCGGGAATGCGGAAGGCGAGGGTGGGTGCCACCATCGCAGGCAACGCGCCGCGCGGATCGCCGAGTTCGCATTCGCCGCCCAGCGCTTCGTCGTCGGAGCGGTCGTAACCGTCATCCGCGAAATAGATGCCGGACCACACCGCGCCGGTGCGCGGCCGCATTTCCTGAAACTCGCCTTTCTGGCGCACAGCGGCGCAGGCGGTGATTTTCCAGTCCAGCGTCACGCGGCCGCCGGCGCGCGTGGCGGTTGCGCCGTCAGCAAGCTCGCGCACCACGCGGAACAGGGTTTTCGCTTGCGCGCCGCCCCAGTCTTCCAGATCGTTCTGCGAGCGCCAGCCTTGTCCCCGGCTTGGGCCATTGCCGTTCATCTGCATCTTCTCAAGGACCAGCGGACGCAGTTCCGCATTGGCTTCCTGCGCCACGGGCAGGAAGTGGACGCAGACCGGCGTCGCGAACAGGCTTCGGATTTGCGGCTTCGGCGTAGCCATAATTACTCCATGACAATTCTGGGTGCAGCGCGCGCGGGCGTTGCAACGCTTTTCGCCACGGCCTCGGCGATCGTAAGAAAGGCTTTGGCTTCCGCGCTATCGGGCGCGGAGGCGGCAATCGGCGCGCCGCTATCTGACGTTTCCCGGATCGAAGGCACAAGGGGAATCTCGCCAAGAAACGGCACGTCCAGCTTTGCCGCGGTTTCGCGTGCGCCGCCGTGGCCGAAAATGTGGCTTTCGTGTCCGCATTCCGGGCAGATGAACATGCTCATGTTTTCAACGATGCCCAGAATCGGAACCTGAGTCTTGCGGAACATCGCAAGCCCCTTGCGCGCGTCGGCCAGCGCAATGTCCTGCGGTGTGGAAACGATCACGGCGCCTTTCAGCGCCACACGCTGCGCAATCGTCAGTTGCGCGTCGCCGGTGCCGGGCGGCATGTCGATCACCAGAATATCCAGCGGCGCCCACGCCACATCGTTCAGCATCTGCGTCAGCGTGCCTTGCACCATCGGCCCGCGCCAGATCACCGGCTCGTCTTCCGGCACAATGAAACCGATGGACATGGCTTTGATACCGAACGTCTCGATGGGCTGAAGCTTCTTGCCGTCGCTTTGCGGCTTTTCGTGGATCGCAAGAAGGCGGGGAACGGACGGTCCGTAAATATCGGCATCCAGCAATCCGGTTTTGTAACCCAGCCGTGCCAGAGAGACAGCCAGGTTCACCGCCACCGTGGATTTGCCCACGCCGCCTTTGCCGCTGGCCACCGCAATGATGGCGTTCACGCCCGGAATGTTTGTGGGCTGCGCCGGACCGTGGGCATGACCCTTTTTGGTTTCGGGTTCGCGGTGCGCGGTGAGAACGGCGGTCACGGATAGAACGCCGGGCAGCGCCGATACGGCGTCTTCGCATGCCTTGCGCAACGGTTCGGAGCCGCGGCCCCGGTCGGCCGGCACTTCAATCGTGAACACGACATGGCCGTCGCGCACCGCCAGGCCCTGAACAAGGCCGGCCTCGGTCACGCTCTTTCCGCTCACGGGATCGCGCACACGCGAAAGCGCGGAGATCACGTCGTCTTGTGCAATAGCCATATCGTTCCCGAAACCGGCGTCCCGCGCGGCGTGAATTCACCGGCAGGCTTGCCCGCCCGGACGCGCGCATCCAAGTTGTGCCTTCGTTGCGCCGTGGGGGCGATGCACATATAACGGCCCCGGCTGGCGAAACCAAGAAAACGCGGGCGGCGCATTGCCGCTATTTCGGAAATAAAGAATGCCCTGGACCAATCAAGGCGGCGGTGGCGACTCGAACGGCGGCGGACAGCCGCGCGGACCCTGGGGCCGTGGTCCATCCGGCAGCGGGCCGCAGGGGCCCGATCTGGAAGACCTGCTGCGCCGCAGCCAGGAGAGGTTGAAAGCGGCATTGCCCGGCGGCGGTTTCGGCGGCGGCGCGTTGATCGTGATCGTTCTGGCGGTAATCGCGGTGTGGCTGGCCAGCGGCATTTATATCGTCAACCCGAGCGAGCAGGGTGTGGTGCTGCGCTTCGGCAAGTTCGTGGCGCGCACCGGGCCGGGCATCAATTATCACCTGCCGTGGCCGATCGAGATTGCCTACACGCCCAACGTCACACAGCAGAACCAGATCAACATCGGCTACCGCACCGCCGGCGAGAGCGACGATCAGGCGCAAGCCGCCGACGTTCCCGAAGAAAGCCTGATGCTCACGGGCGACGAAAATATCGTGGACATCAATTTCACGGTGTTCTGGGTCATCAAGGATGCGGGCGACTATCTGTTCAATGTCGAGAATCCGAACCAGACCATCAAGGCCGTTGCCGAAAGCGCGATGCGCGAAGTGGTGGGCCAGAACCAGATCGAGCCGATCCTGACACAGGATCGCGAGCCGGTGCAGATTCAGGTGCGCGAGCTGATGCAGAAGACGCTGGATGCCTACGGCGCCGGCGTTACCGTGACCAGCGTGCAGATGCAGAAAGCCGATCCGCCGGCCGAAGTGATCGACGCCTATCGCGACGTGCAGGCGGCGCGCGCCGATCAGGAGCGGTTGCGCAACGAAGCCGAAGCCTATGCCAACAAGATCATTCCCGAAGCGCGCGGCAACGCGGCCAAGATCGTGCAGGACGCGCAGGCCTACAAGCAGCAGGTAATCGCGGAAGCCGACGGCCAGGCCAGGCGCTTCGTCTCGGTGCTGGATGAATATCGCAAGGCGCCTGACGTGACGCGGCGGCGCATGTATATCGAAACCATGTCGCAGGTGCTGGGTGGCATCAACAAGACCATCATCGACAGCGATGCGAAGGGCGTGGTGCCGTATCTTCCGCTGCCCGCGCTGAAGGCCGGCGGCGCCGTGCCCGGCGCGGACGACAGCACCACCGACTCCACATCGGGAGACGGCAAATGAGCCGCGCCTTCGGATTTGTCGCAGCCCTTGCCGCGATCTTTGCCATCGCGGTGGCGTTCTCCTGTTTCTTCACCGTCAACCAGACGGAACAGGCACTGGTGCTGCAGTTCGGCGCGCCGGTTGCCGTGGTGCGCGACCCCGGCCTGCATACCAAGCTGCCGTGGCAGGGCGTGAACTATTTCGATCGCCGCCTGCTCAATCTCGATGCGCCAGCCGAGGAAGTGATAGCGCAGGACAAGAAGCGGCTGGTGGTGGATGCCTTCGCGCGCTGGCGCATCACCGATCCGCTGCGCTTCTACCAGACGCTCTACGACCAGAACACGGCGGCCACGCGGCTGGCGCCGATGCTCAGCTCCAACGTGCGCCGCGTGCTGGGCTCGCAGACTTTCGCCGCCATGCTGTCGGCCCGCCGCGCCGTGCTGATGCGCGATATTCGCGACAATGTGAATCAGGACGCGAAGAATTTTGGCATCCAGATCGCTGACGTGCGCATTCGCCGTGCCGACTTGCCGCCGCAGAACAGCGAAGCGATCTACGGCCGCATGCAGCAGGAGCGCAAACGCGAAGCCAACGAATACCGCGCCGAAGGTTCGGAAATCTCCCAGCGTGTAAAGGCGCGCGCCGCACGCGAAGTCACCGTTCTCACTGCCGAGGCCACGCGCGAATCGGAAATCCTGCGCGGGCAGGGCGACGCCGAGAAAACCAAAATCCTGGCCGACGCCTACAATCAGGATCCGGATTTCTTCGCCTTCTACCGCTCCATGCAGGCCTATCAGGATGCGCTGCCCGGCGATAACACCACGCTGGTCCTTTCCCCCAACAGCGAATTTTTCCGCTATTTCAGCCAGCCGGGCGCCGGTCAAAGCCACAAATAGCGGCTGAAACCCACCATCGCCGCGCCTCCCGAAATGACAAAGAATCACAGCCGATTCAGGGTCTTGGCCCCACGGTGGTATTATTCATTTTCCATTCATGGGAAAAACCGTTCCATCGGCCGCATAGAGTCACGTACATGACGCCGGCGTTTGATATCCGGCGTACTTCTGTTCCGGTCATTTAAGTTCAATCGTTTTTAAGTGGGTGTGGGGAAATGACGGCCCAGTTTCAATTTGCGACATCGGATTTGCCTGAGCACGAGCGTGCGGGCGCGTGGAAGAATTTTATCGTCAGCAATACGTTCGATGGCCATTTTGAAACCGTTGGCCGCATGCCGGTGGACGGCAAAGTCGTCGCCAAGCCGGTCGGTCCCGCCATGTGCGCGGAAGTCTCCAGCACGCCGATTTATCTCGAACATCGCCGCGAACACATCGAGCCGGCGGGAAGCCAGCGCTTCATCGTGCAGGCCGTGATCGAAGGCAACGCAACCTACATCGGCCGCACCGGCGGGCGCTTGGATGTCGGCCCCGGCGGGCTGTTCTTTGGCGAGTCGGGATTTCCCTGCGGTTTCCTGGCGGAAGAGAACACGCGCATCGCCAGCTTCATGCTGCCGCGATCCGCGATCATGCCGCGCTACGCTACAACCGAAGCGGTGCTGGCGCGCAAGACGTTTCAGGATTTCCCTTCCCGCCTGCTGTTCGATCTCGTGGCGGAACTGCCGCGCGGAACATTGGGTTATGCCCGTCAGTCCACCGTCGCCAACGCGGTCGGCGCGCTCGTTGCCCTGGCGCTCGATGGCGCTCTCGGCGAACGGCTTGGCGAGGAAAGCGCGCGCGCCTCGCGCCTCTATGCGATCCGCGATTATCTGCGCGCGCACTATGCGGATGCGGCGCTGACGCCTGCCACGGTTGCGGAAAAATTCCGCATCTCGGTTCGCCATCTGCACCGGCTGATGGAAGAAACCGGCCGCTCTTTCCGCGAGGAGCTTCTGGCCATCCGGCTGGCTGCCGCCCACCGCGCGCTCACAACCGAGGCGCAGCGCAACCAGACCATCGCCGAAGTGGCTTATGGCAACGGTTTCAACGATCTCTCCCAATTCAACCGCCGCTTCCGTGCCACCTTCGACATGACTCCACGCGAAGCGCGCCGCTGCGCGCAGTAGGAAAGCCGCCGACCCGGCGTGTCGCCGTGCGGCGGCGCCTGCTATAACAGCACTCTATCGAACGGACCGCCGGACATGGCGCAGCGGTTTTCCTTGTCGTCTTCGCAATTGCCGGAACATGAACGCGTTCCGGCATGGGCGAAGCTCGTTGGCGAGAATATATTCGGCGGTCATTTGGAAACGGTTGGCGCTGCGCCCTTTGAAGCGGCGCTAGCTATCAGCAGCGCCGGCCCCGCAATTTGCGTAGAGGCGCAATCAACGCCGGTTCTGCTTCATCGCCGCAAGGCCGACATCGGCCCCGCGCAGGCGCAGCGCTTTATCGTTCAGGCAATCGTGGAAGGCCATCCGGTCTATTTCGAAGACGGTGCTGGACGTTACGCCGCACAGCCCGGCGATCTGATCATGGGCGTGTCCGACAACGCTTGCGGATTTGTGGCCGAGGAAAATACGCGGGTCATAAATCTCGCGCTGCCGCGCGCGCTTGTCGTGCCGCGCTATGCGGATGTGGACGCAATATACAGGCGTTTTGAGGAACGCGATTTTGCGTCTGGTCCCGCGACGCATCTTCTTTTCGATCTTGTCACCGCGCTTGGGCGCGGCGAAGGCGCGGCGTGGCGTGCATCCTCTGTCATCGACGCGATTGGGAGTCTCGTGGCCCTGGCGCTGGACGGAGTCGCGCGAGAGAAATTGGGTGGCGAGGGTATCGCTGCGGCGCGAATGTCCGCCATCGCGGCGTATTTGCGCGCACATTATGCTGATGCCGCACTCAATCCCGAAAACGTGGCGCGGGCATCGCAGATTTCCGTGCGCTATTTGAACAAGCTGATGGAACGCTCCGGCCGTTCCTTTCGCGCGCAGTTGCTTGACCTGCGGCTCGAAGCGGCGATGTGGGCGCTGCGCGATCCGGCGCAAGCGCATCGCGCCATCGCGGACCTTGCGCAAAGTTCCGGCTTCCGGGATCTGTCGCATTTCAACCGCCAGTTCCGCGCGCGCTTCGAGATGACGCCGCGGCAGGCGCGAAAGAACCGGATTCTCTAAAGTTCCGTTCCCGTACAGCCTATTCCAGTCGCGCCCCGCCAAGACGGTGAGGCCGGCACACTTTAAATTCCGCGCCGGCTGTCCCCTTCGGCTGGAGCGATACAATGTCCGACAAGCATGGCGGTTCGGTTTTCGGTAGCGCTTACACAGATACGCCGCCTGCAATTCTTCAGCCGCCCGTCCACATTGATGGGTCGGACAGCTTCGATGAGATTTTCGTCGGTGATTCCGGCAACAACACCTACACCGGCACGGCCGGACGCGACCTTTTCGACATGGGTGTGGTGCCGAACGACGGCGGTCATGGCGATAATGGCGGCGGCGTAGACAAGGTTTCCGGCCTGGGCGGCAACGACCAGATCGATTTCGGACACTCGTTCATCGCGCAAGATCAGGTCGATGGCGGTGCGGGCAACGACGTGCTCGACATCGGCGGCGATTATTTTTCCGGCATCGTCTTCGGCGCCAAGACCATGGTGAATGTCGAAACGCTGACGCTTTTTACCGGCGCCACCGATTTCTTCGACTTCAGCTACAAGCTTACCATGAACGACGCCAATGTCGCGGCGGGCAAGCGGCTGACAATCGATTGGAACACGATCAACGGCCCTGCCGATCAGTTCAACACGATCACCTTCAACGGCTCGACCGAGAAGGACGGTTCGTTCACGGTTTTCGACGAGGTCGGAAACGATATCATTACCGGCGGACAGAAGAACGACACCATAGAAGCGGCGAACGGCGGAAACGACAACCTCAATGGCAGCGGCGGCAACGACTTTATCGCCATGGGCCGTCAGTTCCGGTCCGCGGACCGTGTGAATGGCGGCAGCGGCTCCGATGAGCTGGATTTGCGCGGCGATTATTCCGGCGGCATCACCTTCGGCGCCGACACGCTGCGCAATGTTGAGTTGCTGCATCTTCGCGGCGGCAGCTACGTGCTGACCACGAACGACAATACGGTTGCCGCAACCGCCACGCTTACCGTCGATGGCAGCGAAATAGATACCGGCAAGACGCTTACTTTCCATGGCAGCGCCGAGACAAACGGCAAGTTCGATATCATCGGCAGCGCCGGCAGCGACGTCATCGTCGGTGGCGCGCTGGCCGACACGTTCGACCTGTCGCTCGGTGGCAACGACAATGTCTCTGGCGGTGGCGGCGCGGATCGTTTCCAGTTCGGCGCGAGCTTCACAGCGGCAGACCATATCAACGGCAATGCCGGAACCGACCAGCTTTTCCTCAACGGAAATTATGCGAACAGCCATGAAGTAACCCTGGGCGCGTCCACGCTCACCAGCGTGGAGTCGATAGGCTTCACTCCGGGTCATAGCTACGTGCTGACCGAAAACAACGCCAACGTGGCCGCGAACCAGACGCTGGAAATCAACGGGTCGGGTCTCAACGCTGGCGACGTGCAGTTCTTCAATGGCAGCGCGGAAACGGACGGGCATTTCTTCTTCGCCGGAGGAATGGGCACCGATGTCGATATCGGCGGCACGCAAAGCGACACGTTCCAATTTTTCGGCACCTCGTTCGCAAATACCGATGAGCTTATCGGCGGCGGCGGAAACGACGTGCTGAAACTCGTCGGCGATTATTCGGCCAAGCTCACGCTCACGGCGGATACGATCCAGAATATCGGCGCCATCGAACTCAGTGGCGCCGACACCTACAATCTGAAGCTGAACGATGGAAACATCGCGGCCGGCAAGCTTCTTCTGGTCGATGCGCGGGGCATCAGCGGCGTCAACCACATCGTTCTGAACGATGCGGCCGAAACAAACGGAAAGATACAGGTGTTCGGCAGCCTTGGTGCCGACACGATTACAGGTGGCGCCGGCAACGACTTTATCACCGGCTATGGCGGGGCCGATCACCTGACGGGCGGCGCCGGCGCTGACCGCTTCGTTTACACCGCCGCGTCCGAATCCACCGGCACGGCGTACGACTCGATTACCGATTTCGATGCCGCAGTGGACTCGTTCGGCCTCGCGGGCGTCACCGCGGTTCACGCGGCGATAACCTCGGGCACGCTTTCAGCGGCAACCTTCGATGCCGATCTCGCGGCCGCCCTGAAAGGCAACATCGGCAAGCACCATGCCGTTGTGTTCACGCCCACCGCCGGCACATTGAGCGGCCACACGTTCCTCATCGTCGACGTCAATGGCGTGGCGGGATATCAATCCGGGCAGGACATCGTGATCAAGATCGACGGCGCAGCCAACCTCGACCAGCTGAGCGCGGCCAGCTTCCACGGCGTGTTCTAGCCGCGATCCTCGCCGGTTCCGGGCCCTGTGGCGGGAGACTGTTAGCCACGTTGCGGGAACACGCGCGCCGCCCTATTTGCTACACATTATGGTTGCAGGAATGCCCCCGCCGGGGCTGGCGCCGGGCAATTAGGGTATAAGGCTGATATGACGCGTTCTTTCTTCGCATCCCATTCCTGGCGCGGCGCACTGGCGGGCCTTGTGGCTCTGGCGCTGCCGCTGATTCTGCCTCCGCAGGCGGCCGTCGCTCGCGGCGCCCCCGATTCGTTTGCCGATCTGGCCGGCCAGCTGCTGCCGATGGTGGTGAACATCTCCACCACGCAGACGCTGAAGGCTTCCAGCGCCGACAACCAGTTGCCCAACATTCCGCCCGGCTCCCCGCTGGAAGATCTGTTCAAGGACTTCCTCAAGCAGAACAACATGCCCCGCCATGTCACCTCGCTGGGCTCGGGCTTTATCATCGATCCCTCCGGCCTGATTGTGACCAACAATCACGTGATCGCGGATGCCGATCAGATCACCGTCACGCTGAATGACGGCACGTCGCTTCCCGCCAAGCTGGTGGGCCGCGACGAGAAGACCGATCTGGCCCTGTTGCGCGTGAAGCCGGTCAAGCCGTTGCCTTCCACCCATTGGGGCGACAGCGACAAGGCCCGCGTCGGCGATTGGGTGATCGCCATCGGCAATCCCTTCGGCCTGGGTTCCACCGTCACCGCCGGTATTGTTTCGGCGCGCAACCGTGACATCAACGCGGGGCCGTATGACGATTTCATCCAGACAGACGCGCCCATCAACCGCGGCAATTCCGGCGGCCCGCTGTTCGACATGGACGGCAACGTCGTTGGCGTGAACTCCGAGATTTACTCGCCATCGGGCGGCTCGGTGGGCATCGGCTTCTCCATCCCCTCCAATCTCGTGCGCGACGTGACCGGTCAGCTTCGCCAGTTCGGCGTCACCCATCGCGGCATGATCGGCGTGCGCGTTCAGCAGCTGACGGACGACCTTGCAGAAGGCATGAGCCTGCCAAATTCGCATGGCGCGCTGGTCGCCGGCGTCACCGCCAATGGCCCGGCCGGCAAGGCAGGCGTGCAGAATGGCGACGTGATCGTTGGCTTTGACGGCAAGCCGATCCCGGATTCGCGCGCGCTGCCGCGCATCGTGGCCGATACGCCGGTGGGCAAATCTGTCGGCATCGATTTCATCCGCAAGGGCAAGAAGATGTCGGCCACGCTGGTTGTGGCGAAGCTGCAGGACGATACCGCGGCTGCGGCGAAGAAACCTCCGGCCCCACCTGTAAAGCCGGGCCCGAAAGTTTCCGGTCTCGGCCTTACGCTGGCGCAGCTCGATGCCGATGCGCGCACCCACTATCACATTGGCGGCGACGTGAAGGGTGTGCTCGTTACCGATGTCGATCCCGATGGTCCCGCCGCCGACCGCAACATGCGCCCCGGCGACGTGATCGTGGAAGTGCAGAACCAGGCCGTGAATTCGCCCGGCGATATCACCAAGCGCGTCGATGCCGATACGAAAGCCGGCAAGAAGGTGGAGCTGATGCTCGTCAACCGCGGCGGCAACCTCACCTTCGTAGCGCTCAAGCTGGGTTCGAGCTGACGTCCGTAAACTCGCTCTGCTTATAACCCTGCAAATACAGCAGCGCGGTCAGATCGCCATGCGCGATGCTGGCGCGCGCCGCCGCTGCCACAACCGGCTTGGCGTGAAACGCCACGCCCAAACCGGCGCGTTCAATCATCGCCAGATCGTTGGCGCCGTCGCCCACCGCCAACGCGTCGTCCGCCGCAATGCGCAGCGCGGCAACGCTCTCTTCCAGCGCCGCGAGTTTTGCCGCGCGCCCCAATATCGGTTCATCCACAAATCCCGTCAGCATTTCACCATCGTGCGCCAGCATGTTGGCGCGGTGCGCGTGAAACCCGGCCGCGCGCATCACCCGGCCGCTGAAAAACGTGAAGCCGCCGGAAACCAGAAGGGTATGCGCGCCGTTGGCCCGCATGGTCGCCACCAGCGTGGCCGCGCCGGGGTTCAGGCGCACGCGTTCGTTATAAGTGCGCTCCAGCGCATCCAGCGGCAGGCCTTTCAAAAGCGCCACGCGTTCGCACAACGCGCTCTCGAATTCGATCTCGCCGCGCATGGCGCGTTCGGTGATGGCCGCCACCTGCGGCTTGATACCGGCCATATCGGCCAACTCGTCCAAACATTCGCAGCCGATGATCGTGGAATCCATATCGGCGACCAGAAGTGCCTTGCGCCGGTTTGCCGCCGGTATCGCGTTCACATCCAGCCAGGGTGCGATGCCGCGCGCCGTTGCCAGAACTTCGGCCGCATCGCCCGAAAACGGAATCTCGAACGCCTCTGCCCCCAACGCTTGCGGCTCGCCATGCGCGCGCAGCAGGGGTAGAAACGCAGCCGGCTCAGCCGCCGGTCCGATCACGTTCAGAACATGAGGAAATTCGTGGCCCACGATGCCGTGCTTATTGCAGGGCCAACCGCGAGCGGCAAGTCGGGCGCCGCAATCGCGCTTGCCGAACGCATCGGCGGCGTCGTCGTCAACGCGGATTCCATGCAGGTCTATCGCGAGACGCGCATCCTCACCGCGCGGCCCAGCGCTGCTGACGAAGACCGCGCACCGCATCTGCTCTACGGCCACGCCAGCGCGCGCGAACCATATTCCGTGGGCCATTATCAAAGCGACGTCACCGCCGTGCTGAAACAACTGGACGGCCGCACGCCCATCTTCGTTGGCGGCACCGGATTGTATTTCTCCGTTCTGACGGATGGCATCGCCGAAATCCCCGTCATTCCCGCCGCCACGCGCGCCAAGGCCATGGCGTTGCGCGAACATCTAGGCGCGGAAGAGTTTTTCGCGGAGCTTGCCAAACGCGATCCGCAATCCGCCGCGCGCCTGAACGCCACCGACACGCAACGCACCTTGCGCGCCTATGAAGTGTTCGAGGAAACCGGCAAGCCGTTGTCTTACTGGCAAACGCGCAAAGGCAAGCCCGTTCTGGATGGCTTGCACCTCGCGCGGTTTGTGCTGGCGCCGGACCGCGCCGAACTTCACCGCCGCATCGACGCGCGCTTCGAAGAGATGGTGGTGAACGGCGCGATGGATGAGGCGGTGGCGCTGGAAGGCCTCGCCCCCACGCTTCCCGCCGCAAAAATCCTGGGCTTGCGCGAACTGCAGGACGTGCACCACCGCAAACGCACGCTGGCCGAAGCCACCACGCTCGCCCAAACCGCCACCCGCCAATATGCCAAACGCCAGATGACGTGGTTCCGCAAGCGCATGAAGGATTGGGCGTGGGTAAGCGATGCCAACGATATCTCCATCGCCCCCGCGGGGGGGGCGCCCTAGCATCGGCGTAGGCTCGGCCGGAGTGAAGGGTGTTTTGTTATTGACGCCCGTCGCGCGACACGCTACACTTCGGCATGATCCGGACTTTCCGCCACAAAGGCTTGCGGCGCCTGTTCGAGGAGAAAGATGCGCGGGGTGTGCCGCCGCAAATGGCGGCAAAAATCCGCCGCATGCTGGCTCAGCTGAATGTTTCGGAAACGCCTGACGATATGGGCGGCATGCCGGGCTGGCGGCTTCATCCACTCAAAGGCGGTCGCGCCGGCGAATGGAGCGTAACCGTCACGGGAAATCTGCGGATCGTGTTCCGCTTCGATGGCAAGGATGCCGTCGAAGTGGATTTGGTCGATTATCATTGAGGCAAAGACAATGGACATGCTTGATCCCCCCCATCCCGGTGAAATCATCGCGGAAGATGTGCTGAAGCCGCTGGACATTTCGGTGACCGAGGCCGCGCGCGCGCTGGGTGTCGGGCGGCAGGCGTTGAGCGCTGTGCTCAACGGCCGCGCCAAGCTCACGCCGGAAATGGCCGTGCGCATTGAAAAGGCGTTTGGGCCGAAATGGGAAGTGCTGATGCGTTTGCAACTTCAGCATGACGTGGCCGAAATGCGCAAACACGAAGGCCGCATAAAAGTGAAGCGTTATCATCGCAAAGCCGCGTGACGTGAAAACCTACTACGCCAAAGACGCCGACCTCGATCTCGTCCGCAACAAGCGCGTCGCCATCATCGGCTATGGCAATCAGGGCCACGCCCACGCTTTGAACCTGCGCGACAGCAGCGTGAAGCACATCACCGTCGGTGCGCGGCCCGGCGCCAGTGCGGATAAGGCGCAGGCCGATGGCTTCGCCGTCATGCCCAACGCCGAAGCGGTGAAGCATGCCGATATCGTGGTGATGGGCGTGCCGGATGAGCAGATGCCGGAAATCTACGCGCGCGATCTGGCCCCCAACATGCTCAAGAACGCCACGCTGCTGTTCATCCACGGCTTCGCCATTCACTACAACTTCGTGCGCCCGCGTGAGGATCTGGACGTCATCATGGTCGCCCCCGCTGGCCCCGGCCGCGCGTTGCGCGCCAATTATCTCAGTGGCGATGGTTATATCGGCCTCTTCGCCATCCATCGCGATGTCAGCGGGCAGGCCAAACCGCTGGCGCTATCTTATGGTGCCGCCATCGGCTGCGGCGCGGGCCTGTTTGAAACCGATTTCCGCGAGGAAACCGAAACCGATCTTTTCGGCGAGCAGACGGTATTGTGCGGCGGCTCGGCGGAGCTTGTGCGCGCCGCCTTCGATACGCTGGTGAACGCCGGCTATGCGCCGGAGTTGGCTTATCTGGAATGTCTGCATCAGTTGAAGCTGCTGGTCGATCTCATGCACACGCGCGGCATCGCCGGCATGTATAAAGCGATCTCCAACACAGCGGAGTTCGGCGCCTACCGCACCGGCCCGCGTGTCATCAATGATGAAACCCGCGCCGAAATGAAAGCGGTGCTGGCCGACGTGCAATCGGGAAAATTCGCCAAAGACTGGATGGCCGATAACGCCGCCGGTCAGCCCGAATTCAAAAAGCTGCGCGAACAGGCCGCCAGCCATCCCATCGAAACCATCGGCACGCGCCTGCGCGCCATGATGCCTTGGCTAGATAAACTGTCCGGCCGCTGAGGGCTGCTGGTAACCCCTTGCGCACCGCCGTCCGTCCCCATATACTGAACTACATGGTTCAGTATCAGCAGACCCGCTTTGATGCCTCGTTCGCAGCACTTTCGGACGCCACCCGGCGCGGCGTCCTGGAGCAACTCGGCCGTGCCGACGCTTCGATCACCGATCTCGCGGACAAATTCCACATGACGCTGACGGGCATGAAGAAGCATGTCGGCGTTCTGGAACAGGCAGGGCTCGTCACCACGCAGAAGATCGGGCGCGTGCGCACCTGCAAGCTGGGCGCGCGCCGGCTGGAGGAAGAGGCGGCATGGATCGAGAGCTATCGCCGGGTTTGGGCCGCGCGCTTTGACGCGCTGGACAAGGTCATCGAGGAACTGAAACGCAAGGAGAAAACCGATGGACGCAAAAAAAGAAAGTGAAAACCCCACGGCGGCGCAGCGGAAATCCGATCGCGAGATGGTCGTCACGCGAACCTTCAACGGCCCCGCGCGCATCGTGTTCAAGGCATGGACAACGCCCGAACTGCTCAAGCAGTGGTGGGCGCCGAAATCCTTAGGGATCACTTTCATTTCCTGCGAGGCCGATGTTCGCACCGGCGGCAGCTACCGCTTCGTGTTCGGCCATCCGTCGTCGGAGCAGCCCATGGCGTTCTTCGGCAAATATATTGAAGTGATACCGGACGCCCGCCTCGTCTGGACCAATGAGGAAGGCGGCGAAACCGGCGCCGTCACCACGGTCACGTTCGAAGAAATAGGCGGCAAGACATTGGTCGTCATGCGCGACCTCTATCCCTCCAAGGAAGTCCTCGACGACGCCATCGCCTCCGGCAGCACGGGCGGCTTCAACGAAGAAATGTTCGCGCAACTGGACGAACTACTCGTCACCCTGGGCGGGGGAAAGCAGGAGGCTGAATAAAGCGCTACGCTGCGGGGCACCTCCGCCTTCCACCGCCCCCAAAACATATTGATTTTGGCGACAGCGGAATCGAAAAAAAAGACAAACAATCCTCGCAAGGCACGCATCATGAAAATCGGAACCCCGCTCACCCCCAACGCCGTGAAGGTCATGCTCCTAGGCTCGGGCGAGCTTGGCAAGGAAGTCGTGCTCGAACTGCAGCGGCTGGGCGTGGAGACGATCGCGGTCGATCGCTATGCCGGCGCGCCGGCCGCACAAGTGGCGCACCGCGCGCACGTCATCGACATGACGGATGCCAAAGCTTTGCGCGCGCTTGTGGAGGCGGAACGTCCGCACCTGATCGTGCCCGAGATCGAAGCCATCGCCACCGATGAACTCGTGCGCATCGAGGAAGATGGGCTCGCCACCGTTATCCCCACCGCCTTCGCCACCCACACCACCATGAACCGCGAGCGCATACGCAAGCTGGCGGCGGAAGAATTGAAGCTGCCGACATCGCCTTATGCTTTCTGTTCCTCGCAGGCGGAATTGCAGAGCGCGGCGGACGCAATCGGCTATCCCTGCTTTGTGAAGCCGGTGATGTCATCGTCCGGCAAGGGCCAGTCGAAGCTGAAATCGCGCGAGGATGTGGCCAAGGCGTGGGACAAGGCGCTCACCGCCGGCCGCGTGAAGGAAGCGCGCGTCATTGTTGAAGGTGAGATCGCGTTCGATTATGAGATCACCATGCTCACCGTGCGCGCGTCCGACGGGCAGGGAAATACCGGCACGCAGTTCTGCGATCCCATCGGCCATCTGCAGGCGGACGGCGACTATATCGAATCCTGGCAGCCACAACCCATGACGCTTCCGGCGCTGGAAAAATCTCGCCACATCGCAAAGGAAGTCACGCACGCGCTGGGCGGGCAGGGCATCTTCGGCGTCGAACTATTCGTGAAGGGCGATGACGTGTGGTTTTCGGAAGTAAGTCCGCGCCCGCACGACACCGGCCTCGTCACGCTCGTCACCCAATATCAAAGCGAATTCGCGCTGCACGCGCGCGCCATTCTGGGCCTGCCGGTTTCCACCGAGCGCAAAGCGGTTGGTGCGTCGGCGGTGATCTACGGCGGCATGTATGCGAAGGGCATCGCGTTCGAAGGCGTGGCCGCGGCGCTATCGGTTCCCGAAAGCGACCTGCGCCTGTTCGGCAAGCCGGAATCGTATGTGAAACGGCGCATGGGCGTGGCGCTGGCGCGCGGGCGAACCGTGGAAGACGCACGCAAACGCGCAAAGGAGGCCGCATCGCTGGTGAAACCAACAAAATAACAGCGGAAAACTAAGCCGGATTTTCCAAACTAAACGCCTGTTCGTCGTCGTCGTAAGAGAACAGTTCGGCATAGCGCGCCCAGCTCACCACGCTGCGCAGCGTTTCCTCCGCCGCTTCCTCGGTCATGAAATCTTCCAGCTCATCGAGAAAGCGGGATTTCGGCGCGATGTGGCTGGCGCGGTCGTCCAGCACGCGGCGGATGTGTGCTGCCAGCGGCACATAGCGGATCAGCAACCGGCCCAGAATGCGCTTGCGCTCGTCGGTTTCTTCGGCGGCGAAACGTTTTCCCGTTTCGCTCAGTTTTATGTCGCCGCCTTCCAGATCCGCCAGCCGCAGCATCTGAAGCGTTTCAGCCACCGGAAACAGTTCGTCGATTTCCAGTTGCACGTCGGAGGCGATGTCCGAAAGTCCTGCCTCGCCATTGTAGGGCGCCGCCGCCACCGCCTCGATCAGGCCGGAAAGCAGGTTGGCCGAAACCGGCGAAAGTATCGTGCCCAGTGTCGCGCGCGCGGCGTTTTGTGCGAGCTTCTCCGCGCGGCGCGCCGTCATCTCCACATAGATTCGCTCCACCAGTGCTGCGAAGGCTGGATCGTTGCGGTCGCGCGGCTTGGGCAACTCCACCTTGATCTCCGTCACCACGCGGCCGGGATTGGTGGAGAACAGCAGGATGCGGTCGCACATCTGCACCGCTTCCTCGATATTGTGGGTGACGAGGATCACGCCCTTGATCGGCAAATCGCCTTCGCTCCACAGCTCCAGAAAATCGGTGCGCAGGTTTTCAGCGGTGAGCACGTCCAGCGCCGAGAACGGCTCGTCCATCAAAAGGATGTTCGGCGTCACCACCAGCGCGCGTGCGAAACCCACCCGCTGGCGCATGCCGCCAGAAAGCTCGCGCGGGTAAGCGCTTTCGTATCCGTCCAATCCGATCAGATCGATGGCCTTCAGGGCGCGGGCGCGCGTTTCGGCTGCCGGCAAACCAAGGGCTTCGAGCCCAAGTTGCACATTTTCCAGAACGGTCAGCCAGGGAAACAGTGCGAAACTCTGGAACACCATGGCAATGCCGCGGGCCGGCCCGTTCACTGGCTTGCCCAGATACGAAACCGTCCCGCCGTTAGGCTGCGCAAGCCCTGCAATCAGCCGCAGAAGCGTGGATTTGCCGGAACCCGAACGGCCAAGTAGGCCAACGATCTCGCCCTGTTTCAGCGTCAGATCGACATCGTCCAGGACCAGCAGTTCACCACCGCTCGGCCGCGGAAAGGCGCGGCGCACATTGCGGATTTCAAGCAACTGGTCAGCCATGATCCGAAACTTTCAGTCGAGGCGGAATTTGCGTTCCGCATACCAGTAGAGCGGCCGCCAGAACAGGCGGTTTATCACGGCTACGAACAAGCTCATCACCGCGATGCCCAGAACGATGTGCCGGAAGTCGCCGGCATGTGTCGCGCGCGCGATATAATCGCCAAGGCCCTGTGCATGCAGCTTGCGGCTGCCCCACGTCACATACTCGGCCACGATGCTGGCGTTCCAAGAGCCGCCGGAGGCCGTGATCGCGCCTGTGACGTAGTAGGGAAACACGCTGGGCAGCGCCACCTTGCGCCACCACAGCCAGCCGCCAACGCGCAGGTTGGTGCTGGCGTCACGCAATTCCTTGGGCAGCGCGGAGGCGCCGGCGATCACGTTGAACAGGATGTACCATTGTGTCCCCAGCACCATCAGGGGCGAAAGCCAGATGTTGGGATCCAGGTTGAACATCACGATGGCCGAAACCGCGACGGGAAACAGAATGTTCGCTGGAAACGCGGCCAGGAATTGCGCAACCGGCTGCACGACGCGGGCGAGCCGCGGCCGCAACCCGATGTAGACACCGATCGGCGTCCAAATCGCGCTGGCGATTGCGATCAGCACGGCTACGCGAATGAACGTCAGGGCGCCAAGCCCGCAGGCTTCGATCACATCGCTCAGTGCGAGATTGGCGCGGGCGAATTCATACGCCCGCCAAAACGCGTAGGCGCCGATGGCGAAGAGGACCACGTTCCAGATGACATCTGCCGCGCGGCCGGCCAGGCGATGCTCGCTGCGGTTTGCCGAGCCGAAGGTGGGCGGCGTCAGGTGATAGGACCAGCGCATCAGCCAGTGGAACGGCTTGGTCATCAGGTCGATCAGACGGGCGCGGCGGAACATGGTCAGCGCCCAGGTCTCGCCCGGCTCGTCGCCCGGTTCCTGATCGATGCGGAAACGATCGGCCCAGGCGACCAGCGGCCGGAACATCAACTGATCGTAAATCAGGATTACGACAAGCATCGCGCCGATGGCCCAGAAGATCGCGTGTAGGTTCTGCTGCGCGATGGCGGTGGCGATGTAAGACCCGATGCCCGGCAGCATGATGTCGGTATGGCCGACGCTGAAGGCCTCGGCCGCTACGACAAAAAACCAGCCGCCCGACATGGACATCATCATGTTCCAGACGAGGCCGGGCATGGCGAAGGGTGCTTCGATGCGCCAGAAACGCGCCCAGCCGTTCAGCCCGAACATGCGTCCGGCCTCCGTCAGCTCTGCGGGCACGGTGCGAAGCGACTGGTAGAAGCTGAAGGCCATATTCCAGGCCTGACTGGTGAAGATGGCGAAGACCGCCGCCAGTTCCGCCCCAAAAACCCGTCCCGGCGTCAACGACAGGAAGAAGACAATGGTGATCGAAATGAAGCCCAAAATCGGGACCGACTGGAGAATATCCAGCAGCGGGATGAGCAGGGCACCGGCACGGGCGCTTTTGGCCGCCAGCGTGGCGTAGGTGAAGGTGAAAACCAGCGAAAAGGCCATTGCGATCAACATCCGCAGACCTGTCCGAAGCGCGTATTCCGGCAGATAGGCTGGGTCCAGCGAGATCGGAGCCGAACTCAGGGCCACCAGAGGCTGGCCGAGCAGGCGGCTGGCATCGGCAAAAAGCACAATGAAACCCAGCACCAGAACAGCCGCCAGCACATCCCACCGGCTTGGCAAAAGCTGGCGGGCTTCGATCGAGACGGGCGGCAGAAAGCGCATCCGGCAAGCCCTCGAAACGGCATTTCGTACTGTCGGCAAGACGGCCGCATCCCGGCGACCTTCTGCGGGGAGACAACCACTTCCGCGCTTCGTGCAAAAGCCGGGTTCGAGAGGAAATTCCAGCGCCGATTGTCGCGCTCATTTTACCATTGCCGCCAGAATCAGACTTTGTTGAAAATGCGAAAAAACCATTGCGTACGGCGGGTTTCGCGTATTGCGTGGCCTTGTGAAATCGGCGTAAAAGCTACGCAGCGAATTCGAAAAACAGTGCAATTACGTGTGCTTAACCTCGGTTCGTTATTGTTAGCAGATCGCAAGAGCGACAAGCGGGCTGAGGCATTTGCCATTGCCATGAAATCTTCGTTTCTGGCGAAACGCGCCGGAGCTTTGTCATGGCCAAACGCGTGCATCGGTCACGGAAAGGGACAGGCGGTATAAATGTTCGGCAGTCTTCTCGGCATACTGTCGAGCGACATGGCAATCGACTTGGGAACGGCCAACACGCTTGTCTATGTGAAGGGCCGCGGGATCGTTCTCAACGAGCCGTCCGTCGTCGCTACAATTAGTAAAGGCGGCAAGAAACAGGTGCGCGCCGTCGGAAACGACGCGAAGATGATGCTTGGGCGCACCCCCGGCAACATCGAAGCCATCCGCCCGATGCGCGATGGCGTGATCGCCGATTTCGAAATCGCGGAAGAAATGATCAAGCACTTCATCCGCAAGGTTCACAACCGGCGTTCGTTCGCGAACCCGATGATCATCGTCTGCGTTCCGTCAGGCTCGACGGCGGTTGAACGCCGCGCGATTCAGGAATCCGCGTTGTCGGCAGGCGCGCGCCGTGTGTTCCTGATCGAAGAACCAATGGCGGCAGCAATCGGTGCCGGCTTGCCGGTGTCCGAGCCGACAGGTTCCATGGTTGTCGACATCGGCGGCGGCACGACCGAAGTGGCCGTGCTTTCTCTGGGCGGCATCGTTTATTCGCGCTCGGTACGCGTGGGCGGCGACAAGATGGACGAAGCGATCATCGCTTATATCCGCCGCCACCAGAACCTGCTGATCGGCGAAGCAAGTTCGGAGCGCATCAAGAAGGAAATCGGCTCGGCGGCGCCACCGGCCGAAGGCAACGGAATAACGCTGGAAATCAAGGGCCGCGACCTTCTGAACGGCGTGCCGAAGGAAATCACGATCACGCAACGCCATATCGCGGAAGCGCTGGCGGAGCCGGTCGGCGCCATCGTGGAAGCCGTGAAGGTTGCGCTGGAAGCGACGCCGCCTGAACTGGCTGCCGACATCGTGGACAAAGGAATCGTGCTGACGGGCGGCGGTTCGTTGCTTGCCAATCTGGATCAGGTGTTGCGCGAAGAAACCGGCTTGCCGATTTCCATCGCGGACGATCCATTGTCATGCGTCGCGCTGGGCACTGGCCGGGTTCTCGAAAATGCGAAGATCATGCGGCATGTTTTGACGACCGCATTTTAAGTCAGAGGAAGCGCCGGGCGCAGCGGGCTTGAGTTAGCAATGGCGAACGGAATCTGGAAGCTTGGCCGGCGTGGCGGTACCCAGCTTCCGCTCGTGATTGTTGCGGTTCTTGCCGTTGTTCTTATTCTGCTTGGCAAAGCGCAATCTTCGATCTTCGATCGCGCGCGCGCCAGCGTGACGGACTGGATGGCGCCCGCCCTGCAATCCATCCGCCAGCCCGTACAAGGCATGCAAAGCTGGGTTGGCAGCATCGGCGAAGTTTTCACCGTCTATCAGCAGAACCTGAAGCTGAAGCAGGAAAATGCGCGGCTGCGCCAATGGCAAAACGCGGCACTGGTGCTGGAGTCGCGGGTGAAGCGTTATCAGCTTCTCCTGAATGCCGTACCGGATCCGAAACTTTCGTACCGGCTGGCGCATGTGATTGGCCGCGCCAGCAAGCCGTTTCTGGAAACAATGATTCTCGACGCCGGGAAGTCGCAAGGTGTGAAGCCGGGGCAGGCGGTTGTCGATCCGGGCGGCATGATTGGCCGTGTCTTCCTCGCTGGCGATCGCACCTCTTGGGTGATTCTGTTAACGGACCTGAACAGCCGGATTCCGGTGATGATCGAGCCGGAGCATGCCCACGCCATCATGGCCGGCGACAACACGCTGGCGCCCACCATCGATACTCTTTCGCAGGGTGCTCAGATAAAGGCCGGCGATCAGGTGGTGACATCCGGCGATGGCGGACTGCTTCCGCCGGGGCTGCCGGTGGGCACGATTGTGACGCAGGGCGGCGGCTTCCGCGTCGCGCTTCTGGCCGATCCAAGCACGACGGAGGATGCAGAGATCGTCGATTACCAGACAGCGCTGGAGCAGGTGCCGTCCGTCACACCCGGCGACATGCCTGCGTCGGTGGCCGGAATGCCGCCCGCCGTGCCGCAGCCGCCCGTAACCATTGCGCCGCCACCGCCGGCCGCGATTCCCGGAATGCCGGCGGCGGGCAATGCCAGTGCAAGCCACCAGGCTGTGCCTGGCGCGGCGCCACGGGCGAATCAGCCGGGGGCGCAGCAGACATCTCCGCCGCAGAAGACCGACGACGACAACGAGGATCATCCGGAGTAGTCGTCATGGTAGAGCGGTCAGGTGTATTGGCTGGTGGCGTTATGGGCGCGGTTGTCCCGGTCTTTCTTGGCGTGCTGGGCGTTCTTGTGGCGAACCTGCCGGTTTCCGTCTTTGGCGGCCTGGTTCCCTCTCCCTTGCTCGCGCTCATGCCGGTTTATTTCTGGACTTTGGTGCGGCCCGACCTGATGCCGCCGGTCGCGGTATTCGGAATTGGCGTTCTGGAAGATCTGCTTTCAGGCGGTCCACCGGGCATTTGGGCGGCCTCGTTCGTTGTTTGCTATGCGCTGATCGACCGCGAGCGCGACACGTTTGCCGGTCTTTCCGGCGTGGGCGCCGTCCTCGGCTTTGCCGCGGCAATGTCGGCGACCGCGGCCACCGCCTACGCCATCGTGAGTGTTTATTATTGGCGTTTCCCACCTTTTGCGCTTTTGCTGGTGGAAATCGCCGTGACAGTGCTTTGGTATATCCCGGGGGCCGCGTTTCTGAACTGGGTTCATCGCCGCTTTGTCGGCGCCGCCCGGAGCGAGTTTTAATGCCTCTGTTTAACCGCAAGGACAAAAGCCGTTATGCGAGCTTCACGCGGCGTACGCTTCTGCTCGGCGGGGGCATGTCGGCCGTCTTCGCAGTATTAGCGGGACGACTTTACGAACTTCAGATTCTGGAAGGCCAGGAATACGAAACTGCCGCTGAAGACAACCGCATCAACCAGCGCCTGATCGCACCGTTGCGCGGCCGTATTCTGGATCGCTTCGGAACCGAACTCGCCAACAACCGGCGCAACTATCGCGTTCTTCTGATTCCTGAACAGGCAACGGACGGCGTCGACGCCGCGCTGGCATCCATCGGTCGCGTTATTCAGATAACCAGTCACCAGCACGAGAAGATTCTTCACGACATCGCCCAGAACAAGAAGTTTGTTCCGGTCACGGTTGTCGAGAACCTGACCTGGGACGAGTTCGCTCTTATCAATCTCCATCTGCCCTATCTGCCTGGCGTGCAGCCCGATGTTGGCGAGACGCGCGCTTATCCCTACGCATCCGAAATGGCGCATGTCCTGGGCTATGTCGCCGCGGTGTCCCCCGAAGAGAAGTCTAATGACGACGATCCACTTGTCGATCTGCCGGGCTTTCGCGTCGGCAAACGCGGCATCGAGAAGGAATTCGAATATCAAATCCGCGGAAAGGCGGGAACCAGCCGCGTGGAAGTCAACGCCTATGGCCGCGTCATCCGCGAACTGGGCCGCGATCCGGGCGTGCCGGGTAAGGACGTTTATCTGACGATCGATCGGCAGGTACAGGCTTTCGTCACCCAGCGTATGGGCGACCAGAGCGCGGCCTGCGTGGTGATGGATGCCGCAACCGGTGACGTACTCGCGCTGGCATCGACGCCTGCATTCGACCCCAACCTTTTCAATGGCGGAATTACGCAACCACAGTGGCATGATTTGTTGAACAACGATCATCATCCGCTGATGAACAAAGCGATCACCGGCGCGTATCCGCCGGGTTCGACGTTCAAGACGGCGATGGCACTGGCGGCTGCGGATAACGGCATGGCCGATCTCACCGTCAATTGTACCGGGTCAATGAGGCTCGGCGATCACACCTTCTATTGCGATGCGTGGCGGATAGGCGGTCATGGCCACGTCAACCTGCCGCGCGGCATTCAAGTCTCATGCGACGTCTTCTTCTATGAGGTGGCGCGGCGACTTGGCATCGACAAGATGGCGCAAGCCGCCAATGCAATGGGACTTGGTTTGCCCACCGGCATTGAATTGCCCGGCGAGAGTGGCGGTTTGATTCCGACTCGAGCTTGGAAGATGAAACGGTTTGGCGTTCCGTGGCAGCAGGGTGAAACGCTTGTGAGTGGCATCGGCCAAGGTTACGTGCTCACCACACCTATCCAGCTTTGCACGCTCGCCGCGAGGATCGCGACGGGCAAAGCGATTGTGCCGCGGCTGGCCCATCAGGTCGGCACCTCACTCGAACCACGCCCGTTACCCGCAGCGTTGCCCTTCTCGGAACAAGCGTTCGCGTTGGTACGGCAAGGCATGACCATGGCCGTCAATGCGCCGGGCGGCACAGCCTATGGCTGGCGCATCAACCAGCCGGGCCTCGAAATGGCGGGCAAGACCGGCACTGCGCAAGTGCGGCGCATCACCAGGGAAGAGCGAGCAAACGGCCTCAAGCCTCAAAGCGAAATGCCTTGGAAGGACCGCGAACACGCCTTGTTCATCAGTTTCGCCCCTGCCGACAACCCGCGCTACGCGCTCGCGATCGTCATCGAACACGGCGGAGCGCGGAACGAGCCGCAGGTCGAGTTCGCGCGTGATATCATGCTGTTCACGCAGCAACGTGATCCGCTGAAGATGCGCGCGGCCTATCCCGTCAATGCCGCGGGGATGACGGCGTCATTCCTGGAGCAGCACGGATGACGACACGCTCCTACGCGGCCGCGAAACGCACGCTGTCCAATGCCGACAAGCTGCTGGATATGAACTGGGGGCTTGTGCTGCTGATCGCGATCATCGCGACGATCGGGTTTGCGATGCTCTATTCCACCGCAGGCGGCCACTTCCAGCCATGGGCGACGCCGCAGATCATTCGTTTCATCGTCGGTCTCGTTATTCTTGTTGTGGTGGCGCTGGTCGATATCCGCGTGTGGATGAGCATTGCCTATCCGGCATACGTGTTTTCCTTACTTCTATTGGTCGCGGTGGAGGTTGCAGGACATGTCGGGCTCGGCGCGCAACGCTGGATCGAGCTTGGGCCGCTTCAGTTGCAGCCCTCCGAACTGATGAAAATTTCGCTTGTGCTAGCGCTTGCCCGTTATCTGCATGGGCAAGGCGTGGAAGACGTTTCGCGGCCGCTGCGCCTTTTGATTCCGATCGGGATGATCGCGATGCCCGCGGTTCTCGTTCTACTGCAACCAAACCTCGGCACCGCGACGATCATCATCGGCGACGGCTGTGTGATGTTGTTTCTGGCAGGTCTTTCTTGGTGGTGGATCGCCCCGGCCTTGGCGTCCGTTGCGGGTGCCATCCCGGTGGCTTGGCATTTCATGCACGACTATCAGAAGCAGCGCGTGATGACATTTCTCAACCCGGAGTCCGATGCGCTGGGGGCGGGGTGGAATATCACCCAGGCCAAAATTACACTGGGATCCGGTGGTTTCGCGGGAAAAGGATTTCTGGAAGGCACCCAGAGCAGGTTGAACTTTCTTCCGGAGAAAGAAACGGATTTCATCTTCACCACGCTTGGCGAAGAGTTCGGCTTCGTTGGCAGCGTGGCGCTGCTGTTGTTGTTTGCGTTTGTGATCGGCTACGGCATTCGGATTGGAATGTCGTCGCGCAGCCAGTTCGGGCGCCTGCTGGCGTTGGGCATCGTGGCCAACTTCTTCTTTTACATCATGATCAACGGGCTGATGGTGATGGGCCTTATTCCCGTGGTCGGCATTCCAATGCCGCTGATCTCTTATGGCGGCACGGCGATGCTGACCGTGATGTTCGGATTCGGCCTTTTGATGTGCGTTCACGTGCACCGGCAGGTGGAAATTCCGGGCACCTCCGGCGGCCTGTTTTAATGCACAACCTGCTTTCTGGACACCACCGGACCCCTCTGCTATAGGCCCGTTCCCTTCGGGCGGCGGCTTATTCCGGCGTTCGGGCGCTTAGCTCAGTCGGTAGAGCAGCTGACTCTTAATCAGCGGGTCGTAGGTTCGATCCCTACAGCGCCCACCACTCATCAAGGGCGAACAGATGTTCGGCGATGAGGTGATTTCATGACCCCGCCTGGCGAGGATGGCGATCCGCAATCGGAGATTCCGGCGGCCGCGAAAGCGCATTTCCAACGCGGCAACAGCCTTTTGAATCTTGGCCGGTTTGCCGAGGCAGTGGCCGAATATGACGCGGCGATTGCCGCGCAGCCAGATTTTGCGGCGGCTTATAACAATCGCGGGAACGCCCTGAAAAAGCTGGGCCGGCTTGAGGAAGCGCTCCAGACCTTTGAACGGGTTTTGGCGCTCAACCCAACGCACGCCGAAATGCAATTCAATCGCGCGAACGTTCTGTCCGATCTCGGTCGGCATGAGGAAGCGTTGGACGGTTACGATCGTGCCATTGCGATCAAGCCCGCGTTTGCCGGCGCTCTTCTTAACCGTGGAGACGCGCTGTTTTCCCTTGAGCGCTACGACGAGGCTGCTTCTGCTTATGGAAGCGCTATCGCGGTGCGGCCTGGCAATGCGCGTGCGCATTACAGCCAAGGAAACGCCCTTTATGAACTGGGGCACCTTGATGAAGCCGTGACCGCTTACGGGCGCGCCATCGAGCAGAAGCCTGACTTCGCCGCTGCTTTCGCCAATCGTGGGAATGCACTGAGCCGCCTCAAGCGATTTCAGGAAGCCTTCGCCAGTTATGACGTAGCATTTAAGTTGAACCCTCAACTGCCTTATGTTGAAGGCAGTTGTCTCTATGCCAAGGCGCATTTGTGCGACTGGAATGACTTCGACGTTGAGCACGCACGGCTTTCGACGCGGGTAAGGGCAGGCGCACGGGCGGCATGGCCATTTGCCTTTCTGGCGCTTTCGGACTCACCCGCTGACCAGCTGAAATGCGCCGAAACATGCGTGAGTGATCGCTATCCGGCTGTTTCTAAACCTTTCTGGAATGGAGACCGCTACGAGCACGATAAAATCCGTCTGGCTTATATCTCCGCTGATTTCGGCGATATGCCGATGCCGGCGCTGATGACGGAAATTTTTGAAGAACACGATCGCGCGGGTTTTGAAGTAAGCGCAATTTCGCTGGGGCCGGACTGTCAAACTGAGACGCGAATTCGGCTGGAACGAGCTTTCGACACGTTTGTCGATGCGCGCTCCTCGACGGATCAACAAGTGGCGGCGCTCATCCGCGAAACGGAAATCGACATCGCCATCGATCTGATGGGTTTCACCACTGGCGCGCGCACCGGCATTTTTGCTCATCGTCCGGCGCCGGTTCAGGTGAGTTACCTCGGCTTTCCCGGCACGATGGGCGCAACATATATGGACTACATTCTAGCAGACCGCGTTGTTATTCCGCGCGAATTGCAATCGGCATACTCGGAAAAAATCGCTTATCTGCCGGGAAGCTATATACCGAATGACTCCAAACGCGAGGTTGCGGCAAAAACGCCTTCACGGGGTGAACTTCAGCTTCCCGATGATGCCTTTGTCTATTGCTGTTTCAACAGTCCGCACAAGCTGACGCCGGAAATGTTCCACTCATGGATGCGCATCCTGCGACAGGTGGATGGCAGCGTTCTCTGGCTTCTCAAAGGCTGTGCTACTTCGGTTGAAAACCTGCGCCGCGAGGCACTGCAAAGCGGCGTCGCGCCGGAACGGCTTATATTTGCGCCGCGTATAGCCGCGGAAGATCACCTTGCGCGCCATCGCCGGGCAGACCTTTTTCTCGATACGCGTCCCTACAATGCGCATACAGGCGCGATTGATGCGCTCTGGATGGGGCTTCCGGTTTTGACTTGCACGGGTTCTACGTTCGCGAGCCGTGTAAGCGCCAGTGCGTTGGTGACGATCGGCTTGTCCGAACTGATCGTCAACTCACTTGACGCGTATGAACGGTCGGCGATTCAACTGGCAGCGGAGCCTGCGCGCCTCGCAACGCTAAAAGCGAAACTCGCGCGGGACGGCAAAAGCGCGCCTCTCTTCGATGCGCAACGCGCGGCGCGAGACCTTGAGGCTGCTTACCGCGTGATGTGGCGGCGATACCAGAACGGCGAAAAGCCGAAGGGCTTTGAGGCTCCGCGTTAGCTCGCATTATAGCGGTTGCCCTCCCTTTCAGCATGCGCAACACTTCGACGGGGCAGCGGGATGGGGCGCTTCATGCGGCGCGTTTTGGGATCGACGCTTTCCGTTCTCGTTCTGGGTGCGCTGCTTGGCGGCTGTGCGGTCGATATCGACAACGCACCGATCAATGTGCCTCTCAGCGCAACGACACCACCGCTACCACCTGTACCTTCGCAGAAAGCCGATGAAACGACGGCGGTTGGCGTCGCGTTTTCCGGCGGCGGCACGCGTGCCGCGGCGTTCTCTTTCGGCGTCCTAAAACAATTCGCCCAGACACCGGTTCCGCCACAGGCGGGTGGCCCGACGCTTCTCGATCACGTGGAATTCATTTCTGGCGTTTCCGGCGGCTCCATCACGGCGGCTTATTTCGGCTATCGCGGGCAACCGGCGCTCGACGATTTTCGCGACAAATTCCTGATTCAAAATCTGGAAGGTTCGCTGCTGACCAAGGTCACGCCTGACAATTTTATGCGTGCACTTGCCGGTGGCGTGAACGACAGGCGTGGTGTGCAGACCTGGCTGGACGCGCATCTGTTTCATGGTGCGACGTTCGCTTCGCTGGGCGGCGGCGACAAGCCCTCGGTGTGGGTCAACGCCTCAGATATTTACAATGGTACGCCGTTTGTGTTCGACCAGCAGACATTCGACGCGCTTTGCAGCGATCTTTCGAAACTGCCGATCTCGGAAGCAGTCGCGGCGTCTGCGGCAGTTCCCATCGCGTTCGCGCCCATCGTGATCCAGAGTTTTCCGGATTCGTGTCACTACACCTTGCCGCCGTGGGCGGCGAGCGCGCTGACCGGTCCGTCCGCGCCTGCGAATTTGCAGGCCTTCGCAAAGGCGCTGCAGAATTATCACGATCCGGCGGTGATGAAATATGTCAAGCTCCTGGATGGCGGGTTGATCGATAACTATGGGCTTTCAGGTCTTGTGCTCCGGCGCGAGCAGGCCAGCACGCCGTATGGTCCGTTCTCGCCGGGACAAGCCGTCAAATTACGCCGCCTGTTGTTCGTTGTGGTCGATGCGGGGCAATCGATCGACGCACATTGGGTCGACACCGTGAAAGGGCCATCCGGTGTCGCGCTTATAATGGCGGCTACAGATACAGCGCTGGATGCAGGAAAGCGCGCCAGCTTCGATTTGTTTTCGGCGACGATGGAGGAATGGCATCAGAGCCTCGTCAATTACCGCTGCGGCCTGCCGCGCAGCGAGGTTCAGCGGTTGCGCGGGACGCTGGACGGATGGGATTGCAAGGATATGCAATTCTATATCGCACGGCTGACATTCGGCATGCTTCCGCCGCAGGAAGCGGCAACGCTGTCGCAACTGCCGACCACGCTGGCGCTGCCGGCAAACCAGATCGACGCGTTGATTGCCGGCGGCGGCGAGGCGCTGACGCGCAGTGCGGAATTCCAGCAATTCCTGCGCAGTGTTGGCGAACCAGTGCCTCAGGTGGAGTCGGTCAAAACCGTCGGCGTCGAGGCGCCTTTGCGGTAGGTTACATACGGCCGCATTCCACCCAGCCAGTAAGCCAGTTCGCGTGGATGGTTGATGTGCCAGACGCAGAGATCCGCGGATTTGCCGGTTTCAAGAGTTCCCGTCTCGCCCGCAATCCCCAGCGCACACGCGGCCTCGCGCGTTACCCCAGCGAGCGCTTCTTCGGGCGTAAGACCGAACAACGCGCAGGCAAGCGGCAGCATGATCGCCAGAGAGCGGGCAGGCGACGTGCCGGGATTGGCATCGCTGGCGATGGCGATGCGCACCCCTAGTTCGCGCATTTTTTCCACCGGCGGAAGCTGTTTCTCGCGCGTCATCAGAAAAGCACCCGGCAGCAACACGCCCACGGTTCCGGCTTTTGCCATCGCGGCAAGGCCCTCTTCGCTTGCGAATTCCAGATGATCGGCTGACAGAGCGCCAAAGCGCGCCGCCAATGCCGCGCCGCCGCAATCCGTCAACTGATCGGCATGCAGCTTCACGCGCATATCGTGCCGGGCGGCGGCTTCGAAAACCTGTGCCACTTCCGCGGAGGAAAACGCGATGCCTTCGCAGAATGCATCGACCGCATCCGCCAATTTTTCGCGTGCGGCTGCGGGAATCATCTGTGTGCAAACCTGGTCGATATAGCCGCCGCGCGCGTTGGCGAATTCCGGCGGCAGCGCATGCGCGCCCAGCAGGGTCGTCTTCACGCGTGCGCCGAGTTCCTTGCCCAACGCACGGGCAACGCGCAACATCTTCAGCTCGTTTTCGAGGTCGAGCCCGTAGCCCGATTTTATCTCGATTGTGGTTACGCCACCCGACATCAGGGACTCGATGCGAGGGCGCGATTGGTCTGCCAGTTCCCGCTCGCTTGCGGCGCGTGTTGCGCGCACGGTGGACTGGATGCCGCCGCCGGCGCGATGGATGTCTTCGTAGCGTGCTCCCGCCGCGCGCATCTCGAATTCCTCGGCGCGATTGCCGGCGAAAACGATGTGGGTGTGGCAATCGATCAGCCCCGGCGTGATCCAGGCGCCATCGGCATCCTCAACATCAGTGGCCAGCCGCTCCGGCAAATCCGGCAAATCGGCCACGGCGCCCGCGAAAGCGATCCGGCCATTTGCGATGCCCAGCGCGCCGGACTCGATTGTCCCATAGGAGCCGAAGTCCTTGCGCATGGTCGCAAGACGCGCATTTATCCATAACTGGTCCCACATTGGCCTGCGGCCCCCGGAGTTCGCGTATGCCCATCTATCGCGCCGATGCGGCGCTTTTGCCAGACGGCATTGCCCGAAATGTTCTGATCGCCGTCGAGCGTGACCGTATCGGTCGCGTTGAGGTGGGCGCGCCAGCGGCAGAAGGCGAGGTGCGGCTGTCCGGGCTTGTCCTGCCGGGCGTGGCGAACGTGCATTCGCACGCGTTTCAGCGCGCGATGGCCGGGCTTGCGGAATGGGACGGCGGCGGCGAGGACAATTTCTGGAGCTGGCGCGAAGCGATGTACCGCTTTGCCGAACGGCTCGATCCCGAATCCCAGCACGCGATTGCTTTGTTTCTCTACATTGAGATGCTGAAAGCTGGCTACACCGCCGTAGGCGAATTCCACTACCTCCATAATCGGCCGGACGGGTCGGCTTACGCGCCGCCAACGGCAATGGCGGACGCGCTGGTGTCTGCCGCAAGCGAATCCGGCATCGCACTGGCGCTGTTACCGACTTTGTACATGCAAGGCGGGGCGGATGGCCGCCCGCTCAGCCAGCGCCAGCGGCGTTTTGGCAAGACGGTCGACGATCTTCTGTTGCTTCGCGAATCTTTTCAGGACAATCCCGGCGTTGCATCGCTTGGCCTCGCCATTCATTCGCTGCGTGCCGTTCCATTCGAAGCAATACGGGATGCTGTCAGCGGCATCGAGGTTGAAGCACCGCTTCATATCCACGTGGCCGAACAGATCGGAGAGATCGCGGAAACGATTGCGGCCTATGGCAAGCGGCCGGTGCAGTATCTGCTGGATAATTTCGAAATCGGCCCACGCTGGTGCTTCGTCCATTCCACGCACATGGACGAGGATGAAACGCGGCGCTTCGCCCGTAGCGGCGGTGTGGCGGGGTTGTGCCCGACAACCGAAGGCAACCTCGGCGATGGTATTTTCCCGCTGACCAGTTTTCTGGAGGCGGAAGGGCAGATCGCGATTGGCGGGGACTCGCATGTTGGCGTCGATCCTGCCGAAGAACTGCGCACGATGGATTATGTGCAGCGGTTGGCGCTGCGCCGCCGGAATGTGTCGGCGACGCTGAAACAACCACATACAGCGGCAAGGCTTTGGCCAGCGTCGTCGCGCGGGGGCGCTCAGGCGCTCGCTTTGGGAGCCGGCGAAATTATGAAAGGCGCGCGCGCCGATTTCATTGTTCTCGATCCAGCACATCCTTCTTTTGCGGGGCGCGATCCTGTGCAGATATTGGATACATATGTGTTCGTGGCGGGTCGCGACGCTGTCCGCGATGTGATGGTGGGTGGAAACTGGGTGATAAAGAACCATCACCACGCACTGGAAGAACAGGCCGCCGTAGGCTGGCGCAAGGCGCTGGAAGAGATCAGCGTTTGAAGTGCCGGTGCGCGGATTGCACATATGCCTCGATCATCGCGCGGATCGTGGCGCTCACACCGGGCGCTTTTGCTTCGTCGAAAGCAAACGGCGGAGCTTCGTCCATGTAAATGGCCTGCGCCATTTCCAACTGGACGGAAAAAATATTTGAATCCGCATTGCCATACTGACGTGTGATGTAGCCACCCTTAAAGCGGCCATTGGCAACCGATGTGTGACCGGACTTATTCGCGGCCGCCAGGATTTCCGCCGCTATTTCCGCAGGCGTTGAGGCGCCCGAATTCGTGCCGATGTTGAAATCGGGCAGCCGTCCCTCGAATAGTTCGGGCACTTCGCTTTTGATCGAATGGGCGTCCCAGAGCAGGGCATAGTCATGCGCCGCCACGAGTCTATCCAATTCAGCTTTCAGAGCTGCGTGATAAGGTTCGAAATACTGGGCGCGCCGCGCCGTGATTTCCTGATCGTCCGGCTCCCGGCCCGCCGTGTAGAGGGGATCGCCATCGAATGTTTCGATGGGAACAAGGCCTGTATTCTTCTGGCCGGGATAAAGTGCGGCGCTATCCGGCGGGCGATTCAGATCGACCACATAGCGCGAATGCGTGGCAACGATGCGCGATGCCCCGACCTCGTTCAGGAAGGTGTAAAGGCGCGGCACGTGCCAGTCAGTGTCCGGGATCGTGTGGGCGATATCGGTCATGCGCGCGGCCTGTTCGTCCGGTATCACCGTTCCCGAATGGGGAAAGCTGACGAGCAGCGGAATTCGGCCGGAAACAAATTCGAATAGCGCGGTCATTCGATCATCGGCAGATTCAAGTGATGTTCGTGCGCGCAGGCGATGGCCTCTTCATAGCCGGCATCTGCGTGGCGCATGACGCCAGTGGCGGGATCGTTCCACAACACGCGGCCAATACGCTTCGCCGCTTCCGGCGTGCCGTCGCAAACCACCACCATGCCGGCGTGTTGCGAAAAGCCCATGCCGACGCCACCGCCGTGATGCAGCGACACCCAAGTGGCGCCGCTCGCGCAATTGAGCAGTGCATTCAGCATCGGCCAATCGGACACCGCGTCCGAGCCATCCTTCATACCTTCGGTTTCGCGGTTGGGACTGGCGACCGAGCCGGAATCCAGATGATCGCGCCCGATCACGAGCGGCGCCTTCAGCTCGCCGCGCGCCACCATCTCGTTGAACGCAAGGCCGATACGATCGCGATCGCCCAATCCGACCCAGCAGATGCGTGCTGGCAGGCCTTGGAACGCAATTCGTTTGGCGGCCATGTCGAGCCAGTTGTGCAGATGCTTGTCGTCCGGCAGCAGCTCTTTCACCTTCGCGTCGGTCTTGGCGATGTCTTCCGGATCGCCGGAAAGTGCTGCCCAGCGGAATGGGCCAATGCCGCGGCAGAACAGCGGGCGGATATAAGCGGGCACGAAGCCCGGGAACATGAAGGCGTCGGTCAGGCCTTCTTCTTTCGCGACTTGGCGGATGTTGTTGCCGTAGTCGAACGTGTGCACGCCCATCTTCGCCATCGCCACCATGGCGGCAACATGTTCGCGGATCGATGCGCGCGCCGCCCTGGCAACCTCGTCGGGCTCGCGCTCCATGCGCGCGTCCCAATCGGCGACGCTCCAGCCCTTGGGGCAATAGCCGTGCGCGGGATCGTGCGCGGAGGTCTGGTCCGTCAGCATGTCGGGCTTGATGCCGCGCTTCACGAGTTCCGGCAGAACCTCGGCCATGTTGGCGCATAGGCCGATGGAGATCGCCCTCTTGGCCTTGGTCGCGCGCGCTATTGCTTCCAGCGCTTCGTCCAGCGTGTTCGCAGTCTCATCCAAATAGCGCGTTTCGATGCGGCGGCGGATGCGATCCTCGCGCCGTTCCACCGCGAGCATGGATGCGCCGGCCATCGTGGCGGCCAATGGCTGCGCGCCGCCCATGCCGCCCAGGCCTGCCGTCAGCACCCATTTGCCGGCGAGGTCGCCGCCGAAGTGCCGGCGTCCCGCTTCCACGAAAGTTTCGTAGGTTCCCTGCACGATGCCCTGACTGCCGATATAGATCCACGAACCGGCCGTCATCTGGCCGTACATCATCAGGCCTTTGCGATCGAGTTCGTTGAAATGCTTCCACGTCGCCCAGTGCGGAACGAGGTTGGAGTTTGCGATGAGAACGCGCGGTGCATCGGCATGCGTACGGAACACGCCCACCGGCTTGCCGGATTGCACCAGCAGGGTTTCATCCGCTTCCAGCTTTTTGAGCGCGGCGACGATGGCGTCAAACGAGGCCCAATCGCGCGCCGCCCGCCCGATGCCGCCATAGACCACCAGTTCCTGCGGCTTCTCGGCAACCTCAGGGTCGAGGTTGTTCATCAGCATGCGCATGGGCGCTTCGGTCAGCCAGCTTTTGCAGGTCAGTTGATCGCCGCGCGGCGCGCGCACGGTTCGGGCATTGGTGAAACGGGACATTTCGGCTCTTTAAAAAAACTTCGGCCGGGAAGATAGACGATCTATCGCGCCAGTGCAGCGGGCTGTATTTCCGGCGTCATACGGTCGATCACGTCCTTGGGATTGAATGGCTCGAACTCATTGGGATGGATGAAACGATCCCCGAACCAGGGCATCCGCTTGCGATCGATCATGGCGCGGATCAACTGCACGGTTTGCCGTACAGGCCAGCGCCGGATTGCCTCGCGCCGGTAGCTAAGCCACACCGGCGTTTCGTAATGGATACCGATTTCCAGTGGCACCACGTCGCGCTCGAACACCGAACAGTAGGTCGGCAGAAGACCAATCCCGGCGCCCTTGCGGATGGCTTCGCCCAAAACCGGGCTGGAATTCGTGTAGAGCTGCGTCTGCTCCATGCCCGGCAAATCGGCCAGCCGCGTGGCCCACGAGCCTTTGTCGACCAGATAGAGCGAGAAATCCAAAAGCCGGTGGTTGTTGAGATCGGCCAGCTTCTTTGGCGTGCCGAAGGCCTGGAGGTAGCCCGGCGCCGCATAGGGCAGGAAGTGCAGCGTGCCGATACGCATGCTGACGTTTTCCAGATCGGCCGGCGTGTGGAAGTGGACATACATGTCCAGAACTTTCCGGTCGTCATTCAAGAACGAGTTGTTGGTATGGATCTGAAGCTCAAGTTCCGGACTCTGGTCGAAGATGTGCGGCAGGAAGTGCGAGAACCAATAGGTCGCGATGCCGTCCGTGATTGAGAGCTTTACAGGATCGTTGGCGACCTTGGTGCTTGGCTGGCCGCGGTTCAGCGCGCGTGCGAAGGCGGCATGAGCCTGCGCCACCTCTTCGATGACCCGCTGGCCCTCATAGGTTAACGTGGCGCCGTTCCGCGTGCGTTCCACCAACTGGCAGTTGAAACCCAGTTCCAGCCGCTCAATGCGGCGGCTGACGGTGGGCTGGGTAAGGTTCAGCGCATCCGCCGCGCGATTGAAGCTTTTGTAGCGGACTACGGCCAGCAAAACCCGGAAATCATCCCAGTCTACGTTCAAGCCCGGGATGGCTTCACCGTTTTTTGCATACGGCAATACGACCGGAAGGTCTTCCTTGTCTGCCATTAATGTTGTTAGCCTTGATTCGCCCGATAGAAGGGTAAGTAAAAAACAAGAAAAAATCAACGGTGGCGTAACGGGTGCGGGTAATGGAACTGAAGAACCAGACAAGTCTAAAAGATGGAACAGTTAAAATCCGGCGGACATTCGAGCCCGGGTTTTATGCTGAAGACGGAGTCTTCCTGTTTTTAAAGAGCCCCACCGTTGAGGAACTCGCCGATCTTCACCAATTAACCGAAATGAAAATTGGCAAGGTCGCTTCGTTCGAAGACGTACGTGCTGTCTATCAACACAACCCCGACTCCTTCTGGAGCATTTACTCCTCACCCTCCGACAACCGCAAAGACGCCAAGTGCCTCGGCTATTACGGGCTTCTTATGCTTAACGAGGCCGGTCTTGATGCATTGCAGCGCGGGACTTTGAACGGCCGAAACCCCGATCTCTCTTTGCTTGCCCCGGCGAAGACGCGGCCCGCCGCAGTTTATGTCTGGGCGCTGGTGGCGTCTTCCTTCGCGCAGCAGGCAGGCATGTTGCTGGGCTGGGCGCTGGGCGACGATCTTTATCGCGGCGTTCCCTATTGCGCGATGCTGGGAACAACTGCCGGCGCGCGCCGCTTCGCCAAGCTGCGCGGAAAGAACGTTGAAGATTTTCCGCTGGGTTCGGTGGGCGTTATTCCGGAAGAAGAGCTTGGCCGCGAATTCAAGCTGGCGATGGATGTGCGGCCCGGACGCCGCATCCGCCGTCCGGAAACAAAGGCCATCATCTGCAGCAATGGCGAAGAAGTTTCGCGTGCGATGGCGGTGCGGGCTGCGGTGTTCATGATCGAGCAGAATTGCCCTTATCCCGAAGAGTTCGACGGCAATGATTATTGCAGCGCCCACGTTTTGGGCACCATCGATGGCGAGCCGGCGGCGGCGATGCGCATTCGCTACTTTGCGGATTTCGCGAAGCTTGAAAGGCTCGCGGTTCTCCCGCGCTTTCGCCGCACGCTGATCGCGCGCGACCTTGTGGAATGCGCCGTCGAGGTCTGCCGCCGCAAGGGATATCGCAAAGTCTATGGCCATGCGCAGAAGCACCTTGTGCATTTCTGGGGCCATTTCGGTTTTCAGCCGCTGCAGAAGAACCGGCACGTCGTATTTTCGGATCACGAATATATCGAGATGTGGGGCGCGCTTGCCCCGCACCCCGACGCGATCACCATGGACAGCGATCCCATGACGATCATCCGCCCGGAAGGAAAATGGGATGCGCCCGGCATTCTGGACGAATCGTCCAAGCGGGCGCCGACCAACCCTCACTAGCGGCGGAACTTTTCCGCCTTTTCAACCGGAATTTCCGCGCCTTCCGCGCGGATTCGGGCAGTGTCCGCTTGTGCTTAGTTGCAAATGAAACTATATCGCGGACAGCACTCAGCGGCCCCAATAAGGAGAACAAGATGCCCGCGCTTTGGGAAAATCCGATCGGAACAGACGGCTTCGAATTCGTGGAATATACCGCGCCCGATACGGCGCAATTGAACACTCTATTCGAACAGCTGGGCTTTCGCGCCGTGGCGAAGCATCGCTCCAAGGACGTCACGCTTTACCGTCAGGGCGAAGTGAACTTCGTCGTAAACGCGGAACCTCAGGGCCACGGCAGCCGCTTCGCGCAGGCGCACGGACCTTCCGCGTGTGCGATGGCGTTTCGCGTGAAAGACGCGACGCTGGCTTTCAAGAAACTACTGGAGCTTGGTGCCAAGCCGTTCGTGAGTGAAGTCGGGCCGATGGAATTGAGCATTCCCGCCATCGAAGGCATTGGCGGAAGCGTGATCTATTTGGTGGACCGCTACGGCGACCGTTCGATTTACGACGTCGATTTCATTCCCACCGATCCCACCAAAGGCTTCGAGCATCCGGGCACCGGGCTGACCTATGTCGATCACCTGACCCACAATGTGTACCGGGGAAATCTTGAGCAGTGGTCCAACTTCTATGAGCGGCTCTTCAATTTCCGCGAGATCCGCTATTTCGATATTGAAGGCAAACTGACGGGCCTGAAGTCGCGCGCGATGACAAGCCCGTGCGGAAAAATCCGCATTCCGATCAATGAATCGTCCGACGACAAATCGCAGATCGAGGAATACCTGCACGAGTATCATGGCGAGGGTATCCAGCATGTCGCGCTGGGATCGGACGACATTTACGAAAGCGTGGAAAAGCTTCGCGCCCGAGGTGTCGCGTTCCAGGATACGCCGGAAACCTATTACGAGCGCCTCGACAATCGCATCAAAGGCCATGGCGAAGATGTGCCGCGGCTGAAGAGCGGTGGCATCCTGATGGACGGCGCGCCAACGGAAGAGCAGGGCTTGTTGCTGCAAATCTTCACCCAGAACGCTATCGGCCCGATTTTCTTCGAGATCATCCAGCGCAAGGGCAATGAAGGCTTCGGCGAGGGCAATTTCCGCGCGCTGTTTGAATCCATCGAAGCCGACCAGATCAAGCGCGGAGTTCTTCAGGCATGAGTTCGAAGAACTGGATCGAATTTCCGCGCGTGGAAGGCGAGGCTTCGCGCCAGGCGCACGCCGATCTTCCCGCCGGAACGTACGAACGCGAAATCGGGCGCGATGGTTTCTTCGGGCCTGCCACGCACATCTATCACAAGCATCCGCCGACAGGCTGGAGCGGCTTTGAAGGACCGTTGCGGCCGCGCGCGTTCGATGCCGTGGCGGCCGTGAAAGAACCAACGCCGGAACCCTATCGCGGCACGCCGCTTCTCGCCAATGCTTCCTGCCGCATCGCAATGTGGCGCGTGGAACAGGCGATGCCGCGCTTGCAACGCAACGCCGATGGCGACGTGTTGTTGTTCATTCATGCGGGCGATGGCGATCTGTTTTGCGACTTCGGCCATATGACCTATCGCGAAGGCGACTACATCATGCTGCCGCGCGGCACGATGTGGCGGCTGGAACCGAAATCTCCGACTGCGTCGCTGCTGATAGAAGCGACAAACGGCAGCTACAAATTGCCGGAGCGCGGAATTCTGGGTCCGCATGCCCAGTTCGATCCCGCCGCGCTGGACACGCCCAAGCTAGACGACGCTTTCAAAACACAGGCTGCGGAAGCGCGTGAATGGAAGGTGGAGATCAAGCGCCGTGGCGCGATCTCGACGATTACCTATCCCTTCAATCCGCTCGACGCGGTGGGCTGGAAGGGCAATCTGGTTCCGGTGAAACTGAACTGGCGCGACATTCGCCCGGTGATGAGCCACCGCTATCACATTCCGCCCAGCGTTCATTCCACCTTCGTGGCGGATCGTTTTGTCGTCTGCACCTTTGTGCCCCGCCCGATCGAAAGCGATCCCGGTGCGCTGAAGGTTCCGTTCTTTCATTCCAACGACGATTTTGATGAAGTGATCTTTTATCACCAGGGCGAATTCTTCAGCCGCGACAACATCCATCCCGGCATGGTGACGTGGCACCCAAACGGCTTCACGCACGGCCCGCATCCCAAGGCGTTCGCGGCGGGCGCCAAGGCCGCTAAGACGATGACGGACGAAGTGGCGGTGATGATCGACGCGCGCGATCCGCTGGACATGGCGCAAGCGGCGGAGGCCACGGAAGATCGCGGCTATGCCGATAGCTGGAAAACAAAATGAAGCTCGCATCGCTGAAGCACGGCCGCGACGGCATGCTGGCTGTTGTCTCGCGCGATCTTTTTCGATGCGTGGCGGTGCCCCAGATCGCGCCGACATTGCAGGCCGCGCTGGACGATTGGGCAAAGGCCGCACCGCAACTTGCAGCGGTTTACGACCGTCTGAACGCGGGCGCTGCTAACGACGCCAAGCCTTTCGATCCCGCACAGTGCGCCGCGCCATTGCCGCGCGCTTATCAGTGGGCCGATGGTTCGGCTTACGTCACCCACGTCGAGCTGGTGCGCAAAGCGCGCGGTGCGGAGATGCCGCAATCCTTTTGGACCGACCCCCTGATGTACCAGGGAGGGTCGGACGGCTTTATCGGTCCGCGCGACGATGTTCTGGCGGCTGACGAAGCCTGGGGCATCGACTTTGAAGGCGAAGTCGCCGCAATCACCGATGATGTGCCGATGGGCGTGAGCAGTGCCGCTGCGGGGCAGCACATCAAGCTGCTGATGCTGGTGAACGATGTTTCGTTGCGCAACCTGATCCCCAACGAACTCGGCAAGGGCTTTGGCTTTTTCCAATCCAAACCGGCGACGGCGTTTTCGCCCGTGGCGATTACGCCGGACGAACTCGGACAAGCGTGGAACAGCGGCAAGGTGCATCTGCCCCTCATCGTGAAGCTGAACGGCGAAACGTTCGGCAAGCCGAACGCGGGCGACGACATGACGTTTTCGTTCCCTGACCTGATCGCACATGCCGCCAAGACGCGATTTCTTGGTGCGGGTACCGTGATCGGTTCTGGCACTGTTTCCAACAAAGGGCAGGAGCATGGTTCTGCGTGCCTAGCCGAACGGCGCACGCTGGAGCAGATCGAAAAAGGCGCGCCTGTCACACCGTTCATGAAATTCGGTGACCGCGTCAGCATCGAAATGTTCGATGCCGGAGGCCATTCCATTTTCGGCGCCATCGACCAGAAAGTCGTCCGCTATGGACAGTGATTTCACTCTCTACGGTTATTTCCGGTCTTCGGCGGCCTATCGCGTTCGCATTGCGCTGAACCTGAAGGGCATCGTGGCGCAGATGAAGTTTGTGCATCTGCTGAAGGATGGCGGGCAGCATCACGGTGCGGATTACAAGGCCATCAATCCGCAGGAGATGGTTCCCACACTGGAGCATGAGGGTCACAAGATCGGACAGTCGCTGGCTATCATCGAATATCTCGACGACGTGAAGCCGCAGCCGCCATTGTTGCCGAAAGATGCGCTTGGCCGCGCGCGCGTGCGCCAGATTGCTCACGCCGTTGCCTGCGATATCCATCCCGTAAATAACCTGCGGATGCTGCAATATCTGCGCGACCAATTTGGCGCCTCCGAAGAAAAGCGCGCGGAATGGCAACAGCATTGGATTTCGCTGGGTTTCGCGGCCATCGAAACGTTGCTGTCGCAATCGCGCGATACCGGACTGTACTGCCACGGCGACACACCGACGCTGGCGGATATCTGCCTGATCCCGCAGATGGCGAATGCACGGCGCGTGAACCTTGATCTGGCGCCATACCCAACGCTTTTGCGCATCGAAGAAACCGCGTTAGCGAACCCGGCCTTCAAGGCGGCGTCACCCGCGGAGCAGCCGGATGCCGAGTAGCGCGCAAGCCGCCGCCGCGCCGCGGCTGGAACTGGAGCGTTTTCTGCCCTACCGGCTTTCGGTTCTTTCCAACCGCGTTTCCGGCGCGATTGCCAAACAATATTCGTCACGTTTCGATCTTTCCATTCCGGAATGGCGGGTGATGGCGGTGCTGGGTGGCACGCCCAATCTTTCCGCGCGCGAAGTGGCGCAGCGGACGGCCATGGACAAAGTTCAGGTTAGCCGCGCGGTGCAGAGCCTTCTGAAGGCGAAGCGGTTGCAGCGCGAAAAACATCCGCACGATGGCCGCAGCGCGCACCTTTCGCTGACAGCGAAGGGGCAGGCGATCTATGACGAGATCGCGCCGCTGGCGTTGCACCTCGAAGAATTGTTTTTGTCCGCATTAACGCCACTGGAGCGCGCCGCGTTCGACAAGCTGATGGCGAAATTGGCGCGGCAGGCAAGTCTGCTCGGCGCTAATCCCTGACGATCAGGATCGCCAATTCTTTGGGCCCGTGTGCGCCCAGTTCCAATGTCTGTTCGATATCGGCGGTGCGCGACGGGCCTGTAACAAGGTTCAGTGTCGAGGGCATCGCGCCCGCCGCTTTCACTTGCACCAGCACGTCTTCCAGGTGCGCAACGATGTCGCTGGCGTAGAGCACCGCGATCTCGAAGCCGGGGCGGAAATGCCACGATGCAGGCGAGTCCACCGTGGATGCATAAACCAGGGTTCCGGTTTCTGCGATGCCGGCTGCCGCCAGCGCCAGAGCCGCGTCGTCGGGGCCGGGCGGCGTGTAGTCGATATCGACGGCGGGTTGCCAGGCAAAGTCTCCCAGTTCGGATTGCACCGGCAAATGAAGACGCGCCGCCATGTTCCGGGCGCGCAGCAATTCGGCCACTACGCGCGGAACGTCTTCGCTTCTTTCCAATATCTGCACATCGGCGATCGCGATTTTGGCGCGCTGCGAAAATACCGCGACGGCATCGTTCACCGCCGGCGCTTTATAGACAGGCGGTTCCGGCGCGTTCCGGCGGGGCCGTGCGCGGATGCTGTCCAGAATGATGTCGCGGGCGTTCATCGTTTCCACATCTGCTGGAAGGTTTTGCCGTGCGGCGCGGGAAAGTCGCGTACCGCGAACCAGTTTTGCATCAGCGGTAGCGAACGAATTGCGCCGCCGCGCCCACGCCGCTTCAGGACGCGCGCCGCGATACGGGCCATGAGCCGATAGAGCAAGGGACGTTTCACCGCGTAAGCCCAGAGCGAAAGGCCGAACACCGTTGTCTTCGGCGTCAAACCATCGGCATATTCCTGCGCGCGCCAGAACCGCATGATCTTCGGCAATGGAATTTTCACCGGACACACTTCGGCGCAACGGCCGCAGAAGGTACTGGCGTTGGGCTGGTGATGCGTGGCGGCAAGCCCCATCAGGCCAGGGTTCAGCGCCGCGCCAATGGGGCCGGGATATGTCGTGCCGAAAGCGTGGCCGCCGATGGCGCTGTAAACCGGGCAATGGTTGAGGCAGGCGCTGCACCGGATGCAGCGCAGAACATCGTGTGCTTCGGTGCCGAGCAGCTTGGATCGATTGTCATCCACCAGCACCACGTGAAACGCTTCCGGCCCGTCCATCTCGGCGGTGCGGCGCGGGCCGCTCATCACGCTGACATAGCTGGAAATATCCTGCCCGGTGGCCGAGCGCGTGAGCAGGCGCAGCAGCACCGCGGCGTCGTTCAGGTTGCGCACCACCTTTTCGATGCCGGTGACGACGATGTGCGTTTTCGGCAGAAGCCGCGTGAGATCGCCATTGCCTTCGTTGGTGACGAGAACGGCGGAGCCTTCTTCCGCCGCCAGGAAATTCGCACCGGTGATGCCGGCATCTGCCGCTTCGAATTTCGCACGAAGCATCTGGCGTGCTTCGGAGACGAGCGTCGGCCGGCTGTCCAGCGCGCGCGCGGGATCAAGTTCGGTATGCGCGCTTCGGAATGTTTCGGAAACATCCTCTTTGTTCAGATGAAACGCCGGCGCCAGAATGTGGCTAGGCGGTTCGTTGCGGAGCTGGATGATGTATTCGCCCAGATCCGTTTCCACCGGCGTGATGCCGTTGGCTTCGAGATAGGGGTTGAGCCCGATCTCCTCGCTGACCATGGATTTGCCCTTGGTCACGGTTTTGGCGCCTGCGTCGCGCAGGATTTTCAAAATGACCGAACGCGCTTCGGCCTTGTCGCGCGCCCAATGAACGTGGCCACCGTGCGCAATGACGGCGGCTTCGAACTGCTCCAGCAGCGTGTCGAGATTGGCAAGCGCATAGTCACGGATGGCACGTCCGGCTTCGCGCAGGTTTTCAAAATCTCCGTAACGCTCGACAGATTCCGTGCGGCGAACCTGAAAGTGCGTTTTCAGCCGCCCCAGCGCCATCTGCAGCTTGGGATCGGCCAGCGCCTTGCGCGCGCTTTTGGGAAAGTCGCGCGGATCGGCGTTCAAGACTGTTCCTCGCCCAGCGCGGGCACATCGATCATTCCTGCCAGAACTTCGGCGGCGTGGCGCACCCGCATCGGCTGGCCTTTGCGTTCCATGCGCCCGGCCAGATGCAGCAGGCAGCCAAGATCGCCGCCCACCAGCATGTCCGCGCCGGTGGCTTGCACATCGGCAATCTTGTTGTCGGCCATGCGTTCGGAAATCTCCGGATATTTTACGGCGAACAGGCCGCCGAAACCGCAACAGACTTGTGGCTCGCTCAATTCCTTGATCGTCAGCCCTTCAACGGTTGCAAGCAGTGCGCGCGGTTCTTTCTTCACGCCCATCTCGCGCAAGGAGGAGCACGAGTCGTGGTAGCAGACAGATTGTTTGCAAGCCGCATCCACGTTTTTCATTCCACGCACATTCACCAGAAACGACATCAGCTCATGGCTCTTCGCCGCCAGCGCGCGGGCGCGGGGCGCAAACTCGGCATCGTCTTTCAACACTTCAGGATAATGCCGCCGCAACATTCCCGCGCAGGAGCCGGAGGGCGCCACGACGTAATCGAATTCCTCAAACAACCGCACGGTATCGCGCGCAATCTCGCGGGCATGATGATCGGCGCCTGCGTTCCACGCGGGTTGGCCGCAGCACGTTTGGTCTTCCGGCACCACGACATCGCAGCCCGCGCTTTCTAGAAGTTTCACCGCCGCAAACCCAACCTGCGGCCGCACCAGATCCACAAGACAGGTGACGAACAGCGCAACCCGCGGGCGTCCATTCATCGGATGGAACGCGGCGCGGAGCCGGGTTTGGGGCGCGGCGTTATGGATTTCTGCACGCTCTCGCCCAAGGCATAGGTCGCATCGCGCAGGCGGTTCATGAAATTCTGCCGGTCGTTGATGGCCGCAAGTTCCTGGTAAGGGATCACCTCGCCGATACGCACCTGCACGTCGGTGCCGATCTTGTCGTGCACCTCCTTGAACAGCAGCGAAAGCCGCAACGTCATGCTGACGTGACTGGCAAGCTGGAAAAGGCGGCTATTCTGGCCCGCGAAATAGACCGGCACCACAGGCGCCTTCGCCTGGCTGATCAGCCGCGCGGTGAGGTTCTTCCATTCGGTATCTACCGCGCGCTTGTGCCAGATGGTCGGCGTGGTGGAGACGCCGCCGGCGGGAAACACGATCAGGCAACCGCCCGCCATCAAATACTGCTTTGCAGCAGCGCGTGATTTCAGGTTTGTCTCCACCGCTTCCGGCGTCTCAGTGAAATCCACCGGCAGCAGGAATTCGCGAATCTCTTCCGCGCGATAGAGCACCGCGTTGGTCAGCACGCGAAAATCCGGCCGCACCTTGGAAATCAGGTTGCTGACGATCACGCCATCCAGCACGCCGAAGGGGTGGTTCGCTACCACGACCAGCGCGCCGGTGCGCGGCAGTTTGGCGAGTGCGTCTTCGTTCACCACCACGTTCAGCTCAAGCCGGCGGATCGCGGAATCCCAGAAGCTTTCGCCGGGCACGGGATGGGCGCGATAATCGTCGTACATCGCCTTCAGGTGCGGCTGTCCCGTCATCCGCTCGATCAGGCGAATCACGAACCGCTTCAGGCGCGGATCGTCCGGCGCGGCGTAGGAAAAGGTGTCGATGGCGTCGGCGGTTTCGCCCATGTGCCAAGGATTACAGAAATCGTCCGTGCAAAGAAGGGCGCGCAATTTTCGCGCGCGGACTTCGGAACATAATTCGGAGTATGCGGGAAATGTATTGGAGCAGCGTCACCCTGTCAAGCAGAATATGACGAAAAGCCCAAATGACTGAATGTGTTCCTTAATTTGATGGTATGCCGGTCCCGAAACGCCGGTTCAGCCAATCGGTCATGGCCCGGTTGGTCTGTTGCGGATGCTCCTGCTGGGTCCAGTGGCTACAGTTTTCAATCAGTACTTTCTCCAGATCGGGAACATACATTTCCATGCCCTCGGCCATAGCGGGCGACAGCACCACATCGTCCTGCGCCATAATCATCAGGCCCGGCACATGCACCTTTTCTTCCAGCGTGCCCGATGCTTCCCAGTTGCGCGTGAAATTGCGGTACCAGTTGATGCCGCCGGTGAAGCCGGTGCGGCTGAAGGTGTCGATGAACACCTGTAGTTCTTCCGGCGGCATCACCAGTTCGCCGGGCCAGTTTCCGTCGCCGCTTTCGAGCGCGTGGACCAGGGAAAGGCTTTTGGCCTCCTTCGGCAGCTTTTCGTAATCCGCCGCCTTGATCAGGTTCTTACGCATGAAGAAGTTGAACGTCTTGCTGACGTCCTTTGCCAGAATGGCGTCGGCCTCGCCGGGTTTCTGGAAGAACACGATATACATATTCTCGCCGAAGCGCAGGCGCATGCCCATGATCGGATCAATGGGCGGGCGCGCCAGGAACGGCGTGTTGACGCCGATCACGCCGGCCACGCGATCGGGATGCATCAGCGGCAATTGCCAAACGACAAGCCCACCCCAATCGTGGCCCACGAACACCGCTTTCTTCAGTCCATAAGCATCGAGCAGACCGACAAGATCGCCGGTGAGATGTTCCATGTCGTAGTCAGTCACGTTCGGCGGGCGCGATGTGCCGCCATAGCCGCGCTGATCCGGCGCGAGTACGTGGTAACCCGCTTCCGCCAGCGCCGGAATCTGGTAGCGCCAGGAATAGGCCAGTTCGGGAAAGCCGTGGCACAGAACAACGGGCACGCCGTCCTTCGGTCCGGCTTCATAGACGGCCATGTCGATGCCGTTGGTTTTGACGATTTTCGGTTCAGGCATTTGCGGCGCTGGCATGGATCAACTCCCGGTTTTGAATTTGAGCGCGGCCCAGGCGAGCGCGCCCCAGCCGATGAGGAAGGCGAGGCCGCCAATGGGCGTGACGAACGCCGCGGGCCTCCAGCCTGTCAGTGCGAGAATATAAAGCGGGCCGGAAAACAGGATGATGCCGGCGAGGAAGAAAGCGGCGGCGGTCTGCGCCGGCGTTGCGGCGCTTCCGCGAATGGCGAAGGCGGCGATGCCCAGCGCCAGCGCGTGATACATCTGATAGCGCGCACCGGTTTCAAAAATCTCCAGTGCGTGCGCGTCGAGCCGGCCTTGCAGGCCATGCGCTGCGAACGCGCCCGCCGCAACCGCGATAAAGCCGTTGATCGCGGCAATGAAAAGCCAGGTGCTCACGCGCAACAGCCGCCGCCGTGTCCGTGATTATGGCCGTGGGAATGCCCGTGCGAGACGCCCTCCAGAGATTTCGCCAACGCGGATTTGGAAAGTTCTTCCGTCGCCGCGAAATCCATGCGCGCCGCGCGCAACGACGCCGGATCGGCCATCAGGTCCAGCGCAGTGAAGGCGAGCGCCTTGGCGCCGTCGATCACCGCCTGATCGCCGCGTTCGGAGGCTGCCCAGCGCGCGAATTCCGCGTTGTGGATGATGACGCCAATAGGCGCCACCGCCAGCATGGGATGGATAGATGGCACGCGATGGCTGATGTTGCCCATGTCGGTTGAGCCGGCATAGCCGGGCGGCAGCGACTCCAGCGGGGTGAATTCGCGGCCCAGCGCCTGCGCGTTCTGCTTGAACATATCCGCCATCGGCCAGTTGGTTTTCATGTCCAGATAATCGGCGTTGCCCCATTTGATCTCGGCACGGCAGCCGGTGGATAGCGCGCCCGCTTCGAAACACGCCTGCACGCGCTTCTTAAGCACCGAGAGTTCGTGAACATCCGCCGCGCGGACATAGAAGCGGCAGGACGCGCGCTCCGGCACGATGTTGGCCGCCAGCCCGCCATCGGTGATGATGCCGTGAATGCGGTCGGTTCCTTTGATGTGCTGGCGCAGTTGCGCGATGGATTGATAGGCGGTGACAACCGCATCCAGCGCATTAAGCCCGCGATAGGGCATGGCGGACGCGTGCGCGGCGCGGCCGTGATAGGTGACTTCCACTTCGGAAATCGCAATGCAGGGCATGGTGATGAGATCGACGTTCGAGGGATGGATCATCATGGCCGCATCGGTGCCGTCGAACGCGCCTTCGCGGGCCATCAATTCCTTGCCGCCCAGCCGTTCTTCCGCTGGCGTGCCGAGATAACGCACGCGGCCGGGAAGTTTGGCGCCAAGTTTGGCCAGTGCCATCGCGGCACCCAGCCCGGCGGTGGCGATGATATTGTGGCCGCAGGCGTGGCCCACGCCCGGAAGCGCATCATATTCCGAAAGGATCGCGATGGTGGGGCCGCCATCCTTGCCGAATTCGGAGACATATGCCGTCTCCAGACTGAAGGCGCCTTTCTGCACCGGGATATCGAAACTCTCGACGGCGGATTCCAGCCGCGCGGCGGATTTGTATTCCTCCAGCGCCAGTTCCGGCTCGCCATGGATGGCGTGGCTCAGCGCCAGAAGCTCGGCGCGCATGGCATCGATGGCCGATCCCACTTCCTTCTTCAACGCTTCGGGAGCCGCCATTTTCCTGTCCTGAATGTGGGTTCGGGACCATCATAGACAGGCGCGCTGGCCTTTGCGATGGTCCGGCCATGACGCAATTTGCAACCGCGCCCGACGGCGTTCGCATAGCTTACGATGACGAAGGCGAGGGCCACGCCATCGTTCTGATCCATGGATTTGGCGCAAGCCGGGCGCAAAACTGGCGCGCGCCGGGCTGGTACGATGCGCTGCAGGAAGCGGGCTATCGCGTGATCGCGCTGGATTGCCGTGGGCACGGCGAAAGCGACAAGCCGCACGAAGTTGCCGCCTACGACGAAATGAAAATGGTGGGCGATGTGACCACCGTGATGAAGGCGGCGCATGTGGGCCACGGTTTCGTCATGGGTTATTCCATGGGCGGCTATATGACAGCGCGGCTGATGAAAGAGCATGGCTCGTTCGTGCGCCGCGCGGTGGTGGCGGGCGTGGGCGACATGTATTTCAAGCGCAGCAACGAATGGCGCGCGCGGATCGCCGATGCCATCGTGGCGCCGCCGGATGCCGAACTGAAAACCGACGACGAAAAGACCTTTCGAATATTTGCCAACCAGCCGGACAAAGACCCGCAGGCGCTGGCCGCCTGCATGCGCTCGCCGCGCCAGGTTCTTTCGGCGGAGGAATTGCACCGGATAAAGACGCCGGTTCTGGTGGTTTGCGGCGGCGAAGACACCGTGTCCGGCCCGCCGGAGCCGCTGGCCGAAGCCTTCGCGCACGGCAAGGCCGTGGTTATTCCCGGCCGTGACCACATGCTGACGGTGGGCGACAAGCTGTATAAGAAAGCCGTTCTCGAATTTCTTTCCTCATAGGTTTCGCCATGTCCACTGCCGCGCGCCCGCAATCCACGTCCCACCAGCCGGAAAAGGATGCACCCTTCGACTGGACCGATCCGCTTCTGCTGAACGAGGAGCTGAGCGAAGACGAGCGCATGGTGCGCGATTCCGCGCGCGACTTCTGCGACGCCAAGCTGATGCCGCGCGTGCGCGACGGCTTCCGCAACGAAACTTTCGACCGCGCCATCATGACAGACATGGGCGATGTCGGCTTTCTGGGCATTACGCTGCCGGAAGAATATGGCGGCGCGGGATTGAACTATGTGTCGTATGGCTTGGTGGCGCGCGAAGTGGAGCGCGTGGATTCCGGCTATCGCTCGGCCATGAGCGTGCAGAACTCGCTGGTGATGTATCCGATCTTCGCTTACGGCAGCGAGGAAACGCGCAAGAAGTTTCTGCCCAAGCTGGCGACTGGCGAATTCGTCGGCTGCTTCGGATTGACGGAGCCGGATTTCGGTTCCGATCCCGGCGGCATGAAAACGCGCGCGGTGAAGGAAGCGAACGGCTATCGCCTGAACGGCGCGAAAATGTGGATCACCAATTCGCCCATCGCGGACGTCGCAGTGGTATGGGCCAAGCTGGACGACAAAATTCGCGGCTTCGTGGTGGAACGCGGCATGAAGGGTTTTTCCACACCGAAGATCGAAGGCAAGTTTTCGCTGCGCGCCAGCGTGACAGGCGAGATCGTTCTGGAAGATTGCATCGTGCCGGAAGGAAATCTGCTGCCGAACGTGAGCGGATTGTCCGGCCCGTTCGGCTGCCTGAACCGCGCGCGCTTTGGCATTTCGTTTGGCGCGATGGGGGCGGCGGAATTCTGCTGGCACGCGGCGCGGCAATATACGCTGGACCGCAAACAGTTTGGCCGCCCGCTGGCCGCCACGCAGCTTATCCAGAAGAAGCTGGCCGACATGCAGACGGAAATCACGCTGGGCTTGCAGGGTGCGCTGCGGCTGGGCCGGTTGATGGATGAACACAAGGCAGCGCCGCCCGCGATTTCGCTGATGAAGCGCAACAACTGCGGCAAGGCGCTGGCGATTGCCCGCGAAGCGCGCGACATGCACGGCGGCAACGGCGTGTCCGATGAATATGGCGTGATCCGCCATGTGCTGAACCTGGAAGCGGTCAATACCTATGAAGGCACGCACGACGTGCATGCGCTGATCCTGGGCCGGGCGCAGACGGGTTTGCAGGCGTTTAGCTAAGAAACTGGTTCGTATGTTTCTCTTGGGGGGAAGACATGCAGACGAGCGAATTGCACAATATCTTCAATCGGGCTCGCCTCGACGATAGGCAAGTGACCGAATTGATTGGCATATGCCGTGGGTTAATAGCTGACGATACCGTAAACCAAGCTGAAGCCGAGTTCCTTCAAAAGTGGCTTGCCGCCAATGCCGGCATTACCAGCAATCCTGTCGTCTGCAACCTACTTCAGCGGATAACGAAATTGCTGGAGGCGCGCGCTCTCCATATGGAAGAAAGTAAGGCGCTTTTCGAAACGCTTGAGAAATTCACAGGCAACAACATTGAACTGGGCGAAGTTCTAAAATCGTCCAAACTTCCGATTGATGATCCCGCTCCAACGCTCATTTTCGAGAATAAACGATATTGTTTCACCGGCACGTTTGCGTTCGGAACCCGAAACGACTGCGAAGCGGTAGTTGCCGAACTTGGTGCCGGCTATGGCTCGCTTACACTAAAGACAAATTACTTGGTAATAGGCGCATACGCGACCGACAGTTGGATACAGTCCGCTTATGGCAGGAAGATCGAGCGTGCCATTGAAATGAAACAGGAGGGTCACCCCATCGCGATTGTTGGCGAGGGCCACTGGGTGAATTTCGTCCGACACTAGTGCAGCAGTTCAGTCCGGTCATCCAATAGTCAGGCAGTTTTTCACTTGTCTTAGGCTGGACAGCACGGCGCGCGCGTTCCAGTCTTTGGCCGAAAGCTATCGAAAGGCTTGGCCATGAGCGCCAGCGCCAAACCGCGTTCCGAAGATCAATCCGTCACCGTCGAATGGGCGCTGAAAGATGCGCACATCCCCAGCCTCATCATGGCGCTGGTGCATCTGACGGGTGACGCCAGCCATCTGGATGGCGCGCGGCCGGTTTATGATTTCTTTGGCGACGGGCAGGGCGGATTTCCGCCGGAGAAACAGCAACAGGTGCGCGACGCCGCCAAGACGGCGCTGCTGGATTATCTGAACGGCGAACCACTGCCACCGCCGCCCGACCGCGCCACCATCCGCAAGATGATGGATTTCATCGCGGGCACGGAAATTCCCGAGCGCTATGTGCCGTTCCTGATGGAAGAACTTGGCATCGCCGTGGAAGACACGCGCGTGCCGCACTGGGAGACACCCAAGCTGCATGCCGCCGCACAGAAGATGAAAGTGGTCATCATCGGCGCGGGACTTTCGGGGATTCTCTCTGCTATTCGCCTGCAGCAGGCGGGTGTGCCGTTCGAGATCATCGAAAAGAACACCGACGTTGGCGGCACCTGGTTGGAGAACACCTATCCCGGCTGCCGCGTGGACAACCCCAACCACATGTATTCGTTTTCGTTCGAGCCCAATCACGATTGGCCGCAGCACTATTCCACGCAAGGTGTGCTGCTCGATTATTTCCGGCGCATGGCCGACAAATACAATTTGCGTAAGCACATCCGTTTTGAGACTTCGGTCGTGGAGGCGGTGTTCGATGAAGCCTCGTCGCGCTGGAACGTGCGTGTGCGCGGCAAGGATGGTGCGGAGGAAACGATTTCCGCCAATGCCGTGATCAGCGCGGTGGGACAGCTCAATCAGCCAAAGATGCCGGACATCAAAGGCCGCGATATGTTCAAAGGTCCGGCGTTTCACACCGCGCGCTGGCGTCACGATGTCGATCTTGCCGGCAAGCGCGTGGCGGTGATTGGCACCGGCGCGACCGCGTTTCAAGTGATCCCGGAGATCGCGCCGAAGGTGAAGGCGTTGAAAGTGTTTCAGCGCTCCGCACCGTGGCTAGGCCCGACACCGAATTATCATGACGACGTTGCGGACGGAAAGAAGTGGTTGCTGGAGCATGCTCCCTATTACGACAAGTGGTATCGCTTCTGGCTGTTCTGGACGCTGACGGATGGAATTCTGGATGGCGTGGCGGTCGATCCCACCTGGAACGACAAAAGCCGCGCGGTCAGCCCCATCAACGAAATGCTGCGCGGCATGCTGATCGAAAAGATCAAAGAGCAGGCGCCAAACCGCCCCGACCTTATCGAGAAGGTGACGCCCGATTATCCCTTCGGCACCAAACGTTCCGTGCGCGACAACGGCGTTTATATCGCTGCACTGGCGCGTCCGAATGTGGAACTCATCACGGACGGCATTAAAGAGATCACGCCCGCCGGAATCGTGACGGCGGACGGAAAGACGCATGAGATTGACGTCATCATCTACGGCACCGGCTTCCGCGCCAGCGATTTCCTGCGCACTTACAAAATCATCGGACGCGACGGGGTGGAATTGCACGAGCGTTGGAAGGGCGATGCGCGCGCTTATCTGGGCATGACGGTTCCGGGCTTTCCGAACTTCTTCACCATCTATGGCCCCAACACCAACATCGTGGTCAACGGCAGCATCATCTTCTTTTCCGAAGCCAGCGTGCGCTACATCGTCAATTGCCTGAAGCTGCTGGCGGAGCAAGGCGCAAACACGATGGAAGTGCGCGCCGATGTGCACGACGATTTCAACAAGCGCGTGGATGAAGAGAACGCCAAGATGGCGTGGGGGCTGCCCGAAGCGCGAAGCTGGTACAAAAACAGCAAAGGCCGCGTCAGCCAGAACTGGCCCTTCCGTTTGGTCGATTACTGGAACGCGACCATCAAACCCGATCCGGACGATTTCAGGATCAACTAAAAGCTCGCGCAATACGTACGGTTGCGTACGCAGTTAGCGATGGGTTTTTGTGCGTATTTCCCTAGATTGAGGCGTCGCCTGCGGGATTATTCAGGAAGCGGCGATCAAGGGGCCTTTAGGGCTGCTCTTGCCTTATTTGAGCGTGCACACAGGCCTATACCATATCGCCATGCCCCATTTGAATCGTTTGCTCGCGGCTGCCTCGCCGCACGATCTCGCTCACCTTGAGGCGCATCTGGAACGCGTTTCGATGAAGGCGCGCCAGGTTATGGAAGCGCCTGGGAAAGTCGTGGACTACGTCTACTTTCCCGAAACGTGCGTGGCGTCTGCGCTGGCGCTGACCGGGCAGGATCAGCGCATCGAAATCGCACTTGTCGGTTGTGAAGGCATGTCGGGCACGACACTGGTGCTTGGTGATGACCGTTCGCCCCACTCCGTCTATGTCCAGATTCCGGGCGAAGCCTTGCGCATGGAAGGCAAGGTTTTTTTGAAACTTCTGAACGATAAGCCGGAACTGCGCTGCTACCTTCTGAAGTTCGCGCAAGTGTTCATGGTGCAGGCCGCGCAGACCGCCGTGGCAAACGGCAAAGCAAAACTCACAGAGCGCATGGCGCGCTGGATTCTCATGGCGCATGACCGCACGGTGAGCGACGATGTTCCACTGACGCATGAATTTCTGGCACTCATGCTGGGCGTGCGCCGCGCCAGCGTGACGGTGGCCATGAATGATTTCGAGAAGGCCGGGCTTGTTGCGGTGCGGCGCGGCGAGATTACTGTGGTCAATCGCAAGGGCATCGAGAAAGTCGCCGGCAGTTTTTATGGCGTGCCGGAAGCGGAATACCGCCGCCTGATTCACTACGATACTAGGGCGGGTTGACGATATCGCGGAAAGGAATCTCCGCCAGAACCTTGCCGTTCTCGTCCGTTATTTCGATCACGCGGCCATCCACCGGCCGTTCGAATCGCAAAGCCTCCACCACAAATTCCCGCGCCGCGATTTTCGCGTCCGCCTTGGCATCGTCCAGACTTTGACATTCGCTGCCCACCGGATCGCGGAAGACCTCGCTCCCGTCGCGGACATTGAAATAGAATTGCGGCATTACGGTCCTTACAACAATCGCAAGGTATGTAACGCGCCAAGTTATTTTGGTTTCAGTACGGGAGGGTACATAAGTCGCCGCACGCGAAATTTATTTTCGACTTATAATGGTTCCAACGACAGGGGTGTCGGCGATGGAAGCTTATGAAATCCGGTTGATTAATGCCGATGGCAGCACGGCGCTGCTCTATGTCACGCAATGCGCCAGCGATGCGGACGCGATTCATACCGCACAAACCATCAAGCACGCGACGTGCGAGAGGTTTGAGATCTGGAGAGGCTTGCACAAAATCGCGGAAGGTCCGTGTGCCAAACAGGCGCCCGACCCGCTGAAATCCGCGGCCTGATCAGCTGCGCTGGGCCTTGTCTTTGTCGTTCGCGCCGCGGATTTCCTCGCGGACCTTTTGCCAGTCGTTATCCGATAACCGCGCAAGGCCGGAAAAGTTGCCGCCGCTGGCCAGATGCGCGCCGCCATCGATGGCGATGGTCTGGCCGGTGAGATATTCGCAGCCATCCGCCATCAGGAACACGGCAAGGTTCGCCAGTTCCGGCATTTCGCCAACGCGGCCCATTGGATTGTAATCGCTCGAAGCATCGCCGCGATTGGTGGAGGAGGGGTTCAACCGTTCCCACGCACCTTTGGTGGGAAATGGCCCCGGCGCAATGGCGTTGAGGCGGATGCCGTTCGGCCCCCATTCCACCGCCAGCGATTTGGTCATGATGTTGATGCCGGCTTTCGACATGGCCGAGGGCACGGTGAAAGGTCCGCCGTTCCAGATCCATGTGGTCAGGATCGAAATCACGCTAGCTTTCTGCCTGGCCTCGATCCAGCGCTTGCCGCAGGCCAGCGTAACGTAAAACGAGCCGCGAAACACGATATCGGAAATCGCGGTGAAGCCGCGCGGGCTCAGATCCTTGGTGCGGCTGATGAAGTTTCCGGCCGCGTTGTTCACAAGGCCCGTCAGCGCGCCGCCATCGGCCCAGATTTGCGCGATCATCTCGTCAACCGCTTCGGCCACGCGGATGTCGCAGGCCATGCCTTTCACGCTGCCGCCGGTTTCGCCGGAAATGCGCTTGGCGGTTTCTTCCACCACCGCCGCGCGCCGCCCGCAGATGTAAACGGATGCGCCAAGCTTGGCATAAGCCTCCGTCATCACTTCGCCCAGGCCCGTGCCGCCGCCGGTGACGAGGATGCGTTTGCCTTTCAGCAAATCGCTTTTGAACATGGTTGCGCTCATCGGGCCCATTTCCTGTGCAGCGAAGAAATGACGAATTGCAGGCGCGAGCGGTTGTCCCAGCTCATTTTCAAGCCTTCCAGGGCGTAAACTTCGTTCAGCGTGTAGAGCAGTTCGCGATCGGTCTGGTCCGGGATATTGCTTTCGATGAAGGTGATCAGCACGAGCCGCTGGCCGGAGGTGACGGGCTTCACTTCATGCAGCGTGGTGGAGGGATAAAGGATAGCGGAGCCGGGCTCGCCCTTGATCAGCACTTCCTCGCTGCCCAGATGGATGCAGAGTTCACCGCCCTGATAGCTGGCGGGATCGCCGATGAAAACGGTGCAGGAAATATCCGCGCGCAGCGGCGCATTCTGGACGGTCATGAACGGCGCATCGGCGTGCGCGCCATAGGTCATGCCCGGTTCGTAGCGGGCCAGAAGCGGCGGCGCCATGCGCTTGAGGAACATGAAAGCGGCCGCCTCCTCATTCTTCTTCAACGCATTTTCCACCATGCGCGAAGCCAGCGTCTGGCTGGGGTCGCGGATGTCGGCCTGCTCGTTCTTCTTGATCTCGCTGTCGGGGTTGGAGACGCGGCCGTCTACGAATTTCACGGTCTTCACCAGCTCGCGAATCTGGTCGATCTCGGCTTTGGAGAGGACGTTCTTGACGTGAAGGAACATGCGGGCCGCCTTTTCGATCGCCGGACGCTAGCAACGGCGGCCCTTGCGCGCAAAGGCTGGCCTGGACGCGGCATGGCCTGATAGATTTGCGCCATGCTTCAAACCCTGTTCGAACCCGCCGCGCCAGCGGCCGTGCTGCCGCCCGCGTTTGCCCGCTGGTTTGCTGAGCGCGGCTGGAGCCCGCGCGCGCATCAGCTTGCGCTGATCGAACATGCGGCGGCGGGCGAATCAGTTTTGCTGGTGGCGCCCACCGGGGGCGGCAAAACGCTGGCGGGATTTCTGCCCAGCCTGATCGATCTGGCGGAGCAGCCGGCGCGGCGTTCGCGCAGCCTGCACACGCTTTATATCTCACCGCTGAAAGCGCTGGCGGTGGATGTCGCCCGCAATCTGGAAACGCCCGTGGCTGAAATGGGATTGCCGGTGCGCATCGAAACCCGCACTGGCGATACGCCACCGGGCCGCCGTCAACGCCAGAAGCATCTGCCGCCGGATATTCTTCTGACCACGCCGGAACAGCTTTCGCTGCTGGTGGCCTCGCGCGAGGCGCCGCGCCTGTTCGGCAAGTTGCGGGCGGTGGTGCTGGATGAGTTGCACGCTATTGCCAATTCCAAGCGCGGCGATCTGCTGTCGCTGGGGCTTGCGCGGCTGCAGGCGCTGGCACCCGCCCATCGCCGCGTCGGGCTTTCGGCCACAGTGGCCGATCCAGTTTACCTGCAGCGCTTCCTGGTGCCGCAACCGATGCAAGGCGAAGCCTTGTCAGCGCTGGTGATGGGAGCCGCGGGCGCGGTTCCGGAAATCGCGATCAGCGCCTCGGACGAATATGTGCCGTGGGCGGGGCATCTGGCGCGCCACGCGATGGGCGATGTGATGAACGCGATCCGCGCGTCCAAGACCGCGCTGGTGTTCGTGAACACACGCAGCCAGGCGGAGCGCACGTTTCAGGAATTGTGGCGCATCAACGAAGACAACCTGCCCATCGCGCTGCATCACGGCAGCCTGGCGCCCGAACAGCGCCGCAAGGTGGAAGCGGCCATGACGCGCGGCCAGCTTCGCGCCGTGGTTTGTACCTCCACGCTGGATTTGGGCATCGACTGGGGCGCGGTAGATCGCGTGATCTGCCTCGGCGCGCCCAAGGGTGCGGCGCGTCTGGTGCAGCGCATTGGCCGCGCCAATCACCGGCTGGATGAACCTTCGCGCGCCCTGCTGGTGCCGGCCAACCGCTTCGAGGTTCTGGAGTGCGAAGCGGCGCGCGATGCCGTGCTAGCAGGCGAACTGGATGGCGAGGCGCAGCGCAAGGGCGGGCTGGATGTTCTGGCGCAGCACGTGTTGGGCACAGCGGTGGCCGCGCCGTTCAACGCGGATGATCTGTTCGCGCAGGTAAAATCCGCCGCACCTTACCGCGAATTGGCGCGGGGCGATTTTGACCGCGTTGCCGAGTTCGTCGCAACAGGCGGATACGCGCTGAAAAGTTACGACCGTTACGCCAAGCTGCGGCGCACGCCGGAAGGGATGTGGCGTATTTCACATCCGCGCGTGGCGCAGCAATACCGGCTGAATGCCGGCGTTATTGTCGAAGACCCGATGCTGGACATACGCATGCAATCCAAAGGCAAGCCGCTGGGTGCCGGCGGACGCGTGCTGGGGCGCATGGAAGAATATTTTCTGGAAACGCTGGCGCCGGGCGACACCTTTGTTTTCTCCGGCGATGTGCTGCGCTTTGAGGGTATTCGCGAGAACGCGGCGTTTGTGACCCGCACGCACGATCCCGAAGCGCAAATACCTTCCTACAACGGCGGCAAGTTTCCGCTTTCCACATTCCTCGCCATGCGTGTGCGCGAGATGATCGCCGATCCTGCGAAATGGGGCGCGCTGCCCAATCCCGTGGGCGAATGGCTGCGCATTCAGGAATACCGCTCCATCGTTCCGGGGCCGGGCCAGCTTCTGGTGGAGACGTTTCCGCGCGGCTCGCGGCGTTATCTCGTCTGCTATCCGTTTGAGGGCCGGCTGGCGCACCAGACGCTGGGCATGTTGCTGACGCGCCGGCTGGAACGCTTGCGCATGAAGCCGCTGGGTTTTCTCGCCAACGAATATGCGCTGGCGATATGGACCTTGGGCGACATGCGCGGGCTCGATATGGATCGCCTGTTTGATGAGGACATGCTGGGCGACGATCTGGATGCATGGCTGGCGGAATCCGCGCTCTACAAACGCACCTTCCGCAACTGCGCGATCATCTCTGGCCTGATTGAGCGCAAGCGGCCGGGGCAGGAAAAGACCGGGCGGCAGGTGACGTTTTCCTCCGACCTGATCTACGACGTTCTGCGCGAGCATGAGCCCGATCACATTCTTCTGCGCGCCACTTACGAGGATGCGGCAACCGGCCTGTTGGATGTGGCGCGGCTGGCCGCCATGCTCAAGCGCGTGAAGGGCCGAATCGTGCTTAAGAATCTGGATCGCGTGTCGCCGCTGGCGGTTCCGGCGCTGCTGGAAATCTCCAAGGAGATGGTGGCAGGCGAAGCGCATGAGGAAATCCTGCGCGAATCCGAAGAAGCTCTGGTGAAAGAGGCGATGCGCCTTGGATGAGATGCAGATCGTTGTGAATGGCGAAACACTGACGCTCGATCCGGGCGGTGCGGCCTGGTGGCCGGCGCACGGCACGCTGATCTTTTCCGATATCCACTTCGAGAAAGGCTCGTCTTACGCGCGCTTTGGCCAGCATCTGCCGCCATACGATACGCGCACCGCGCTGAACCGCATGGTCGTGCTGGCGGCGCGCTATGCGCCCACGCGCATCATCGCATTGGGCGACAGCTTCCATGACAAGGACGGCGCGGATCGGCTGGGCGAACGCGAACGCGGAATTCTGTTCGCGCTTGGCCGCAGCGCGGAGTGGATCTGGATCGAAGGCAATCACGATCCAGCACCGCCGGCATGGCTGGGTGGCACAGTCACGTCCGAAATCAGGGTCGGCGGGCTGCTTTTCCGCCACGAACCTTCGCCCACGCATATTCCGGGCGAAGTCGCGGGCCACCTGCATCCTTGCGCCACCGTCACGCGCCACGGCCGCAGCCTGCGCCGTCGTTGCTTTGTCTCGGACGGCCACCGCCTGGTGCTGCCGGCGTTCGGCGCTTATGCGGGCGGGCTCGATATTCGCGAAGCTGCCGTGCGCGCACTCTTTCCCACGCGCTATCTGGCTTATCTGCTCGGCGCGCGCCGCGTTTATGCGGCCGCTGCCGCCTAAGCGGTACGTCGTACCAGGAATGACGACAGCCATCCCAGCAGCAGCGCCATAAAAACCGTCGCCAACCCATAGGTTAACGGCGATTTGTGCGCGGAATCGAACAGCCGCCGCTCCAAGCCCGCTTGACCGATGAACAGCGGCGTCGATTGCGCGCTGACAACCGTGCTGTCGCGAAAGAGATAAACTTCGGCGCGGTATTGCCCCGGTTGTACGGTGGCGGGAACCGGCACGCGCACACGAAACAGGGTGGGGCTCAGAAATTCCACGCCGTTCGGCGCTTCGCCGTAAAGCCTGTCGCGGGCTTTCTGCCGCCGAACGGCTTCGACATAAGGCTCCGCTTTTCCCTGTATCGGCGTGCTTTCTGTCTGTGGCTCAACCGCCTTCAGCCCGATGCCGTAGCGGGCCAGCGTGTCCAGTGGTGCCACGCTGCTCAAAGGCCGCGACGACGCCACATAATAGTAAGACGGCATGCCGTTCAGCACGATGCGGTTGCTGTTTATCCAGACGCCCGCCACGTGCGCCTTCTTGCGCACGGTGATGCCGGTGTTCGGCCCGCGCACGACCACCACAACGTCGCGGCCGGAGAAGTCCTGCGACGTCGCGTTCTCGATGGCGCCGAACACCACGAGATCGGTGCCGGTGTAATTCGAGGTGATCTCGATCTGGTCTTGCGAAAGGCCTGACACCAGGTCTTCGGCGGACGCCGGAGCCGTGCTTGCCAAAGCCAGCAATGCGAGAAGGCGGAGTGCTCTCATGGTGCGCCCACCGCGACGCTGTAGAGATCGGTGGGCGTCGCCACGAGGCCATAAAGTAGTCCGGCGCCCACCGCCAGAACCAGCAGCGCCATCAAAAGACGCAACTGCTCGCCGCGCAATCGTGCGCCGATCCGCGCGCCGAACTGCGCGCCGAGCACGCCGCCCACGATCAGCAAAAATGCCAGCACGATATCCACGCTGTAATTGTTTACCGCCTGCAGCACCGTTGTGGTCGCGGTCACGGCCACGATCTGGATCAGCGACGTGCCGATCACGATGTTGGTGGGCATGCGCAGCAGATAGATCATCACCGGCACGATGATGAAGCCGCCGCCAACGCCGAGAATGGCTGTCAGCACACCCACGATCAGACCCAGAACCAGCGGCGGAATAAGGCTGATATAAAGCCGCGACTCGCGAAAGCGCAGCTTGAACGGCAACCCTTGTATCCAGGTGTGGTGCCGCTGCTTCGCCGACGGCGGGGGCAGGCCCATGCGTTGCGCATAAAGCGTGCGCACGCTTTCGTTCAGCATCAGCCCGCCGATGGTGCCCAGCAGCACAACATAACCGCCCGATACCACAAGCTCGCTCTGGCCAGCCGCGCGCAAAGCCCTGAAAAGCGAAACGCCCAACTGCGTACCGGCAAGGCCGCCGGCCAGCATGATCCCGGCCATCTTGAAATCGATGGCTTTGCGCCGCCACTGCGTGAGCGCGCCGGAGATCGATGAGGCGGTGATGTGGCTGGCCGTGGTGGCGACGGCGACGGACGGCGGGATGCCGAAGAACAGCAGCACCGGCGTGAGCAGAAAGCCGCCGCCGACGCCGAACATCCCGGCCAGAAAGCCCACCGCAAAGCCCACGGCGAGAATGAGCGGCCATGAGACCGACATCTCCGCAACGGGCAGGTAAATTTCCATCGCTCAGGCGATCGTCGATTGGGTGAAGCGCCGAAACGGCGCAACACGAATGGCGCGCAAACTGTGCGCGGCCTGCACGGAACGGTCAACCTTGGAGGATGTTAATGCGATCAGCCCGCGCCCAGCGCGATCATATCCGGCGGCACGTTGGCGTTGCGGTCCATCTGTTGCGGCTGGAACGTGGCGGCGGCTTTTTCCGCTGCGGCTTTTTCATCGGCGCTCAACTGCGTCGTCAGCGCGCCGATGCGCGCTTTCGATTCGTTGTCGCCCTGCGCCGCGGCGATGGCATACCATTTGTAGGCATCGACAAGGCTCTGCGGCACGCCAAGCCCGCGTTCATAAAGCACCGCGAGATTGAATTCCGAATCGGCCAGGCCAAGGTTCGCGGCTTTGGAGAACCAGCGCGCCGCTTCCGAATAATCTTTCTTCTCGCCCGCGCCTTCGGCGTAAGCCACCGCAAGATTGTGCATCGCCTTGCGGTTGCCGGCCTTGGCGGCCGCTTCGTACCAGTGCGTCGCTTTTGCCGGGTCAGCTTTCATGCCGCGACCGCGCTCGTAGAGCGTGCCCAAACGATATTCGGCCACCGCATCGCCTTGGGCTGCGGCGCGTTCAAACCATTTGGCGGCTTCGGCATCGTTCTGCGCCACGCCGTCGCCGTCGAGATATTTGAGGCCCAATGCCGTTTGCGCACCGGCGCTGCCTTGGTTGGCAAGCGTGGCAAGTTTCTGCATCGGCGGGATGGATGCGGTCTGTTGCGCGGGCTTTGCTGCCGTCACGGCAGTCTGCCCATTCGATTTCACCTGCGTGCCCTGGCCGGACACAGGCGGCACGTTGGCGGCATGAACCGGTGTCGTTGGAGCCGGATGCAAGTGCTGCGGTGCTGTCGCGGGAACCGTGAAGTTCTTGGCGGCATTCGCGGCCGGTGCATTGGGAATGACTACGGGCGAACCGGGTGCGGCCCCCTTGGTTGCGACGTTCGGCAGGGTCGCTTCCGCTTGCGGTGCCGCGGCAACCGCTGAAGGCTTCTTGCCGTTGAACAGCGCGCCAATGCCGTTTGCGGGCGCCGTATGCTGGGCGCCCATTCGCTGGCTCAGCATCACACCGGCAACGATGGCCACGATCACGGCCAGCGCAAGGCCGGCGATCAATCCGAAGCGTGCCGGTTTCTTTTCGTCTTCGCTGGCGCTGCCGCGATTGGCGCCCCAGGTGAATGCGCCCATGGGCCCGCGCGAGCGATCGGTCTCGGCCTGCATTGCCGCCGTCTTCGCGGCGCGCCGCGCGGCCGACAAATAAGACTCACTACTGTTCGGTTCGGCAAAGGGTTGCGCCTGCGGTGCAAACGGATCCGCAGCCGCATCCGTCGCCACCATCGGCGGCTCGGCCGCAAACGCGGGCTGCTGGTCGAAAGCCGGCGGCGGTGCGAAAGGGTCGGAGGACGCGGCGAACGGATCGGCCGTGGTCACCGGCGGCGCACCCGGCGTGTCGGAGAATGGCGGCATGTCCAGCATCGGCGGACCGCCGGTGCTGCCGTCAGCGATCGCGTGCGACGGCTGCTCGAATGTGTTTGTTTGCGCCGCCGCGCTCTGCGCTGTGTTACGCATCTCAGCGATCGCGTCACGATTGCGCTTTTCCGAAGCATCCACGCGCTGCGTCAGCGAGCGCAGGCCTTCTTCCACAGTCTGCGCCGCGCCCGTGCTGTTGCGTTCGGCTGTGTCCAACCGCCCGGCGATGTCGCTTAGCGCACGCTCGATGCCTTGCAGCTGCCGGTCGAGATTGCCCGTGGCGTCGTTGCCGTCGCGCTTGGCGATACTGTCTTCCAACCGCGCCAAAGCCGCGGATGTCTGGTGTTCGTTGGCCGCAAGCTTGGCTGTAACGCGGTCCAGCATTTCGCCGAACTGTGTGAGCATCTCGCCGTGGCGCTGGACTTCCGGATCGGCTGTTGTCTTCGCAGCGCTTTGCGTTTCGATGGTCTGCACCGCGCGTTCCAGCGTGTCGGCGCCGGCTTGGGCGGTTTTTTCGGCGGCGCGGATGCGATCATCCAGCCCGTAAATACGTTGCTCCAGAAGCCGCGCGGAATTTTCGGATTCGCTGCGCGCCTGAACCAGCTTGGTTGCAAGCGACTCCACATTGCTCGCAAGCGAGGCGATCTGGGCCGTGGATTCCTGCGCCGTCTGCGTCACCTGATCGGCGAGGCGCGAAAGGCCGTTCTGTAATCCCTTCACGGCATCGCGCGAACCGTCGCCGCCCTGGCGTTCCACGCGTTCCAGCCGGTCGCCCAGATTGACGACATGCGCGCCCAACTGGTCGAACGCCTGCGTCTGCTCGCGCGCCGCGATGTTGATCTCGGCGGCAGCCTTGCTCATGGCGCGGTTGTTTTCGGAATGGCTGCGCTCGGACGAGTCGATCCGGCGGCCAAGCGTGCGAAGCTGTTCTTCGATCCTGCGGTACGCCACGTTGCTTTCATCTTCGCTGCGCGAAACGCGGGCCAGCATGTCGTCCGTGTCGCGGCGCTGTGCTGCGTTGGACGGCTGTTCCGGTTGGGCGCGGCCGTTTCCGTTTTGCCACTCGTCGCGGTCGAGATTGTCATCCATGCCGGAGAGACCCCGCAGAATCCGGCGCGTCATCCACTCGCCGACAGACAGGCCTTCGCGCCGCGCGGCGGCCCGGGCCGCTTCGCGTGCTTCCGGCGGAATCCCCGCCACGTTCCAAGGAAGTTCAGGCCGCATTCCGACTCGCTAGGCGCCGCACCCCAAGATAAGGTATCGGCGACGAGATATTGTGTAAAGAAAGGTCAAGGCCCCGAAGGGCAGGATAGGGTGTGCCGCGCAAGGTCATGCACAGCATAGTTGCGCGGCGGCGTTAAGGACTGGTTAGCGCTGATCCACCCCGGCCTTGGCCAGTTCCTCGTCGAGGTGGCCGGAGAGCCATGTCCACGTCATCCGATAGTCCGAGGCCAACGACCAGAACGGATAGGTGAAGGTTGCCGGGCGGTTCTTCTCGATAAAGAAGTGCCCGATCCAGGCCGGACCGTAGCCTGCCACCAATGCCATCGGTACCAGCCACCAGGTCGCCGTTACAACAGCTATGGCCGCGAAGAATGTGGAAAGGCCGGTGCCGAGGAAGTGGACGGCGCGGGTGCGGGGCCTGGCGTGTTCGCGCAGGTAGTAAGGCCAAAAGTCCTTGTACGTCTCGATAGCCTGGTTCGTTGCGCTGCCGTCCGCCATGGGATTTCTCCCTGTCAGTTGCCGGGCCGCGCTCCCGGCGTTGGAACCGCTGGTCCATGATTTGGCGCAGAAGGCGCAACGGCTTGCGGACGCACCGCATCGATTGGTGGCGGCGGCAATCCAAGATCGGTCGCGAACAACTGCGTGACGTAAACGGTATCACCAATCGTTGCCGCGCCGACGCCGGTGCGATCATACGCCGCCGTCGCAATGTTCTCGCGGTGGTGCGGGCTTTTCAACCACAGGTCGACGAACTGGCGCGCCATTGCGTTCACGTCGATGCCGGCGGCGGGCGTGAAATAAACGGCCGCGATGTTTTCGCCCAGCAAGCCCTGGAACTGCGCGTCCTCGTCCATGATGATGGAGGCCGTGGTTTCGCCATTCGGCGCGGCATGGGCGAGATATTTCTTTTGCGCCATGTCGGAACTGTGGCGGCGCGCGGCGCCAACCAGTTCGGAATCGAGCCGCAGTTCCTTCGCATTCGGGTCGATCTTGCGCCGCTCCGCCGCGACCAGATCGAGAATGCGGTATTCCAGCGCCGCCATCTGCGTGCGCGGATCGGGCGGCGGCGGGGCAGGCGCGCGATGGCTGGTGGCGCAGCCCACGCACACAAGCGCCATCACGGCCAGCGCGGCGAAGCGCCTGCTTACGCCCCCCATCTGCGCCTCAGTTCACAATTTCAAACAGGCCGGCAGCACCCTGTCCGCCACCGATGCACATGGTGACGACGGCATACTTCGCGTTGCGCCGGCGGCCTTCGAGCAGCGCATGGCCCGTGAGACGCGCGCCGGTCATGCCATAAGGATGGCCAATGGAAATCGCGCCGCCGTTCACGTTCAGCTTCTCGTGCGGAATTTCCAGAATGTCCATGCAATAGAGAACCTGGCTCGCGAAAGCCTCGTTCAGCTCCCACAGATCGATGTCGGACGACTTCAGGCCGTGGCGCTGCAACAGGCGCGGCACGGCCTTCACCGGACCGATGCCCATTTCATCGGGCTCCACGCCGCATGTGGCGAAGCCGCGGAAAATGCCGAGCGGCTTTAAGCCCTTCTTCGCGGCCACATCGGAATCCATCACCACGCTTGCGGATGCACCGTCGGAAAATTGCGAGGCGTTACCGGCAGTGATGTATTTGCCCTGCTTGATCTCGCGCCCACCCGCGAACACCGGCTTCAGCGCCTGCAAACCTTCCAGCGTCGTATCGGGGCGATTGCACTCATCGTGATCGACAGTGACATCGACAATAGTCTCGGTGCCGCTCGCCTTGTCCACTTTCTTCATCTTGGTGGCGACGGGAATGATCTCGTCCTTGAATTTGCCCGCCTGCTGGGCGGCGGCAGTACGGCGCTGGCTTTCCAGCGCGTACTCATCTTGCCGCTCGCGCGAAATGCCGTAGCGCTCGGCCACCACCTCGGCGGTTTCGATCATCGACATCCACAGCGCCGGCTTCACCTGCATCAGGTGTTCTTCAGTGATGTTCTTGGTGTTCATGCCACCCATCTGCACCAGAGAGATAGATTCCACGCCGGCGCCGATCACGGCAGGCGAGCCTTCGCTGCGCACCTGTTGCGCCGCCATGGCGATGGCCTGCAAACCGGACGAACAGAAACGATTGATGGTGACGCCGCCGGTGGAAACGGGACAGCCCGCCCACATCGCCGAAATGCGGCCGATGTTCATGCCGGTGGCCCCTTCGGGATTGCCGCAACCCATATAGACGTCTTCGATTTCCGCCGGATCCAGATTGGCGCGCGCGATGGCCTGCTTGATGGCGCTGCCGCCCATAACCGCGCCGTGCGTCATGTTGAACCCACCGCGGACGGATTTGGCCAAGCCCGTGCGGGCGGTTGAAACGATGACGGCTTCTTTCATGGGCTTTCTCCGATGGCTTGATCGGGGCGAAACCTAGCCCGCCCTTCGCGGCTGCGAAAGGCCGTGCATTTCAGCCGAAGCGGTCAGATATGGGCGCCGATTTCGGCGGAGGAATCGTGCGCGACGGGGCGCATGCGATTGCGGACCATCTTGTCGTGGAGCTGGGTCACGGTCTGGCTGCCGGTTCTCACGAACAGGAACGGAAATATCCCGTGCAGCATGCAACATAGCCCGGCACCCATCATGCGAACGCCGAAATACGAGGCGGAATGCATGTGCTCGATATAGGTCTCGCCGACGGAATGGGGATGTTCGGTGAAGATTTCGTCGATCGATACCATGGCTGTCTCTCCCGCGACGAATCCATGATGCGCGCACGAGGTGCAAATTTCATTATCGAAATTCCTTCCATTTCGCGCAATTATAGAATAATATTCTACATACTATAATATTTGGGGAACTCCATGCTGGATGACCTAGACCGCAAGCTCTTGGCGCTGCTGCAGCGGGACGCCACGCTTACGGTGGCGGACTTGGGCGAGCGTGTGGGGCTATCCACCACCCCGTGCTGGAAACGGGTCAAACGGCTGGAAGACGATGGCTATATCGAGCGCAAGGTTGCGGTGCTGAACCGCGCCAAGGCCGGCGTGCCCGTCACCGTTTTTGTCAGCATACGGACCAACCAGCACGACGACCGCTGGCTTGCCGATTTCGCCACCGCCGTGGCGCGCATGCCGGAGATAGTCGAGCTTTATCGCATGAGCGGCGAGGTCGACTACCTGATGAAAGTCGTCACCACCGACATCGACGGCTATGACCGTTTCTACAAGCGGCTGATCAAGGCGGTGAAGTTGACGGACGTGTCGTCAACCTTCGCGATGGAGCAAATCAAATACTCGACGGAAATTCCACTCGCGGCAGGGATATGATGTCAGCGTTGCGCCAGTTCCTGCGGATGCGCGCGCGCATAGCCCGGATATCGCGCGGTGAAGATAATGGCGAGTGCCAGCGCCGCCAGGCCTATGGCGATATCCAGCGATAGGGGAATAACGGGGCCGAAGGTCGCCGCGGCGTCCGCTGCCGCCATCACGGCAAATGCGATCGCCCAGACCAGCGAGACGATATAGTTCATGCGGCGGAACTGCGGCGTGTCCGCCACGTCCGGCGGTGCGTGCTCGCGCGCATAGGGCAATGTGAAGGGCTCGCGCCGCAGCAGCGAATAAAGCGCTATCGCCAAAAGCGTTCCGTCAACGATCAGCCGCACGATCTCGATCGCAAGGCTCGGCTGGACGAAGCCGGTATAGATGGCTAGCACGCCGAACAGAACGGTGCAGCCCACATCAAGAATCCGCAGCGCGCGGGTGTGCAGAAAATCGTACATGCCGACGCCGAACGCGGTGGCGAACGCAAGCCACAGCGCAAAGCTGAGCGACAAATTCATCATCACCGCAAAGACGACAAACGGCGCAAAGCCGATTGCGGCTCCCATCGGATTTCTCCTCTTGCCTTCGTGGTAATTGGCGTACGCTCACGAAGGCGCGGGCCTTCGTGAGCGTATCGCCTGTTTTTACTGTTGTGGAGCCGGCTGTGCCGGAGCCGCGGCCGCCGGTGCGCCGCTCGTCTGGCGCTGCGCATACAAGGTCCACAGGTGCGCCACTTTCTGTGCCGCTTCGCCGCCGGAGACCTGACCGAACGCCTGCACGGCATCGGCGAACTTGCCTTGCCCAACGAGCGACATGCCCACGAGCAGCGGCGCTTCATACGGATATTTCATGCCGTTCTTCGACATTGCATCGCGCGCCAGCGCTTCGGCTTCCGCAAAGCGGCCGTAGCCATAAAGGCCTTCCGCCACCTTCACCGCCACTTCGCCGTTGCCCTTTTTGGCTTGCGCGATCTGGCTGGTCAGTGATGCCTGATCCTTGGCGGCGTCGCTGCGCGCTTTGGAAAGGTCTGCGCCGCCGCCGCCCTGCGACAGGAATGCAACCGCGTCGCCAAAGAAGCCGATCTGGTTTGCCAGACGCCCCGCGAGCTTGGCATCATCGCCCTTCATCGCCTTGGTGGTGAATTTCAGGCGATAGAGATCAATGGCCGTGATGTCGTTCATGCCCTTCGCGCCGAAGCCCACATCGATCAGCTGGCCCCAGGCGTCCGGCGAGTTGTACTGCATCGCCAGCTGCTCAAGCGTCTGTTCCGCGCCGGCCTGATTGTTGGACGATGCCTGGCCGTTCAGCGTGATCTGAAGCGCGGACTGTTGTGGCTGTTTGCCCGCGGCTTTCGCGGCAGCTACCGACATCTGCGCGTATTTCGTCGCGTTCGCCTTGTCGTTGAGACTGTAATAGGCGACGGCCATGTCGGATTCGAGTTCGTCATCCAGCTTGTTCAGGGCTTCAAGTTGCTGGCCATATTTGACGGTCTTGTCCCAATGCTTCTGCTGCGCGCTGAGAAGCAGCGCGTCGTGCAGGATCTGCGGTTTGTCTTCGTCGGGAATGGCCGGTGAATCCGCAGCACCTTCATAGGCGGTATCGGCCGCGACGTAATCCTTCAGGTTCACTTCGATGAACGCCAGTACCTGATTGATCTTGTAGGTATCGAAATCGCTGGGCGATGGCACAGCCTGCGCTTCTTTGATCTTCGCGAGCGCGCCCTGAAAGTCCTTTGCCTGCGCGGCTGTGATGGCGTCCTGCAATGGCTTGCCAACCGCGGAGCTGACTTTGCCGGCGCTCGTGTGCGATGCCGCCGGCTTCTGCGCCGCCGGAGCCGCTGTCCCTCCGGTGCTCGGCGGCGGGGTATAGCTACCCATTTGCGCCACGGCGGCGGTGCTGGACATGAGCGCGGCGGCGAACGCGGCGCGAGAGATCAATTTTAACATTGTCATTCCTCGTAAAGATTTTCTGCGCCCGCCAGCGGAAAGGGGCGGCCGCTCCCTGAATGTTATGTGACTCTAGTGTGGCCGCGTTGTGATTTCCAACCCCGGTACCGCGCGATATTGCACCGCAGCGCGAATGGGCTTATCGACGCGGGGAACCGCTACTTTCAAGCCGAAACGATGAGCCAGATATCGCCGGGCCTTCCAGCCGATGCCGAACAGATCGACATCGCCGGGTTCAACAGGTTCGTCGGCCCGCTCTATCGCCTGCCCGATGGCGAAAACGGCGCGCTGAAGCGCTACGCTTTCCTCGGCGCAGACCGGCATATGAACAGCGCCGGAAGCATTCACGGCGGCATGCTGATGACGTTCATGGACGTGGCGATGAGCCGTACGTCGCGCGTCATTTCCGGCGCCAAGTCGTGCAGCACCGTCTCACTTTCGTGTGACTTTGTCGGACCGGGGCGCAACGCCGAAGTTATTGAAGCGCAGGTGCGCGTCAGCCGTCAAACGCGCACGATGGTTTTTATGTCCGGAAAAATCGTTGCGGGTGAACGCACGTTGCTGGTCGCCAACGGCTTGTGGAAGATTGTCGCGTGATGCGCGCGCCGCAGGGTTTCAGCGAAACCGAACTGGTCGATCCTTTTGAGCTGTTCGTCGGCCCGGTGTTCGATCGCACAAGCGGTGAAGGCCGCCGCTTCGTCTTTCGTGTGGACGAGCGGCACGTCAACATGCGCGGTGTTCTGCATGGGGGCATGCTGATGACCTTCGCCGATCTTTCGCTGGGCGCCGCCGTTTGGGACGCCACCGATCACGCGCCTTGCGTTACGCTCAACATGCAGACGCATTTTCTGAAACCCGGCCACGCCGGCGATCTGGTGGAAGTGCTGCCGCAACTCACCCGCCGCACTCGTTCGCTGGTCTTCATGCGCGGCGACTTCACAGTGGGCGGCGAAATCCTGATGACCGCCTCCAGCATCTGGAAATTGCTGGGCCAGGATTAAGCCGGTATTTCAAGGGTAATGCCTTGTTTACCATACGCTGGCACTCTCTATCCTTTGTAGGGCGGGAGAGGTCTGGCGGATGCGCGGCGAGCGTCCTGCGCAACTTGTGCTGGGGTCGGTTCAGTTGGGTCTGCCTTATGGCGTGACCAACCGCACGGGCCAGCCCTCGCGTGACACCGCCCTTCGCCTTGTGCGCCGCGCGGCCGGCGCCGGCGTTTTTGAATTCGATACCGCGCGCGCCTATGGCGATAGCGAAGACCGCATCGGCGAAGCGCTGGAAGGCAAACGTGCCCGCGCCATCACCAAACTCAGTCCTTTAAGCGATCTCGCACCGGATGCCACGCGCGCCGATGTGCGCGCCGCCGTGGATGCCAGCATCGCGGAATCTCTTGCCGCGCTGCGCCGTGGCCGCCTCGATTGTCTTTTGCTCCATCGCGCCGCGCACATCACCGCCTTTAACGGCGCGGTGTGGCAGCGGCTGATCGAACATATCGAAGACGGCCTTATTCTTTCGCTTGGCGTCTCCGTGCAGAACGCCTCCGAAGCCTTGTTCGCCATCGAGCAACCGGATGTGCGCCACATTCAGTTGCCGTTCAATCTTCTTGACTGGCGCTGGCGCGCGTCTGGATTTGTGGATCGCCTCGCGCACAAGCCGCGCGTTACAATCCATGCGCGCAGCGTTTTCCTGCAAGGTTTGCTTGCCGCCAACGATCCGGCGGCGTGGCCAAACATTCCGGGCGTGAACGCGCAGGCGCTCATGCAAATTCTGACAAAGCTTGCCGCGCAGTTCAGCCGCGAGAGCACGGCCGATCTCTGCATCGCCTATGCGCGCGGGCAGGACTGGATAGACGGCGTGGTCGTCGGCATGGAAAACGAAGAGCAACTCGATTCCAATTTGCGCCTGTTCCTGAAGCCGCCGCTGTCGCCGCAGGATTGCGCGGTCATCGAACGGCAGATGCCGCGCGTACCGGAACAACTTCTCGATCCGGCGCAATGGCCGCGCGTGCCCGCATGACATCACCCGATCTTTTCCGCCTCGACGGGCGCGTGGCATTTGTTTCCGGCGCGGCGGGCCATCTCGGCCGCGCCATGGCGCTGGCGCTGGCGCAGGCCGGTGCGCACGTCATTCTCAATGGCCGCGATGACGCCAAACTCAAGAATTTTGAAAGCGAGTTGAAATCCGCCGGTCATTCCGCGCAGCGCGCCGCCTTCGACATCACCGACAGCGCAACGCTCGCCAAAACCATCGCGGGCTTCCCGCGCCTCGATATCATCGTCAACAACGCCATCAGCATGACGCCGAAGCCAATGGATGCGTTAGCACCTTCAGACTTTGCGCTCACCTACCAAAGCGCGGTGACAGCGGTATTCGAAATCGTCCGCGCCGCGCGCCTCGCGCTGAAGGCCGCTGTGGCGGCAAGCGGCGAGGCCAGCATCGTCAATATCGCTTCGATGTACGCCAACGTGTCGCCCGATTCGCGGATTTATGCTTCGCCGTCGCAAGCCAGCCCGCTGCATTACGGTCCTGCCAAAGCCGCGCTGCTTCAGCTCACGCGCCATCTTGCCGCGGAACTGGGGCCGGAACGCATCCGCGTGAACGCCATTGTTCCCGGACCCTTTCCGCGTATCGAAGTTACTGAACGGGATCCCGCATTTGCGCGCCGTCTTGCCGAAAGAACCATGCTGGGCCGCACCGGCGATGCGTCGGAAATTGCCGGGCCGCTCTTGTTCCTGGCATCGCGCGCCTCCAGCTACGTCACAGGCGCTGCTCTTCCGGTCGATGGCGGATGGACCGCCTGGTGAGCTAAAAGGGCAGCAGGACAATCGATGAACATGGCCTTTTTGTCTTCGTTCAAGGCGGGGCGGGAAACCGTATATCCGGATTCGTTGCGGGCAAGGCTTCACAGCTTCCCGCTGCTCGCCGACGTGGGCGAAGCGGGGCTGGCGCGGCTGCTGGCGGAAGCCAACTGGTTCGGCCTTCCCGGCGGCACGCTGTTGCCGCGCGACGGCGACAACAATGAAGCGCTCTTCCTCGTCGTCACCGGAAGCCTCGGCGTGTTCGTGGATGATGAAAAGGGCCAGCGCCGTTTTGTGGCGCACGTTCCGGCCGGTGAAACGGTGGGCGAAATGTCGCTCATCTCCGGCGAACCGCATTCGGCACAGCTTGTCGCGCTGCGCGACACCGAATTGCTGCGTGTCAGCCCGCATGCCTTCAATGCCCTGATCACGCGCCACCCGCGCGTGATGCTCAATCTCATGCGCATCGTCATCGACCGGCTGCGCAACACCACGCGCCGGCCGGGCGAGGGCGCCAAGCCCAAGACCTTCGCGCTTGTGCCGCTGCACGACGGTTTGGCGAACGCACCCATCGCCCAGCGCATCGCCAGTGCGCTGACGGAAATGGGCTCCAAGGCGGCGGTGCTGGATGCCTCCGCCGAAGGCCGCTCCGCAGAATGGTTCAACAATTTCGAAGCCGCGCACGACATTGTTCTTTATCGCGGCGATGCCCCGAACTCTGCCTGGACGCATATGTGCGTGCGGCAAGCCGATCGCATTCTGCTTCTGGCGCGCGCCGATCATCCGCTGCCGCTGCGCCCGCTGGATATGCCGTTCTTCAAGGAACGCGCCGCCGGTTTGCCGGAACTGTTGCTGCTGCACCCCGAAGGCGGCGCGCCGGGATTGCCCGAGCATTTTGCGCTCAAGAGCGGATTGTTTGAATCGCATCACCATCTGCGCGCCGGACGGCCCGATGACGTGCAAAGGCTCGCGCGCTTTATCTCGCGCCGCGCCGTGGGCCTTGTGCTGGCCGGTGGCGGCGCGCGCGGCTTTGCGCACATCGGCATCATCAAGGCGCTGAAGGAAGCCAACGTGCCGTTTGATACGTTGGGCGGCACCAGCATGGGCGCGATCATCGCCGCGGGCTTGGCGCTGGAATGGGGCGTCGAAGAATTGACGGAGCGCATGCGCGCCGCGTTTGTCGATAGCAATCCGCTGAACGATTACACCATTCCGCTGATCGCGCTGGTGCGCGGCCGCAAGGTCAGCAACCTTCTGCGCGAGAATTTCGGCGATGTGCGCATTGGCGAGTTGGCGCGGCCATTCTTCTGCGTGTCGTCCGATCTCACCAGCGGTCGCGTACATGTGCACCGCGCCGGGCCGCTGTGGCGGGCATTGCGCGCCAGCGTGGCGCTTCCCGGCATTCTTCCACCCGTCACGCATCATGGGCATCTGCTGGTCGATGGCGGCGTAATGAACAACTTGCCTGTCGATATCATGTCGCAACATGCGAGTGGCCCGATCATTGCCTCCGACGTCACCGGCGAAATCGATATGCGTGCGACCGACGAACATTACGGCGAACGCCCGTGGTGGTGGCTGGCATGGGAACGCATGCGCGGCACGCCGTCCATTCTATCTATTCTCATGCGCTCGGGCACCGTGGGCTCCGAAGCACAGCGCCATCTGGTGCGCGAGCAGGCGGATTATCTGTTCGAGCCGCCGCTGGAAGATATCGGCTTGCGCGACTGGAAGATGTTCGATCGTTGCATCGCGGAAGGCTATGCCCACGCAAGCATGATGATCGAAAAGAAAGGCCTGCCGCTGACCAACATCTCAGCGGAAGGCCCGGTGGTGGCGATCAGCCAGATCGCGGCGACTTAGCCGAACGCTTTCTTCACCGGCAGCAGATCGTCGAACTTCGGCGCGCGCTTTTCCTGCTTCGCTGTGAAGGCTTCGCGCATATCGGTTTCCGGGTTGTACATGCCGGCCTGCCATGTCGCGATATAATCCAGCCCGTCGGCGATGGAATGGTCGCGCGCGTAATTGATCATCACCTTGGAACCATGCACTGCCAGCGGCGATTTCTCCGCAATCTCTTTCGCCAGCGCCATCACGAACGTCAGCATGGCTTCTTGCGAAGGAAATACTTCGTTGACTAGTCCCAGTTCCTTCGCGCGGCTCGCGGACAGGCGGCGGCCGGCGTACGCCAGTTCGCGCAACACACCTTGCGGCAAAAGATTGCACAAGCGCGGGAAGGTGCCGACATCCGCCGTCATGCCGAGGTTGATTTCCTGTATCACGAAGAACGCATCTTCCGTCGCATAGCGGCAATCGCAGGCGCTCGTCATATCCACCGCGCCGCCGATGCAGCCGCCTTGTATCGCCACCAGCACGGGGATGCGCGCGCGGTCCAGCACGTTGAACGTCTCTTGAATGTCGAGAATGCCCTGGCGCAGGTTGGCGCGCACACGGCCACGCTCATTTTCCGATTTCGCCGCCGACGTGCCCACCGAATTGCCGCTGGTGAAGACCGACAGATCCATCCCGGCGGAGAAATGCTTGCCGGTGGAGGAAATCACGATGACACGTGCTTTCGCCTCGTCGTCAATCTCGCGCACGATCTGCGGCAGCTCGCGCCAGAATTCCGGCAGCATGGTATTCATTTCTTTGCCGCGGTTAAGCTGGATATGCGCGATCTTGTCGCTGATGGTCACGTCGAAACAGCGGTAGGCCATGGCGGTTCTCCATATCGGTTGTGCCAAGGAATAACACATCTTGCCGCGCCTCGCGCCCAAGGCTCTACTGCGCGCTCGCTATTTTCCGGAGTGTGAAATGCCCATCAATTACGACGAGCTGATGCAGTTGAAGGCCAGCGGCGAAACATTCCGCTACGGCGACAAGGAAACCATGCTCTATGCGCTGGGCATCGGCTTCGGCCGCGATCCCATGAACACCGCCGAACTGCCGTTCGTTTACGAGAACGGCCTGCGCACCGTGCCCACCATGTCCACGGTGATCGCCTGGGGCATGGGTACGCTGGCGAAAGCCGGCATCAATTACCTGATGGTGGTGCATGGCGAGCAGCGCCTGACCATGCACAAACCACTGCCCGTTGCCGCCGAAATCACGGCGGATGAGCGCGTGCTGGGCGCGTTCGACAAGGGCAAGGAAAAAGGTGCGGTGATCGTCACCGAGAAAGTGATCCGCGAGAAGGCGAGTGGCGACAAGCTCTGCACCATGGTCAACACCACCTTCGCGCGTGGCGATGGTGGCTTCGGCGGCCCCAAAGAAGGCGCGCCGGAACCGCACGCCATTCCCACGCGCGCGCCCGATCTGGTTCACGATTGCGACACGCGGCCGGATCAGGCGTTCATCTATGCGCTGTCCGGCGACCGCAATCCGCTGCACCGCGATCCCAATGTGGCGAAGATGGCGGGCTTTCCGCGCCCCATCCTGCACGGCCTTTGCACCTATGGCACCGCATGCCGCGCGATTATTTCCACCGTCGCCAAATACGATCCCACGAAAATCACCGGTTTCCACGTGCGCTTCTCCGCACCCGTGTTTCCCGGCGAAACCATTTCCACCGAAATGTGGGTAGACGGCGCCGTGGTGTCGTTCCGCTCCAAGGTGAAGGAACGCGATCTGGTTGTTCTCAACAACGGCAAGTGCACGCTTGGTTGAGGGCGGGCTTCTGTCGCAACTCGCCGCGTCGCGCGCGCTGATCGAAAAAGGCGAACCGCAAGCGGCGGTGGAAGCCGCGCGCGAGACAGCACATCTCTATCCCAACATCGCCGCCGTGGCACTCGCATTGGGACAGGCGCTGATGGCAGCGGGGCATCTTCCAACCGCGATTGCGGAATTCCAGCGCGCCTTGCGCATCGATCCCGCGCTGGATGATGCGCGCTTCGCCATCGGCTGCGCGTGGCTGGAAGCCGGCGAGGCGCAAAAGGCGCTGGAGGCATTCGCGCAACTGGAAGAAACGCCTGACGTTTTCGCAAAGATGACGCAAGCCAACGAGATGCTCGCGCGCCCGCGTTCAGACGCGGGCTATGTGCGCCATCTCTTCGATCAGTTCTCCGCTGATTACGATGCGCGTATGATCGGTCAGCTTGGTTATCAGGCGCCGCGCATCCTGCGCGAGCTTGCCGATCTGGTGATCCAGCCGCCCGCCAAGCTGCGCATTCTCGATCTGGGTTGCGGCACGGGGCTTTCCGGCGCTGCCTTCAAGGATATCGCCGTGCGCCTCGACGGTATCGATCTTAGCCCACGCATGATCGAGAAAGCGCGTGCACGCGGCATATACAACTCTCTGAAAGTTGCCGATCTTGAAACCGCACTGGGCAGCGATGCGCGATACGATCTGGTGCTTGCAGCAGACACCATCGTTTACGTCGGCGACGTGGATGCAACGCTGGCCGGTGCACATCGCGCGCTCGTGCCGGACGGTTTTTTTCTTTTCACGGTGGAAAAGAAGGATGGCGAGGGGTTCGAGCTGGGGCCCAAGCGCCGCTGGCGGCACAGCGAAACTTATCTGCGTGCGCGGGCCGCGCATGCGGGCTTCAACATATGTGGATTTGTCGAATGTTCGCCACGCAGCGAAGCCGGTGTGCCGGTGGACGGTTTTGCGCTAGCGTTGCAGCGATAGGAGCATGCAATGGCGATCAAAATCGGAATTCTGATCTTCCCAGATGTGGAAGAACTCGATTTCGTCGGGCCGTGGGAAGTGTTCACCATGGCGAACGAATTGAAAAAGCGCGCAGGCGAACCCGCGCCGCACGATGTCATGCTGGTGGCGGAAAGCGATCAGCCGGTACGCTGCGCCAAAGGCATGCGCGTGCTGCCCGATGTCACCACCGCGAAATGCCCATCGCTCGACATCATTCTTATTCCGGGCGGGCAGGGCACGCGCCGCGAAGTCGAGAATAAGCCGCTGCTCGACTGGATCGCGAAGACCTCGGCGAACTGCCAATGGGTCACCAGTGTTTGCACTGGCGCGATGCTGCTCACAGCCGCCGGCCCGGCCAAAGGCAAGCGCGTCACCACGCATTGGGGATTTGTCGATGCCCTCCACGGCCGCAACGAGGCCGCGGAAGTCCTTAAATATGTCCGATATGTAAGGCACGAAAATGTGGTCACGGCCGCGGGCGTCTCCGCCGGGATCGACATGGCGCTATGGCTGACGGGCCAGCTTCACACGCCCGCCTTTGCCCGGGCCGTGCAGCGCGGCATGCAATACGATCCCGCCCCGCCTTACACAGCCGAAATCTGAGCAACCTTTGATTTCCGCCTGCGGGGATGCTTTGATTTGCGCCGGTCATCGCAGGGAGTTCTTCGTTTCATGCTCAGCAAAATCGGCGCCGCCGCCGCCCTGATTCTCATTGCCGCAACGCCGGCTTTCGCGGACAGCAATTCCTGCAGCGATCCGATTGCGCCCACCGCGATCAATGGCGCCACGGCGACCGAACAGGAGATGAAAGACGCGCAGCAGGATGTCAAAATTTTCCTGAAAGCGTCCGACGATTATCAGAGCTGCATGGTTCTGGATCTGCGCAATCAGAAAATAGCCGCAGCCAAGAAGAAAGATCCCAAGCCACTCGATCCCTCGATCGGGCAGGCGGTGGATGCGAGAGTCGATGCCAACCAGAAGCTGAAGGAACGTGTTGGCGCGGAATTCAATGCGGCCGTCATCGCTTATAAGGGCAGGCATCCCGGCGGCTGAATTCCATCCACAATCGGCAATAGGCGTCGCTGCGAATCGCCTATCATGGCGACATGAGTCTGGTTGACGAGAAGCGCGCCGCCCGCCGCGCCCGAGAACACAAGCTTTCGCGAACTGCGATTCTTGAAGCCGCGCGCCGCGTCGCTGTCCGCGACGGCGCGGAACATTTCTCGCTGCGCGGCGTGGCCGCCGAAGCGGGGTTCGCGCCAGCCGCGCTCTATGGCTACTTCCGCGACAAGGATGAGTTGCTGCTGGCGCTGGCAGCGGACGATTTGTCCGCATTGGCGCGCGCGCTGCGCGATGCGCCGGATGGCGATCTGACAGCAGCATTGTCCGATGCGATGGAAATTCTGCAGGGTGCGGAATCGCTGGCCGCCGCCACGGCGGCCTTGTCTGGCAGCGGATTGGGGGGCGAGGCGGAGCGGCTTTTCAACGGGCGACTGATTACCGCGCTCACAGCGCTATCCGATGCGGCAAGCCTTCCGGCCGCCAGCCGCGAATCCCAGGCCGATGTCGTTCTGATGGCCGGGGCCTTGGCGGGGCTTGCGGTTCTTGTCCGCTCCGGAAGGCTGGCAGCGCTCGGGTTTGCACCGAGCGAAATTCTTGGCCGGCTGGCCGCGCGGTTTTCCCCGGGGCAATAGGCGTTTGCACGGGCGCGCAGTTCTGCGCCAGACTTTGCCAAACGCTATTTCAAGAAACTTGAGGAAACGCCGTTGCATCCCTCCCACCATGCGCAAAGCATGCCGGACAAGCCTGCCGTCATCATGGCGCGCACCGGCGAGCAACTCACATTCCGCGAAATGGACGAGCGCTCCAATCGGGGCGCGCAGCTTTTCCGTTCGCTGGGGCTGAAGACCGGCGATGGCATTGCCATCTTCATGGACAACAACCTTCGCTATTTTGAAATCTGCTGGGCGGCGCAGCGGTCGGGCCTTTACTTCACCTGTATTTCGTCGCGGCTGACCGCCGGTGAAGCCGAATACATCGTGCGCGACTGTGGCGCGAAAGTTTTCATTGCCGCGCACGCGCTGGGGGCAACCGCGCAGCAGGTGGGAGAAAACCTCCACGATCTGAAACTGCTTTCCGTTGGCGGCGATATTCCAGGCTTTGCGTCTTTTGAGGATGCCGCCGCCAAAATGCCGGCTGCGCGTGTGGCAGATGAATCCGCCGGCGCCGACATGCTTTATTCTTCCGGCACCACCGGCCGGCCAAAAGGCGTGCGCCTGCCGCTGGAAGGCGTGCCGCCCGATTCCCCCAACCGGATGGTTGGCCTTGTGCAGGCGCTGTTCGGCTTCGATGAGAACACGACTTATCTTTCGCCCGCGCCGCTCTATCACGCAGCACCTTTGCGCTATTCGATGGCGGCGCAGCGGCTTGGCGCCACGGTTGTCGTCATGGAACATTTCGATCCCGAAGACGCACTTCGCACGATGGAGACATACAAGGCGACGGCGAGCCAATGGGTGCCGACCATGTTCGTGCGCATGTTGAAACTGCCGGACGATGTGCGGAAGAAATACGACGTGTCGTCGATGGCGGCGGCGGTGCACGCGGCCGCGCCATGCCCCGTGGAAGTGAAACGCCGAATGATCGAATGGTGGGGGCCGGTGATCCACGAATATTACGCCGGTACCGAAGGCAACGGCTTCTGCTACGTGAACTCGAAAGACTGGCTGGCGCATCCCGGCACTGTTGGCCGTTCGCTCATCAGCGACATTCACATTGTGGGCGAAGATGGCGAGGAAATGCCGGTGGGCCAGGAAGGCGTGATCTATTTCAGCGGCGCCAGCGATTTCCAGTATCACAACGATGCGAAGAGGACCGCGGAATCTCGCCACCCCGCGCATGCCGATTGGTCCACATTGGGCGATGTGGGAAAGGTCGATGACGAAGGGTTTCTCTACCTTACCGACCGCAAGGCCTACATGATCATTTCCGGCGGCGTGAATATTTATCCGCTGGAAGCCGAGAACATTCTCGTCACGCATCCCAAGGTCGCCGACGTTGCCGTGATCGGCGTGCCCAACGAGGATTTCGGCGAAGAGGTAAAGGCCGTCGTGCAACCTGCCGATTGGAACGAAGCCGGCCCCGCGCTGGCCGATGAGCTGATCGCTTATTGCCGCGAGCACCTGTCTGCCATCAAATGTCCGCGCAGCATAGATTTCGAGGCCGAGCTTCCGCGCCATCCCACGGGCAAGCTCTACAAGCGGCTGATCCGCGACCGTTACTGGGGCAAGCGCGAATCCCGCATCGTTTAGTCCAAATTAGGAAGACAACATGAAGAACGCAACCTTTGAAGAATTACCGAGCCTTGTCGGTCAGGAAGTCGGCGTCTCGGACTGGCTTGTCATAGATCAGGATCGCATCAACAAGTTCGCCGACGCGACCAACGATCCGCAATGGATTCACATCGATGTGGAGCGCGCGAAGAAAGAGATGCCCGGCGGCAAGACCATCGCGCACGGCTTCCTCACGCTATCGCTGATTCCGTTCTTTGCCTCGCAGATCATGAAGGTCAGCGGCGTCACGCGCGGCATCAATTATGGTTCCAACAAGGTGCGTTTCACCAACATGGTGCCGGTGGGCAGCAAGCTGCGCGCGCGACAGAAAATCATGTCCGTCGAACCGAAATCCGGCGGCGTGCAGATCATCAGCGAATTCACCATCGAGATCGAAGGCCAGGACCGCCCCGCCTGCGTGGCAGAGTCCATCGGGATTCTATTCAAGTAGGGCTTTTGAAAATTCGAGGGGATTTATTATGCGTCATATTTTTCTTCCAGTTTTGCTGACCGCTGCGCTCGTGGGCGGATGCGCAATAGCGGCCGGAAACCCTGGCGCGTTCGCCGGCGATTGGACGATCACGGCTGCCAAAACCGCGCCGTGGGCCGATCCCGCCCACCCGCTTGCGGACAACGGCGAGCGCGCGTCGCTCCTCAATAGCACCGTTGTAATCTCCGCGAACAAGATCACCGGGCTGAAACAGGTCGCCTGTCCTGATCCGCATTACGATATCAAAACCTACGCGCCCGACATGCTGTTTCAGGGCGGCCTCCAGCATCCGGCCACAGATGCGCCGGCGCTCGGGTTCAAGGGCAATGCGGTCAAGGTTCTGGAAACCGATTGCGAGAACGAAGTCGATTGGCATATGGCCGACAACGGCACGCTGGAATTCGGTCTTAACGACTACGTGTATGTGCTGACGAAGAAGACGAAATAGCCGGTTCCCGTTTCTTCTGCGCGGCAGACGCGATAGGCTGTTCGCATGGCTGGTGATGCGCAGAATCGTGAACTGCCTGTGGGAAGCGCCGCGCTTTTCTGCGGCCCGTTCGTATTTCTGGCGTCCATCCCGCTGCTTTACCGGCTGGCGTCAGCCGCACCGTTCCTGACAGTGGCGGCAATCCTGGGCGGCATTGTTTTGGGTGAGCGCTTTTCGCGTGTGCGCGCGCCGTCGAACGGCGGCCCGGCCGTCGCGTTCCGGCTGCTTCCCATTCTCTATATTCCGCTTCAGTTTGCGGAAATCATCTGGGCGGCGTCCGCCGCTCCGCACGCAACGGTTTTGGGCTTCGCCAGTCTGGCGCTTTCCACGGGCGTGACCATTGGCGTGTTCGGTGTTCTGGCAGCGCACGAGATGGTGCACAGCCGCGCCCGCGCAGAACGTTTTTGGGGCGGCGTCATGGTGACAGCCATGACCTATCGCCATTTTCGCATCGCGCACCTTTATCTGCATCACCGGTTGGCGGCGACGGCGCGCGATCCTTCCACGGCGCGGCGCGGGGAATCCGTTTACGCCTTCTTCGTGCGGACAGTCTGGCAACAGCTTCATCAGTCCTGGCTGTTCGAAGCCCGGCGCGTCGCAGGCAAGCCTTACGCCTTCCTGCGCAACCGCGTGCTGCACGATATCTTGGTCACGCTCGCGCTTTACGCCGCGCTATTTGCCTTGTGGGGTCCGCTGGCCGCGCTGTTTCTTTTCGTGGAAAGTTTCATCGGCATTTTCGTGCTCGAAGTCTTCAACTATGTCGCGCACTACGGGTTGGAGCGGCGGCAGAATGCACAGGGCGGACTGGAACCGTTCAGCGACTTGCACAGCTGGAACAACAGCGCCGCGCCGGCCAATCTTCTGATCTTCAACATGGGGCGGCACAGCGATCATCACCGCCGCCCATCCGCGAGCTACGAACAGTTGCGTCCCGCCGCGCGAGCGCCAGAACTGCCGGCCGGTTATGCCGGCAGCATCATGATGGCACTGGTGCCGCCATTGTGGACGCGCGTGATGGGCCGCGCGCTGCTGCGCTGGCAGCCGACTTCGCGCGACGCTTAGTTCTTCTCGAACTCCGCTTCGATCTGCAGTGTCACGTCGTCCGACACCATCGAAGACCACATCGCTGGCGTGATGCCGAAGTCCGAACGCTTGATCGTGCCGGTAGCATCGAAGCCGATGCGGAACTTGGAGAACGGAATCGGCGGCGACGTTCCGCCATCGAACACGACATTGAGCGTCACCGGCTTGGTCACGCCGTGCAACGTCAGGTCGCCGGTCACGGTGCCGGTGTTCGCGCCTGTCTTGGTGATGCCCGTTGCATGGAACTTCGCGGTCGGAAATTGCTTGGCGTCGAACACGGAACCACCGGCCAGTTCTTGGTCGAGTTCCGGCACGTGCGTATCGATCGCCGTCATGTCGATTTCGGCGTCAAGCGCACTCTTCTCCGGGGCGTTGGGGTCGAATGTCAGCGTGCCTGTGACCTTGCTGAAGCGTCCGAAAAAGACGCTGAGCCCCATATGGCGGATGCCGAAGATCACCTGCGAATGACGTGGATCCAGCGTGTAACTCGCGGCCGGAACGGTGGCGTCGCCGGCAAGGGCCGGAACCGCGGGCAGAAGCGTCACAACACAAAGCAAAGCCAGTTTGCGTAACCGAATCACCGCAATCTCCTGTTGACGACCAATAGCCGGACAGTAGCGGCCCCGCCGCGGCGCGCAATAAGCCCAAATGTGATGGCTTCTATCGGCGGAAGGATGGCTGGGGCGGAAGGGATCGAACCTTCGAATGCCGGAATCAAAATCCGGTGCCTTACCGCTTGGCGACGCCCCAGAATGGCGCAATCCGGGAACTCCCGGACCAGCGGGCGCGGACCATACAGGTCTGCCTCGTGCGGTTGCAAATGGCGAGCGTTTTTGTTGACTTCACGATCTGGCGTGCCACGATCACGCAAGGGGCGTGCATATAAGGAGAAAAACATGCGGCCTCGTGCTTCCCTGGATTCGTCGGCTCTGCCTCAAGAAATTGACCGGTTCTCCGTGTTCAACGCACACAGCGCTTCGTTTTCGGATGCGGAACCGATACGTCCGGATACGATGGCATTACATTATGATGCCCCTGAAACTCCTATTGATGCTAGCAAGGCTCCGCTCGATCATCTGTTTGCAACCGATGATATTTTCGATTTCCGTCAAACCTTTGCATCGGACGATCAGATCACGTCTCCGACCAGGGCACAGGAAGTTGCTTTCATTTCTGGCGTGAACGCAAATGGCAGCGTGGCGTCGCGCAGTTTTGCGACTTGGCAAGGGAGCGAACCAGCAACATATCACGGGCCCGCGGGCGTTGCGAAGTTTGGAAGTCCGCTCGCCCATACCGGCGGCGGGAACATCAAATTTTACTTCGATACAGCATCGCATTGGACGGCAACGGAAAAGTCCGTCATGTCGGATTGTTTGGCCCTTTGGTCGAATTTGGCCAACGTCAAATTTGCGATGGTTACAAAGGCGAGCAATGCTCAAATCACGTTCGTGCGGGGAAGTGACGGCGGCGCTTATACCACGCCGCAGTATTCGGGAGCGGCGGGGGCCGGGAAAATCGGCGGCAAGACGCTGAACACCATGACGCACGCAACGATTTCGCTGGACACCAGCGTGCCCGGTTTTGGCCCAATTGACGGAAAATTTGGAACAATTGGCGGTTATGTCTGGGAGACGATTCTGCACGAAGAAGGACACGCGCTCGGGCTGGGTCATGCAGGGCCGTATAATGGCGATGTTAATACCAAGACCCAGCAATTTGGTGTTTACGATACACGGCTCTGGGCAATTATGTCCTATATCGAGCCGGCGGAAAGCGCGAAGTATTCCTCGCAGTACCCCGTGAAGGGAACGGACTGGGGTGTGTCGAACGACGGTTACGGCAACGATCCCACCACGCCGATGCCTTTGGATATACTGGCTATGCAGTCGCTTTACGGCGCACCTGTCAAAACCGAGTTTTCCGGGGGGCAGACGTTTGGTTTTGATAGTAATATCAAGGGCGCGATCGGAAAATTCTACGACTTCACTGTCAATTCAAATCCCGTTCTAACCATTTGGGATGAAGGCAAGCAGAACACGCTTAATCTGTCTGGCTTTGATTCCGCGTCGAAAGTCAATCTGAATCCGGGGACCTTCAGCAGCTGCGACGGCAAGGTGAATAATATCGGCGTCGCGTTGGGCACCACGATCAACACAGCAATAACTGGAGGCGGAAACGACGTCATTGTCGGCGGCAACGCCAATAATATAATCCAGTCGACGGGTGGAAATGATCGGTTGATGGGGGGGGCGGGCAGCGATCATCTCATTGGCGGAAGCGGTTCGGATAGGCTCACAGGTGGCTCAGGAGCCGACCGACTTAGCGGAGGGGGTGGTGCGGATATTTTTATCTATACGAAAGTAACGGATTCCCGAAGCATTGCATTCGACAAAATAGTCAAACTCGACGGTTCCGCCGACAAATTCGACTTATGGTTTCATGTTTCCGGTACAGTTCGGATTGTAAATGGCGGCACTTTGGATAGCGCCCACTTTGACGCTCCGATGGAGCGTATTCTGTCTGCCGCCCGTTTACCCGCTCATCACGCCGCACTCTTCTCGCCGGCGCATGGCGACGAAGCTGGGCACACGTTTCTTGTGATCGACGCCAACGGGCATGCTGGTTACCAGGCCGGTGCCGATCTCGTGATCGATGTCACAGGAGGAACCCACCTCCACGATATTCATGCGGACAGTTTCATCTGACGTCCGTGGGATAACCAGAATTACAGGCTTTGTATTCAGCGGCCGTTAATGTACGCGCTGATACCAGTAATCAGCTACCATCACGCGTGTTGCCTTCGGAGACAAAACATGGCTACGCCGACCACGAATTCGGTGCCCCTTACCCCCTTCTCACTCGATGGCATGTCCCTAGATTTGCGGGCAATGCTCTATGGTGCCAAATGGGGCGGCGCGCTGGGAACCGGCGTGAGTCTGACCTTCAGCTTTCCACAAAGCGGAGCAGCGCATTCGTCCTCCTACGGTGACGGTTCGGACGAATGGAATTCCCTGGTGGGACTGACAGGCGCCGAACGCACCGGTGTCCGGCAAGCTCTCGGCACGTGGTCAACCGCGGCTGATGTCACGTTCGCGGAGACAGCTGATACCAGTACAACAGTTGGCGAATTGCGTTACGGTATATCGTCGGTTGTCACACCATCCTACGCGTATAGCTATTATCCCTCGACCGATCCCGCGGCCGGCGACACATGGTTTTCTCCCAGCTGGAACCAGGACGCAAAGCGGGGTCTTAAGCCCGGGTCGTACGCATATCTGGCTATCTTGCATGAGATAGGCCACGACCTTGGACTCAAACACCCGTTCCAAGGCAGCGCAAAACTCGATGCCGCGCACAACAATATTTTCTATACAATTATGTCTTACGACACGAAGCCAGGCAGCCATTCCGCTGCAAACTTTTATCCAACGACGCCGATGTATCTCGACCTATTGGCGACTCAGACGCTCTATGGCCAGTCGCAGACTGCGAACGCCGGAAACACGAATTACATATTTTACGGCGACAGGCACTATTGGGAAACAATCAATGACGCGTCCGGCACCGATACGTTCATTTGCCGTTCCGAGCACGCTTCTCTGATTGATTTGCGCGTCGATCATTTCAGCCAGCTCGGCAAAGTAATCACCTTCCATGACCACAAGTTGTCACACAACACCGTGAACATCGGTCCCGGCGTCGTGATTGAAAATGCACAAGGCGGAAACGGTTCAGACCATATTGTCGGAAATTCGGTGAACAATATTTTGCAAGGTGGTAACGGCAATGACGACCTTGCCGGGGGCGGTGGCGACGACACTCTGAACGGAGGCGCGGGGAACAATGTTCTGAACGGGGGTGGCGGCGCAGATCTTCTTATCGGGGGTCCGGGATCCGACCGGTTTGTCTTCGACAAGGCCACGGAGTCCACCGCATTGGGCTTCGACATCGTAAAGAGATTCAACTTCGAAACTGACCATTTTCTCATGCACACGAGAATCGAAAAGATCGACCCCGTGATTTTTTCCGGGCAACTTTCATCCGGCGCCAATTTCAACGCACAACTTCGCGCGGCGGCTTCTCCTTCCCATCTTCACGCTGGCGATGCAGTACTATTCACACCTTCCAAAGGCAGCTTCGCCGGCGATACGTTTTTGATCGTCGATGCCAACGGCAAAGCGGGCTATCAGGCGGGCCAGGATTTCGTCGTCCGTCTCGATGGCGCGGTTCACATCACAAGCATCAGCACACACGATTTCACGTGATCTGCGCCCTTTTGGGCCGTTGCGGCCCCCCGGGGGGGGCTATATAAGGGCGCCTCGCCGGAGAGTAGCTCAGCCTGGTAGAGCACCACGTTCGGGACGTGGGGGCCGGAGGTTCGAATCCTCTCTCTCCGACCATTTGCATGTCCGCGCCGCAATGGCGTAGCCGAAAGGAAAAGGTATCGTGGCGCTGGGGGCGGGGCCGCTTGGGGGGACTCGGGATTTGGCCAATCGGCTCGTATTGCTTGCGACGATCCCGATTTTTCTGCTCGCCGCGGCCGCCATTTACGTCGCGTACGCTTTCGCACAAACAGAGCGTTCCGAGCAGGCGTGGGTCGTCCATACCTATCAGGTTATAGATGCCACGCGCGCGCTTCTCTCCGATGCGAAGGATGCGGAAACAGGTCAGCGCGGCTATCTGCTGACCCACAAGCCGGAATATCTGGCGCCTTTTCACAAGGCAGGCGAAGCCATCGCCCGCGATCTGAGCCGCTTCAAAACGCTTACGCGGGATAATCCCAACCAGCAGCAGCGCGCGGGGCAATTAAAGCAACTTATGGAGCGGCGGCTCGATTTTCTGGACCGCGCGATAAAGATCAGCACGCCTGCCGCAGCCGCGTCGCCGGAAGTGATCCAGATACTCGATCAGGGCAAAGCCTCGATGGACGCAATCCGCGCCATTGTCGGTCATGCTTTGGGCGACGAGCATTGGCTTCTTGGCCAACGCACGCAAGCCGCGCGCACCAGCGAAGAGAAGATGTTTGTGTCAGCGCTTGTCGGCGCGGTTCTTGCGTTCCTGGTGGTAATGCTCGCCACGATTTTGCTGATGCGCTACAATCGTACTCTGAAGCGCAGCGAAGCCGAACGCGCGCATCAGGCCAATATCCTGCAAGCCACGCTCGACAGTATCCGCGACGGCATCGCGGTGTTCGAGACCGACAACACACTTGCAGCCTTCAACCTGAACTTCTTTCATCTTCTGAATTTTCCGCCGGAGCTGGCTTACATCGGCGCGCCGATCGAGAAATTCCGCGTGATCGACAATGCCCGCAGCGCGCAAGTGCTGCCGCCTGTCACTGCGAAAGGACAAGAAATCGAAACCGGATATCAGCGGATCACGCGCGCGGGCCGCGAACTCGATGTCTACCGCACGCTCGTTCCGAACGATGGCTTTCTGATCGCCGCACTCGATGTCAGTGCGCGCGTCCGCACCGAGGCCAGCCTGCGCCAGGCGCAGAAGATGGAAGCCGTGGGTCACCTCACCGGCGGCGTGGCGCACGATTTCAACAACCTGCTTCAGGTCGTCAGCGCCAATCTTGATCTCATGGCCAACGACGCGAAGGGTAACCCGCAAAGCGCGCAGCGCCTGCAGAACGCCATCGCCGCCGTCAGCCGCGGTTCGCGCCTCACCGCCCAGCTTCTCGCTTTCGCAAGGCGGCAGGCGCTGGAACCGCGCTCCACCAATCTTGGCCGCCTGTTGCAGGAGATGACCGATCTTCTGCGCCGCACTTTGGGCGAACGCATCGAAGTCGAAGCCATCGCGGCGGGCGGGTTGTGGAACACGCAGGTTGATCCCAACCAGGTCGAGAACGCCATTTTGAATCTCGCCATCAACTCGCGCGATGCCATGCCCGATGGCGGCAAGCTCACCATCGAACTCACCAACGCCTATCTCGACGACGAATATGCCGCGCAGCATGAGGAAGTCACCGCCGGCCAGTATGTGATGCTGGCGGTCAGCGATACGGGGCAGGGCATGTCGCCCGAGCTTGTGGGCCGCGTGTTTGAGCCGTTCTTCACCACCAAGCCTGAAGGTCAGGGCACCGGCCTTGGGCTTAGCCAGGTCTATGGCTTCGTCAAACAGACGGGCGGCCACATCAAGATCTACAGCGAGGCCGGCCAAGGCACCACGGTGAAGCTCTATCTGCCGCGCACGAAAAAGCCCGAGGAAGACCTCAGCCCGGTGGCGCTCTCGCCGATTGAAGGCGGCAGCGAAACCATTCTGGTCGTGGAAGACGATGAAGGCGTGCGCGCAGCGGTGGCCGACATGCTGGCCGAGCTGGGCTACAGCGTGTTGCGCGCGGAAGATGCCAGCCAGGCGCTGACGGTGCTGGCCAGCGGTGCGCTGGTGAACTTGCTGTTCACCGATGTCGTCATGCCCGGTCCCATTCCCACGCGCGAATTCGTGCGCCGCGCGCAAGCGCTGCAGCCGAAGATCAAGGTGCTTTACACGTCCGGCTATACCCAGAACGCCATCGTTCACGATGGCCGGCTCGATGAAGGTCTGGCTTTGCTGAGCAAGCCTTATCGCCGCGATGAGTTGGCGCGAAAAGTGCGCACCATTCTAAGCGCAAGGGGGCAGGTCGTTCCGCCGCCGCCCGTCAAGCCCACCGCGCCGGAGCGCGCCGCGCTTGCACAAGCGGCCAATGACGATAAGAGCACAAAAACCAAAATCCTTGTGGTTGAGGACGTGGCGCTCATTCGCATGACCACGGTCGATATGGTCGAAGAGCTTGGCTACCGCGCGGTGGAAGCCGCCGATGGACCGCAAGCGGTGATCCTTCTGAAGCAGGATGCGGATATCGCGATCCTGCTCACCGATCTGGGATTGCCCGGAATGTCCGGCAACGAACTGGTGGAGCATGCCAGGGAACTGAGGCCCGACGTTCGCATCGTGGTGGCCAGCGGCTATTCCAGCGATGGGCAACCCGGCACGACCACACTGGAAGGCGCGCGCTTTCTGGCCAAGCCATTCGATATGGAACAGCTTCGCCGCGCGCTGAAAGACGAATAGCTATCCGCGGGGCACCGCGTATTCACTGACGCTGGTTTCCATGAACGCGGGCAGGGCGTCGAAGCGCTGCAATAGGCTATCCAGCTTCTTATATTTTCCCGGCGGCGTCAGGCCCGGATCGGTCAGCCGCACATAATCCAGCATGCAGGCAATCGTGATCATCGGCTGGTTGATCTTGCCGTCCGTCTGCCAGTCGGCATGTTCCAGCGCTTCGATGGCGCCCGCACCTTGCGTCAGGCTGCGCTCGATCCAGGCCGGCCAGCGAAACGCCGGCGGCCGGATCAGCCGCTCGTAATTCGCAGCACCAATCTTGTCGAACGCGCCCGTCGCCAGCGCGATCAGTTGCAGCGCTCTTTGCCGCGCCCGTCCGTTGGCCGGCAGCAGTGCGCGTTCCGGCCCCACCTTTTCATCCAGCCAATCCAGAATGGCCGCGGAATCGATCAGCGTTTCGCCGCCGTCCAAAATCAGCGACGGCACGCGGCCCAGCGGATTGGTGATCCGCATGGAATCGAAATCGCCAAACACCGAGCGTTTGTCGTGTTCGTATTCCAGCCCCAGCAGCTTCAGCGAAATCGCCACGCGCCGCGTGTAAGGAGAATCATACTGCCCAACCAGGATCATTTCTTCATTCCGTTTTCAGTTCGTCGCGCCGATCAGCTCAAAGAATTTCTTCAGGTCGATATTACCGCCGGAAACGATGCAGACAATCGGCCCTTGACCGGCCTTGCCCGTCAACGCAGCGGCCAGCGGCAAAGCGCCGGCGCCTTCCGAAATGACGCGCGTTTTTTCCGCCATCAACCGCATCGCAGCCTTTGTTTCCTCCAGCGTCACCACGATGGTGCCGTCCAGCAGCGGCTTCATGCGTTCCCACATGCGCGGGAAAACGCTTTTGCCGCCCGCGCCATCCACGAATGAAACCTGCCAGTCCTTGAATTCCTGCGGCGAACCCATCTGGAACGAGAGTGCTGCTGGCGCCGCCGTTTCCGGCTCCGCGCCATAGACTTTCACATCGGGTTTCAGCGCTTTGATGGAGGCGCCAAGCCCCGTCACAAGCCCGCCGCCGCCGATACCGCCGATGACAGCCGCAACATCGGGCGCGTCTTCCAGGATTTCCAATCCCATCGTGGCGTTGCCGGCAATGAAGTTGTGATCGTCGAACGGATGCACGAAGGCGCCGTCCATGCCGGGATAGTCGCGCGTCTCCATCGCCTTCCACGCCACGTCGAACGGCACAAGGATCAAGGTCGCGCCCAGCGCTTTCATCCGCGCCTTCTTGGATTCCGGCGCGGTTTCGATCACCACCACCGTGCAGGGCACGCCCGCCGCGCGCGCCGCATAAGCCACGCCTTGCCCCGCGTTGCCCGCGCTGATCGTCCACACGCCCTTGCTGCGTTCGGCATCGGAAAGCATCGCCACGGCATTGGCCGCGCCGCGCAGCTTGTAGGCGTTGATCGGCTGCAGATTCTCCAGCTTCAGCCGGATGTCGGGAAAGCCCGGCCCCATCTCCACCCGCACCAGCGGCGTGCGCACGATGGTGCCCGCGATGCGTTCCCGCGCCGCTTTGATTTCATCCAGCATGATGGGGCGAACGGGTTCGGGCATCGGCGGTTTCGCTCTTTGCGGGCAAGCGTGTATTTTGTGCCATGACCAAGGACGATCTGTCGAACTGGGCGCTGGCGAACGGCTGGCAAATGATCGCGGGCCACCCCAGCCTGACCAAACCTTCGCGCCCCGCGGAGGCCATCGTGCGGCTGGTGCTGAAAACCACGGTCGTCCAACTCGAAATCAAGAAGCCCGCCGGCAAATGGGAAAAGGTTTCAAGTGCTGCCTATTCCGGACTCGCACAAGACGCCGAAACCGGCCTCCCCATCGGCCTGGGTCTGGACACCATTTCCGGCTTCTCTTCGCTGATGGAAGACAACAAGCTCCGCGCGGTGTTTCGGAAGTAGCGATCGGCCGAGGCGCGCCGCCGCCGGCCGGTTTTTGAACCGGCGCGGAACCATGCCATTCTCACGGGCAGGGGAGCGCATCATGAAAATTCGGGTTCTGGCCGGCGCAATGCTGGCGCTTCAACTCGCGGCTATGCCCGTGCGGGCGGCAGCCGATACCGCCTTTGAACGCCTGGCCGTCTGTAAGGACTCGTGGCTGGACATGCAAACGCGCGATCCGGCGCAAATGAAAAAGATCGGCGATTATCTGCGCGCGAATTTCACGCACAAGGACAACGACGCGTTCTTCACGCCCAAAGGGAATGAATCCATCGCGGGCTTTCGCGTGCTGCAGCTTTTCCCGCAAAGCGTGGGCATGGGCGTGGGTTTTTCCGCCACCATCGCAGCGCCATTCGACAAAGCGCGCGCCGCCTTTGAAAAGAGTTTCGGCAAGCCGCTGACCAAATGCGACGCCAGCGACGGGATGAAAAGCTGCGAGCTAGACATCGCGGAGAAGCGGACGTTCACGCTAATGGCCGACGACAAGCCCGGCAGCACCCAGACGCTGGTGGGGTGCTATTACTATTATGAGAAGTAGAATGCCTCACCTGGTTCATCTCAAAGATGACTCAGGCGAAACAGCGATAGAAAATCCGGCTTGAACGATTGCGGTGCGTTGCAGGGTCTAGGGCTTTGCGCCCGATAATTCCTGGGCGGCGCGTTCGCGCGCGGCCAGCCAACGCCGATATTCCGGCCGCTGTGTGAGCGCGATCCAGCGCGGGCTATCGAGAAAGGCTTGCGGTGCGGTCTTTCCGGGATAGAAACCGAACACCCAATAGCGTGGGCTAAACCCCCGTTCGTACCAATCCATCGCCTGATCGGTCGCGCCGGTATGGCTCAACATGAAGCCCACATCTCCACGGCCGCCGGCATCCGCCGGATTATGCGCCAATACATCATCCACGAAAGCGATCGCCGCTTTGGCGCCGGTGCTGTGCAAGGTGATGAAGAATTTGCAATGCGTGTGCAGCGGCACCGGAATGCCCGGCTTTGAAAGCGCCTCCAGAACCATGTTCGCTTGGGGGATGCGGTTGAGGCTCGCGAAGGAAACGCACTGGTATTGCTGCGTCACTGGGTCGTCCGGGTGCAGGACCAGTGCTTCCTTCGCGGCGGTGAGCGCGTCTTCGTAATGCGCCTCGGCGAAATAGTTATTTGTGACCGCTGCCCACGCATTATAGGAAAACGGATCGAGCCGCGTCCATTCACGCGTATAGACGGCAGCCTCGTCCCAGAGCGCAAAGTAGCCGAACACATCGCTCAAGCCCTCAGCACCGGCGGCGGTGTGGGCTGCAGTGCGCTTCAGGATCAGAGCGTTCTTGATGACACCGTCCCAATCCCATTTGCCTCCTGCCATATTGATCGCAACGCTTAACGCCTGCGGGTTTTCCGGATCGATTGCGAGCGCGCGCTGGAGTGCCGTCTGAATCTGATCGTCTGGCTCCGCCGTGTCTTCCACCGTCAAAAGCGCGTGCGCCAATGCGGCCTGACCGTCCGCGAAATCGGGCGCCGCCGCCGCCACTTTGCGAAACAGTGCAACGGCCCGGTTCAGCGCATCTTGTGAAGCTGGCGTCTGCCCTTCACCGAGTCTCTGGTCGAAATAGAATTGGCCTTGCAGATAGTCCCGATAGACGTCCGGGTCGATCTGTCCGGGCTTGGGAATGTGCGGTTTGGCTTGTGCGCCGGTCAGCGTGGGCGCCAGCGCCTGCGCGATGGATTGCGCGATCTCCGTCTGCACCGTGAGAACATCGTTGAGCGAACGGTCGTAGCTCTGCGACCAGAGTTGATAGCCATCAGCCGCATTCACCAGCGAGGCTTCGATATGCAAACGGTTGCCGTCCGATTGCACGCTGCCCTCCAGAACGGCGCGGACGTTCAATTTCTGCGCGATGGCGCGGATGTCCTGGTCTTTGCCTTCAAAGAAGAACGATGAGGTGCGAGCGGCAACATGCAAAGCGGGATTGCGCGCCAAAACGCCGATGAGTTCGCTGGAAATACCTTCGCTGAAATATTTCTGCTTGGGATCACCGCTCATATTGTCGAACGGCAGCACGGCGACGGATCTTGGCGATGCCGTCGATATCTGATCCGGCGCTCGCTGCGTGGCGCCCGCCCAATACAAAGCCAGTTCACCCAGCGACAGCACGGCCACCAGTGCAATTAGGCCCAGAAAGATCGCCTCGCGTCTTTTCAGAGAAGGCGTCGCGCCTTCGCTGGCATCGCCCTTGTTCAGCACCCAGCCGGCGATCAACGCGAGCGGAAACCCCACAATCGTGGCCACAATCAACCAGCGCAGCGCCCACGGCGGGGCATTGAAGGCGGGCAAGGCAATTGATGCAGCCTGCACCAGCAGCCAGCCGGCCACAGCATAGGCCGCAGCGATACGGTCGAGCGCCCGCGCCCGCACACGCTCCAGCCACGTCTCGATCAAATTCCCCATGAGCCGCTTTTATCGCGGAAATGACGCGGGACTGGAAGAGGCAACGCGGCGCCTGGCGTTAAGCCAGCGCATTCTTCTTCGCCACGTCACCCAACCAATACGCGCTCGGCTTCGGTTTGCGCGCTTGCGTGGCGCGGTCCACTTCCACCAATCCGAATTTCGGACGATAGCCTTCCAGCCATTCGTAATTGTCCATCAGTGACCAGTGGATGTAGCCACGTACGTCGATGCCGTCCGCGATGGCGCATGCCACGCCTTCCAGCGCGCGGCGGGTATATTCGATGCGCCGTGTATCGTCTTCGGTGCCGATGCCGTTTTCCGTCACCATTACTGGGCAGCCGCTGACCTTGGCGGCATTGCGCACGGTGGCTTCCAGCGACTCCGGATAGAACTCGTATCCCATCTGCGTGCGTTCGGCGCCGTCCGGCGGCGGCAGCACGCCGTTCTTCGCAAAGCGCACGCGGGTATAAGTTTGCACGCCCACAAAATCATCGCCTTTCGCCGCGCGCAGGAATTGCGCATTGATGGCTTCGTCCGCCATCTGGTGCAGCGCCTCGCCGCCGTCTTCCACCTGAAATTCGTTCAGCGCCAGCGTGATGCCGATGGGGCAGGCGAGGCCCACCGATTTCAGCGCGTCATAGCTCTTGCGGTGCGCCGCGATCAGGTTGGGCGTCGCGGCATGTCCATCGCCAGATAGAAACGGCGCAAACCGCCCCGGCTCGCCGCCGCACAGCCGCGCCGCTTCGGTCAATGCGCGCTTGCGCTTTTCACCACCGCCGGCAACGCCCACGGCTTCGCGCATCATCGTCACCATGATGGGAATGTTGGCTTCGTTGATGGTGCAGGCCCATCCGATCATGTCGCCCAGCGCACGTCCCGCACGCTCGCAATAGCGCACAAAACGGTTCACCGATTTGGCATCCTCCCAGCCGCCATCACGCGTGAACCACAGCGGCGCGGTGAAATGATGGAAGGTCACAATCGGCACCACGTTTATGGCGTGACATGCCGCAATCATCCGCCGGTAATGATCCAGCGCCGCCTTTGAGAAAAATCCCTCTTCCGGCTCGATGCGCGCCCATTCAATCGAGAAGCGGTAAGCGCCGAAGCCCAATCCTTTCAGCAGCGCGATGTCCTGTTCATAGCGGTGATAGTGATCGCAAGCGTCCGCCGCAGGTTCTTCGAACAAACTGTCCTTCATCCATTCCATCAGCCACAGGTCGGATGCGGTGTTGCCGCCTTCCACCTGATGCGCCGCCGTGGCCGTGCCCCACAGAAATCCTTTGGGAAATTCGCTCACCGCTGCGCTCCTCCCGTAAGGTCCAGATGCATGCCGCCGTCGATCAGCACGCATTCGCCGGTGATCTGCCGTGCGCCCGCACCCGTCAGAAACAAAATGGCCGCCGCCACGTCCTCGGCTGTCGATGCGCGCTTCAGCGGCACGGCATCTGCCTGCTGTTCGGTGATGCGTTTGAAGGCGTCGTCGCCGAAACGCTTGCTGAACCACGGCGTTGCCACATAGCCGGGGCACACCGCGTTCACGCGAATTTCCGGCGCCAGCGCGCGCGCCAGCGAAAGCGTCATGGTGTTGAGCGCGCCTTTTGACGCGGCATAGGCGATGGACGATCCCACACCCGCAACACCGGCGATGGACGAAACATTCACGATGGCGCCGTCGCCGCTTGCCTTCAGCGCGTCGCGGGAAGCCCGCACCATCTGGAAAGGACCGATCACGTTGGTGGCGTAGATGCCGGAAAAATCTTCCGCGCTTAGCGCATCCAGGTCGGCATGGGCCGCGAACTTGGTGGTTCCCGCGTTATTCACAAGAATATCGATGCGGCCCCACGCCTCCATCGCGGCGGCGGCGAGCCTGCGGCAATCTGCGTCCTGCCCCACATCGGCTTGTTCCACACGCACATCCGCGCCCGCTTTTCGCACGGCTTCGCCAACCGCCTGCGCTTCGGCTTCGCTTTTGGCGTAATTCACCACCACGCTCGCGCCGCGCTGGGCCAGCCCCAACGCCACCGCGGCACCAATACCGCTTGCGGAACCGGTGACGACGGCCACTTTTCCCTTCAGGTCGCGCTGTTCCATATCGGCGCTTGGCCCCCTATCTTTGCTGTTGTGACAAACCGGACCGCATCGCCCGTGAAACCTTCGCCATCGTATAGGTCCGGTGTGGCGCCGCAAGGATTGGCGGCGCTGGCGGACGCACCGGCGCAAAGCGATGCCGACAGCAGAAGTGCCGCGCCACTAAGGATCGTTCTCATCCGTCATGGCCGTCCTGCGATCGCGCTCAGCCCGCGCACCGGCCATCACGGCTTCCGCGATTACATCGGCGCTTACGAAGAAGCCGGGTTGGATTCGCAAAATCTTCCGCCGCAAGCGCTGCAGGATCTGGTGAAGGAATTGTCGGTTCTGCACACCAGCGGCAAGCGCCGCGCGCACGAAAGCGCGGCCCGGCTTGCGCCGCACGCCGAACTGATTGCCGATCCGCTGTTCGTGGAGGCGCCGCTGGCAAGCCCGCGCATTCCCCTGCTGAAAATGACCGTGCCGAAATGGGCGGTCGTCTCGCGCCTTCTTTGGCACGTGGGCTTCAGTCCGCGCGTCGAAAATTACCGCCGCGTGAAACAACGCGTGCGGGCCGCCGCGGATGTTCTCATCCACAGCGCGCAAACCAGCCGTGGCACCGCCGCGGTGGTGGCGCACGGTTATTTCAATTTCCTGCTTGGCCGCGAATTGCGCCGCCAGGGCTTCCACCGCACCGGCGCACACAGGGCGGAATATTGGAACGCCGTGGTTTATGAAAAGAATTAAGTGCCGAAATTGAATCGCTCTCACCACGGCGAAGCCGCGTTGTTTACGAGCGTCGCTAAAGCATCGCCGGGATCACGCAGTCGGGCGGTTTGTGGCCGTCGATGAAGGTCTTGATGTTCACGATCACCTTCTCGCCCATGTCCATGCGGCCTTCGATGGTGGCCGATCCCATGTGCGGCAGCAGCACCACGTTCTTCAGCTTCAGCAGTTTCGGGTTCACCGCCGGCTCATGCTCGAACACATCCAGCCCCGCGCCGCCCAGCTCGCTGGCTTCCAGCATCCGCGCCAGCGCGTTCTCGTCGATCACTTCGCCGCGCGCGGTGTTCACCAAATAGGCGGTCGGCTTCATCAGTTTCAATCGCCGCGCCGAAAGCAGGTGATAGGTGGCCGGCGTATGCGGGCAATTCACCGACACGATATCCATCCGCGCCAGCATCTGATCGAGGCTTTCCCAATAGGTCGCCTCAAGTTCTTCTTCGATCTTCGCATGCACGGGTTTGCGGTTGTGATAGTGGATCTGCAATCCGAACGCGCGCGCGCGCCGCGCAACCGCTTGCCCAATGCGCCCCATGCCAATGAAGCCGAGCCGCTTGCCCCAGATGCGATGGCCCAGCATCCAGCTTGGCGACCAGCCTTTGAACTGCTCGCGCTCCAGTTCGCTCACGCCTTCCACCAATCTGCGCGGCACCGCCAGGATCAGCGCCATCGTCATGTCGGCGGTGTCTTCGGTCAGAACGCCGGGCGTGTTCGTCACGGTGATGCCGCGCTGAAGCGCTGTCTTCACGTCGATATTGTCCACGCCGTTTCCGAAGTTGGCGATCAGCTTTAGATTGTCGCCGCTGCGCACCAGCACCTTGGAATCGATCTTGTCCGTCACTGTCGGCACCAGCACATCGGCGGTCTGCACCGCCTCGATCAACTCGGCCTGACTCATGGGCGCATCGCGCGCGTTCAGCCGCGCGTCGAACAGCTCGCTCATCCGCGTTTCGATCGCGTCGGGCAGCTTGCGCGTGACAATCACGAGCGGCTTTTTGGCAGCCATCTCAACCAGCTCCGGGACTTAAGGAAAAACAGTCGTGCCTTCGCTCTTAGCAGATGAACAGCGTGTTAGAAAGTTGCGCCATGTTTCCTGCGGCAATTCGAATGTTGCGGCGATAGGATCATGGTCTAATAACCGGATCGGAGAGGATTCGCGGGGCAGGGCAATGGTTTGGCGGAAGGTTGGTGCCGCTTTGGCGGGGTTGGTTTTGCTGGCGGTGCCAGCCACCGCAGCCGACTACATCAGCTTCAGCAAAGATAAGGTCTTCCTGCGGCAGGGGCCCAGCTTCGATCACCGCATCCTTTGGGTCTATCACCGCAAAGGCCTGCCCGTGGAAGTCGTCAACAAATACGCGGCATGGCGGCGCGTGAAGGATAGCGATGGCACGCTGGGCTGGGTCCACACTTCCATGCTGTCTGACAACCGCACGGTTGTATTTGTCTCCTCCACGCCCTCCACCATCCGCACCGATCCCAGCGATGCCGCCAAGCCGATTGCCTTGGCCGCTCAAGGCGTTGTGGCGAAGCTGAAATCCTGCAAGCCTCAGTTCTGCCAGGTTGAGGTCCAGGGGATCGAAGGCTGGGCCGATAAGAAAAATATCTGGGGAGTGGATGCCGGTGAATCCTTCCGATAACGGGCGCGAGGCGACCGCATGGTTCCTGCGCCGGTCGCCCGAGCCCTCAGCGACAGGCGGTGCGTCCGCCAGCCCGCTGGGGCAGTTGTCATGGGCAACCTTCGAATGGGCGCGCAATCCCTACATCCTCATCATCTGGATCTATCTGTTCTCGCCTTACTTCGTGAACTATGTCGTGGGCGATCCGGTGCGCGGGCAGACGCTGGCCGGCGCCATCCAGACCTACAGCGGTTTCGCCATCGCGGTGCTGGCGCCGTTTTTAGGTGCGGTTGCCGATCGCGGCGGCCGGCGAAAGCCCTGGATCGCGCTTTATACGGCGATCCTCATTCTCGCATCGCTGCCGATGTGGTTTGCCATGCCGCATTCGGATGCCGCCGGCATCTTCTTCGTCGGCGCGCTGATCGCGCTGGGCAATGTTTCGTATGAATTCTCAGCCGTGTTCCACAATTCGCTGCTGCCGACAATAGCCAGCCCGCGCCGTATTGCCGGATTGTCGGGCCTCGGGCTGGCGCTCGGCAATGCCGCCGGAATCGTACTGCTTCTCTTCATGCTGATCGCGTTCGCGTTGCCGGGGCATGTGGCTTGGAGTTTCATTCCGGCGCACCCGCTGTTCGGAATCGATCAGGCGCTGCATGAACCGGAGCGGCTTTCCGGTCCTGTCTGCGCCATCTGGCTTTTCATTTTCAGCATGCCGCTGTTTTTCTTCACGCCGGATCAGCCGTCGTCGAAGCTGCCGTTGCGCCGCGCGATGGTGGAAGGCGTAAAAAGCGTGATCGCAACAATCCGCAGCCTCCGGCACTACCGCAATGTTGGCACTTATCTGTTGGCGCGGCTCTTCTTCAACGACGGCATGACGGCGGTGCTGGTGTTCGGCGGCATCTACGCCTCGACCACGTTCCATTGGGGTCCGATCCAGATGCTGATTTACGGCATCGAGCTTAGCGTGTTCGCGGTGGTGGGCGGATTTTTCGGCGGCTGGCTCGATAACAAGTTCGGTTCCAAGGGCGCCATCTTCGTCAGCATCGGCGGCACAACCATCTTCGGTTTGCTGTCGCTCTCCATGGCGCCAGACCGCATCCTCTGGTTCATCCCGTATAGTTTGCACGCGGCACCCGTCTGGTCGTTGCCGTTCTTCAACACCTGGCCGGAGATCATCTTTCTTCTGATCGTGAATTTCATCGCCGTGCTGATCACAGCGGGCTATGCCAACAGCCGCACCATGCTGGCGCGCATCGCGCCGCCAGAAAAGATGGCGGAATTCTTCGGCCTCTATTCGCTGTCGGGCCAGTCCACCAGCTTTCTGGCGACCGGTCTCGTGGCGTGGCTCACGCTGGTGTCACAGAACCAGCGGGTCGGCCTTTTGGGCGAAACGGTCTTTCTGGTTATCGGCTTGGTGCTGATGCTCTTCGTGCGCGAAGAACGCGCGCCTTCGGTCTAAGCCGTGGCATTCATTGATGGCGAAGAGGCCAGCGCTGCGGCGCGCGCGGCGGTTCCGGCGGAAACGCTCGCCGCCAATGCGGCCGGTGTCGCACAGCTCGCGCATGAACTCACAGCCGAAGGCGGCATGCCTGCCACCAGGCGCGGGCAATGGTCATGGGCTTTGTATGAAGGCGCGCGCGATCCCAATGTCGTTTTCCAGATTTATGTGATCTCGCCGTTCTTCGCCACCGTGATGATGCACGATCCCATTCGCGGGCAGGAGCTTTGGGGAAACATCACCGCCTATAGCGGTTACATCACCGCGATCCTGTGCCCGTTCTTCGGCGCCATTGCCGATCGCGGCGGCCCGCGCAAGCCATGGCTGGCGCTGTTCACGCTGCTGATGGTGCTGAGTTTCGCCGGCACATGGTTCGGCGTGCCCAATTCCACCGCCATGCAAATCTTCATCGTCTCGGCGGCGGTCGTCATCAACAACATCGTGTTCGAATTCTCCAACGCTTTTCATGGGGCCATGCTGTCGCGCATCGCGCCGCCCTCGCGCATCGGCGGCCTGTCGGGCTTGTCGTTCGCGCTGGGCAGCGGCGGCGGCTTCATCCTGATGCTGCTGTTCCTGCTTATTTTCATCTTGCCGGGCGCGCCGGTGCAGTTACCGGATCACATGGCGGAGCGATTGTCTGGTCCGGTTTCCGCTGTCTGGATGCTGATCTTCGCAATCCCGCTTTTCCTGTTTACACCAGATCGCCCGCGCAGCGGCTTGCCCCTGTGGCGTGCGGTGCGCGACGGCATCGCCGCCGTAATTTCTACCGTTCGCAAGCTGCGGCATTACAAGAACGTCGTGCATTACATCGGCGCCCGCACCTTGTTCAACGATGGTCTCACCGGCGTTCTCGCTTTCAGTGGCATCTATATCGCCGGCACGTTCCATCTTGATACGTTGCCGATGATCGCATTCGGTCTGCTGATGGTTTTCAGCGGCATGCTCGGCGGTTTTTTTGGGGGCTGGCTGGACAATCGCTTCGGGTCAAAGACGGCGCTTCTCATCACGGTCGGCGGCACGGCGGTTTGTTTCGCTCTCGGCCTCACCATGGGGCCGGACCGGCTGTTCTGGTTCATCCCCGTCGATCCGAACGCGGCTGCCACGCTGCCGATCCCGCTGTTCGATACGGTGCCCAAGCTGATCTACGCCGCGCTGGTGAGTCTGGAGTCGATGTTTGTCGTCGGCGCTTACGCCAACAACCGCACCATGCTGGCGCGCATCGCACCGGTTGAGAAAATGACAGAGTTCTTCGGTCTGATGTCGCTATCCGGCACCGCCGCCACGTTCCTGGCCCCCGTCACCGTCACGCTGCTCACCGAATGGACGCAATCGCAACGCGCCGGAATGACCGGCATAGTGGTGCTGCTTGTCGCCGGATGGTTCTGGCTTCTTGTGGTGAAGGAAGAACGCGCGACCGTCCCTTGATGAAAGGTCGATTGCCGCTCCTAATCCGCGCCCACGGCATCCAGTGCGTCCCCTAGGTCTGGCCAAAGATCGTCGAACGATTCAAGGCCAATTGAGAGGCGCAGCAGTTGATCGCGAATGCCCGCCGCCGTGCGCGCCTCAGGCGTCATGGATGCGTGCGTCATTGTCGCGGGGTGTGCGATCAGGCTTTCAAAGCCGCCGAGGGACTCCGCCAAAATGAATCGCGTAAGGCGCCCCAGCACGCGCGGCACATCATCCGGGGCCGCGTGCAACTCGAAACTCAGCATGGCACCGAAACCGCGCTGTTGCTTGCGGGCGAGCATATGGCCCGCATGCGTCGCAAGGCCGGGATATTGCACGGCCGTCACGGCCGGATGTTGCGCAAGGCGTTCGGCAATTTTGGCTGCCGTATCCTGTTGACGTTCCACGCGCACAGCCAACGTGCGCAAGCCGCGCAAGGTGAGCCAGGCATCGAAAGGCGCGCCGGCAACGCCGCTGCAGTTGGCCCACCATTTCAGTTGCTCCACATCTTCCTGCAATGCGGCGACAACCGCTCCGCCAATCACGTCGGAGTGCCCGTTCAGGTATTTTGTGGTCGAATGGACGACAAGATCGGCGCCAAGCGAAATCGGTTTCTGAAGCAGGGGAGAGAGGAACGTATTGTCTACGGCCAGGCGCGCGCCACAGGCTTTTGCCCGCAGCGCAAGCGCCTCGATATCCGTTATGCGCATCAGCGGATTGCTGGGTGTTTCGATCCATACGAGCGCAGGCTTGCGCGCAAATATCTCGTCGAGCGCGTCCGGATCGCTTTGATCGGCGAACGCTACGTCGATCGCCTTTTTCTGCGCGCGTGCCGTCAGCAGCCTCCAGGTGCCGCCGTAACAATCGTGCGGCGCCACGACGAGCGCTCCCGGTTCCAGCAGAGATAGCACCAGGTCAACGGCGGCAAGACCGGAGCTTGTGATAACGGCGCCGGCGCCGCCTTCAAGCGCTGCAATAGCCTGCCCCAACTGATCTCGCGTGGGATTGCCGGATCGGGAATAATCATAAGCTCGCGGTTCGTTATATCCCGCGAATGTGTAGTTCGCGGAAAGATAGAGCGGCGGTGTCACGGCGCCGAATGCGCTATCGCAGCCAATGCCCGCTTTACACAGGATCGCGTTATCTGAAGGTTGTGTGTCCGACATGATGGTGCCTCATCGTTTCTTTGCAACGAGATGAGGCGCGCTTGCGGGCATGGGGCAGCCGGTGCCAACCGGCCCAGTTCTGCCTTCGCTTTAGCTAGAATTTATAACGCGCCCGCAAGCTGAGCTTCAAATCGGCGCAAAGCCTCATTAGCAAAGCCGGACGCTCGTGCCAACCCCGAACCGCTGGTGCGGAGCAGCTATGCTGTCTTCACGCCTAATGCCGGAAGTGGCGGATGCCGGTGAAGGCCATAGCAAGGCCAGCATTGTCTGCTGCTTCAATCACCACATCGTCGCGCATCGAACCGCCCGGCTGGACCACCGCCGTCGCACCCGCTTCCGCGACCGCCAGCAATCCGTCGGGGAAGGGAAAGAACGCATCTGACGCCGCGGCCGAACCCACCGTCTTGGGCTCCGGCCAGCCTGCAGCCTGCGCCGCCTCGCGTGCCTTGATCGCGGCGATGCGCGCGGCATCCACGCGGCTCATCTGGCCCGCGCCGATGCCGGCCGTCTGCCCGTCCTTTGCATAAACGATGGTGTTGGATTTCACATGCTTGCCCACGGTGAAGGCGAACAGCATGTCGGCCAGTTCGCGCTCCGTCGGCTGGCGCTTGGTCACGATCTTGAGTTGATCTTTCGACGTATGCGCATTGTCGCGCGTCTGCACCAGCAAGCCGCCGGCCACGCTGCGCACCGTCAGGCCGGTCGCGTTCGGATCGGGCAGGCCGCCCACAATCAGCAGCCGCAGGTTTTTCTTCGCGGAAAGAATCCGCCGCGCGTCTTCGTTCGCGCTGGGCGCAATGATCACTTCGGTGAACAGTTTGGAAATCTCTTCCGCCGTCGCGCCATCCAGTTCGCGGTTGAACGCCAGAATGCCGCCGAACGCGCTCACCGGATCGCAGGCCAGCGCCTTGGTGTAAGCGTCCACCAGCGACGATCCCAGCGCCACGCCGCAAGGATTTGCATGCTTGATGATGGCGCAGGCCGCACTCGTCTTGGGGTCGAACTCCGCCACCAGTTCGTACGCCGCATCGGTATCGTTGATGTTGTTGTAGGAAAGCTCCTTGCCCTGAAGCTGCTCGGCATTGGCCACGCCGAAGCGCTTCTCGCCCGTGACATAGAAGGCCGCTTCCTGATGCGGGTTCTCGCCATAGCGCAGCGGCTGGCGCAACTGCCCGGCAAAGGCGCGGCGGCGCGGCGGATGCTTGTCGCCGTCCTTCGCCAGTTCCCCAGCAAACCAGTTTGAAACCGCCGCATCGTAAGCCGCCGTGCGCGCATAAGCGATCTGCGCCAGCTTGCGGCGCAGCTTCAGCGTGGTGGCGCCCTTGTTGGCATCCATCTCCGCCAGCACGTCGGCATAATCTTCGGTATCCACCACCACCGTGACCCATTCGTGGTTCTTGGACGCCGCACGGATCATGGCCGGCCCGCCGATGTCGATATTCTCGATCGTCTCGTCGAAGCCCGCACCCTTGGCCACCGTCGCCTCGAACGGATAGAGATTGGACACCAGCAGATCGATGCCTTCGATCCCGTGCGTCTTCATCGCCTCCGCATGGTCCGGCTTGTCGCGCACCGAAAGAAAGCCGCCGTGGATCATGGGGTGCAGCGTCTTCACCCGCCCATCCATGATTTCGGGAAAGCCGGTGACTTCGGAAACGTCCGTCACCGGCAGGCCGGCGTCGCGCAAGGTCTTGGCAGTGCCGCCGGTGGACAATAGCACCACGCCACGGGCTGAAAGCGTACCCGCGAATTCGATCAAACCGGTCTTGTCGGAAACAGAGATCAGCGCGCGGCGAATGGGGCGAAGCGTCATGGGCGACTCGTGTGGCTGGCGTTCGCCCGCTCTTAAGGCCCGCCCGGCCGAAAGAGAAGAAGGCACAGCGCCGCGACCGCTGTAAGCTGTGGGAAAACAGCCCCTTGCGCGCCTTATAGGCCTCGCCTATGAGCTTTTAGCGGTTCGGCTTGGCAGAGTCGCGAACGGGCGTTGGCGTAAGGAAAACCCATGGCTGCGGCGAAGCGCAAATACTACGATTGCATGAAATGCCCCGGCTATTGCTGCTCTTACCCGATCATTTCGCTCACCCATTTCGATGTGAAACGGCTGGCCAAATATTTCGGCATCGGCTTTCGCCAGGCGGCCAAGCGCTACACCATCCGCCGGTACGATGAACAATATACAATGAAGCGCAAGGCCGATAAGTACTACGGCAAAATCTGCCAGTTTTTCGATACCAAAAAGCGCCGCTGCACCATTTATGAAGGCCGCCCTTCCACCTGCCGCGGCTATCCCAACCAGCCGCATTGCGGCTACTACGATTTCCTGACATTCGAGCGCGAATTGCAGGACGACGACACCTTCGTCGCCACCACCGAAGCGCCATAGAGAACGCTTTTGTTGACGGGCAAGCGCGCGCCGCTATGATCTGCGCGCTATCTTTCCTGCCCGATTTTGAAGTGCCCGAGTGGTGGAACTGGTAGACGCGCTGGACTCAAAATCCAGTACCGCAAGGTGTGTCGGTTCGATTCCGACCTCGGGCACCAACATCGCACCTAATGTTGCTGCGGCCTCATGAACTATCGCCACGCCTATCATGCCGGAAATTTCGCCGATGTGCTGAAGCACGCGGCGCTGGTGGCGCTCATCGCGCATCTGCGCCAGAAGGAAAAGGGCTTCGCCGTCGTCGACACTCATGCCGGGCGTGGACTGTACGACTTGGGCGGTGAGGAGACGGCAAAAACCGGCGAGGCGGAGCAGGGCGTCGCGCGCATCGAATGCGCGGCCAACGCGCTCAAAAACCTGAAAATCTATCTCGACATCGCCACCGCCGATCGCGCGCTTTATCCCGGTTCCCCGTTGATCGCCGCCAAGCTGTTGCGTCCACAAGACCGGCTTGTCGCGATTGAAAAGCATCCCGAAGAATTCAAGGCGCTGGCATCGGTTTTGAAAAGCTTCCCTAACGCACAGGCCGTCGAGGCAGACGGGTACGCGCGGTTGCCAAAACTCCTGCCGCCAGCCGAGCGGCGCGGGCTGGTGCTGATCGATCCGCCTTACGAGCGCGCCGATGAATTTGTGGAAGCCGCGCGCGCGTTGATCGGTGCATATCGCCGCTTCTCAACCGGCATCTATACTCTTTGGTATCCTTTGAAAGATGCGCCGGCGCTTGCCGCGTCAACGGGCGAAATTCTCAATGCCGGCATTCGCAAAGTTCTGCGGGTGGAGATGAACGTTGGCCGCAAGGACGCCGCCAGCGAACGGCTTTCAGCGGCGGGCCTTCTCATCGTCAATCCACCATTCGGATTTGATGAGGAGATGAAAGAAGCGGGCGCGGTGTTGCTGCCCCAACTGGCGCAAGGTCCGGGAGTCGCATTCTCGGTTCACTGGCTTGCGGGCGAAGCCTGAATTTTCGCTTGAACGACCGGCGTTTCCTGCGCGTTCACCGCCTGCCAGCGCTTGTCCCGCAACACGAACACATCGGTGAAGCGCACGTCATATTGTGGGCCGCCTTCCGCCACCACAGAGTTCAGGCCCGTGACCACGGCCACGTTCCCGAAGCGCCGCACGGTGATATCGCTCAGCTTTTGCTGGCCCATCGCGCCATAGTCTTTTGAATGTTCCAGCGCTTCACCCTTGTTCTGCGTTAGCCCGTTCCATGTTGTGTCCACGAATTCCGGCGCCAGAATGCGGTTCAGCTTGGCAGTATCGCGCGCCGCTATGGCGTGCAGCCAGTTGGCCTCCAGAGCCGTGAAATCGGCGGCATCCGTGGGGGATGCAGGGGCCGCGGCAGCGCCGGTCCCGACCAGACAGGCAAAGGATAAGATAAGGATCGCGCTCTTGGTCATGCAGCCGTCCGTCGGTTTCGATTCGCATTATTCTAGGCTCTGGATCGCACCGCGATCACCTCATCCGTTACCGATTTCGCGGAAAATTGACCGCGTTTGAGGATCGAACGGCGCTTGCCGAGGGCAGGGGCTCGCAGATATGGCCGCGCCACCCTATGGCAACAAGCGGCATGGAGCAGCCGAGGATGAGGCGCTTGGCCTCGACGGGCAAAGCGCTGACGAAGAAATTGGAGGCCTGCCCGGCGGCGAAGGTTTTACCGGCGATGCGCGAGGGAGCCCGATGGTGTTCTCGGCGTCCAGTTGGGCCAGTTTTGTGCGAACCGGAGATGCAATATAGGAACACAAGCCGTTATTGTGTCTCGCTCGCGTTTGGTTTTCTACCGCGTTAGAGCTACTTGCCACGCATTGAATTGCCATAAGGATTGCTTATACCATCGCCGCGAAACCTCTTTTTGGTCCGCATGGAAACGCGCCGTCTCAATGCTTTCATACGCATGGTCGATCTGGGGAGTCTGACTCGCGCTGCTCACCTTTTGAACATCGCGCAGCCGGCGCTTAGCCAGCAGCTTGTGGCGCTTGAGGCCGACTTCGGAACCCAGCTTCTGACCCGAAGCCGCCATGGCGTGGAGCCGACATCGGCCGGCCGCGCGCTTTATCGCCACGCGCAGGCCATTCTGAAGTTGCTCGAGCAGGCGCATGTGGAAGTTAAGCAGGCGCGCGAAGATGTTTCGGGCGTGGTGACAATCGGGTTGCCGCTGACGGCGGCGGCAATTCTGTCGGCGCCGCTGTTGGCGGTTGCGCGCGCGCGTTATCCCAATGTCACGATTCAGCTTGCGGATGGCCTGCCGGGAAATCTGCTCAACGAACTTGCCATGAACGGGCGCGTGGATATCAGTCTGCTGCCGGGCAATGTTTCCGCCAACGGCGTCGGTGTTCATCCTTTGCTGACGGAACGTTTGGCGTTTGTAACCTCGAAGGAAGCCAAGCTTGGCAGCGACGATGGGCCAGTGCGCGTGCGCGACCTGGAGGGCATTCCGCTGGTTCTGCCCGCAAGCAACAATCGCGTGCGACAGGCTGTCGATAGTGCGTTCGCGTCTGTCGGCTTGCGGCCCACCGTGGTTGCGGAAATGAATTCGATTTACAGCTTGTGTTCAGCCGCGGCCGCCAATGTGGGCTCAACCATTGTGCCGTTCGCCGGCGCGCGCGTTGCCGCACCCAATCTTTGCATTCGTCTGGTGACAGAGCCGGAGATCGAGCGGCCAATCCACATTGCGGTTTCGGATGCCGCGCCGCTGACGGCGCCCGCGCTGGCGGTTTATGCGCTTATTCTGGATACCGTTGCGGAACTGATCGAAGCCGGAGACTGGCCCAGCGCGCGGCTGGTGCAGCGCGTTGCGGCATAAGCAAGACTTATAGCTATAACAGCAAAGAATATATCCAACATCGGGTGCCTGTTCGGCTAATTTCTTCGCCCGATGACCGCAGCAACCCTTCTTATCGAGCAGCCCGAGCCTGGTATTCAGGTGGTGCGCTTCAACCGGCCTGAAGCGGCCAACGCGCTCAACACGCAAATGGCGCGTGAAATTCTTGCGCATTTCAGCCCGTTTCTTTCGGGGCCTTCGGATATCCGCTGCATCGTGCTGACCGGAAGCGGCGATCGCGCCTTCAGTGCCGGGGGCGATTTCACGGAACGCGACGGGATGAGCGATGCCGATTGGCTGGGTCAGCACCAGCTTTTCGAGCAGGCGTTCTATGCCCTCATGAATTGCCCCATTCCCATTATCGCGGCGGTGAGCGGTGCTGCCTATGGCGGGGGCTGCGAATTCGCGCTGGCTTGCGACTTTATATATGCGGTGGACACGGCCCGCTTCGCGCAGACCGAAACGCGGCTGGGAATCATCCCCGGCGGCGGCGGCACGCAAACGCTGGCTCGCGTTGTGGGACCCGCACGGGCAAAAGAGATCATCCTTTCCGCCGCACCCTTCGATGCCGCGCAAGCCGAGCGCTGGGGCATGGTGAACAAGGTGGTGCCGCGCGAAAAACTGATGGACGAGGTGCTGGCAACCGCGCGGCTCATCGCCGCCAACGGGCCGGTGGCGGTGCGCCAGGCAAAGTTCGCGATTTCCAACGGGCTGGAAGTGGACCGCCGAAGCGGGCTTGCGATGGAGATTGCCGCCTACAATCAGACCGTGCCAACCAAAGACCGGCGCGAAGGCATTCGCGCGGCGGTGGAAAAGCGCACACCGAAGTTCACCGGATCATGAGCGCCTATCCCAAAACAATCGAATTGACCGAAGTGGGAATGCGCGACGGTTTCCAGATGGAAAGCCTTGTGCTGCCGGCCGCGCAAAAGATTGACGTTGGCCGGGCGCTGATCGATGCGGGCGTGCGCTATCTGGAAGCCACATCGTTTGTTTCGCCTGCCGCCATTCCCCAGCTTGCCGACGCCGCGGAAGTTGTGAGCGGGCTGAAAGGACGCGGCGCAGAATTGAGCGCGCTGGTGCCCAACGCCAACGGCGCGCGGCGCGCGGTTGATGCCGGGATCGACCGCATGACCGTTTTTGTTTCGGCGAGCGAAACACACAACAAGAAGAATGTGCGCCGCTCGATTGCCGAAAGTCTTTCTGGCCTTGCGGAGATCGGCGCGATTGCCGCCGACGGCGGCGTGCGTTTGGGTGGCGCGGTTTCAACCGCGTTCGGTTGCCCGTTTGAAGGCGAAGTTTCCACCGATGCGGTTTTGCGCGTGGTCGATGGCTATGCCGCAATGGGCGCGGACACGGTTTCGCTGGGCGATACCACAGGCATGGCGACGCCGCCGGTGGTGGCCGCCATCTGCGAGGCGGTGATGCGCAGGTTTCCGCAGATTCACCTGGCCCTGCATTTTCACAACACGCGGGGAATCGGGCTGGTGAATGTGATGACCGGGCTTGCGCTTGGCGTGGAGCATTTTGAATCGTCTATTGGCGGGTTGGGCGGATGTCCGTTTGCGGTTGGCGCGACGGGAAACATCTGCACCGAGGATCTGGTTTACATGCTGGATGAAATGGGGGTCGCAAGCGGCATTGATCTGACCAAGCTGATCGCTGTGGCCAAAGGCGTTGAAGAACTTTTCGGCCGCGAACTTCCTGGACAGGTGATGAAAGCGGGCCCGCGCCTGAGAAAGGCCGGCCATGGATAGCATTGCAGGCGAGAAGCCCGCTGTGGCGAAGACAAACGCGCCACCCATGGCGACATTCGTGGAGCGCATTTGCAGCCTGATCGCACGGCCGCGCGCGCTTTCGCAAAGCGAGCGAAGCGATGTCGCAATGGCGTTTGAAGACACCATGGCCGTGGCATACGCCGGATGGCATGAGGCGGTGGTGCAGGCGTGCCTGAAGATTTATCGGGGCGATGACATTGCCCTACTGGATGGCAGCCACGCTTCGACCATCGAGAACGCGGCGCTGGTCCACGCCACGGCCGCGCACGCGCTGGATTATGACGATGTTCATATGACGAGCGTGACCCACGCCTCTGCCGTGCTCGTACCGGCGTTGCTGGCGATGGCGGCGGAAGATTCCGCGCGGCGTTCGCGGCTGTTCGAGGCTTATGCGGTTGGCCTTGCGGTCAATATTGCGCTGGGCAAGGCGCTGGGATTTTCGCATTACGAACGCGGCTGGCACGCCACTTCGACAATCGGCCCGCTGGCGGCGGCGGCGGCGCTTACACATCTGTGCGGGCTGGACGATGCGCAGAGCCGCGCCGCGTTGGCGCTTGCCGCGGCACAGGCCGGTGGCTTGCAACGCAATTTCGGCTCCATGGGAAAGCCGCTTCAGGCAGGATTTGCAGCGGCCGCAGCGGTGCGCGCGGTGCAGCTTGCGGCGCAGAATGTGAATGCGGACAGCGATATTTTCGGTGACAAGGGGTTCCTCGATCTTTACAGCGGCGGCGGCGCGGTTGAACCGCTTGTCGATATCGTTCCTACCATTGAGACCAATTCGCTCTCGCGCAAACTTCATCCCTGCTGTTACGCCGCGCATCGGTTCATCACCGCCGCGTTCGACCTGCGCGCGAAACTTGGCGGCAAGGTGCCAGCAAACGCGCGTGTGCGGGGCACCGCACCGTCAGGCATGTTGCAGCCACTTCGCATTTGCGATCCGCACAGCGGTGTGGAAGCCAAGTTCTGCGGGGCTTACATTATCGCAGCGGGGCTTTTGCAGGGGACCGTTGGTCTTGCCGATTTCGAAGATGCGGCGATCGACCGGCCTGCGCTTCGCGAGCTGATGGCGCGCACGGAATTGCGCGAACAGCCCGCGGAATCCGGCGCGCTTGTGGGGCTGGATCGTGGCGCGGTGACGCTGGAGATTGTTGTGAGCGGTGAAGTGTTGGCATCCACGCGTTGTGCTGTCTATCCGGGCTCACCTCAAGCGCCGGCATCGCAAGCCGCACTTTCGCAGAAAGTGGTCGACTGCCTTGCGCACTATAACAAACATGCGCGCGAAGCTGTGACACCGTACGGCTTCGCGGCGTGGCTGCGCGGCCAGCTTGCGCAACACTGATCCAGCAACCCCAGCCTTTATGGTTCTTCATTCATGACACAGCATTTCAAGGACACGTCGCAGATCGAAGCGCGGGAGGATTTTCCGGAAATCCGCGCGGGGGTACGTAAGGTTTGCGCGGGATTCACCGGCGCTTATTGGCGCGAGGTTGAGGCGCGCGCGGGGTATCCGTCGGAGTTTGTCGATGCCTTGACGCAAGCCGGTTATCTTGCGGCGGTAATTCCGGAAGAGTTTGGCGGCGCTGGCCTGCCGCTGCGCGCGGCGTCCGTGATTCTGGAAGAGATTCATGCTTCGGGCGGCAACGCGGCGGCCTGCCACGCACAGATGTATACGATGGGCACGCTGCTGCGCCATGGCAGCAAGGCGCAGAAGGAAAACTATCTGCCGCGCATTGCCGCGGGCGAATTGCGGCTGCAGGCGTTCGGCGTGACCGAGCCCGTCAGCGGTTCGGACACGACGAAGCTGCGCACCACCGCGGGGCGCGACGGCGATAGCTATGTGATCAACGGCCAGAAAGTCTGGACCTCGCGGGCGCTTTATTCGGACCTGATGATCCTTCTGGCGCGCACGACGCCGGTTGCGGATGTGAAGCGCAAGACGGACGGGCTTTCGGTGTTCCTCGTGGATATGCGCGCGGCCAAGGGCAACGGCATGGATATCCGCCCCATTGAAACCATGATTAATCACAACACCACCGAGATATTCTTCAGCGATCTGCGCATTCCCGCGGACAGCCTGATCGGCGCAGAAGGCGAGGGCTTTCGCTATATCCTGGACGGCATGAACGCCGAGCGGATTCTGGTGGCGTCGGAATGCGTGGGCGATGCGCGCTGGTTCATCCGCACCGCCTGCAACTATGCGCGCGAGCGCGTGGTGTTCGGCCGGCCTATTGGGCAGAACCAGGGCATTCAGTTTCCGCTGGGGCGCGCCCATGCCGATCTTTTCGCGGCGGAACTGGTGTTGCGGCGGGCATGCACGCTGTTCGACGCGCAACAGCCCTGCGGCGAAGAAGCAAATCTGGCGAAACTTCTGACATCGGAAGCATCGTGGCGCGCGGCGGAGGCCTGCCTGCAAACACACGGCGGCTTCGGTTATGCGCGCGAGTTCGATGTGGAGCGTAAATGGCGCGAAACGCGGCTTTATCAGATCGCGCCGATCTCCACGAACCTCATCCTGGCCTATGTCGGCGAGCATGTTCTGGGGTTGCCGCGCTCCTACTGATCCGGCCACCCCATAAATCGGCGTTATGGCTGTAGTCGAAGTCCGTATTTACGGGCGTCGCGGTCCCCGCACTAACAATTGGCCAAGAGCTGTCTACGCCGTGCCGGCGTAGGCGGGAATAATATCGGCCGCGATGCGAGGTTCGCATCCAGACGGCCGTGCCGGGGGCGCGAGCAGGAGCGGATGCAGGATTCAAAAGCGGCGGCGCCTCTTGATGGTTTGGCAGTTGTCGAACTGGGCCACAGCGTTGCCGCGCCGTATGCGGGGCAAATTCTTGCCGACCTGGGCGCGACCGTCGTCAAGGTGGAAAACCCGGATGGCGGTGACGATGCGCGGCTGTGGGGTCCGCCGTTCTGGCATGGCTCGTCGGCGGTGTTTCAGACGCTCAACCGCAACAAATATTCGGCGACCTTCAACATCAAGGACGAGAAGGATCGCGCGGCCTTGCGCGAACTGGTTCGCGGCGCCGATGTCGTTATTCAGAACATGCGTCCGGGGCTGGTTGAACGATACGGCCTCGATGCAAAGGAACTGCGCAAGGACAACACGCGCCTGATCTATTGCAATCTGGCGGCGTTCGGTGCGACGGGGCCGTTGCAGCACAGCACCGGCTACGATCCCCTGATACAAGCGTTTTCCGGCATCATGAGCGTGACGGGCGAAGCCGGCCGCGGGCCGGTGCGCGTTGGCCCATCGATTATCGACATGGGTGCGGGGCTTTGGTGCGTGATCGGGATCATGGCCGCGCTGGTGCGCCGCCAGCAAAACGGCGAAGGCGCAACGGTGGACACGTCGCTTTACGAAACCGGCCTCGCCTGGATGAACATTCCGCTGGCGAACTGCATTTCGGCCGGGCGCGATCCGGGGAAATCCGGTTCGGAAACGCCGATGCTGGTTCCCTATCGCGCCTTTCAGGCCAGCGACCGGCACATTGTTATCGCGGCGGGCAACGACAACCTGTTTCGCAAGCTGGCGGGATTGCTGGGCCATCCGCAATGGGCGGACGACACGCGGTTTAAAACCAACGAACAGCGCGTTATCAATCGCGTTGCGCTGAATGAACTGATCGGCGGGTTCATTGCGCAGCAGCCTTCGCAATACTGGATGGACCAGTTGAACGAGCTGGGCGTGCCTTGCGCGCCGGTGCAATCGGCCAGCGAGGTTATCGCGCACCCGCAAACGCACGCGCTTGGCATGTTGCAGCCGACGCCAGACGATAAAATGGTGCTGGTGGGCACGCCGCTGAGTTTCGACGGCGTGCGGCCGGATATCCGACACGCCGCGCCGGAACTGGGCGCGGACACGCAGCGCGCCGCGAAGCTCCTGCGCGATGGCGATGCGGAGAAAGATTCGCATCCCGCACAAAGACAGACCAAACTGTGACCTAGCAGAATTCACAAGCAGGTTTCTGGTGAGCGTTAACACAATTTCCCAATCGGCCATTGCACGGGCGCTGCGCACCTCGTCAGCATCCCTGCACGAAGCGGGTGACAAAATCGGCGCGCTGCCTTCGGTGCTCAAACCGCTTTCGCCCGATATGCGGTTGTGCGGCCGCGCTTTTCCGGTGAAATCGCCGTCGGGCGACAATCTGTGGCTGCATCACGCGATTTATGCGGCGGCGGCGGGCGATGTGCTGGTCGTGAACGTGGGCGCCGATCCGGAATTCGGTTATTGGGGCGCGATCATGACGGCGGCGGCGCAGGCGCAAAAGTTGGCAGGGCTTGTCATCAATGGCTGCGTGCGCGACGGCCAGCAGGTTGTTGCCATGAACTTTCCACTCTTCTCAACCGGGCTTTGCATTCGCGGCACCGGCAAGGATGTGAAGGGGGCAGGGAGCCTCGGCAAGGCGATCCGCATTGACGACATCACCATCAATGCCGGCGATATGGTGTTTGGCGATGCCGATGGCGTGGTTGTCCTGCCTGCCGCGTCGGCCGCCAAAATCGCTGAAGCCGCGGAGCAACGCGATCTTGAAGAGGCGGAAATTTTTCGCAAGCTGAAACAGGGCCAGACGACCATGCAGATTTATGGTCTGCCAAAGCCGGCGGAATGGGGTAAATGACGCGCAAGAGCATTCACGTTGAAGGGCTGGGGCATGGCGATCTGCCCATACCCTCGGCGTCGCGCATCGGGCCGTTTGTGGCGACGGGCGGCATTCGCGGCGTCGATCGCAAGACCAACACGCTTCCCGCCGATGAGAAGCAGCAGGCTGAATTGATGTTCGACAATCTTGTGGCGGTGCTGGAAGCGGCTGGCGCACGCGCGGAAGATGTTTTGAAAGTGACCATCTGGGTTGCCGATGCCGCATCGCGGCCCGCGATCAATCCACCCTGGTTGCGCCTGTTTCCCGATCCGCAATCGCGGCCCGTGCGCCACATTCTGATTTACGCGCTGTCCGGTAACATGAAATTCCAGTGCGAGGCGCTTGCCGTTATCGGCGATGGAAAGATTTGAGGCCGAAGCCATGACGGACCGGATTTGGAACTTGCTTCAGCCTTTAAGCTGCACCGATCTCAGCGATGCGATGGACCGGCTTGGCATTGCCGGCCAGTGTTTCGGCATCATGCCGCTGGACCGGACATTCAACCTGTGTGGCCGCGCATGGACGTTGCGATATGGGCCGGTGGGGCAGGACCCCGGCACTGTCGGCGATTACATTGACGATCTGGGTGAAGGCGATGTGGTTGTACTGGACAATCAGGGACGCATGGACGTTACAGTTTGGGGCGATCTTCTGACATCCACCGCATCGCGCCGCAAAGTGGCTGGCACCGTCATCGACGGCATCTGCCGTGATGTCGACCGCGCGCTGAAGCTGAACTATCCGATCTTTGCGCGCGGCAACTGGATGCGCACGGGCAAGGACCGCGTGCGCGTGGAAGCCACGGCAGAACCGGTTTGCATTGGCGGCGTGCGCGTGGAGGCGGGCGACTGGCTGCGCGGCGATGGTGACGGCATCGTTTCGGTTCCCCAGGCCAGGGTGGAAGAGGTAATTGCGGCGGCGCAGGAAATTCAGGCGGCGGAAGATCATATCCGCGGCGCCATCGAAGCGGGCGCAGACCTTCGAAAAGCCCGCGCGGACTATGGTTATCACAAGCTGCAAACGCGACGCCGCGCGCCATAAGCACCCCTTATAGGATCATCGGCACAGTGTATTTCGGCACTGTTCCCACGGGCTGCTAAACCGGATTTTCCCGGCCCTCGCACGTCCGGCAAAAACAAAAAAGCGCCAGAGGAAGCGCAACAGGTGAAAGCGGCATGAGCGACGATTCCAGCAAACGCGCAATCGACAATGCGATAGCCGACGTCGAGGTTTATTCGAACAAGAAGCGCTATCACGAACTGTTCCGCCAGCTTCGCGCCGAAGACCCGGTGCGCTGGACGGAGCCGGACAAATATCGCCCGTTCTGGACGGTGACCAAACATGCGGACATCGTGGAAGTGCAGCGGCAGGGCGACATTTTCCTGAGCGCGCCGCGCACCACGCTGAACACGATTGAAGCGGAAGAAAAAATCCGCGCCGCCACCGGCCGCCACCAGGTGCAAAGAACCGTCGTTTCCATGGACGGTACCGAACATATGGCCATGCGCAATGTGGCGCGCGAGTGGTTTTTGCCGCGCAACATCAATGCGCTGGAGGCTGACATCGGCCGCATCGCAAAGGCGACAGTCGATGAAATGGTGGCGCATGATGGCGCCTGCGATTTCGCGCAGGATATCGCCGTCTGGTATCCGCTGCGTGTGATCCTGAAAATTTTCGGACTTTCCGGCGATGTGGAAGCGGAAAAGCGGCTGCTGCGGCTTTCGCAGGAAATGAACGGCTCACTGGACCGCGAAACCCAGCGCAGCGGCTCGCAAGGCGATCATATGCTGCAGGTCGTTGCCGAGATGTTCGAGTATTTCCGGCCCATCGCGGAAGACCGCCGGCGCAATCCCAAAAGCGATCTGGCATCGGTGATTTCCAATGCCACGCTGAACGGCGAGCCGATGAGCGATCTGAATGTGTTTTCCTATTACCTCACGGTCACAGTCGCGGGTCACGACACCACGAGTGCCTCGACAGCGGGCGGATTGCAGGCGCTGATCGAAAGCCCCGGCGAAATGGCCAAGCTGCGCGCGAACCCGGACGTGATCCGCACGGCGGTGGACGAGATGGTGCGCTGGGTTCATCCGGTGAAGCATTTCTTCCGCACCGCGAGCCAGGACTACGAACTGCGCGGCCGCAAAATCAAGGCGGGGGATTCACTGCTGATGTGTTACCCGTCGGCCTGCCGCGACGAGGATGTGTTCAAGGAGCCGTTTACGTTCCGCGCGGACCGCTCGCCCAATCCGCATCTGGCGTTCGGCTTCGGCCCGCATCTGTGCCTTGGTCAATATTTGGCGAAGCTGGAAATGGCGGCGTTGTATCGCGAAATGCTTTCGCGCGTGGGCGACATCGAACTCGATGGCGAGCCGGTGGAAAGCAAAACGCTGTTCATGGGCGGCCTGCGCCGCTTGCCGATACGATATTCGCTTATTCATGAACCGGTGCTGGCGCATGCAAGCTGACCTCGCTGCACGCGCAACGGCCCTGGAACGGCCGTGGGCCATGCTGGTAGGCGGCGACTGGGTCGGTGCGTCAGGCGAGCAAACGCTGGATGTGCTCGATCCGGCATCGGAAAAACGTATTGCGCAGGTGCCGGCGGCGAACGAAGCCGATGTCGATTCCGCCGTGGCCGCAGCGCGCCGCGCATTCGACGGCGGCGCATGGACATCGCTGGCGCCGGCCGCGCGCGCAAGAATTCTGCTGAAGATCGCTGACATCATCGAAGCCTCCGCCGAGGAGATTGCGCAGGTGGAGACGGCGGATAACGGAATGCCGCTTCTGTTCTCGCGCGCGCTGGTGGCGAACGCGGCGGAGACATTTCGTTATTTCGCGGGCTGGGCGACGAAGATTCACGGCACGACGGTGGATTTCTCTTCGCCGGCAATGGAAGTGCACGCCTATACGCGGCGCGAGCCTATCGGCGTGGCGGGGCTCATCATTCCGTGGAACTCGCCTTTCTCTTTTGCGTGTTCAAAACTGGCGGTTTGTTTGGCGGCCGGTTGTACCGCCGTCTTGAAGCCGGCCGAGGAAACGCCGCTGGGCGCGCTTCTGCTGGCGCGCATGGCGCAGGAAGTCGGCGTGCCGAGCGGCGTGGTGAATGTTGTGACGGGCGGCCGCGCGGCGGGGGCGGCACTGGCCGCACATCCCGATGTGGACAAGATCGCCTTCACGGGATCGACGGAAACCGGACGCTCCATCGTGCGCGCAGCGGCGGGAAATTTCAAAAAGCTCACGCTGGAGTTAGGGGGGAAATCGCCCGTCATCGTGTTCGCCGACGCCGATATGGAAAAGGCGATACCGGGCGCCGCGATGGGCATTTTCCGCAACTCCGGACAGATTTGCATGGCGGGCAGCCGGATCTATGTCGAGCGCAAGATATTCGATGCGTTCGCAGCGGGCGTGGCGAAGGTTGCGCGCGGTTTGAATGTGGGACCGGGAACGGCGCCGGGCGTTCAGATCGGGCCGCTGATTTCGCAGAAGCAGCGCGACCGGGTGTTGGGTTATATCGACGGCGCGCGCGATGAAGGGGCGGACATTGTGGCCGGCGGCAAACGCCACGGCGATGCTGGATATTTTGTCGAGCCCACGGTGATCTGCGGCGCCAAGCCGCAAAGCGCGCTGGTGCGCGAGGAGATTTTCGGGCCAGTCGCGGCGCTGGTTCCCTTCGATGACGCAGACGAAGTGACCGCCGCAGCGAACGACAGCGTCTATGGGCTTTCCGCGGCGGTTTGGACGCGCGATGGAAGCCGCGCGCACCGCATGGCCAAGCAATTGAAGGCTGGAACGGTGTGGATTAATTGCCAGCTTGTGATCAATCAAGCGCTTCCCTTCGGCGGTTACAAACAATCCGGATGGGGACGGGAGAACGGCCTGGAAGGTTTGGAAAACTATCTGCAGACCAAAACGGTCATGGCGGCGTTGTGAGCGGGACCAATGGGAATGACAGCGTGAATATTCAGGACAGCACTTTGGCGGCGGCCGGCGATGTAGAGCGCGAGCGCGCGCAACTGGTTCGCCCGGCTTATCGCAATGTGGTTCTGGCGATGGTGGTCATCGGTTTTGCGCTGAACTTCATGGATCGCCAGATCCTCAGCATCCTGATGCAGCCCATCAAGCAGGAGCTTCACCTTTCCGATACGGCGCTGGGCTTTCTTTCGGGTCTCGCATTTGCGATCTTCTATGCGACGCTGGGCCTTCCGGTGTCGCGCATCGCCGATCGCGGTTCGCGCCGCGTGGTGATGGCGATCTCGATGGGATTGTGGAGCCTCGCCACGGCCACATCGGGACTGGCGCGCAGTTTTCTCCAGCTTTTCGGATCGCGCATCGGCGTGGGCGTGGGCGAGGCAGGATTCACGCCGTCCGGCCTTGCGATGATCGCCGACTATTTCCCGCGCGCCGTTCGCGGCACGGCGCTGGGTATCCTGAATATCGGACCGATGGTTGGCAGCATGGCGGGGCTGCTGATCGGCGGATGGGTGGCGCATCTTTGGGGCTGGCGCGCCGCGTTCATGATCGCGGGGCTTCCCGGTGTGATCTTCGCGCTGTTGTTCTGGCTTATCGTGCGTGAGCCTTGGCGCGGCATGGCCGATGGCGCGCCACGCGAGAAACATCCGCAGCCTTCCGCCTGGGACGGCACGCGGCAACTTATGCGCAGCGCCACCTATGTTTACCTTGTGGCGGGAACCGGCATGTCGGCCTTCGCGCTTTACGGCATTTCGCTGTGGATGCCGTCGTTCCTGGCGCGCTCGTTTGGTTTCAGCTTGCCAACCATCGGCATCACGCTGGGGCCGGTGATCGGAATTGTCGGCGGCGCTGGCATGATTGCCGGTGGCTACATCATGGACAGGCTTCGCCGGCGCGACGAACGCTGGGCCATGTGGATGCCGGCCATCGCAGCCCTTCTTTCCATTCCCGCATTGCTGATTGCGTTAACGCTGGCCAACGCCTATGCCGCGATTGGCACTTATGCGCTGGCGTATTTCCTGAGCGTGCTATGGGTGGCGCCGGCATTTGCCGTGATCCAGGCGATCGTTCATCCTGCGATGCGGGTGACAGCGACGGCCGGACAGTTGTTCGTCACCAACCTGGTCGGGTTGGGGCTGGGGCCGCAGGTGGTGGGCCTGTTGAGCGACCTTTTCGCGCCCGCCGGAACCAACTCGCTGCGCTATGCGATGATGATTTGCGCATTGGCGCCGCTGTTTCCCGCCGTGTTCTACATGCTGGCAGCCAGAAGCATGAAGACATCCGGCATTCACGCCGACCTGGCGTCCGCCGCAATGGACAATTGATAGAGGACCGAAACGATGCTGACCGAAGCAAACAACGAGATGATCACGCGCACCGGACCGGGCACGCCGATGGGCGAGCTTTTCCGCAGGTTCTGGCTGCCCGCCGTGACAAGCGCCGAACTCGAAAAAGACGGTTCGCCGGTGCGCCTGCGGATCATGAGCGAGGATCTCGTCGCCTTTCGCGACAGCAACGGCAAGGTCGGCATCATCGAGGCCTATTGCTCGCACCGGCTTGCGCCGCTGTTCTTCGGACGCAACGAGGAATGCGGGCTGCGTTGCCCGTATCACGGCTGGAAATTCGATGTGAACGGCAAATGCGTGGAGATGCCCAACACGGCAAAGGGCGATTCCGAAAACGTGCGTGAGCGTGTTGCGCTGAAATCCTATCCCACGCAGGAAGCGGGCGGCCTGATCTGGCTTTATATGGGCCCGAAAGAACGTCAGCCGGCTTTTCCAAAACTGGAATCCACGCAGGTGCCCGACAAGCACCGGCATGTTTCGCGCTGGCTTCAGCGCAGCAACTGGCTTGCGGGGCTGGAAGGCGAACTCGACACGTCGCACATCAGCTGGCTGCACAAGCATTTCGATCAGGAAACCAATCCCGTGAAGGGCGGCGGTTCGGAATTCGCATCCGACGGCAGCCCGGAACTAACGGTGCGCGAAACCGACTATGGCTTGCTCTATGGCGCGCGCCGCCAAAGCCCCAAGGGATATTTCTGGCGCGTTACCCAATGGCTGGTGCCGATGTTCAGCCTGATCCCGCGTTTGCCCGGCACGTTTACCGCCGGCGGCGGGCGCGCCTGGGTGCCGGTGGACGATAACAATGTCACCACATTCCACTTCTATTACCGCATCGATGCGCCACTTTCAGCAGAGGACGACAAGCTTCTGGCAAGCGGCGTCGCGTTTCCGCCGCGCCTGAAAAAGGGTTCGGTGCGGATCGACGGCCGTTCGCCCATCGACACGTTCCTGCCGGTGGCGAATATCGAAAATGATTATCTGATGGATCGCGAGCATCAGAAGAAGGTGAACTTCACCGGCATATACGGCGCCAATGAGCAGGACCGCGCCTTGCAGGAATCCATGCGCATGGTGGAAGGGTCCGGCATCGTCGATCGCGCGCACGAACATCTCATGGGTTCGGATCTGGCCGTGGCCACGATGCGCCGCCGCCTGACCGCGATGGCGAAAGCCATGGCGGAAGGACGCGAGCCGGAGGAACCGCACAAGAGCGATCTGTTTGCCGCGCGCGCCATCAGCAAGGTTTGCGATATCGGCGATTTCGACAAATTGCGCGAGACCTATCGCACGGAACTTTCCGCGCCGCAGCGTCAGGCAGAATTGATGGCGGCGAAATAGCGTGGCGGCTGGCGAGCCTTTGCGGGTTGGTATTCTGGGTCTTGGCATGGCCGGCGGCGTAATGACGTCGGTGATTGCCAATCACCCCAAGCTGACGCTTGCCGCGGCGGCGGATTTGCAGCCGCATCTGCGCGATCTGTTTGAACGCGATCATCGCATCGCGGCCGACGTTTCCGCTGAGGCGCTGCTTGCGCGCAGCGATATCGACGCGGTTTATATCGCGACCCCTCACCAGTTTCATGCGCCGCACGCCATTATGGCCGCGCGCAAAGGCAAGCATGTGGTTGTCGAAAAGCCTATGGCGCTTTCGCTTGCCGATTGCGGCGACATGATTGCAGCGGCAGAAGCGGCGGGTACGCAGCTTATCGTTGGCCACACGCACGGCTTCGATCCCGCGATCCTGAAACTTCGCGACATCGTTCAGTCAGGCAAGTTCGGCGCGCTCGTCATGCTGCATGCGTTCAACTACACAAACTTTCTTTACAGGCCGCGGCGGCCGGAAGAACTCGATCCGCTGCAAGGCGGCGGCATTCTCTGGAACCAGATACCGCATATTATAGATGTGATCCGGCTTGTTGCCGGCAAGCCCGTGCAGAGCGTGCGGGCTATGACTGCGGCGCTCGATCCGGCGCGAAAGGTCGACGGCGCCTGCAGTGCCTTCGTGCAGTTTGCGAATGGCCCTGTCGCCACAATTGTTTACAGCGGCTACGACCGGTTCGACAGCGATGAATGGTTCGGCTGGATCGGCGCAAGCGGAAACGCCAAAACGCCAAACCACGGCGCGGCCCAGCGCGCCCTTTCCGAGGTTGACGCGGAACATGAATTGACGGAGCGCCAGACGAGCTGGAGCTACGGCGGCGGTGCGCTCGCAAATCTCAAATTTTCCGGTCAACCGCACTTTGGCCATCTGATCGCCAGCTTCGAGCGCGGCGAGGTGCGCCTGTCACCCAACGGCCTGCTGGTTTACGGCAAAAGCGGCGCGCAGGAGGTCGAACTTACGAACACTGTTGCGCGGCCGGGTCACGCCAATGTTTGGGATGAGCTTTATGGTGCCGTCCGCGAAGGTGGGAAGCCATTGCATGACGGCACCTTTGCGCGCGGCACGGTGCAGCTTTGCCTGGCCATCGCGGAGTCGGCGCGGGAGCGCAAAGAGATCGCGCTTGAAACCATCGGCAAGAAGGTATGACGGCATGAGCAGATTGCGCGATTTTGACCGGGAGTTCTCACGATGAGCCGCATTGTTCTGGGTCTGGCCACATCCCACAGCCCGCTGCTGACGTTCGGTGTCGATACATGGAGCGAGCGGTCGGGCGATGACATGAAGCGCCGGCTCAATCTCTCCGACGGGCGGATGATTAGTTACGACGATCTTAAGGCAGAGCGGGGCGAACCCTTCGTAACCCAGTCATCGCGTGATCATCTTGAAGCGCAAAGCGACGCCTGCCAGCAGAGTCTGGACCGGCTGGCCGACACGCTGGAGAAAGTCTCGCCCGATCTTGTGGTGGTGGTGGGTGACGACCAGGCCGAACTTTTCAGCCTTGCGAATATGCCGGCGATATCCATTTTTTACGGCGAAAAGATTCTGACCCACCCGTGGGGCGAAGTCGATGGCAACATGCCGAACTGGAAGCGCAAGGCGGCTGTCGGGTATGGCATGGATCGCGTGCATCACTATCAGGGCGCGCCCGAAGCCGCGCTCTCTGCGATTAAGGGATTGATCGAGCAGGGCGTGGATATCGCGGGTGCGTCCGATGTTACCGATCCGCATAAAGCTGGATTTGGCCACGCTTACGGCTTCATCGCCGAACGCCTGTTTCGCGGCAAGCAATATCCGATATTGCCGGTTCTGCTGAATACCTATTTTCAGCCCAACGTTCCGACTTCGGCGCGCTGCTACGATATCGGAAGTAAGTTGCGCGAGGTTTTGGAAGCAACAGGCGATCTGCGCATCGCGGTGGTGGCATCCGGCGGCCTCAGTCATTTCGTCACCGACGAGGCGCTCGATCGCGGCGTGCTGGACGCTATTCGCGCAGGCGATGCCGATTATTTGCGCAGCGTGCCGCCAGAAGCGCTTCGCTCCGGCTCATCGGAAATCCTCAACTGGATTCTGGCGGCCGGCGCCGCTGAAAAACTGACCGTGGACTGGAGCAACTACCTGCCGATTTATCGCACGCCCGCGGGCAGCGGCATCGGCCTGGGCTTCATGAGCTGGCAATAGCCATTCTTTCCGTTTCGCATATTTGGAGAACAACATGATCATCGACAGCCACGCCCACATTGTTATGCCGGACGAGCTTTATCGCCATTTTGTGGAAGTGGTATCGGCGCGCGCCAATCCGATTCCGCGGCAGAATTACAAAGGGCCAAGCGACGAATTGCTGCGCGTTCCCACCGAGCAGCTTATCAAGCTCATGGATCGCAACGGCACCGATGTGCAGTTCATTTCACCGCGGCCTTACATGATGGCGCACTCGATAAAGCCGTCCAAAGTGTCTGAGATCTGGAACCGCTCGGTAAACGATGTGATCCACCGGCAGGTTCAGATGTTTCCCGATCGCCTGCGCGGCGTGGCGGGCTTGCCGCAATATCGCGACGCCAGCCCGGAAAACTGCCTGGAAGAACTTGAGCGGGTGGTGAAGGAGCTGGGGTTTGTCGGCTGTCTTTTGAATCCCGATCCCACCGAAGGCGATGCCGCGCCGCCGCCTGGATTGGGCGACCGCTTCTGGTATCCGCTTTATGAAAAGCTTGTGGAGCTGGATGTGCCTGCGCTGATCCATTCGGCCAGCAGTTGCTGTCCGCGTGAATCCTACACGCTGAAGTTCATCAATGAGGAAAGCGTGGCGATTATTTCGCTGCTGGAATCCAGCGCGTTCACCGACTTTCCGAATTTGAAGATCGTCGTTGCCCATGGCGGCGGGGCCATTCCCTATCAGATGGGCCGTTTCCGCGCGTGGACACTACGCCGCAGGGAAGGCGTGACCTTCGATGAGAAGCTGCGCCGGCTTTATTTCGATACCTGCAACTACTCCAAGGAATCGCTGGAATTGCTGTTCCGCACGGTGGGCGTGGACAATTGCCTGTTCGGAACGGAAAGTCCCGGCACCGGTAGCGTACACAATCCGGAGACGGGCAAGGATTTCGACGATCTGAAGCCCGTGATCGAAAGTATCGAGTGGCTGAGCGCGGAAGACCGGAAGAAGATTTTTGAAGGCAATGCGCGCCGGGTTTATTCGCGCGCCTTTCCGGCGTGAGTTCTGTGGACGCGACAGAAGAGAAGCTGCTGGCCCGCCTTCGCGCGCTGGATAGTTGCGCGCTATCCGACGCGTTGGACAGGCTGGGATGCCCGCCCAGCGTTTCGGGCATTGCGCCACGAACCAAAGCACAGCGTATTGCAGGGCGAGTGCTGACCGTCAGGCTGGCGGCCGGGTCCGGTGGATCGGCGCGGCACCTTTGCACTACGGCCATCGAGGCCGCTAAGCCGGGCGACGTGATCGTGGTGGAGCAGCGCACGGGGATCGACGCGGCGGGGTGGGGCGGAATTCTTTCGCGCGCGGCGCAAGCGCGTGGGTTGTCGGGCGTCATCGTAGAAGGCCCTGCCCGCGATATCGACGAAGCCACGCAGATCGGCTTTCCGGTATATGCGCGGGCCGTTACACCGCGCACGGCGCGTGGGCGCATTCACGAGGCCGCAACCGGTGAGCCGATACATGTCGGCGAGGGTATCGTGGTCGCAGGCGACTATGTGCTGGCCGATGCCAGCGGGGTTGTTTTCCTGCCGGCGGCCCAAGCTGGCGAAATCATAACGGCAGCGGAACAGATTGCCGCCCGGGAGCGCGCGATGACCGCGGATTTGGAAAGCGGCAAGCCCGTCAGCAGCGTGATGGGCGCCTCATACGAAAGCATGCTGAAGCGTTAGGCGGCGCATCTGCTCTCCCGGTTTACTCAGCCTTCAAAGGCTTAACGGGAGAGCTTTCAAACTTTTCTGTCTTTCGCTTGCGCCTTTACTTTGGGCTGCCGTTTCGCGGCTGCTGCCATAAAAATTCCTGATGAAAGCATCAGCAAGTTGTTTGACGGGTTTAATTGACACCTAAATGTAGAATGTCGGATCAGTTTTGCGTGGAGGAGCGATCAGTGCTGCTTATCAGACACTGATGCCGCGCTTCCGACCGAAGAAATAAAAGCGTTTCGCGAATTACGACGAAGCGCATGCAAGGGGGAAGTAGATGAAGTCTCACGCAATCGCCGCTTTTGGCGCGCGTCTTCTTTTGGGCGCAGCCGTTTCGTCGTTGATGGCGGGTGCCGCGGCGGCGCAAACCAGCACGGCTTCTCCGGCAGCCGAAGCGGCCAGCACCGATCAGATCGAAACCGTCACAGTTACCGCGGAGCGGCGTGCGGAGAATGCCCAGAAGGTGCCGATTGCGATCAACGCCATTTCGGGCGATGCGCTGACCAGCCAAGGCATCAATAACACGCAGGATCTGGCAGCAGCCGTGCCAGGCCTCAGTATCGAAACCGATGTCGGAAATACGAAGATCTTTCTGCGCGGCGTGGGCACCACAGGAAAGGCCATCGAGAACGACGTCGGCCTTTATGTCGATGGCGTTTATAATCCCTCGCAGACCGCTTCGCTTCTCAGCCTCAGCAATATCGACCACGTTGAAGTGCTGAAGGGGCCGCAAGGAACGTTGTTCGGCCGTAACACGCTGGGCGGTGCGGTGCAGATCGTCACAAAGACGCCTTCGCAGGATCCTTCCGCTGATATCAGTGTCGGTTATGGCAACTACAATACCGCGACGTTGAATTTTTACGGAACGACGGGCGTTACCGAAAATCTCGCGACCAGCTTGGCGGTTTACTACAACCGTCAGTCTGACGGCTGGGGCCGCGATCTCACAACGGGTCGCGAACTTGACACCGACAATTCGCTCGCGCTCAGCAACAAGTGGGTTTACACGCCCGACGCCAACACCACCGCCACGCTGTCGCTGTTTTATGCCAAGGATCACAACGATGTTGGCCAAAACTGGCACTTCCTGCCGGGCGCTGTCGGCATCGATGGCGTGTCGACTTACAAGGGCTTCTACAATACATTGGCGGACGGACTTTCGACGCTTCGCACAACGCAATACGGCTCGACGTTTCGCCTTGAACATGATTTTGGCTGGGCGCATGCCGTGAGCATTTCGGCCTACCAGGATTCGCGTGACACAAACGCGATCGATCAGGACGCGACGCCGCTACCGATCGTTGAAGCGAATCCCACGCCGGAAAATTCCAAGGTCTTCTCGCAAGAGCTTCAACTCCTCTCAGAGGACGACTCAAAACTGCAGTGGATTGCCGGCTTGTTCTATCAGGACGACAAATTCTACACGCCGGGATTTTACATTTATGAAGGTCCGACGCAGGTGAAGCTTGTCGTCAACGAGCCGACAAAATCTTATGCCGCTTACGGCCAAGCTTCCTACGAAATCCTTCCCGATACGCATCTTTCCGTCGGTCTGCGTTACACGGCGGACAACAAGTCGGCCGATGGCCAGACCTTTGTCGACGGGACATTTGCGGGCGCGCTCAATCAGAAGGAGGACTTTTCGAAAGTCACCTATCACGTGTCTCTCGATCACCAGTTTACGCCCGATGTGATGGGCTATATTTCTTACGACACGGGCTACAAAAGCGGTCAGTTCAACATCGTGAGCTACACCGATCCTGCGGTGAAGCCTGAGGGCCTGAAGGCTTATCAGGGCGGCGTGAAAACAGAGTTCTGGGATAATCGCGTTCGCCTGAACGCCGCCGCATTCTATTACGACTGGTCGAACATCCAGATCACGCAAACTGTCACCGGCGGCGTCAAGCTGCTCAACGCCGCAGCAGCCAGAATGTACGGCCTCGATGCCGACGTGGATGCGCTGATCACGGACAACTTCAAAATCCAGGGAGCATTGAGTTGGCTTAACGGCCGATATACGGATTTTCCGAATGCGCCGTCCTATGTTCCTAATGTTGACGGAAGCGGCATGCCGATTGGCGGCAACGTGCTGGTGACCATTCCCAACGCAAAAGGGTACACGACGGTGGAGTCGCCCAGCTTTACGGGCTACCTCGCCGGCAACTACACCATTCCGCTGTCGAGCGGCACGATCGACCTTAATGCGAATGTTTCCTACAACTCAGGCTTCTATTGGGATCCCGACAATCGCATCAAGCAACCGGCTTATGCGCTCGTCGGAGCGTACGTCATGTGGGCGCCGAACGAAGCGAACTGGGACGTGCGCGTCTGGGGCAACAATATCCTGGACAAGAAGTATTACGCTTTTGAGGATGCCTTCTCGCTAGGCGACATTGGTGCACCGGCAGCACCGGCAACTTACGGTGTAACACTGGAAATGCATTTCTAAACTGCGCCGGGTCTACTGGGGACCCGATGCAGAAGCTGGGGGAACTGCGACTGAAGGCATGGCGCGCAACACCATGCCTTCTTTTTTAAGCGGACAGTAGCGCCTGCTTTCAGGCTTCGACGCTTTCGACGAAGCCGCCCGTGTTGAGCGCAAACCCCATCGCTTCTTCATAAGCATGCCGCACGGATTCCGGCTGGCCATATTGCAGATGGTAGCGCGTGTGGATGCGCTTCAACGTTGGATCGGCCGATAGCTGCTGCAACGTGAAGCCCTCGATCAGATCAGCGCGATTGAGCATGGGAAGCTGAACGCTTTTGTTTTTAAGCGGATCGCGGATCAGGCCTTTGGGATCGCGGCCGGCGGCGACCGCATCCATTTCCGTCAGCAGCCGGTTGCGGAATTTCACAACGCCGGTGTCGCTCAAGCCAAGATTCTCGCGGGTGCGGTCCGCAATCCTGCCCTGGCCAACCCAGGCCAAAAAATCCTGGTTCATGACGTGGCTTGTGATCCACTGGCCGGATTCGTCCTTGAGCGGGCCATACCAGTAGGGGACGGAATTTTGCGCATAGGGCTCGCGCTCCTTTGGCGCGCGCCGGAATGCCCAGGTCACGCTCAAGGTGTTCTCGTCGTCGATCGGCACGCGCCATTCGATGTGGGAACCGAGGAAGAAAGCATTTGGCCACAGGCACACCCGGCCTTGCGTCCATAGCGGATCCGTCTCGTCGGTATCCTCACGGATGCGGCGATAGATAAAGCCATAGTCGAATTCATCGAACGCCAGCCGGGTATGCGTCGGCGAATATCCGGTTTGGCCTTCCAGGCGAATCTTCCAGTTGGCATGCATCCATTCGAAGTGAACCGGGTCGATGGAATTTTCCTGGCACTGCAGCCAGTTGCATGGCACTTGCGCGAAGACGATCTGGGCAAAGCCGTTGGAATAACCGAACGGCTCCCAATCCGGCAGCAGCGGTGCGGATTCCGGCCCCATATAGGCCCACAGCATTCCGGCCTTGGCTTCGACGCGGTAGGCGCGCTGACGAATTTTGTCACGATAGCGACCCTTGGGATTGGCGACATCTTCAAAGGGCTGGGCGAGGCAGGCGCCGTCGCCGCCAAACAGCCAGCCATGATAGTTGCAGCGCAGGCCCGTCTCTTCCACGAAGCCGTAAGAAAGGTCGGCGCGGCGGTGGGGGCAGTAGCGCTCCAAAAGACCGTAACGGCCCCCGAGATCGCGATAGAGCACCAGGTCCTCGCCCATCAGCCGGATGGCCTTGGTGGGATGTTCTTCAAGTTCCTGAATCGCAGCCACCGGATGCCAGTACATGCGCAGCAAAGCGCCGGCGTCTGTGCCGGGGCCAACGCGCGTCAGCCGTTCATTGGTCTGTTGTGTAATCATGAGCGATCTTCCGAAGCCGCGCCGAGGCCAAAATCCATCTGCGAAGCCCACGTTTACAAATAGCGGATTGCTTTGGCGCGATAGCGAGCAGTTATGGGTCTCTCAACCACAGATAAGGTTGCGCTTATGGAGCCAGTTGAAACGGCTATTTCTCCGCATCTATCGCCATATTTAGGTTCGTAAGGAGCCAGGCATGGCATGCGCGCGAACGGGCGTCGGCTTTGAAACACCTGCCGGGCCAGCTGGGAGTATTTGCGTGCAGATTGAAGCTATGGTGATCCGCGAAAAGTCCGGTCCTTTCACCCGGCAGACGGTGGAACTTGAAGCGCCACGCGCCGGTGAAGTGCTTGTGCGCCTCGTTGCCACCGGCATGTGCCATACGGATCTGGCGATTGCGGCGCAGCACGTTCCTTATCCCTTTCCAGCCGTTCTGGGCCATGAAGGTGCTGGACTTGTGGAGTTGGTGGGACCCGGCGTCAGCCACGTGTCGCCCGGTGATCCCGTCGTTCTCACGTTCAGCGCATGCGGTCATTGTCTGAACTGCGAAAGTGGACACGACGCTTATTGCCATGAATTCCGCGCCCTCAATCTTTCGGGCAAACGCGCCGACGGCAGTTCACCGCTGAAAGAGGGCGATGCGCCGCTGGCGGGCATGTTCTTTGGCCAATCCAGCTTCGCCACGCATGCGATTGCGCGTGCCGCAGGCGTTGTGAAGGTCAAGGCGGACGCGCCGCTGGAATTGCTGGGCCCGCTGGGCTGCAGCATCCAGACCGGCGCTGGCGCGATGTTGAATGTTCTGAAGCCCGCGCCCGATGCCGTTGTCGCCATCGTGGGTGTTGGCGCGGTGGGGATGGCCGCTTTGATGGGTGCGCGCATCCTCGGCTGCAAAACGATCATCGCGGTGGACCGCGTGGATTCACGGCTGGAAACAGCGCGGGCATTGGGCGCGACCGTCACCGTGAATGCGGCAAGCGGCAGTCTTTCCGATGCAGCGGCGCCCTTCGGTGGTTTTGATGTTGTTTTCGACACAACGGGCAATGAGGCGGTGGCGAAGGAAGCGATCAGCCGGTTGCGGCCCAACGGCGTGTTCGCGCTGGTGGGCGGCGCAAAGCCGGGTGCGCGCGTGGAGGTGGAGCTTTCCTATCTGGTAGCCGGGCGCAAGATCATGGGAATTTCCGAAGGCGATGCGCAGCCGGCGACGTTCATCCCGAAGCTTGTCGATTACTATCTCGAAGGGCGTTTGCCGCTGGAAAAGATCGTACGGTTTTACGAACTGGACCAGATCAATCAGGCGGCTGCGGATTCGCTGTCCGGCGACGCCATTAAGCCAATCCTGCGCATGCCGAAGGGTTGATCCTGGAAGCCACGCGCGTCGTTCAAGGGAGTTGCTATGCCAGCCGCACTGAGAGACTTGGCATGCCGAAACTGACGGTTGTTGTGCGCAGCGGCGCGGAACGTACGCTGGAAAGCCGCACGGGCATTTCGCTGATGGAGGCACTGCGCGACAACGGCTTCGACGATATTCTGGCGATCTGCGGCGGCTCCTGCGCCTGCGCCACCTGCCACGTCTATGTCGATCCCGCCTTCGCCGGCGGCCTTACGCCGATGAAGGCGGACGAAGAGGATTTGCTAAGCGGTCTATCCCACAGCAAGCCGGAGTCGCGCCTGTCCTGTCAGATGATGGTGACGAGTGAACTTGATGGTCTTCGTCTGACGATCGCGCCTGAGGAATAGAGCTAGGCGGTGCCAAAGGGAAAGCAGAGAAAAATCGTGGCTGCTGGTAAGCACAGTTTGAATTGTCATTAGAGCGTGACTGCGGGCCTTGGTAAAGAGGGCGGCGATGCGCTTGCTTTTCGGCGGCCTGATGGCAGCCCTGATGCCGAACTCGGTTACGACCAATGGAGGCGGCTTGTCCGGACTTTGAAGCTGCCGGTAGTCCCGCTTCACGCAGGGCGGCATACTCATGTCAGCCAGCTAAATTGCGTCGGGTATGGGAACGTCCTTACAATCAGCCGTCGCCTTGGACATGGTTCACCGTCGATCACACTGGACGTCTATGGCCATCTCTTCCATGCCACCGATGACCAGGCCGCCAATGTGTTCGAAGCCGCTTTTGGCCAGGTGGCAAGGAAATAGGGCCGACTAAGAACATTTGAGAACAGCCCGGTGGCATCCGGTGGCAAATTCCATCGGCTTGCAGATCGGTCCGATCTTAAGTATCTGACCAGACAGGCTGGACAGGTGGTCGAGTGGTTGATGGCACCGCACTCGAAATGCGGAGTACCTGCAAGGGTATCGTGGGTTCGAATCCCACCCTGTCCGCCATTTCCACAGCGCGGGAACCACCGCGATACGTTCGTATAAAACCACATCCCCCGGATTCAACACCTTGAATCTAGCCAAAGTGGTAAGGCGGACATGCGCTAGACGACACCTGACCGGGGAAGACGCTCGCTCGCCCAAGATGGTAAATGGCCGGCGCAAAAGTGAGTGTAGGAGTATTTAAATAGCGCCTATACTTTGGCACCGGTGGGGTGAGGCCGTTGCCGAAAGCATTCTCGACTTATCTTGACGCCGTCCGCTTTCTGGCCGCGATGCTGGTCGTAATTGCGCACGTAACTTTCAAACAGTTTACTGGCGGCCTGTTCGCTTACCAGGGGTCGCTTGCAGCGATAGCGGTCACGGCTTTTTTCGTTTTGTCCGGGTACGTCATCGCCTATGTGGCGAATGAGAAAGAACGAACCCTCCAGGAGTTCTCGATCAGTCGCGCAGCGCGCGTGTATTCTGTCGCCGTCCCCGCGCTACTTCTTACCATGGCCATTGATCTCGGCGGGCATGCGCTCGGCGCGCCGTGGCAGCTTCCGATGTATGAATATACCGGTATTTGGAAATATCTTCCCGTCATTCTTACGTTCACGAACGAGATCGGTACACTGCATGTTCCGGTTTTTTCCGACGCGCCGTTCTGGTCGCTATCTTACGAGGTCTGGTACTACGTCGCGTTCGGAATCGCTTTTTACCTTCGTGGCTGGCTGCGCCTCGTCTTGCTCTTTCTTGCGGTAATCGCGCTCGGTATTCCCGCGCTGGTTTATTTTCCAATCTGGCTTGGCGGCGTGGGTGTTTATTATCTTCATCGGAGAACACGATTGCCGCGAGGCGTTGCCGCTGCCTTTGCGATTTTGTCCCTCGCAGCGATCGTCCTGGTAAGGGTTTCGGGCTTCGACGACTGGATGGATGCGCGCGTGAATACGGCATTGGGAGGATGGCCCTTCGCACATCTCAACAACTCCATGCATTTCTCCACGCACTATCTTGTTGGCGCTTTGTTTGCGCTCAATCTTTATGCGGTTAGATTTTGTAGGATCGAGGCCCTCGCGCTGCCGCTGTTGCGCCGTCCGATCACCTATCTCGCGTCGTTTACATTCGCTCTCTACCTTGCCCATCTGCCGCTTTTGTATCTGTGGTCTTTTGTCATCGGCACGGATGGTAAATCGGCCCCCAAAATGGCAGTATTGCTGGTATTGGTGACAGCCAGCGTTTGGGGTTTCGGTCTGATATCCGAGCATCGAAAGCGGCAATGGCGCGTTTTGATCAAGGCGTTATTTGCCGCCGTTGGAATAAAAAAACCTCCCGCTGAAGGTCTGGCTCTTGAAAATTCTTAAGCACCTTTCCGCTTTTCTCCTGCTTCTGCTTGCTGCAACCGGCGCGGAGGCGCAGGTATCGCCGCCGCCAACCGCGCAATTAAGCACTGCGGAAACCTTTGCGCGGCAGTGCATGCACAATCAGAGCCTGGCAGCGCTACGTCACGGCGCCGGCGATCAGGTTAAAATCATGATGGACGCGATTTCGGTTTGCGCGGATCCGCTCATGGACCAGCTTCACAACGCCGGAATGACGGATGATCGGGCTCTGCCATTTGTTCAAGGCATCGCGGCCGATGAGTTGCACCGCGCAATTTTGGAAGAGCAGCGTCCGGCTCAATAAAGCCGCGCATTTTGCATTACGCAGCCTTGTTTCCAGCGGTCGGCGATTTCGTGAACTTCAGCGTGCCGTCGTCTACTTTGCCGAAGCGCAGGGTGACCAGATCGAGCGCATAATTCTGATAAAGTCGCCACGGGCGCTTGGATCCTTGCTTGGGCAGAATTTCCAGCGCGCGCTGCACATAGCCCGAAGAGAAATTCAACCACGGAAGTTCCTCGACGGTCGCGTCGTGTTTGCGTGGCGTGCAGGCATCGTAGCCGCGCGCGTCCATGTAGTTGATCAACCGGCAGACATATTCGCACGTCAGATCGCATTTCAACGTCCATGAGGCATTGGTGTAGCCAAACGCGGACGCCAGATTCGGCACGTCGCTGTACATCATGCCCTTGTAGCTCATCGTCCTGGACAGGTTTTTGGGCTCGCCGTCGATCGTCACCCGCAGCCCGCCAAGCAATTCCAGCTTCAGTCCGGTGGCCGTCACGATGATGTCGGCCTCCAGCTCTTTTCCGGATTTCAACCTGATGCCCTTGGGCGTGAAGGTTTCTATCTGGTCGGTGACGACCGACGATTTTCCCTCTTTGAGCGAATTGAAAAGATCGCTGTCCGGAACAAGGCAGAGTCGCTGATCCCACGGATTGTAGCGCGGCGTGAAATGCGTATCGACATCGTAATCCGGGCCAAGCTCCTTGCGCACCAGATCAATCAGCCCCTTCTTCGTTTTCTCTGGTTTCTTGCGCGCCAGATTGAAGAACCACATTCCGAACAGAACATTGCGCCAGCGTACGATGCTATAGGCCGCCTTTGGCGAGAGCTTCTCGCGCAGCCAGTTCGCCATCTTGTCTTCGGCCGGGCGCGAAACGACATAAGTGGGCGAGCGCTGCAGCATGGTCACGTGCGCCGCATCTTTCGCCATTTCGGGAACCAGCGTCACCGCCGTTGCGCCGCTGCCGATCACCACCACGCGCTTGTTCTTGTAGTCCAGGTCTTCCGGCCACTTCTGCGGATGAACGATCCGGCCGGCAAAACTCTCGCTGCCCGCGAACTCCGGGGTATAGCCGCCCGTGTAGCTGTAATAGCCGCTGCACATGAAAAGGAAGTTGCAGGTCAGTAGCACACGTTCCTTGTCCGGTCCGCGCTCAGCCTCAACCGTCCAGCGCGCGTCTTCGCTCGACCATGAGGCGTGCTTCACCATGTGCTGAAAGCGGATGTGGCTATCGATGCGGTTTTCGCTCGCGGTCTGGCGCACGTAATTCAGAATGGAAGGCCCGTCGGCGATTGCTTTGGCTTCGCGCCAGGGTTTGAAGGAATAGCCCAGCGTGTACATGTCGGAATCCGAACGGATGCCCGGATAGCGGAACAGGTCCCATGTGCCGCCGATGGCGTCGCGCCCTTCGAGGATGGCGTACGTTTTCTTCGGGCAGCGCTGCTGCAGGTGATAGCCCGCGCCGATGCCCGAAAGGCCCGCGCCCACAATGATGACGTCCAGGTGTTCTGCCGGCATGCGATTCCACCCTGATTTCTGCTGATAATCCTCTATCGCGAGTGAAATGACAATATGTCAGTCGGGCTCTCGATCCGCCGTGAAGGCGGCTATGTGCGGCGTCATGCGCGGGCGGCGTGGCACCTATTGGCTGGATTTGCCGCGCCTTAGCCTCGAATGTGCGTCACCACCGATCAACGGTGACTTGGGGGAAAAGCATGCATATGCGGTCGATTGCTCTGGCGCTTGTCGCAATGGTTTCCGTGGGTGCGGCCTCCGCAGCCCCTGCCGATCGCATCGTTCTTCCCACGAACGTGTCGCCCACGCATTACGATATAGCCATCACGCCGAACGCCGCTGCGCTTACCTTCACGGGGTCGGTCAAAATCGACATCGACGTGAAGCAGGCGGCGAACAGAATCGTCCTCAACGCCGCCGATTTGAACTTCGCCAAGGTTTCCGTCTCGGGCGCATCGGCGGCGCCGGCTGTTTCGTATGACAAGACGCAGGAAACCGCGACGCTGATATTCCCCGCGAACATCAGCGCGGGCGCGCACGTCCTTTCCATAGATTACACCGGCAAGATCAACCAGCATGCCGCCGGGCTGTTCGCGCTGGATTATGACGTGGCGAACGGCAAGAAGCGCGCGCTGTTCACGCAGTTCGAGAATTCCGATGCGCGGCGCTTCATCCCGAGCTGGGACGAGCCAGGTCACAAGGCAACCTTCACGCTGACGGCCACAGTCCCGGCCGACGAAATGGCGGTATCCAACACGCCAATAGCGTCCACCGACACGCTCTCTGGCAACCTGAAGCGCGTGCATTTCGCGGCGTCGCCAAAAATGTCTTCGTATCTTCTGTTCTTCGGCGTCGGCGATTTCGAGCGTATCTCGCGCAAAGTGAACGGCGTCGACGTTGGCGTGATCGTCAAGCGCGGCGATACGGCCCGCGCTGCTTATGCGCTCGATGCCGCCTCGCACATTCTTCCCTATTACGAAGATTATTTCGGCGTGAAATTCCCGTTGCCCAAGCTCGACCTGATCGCCGGGCCCGGCCAGAGCCAGTTCTTCGGCGCCATGGAAAACTGGGGCGCCATCTTTTATTTCGAAGGCGCGCTGCTGATCGATCCGAAGCTTTCCACCGAAAGCGACAAGCGTGAAATCTACATCGTCATCGCGCACGAAATGGCGCATCAGTGGTTTGGCGATCTCGTTACCATGGCGTGGTGGGACGATCTGTGGCTCAACGAAGGCTTCGCCTCATGGATGGAGGTCAAGGCCACCGATCACTTCAATCCGGAATGGCACCTCTGGCTGGATTCGCAAAACGCGAAAGAAGACGCCATGCGCGTGGACGCGCGCGGCGGCACGCATCCCATCATACAGCCGATCAAGGATGTGCTGCAGGCGAACGAAGCCTTCGACACCATCACTTATGAGAAGGGTGAATCCGTCATCCGCATGCTGGAAGACTATGTCGGCGCTGATGCATTCCGCGCCGGCGTGCGCAACTATATGAAGGATCACGCCTACAGCAACACCGTGACGGACGATCTGTGGCGCGAGTTGGACAAGACCTCGACAACACCGGTTTCCACCGTTGCGCATGACTTCACGCTGCAGGCGGGTGTGCCGCTGATCCGCGTCACCGTCACGCCCAAAGGTCTGCATCTGACACAGGGCCGCTTCACCAATGACGGGACTGGCGATGCCACGACAAGCTGGCACGTTCCCGTCAGTGTGCAGGCGCTTGGCGCAAGCAATATCTGGCATGGCCTGGTCACGCGCGCGCAGCCGGCCGATGTCGCCGAAAGCACTAATACTGCCGTGGTCGTGAACGCGGGGCAGGCGGGCTATTTCCGCACGCTTTATGCGCCGGCCGCGTTCGCGCCGCTGGCTGCGCATTTCGCCGAGTTGAAGGCCGCCGATCAGTTGGGGCTGGTGAACGATACGCGCGCGCTTGCTTACGCGGGATACGAACCGTTCGGCGATTTCATCTCGCTGGCGGCAAAGGTCACCCCGCAAACCGATCCAACGGTGCTCACCACGCTGGCGGGACGTCTGGAAGGGATCGACTCGCTGTACCGCGAGCTTCCGGGTCAGGCCGCTTATCGCAAGTTCGCTCTTGGCGTGCTCGATCCCGTTTTTGCAAAGGTCGGCTGGACGGCGAAGCCCGGCGAAAGCCAGAACGTTGCGCTGCTGCGCCAGGCGCTGCTGGAGGCGTTGGGCCAGATGGGCGATCCCGCGGTGATCGCGGAAGCGCGGCGCCGTTTCGCGGGCTTTGTGAAGGATCAGTCCAGCCTTTCCGGCGACATGCGCGACAGCGTTCTTGCCATCGCCGCCGGAAATGCGGATGCCGCCACGTGGGAACAGCTTCACACCTTGGCGAAAACAACGAAGGACTCGCTCGAAAAGCGGCGCTACTACCGCTTGCTCGGAACCGCCTACAATCGCGATCTTGCAAACGAGGCGTTGAAGCTTGCCATGACGGACGAGGCTGAGGTCACGACGCGGCCGTCCATCATTCGCGAGGTCGCAGGCTGGTACCCCGACATGGCATTCGATTTCGCCGTTGCCAATTTCGAGAAGATCAACGCGATGCTAGAACCGGACAGCCGCAACCAGTTCGAGGTTGGCCTGGCCGCGGGCTCATACAACCGTGCCACCATTGCGAAGGTGAAGGCCTATGCCGACGCCCATATCGCGGCGAGTGCGCGCCAGGACTCGGTTAAAGCGCAGGCATCAATCGCGGAATACGCCACCATTCGCGAGAAACGCTTGCCGGAAATAGATAGCGTGTTGGCGGCACGCAAACACTGAGGCGCGGCATGCGAGGCGCATTCCTGCTCGGCGCGATTGTCGCGGTTGCGGCGTCTTCTTCCGCATATGCCGATCCTGGCCAATGCACGGCGCACAAGCGTTTCGCGGTGGTCGTTCATGGCGGCGAGCTAAGCCAGAGGTTCGACGACAACGGCCGCCTCGCCGTAATGAAAGATGCATTGACCACAGCGCGCGCCGCGCTAGCGAACGGTGCGTCCAGCATCGACGTGGTGGAAGCTATCGTCTCCACGTTCGAGGATTCGGGTCTCTTCAATTCCGGCAAGGGCGCCATCGCCAACAAGGACGGTATGGTCGAAACCGATGCCTCGATCATGGACGGCAATGGCCTTCGCGCCGGCGCGGTGGCATCTATGACGGGAATAAAGAATCCGGTGCGCGCTGCGCGGCTGGTGATGGACAAGTCGCCCCATGTGCTGATGGTTGGCGATCGTGGCGAGGCGTTCGTCAAAAGCATCGGCGCTGAAAGCGCGCCTCCCGGCTATTTCAGGAACAACACCCATCCGTACGCAGGCAACGAGGAACACGGCACCGTCGGCGCGGTAGCACTCGATAGGTGCGGCCATATCGCGGCAGCGACCTCGACCGGCGGTTACGACGCGAAAATACCCGGCCGTGTCGGCGATTCCCCCATCGTGGGCGCGGGTGTCTATGCGGACGACAATGTCGCGGGCTTTTCCGCCACAGGCCACGGCGAATATTTCATCCGCTTTTCCATCGCCAAGGACGTGGCGGACCGCATGCGTTATGGGCACCAGGCAATGGTCAATTCCATGGCTTCCGATCTTGAGGTCATGCTGGCGCAATATAAGGACGGTGATGGCGCGCTGATCGGCATCGATGCGCAGGGCAATGTCGTCACCATGTGGAACAGCGTCGGGCTGTTCAGGGGCTTCGCAACAGATCGCGAAGCGCCCGTTGTCGCCGAATATCAGGGGCCGTCGGCGAGCGCGCCACGCCGGTAAAACGAAGCCAAAAAAGGAGAATCCGTCATGTTGCGCTCTATTGCCTTGGCGCTGGCCGCATTCGCATTTGCATCCGGCGCGGCCATTGCCGATGAGCCCGGCCTGCCCACGCAGGAAGGCGATTACGTCATCCACAATTTCAAGTTCCAGTCCGGCGAGTCGCTTGACGACTTGCGCATGCACTATACCACGCTGGGAACGCCACAGCGCGATGCGCAGGGCAGGGTGACAAACGCCGTTCTCATCATGCACGGTACCGGCGGCGACGGGCATCAGTTCATCCGGCCGATATTTTCCGGCGTGCTGTTTGTTCCCGGCGGCCTGCTCGATATCGCCAAATACTTCATCATCCTGCCCGACGATATCGGGCACGGAAAATCGTCGAAGCCAAGCGACGGCCTGCACGCGCGCTTCCCGCATTACGATTATGCCGACATGGTGGCAGCCGAACACGCCCTCGTTGCCGACGGTCTGCATGTGAATCACCTGCGCCTTGTCATGGGCACGTCTATGGGTTGCATGCACAGCTTCATGTGGGGCGAGGCCTATCCCGATTTCATGGATGCGTTGATGCCGCTCGCCTGCGAGCCCACGCAGATTGCCGGCCGCAATCGCATGTGGCGCAAAATGCTAATGGACGGCATCAGGAACGATCCGGCCTGGATGGGCGGCGAATACAAGCAGCCGCCGCGGATGGGCCTGCGCATCGCCATCGACATGCTTATCCTCGCCGGCAGCGCGCCGCACCAAATGCAAAAGGAATATCCGGCGCAAGCGGGCGCCGACGCGTTTCTGGATGACTACACGGCCAAACATCTGGCGTCGCTCGACGCAAACGATCTTCTTTATCAGGTGGATTCATCGCGCGATTACGACCCCTCCGCCGGTCTGGGCAAGATCAAGGCGCCGGTGATGTGGGTGAATTCGGAAGACGATTTCATCAATCCGCCGTACCTCGGCATCGCCGAAAATCTTGCCAAGCAAATTCCACACGTTCGTTATGTCGTGATTCCCGTCAGCGATCAGACTTATGGTCACGGCACACACACGCGCGCCGCCGTCTGGAAGTCTTATATGGCGGAACTGCTGAAAGAATCTGCGCCGCGCTGAAGAAAAAAAGCGCCGGCTCTTTCGAACCGGCGCCTCTCATTCTTGGGCTCAGCTAGTTGCCATGGCCTCGGCGTCCGCCGCGCCCACCGCCGTTACCGTTGTTGCGGTTGTTGCCATTATTGCCACCACCTTCCGGCACGCAACGGCGTCCACGGCGAACTTCGCCGTTCGGGCAGGTTGCGTTGTTATTGCTGGCGCCTCCTCCACCCCCAGACGTCATGCCACCTTCGCTGTTCGCGCCATTGCGGCCGTGTGCGCCACGGGCATGCCGGCCAAAATCACCGCCGCCGGTTCCGGCGTCGTTGCCAGCGGCGCCTTCGTTGCTCAAGCCGTTGCGGCCATGCGCGCCGCGCGTGCCCTCGCCACCATTTCCACCTGCGCCACCTTCATTGCTCGCGCCGTTGCGGCCGTGAGCGCCGCGCGTGCGTTCACCGTGGCCGCCCGCGGCGCCCGAGCCGCCGCCCTCGCCACCTTTCGTAACGCCGGTCTCGCGGGTGTTGGAACTTGCCGGCTTTTTGTTCGAGCCGCCGCTTGTTCTGCTTCCGTGTGGCTTGCGCACATGGTGCGTGCCAACCGGGTGAACAGTTCCACCGCTAGTGCCATCCCCTTTCTTAAGAATGACACCGCAGCCGCGCGCGCCTCGTTTGCATCCCGTGTCGTGGGTGCCCGGCGTGCATCCGCGTTCGCCGTCTCGGCAGCCAGGCTTTTTGGTGACGCCGCCGCAGAGGCGGTCGCCACGCTTGCACGGCGGCTTGCGCACGCAATCGCGCACGGCGGCGATGCCATTTTCGCACGGCGGCCGTTTCACGCATTGGTTATTGCGCAGGATGCCGCTATCCGGGCAGCGGCGGCAGGTGCCGTGCGTTGCGCGGTACAGCAGCGGGTCACAAGGCAGCTTGGTGCATTGACCGCCGCGCGCCAGCGAACCGTCTGGGCAACGGCGGCAGGTGCCGTTCGTCAGCCGGAACAGGACCGGGTCGCAAGGCGGACGGCGCGAGCATGTGCCGTTGCGCGGGATCGAACCGTCCGGGCAGCGGCGGCATGTGCCGTTCGTTGCACGGAACAGCCACGGATCGCACGGCGGCCTGCGCGAGCATGTGCCATCGCGATAGCTTTCTCCCGGAGGACAACCGCAATAGCCACGCCTGTCGAAGCGCAGGTTTTGTGGGCAGCCGATAGGCACGCAGCGATCCCGGAAATAGACTTCGCCAAAGCGGCAAGTCCGTGGCGGCTTCACGCAACGATCGCTCGCGCGAATGAAGCCCCAAGGGCAGTTCGCATAGACACAGTAGCCGCGCCGGAAGCTTGTGCCTTCCGGGCAGGCGGGTGCGAACATGCACTCGCCACCGATCCAGAAGGTGCCGGCGGGGCAGGTGAAGCCGATGCGGATGGCAGGAGGCGGCAACACCGCGCCACCGCCGCCGCAGACATTCCAGATCGCGACGGCACCCATATGACCGCGCGATTCCGGATCGGCCTGATAGTCGTAGTAATTGACAAACCAGCTCTGTTCCGGAGGTGCGTTGCGCGGCAGAACCTGGTTGTAATCTTCGCCCTGCAAGCCATCGACGTGCGGGTACTGATCGGGGGACGCTTCTGCATCGTCGAGCAGGCGTTCACCCGTCGACCACACATTCTTGCTGCATTGAAGCGCCATGCCACCGTCGGCATTGCGATATTGCGGCGCCATGCCGATGGCATATTCGTCGCCGGGTTCGACCCAGAGATTAGACGGGTCGTTATCCGGACTTGGCTGAAAACGCTTCACGCGGCTTTTGCCGTCATCGGCAACGCCGACAAAATCGGGATCGCCGGTCGGCGCGCCGCGCTCGGCCAGATACATCCAGCCCCGGCTGTCGAAGGCGATGGCTGAAATCTCGATGCCGGAGCGAAGTGCGGGAACCTGCACTTCAAACCGGGGATCGCCCGCAAACGAACCGTCCTTCGCGATACCAACGGACCAGACCGAAGGGCCATCCGCCACGGAGTAATAGAGACGGCCATTGTGAACCGCGAGCGCGAACACGCGGCGGCCTTCCGGCGCATATCCCCATGTCCGTGCATTCTGCGAATCGAAGTCATGCTTGGTGATGTCGGCAAGTGTTGAAGGATCGAACGAAACCGGGGCTTGGCCGGCAGCGGCGCGGCCATCTTCGCCGTGGTCGTATGTGCCCTGATCGTTTCCATCCATCGAGAAGCGATGGATCATGCCGGTTCCGCGATCGGTGGCAAAAAGCTGGTTTGTCGCGGGATCGAACGCGAGGCCGCCGAGGCCGGCAGGGGATCCGTTGATGTCGTTGAACTGAACGTCGGCGAACAGCGAAACCTGTCCTGTGCGCCCGTCGATGCGCCAGATGGAATTGGGGCCGCCGCCTTCTTCGCCAGGGCCGAACTGGCCGGGTGCGAAATCCGCGTTGGCCGCGCCGCGCCGCGTGCGCCCATCCGGCGTCACGATTGCAAGGCCGTAGGCAGATGTTGCGGCAACGTAGATGTTTGGCTGCGCCGCGTTGTCGAGCGCCACGCCGAACACCTGGCCGATGTCGCTGGCGGTCGCCGTGTAGCGCCGCGCTGCATCGGTTAGTCCGAAATCACCGCCACTGGGAAGCGAGAGAACCCGAAGGGAAGGGCCGTCCAGATCGAATGGCTGATCGCTTGTATCCGCCGGTGTACCGGAAAATCCGGTGACGGCTGCATCGCCCGGCGCCATCGTGGACGTCTGGGCTTGTGCAAAACCGGCAAAAAGGAAAAGCGAAAGAACAAGCGTGTATACGCCAGCAAAGGCGCGAACCCCGATCCGCATCCCAAGTCTCCATCTCTGATGACAGCTTTGGGGCGCTCCTCCCTCGGCTGTCGAAGGTTTGAACCTTAGCCTCTTGGGGCTCCATCAACCAGCGGCGAGGGAACGCACGCCGCAAACTAACGAAAAGCCTTGCACCGCCTGCATGACAGCCGCCCAATGAACCTCATCTGAACGTGATCGCTTTGGCGAAGACGAGCCTTGCGCCATGCTTGCCGCAAGGGGCGGGTCGCCATACCTACAATCGAATAAACCCATGGGGAGTCAGCATGTTTGACCGTCGAAGTGTTCTTTTGTCCGGTGCCGCAACGGCAGCGCTGGCTTTTGCCGTCGATCCTTTCGCACTTGCAGCAACGGGAGGCGATGAACCCGCCAAGCTCAATGCGCTTTTCGATGCGTTGATGACGCAGAATCTGGATCGTTCGCCGGTACTGGCAACGAGCCTGGGTCTGGATGTCGGTCCGCGCGCCAAGGAACGCGGGGAGATCGACGACAATTCGCTGGCCGGCATTGCCGAAAACAAGCGCATCAATTCCGAACAGCTTGCGCAAACCAAGACGATCAATCGCACAGCACTCACCGGCACCGATCAGGTCAATTATGATGTGGTGCTGTATGGTCTTCAGACCACTGACGATGCGGACAAGCGCTACGATTACGGCGGCGGCGGCGCGGGCGCGCCCTATATCATCAGCCAGCTGACCGGCGCTTACAGCCAGTTTCCCGATTTCCTCGATAGCCAGCAGCCCGTCGAGAACAAGGCGGATGCTGATTACTATGTCGAGCGCCTGAACGGCGTGGCGCTGGCGCTGGATCGCGACACCGAGGTGGCCAAGCATGATGCCGGCCTCGGCGTCAGCGCGCCGGACTTCGCGCTCGACAAGGCGCTTTCGCAGATGAACACGCTGCGCAAGGTGGCGCCGGACAAATCGGTGATGGTCACGTCGCTTGTCATGCGCGCCAAGGCGAAGGGCATTCCGGGCGACTATCAGGCCATCGCTACCAAAATCGTGGCGGAGAAGGTTTATCCCGCGCTGGATCGCCAGATCGCACTGACGAAAGACCTCCGCGCCAAAGCTTCGCATGATGCGGGCGTGTGGCGGTTGCCGAAGGGCGATCAGTATTACGCAGATTCGCTGATCTCGTGGACGACATCGGACATGAGTCCGGCGGACATTCACAAGACTGGCCTTCAGGTTGTGGAAGATTATACCGCGCGTATCGATCAGGTTATGAATGCCAACGGTCTGAAAGGCGGCAGCGTCGGCGAACGTCTGCGCAAAATGTATGACGATCCCAAGTTCCGCTACCCGAATACCGACGAAGGCAAAGAAAAACTTCTTGCCGATCTGAACAAGAAAATTCAGGTGGTCCGCGCCAAATTGCCGGAATATTTTGGCATCTTGCCCAAGGCAGACCTCATCATAAAACGTGTGCCGAAGTTCACCGAAGCCGGTGCGCCAGGCGGCTACTACAATTCGCCGTCGCTCGATGGCAAACGGCCGGGCATGTACTACATCAACCTGCGCGACACCGCCGAAGTGCCGAGCTGGACATTGCCCACGCTCACCTATCACGAGGGCATACCGGGTCATCATTTGCAGGGCAGCATTTCCAACGAGACCAAACTGCCGCTGATCCGCAAGATCTCGTTTTTCTCGGCTTACATTGAAGGCTGGGCGCTTTATTCGGAACAGCTTGCGGACGAGATCGGCATGTATGCCGACGATCCCTGGGGCCGCATCGGTTACATGCACGACGCCATGTTCCGTGGCGTGCGTCTTGTGGTCGATTCCGGCATGCATGAAATGAAATGGAGCCGCGAGAAGGCGGTGAAATATTACACCGACACGCTGGGCGATCAGGAAGCCTCCGCCATCACGGAAGTGGAACGTTATTGCGTGTGGCCGGGGCAGGCTTGCTCCTACATGCTGGGCAAGCTCACGATCCTGCGCTTGCGCGAAAGCGCAAAGGCTGCGTTGGGACCGCGCTTCAACCTGAAGGACTTCCACGATGCCATCCTTACCTGCGGCGCGGTTCCGCTGACGGTGCTGCAGACGGTCGTGGACAATTACATCAAAGCGAAAAAGGCCTGATATTGCTGATTGTTATGCAAACGGAACCGGTTCGGCCGTAATCCGTTTGCATAACACATGCATATTCCAGCGTTCATAACCGCTCTTCTGGCGTGGTTGCCCGCATGGGCAATCGCGCTCGCCGCATTTGGCGTTATTCTGGCGGCGGCGTTTGTTCTGCAGGCCGTCGCGAACAGGATTCTTGGCCGCGCGGCCTTTGCTTGGTCGCCATTTTTGCGCGCGGCGTTTCAACGCTCGCGGCGGCTGATCCGCTTTGCGGTTATCATGTTCGCGGTGGGCGTGGCGCTGCCGCTGGTGCCCTTCGATCCCGTGGTGCGAGACAGTATCCGCAAGGTGATGGCGGCGGCCGTCGTCGTGCAGCTCGGCTGGATGATCCTGATCGCTATCGATATCGCGACCGAGCGTTATATCGGCCGCTTCAGGCTGGATACGGAAGATAATCTTCTGGCGCGCAAAGCCGTGACGCAGGTGCGCGTTCTAGTCCGCGCGGTGAACTTCCTTGTAGTCCTGCTCACCGCAGGCTTCGCGCTGATGATGTTCGATTCCGTCCGCCAATATGGCGTAAGCCTTTTCGCGTCGGCGGGCGTTGCCGGCATCGTGGCCGGTCTGGCCGCGCGGCCGGTGTTCAGCAATCTTGTCGCCGGCATGCAGCTTGCGCTGGCACAGCCCATCCGGCTGGACGACGCGGTGGTGGTGAACAATGAAATGGGGAAGGTTGAGGAATTCACTTCAACCTACGTCGTCATCAAGCTTTGGGACTGGCGGCGCATGATCGTGCCGCTTTCCTATTTCTTCGAAAACCCGTTCGTGAACCTCACGCGCTCGAACGCGGAACTGATTGGCAGCGTATTCTTCTACGTCGATTACACGCTGCCGGTGGAAGCGTTGCGCGCGGAATTCATGCGCGTCGTAAAACAGTCCCGGCTCTGGAGCGGCAAAGTCGCCAACCTTCAGGTCTCCGATTGCAAGGATACCGTGATGGAGGTGCGTGCTCTGGTCAGCGCGCGCAGTTCCGGCGACGCTTGGGACCTGCGTTGCGAAGTGCGCGAAAAGCTGATCGCTTTCATCCACGACAATTATCCCGGCGCACTGCCGCGCCAGCGCAGCGAAGTGGCGTTTCCGTCCGATGCGTCGGAGGAGATGCTGTCGCATGACCGCCGCAGGCTTGGGGCCGCCGTCAGCCAGTAGCTATCGGTGGACGGTAGCCAACGCCTGTTCCAGATCGCCGATCAGATCGCCCACATCTTCGATGCCGGTTGAAAGCCGCAGCAAATCGGGCGGGCAGGGGCTGTTCGTACCCTCCACGCTGGCGCGATGTTCGATCAGGCTTTCCACGCCGCCGAGCGATGTGGCGCGTTTCCAGATTTGGATATTTGCCGCCGTCGCAATCGCGGCCTGCTCGCCGCCTTTGATGCGAAGGGAAAGCATGCCGCCAAAACCGCCCTGCATCTGCCGCGCTGCGATGTCGTGTCCGGCGAAACTTTTGAGGCCGGGATAGAGCACCTTCTCGATGTGCGGATGACGCTCGAAATGTTCGGCAATCGCTTGCGCGTTGGCCACAGCTGCGCGAACGCGCGGATAAAGCGTGCGCATGCCGCGCAGCAGCAGCCACGCCTCAAACGCGCCCAGCACACTGCCGATTTCGCGGCGCACGAATTCCAGCTGCTCCCAATGCTCATCCTTCTTTCGCGTGATCAGCGCGCCGGCCACGATGTCAGAATGGCCGTTCAGGTATTTCGTCGCCGAATGCATTGTGATGTCGGCACCCAGCTCAATCGGCCGCGTCAGCACCGGGGTTGCGGTGGTGGAATCCACCGCCAGCCGCGCACCGGCCGCATGCGCGATCTCCGCCGCCGCCGCGATATCGGTAATTTCCCAAAGCGGATTGGATGGTGTTTCCACCCAAACCAGCTTGGTTCTGCCCTTCTGCACCGCGCGCTTCAGCGCATCGGTCTCGGACATATCGGCCAACTCGATCTGCAAGCCCCATTGCGTGGCAAATGTCAGCAGCCAGTGGCGCAACGACCAGTACATCACTTTCGGCGCCACCACATGATCGCCGGGCTTCAGCGATTGGAACACCGCCGTCGCCGCCGCCATGCCGGAGGAAAACAGCATGGCATCTTCACCGCTTTCCAGCGCGGCCAGTACGGCTTCCGGCTGGTCATAGGTGGGATTGTCCGCGCGCGAATAGTTGCGGCCCGAACGGTATTGGTTGTCGGGATCGCGGATGAAGGTGGAGGAGGGTGCGATGGGCGGAGAAACCGCCCGCGTCGTCTCGTCAATCCAGCCCAGCGCCTGGGCAGCAATGGTGGCCGGCTTCTGTTTGTCCATTCATGCGTCCTCCCGCCGGTCCAGTGTGGCGGATCGGCGGGAGAAGCGCATGGAAAATCGTCAGCCGCCTTCGACCTTGCGGTAAATGGTCATGCCAAGGATCAGCATGATCACGAAGATCGCAATGAAGATGAAGAACAGGAATTTGGCGATGGCGATGGAAGCGCCGGCTATTCCGGTAAAGCCCAGAACGCCCGCGACGAGCCCCAGCACCAGAAAAATCAAAGCCCATTTCAGCATGGTGAAACCCTCATCCCAAGATCGCAGCGAAAACGCGCCGGGACCGGGAAAAGTTCCGTCAGGCCGCTGTGCCCGCAATGATTCGCGTCAGGAAATAGCTCGCCGTGGCCGCAGCGCCGTTCAGCACCGTGCCCCACGCCACGTCGATGGCCGATACGCGCCACGACCACACTTTCAGCGAAGCCATGTTGGTCATGTCGTAGGTCATATAGGCGAAGAAGCCGAACAGCGCGCCGTTGACGATCGCGGTCGTCCAGCCCCCGCCGCGTAACGCGGGCAACACGGCGAAGTACACCAGCCCGACGGGATAAAGCAGATAGAAAATCACCACCGGCGTCAGGTTGAACTTGCCCGACATCACGCCACCCGGCCCACCCAGCGCCGCCTGATAAATGGACTGCGCGGTGGTGCTGAGCCATACCATATCCAGTCCGAATAACACGATGGCGGCCGCGACATAGGCAACGAGATTGCGGTTCATGATTCGGGTTCCACGCTCTGCACGGTTTATACGCGCGGTGCATGTATCCGGTTCAGTGGCTGTTGATGAACGTCAGCATATCGGCTTCCAGCGTGGTCTTGCTGCGAAAACCCGGCGCCAGCGACAGGATGATCCCGATATGCCCCACGCCGGGATAGAAGATCGTCTGCGCCTCGCCGCCGTTAGCCGTCAGCTTCGCCGCCATGCGCTTGGTGTTGCCCGGAGAGACGGTTTGGTCGTCCGTTCCCGCGACAAGCAGCATCGGCGGGCGCCTGCCATCGACATAAGTGATCGGCTGCGTCGCGGGATTGTCGGCGCCGCCAAAGATGGTGATCAACTTGGGGTCGGTCATCGGCAGAAAGTCATACGGTCCGGCAATACCGATCGCGCCGCGAATCCACGAAAGGTCGCCGCCCGCGTCGTGCAGATATTTCGGATTGGCGGCCAGCATGATGGCGTTGTAGGCGCCGGCCGAATGACCGGAAATGAAAACGCGCGCCGGATTGCCGCCGTAGCTTGCGATATTCTTGTGAACATAGGCGAAGGCCGCAGCGCTGTCGTCCAGGAACGCGGGATACAGCGTGGGTGGGTAAAGGCGGTAATTCGCGATCACCGTCACGATGCCCTTGCTGGCGAAATCCTGCCCGATCCAGCGATAGCCGTCCTTGTCGCCGGTCTGCCAGCTTCCGCCATAGAAGAACACTAGCACCGTGCCGTCTTTCGCCGGCGCCGTAGGAACATAGATATCCAGTTTCTGCTGCGGATCGCTGCCATAGGGAATATCGGCCTTCAGCGTGTAGCCGGTGCTGGGCGTGAAGGTGTTGAGGATGGCGGGCGAACAACCCACCAGCGAGAGCAGAAAACTCATGCCGGCACACAGCGAAAAAGCAGCACGGCGAAATTGCATCGGGGTCTGTCCATGAGAAAGCCGGGAGCGGAACTGCCACGCCGGATATGGCGCGGCAGCACACTCTATACGCGCGAAACGCCGTTCAGATCATCCGGGCTTCTGGAATTTGTAGATGAACTGGTCGGTGTGTCCCCGGATCGATTTGTCGAACACCAGCGCGGTGTGCGGATCGTTCGGGTTTGCCAGCGCGTCGTCCTCGCCCGCGAAGGTGAAACCCGCCGCCGTCACTTCGCTTTTCACCGTGGCCGGATCGATGCGATGCAATGTGTTGGTATCGCGCAAGCCCGACTCGGCCTGCGCCGCATGATCCAGCACAATGTAAAGGCCGCCAGGTTTCAACGCCGCGAAGATCGCCGCATTCACTTTCGCCATGTCCGCCGGTCCGAATTCCGGATCGTGCATGTCGTGATAGTTCTGCGAGGTCCATACAACATCCACCGGCGTTGGAACGGCGAAGGCCGACAGTGGCGCATGCACATACGTCACGTTGGGATATTGCGGATCGGTGCCGCTGGGAATCGGCACATTGTGCTTGGCCATCATGGGATCGAGTTCGCTGGGCAGGAAGGCATAAACATGCCCGGTCGGTCCAACGGCCTTGGCGAAGATCTTGGTGAAATAGCCTTTGCCGGGGACGAGATCGACAACCGTCATACCCGGCTTGATGCCGGCGAACACAAGCATGTCCGCCGGTTTGCGGTCGGCGTCGCGCGCCACGTCTTCGGCGGGGCGGCCTTTGTCGGCAACCGCTGCCGCAATATTGGCGGGAACATCCGCCGCCCGCGCCGCGCCGGTGGCCAGCATCGCGCTCGCGGCCAAAGCTGCAATCCAGATGCGCATCTTTTTTCCCTTTTGGTTTCGATCAGTGTGGGGCTTCGGACGGGTTCCATGCAACCCGGCTTGCGCGCATGTCTCTTTCGCAATGCAGCGGAACGATAGGCCTATCCGATGGTTTTCTAGCCATCCCGCAGGCAATCAGGAGGCGCTCCCATGACCGCAATCAAAGACGCAAAAATTCTCATCATCGCCACCAACGGCTTCGAACAATCCGAACTGGAAGTTCCGCGCGACAAACTGCGCGAGGCTGGCGCAAAGGTCGATGTCGCCACGCTGGATGGAAAGGAAATCCGTGGCTGGAAACACACCGATTGGGGCAACACCGCGCAGGCCGATCTCAAAATAGCCGATGCAAAGGAGCCGGACTATACCGCGCTTGTCATTCCCGGCGGCGTGATGAATCCGGACAAGCTGCGCGTCGACGAAGATGCTATGAAGCTCGTGCGCGCCTTTCTCAACAGCGGCAAGATCGTCGCTGCCGTATGCCATGGCCCGTGGCTTCTTGTGCAGGCCGATGCGCTACGCGGCCGCAGCGCCACCTCCTACAAATCCATCCGCAAGGACTTGGAAAACGCGGGCGCCAAATGGGAAGATAGCGAAGTCGTCACCGACAATGGCATCATCACCAGCCGTAACCCGGACGATCTTCCCGCCTTCACCAAAAAGATTATCGCGGAGATCGAGGAAGGCCGCCACGAACGCCGTCAAGCCGCCGAGTAAGCGCATTTGCGTGCGGAGCGCGGCCACCCGTCCCGCTCCGCCATTTTTCCAGGTCTGCTGATATAAGCTCCGCGGGTAGTGCAGGGCCGGAGCGGGCGCGTGGGGCAGGAAATTAAAGGATGGGCGCGCAGGGCATTTCTTCTGCCCGCATTCCTTGCGTTGGCCGCCATGCCGGCTTTCGCCCAGCCTATCGAAACCGTGGTTGTCACGGCCAAGCCGCCGCAACCCGTGGGGCAGGACGCGTTCTCGGTTGTCACGCTCGACGCCAAAGACCTTTCCATCTCCCACCAGCTCGACGACTCGCTGGAGCAAGTGCCGGGCCTGTCGCTCTATCGCCGTTCCACCAGCCTGAACTCCAATCCCACCACGCAAGGCGTCAGCCTGCGCGAGATCGCACCATCCGGCGCCAGCCGCGCGCTGGTGCTTCTGGACGGCGTGCCGGTGAACGATCCGTTCGGTGGCTGGGTCATCTGGAGCGCGCTGCCGCCGGAAGACATTGGCTCGGCCGATGTGGTGCGTGGCGCGGGCAGCGGGCCATACGGTTCGGGCGCGCTCACAGGCACCATCGCGCTCAGCGAGCGCGGCGACACAGATGGTTTGGCCACAGCCGATGCATCCGCCGGAAGTCTCGGCACCTATCGCGCCGCCGGATCGGGCGGCACCGAGATCGGCAACGTGGATTTCTTCGGCAGCGCAGCGGACGAGCGCTCGAACGGCTGGATTCCGGTTGATGCTGCGCAACGCGGAGCGGCCGACAATCACCTGTCGTTTGATTCCGGGTCGGCGTCGTTGCGCGCCCAAACGTCGTTCAACGACATCTTTGCCTCCGCCCGCATCGGCGTTTACGACGTGGCGCAGGGCGCCGGGCTTGAGGGCGCGCAGGCGGAATCCAAAGGCATCACTGGCAGCCTGACGCTCGCCAAGCCTGCGACCGTTGCCGATGTGGGTTGGCGCACCCAATTCTGGATTGTAAACAGCGATCTGATGAATTCGTCCGTGTCCGTCGCGCCGGACAGAAGTTTTACCACGCCCGCGAACGATCAATATTCCATTCCAGCGCTGGGTTACGGCGGCAACGCCGCGTTGCTGGGAACTCTGGGCGATTTGAAATGGGAAGTGGGCGGCGACGCGCGCATCGATAGCGGCGAGTCGCAGGAACACTATCTGTATTCGGGCACGGACTTCCTCAACAACCGCCGCGCCGGCGGACGCGAAAATATCGGCGGCCTTTACGCGGAAGGCGCGCTGACCAAAGGTCCATGGTTCTACACCGCGAACCTCCGCGCCGATGCCTGGTCCACCGCGCAGGGCCATCTCGTCGAAAGCGTCATCGACAGCGGCCTTGTCACCAACCAGCAGGAATATCCCGGCCGTGACGGCGTGATCCCCAGCGGCCGCCTCGGCATCCGCCGCAATTTCGACGATGGTGAATATCTGCGCGTTGCCGCTTACACCGGCTTCCGCTTGCCCACGCTGAACGAACTCTACCGGCCCTTTCGCGTCGGCAACGATGTGACGGAGGCCAACGCCGCGCTGAGCCCGGAACAGCTCTATGGCACGGAAGTGGGGTGGGGCGGCGAGTGGGGCGCGACGACATGGGATGCAGATGTATTCTACAACGCGCTCCACAATCCGGTTGGTAACGTGACCATCGGCGTTTCCACCAGCGGCGGTGCCGAACGCCAGCGTCAGAACATTCCCGATATCAACGCCGTGGGGTTCGAAGCTGATATCGAACACCATTTGACCGACGACTTCTCGCTGCGCGGCGCGGTCTCGCTCACCGACGCGCGGGTCGATGGCGGGCTCAAAGCGCCACAACTCACCGGCAAGCGCCCAGCGCTCGCGCCGCTTGCCACCATCACCGGCGGCGCGGCATGGCGCGTGCTGGACAAGCTGACGCTTTCCGCAGACCTGCGCTGGGAAAGCAACCGTTTCGAAGACGATCTCAACACCTTGCGCCAGGGCAGCGCCTTTGTGCTGGATGCGCGCGCCGATTGGCGCTTTGCGGATGCGTGGTCGGCTTTCGTGGCAGTGGATAATGCTTTCGATGCCGACGTCGTGACTGCGGTTTCGCAGGACGATATCTTCAGCTACGGCCAGCCGCGCGTTGTCAGTATCGGCATTGCCTATACGCCGTGATCAGCTTCGCGTCAGCTTGAACTGCCCCACGTTGATCGCGCCGGCGCGGAAGCCGCCTTCGCAGCAGGCGAGGTAATAGTCCCACATGCGCTTGAAGCGTTCGTCAAAACCCAACGGCGCGATTTCCTGCCAGTGCGCATCGAATTCCTCGCGCCACCGCTTCAGCGTTTCTGCATAGGAAAGCGCAAAGGTCCGCACGCTTTCAAAACCCAGTTGCGCGCGGTTCACGGCGTTTTTCAGCGCATCGGGCGAGGGCAGCATGCCGCCGGGAAAGATATAGAGCTGAATGAAATCGGCTTCCTTGCGGTAACTGGCGAAGCGGTCGTTGTCGATGGTGATGATCTGGAATCCCGCAATGCCGCCGGGCACCAGCCGCTCGCGCACCACCTCGAAAAACTTCGGCCAGTGTTCTTCGCCCACCGCCTCGAACATTTCGATGGACGCGATGCGGTCGAAAGTACCTTGCACGTCGCGATAGTCCTGCAGGCGGATATCGATCTTGTCGCTCAAGCCCTCCCGCGCAATCGCCATGCGCGCGTGAGCATATTGCTCTTCGGAAAGCGTGAGGCCGGTGACGCGGCAGCCATATTCCTTGGCAAGGAATATCGCGAAGCCGCCCCAGCCGCAGCCGATTTCCAGCACATGCAGGCCGGGTTTCAGGTCCAGCATCTCGGCAAGCTTCTGCCACTTGGCGCGTTGCCCTTCGGCAAGGCTCATGCCGGGACGCTCGAACAGCGCCGACGAATAGGTCATCGTCTCGTCCAGCCAACGCTTGTAGAATTCGTTGCCCAGATCGTAGTGCGCGGCGATGTTCTTTTTGGAGCCGCGCTTGGTATTGGGCCGAAGCCTGTGTTTGATCCAATTCAACGCGCGCGCCGGCATTTTTCCGCGCAAGCCATTGGCCAGCTTTTCCATGTTGCGCGCCCCGAACTCGATCACCGATGCAAGATCGGGGCTCGTCCAGTCGCCGGCCATATAGGCTTCGGCAAAACCGATGTCGCCACCAAACAGCAGCTTGCGCACCGCGCGCGGGTTGGCCACATCCAGAACCGCGCGCGCGCCGGATTTCGCGGCGCGAATCGTGCGCTCCGCACCGTTGGAAAAGCGCACCACCAGTTCGCCTTCGCCGATATGTTCCGCCATGCGTAACAGCGCACGGCCCCACAAAGGCGGCTCCGGTGTTTTCGCCGTGATTTGATTTGCAACGTGATCGCTCACTGTGTTTCCCTCAAGCGATCGGGGCCGCCTGCTTGGTGTGCGCGTGATGCGGAATCCGCTTCAGCCACAACCGCAGGGCCTCGAAATGGATTGCAGCCACAATCTTTACCGTCATCAGCGGATGGCGCAACAGACAAGATGCCAGGTTCCGGTCGGTCAGCGCCGCGCGGGTTCCCGAAAAGCATGCGTTCAAAATAGGTTGCGCCGCTTCAAGCTCATGAATCGCAATGGAAACAGTCTCATCCGGCGGGCGGATTTCGAAGCGGTAGGTGCAATTCATGGAAAGGAACGGCGAAACATACATGTCCTTGGCGCAGGATTGGCGCACAACGCCATCGTTCGTTTCCGTACGCAGCACATAGGCGCGCCGCTCGCCGTAAGTGTTGTGAACTTCGTAGACGATCGCCGCCAGCGTTTCGTCCTTGCGGTGGCAAAACCAAACACTCAGCGGATTGAAGACGTATCCGAAGATCCGCGGATAGCAGAGCACGCGCCGCGCGCCGTCCGCCACGATGCCTTCGCGCGAGAGTTCGCCGTCCAGCCACGCGCGCAGGTTCTTTCCGTCGCCGTGATCCTTGTCGTGGAAACTCAAAACGCCCGCGCGGTTCCAGGCGAACCAGCGCAGCTTGTTAAGCTTGGGCAATTCGTCCAGATCGATCAGCAGCGAGAACACGCGATAGCGGAACTTGTGCAGCTTCGGCGCAAGCCGGGCGTGCGTCACAGCACCTTCGTAGATGGCCGAGGCGGTCATCCGGCCCGCGCAAGCTGCGGCGCCAGCACGATGCGGCCGTTCTCTTTCGCCACCTGCCAGGGCCGGCGCACCTGACCCGCGTCTTCGGCGGCGGCAAGCCCCGCCTGCAGCGCATCCTCGTGAAAGCCGGAGCCGAAATAGCTCCCCGCATACCAGGTGCGGTTCACACCCTGCAGCGTCCACAATCGCTGCTGCGCGTTCAGCGCGGCCTTGTTGAACATCGGATGCGAGTACTCGTATGTGCCGTAGATGGTTTCATCGCGCGGCGCGGCGGCCGGGTTCAGCGTCAGGAACATGGGCGTGCGTCGGTCAATATTCTGCAGCCTGTTCATCCAGTAGGTCACGCAAAGGTCGGCGTTGGCGTCGGTATCGCTTTGGCCGATGTAGTTCCAGCTCGCCCAGGCCATGCGCCGCTTGGGCATCAGCGCGCGGTCGCTATGCAGTACCGCAAGGTTCGGGCGATAGCCGAACGCGCCCAGCAGCGCGCTTTCTTCGTAAGAGGGTTTGGCCAGCATGCCCAACGCCTGATCGGCATGGGCGGCAATGATCACGCCGTCGTGGCGCCGCGATTGCCCGTTGGAGTCGATGATGGTGACGCCGAAGGCATCGCGCTCAATCGCGCGCACGCCGTTGCCAACGGAAATCTTGTCCGCATAGCGCGCCGTCAGCGCCTTTACATATTCGCGCGATCCGCCGCTCACCGTCTGCCATTGCGGGCGGTTGAAGAATTTGAACAACCCGTGGTTCTGAAAGAAGCGCACAAAGGCGCGCAAGGGATGACGCATCATGTCATCCAGCGACGACGACCAGATCGCCGCCCCCATTGGCAGCAAATGTAGCCGCGCGAAACCGTCGGAATATTTCTCCAGCCTTAGGTAGTCGCCCAGGCTCATATTGGCGTCTTCGCGTTCGGCCAGAAGATCGGGCGCCTCGCGATAAAACCGCACGATATCGCGCAGCATCGCCAGATAGTCGGCGCGGAACAGGCAACTCGGCTGGGCCAGCAGCCCGCCGTATGTGCCACCGGCATATTCCATCGCCCCGCCATCCAGCGAGACGGAGAACGACATGTTGCTGGACTCCGTCTTCACGCCAAGATGGCTGAACAGCGCCGTCAGGTTGGGGTAGTTCGGTTCATTGTAAACGATGAAGCCGGTATCGACGGGAACGGTCCCGCGCGGTGTGTGCGCCTCCACGGTATGGCTATGGCCACCCACGCGGCCTTCGCGCTCGTATACCGTTACCTTGTGGCGATCGGCCAGCAGCCATGCGGCAGACATGCCGGCCACGCCGGTGCCCACCACGGCGAAGTCCTGTCCCGGTCCCGTGAACTCTGCGGCCTTGTGTTCTTGCGCCAATCCGGGCTCCCGTTCGTTTGCGTATTGGGGAATACGGGATTGGCCTTCATGTGGATCAGTGATCCGGATCGCGGCAGGCAGCGTAAATGCCGGTATGATGGTGCATGCTTCGACCGCTCCGCTGCCGAACCTCTCCCTCTCATGGCCGCGATTTGCTGGCCGGGGTGTGCGCCATCTCGCGCTTTCCAAAGTGAGGCTCATGGACTCGCGCGCCGATGAAAAGACCGAACTGAACGACATGCTGGTGGCCGTGGGCTGCCGGCGGGATCGCGCCGCCTTCAAGGCGCTGTTCGAGCATTTCGCGCCACGCGTGAAAGGCTATCTGCTGCGGCTGGGCACCACTGGCGGCGCGGCAGAGGATTTGGCCCAGGAAGCCATGCTGATGATCTGGCGCAAGGCCGCCATGTTCGATCCGGGCAAGGCGTCGGCCTCCACCTGGATTTTCACCATTGCGCGAAACCTGCGGATCGATGCCATCCGCCGCGAGCGCCGCCCCACCTTCGATCCCAACGATCCCGCTTTCGTGCCCGATGCCGAGCCGCAAGCCGATGCGCAGATGGTCCGCGCCGAACAGGAAGACAAACTGATCGCCGCCGTGCGAACCCTGCCGCCAGATCAGGCCAAGGTCATTGAAATGTCCTTTTTCGCCGACACACCCCACACCGCGATTGCGGAAGCCTTGGGTCTGCCGCTCGGCACCGTGAAATCCCGTCTCCGCCTTGCCATGGCGCGCATTCGCGCCAGCCTGGGGAGTGAAGAAGAATGAGTATGCAACACCACCCCGCCGAAGAATTGCTGCTGGATTACGCCGCCGGCGCCAGCGACGAAGCCACCTCGCTGATCCTGGCGACGCATCTGGCGCTATGCCCGCAATGCCGCCGCACGGTCGGCCAGGCCGAAGCCGCGGGCGGCGCGCTTCTGGCCACGGCCAAGCCGGAAGCCTTGTCGAGCGGCGCGTTGGAATCCGTTCTCGCGCGCTTGAGCGACACTGTAACGGAACCCGCAGCGCCGAAATTGACGGCCATCGGCAAAGCCGAAGCGCCAGAACCGCTGCGCTCTTACATTGGCGGTGATCTGGACAGCGTGAAATGGCGCCGGATTGCGGGCGGCATTTCCTATGCCGATCTGCCGGTGCGTGGAAAATCCAAGGCCCGTCTCATCCGCAGCGAGCCGGGCGCCGGTGTTGGCGTTCACAGCCACAAGGGCAACGAACTCACGCTCTGCCTGACGGGCGGCTACACCGATGTCACCGGCACCTATGCGCGGGGCGATATACAGACCACCGATCCTACCGTGGAGCATCGCCCGCTGGCTGATCCGGAAGGGCCGTGCATCACGCTCGGCGTCACCGATGCGCCACTTGTGTTCCGCAGCCGCGTTATCGGTCTGCTGGCGAAGGTCTTCGGCTTCTAGCTGCGGCGTTCCGCCTTCGATGTTCCGGCCTGCAGGGTCTAAACTCATGCAGCCCCGCCATCGAAAGGAATCCCCATGGAACTCGTCAATCTCGGCAACACCGGGCTGAAGGTTTCACGCCTGTGCCTCGGTTGCATGACCTACGGCACGCCCAAGTGGCGCGACTGGGTGCTGGACGGAGCCGCCAGCAAACCTTTCTTCAAGCGCGCGGTGGAAGCCGGGATCAACTTCTTCGACACGGCGGATGTCTATTCGCTGGGCGTGAGCGAGGAAGTCACCGGCCGCGCGCTGAAGGAATTTGCAGGCAGCCGCGAGAATTACGTTCTGGCGACAAAGGTCTTCAGCCCGATGTCGGATTCGCCGCTGCAGTCGGGCCTGTCGCGCAAACACATCATGCACGGCATCGACAACAGCCTGAAGCGGCTGGGCCACGATTATGTCGATCTCTACCAGATCCACCGCTTCGACCCGCACACACCGATCGAGGAAACCATCGATGCGCTGCACGATGTGGTGAAGGCCGGCAAGGCGCGCTACATCGGCGCTTCATCCATGTATGCCTGGCAGTTCGCGCAATATCTCGCCAAGGCCGATGCCATGGGCAAAACCCGCTTCGTCTCCATGCAGAACCACTACAATCTCATCTACCGCGAGGAAGAGCGCGAAATGATCCCGCTCTGCCGCGCCGAAGGCATCGGCATCATCCCGTGGAGCCCGCTGGCGCGCGGCTTCCTCACCGGGAATCGCCGGCGTCAGGACAAGGGTGAGACGACGCGGGCGCAGTCGGACGAGTTCGCGCACAACGTGTATTACCACGACGAGGATTTCACCGTGGTTGAACGCGTGAGCGAGATCGCGAAGAAGCGCGGCGTGCCGAACGCGCAGGTGGCGCTCGCCTGGATGCTACAGGTGCCGGGCATCACCGCGCCCATCGTCGGCGCCTCGAAGATGAACCATCTGGAAGACGCGATCGCCGCGGAGCAGCTCAAGCTGGAGCCGGACGAGATCAAATCGCTTGAAGAGCCTTACGTGCCGCACCGCGTGCTCGGCCACCAATAGGAGGACATCATGAAACTCAAACGTCTCGGCAAAACCGGTCTACGCGTCTCGCCCATCTGCCTCGGCTGCATGAGCTACGGCTCGCCGAAAGGCTGGGCGGAGTGGGTGCTGGAAGAAGAGGAGTCGCGGCCCTTCATCAAGAAGGCGCTGGAAGCTGGCATCAACTTCTTCGATACG
>DATAUZ010000021.1:0-2358 GCA_036267995.1 Rhizomicrobium sp.
CGCGGCGCAAACCGATGAGCGGATCTCGCTATCCTTGCGCGCAATCTTGGACTCCGAGTGGATTGTTGTGCTGCTCAAAGGCGCGGCGAAGCGCGTAGCGTATGAAGCTGCGTCGACCGGAAACGACGTGCAAGAAATGCCAGTGCGCGCGGTGCTCAACCAAAATGCAGCGCCAACCGACGTTTATTGGGCTCCCTGACAGCCAATCCTAAAGCTGTCATGGCCCGCAACAGCGGGCCGCCCAGGCGGGTGTTGAACTCTTATGCGCGCGTGGCACGCGCTTACACGGTGGCCGGTCAAGCCGGGCTATGACAGGGTGATGCTATTAGTTCACGTCGTCGGCCAGGATTGCGCCAGCGCCGACCAGTCCGGCATGGGTGTCCATGATGAGCACGGTCGGTATTGCTTTCATATAATCGGTGAAGCGCGCCTTGGCTTCGAAGCGCGCGCGGAATTCGCTTTTTGCGAAAATTTCCGCTGCGTCCGGCAAGATACCGCCGCCAATCAGCACACCGCCCCGCGCACCCAGCATCAGAGCGACATCGCCCGCGACCGAACCCAGTATCGCGCAGAAGCGCGCGAACACTTTCGCTTCGAACGAGTCCGGCTTTTCGCGCGCTGTTTTGGTGATCTCTTCGGGCGTGACATCCGCCGCCTGTTTGCCTTCAGCCGCGCACATGGCGGTGTAGAGGTTGAAGATTCCAGGTCCTGATAGAAGCCGCTCATTGGATACGCGACCGAATTCCTTCGTCAGGAATTTCAAGATTTCGATTTCGAGATCGTCGGTCGGTGCAAATGCGGCATGCCCGCCTTCGGTTACGAGAGCGATATGTTCGCCGTCTTTGTGAATCGCGCCGCCGACGCCTAGTCCCGTACCAGGACCGACAATGGCGATGGCGCCGTTGCGCGTCGCATCGAAGGCAGGGCCGCCCAGAGACTTTAGAGACCCATTGCCGGCAAGCACCGGCACGGCCATCGCCAGCGCTTCGAAATCGTTCACGAGATGCGCTTTGTGCGTTTTGAAATCGGCACGCAGATCGCTTTCGCGGATGTGCCAGCCTGCGTTGGTCAGCGTGATCTCGCCATTGGTGACAGGCCCTGCCACTGCAAACACGATCGCGCGCGGCGGCTGGTTAAGCTTGCGCACGGATAAATACGCCTGCGCCGCAGCGGCGATGTCGGAATGATCCTTCGTGCCCGTGATCTGCAGAGACGCGATGTCCGGCACGCCGGTTTTGGGATCGGCGGTGGCGAAGCGGACATGCGTGCCGCCGATGTCTGCGATGAGGCCGTAATCGGGAGAAACCATGCTTCTATATAATGGGAAAAACGCATTCCGTGTCCGGCTCCGGATTCCGCCAGCGCTTTCAACGACATAGGAAAATATTGACTCTTGATTTGCGGCGGACTACATTAGAACATATCAGGAACATATGAGGAGAAAGTGGCAGAAGTCTTGGAAAAATTGGCAGCAGCGCGGGCGCTGATAAAGCCCGCCTCCCTTCAGATGGGGCGGGAGAAGCGCGTGGCTTTGGGACATCCCGGCGTGGATTCTGTGCTCCCGAAAGGCTTGCTGGTTGGCGCGTTGCACGAGGTGTTCGCCGCCGATTCACAAAGCGCTGCTTCAGCCAGCGGCTTTGCCACCGCCCTCACTTTGCGCGCGGAACGGACGAAAAAGATTCTCTGGATCCGGCAGGATTTCTCCGCCCTCGAACATGGCGAGATGTCCGGCAGCGGATTGCTGGAATTGGGTTTCGATCCACGGCGGCTGGTGATGCTGCGCGCGGCCAATGCGGCAGATGCGTTGCGCGCCGCCACCGATGCGCTCGCCTGTGCGGCATTGGGCGCAACGATCATCGAAGTGATCGGAACGCCGAAAATTCTGGATCTTGTCGCCAGCCGCAAACTCACGCTCGCGGCGCAAGTCAAAGGCGTGATGGCGCTTCTGCTTCGCTTCAATGCGCCGCCGCAAGCCAGCTCCGCCGAAACGCGCTGGCTGGTGAAGAGCGCAGCTAGCGAAAACAGCGACGAATGGGGCGCACCCCGCTTCGACGTGACACTCGCCCGCAACCGGCACGGACAGACCGGAAATTGGGATATGGAATGGGATTGTGATGATGGACTTTTTCGCGCACCGCAAGAGCGCGCGGCGCATTCTGGCGCTGTGGTTTCTGCGTCTGCCGACAGACCGGCTGCAGCGTAAAGCGCGCGGGGAAAACCCGCTCGTTGTCGCGCAGAAAATCGATAACGCGCTGTGCCTGAGCGCCGTCGATCTCGCCGCGGCGAAGATCGGATTGCGTCCCGGCATGACACTGGCCGATGCGCGCGCGCGCGTGCTCGCGCTTGATGTCGCGGAAG
>DATAUZ010000022.1:0-10933 GCA_036267995.1 Rhizomicrobium sp.
TGACGCTCCGCATCGTCCAGTGCCCATCACCCAATCACGATGCGCGCCCCGACGGCGCGGCCGTCGACATTCTGGTGCTGCATTATACCGGCATGAAGACGGGGCGGGAGGCGCTGGCGCGGCTCTGCGATCCGGTGGCGAAAGTCAGCGCCCATTACACGGTGGATCGCGACGGCCGCGTTTATGCGCATGTGCCGGAATATCGCAGAGCCTGGCATGCGGGTGTTTCGTACTGGGCTGGTGAGCGCAATGTGAATGCGCGCTCCATCGGCATCGAGGTCGTCAATCCCGGTCATGCGTTCGGCTATGTGCCGTTCACCGAGCCGCAGATCGCCGCCGTGATCGAACTTTCGCAAGGCGTAATCGGGCGTCATCCCATACCGCCGTCGCGCGTTCTGGCGCATAGCGATGTCGCCCCCGCGCGCAAGGAAGACCCCGGCGAATTGTTTCCGTGGAAGCTGCTTGCGGAAAATGGAGTCGGGTTGTGGCCGCAGATTTCCTCCCCCGTTCAGGGGGGAGGTGTTTCGCTTAGCGAAACGGTGGGGGCCACTAGCGACGACCTCGCGCGCTACGGCTACGGCCTCCCGCCCGACACAGATGTTCCGCCCGAAAAAGTCATCACCGCCTTCCAGCGCCATTTCCGTCCCGCGTCGCTGACCGGTGTATGGGACGATGAGTGCGCGGCGAGTCTGGCGGGGCTATTGGCGCGCAAAGCCGATATGCACGCGGGCGCATAGCGCGACAGAAGCCTCCCCCTTAGTCTCGACCCATGAAAACCATCGGCATGCTGGGCGGGATGAGCTGGGAATCCACCACCATCTACTACCAGTCCATCAACCGCGAGGTGCAGAAGCGGCTGGGCGGCGTTCATTCCGCCAAGCTGCTGATCCATTCCTGCGACTTCGCCGAAATGGCGGTACTGCAAAAGTCCGGCGACTGGGACGCCGCCAATGCGAAAGTCGCCGACGCCGCGCGCAGCGTTGCCAGCGCTGGCGCTGACTTCCTTCTCATCGCCTGCAACACCATGCACACCGCCGCGGCGCAGGCCGAAAAAGCCGCGGGATGTCCGCTGCTCCACATCGCCGATCCGCTGGGCGAAGCGATCCGCAAATCCGGCGCGACGCGCGTCGGCTTGCTCGGTTCGCAATTCACCATGACGCGCGACGATGTCCTCCGCGGCACGCTCGCCACCAAATATAGCATCGACGTCATCGTGCCGGAGGGCGAGGACGCGCGCGAAACCGACCGCGTGATCTATGAGGAGTTGATCCGCGGAAAGTTTCTCGAATCTTCGCGTGCCGCCTATCGCGATATCATGGCGCGGCTGGTCCGGCGCGGCGCCGACGCGATCATTCTGGGCTGCACAGAGATTCCACTGCTGGTGAAAGACGGCGACGCGAGCGTTCCAACATTCGACACCACCACCTTGCACGCAATGGCGGCCGTGGATCGCGCGCTTGCCTGATTAGGAACTCATCGTCATCCTGAGGTGCGCATCATGTCGCCCTTCGAGACTCGCTCGCTCGCACCTCAGGGTGATGCGATGGGCCTCGAAGGCGCTGCTCTACACGCTGTTGCGGTGTTCCTGCATGTCGCGGCCGCGCAGGCCTTCAAGGCCATATTGCTCCAGCGCGCTTTGCCAACTCATGAATTCCTCGAAGGTCAGTGCGTAGCGCGCGCAGGCGTCGTCCAGCGACAGCAATCCACCGCGCACGGCGGCCACCACTTCGGCCTTGCGGCGCGGAACCCAGCGTTTGGTTCTCGGCGACGGCAAATTGTTCAAGGTGAGCGGCATTCCGGTCGGCCCGATGATGGCCATTTGCGGCGTTCTTCCATCACGTCCCATAGATACAGTTCCTTACTGCTTCAAAGGGAAAAAGTCCGGCCTCGCGATACGTTCCGAGGGAACTTCGCAAGTAATTCAGATGTTTAAGGAACTCGTGCTGGGAATGTTCACATTAGAGCAGTGTCTTGGCCGGCAGCGTAGCGCAACGCCGGCCGTCCATAGTTCCCGGATCGCGCTTCGCTTGCGCTTCGCTGGCCGGGGTGACAGGTTCTATTGTCAGATGGCCGGATGGCTGCTGGTTCTTCGCAAGGGGAACTGGAGGAAAGTCCGGGCTCCACGGAAACACGGTGACGGATAACATCCGCCCAGGGCAACCTGAGGGAAAGCGCCACAGAAATGAAACCGCCTACCGGCCTAAAGCCGCGGCAAGGTTGAAAAGGTGCGGTAAGAGCGCACCGCGTTCCTGGCAACAGGAGTGGCACGGCAAGCCCCACCGGGAGCAAGATCAAATAGGGATGGCACGTAATCCGTTTCCGGATAGCCGTCCGGGTAGGTCGCGCGAGGTGCTTGGTAACAAGCATCCCAGAGGAATGGCCATCTATCCCGGCGTAGCGCGCAAGCGCGAAGACGGGTGGACAGAACCCGGCTTACAGGCCATCTGACGCATTATAATCCGCACGCGCGACCTGGCCGCGCGCAGCCGTGTCCCGCGAAGTCCGCATTTGCCACGATTTGCCCCGCCGCAATTGCCGCGCGGCCCGCTATAGCGGGAGCGATCCTATGGCGGGGCATTGCGATCGTGAAACACCTATCCGGAATTGTTGCGGCTGCGTGCCTGCTGGCCGTGGCCGCGTGGTTTTCGCCGTCGCGCGCCGGCGATGAGACGGTCACGTTCACCGATCCGGCCGAACAGGCCTTCACGGTGCAGGTGCCCAAGGGCTGGCTCATGCAGGGCGGCGTTGAGCGCAAGGCGGCGTATCTCGCCCATCCCTGGCTAGCGGTGAGCACGCCTGACGGCACCACCACCATGTTCATCAACGATCCCGAACTTCCTACCTTCACGCTACCCAGCGCGCAGCATGCGGAAGGCACATGGGTCGCCGCCGGCGTGATCGGGCAGGCGGCCGCCATGCATTATGAGAACGGCCAGGAATTCGCCGCCGAATACGGCAAGCGCACCTTCGCAAAATCCTGCGGCAATGTTCAGTTGAAGGGCACCAGGCCCGACCCGGAATTTGCGCAAGCAGCGTCGGCGGAAGGAAACAAATTGCGCGCGCAAATCGGCGTTCAGGGGCCGCCGCCGCAGATAGACGCCGGCTCGGCGCTCTTCACCTGCCAGATCAAGGGCAAGCCCTATCTCGCCGAAGTGTTCGTGGTCACGCAGCTTGCGCAATTTGGCAACGGCGGTTTCTGGCTTGTGCCGGATACCTGGATCATGGGCTTTCGCACGCCCGCCGATCAGCAGGGCCATGCCGAGCGCATCCTGCACGTCATGCGCGACAGCTTTGAAATCACGCCGCAATGGCGTCAGCGCATGAACGCGGCCGTCCAGGTTGGGCTGCAGCAGATTCGCGCGCAGGGGCAGGAGGCGATGGCAGCGCTGCAACAGCAGGCAGATGAAGCCAACCGCATGTTGCGTCAGCAATTTGAATCCAACATGGCGTCGCAGAACGAGCGCCACGATGCCTTCATGTCGATGATGGATCAGCAGGAGCAGGACCGTAACAACGCTTTCGATGATCACATGCAGCAGAAGTCGATCAACCATTTTAACGAAATGCTCTACATCACCAACAACCGCTGCGTCGCCTATTACAACAACGACATCCATCAGGGCTGTCACTATTACGCGCCCAACTGAACCGCCGGAGAAAACCATGCCATCGAAGATCGTTCTTGCCATCTTGTTGTTCGGTCTCGCCACGCCCGCGCTGGCTGGCAGCGACTGGGGCAAGGAATGTGCGTCCTATGGGCTCGCGGCCGGCACGGCGGAATACAAGGATTGCGTCGCCAAGATGACGGCGGCCGACAAGGCCGCTGGCGGCACCATGATGCAGGACGTGCACGGCGGCGGTGTGGCGGGGCAGCGCGCGCAGATGCAGGCCGATATGGCGCGCCAGCGCGCCGCGATGGAAGCCGAAATGAAAAAGAAAGCGGCAAGCGGCAACTGCGTCACCACGCATAACGGCACGAACACGTCCACCGTCTGCCCCTGAGCTACGCCGCGTTTGCGATATGGCGATAGCGGCCGAAAAGGCCGATAAATTCGCCATGACCGCCAATTACGTTTACGTCCTGGGATGCGCGGACGGCCCGGCGTGGCGCACCTATGTCGGATGGACCACCGATCTCGAACGGCGCCTCGTCCAGCACAACAACGGCAGCGGCGCCAAATCCACGCGCGGTCGGCACTGGGTTTGCCTCTATGCCGAACGCTACGCCACCAGCAACGAAGCCATGAGCCGCGAATGGCACCTGAAACGCGACAGGCGCTTTCGCAATGCGCTGAAGAACGTCTAACGCAACCCGCCTAGCGGTGAGGTTTGGCGGCTTTCTTCTTGCCCGCGAAACCGTGCTTGGGTTTGTTCTTGCCAAAGTGCGGTTTGCCGGAATGCGCGGGCTTGCGTGGCGCGGCGGCCTCCGCCGTATCGACGGACGGACCATCGGGTGCCGCAAATATCCGAACGCCGCCTTTCTTGCGCGCCGCCACTTTCGCCGCGAACGCCTCGGCGGCGTCGGGCGAAACCTCAAACCGCGTTTCGCGCTCATACACGCGGATAGAACCGATATCTTTCTTCGTTATCTCGCCCTGACGGCAGATTTCCGGCAGCAGCCATTTGGGATCGGCGTTGCGTTCGCGCCCCACCGTGATCTTGAACCACACGCCGTTCTGCATCTCGCCGCGCGCCTCACCGCGTGGCGCGCGCGGCGTCTCGCGCGCGTCATTGCTGTGCCCGAATTTCTCGCGCCGCCGTTCCTCGCGATTGCGCGGTTCGCGCGCGCCGCGCGGTTCGGGCCGGGCCTCGCTGTCGGGAATTTCTTCGGGTGCTGGCAATTGCGCGCGGTACATTTTCACAAACGCCGTGGCGATCGCGCGCGGATCGTGTGCCGCCAGCAACGCTTTGGCCATCGCCAGATCGTCGTCGCTACCCGGCTCCGCCAGGATGGGATTTTGCAGCAGGCGGTCCTGATCCAGCTTGCGGATGTCTTCGGGCGAGGGCGGTTCGGCCCAGGTGAAAGCGATGCGCGCGCGCCCCAGCATTTCCTCGGCGCGTCGGCGCCGTGCGTTCGGCACCAGAAGAATGCTCACGCCTTTGCGCCCCGCGCGCCCCGTGCGCCCGCTGCGATGCTGCAGCACTTCGGCGTCGTTGGGCAGATCGGCATGGATGACAAGGCCGAGATTGGGCAGGTCGATGCCGCGCGCCGCAACATCGGTGGCGACGCAAACCTTCGCCCGCCCGTCGCGCAACGCCTGCAGCGCGTGATTGCGTTCGCTCTGGCTGAGTTCGCCAGACAAGGCCACGGCGGCGAAACCGCGCTCGCGAAGCGTCGCTTCCAGATGGCGCACCGCTTGCCGCGTGCCGCAGAACACTAGCGCGCTGGGCGGATCCATGAAGCGCAGCAGGTTCACCACTGTGCTTTCCACCTTGTTGTGCACGATGCGAACGGCGCGATATTCGATATCGGCATGGCCCTGCGCCACGCCGCCCGTCTGGATGCGCAAGGCGTCGCGCTGATAGTCGCGCGCCAGCGCCACGATTGCCTTGGGCAAGGTGGCCGAGAACAGCAACGTGCGCCGCGCCGCCGGGGCTTTCTCCAGAATGAATTGCAGGTCTTCGCGAAAGCCCATGTCGAGCATTTCGTCCGCTTCGTCCAGCACCACAACCTTGAGCGCGGAAACTTTCAGCGCCCGCCGCTCCAGATGATCGCGCAGGCGTCCCGGTGTGCCGACCACGATATGCACGCCGTCTTGTAGCTGGCGGCGCTCGCGGCCGGGGTCCATGCCGCCCACACACGCCACCACGCGCGCGCCGGCATATTGATAAAGCCAGTTCAGTTCGCGCTGCACCTGCATGGCAAGTTCGCGTGTCGGTGCAATGATCAGCGCCAGTGGTTCGCCCGCCGGCCCCAGCGTGGCCGCACCGTCCAGAAGCGTGGCCGCAATGGCGATGCCATAGGCCACCGTCTTGCCCGAGCCCGTCTGCGCGGAAACCAGAAGATCGCGCTCCTCCGCACCGGCTTCCAGCACGGCGGCCTGCACCGGCGTCGCCTCTTTATAATCGCGCTCGGCCAGAGCGCGGGCGATGGCGGCGGGTGTCTTGCGGAAAGCCAATGGGCCGGACCTTTGCGGAATGCGTGAAATGCGGGCCTCTCTTTATCGCTATTGGCCGCAAATGACAGCAACTTCCCGCTATGGGGGCGGCGCGGCAAAAATCTCGATCCAGTAGAAATCCGCGCCGGGAGACAGCGAAATCGTCTGCGGCGCGCCCGGTTCGGCAAAAAGCGCATCGCCCGCCGCCAGCGGCATTTCCGCGCCGCCGCCGATCGTCACCGCCGCCAGGGCCAGCGCTATAGTCGCGGCATTGTGCGATCCGAACATCACGCTGCCCACGGGCCTGCGCCGTGTCATGCGCGCGGTGAATTGCCCACGCCGCGTCATCACATTCAAATCCGTCACCGGCCCGCCGATCAGCGCGGCTTGCGTTGCTAAGTCGCCCGCAAATGCAAGGGGCTCTGACTCGCGCGAAAGCGTCACAACCTCACGCCCCGCAATCGCAAGCGACATGCGCCCTTCGAACAATGCGATAGTGCGGTCAATGCCCGGAAAAACAGAAAACGGCCCGCCGCGCTCCACCGTCGCGATGCTCACGCGCCAACCAAAATTCTCGAACGAGGCACCGCGTGGAAACACCATCACCTCACGCGTCACCCCGCCGCCGTTCTTCCACGGCACGGCAACACGATCGCGGGCATACAAAATCTGAACCACTCGCAACCCTCGTTCAAAGTGCTACAATGAACCCGATTCGTTCTGTAGGTAATGCCATGAACTATCGCATTTGGCCGCGCCCAGCTTCGGTTATTTCAGTCGCGCGACCGGGATATCGGCACTTTGCAATTGTCAGTGACTATTGGGACTATGGAACGCCAATGGTTACTTCGTTTGAGCCAGACGGGCTTAAGACGATCTCCATGCTGGAATTTTCACCGAATGGAGACTGGCAGGACGAAGGTTATTGGAGCGATCTACCGGAGTGGGAAGTTCTCACACGAGCATTAAGTTTTTACGACCGTAGGTATGACTTGGTTTGGTTGAACTGCGAGCATCATGTCCGCTTCGCGCATGGCAAGAAAATGGACAGTCCGCAGGTTAAAAGAGGTCTCCTGCTAGGCATTGCTTTGGCCGGTGTCGCACTTCTCGCCAGCAAATAATCAGAAGCGTCTTATGTCGGCATTGGTTCGCCGAACTTCTATACGCGCCGCGGCTTTCGCTGCCTTGCGCTCGCGTTTCCAGAACTCGCGCTTCACGTCACGAAGGTGTTTCCACCATTCGCTGGGCGCTGTCAGAAGTCCTTTTTTCACGTTCGCCATAGCGGCGGCATTATAACATAACCGAACGCCTCAAACCTCCACCACCAGTTCCTTCAACCCCCGGAAGAACGGCATCACGCGCCATTGCGCCTTAGCGTCGGGTTCTGCCAGGCGCGCATCGGGGAAGCGGTCGAAGAAGGCCAATATCGCCACCTGCGCTTCCAGCCGCGCCAGCGGCGCGCCGATGCACAAATGCGATCCGCCGCCGAACGCCATGTGCGGCGCATCGTGCCGCGCGATATCGAAGCGATGTGGATCGGGAAAGGCATCCGGATCGCGGTTGGCACCGCGCAGCGAGGCCAGCATGGATTGCGTCTTGTGCACGGGGCAGCCGCCCACCTCCATCTCGCGCGAGGCGATGCGCGCGGTGGCATCCACCGGCGATTCATAGCGCAGCACTTCCTCCACGCAGGTGCCGATCAGCGATGGATCGGCGCGCAGCTTCGCCAGTTCGCCCGGATGTTTCAGCAGCAGCCAGATGGCGTTGCCGATGAGATCGGTGGTGGTCAGATTGCCGCCCACGAGCAGCGCCTGCAGGTTCATGGAAATCTCGCCGTCGTTCAGCGCCGCACCTTCCGCCTGCAACGCCATCATGTCGGACGCCAGATCGTCTTTCGGCGCAACTTTGCGCGCCGCCATCAACTCACGCATGTAACCGGAAAGCCCGTTGATCGCGGCCGCCACGCGCGGGTTTTCTTCCGGCGCGCGAAACGGGTTCAACGTCAGGATGATGCCTTCGCTCCATTCGCGGAATTGCGCCAGCCGCTCCGGGGCCACGCCCAGGATGCGCGCGATCACGTCAATAGGAACGGGAAGCGCGAACACCGCCATCGCGTCGAAGCTCTTGCGCGCGCCAATCGCATCCAGCGCCTCGCGCACAACATCTTCCACCAGCGGCCGGCATTTCTGCACGCGCTTGTAAAGTGCCTTCGCCAGCGGATTGCGGATCCGCGCGTGATCGGGATCGTCCATCAGCAGAATGCCGCGGCCGTGTTCATCCTCCGGCGTCACCACGCCTTCGATGCGCTGGTTGGCCAGCGCGCGCTGGATAACAGACGCTTCCTCCGCCAGCTCCGGCCCGCGCCACAGCGTGTTGTCGGAAAGCACGCCGCGCACATCGGCATAGCGCGTCAGAAAAAACGTCCCCGCCGCCGGATCGCGCCGCACCGGACATTCCGCACGCAGCCGGTCCAGCAGCACATGCGGATTCTCGCTGAACGACGGATTGAGCGGCGTCAGCTCAAACACACCGGGAAGAGGTTCATCCTTGTGCTCCCTCGCCCCCGCAGGGGGAGAAGGCTGGGGTGAGGGGGTGCCTGTTCTGGCGCTGTCGCTTGCCATAACTCGCTCTGACTTTTTGTCAGCGTGAACCTTAGCGCCGTTCACTCATGCCGTCGATGCCAAAGAAGCTGCACGCGGAGCCGCGGAGCCGCGAAGAAAAGAAGGAAACAATCGTGTCACAACCCCATTTGTCATGGCCCGCAAATGCGGGCCACCCAGGTGAGCGTGGGACTCATTACTTCCGGCAGTTCCTCCGCGTCTCCGCGCCTCCGCGTGAGAAGCTCTTGCTGGAGCCCTTGCTTCAGCGGAGAAGTTGCAGCGTCATCTCATCTTGCACACCGCCAAAAAACTTCTCCAGCGCGGACTTGAACGCCGTCTCACTCTCAGCCTCTTCAAACAGCGTCATGCAGGAACGAAACTTCACGTCGTCTGGCGATCCGAAGATTTCGTGGATCGTCCGTCCCTCCACCGCCAGCACAAGCCCGGTGCATTCGCGCAAGCGTCCGCCCAGCAGCGGATGCGCCAGGTAGGCGCGCGCTTCCTCCAAACCTGAAATCGCAAAGCGCTGCGCCATGAAGCTGCTGCCCAATCCGGCGATTTGCGGAAAGATGAACCACATCCAATGCGTCTGCTTCTTGCCGGCGCGCAGCTCCTGCACCACGCGGCCGTAAACCGGGTCCTGCGCTTTCACGAAACGGGCGAGATCGAACGGATCGTCCATCCCGCCAGTCTAACAGGTCAGCGCGCCGCGCGGTGCACGGGACGTTTGCTGAACCCTAAGGCACCAGCCGCCATGCCGCCATTTTCTGATCCACACCCGGAGAAATTTGCCGCGCGGCCTGCAAGTCCTGATTGCCGCCCGACTTGTCGCCCAATCTCAACTTCGCGGCGCCGCGCGAATAAAGATATTCCGCATTCGCGGGATAAACATGGTTCGCCGCGGTGAAATCCTTCAGCGCATCCTTGTATTTTCCAAGCCGGAAATAGGCATAGCCGCGCGCTTGAAGGGAATCGCCCGAATAAGGGTCGGCACGCAGCGATATTTCGCATTGTGGAATCGCAAGGCTGGGTTTGTGCCCGCGTGACAACGCCGCGCAATATCGCGTCTCGCCATTCTGGTCGATGTCGCCCATGGTTGCCGCGCGTCCGAAATCGGCGGCGGCATGATCGTAGTCGCCCAGCTTTTCGTAGGCCATGCCCCGCACCACAAGAGTCTGCGAATCGTTTCCGTTCATGGCCAAAGCCGCACTGAAATCTTTTATGGCCGCGGCATAGTTCGCGTCCTGAAAATTCAGATTGCCGCTCTCAACGCGCACGCCGCGATCATTGGGGGCCAACCGCGTATATGCCGCAAAGTCCGAAAGTGCCGCTGTCTGATTGCCGGTGCGCTCAAACAAGGAGGCGCGTATGCCGTAAGCTCGCGCGTCGTCTTTTTTTAGCTTTATAGCTTGCGAAATATCGTCGATCGCCTGCTGAAACCGGCCGGCTCTGTAATATGCCGACGCGCGATTTGTATAGGTCACATATCGCTGGTCCGCCGCGAGAGACTTGTCGGCAAGCACCGCTGTCAGAAGACGAATGCCGTTGTCGAAATCGCTATTCTGTATCGCGGCAGATGCTGCGTTGAAGTTTTTCAATGTTTCGGGCCTAATGCCCAACCCCTTATAACCGCCTTTAACATTCTGCGAAGACATTGTCGCGCTGGCCTTTGCCGGCGGCGGCACAAGCGAGAGTTCAATATCGTAACTATCGGATATTTCCTTCAGCGCCGCCGCGGTTTGCTTTCGCAGCGCATCTGTGCACAGCGGCTGATCGACCGTACTTGCGAAATCGCGGTGAACGGTGAGGGTGTTTTTGTTCAGCGACCAATGCGCCCTGAATGTAATGTTTGCGGTCTTGACGAGGACGTCGTGCGGCACGCTGGAAAAGCGCACGCTTGGCGGAATTTGAAGCGAAAGTGTTTCGGCCGCGTGGCCGCTATAACATTGCGTAGGCTGCGTGACGGCCAGCTTTCCTGGATAAAAGGGTCCCATCAGGCCGTCGCCGGAAACGCCCATCAGCCGCATGCCGCCGGGCAAATAGAAGTTGGTCGTGCCGTCCAGTTTGTCCGACCAGCCCGGCGCGGAAAACGTACCAGTCGTCGTATAATTTGGCTGAAGGTCCGTCGGCGTGCCGGACTCCAGCGTGCCCGTAGCACCCGCATAGCCCAGCGACGCCAACAACTTCTCTGCAGCAGCGGTCGAGCCTAATGCTTGCGCGGCCAATCCAACTGAC
>DATAUZ010000023.1:0-89859 GCA_036267995.1 Rhizomicrobium sp.
GCGGCGTGTTCACGGGCATGAGCCTGTTCTATTGCGGCATCGTCGGTCTGGCGATCACCGGCCTCATCATCTGGATCACCGAATACTACACGGGCACCAACTTCCGCCCGGTGAAGATGATCACGCAGGCTTCCGTCACCGGCCACGGCACCAACGTCATCCAGGGTCTGGCGATCTCGATGGAGTCCACGGCGCTTCCGGCGCTGGTGATCTGCGTCGGCATCATCGTGACTTACATGCTGGCGGGCCTGTTCGGAATCGCGATTGCGGTTTCCACCATGCTGGCGCTGGCCGGTATGATCGTGGCGGTGGATGCTTTCGGTCCCGTTACCGACAATGCCGGTGGCATTGCCGAAATGGCGGGCCTCGAAGGCGACGTGCGCAAGACCACAGACGCGCTTGATGCGGTGGGCAACACCACGAAAGCCGTCACCAAGGGTTATGCCATCGGTTCGGCTGGCCTTGGCGCGCTGGTTCTGTTCGCGGCCTATACGCAGGATCTCGGCTACTTCATCAGCCACTCCGATGTGTACACCTACTTCCAGGGTCTCGAGGTTCCGTCCTTCTCGCTCACCGATCCGTGGGTGGTTGTCGGCCTCTTCATCGGTGGCCTGTTGCCGTATCTGTTCGGCGGCATCGCCATGACAGCGGTTGGCCGCGCGGCCGGTGCGGTCGTGGAAGAAGTGCGCAAGCAGTTCAAGGAAATGCCCGGCATCATGCAGGGCACGCAGAAGCCCAACTATGCGCGCGCGGTGGACATCCTCACCAAGGCCGCGATCCGGGAAATGATCATCCCGTCGCTGCTGCCGGTGCTGTCGCCGGTCGTTCTGTATCTCGTCGTCGATTGGGTTGCCGGCAAGTCGCAGGCATTCAACGCGCTGGGCGCCATGTTGCTCGGCGTGATCGTGACGGGCCTGTTCGTCGCCATCTCGATGACGTCAGGCGGCGGTGCGTGGGACAACGCCAAGAAGTTCATCGAAGACGGTCACTACGGCGGCAAGGGTTCCGATGCCCATAAGGCAGCGGTTACCGGCGACACCGTCGGCGATCCCTACAAGGATACCGCCGGTCCGGCTGTCAATCCGATGATCAAGATCACGAACATCGTGGCGCTGCTGCTGCTCGCGGCACTGGCGCACGGGTTCTAGGAAACTGGAGCGGGCCGCTTTATGGCAGCGGCCCGTTTCCGCCCGCACCCGGCGTCGGCGTTTGCGCGCTGGTCAGCGGTACGCCCGGCGTCGCGTTGAACAACTGCTCAAGGAACGTGATCTCGTGTCCGCGCGCAGCCGTCTCGCGGGTTTCGAACGCCACGAGGTGGCCGTCCTTCAAGCCGTAGTGATGCAGGCCGTCAACCTGTCCATCCCTGTTGAATTCGACAGCGAGGATCGAGCGGGTCAACACGCGGGGCTTGAAGAAGGCAATCGTCTTTTGCGTGCTGGAAATGTAATACCAGGTGTCGCCGCCGAAGGTGGATTGTGTCGAAGGATCGCCGAGTTTGGTTTGCAGCGTCGTCTTGGTATCGCCGCCAACCTTGATCGAGGCTTCGGCAGCCGGATCCGGCAAAAATCCGCGCGTGTCGACAATGGGCGTGCAGCCCAGCAGCAAAGCGGATGAAAGCGCGAGCGCAACAAATCGCATGAACAGAGTTCCCTGGTTCACCGGGTCAATCGCCGGATGTGCTAGCCTTGGCCCCGTTTCGTTGCAAGGGCGCAGGCCCTTCGAAGGTTAAAGATGCTCAATGTGTTTGCCAATTCCCGCCCGGAACGCGGCCGCGCGGCGGAGCTTTTCGACGCCCTTGTCCGCCAATCGCGCCTGCCGGAATTCTACACCGCGCTGGGCGTTGCCGATACGATCGACGGACGTTTCGATCTTCTCACGCTGCACGCATGGCTGGTGCTGGAGTGGCTGAAAGCCAACGGCGAGGGCGAAACCGCCCAGGCGCTCATCAACCGCATCTTCGTGAGTTTCGATGAAAGCCTGCGCGATCTTGGCGTGGGCGACATCGGTATCGGCCACCGCGTCAAGAAGATGGCCGATGCTTTCTATGGCCGGCTCGATGCCTACAGCACCGTGGCGGACGAAGATGCACTCGCCGCCGCTATCATGCGCAATATCTATCGCGGCGACGGGCAGGTATCCGCGGCCGCGCATGCGCTTGCGCATTACGCAAACACCGCGCGGACGAACATGCGCCTACAGTCCGATGCGCCGGATTTCGGCCCGCTTCCGGGAGCCTGACATGACGGAAAAATCACCAGTGCCGCCGCTGGAACGGATATTCGATCTCGGCGATTTGTCCGAAGCCGGCACGGAAGTCCGCATCGCGCCATCGGAATCCGACCTTGCGAAACTCGCGCAATGGGTTGAGGTCGATGCCATCGAAAAGTTCGAAGCCGTCATCACGCTTCGCCGCAGCGGCCAAGCGCGCTTTCTCTATTCGGCGCATCTGACGGCCGGCATCGTGCAAACCTGCGTCGTCACGCTGGCGCCGCTTCACAACCACATAGACTCCCGGTTCGAGCGGGAGCTGCTGCTGGTCCGCAAAGCGCATCATCCCGAGCAGGGCGGGGAAGTTGTGGTGGGCGCCACCGACGAGGAAGGCCCGGAAGAAATCGAATCGTCGCGGTTCGATATCGCGGGTCCGGTGCTGGAGGAATTCATCCTGGCCATCGACCCCTATCCCAAAGCGCCGGATGCCGCCTTTGCCGCGCCGCAAGGGGCTGAAGAACCCCGCCGGGAAAGCCCGTTTGCCGTGCTTGGCAAGCTGAAGGGAAAGTCCTGACAGCGCAGCCAAAATGCCGGAAAATGGCTTGAATCCGGAAGGGGTTTAAGGTTCACTCCGCGCCCTGTTTTGCCCGCCCCCGAAAACCGTGGTAGGCGCGCCCACAAAGGCGGCCCTGAGTGGCCGATTCTGAACCAAGGAGTTGTCCGCCATGGCGGTCCCAAAGAGAAAAACCTCGCCGTCCAAGCGGAATATGCGCCGTTCGCATCACAAGCTGGCCCCCGCGTCGCACAACGAATGCCCGAACTGCGGCGAACAGCGCCGCCCGCACCATGTGTGCGCGTCGTGCGGTCATTACGATGGCCGCGAAGTTGTGAAACAGGCCAAGGCCTGAGCCGGTTTCGCCCCGGGATCGTATACATACGGTCCCTTGAAGGCTGAGCGAGGCAACGGTGACCCGCGATCTGACGGTTTCGATCGATGCCATGGGCGGCGATGCCGGCCCCGGCATTGTCGTGGCCGCACTCGCCCAATCCGTGCTGCGCCATCCCGCCGTGCGCTTTCTTCTGCATGGCGATGAAGCCGCGCTGAAACCGCTGCTCGCCGAACGTCCGAAGCTGGCGCCGCGCGTGGAAATCCGCCATGCGCCCGATGCCGTTCGCATGGACGACAAGCCCAGTCTTGTTCTCAGGCGTGGCCGCAACACCAGCATGTGGCGCGCGATTGAAGCGGTGCAAACCAAAGACGCTGACGTCGCCGTGTCTGCCGGAAACACCGGCGCGCTGATGGCCATGTCGATGTTTCAGCTCGGCCTGATCGAAGGCATATCGCGCCCCGCGATCGCGGCCATCTGGCCCACCAAGATCGGCCAGACCATTGTTCTGGATGTCGGCGCCAATGTCGGCACCGACGCGCAGCAACTCGTGGAATTCGCCGTGATGGGGCAGGCCTTCGCCCGCGCGGTGTTCGGTCTGGAGAAGCCCAAGCTCGGTCTTCTCAATGTCGGTTCGGAAGAGGTGAAGGGCAACGATGCGGTGAAAGGTGCCGCGCAAATCCTGCGCAGCGCCACGCTGCCGATGGAATTCACCGGCTTTGTGGAAGGTGACAATATCTCCGAAGGCACCGTCGATGTGGTGGTCACGGATGGTTTCACCGGCAACATCGCGCTGAAAACCGCCGAAGGCACCGCCAAGCTTGTGATCTTCTATCTGCGCAGCGCGCTTCGCCGTTCGCTGCTGGGCCGGTTGGGCGGATTGCTCGCCAGCGGCGCGCTGAAAACATTGCGCGACAAGCTGGATCCGCGTTCCGCCAACGGCGGCGTGTTCCTCGGCTTGAACGGCGTCGTGGTCAAAAGCCACGGCGGCACCGACGCCATGGGCTTCGCCAGCGCGCTGGACATGGCGGTGGATATGGCGCGCGCCGGCATCACCGCCAACATCAAAACCGATTTGCAAGGCATCGCCGCCGCCACGCCCGCCCCGCAGGAGGCCGCCGCCTCGTGACTGTCGCGCGTTCCCACATTATCGGTTGTGGCGCTTATCTGCCGCAAACCATCCTCACCAATGCCGAACTGGCCAAACGCGTCGATACCACCGACGAGTGGATCGTGGAGCGCACCGGCATCAAGCGCCGTCACATCGCAAAGGACGGCGAACTCACCTCCGATCTGGCGCTGAAAGCAGCGCAGGCGGCACTCGCCGATGCCAAAATCTCCGTCGATGAGATCGACATGGTCATCGTCGCCACCACCACGCCGGATGAAACCTTCCCGTCGGTCGCCACCAAGATTCAGGCGCGTATTGGCATGACGCGCGGCGCCGCTTTCGATGTGCAGGCGGTGTGTTCCGGTTTCATCTATGCGCTCACCGTCGCCGACAATTTCATTACCACCGGTCAGGCCAAAACCATTCTTCTCATCGGCGCCGAAACCATGTCGCGCCTGATGGACTGGACGGACCGCACCACCTGCGTGCTGTTCGGCGATGGCGCCGGTGCGGTTGTGCTGCGCGCGGGCGAGGGCAAAGGCGATTCCTCGGATCGTGGCGTGCTCAGTTCAAAACTTTATTCGGATGGCCGCCTGCACGACATTCTCTATGTCGATGGCGGTCCGTCCTCCACCGGCACCACCGGCCATCTGCGCATGCAGGGCAAGGAAGTTTTCCGCCACGCCGTCACCAACATGGCCGCCGCCATCGAAGCTTCCGCGTCCGCCGGCGGCGTCAGCGTGCAGGACATCGCCTGGGTCGTTCCGCATCAGGCCAACCAGCGCATTCTGGACAGCACCGCGCGCAAGCTGGGCATCGCCAACGAGCGCGTCATCTCCACCATCGCCGATCACGGCAACACGTCCGCCGCCTCGGTGCCGCTGGCGCTTGCCGCCGCCGTTGCCGATGGCCGCATCAAACGCGGCGACTTGCTGCTGCTGGAGGCGATGGGCGGCGGCCTGACCTGGGGCTCCGCGCTCGTCCGCTGGTAGGAACCCGCTTTAAGGTTCCAGCCTATCCCTTTGATGTTGACCTCAAATCCGCCTTTACCATAGGCTCCGTCCACAGGCAGGGAGTCGCATGGCATGACCACCAACACACTCACCCGCGCCGACCTCACGGAAGCCGTGTTCCAGGCGGTCGGCCTGTCGCGAAACGACTCCGCGCAGATGGTGGAAGATTTGCTGGATGAGGTTTGCTCGGCGCTCACGCGCGGCGAAACCGTCAAGCTTTCGTCCTTCGGCACCTTCGCGGTGCGCCAGAAATCGCAACGCATGGGCCGCAATCCCAAAACCGGCGACGAAGTGCCCATCGCGCCGCGCCGCGTTCTTGTGTTCCGCCCAAGCCACGTTCTGAAAGCCGTCATCAACGGCCAGACGCCCGATCCCAACGCTGAGGATGACCATTAACACCGATGCTTCAGCCCGTGTTCCCGTTGCGTGAGAAGTCGCCCGAGGCCTTCCGGACGATCAGTGAAGTATCCGCTGATCTCGACGTGCCCCAGCATGTGCTGCGCTTCTGGGAAAGCCGCTTTGCGCAAGTGCGCCCCGTCAAGCGCGGCGGCGGCCGCCGTTACTATCGCCCCGAAGATGTCGATCTGCTGCGCGGCATCCGCACGCTGCTCTATCTCGAAGGCCTCACGATTAAAGGCGTGCAGAAAGTGTTGCGCGACCGTGGCATGCGCTATGTCGCCGAAGTGGGCCGCGGTGAAACGGCGCTCACGGTGCCGGCCGAACCGGAAGAAAGCATTCCCGATACAGCCGCACTTCCCACCGCCCGCGTGCTGAATTTCGGCCCCCGCATCCTGCCATCCGAACCGCCGCCGCAATCAGCGCCCGGCCAAAATCTCAGCGAAGAAACGCGCGTGCGACTGGAAATCCTCCTCGCCGAACTGCTGCAAATGAAAGCCCGCCTCCGCGCCGCGCTTTCCACGCGCACGTTCTGAACAGCGTCAAAAAAACCCGTTCTCCGCGTTGCTCCGCGTGAACCCGCCCCCTATAGTCCGCGCCCCCAAGGTGGCGGTGCCGCCAAATACATCGGATCCGGAGCGTGGCGCAGCCTGGTTAGCGCACTTGTCTGGGGGACAAGGGGTCGTGGGTTCAAATCCCGCCGCTCCGACCATATTTTCAGCGATGCTTTCGCAGACGTCATCTAAACGCGCTGCAACAAGCGCAAATACGCCGATGAGGCATAACCATGATGATCCATATTTTCAGGGGCGCCGATCGCGTCTTTGCCTGCACCGCAGAGAGCAGCGGGAGCAGCCTGCCGAAGCAATTTGGACCTTGGGAACCGTTCAAATCGCTGGAATTGAATAGAGGGCAAACCCAGCCCGGCCTTAACGTCGACGAATGCCTGGACGACATTGAAAAATATCGCGTGCATCTGACCAAGGCGCATGTCCGCATCACCGAACAAATATTGAGCTAACGGAAATCAGAATCCGGCGACAGGATGCATATTACGCAACTTCGCCGTCGGGGCTCGCAATCACCACCACATAACCATCCGCATCGCGCAGCCACATTTCGCGATGCTGCGGCGCCGGGTTGACGTGCGGCTCCTCGATAACCTCGGCGCGCAACCGGCGCGCGCGCTCCACAGCGGAATCGAAATCGGAAACTTCGAACCAGAGCACCACGCCATGCGCCACCGGCGCCGCGTCCGCGTTGGTGAGGTTTGGATGGTCCTCTTCATCCCAGGCATGCAGCTGAAGGATCATGCGGCCGGATACATATATCCGATCGTATAGATCGCGGTGCGCGTGTTCCGGCAGCGAATCCGCGCCCAGCAGCGTCGCGTACCACTTGCTGCTCGCCCGCACATCGCGCACGGCGATGAGGGTCTGGGATTCAACAGTCGAGTTTTGCGATGCCATCGTGCGTATCAGGCCTGCCGTGCATATTGATCGATCACCCCATCCAGAACATCCAGCGGAACGCGGCCGCAGGTGAGGCCCGCGTCGTGGAAATCCTTGATATTGTAACGCGCGCCAAGCGCGGCCTTCACGCGCTCGCGCGCTTTGGTCCAGACGGTATGGCCGATCTTGTAGCTGCAGGCCTGTCCGGGCGTGGCGCAATAGCGCTCGACTTCGCGCGTCGCAAAACCGGGCGCTTCGCCATCGCCATCGACGAAATACTGTATCGCCTGTTCGCGCGTCCATTTCAGGCTGTGTATGCCCGTATCGACAACGCAACGGTTGGCGCGGAACAGCTGAAACTTCAGATAGCCGATGCGGCCCAGCGGGTCGTCGTCATACATTCCGATTTCATCGGCCAGTTGTTCCGCATAAAGCGCCCAGCCTTCGGCATAACCGGAAAACCCGATCATTTTGCGGATCAGCGGCAGGCTTTTGTTGGAAAGCGCCAAACCGCCCTCAAGCTGATGTCCCGGCAATCCTTCGTGGAACACGGTCGTGGACAAATTCCATTTGGGCCACTCGGCGGTGTCGTGAAGATTGAAATAAACGATACCCGGCCGCGAACCGTCCAGCGCCGGCGCCTGGCTGAAGGCCGATGCCGTGCCCGGTTCTGTGGCGGGCGGCACGCGCCGAACCTCGAACGCATAAGGCGGCAAGCGGTTGAACACCTGCGGCAGGCGCGGCTTGATGGCGCTGAGCCTGTCGTTGCAATAGGCGATGGCCTGGGCCTTGCCGTCATCGGTGTTGGGATAAAAAGATTTTGGATCCTTGCTGAGGACCTGAATGCGCTGAGCCACCGTGCCTTGCGTCATGCCTTGCGCTTTGAGCAGCGCATCCAGCCGCGCGGTAATCTCCGCGGCCTGATTGAGCCCCAGCTGATGTATTTGCGCGGGCGTCATGGCGGTCGTGGTCGAGAAGCGAAGTGCTGCCGCGTAGAAGGCTTCGCCGTCCTTGATCTTCCACAAGCCTGCATCGTGCGTGGCGGCGGCGCGCAGGCTTCTCGTTTCCGCGATCTGGCGGTCCAGCGCCGGCCCGATCCGCTCGTTGTAGATCGCGGCGGCTTTTTGCGCATAGGAATCCGGCAACCCTTTGGCCTTGGCGCGCTTCGCGATGGAGGTGACGAGAAGCGACTGCTCCGCCGGCGTGCGGGTGGCCGTCATCTGCGCCAGTGTTGTGTCGAGCAGGAAATCCGGCGGCGACACGCCCAACGCATTGTCATGCTTCATCCGGTCCGTGTTGGCGTCCAGTTCCACCGCGAACGCTTCCAGGCGCGAGAGGTAGGCGTCCGCATCTTCCGCCGTGTCGATCTTGTGTTTTGTGTCCATGAAATCGGGAACCGATTGATAAGCCCCGGTAAGCTGGCTGACGGCATAAGGCGACGGCCCGAAGGATGTTCCGCCGAAGTCGAATGCCGCCACGCGCGCGCGCGATTCCCCGACATAGACGAGCGTGTCGTAATTCACGCGGTCCATTCCGCTCAGCTTTGCGGCATCGATCGCTTTCAGGCGGCGAAGCTGATCGGCATTGAGCGCGTGGCCTGCCGCGATGCCGGCGGCGGATTCATCGCGCAGCTTGCCCTTGAGGTCGGCGTTGGCGCCTTTGTCGAGGCCAAGTTGCGTCGCGCCCTCCGGGTTCTGGCGCAAATTCTCCTGGAGAAAAGCATCCATCAGCCCGTTCAGGCTGGTTGCTGCATCGGCGTCTGCATGTGCCGCAAAGGGCAGGACGTACGCGGCCAGGGCGGTGGCGGCGGAAGAGGCCAGAAGGTCGCGGCGGTTGAGCATGAAATCCCCCTTGCGAAAAGCGTAACGCGACTATGGCGCAGGCCCCGCCAATTCCAAGCGAAACTGTCGTATTCTGTCTCAATCGGGCGATAAGATACACTTTGCCCAATTCACAGCGCGCTTTGCGGCGGCGGTTGGGTCGGTTGCGAAAAACAGAAAGCTGGATCATGCCGGGAAGAGTTATGGCATTGGCCGCAATGCTGATCGCGACGCAAGCCGCCGCCGTGCCGGCCGGTAATTTCCCGCTCGGCGACTGGTATATGGAAAAGCACGGCAAGGCCTTCAGCCTTTATTCCGTGGACCGCATTTACGCCAATGGTGCTTGGGTTTCGGAATTTCTGGAATGTTTCGCCGGCAAGTCGCGCACGCACGTCGAGTCCGGCACCTGGGTTTACAAGGACAGCCACCTGACGCTGACCACAAGCCTCATCGGCGGTGTCTATAAAGTGCGCGTGGAGCACTACGACATCCTTTCGCACGACCAGTACAGGTTCGCCGCCACCACCGTGGGCAACGACAAATTCTGGTTCACGCCTTCGCAGAGTTTCACCGAAACGCGCGTGTCGCACAGTTCGAAACTGCCGGGTTGCGATCCGGTGTCCTAGTCAGGCCCAGGGCGATTTTTGCGGCGGCGGAATATCCGAAGGTGTGACCGCTTCCGGCGCGGACGCCGCAACGGGTGGTACAGAACCGGGTGCGGGACCGCTGGGGGCGTGTCCACCCAATGCCTCCAACACCGCGATGCGTTTTTCGATTGGCGGATGGGTGGCGAACAAGCCGCCGAGATTGAGCCGCGATGGCGGGTTCTCGATGAACATCTGGCGCACTTCGCTGGGCACATGAGGAACATCGGGATTGCGCGAAATCTTCAGCAGCGCGCTGATCAGCGCGTCAGGATTTTTCGTCATGTCCACCGATCCCGCGTCGGCCTGATATTCGCGCCGGCGCGAAATGGCGAAGCGCAGCACCAGCGCCAGAAGATAGCCGATGGCGAAGGCGATGGCCGCGATCAGCATAAAGATCAGCGCCACGCCAGCACCCTTGCCGCGCACGCGCGCGAACGAGGCCACCTGCATGCTGCGCCACAAAAGCTGCGTCAGGAACGAGATCATGCCCACGAACACGATGGTCACGATCAGAAGCCGCGTGTCTCGCTCCATGATGTGCGTCAGTTCGTGCGCCAGCACCGCTTCCAGCTCGTCGCTGTTCAGTTGCTGCAGCAGCCCGCTGGTCACGGTGATGGCGTAGTTCTTGTCGTCGATGCCGCTGGCGTAAGCATTCATCGCATCCGTATCGACGATGTAAAGCTTGGGCACTTGCAGTCCGCGGCTGATGCAGAGGTTTTCCAGAATGTTGTAAAGCTGCGGCTGTTCCTCGCGCGTCACCGCCACCGCACCCGTGGCGCGGTGGATGATGGCGTCGTTGAACAGATAGCCGATCAGCATCCAAACCGCCGCGATGCCCAGGATGGCGGGCCACCACGCATAAATCGCGGACAACGCCAGATCGAGCGGGCTGCCGCTGCCCAACACGGGCGTGAAGCCGAACGCATAGAATGTGCCTTCCGTATCGCCCATCAGGCCGAACAGGAAGAAAATGAAACCCAGCAGCGTCAGCAGTAGGAACGGAAACGCGATCAGCAACAGCGTGGACTTGATATTGTTGTCCAGCCGGTAGGTGGTGAGCCCCAGTTGCGCCATGCCTTATGCGCCGAGGTTCACTTTGGGCGCGTCCTTCGCGGCCGCGCGCTCGGCGGCATCGAGTTGGAACATCTGCGCCGGCTGGAATCCGAACGGCGCAGCGATCAGCAGGGCAGGGAACTTCTGGATGGCGGAATTGTATTCCGCCGCCGCGTTGTTCATGAAGCGGCGCGCGGCGGCGATCTTGTTTTCCAGATCGGCCAGTTCCTGCTGAAGCTGCATGAAATTCTCGCTGGCGCGAAGCTGCGGATAATTTTCCGCCACCGCCATCAGGTTGCCCAGCGCGCCCGACAGCGCGCCTTCCGCAGCGCTCCGCGCCGCCACGCCCGTCGCCTGCATCGCGGCGGCACGCGCCTGCGTCACCTGAAGGAACACGCTGCTCTCGTGCGCCGCATAGCCCTTCACCGCCTCAACCAGGTTGGGCACCAGATCTTGCCGCTGCTTCAGCTGCACATCGATGTCGGCAAAGGCCCGGTTCCACGCCTGCCGCAACGTCACCAGCCGGTTGAACAGGAAAATCACGAGCAGGACGACAAGCCCCAGCCCGATCCACAGATACATCATGCGAAGCCCCGTCTTTCCAACCCGGCGACAGGATACATGTTAGGCGATTTGCGCAAGTCCGCGCCACGCGCGGGCGAGGCAATTAAAGCGAACGCCGGCAGCGAGGCCGCCGCCATATTTGCCGCTTGCGGCTAGACGTCAATCATGCGGTGGATTCCCCGTCAGATAGGGCAAGCCTCCGTTTGTGTTTGCGCTATATCCCCAGACGGATGTGCTGAAGCCGGCTGGCAATCCTGCTGTCAGCTGGCTGTGCGTCTTGCCTGTCAGGCCGGTATTGTATCCGCTGCCGACACCGACAGTCTGCCGGCTTTTGGTTTTATCCCAGTAGTCGCTGGTGAACCCCGTGGCGTTTTCGTTGTCGCCTGCGAATCCGCCCGTCGCGGGGGTTCCGTCCGTTAACACGCGGCCCGCCGAATAGGATGCAGCGACGGTGCCATTTGAATCATTGTAACCGACTAGGCCGCCGGCACTGCCACTGCCTGTCGCGGTCACGCTCCCCAGAGCATAGCTGCTCTCGATTGCGCCGCCTTGATTGTACCCGACAAGGCCGCCCGCTGCGGCGCTGCTGACGCCGCCCGCGATATTGCCGGTGGCAAACGACGTGGCGACCAATCCCGAATTATAGCCAACCAGTCCGCCGATTTCGGCGCCACTATCGGCGTAGACGTCCCCTGTAGCGTAAGATCTGCGAATGGAGTTGCTACTCAATCCCGCAATGCCTCCCAGAAAATTGCCGTTGCCGGATCCGCTGACGTCGCCGGTGGCATAGGAATTGGTTATTGCAGTATTGGCCTGTCCTATAAGGCCGCCGCCATAGCCTTCGTCGCCGCTAAACACATCGCCTGTCGCGTAGCTCACAGTGATCGTATCGCCGGTCCCGCTGCCCACCAAACCACCGGCCATGCCGTCGCTTCCCGCGCTTACATTGCCGGTCGCGAAGGACTCGCCGATTGTCGCACCGGTGTTGTCCAGACCCACCAATCCACCGGCCTGCGCGAATTGTCCGCCGTTGACGTCACCGGCAGCATGCGAATTCGCAATCGCGCCATCGTCATTCTCTCCCACCAGGCCGCCAATAAACGCGCCGCTGCCTTCGCCGCTGACCTTGCCAGTCGCATACGAATTCAGGATGCTGTCACCGCCGCCAAGATAGCCAACCAGTCCGCCTGCGACTCCTTCTTCACCGCCATCGACGGCTCCGGAGGCGTGCGACGACTTGATGGTTGCGCCGGCTCGGGCGTAACCCACCAGTCCCCCTTCATCGCCACCGTCGCCGGTCACGGCGCCAGCGGCATGGGAATTCGCAATGCTGCCGGCGCTATAGAGATACCCGACAAGTCCGCCCGATTGGGAATTGTACCCGCCAAAGACGCTTCCGCTCGCGTGAGACGATTTGATGGCGCCGCCCATAAGGCCTGCGAGGCCGCCGAGTGTCGATCCATCGTCGGCGCGCAGCTTTACTGTGGCGGATGAGTTCGAGATTGTGCCGGAATCGTAAGCGGCCAAGCCGCCAAGGTACGACGAATTTCCTGCGCTGATGGCGCCGGTAGCTTGGGATCCCGCGATCGCCCCGCTGCTATATCCCGCAATACCGCCCACATAAGAAATGTCGCCGCCTGTAACCGTCGCGGATGACGAGGAGTTCAGGATGTCACCGTGGGTAAGTCCGGCGATCCCCCCGACATACGCGTTGTTATATCCGCCAGTGATCTTGCCGGAGACGTGAACGCCCGTTATGGGCGTTGTGCCGCTTGCACCAGTCTCGCCAACGAGCCCGCCGACGTAGCCGCCCGTGAAAAGGCCGCTGATCTGCGCGTTCGCCAAGGTCAGGTTACGCAACGTTCCAGCGCCGTCGAGCGCGGCAAACAGGCCGACATTCTGGTCTGATACATCGTTGATTGTGAGGTCGGAAATGGTGTGGCCCAAACCGTCGAACGCGCCGCCGAAACTTGTCGGTATCGGCGCCGATACGTAGGTGCCCTTGGATTCGATGTCGTCTGCAAGTGCGAACTTGCCGCGCGGTTTGGCGGCAATGTCTGCCGCCAGGCTGGCGATGCTGTCTTCCAGCACATAGCTGGTGCCGTTGATCTTCATGTGGCCGTTGAGATTGTTGAACGTCGCGTGGCCCGCGGCGCCGAAATCCAGAAGGCCGCCATGATGATAGACAACGCTCAGCGTGCCCTTGCCGCGGATGGTCAGCGCGGCGGCAATATTGACGCTGTGATAGGCATTGAGAATCAGCGCCGCGGTGCCGCTCCAGGCAATCGGCGAGGCGATCGTTATGTCGCCAGGGCCGCTCGATGAGGTGCCCGGTCCGCGCGTCGCGTTGGCCGCTGTTTTCAATGTGACATTGGTGCCGCGATTCAGGCTGGCGCCAATCGCCGCCGCCGCGCCTGTCGTGACTTTCAGATTCTTGGGATCGACCAGCCAGGATTTGCCAGCGATCCGGGCGCCGGCCATGCCGACGCGAGAGCCGGATGTTTCGATATTTCCGCCGCGCGCGCCCACGGCATGCGCCGTGATACCACCTGTTATGCGTACCGCGTTCCCGGCCATCACCGACACATTGTTGGCCGAAATGATTCCGTTGTCGGTGACGTTATGCCCCACAAGATCGGCGCGGCCGTTCACTGAGGAAATGCGTCCCTCGTTTACGACGTTGCCCTGTGTGCCACCGGTGAACAGCAGGCGCTTTCTTTCGCCGAAACTGTCGCCGTCCGCATTACGCGCCGAGGCAGCGAAACTTCCCTGCGTTACGACACGGCCGGTTGGAAGTATGGCGACCCCCCGGTTGTTGACGAGGTACACGGACCCTGTGCCGTGAAGTTGGCCGGCGATGCGTGAGATGTTGCCACCGGTCACGCGATTGAGTGTGGCGCCGGAGCCGTTGTTGAACTCCACGCGGTTTTGCTTTCCGATGGAAAAGCTCGTCCAGTCGACGATTCCAGTGCGCGATGTCTGGTCGATCGTCAACACGGCGCCGGAACGCGCGATCGCGCCATGCCCAGCGATATAATGGCCATGTCCTGGAAGCGCGCCGGCCATTGCGGGGCTGGTGAGACCAGTTACGAAAACGGAAAGTGCGGCTGCGCTTGCGCTGCTTTTAAGCAATGTAGACAAGTCCGTCATGGGCCCCTCAACTGGATAGAGCGCGCGATGTTGCCCGTGTGCGCCACCCGTTGCAACGGGCAGCGGGACGAGCTTGCTGGATGTGCCGAGCGCCAGGTTCCAGTTTATTAACCGCCGCCGCCTTTTCGCGGAGGGGCGTCCAGTGCTCGGGGGGAAGTCACGCATGCGCCCGCTGCTGTTGCTTGCCGCTCTTGTGGCCATCGCCGCGCTCCCGCCACCGCTTTGCGCATCGCCGTCGAATACCGAAGTCGCGCGCTATGCCGCCCCGATGCTCGAAGATAATTACCCGCAAAACGGTCCTGGCGCGGCTTTGGTCGTCGCGCGCGGCATGGGCGAGGTCGAGCACGCCACGCTGCTCACCGCGGACGATCTGTTCGACATCGCTTCGATCACAAAGCAATTCGCCGCCGCCGGATTGCTCAACCACACCTTGGGCGTCAAGGACTACAGCGACGCGCTGGACGCCGGCAGCAAGCCCCTGACGCTCGCGCAGGTGATTGGCAGTTTCAGGAATGAGAAACCAGACTTCGCGCCGGGTGAGGGCTAGGCTTCCGACAATTCGGACTATGTGCTGGTAGCCGCCGTGATCGAATCCGCCAGCGCATGCCTGACTTATCCACAATCATGGCCAAAGTATTAAATCATAAATAGAGCTTGTGTTCCTCCTTTATGTTCTCTATATGTTCTGTTTGGAGAACCAAAGGAGTGCCGATATGACGTGGATTTTCGGGCAGAAGCCCAAGCGAATTTAACGCGAGACCATACAGGGCTGGGTGCAAACTCGCGTGCGCCCCTGCGATCCGACGGAGTATCCCCGCGCTGGCAAGCCGTCGCCTGGGAGAGACCGCCGGAACCCGCAAAGCCCAAGGCGGTGGAAGCCGGACGACCAGTGGAGTGCGCTTGAATGCGCGTCCGGTGGCGGTTCAGCTTGCAGACCAGGGCGGGCATCGCGAGCGGCCGTTCGCGATTCACCCGCCTTATTTATAGGCGCGGCGATGTTGCGCCCCCGGCCACAATCGCGGATTCTGCGCTTCGCCGATGACTCAAGAGGGATGGAATATGACGGACCCACACAGCAACGAGCCTCACAGCAAAATTCCCGATTTCGCCAAGGGTGTGATCAGCCAAGGGCTGATCGACCGCGTGAAAAACATTCTCATGAAGCCGGCCGCCGAATGGCCGGTGATCGATGCGGAACCGTCCACCACGCGCGGAATTTATGTGCAGTATGTCGCGGTGCTGGCGGCCATTGGCCCCATCGCCTCCTTCATTGGCCGTTCGGTGTTTGGCATCAGCGTGCCGTTCTTCGGCACCTATCGCGTTCCCGTCGTGTCGGGAATTCTCTTCGCGCTGGTGAGTTATGTGCTGGCCTTTGTGGGCGTGTTTGTCACCGCCCTCATCGTGGATGCGCTGGCGCCAACCTTCGGCGGCCAGAAAGATCCGCTGAAGGCGTTGAAAGTCACGGCCTACAGTTTCACGGCCGCGTGGCTTGCGGGAATTTTCCAGATCATCCCGATGCTCAGCATTTTAGGTCTTGTTGGTCTTTACAGCTTCTATCTCATCTATCTTGGCCTGCCGGTTCTGATGAAGAGCCCGAAAGACAAGGCGCTCGGCTACACCGCGGCGGTCTGTGTCGTGGCGGCGATCGTGTGGATCGTGATCGGCGCCATCGCCGGCGCGGTGATCGGCGGCGTCGGCTACAACGCGATGAGCGGGGCCAGCACAATGTCCAGCGAAGACACCGGCACGCAGGAAACCGCCGGTATCCTGTCCAGCATCTTCGGCGGCAAGACGGCGGCGGATCGTGAACGCGTGAACCAGTCGCTGCAAAGCCTGCAAAAGATGGGCGAACAGCAACAGGCCGCGGAGAACGCCGCGCGGGCCAACGGCCAGGATCCCAACGCCGTCGCCGCCAAGAATGTGGATGTCGGCGGCGCGCTGGGCGCCATCGGCGCCATCGTCACTGGCGGCAGCCATGTGAAGCCGGTCGATATTCACAGCATGAAGGACATGCTGCCGGCATCATTGGGCGGTATGAAGCGCACCGATGCCAGCGCCGAATCCAATCAGGTGATGGGCATCAGCGCCTCCAGCGCCACCGCCCATTACAGCAACGGCTCCAATTCCAGCATGAGCGTGGAGATTACCGACATGGGGTCGGCGTCGGGCCTTGCCGGGCTTGCCGTGAAATTCGATCCCAACATGGAGCGCGAAACCGATACCGGCTACGAGCGCACACAGCGCGTCAACGGCATGCTGGTGCATCAGCAATACGACAATCGCGATCACAGCGGCAGTGCGGATGTGATTGCCGGTGGCCGCTTCGCTGTGTCGGTCAAGGGCAATGGCGTCAGCATGGACGACATGGTCGCCGCGCTGAAACAGGTCGATATCGGCAAGCTCGCGTCGCTCGCGAAATAGGCTAGGCCAGCACGTCCGCTGCATCGGGGTGGCGCTTGAACCAGGCCACCGCATAGGGACACAGCGGCACGATTTTGAAATTCCCGGCGCGGGCGTTGCTCACGATACCTTCCATGAGCCGCCCCGCCGTGCCCTTGCCGCGCAATTCCACCGGCGCCTCGACGTGGCGCAGCGCATAGGAATTTCCGTCGTGGCGATAAGTGGCGAACGCGGTCTGCCCGCTCTCCGCCAATTCGAAACGGCCCGATGCGGTATTGTCGGTCACGTTGCTCATGCGGGCTCCCGGTTCATCCACGGCAGCACAAAGCCGATGGGAATAATCCATAACGTCCCTGCCAGGGCATAATAGGCGAACGCGATCCAGCCATTCGCTGTCGGCAGAACGTGAATCGCCACACCCATCGCCACCAGCGAATAGACCGCGATCCAGATCAGGATCACGAACAGGCCGATCAGCTTCTTGATGCGGGGCGACATCGGGCGCATGGACCTTTGCGGGGCGCGGCGCTAAGAGCCGCTTTCATGACCGCAGCTTCTGCCACAGCCGCGCCGCGCGCCACAAGTTCCCACCGCAAGGCCGTGGGTTGGTGGCTCATCGTCATCGCGCTGATGATCGCCGGCATGGTGGTGGTTGGCGGCCTGACGCGGCTCACCGGCTCCGGCCTTTCCATCACGCAATGGCAGCCGGTGTCCGGCGTGATCCCGCCGCTGAACGCGCACGATTGGGCGGTGGAGTTCGCGCACTACAAACAGATCCCGCAATACCGGCTTGAGAATGCCGGCATGTCGCTCGAACAGTTCAAGGGCATCTTCTGGTGGGAATGGACGCACCGCCTGCTGGGCCGCCTGATCGGTTTGGTATTCCTTTTGCCGTTTCTCTATTTCGTCTGGCGCGGCGCCATCGGACGGCGCGATATTCCGCGCATGGTCGTGCTGTTCGCGCTTGGCGGGCTACAAGGCTTCGTCGGCTGGTGGATGGTGGAAAGCGGACTGGAGACGCGCGTCTCCGTTTCACAATACCGGCTGGCCATTCATCTCGGTGTCGCGCTTATCCTGTTCGTCGCAATTGTCTGGACGGCCTTTGAATATCTCCGGCCCAAGTTCGCAGATGCCACGACATCGCCACTCGCGAGGTGGGCAAAGGGATTTGCGGGATTGGTCTACATCCAGATGCTGCTCGGCGCACTGGTTGCCGGATTGCACGCTGGATTGATCTACAACACTTGGCCGTCGATGGACGGCCGCGCATTTCCAGAAGCGCCGTTCTTCTCCCAGCCCTGGTGGATCAACTTCTTCGAGAACCCCGGCCTTGTTCAATTCGATCACCGCGTCGGCGCTTATCTCGTCGCGTTGAGTGCGCTGACGCTATGGATCGCAGGCCGGAAAATGCATGGCATGGCGCGCGCGAGCGGCAACGCGGTCGTCGCCATCATGGCATTGCAGATCGCGCTCGGCATCACGACGCTGTTGCTGCAGGCGCCTATCGTTCTTTCAGCGCTGCACCAGTTCACGGCACTCGCGTTGCTGACCGCGGCGCTATGGCACGCTTATGAACTTTCCGGCGCCCGCGCGGTTCAATCGCCCGCCAGAGCCTGATCCAGATCGGCGATGATATCGGCAGCATCCTCGATGCCGATGGACAGCCGCACCACATCCGATCCCGCGCCGGCGGCGCGGCGCTGCTCTTCGTCAAGCTGGCGATGTGTCGTGGAAGCCGGATGGATGATGAGGCTGCGCGTGTCGCCCACATTCGCCAGATGGCTGATCAGTTTGACGCCGTTCACCAGCGCCATGCCCGTGTCGTACCCGCCGCGCACGCCGAACGTGAACACGCTGCCGGCGCCCTTGGGGCAATACGTCTTGTGCAGGTTATAGCAAGGGTTGTCCTCCAGCCCCGCATAATTCACCCACGCCACTTTTGGATGCTTCTGCAGCCAGCGCGCGATCTCAAGCGCATTGTCGCAATGTTTCTGCACGCGCAACGGCAGCGTCTCTGTTCCCGTCAGCACAAGAAATGCGTTCATCGGCGAGAGCGCGGGTCCGAGATCGCGCAAGCCCAGCACGCGACAGGCGATGGCGTAAGCCATGTCGCCGAACGTCTCCCACAGCTTCATGCCGTGATAAGACGGGCAGGGCTCCGACAGCGTGGGATACTTACCGCTGCCCCAATCGAACTTTCCGCCATCCACAATAATCCCGCACATCGAATTGCCATGCCCGCCGAGAAACTTCGTGCCGGAATGAACGACGATGTCCGCGCCCCATTCGAAAGGCCGGATCAGGTAAGGTGAGGCCAGTGTATTGTCGACGATCAGCGGCACACCGGCGGCGTGCGCGATCTGCGCGATCGCCTTGATATCGGTGATGATGCCGCCGGGGTTCGCGATGCTCTCGATAAATATCGCTTTCGTCTTCGGGGTGATCGCCTTTTTGAATGTCTCCGGATCACGCGCATCGGCCCAGGCCACGTGCCAGTCGAACTTTGCGAAGCCCTGGCTGAACTGGTTGATCGAGCCCCCATAAAGCTGGCGCGCGGCAACGATCTGATCGCCCGGATTCATCAGCGTATGCAGCGCGATCAGCTGGGCGGCATGGCCCGAGGCCACCGCGAGCGCCGCGCGTCCGCCTTCCAGCGCGGCCACGCGCTCTTCGAGAACGGCGTTCGTCGGATTCATGATCCGCGAATAGATGTTTCCGAAAACCTGCAGGTTAAAGAGCGAAGCTGCGTGATCCGCGTCCTCAAAGACGAAGGCGGTGGTCTGATAGATCGGCGTGGCGCGGGCGCCTGTGGCCGGATCGGGCTGCGCGCCGGCGTGGACCGCCAGGGTATTGAAACCATATTCGCTCATCGGGGCCTCCCAGGAATGCTGCGTTGCAGCAATCCTTACAGGAGATGAGCGGCTTGGCTAGAGCCGCTTAAGCGAACCGCCTTTCCCGAACAAAAGAGGCTTGCGGTTATCGATCAGCTTGCGGTTCACGCCCATCCAGCCAATTTCGCCGGAATGGCGGCCATATTCGATCTTCGGGCAACGATCCATGACGACTTGCAGACCTGCCTCGCGCGCCATAACAGCCGCTTCTTCGCTGACGACGCCAAGCTGCATCCAGATAGTCTTGATCCCGAGGCGGTCTTTCTCGGCCAACGCTTCCGTCACGATGCCTGGCGCAGCCTCCGAAGCGCGAAAGATATCGACCATATCGACGGGCGCGGGCACGTCTTTGAGCGATGCATAAACCGGCTGGCCAAGAATTTCCTTTCCAGCAAGCGAAGGATTGACAGGGACAATCTTGAAACCCTTGTCGAGCAGATACTTCATCGCGAAATAGCTGGGCCGCATCTCATTGCCGCTGGCACCAACCATCGCGATTGTCTTGGTGGAGTTCAGGATGTCTTTGATGAAGTCGTCGGGATAATGCGGCATCAATCCGGCCACTTGGGATCGCGCTTTTCCACGAAGGCGCAGATGCCTTCGTTGGCTTCCGCGTTGAGCATGTTCTCGGTCATTACGCGCGAGGTATAGTCGTAAGCCTCGGTTAGCGGCATTTCGACTTGCCTGTAGAACGCTTCCTTGCCGATTTTGACGGTGGCATGCGGCTTCGACGCAATGATCTCTGCAAGCTTCATTGTTTCGCCCGCCAGCGCCTCTGGCGTGACCACGCGATTGATGAGTCCGATCCGGAACGCCGCTTCGGCGGACACCATTTCGCCTGTCAGCAGCATTTCCATTGCCTGCTTGCGCGCGACATTGCGCGAAAGCGCTACCATGGGCGTTGAACAGAACAGACCGATGTTCACGCCCGGCGTCGCGAACTTTGCCTCACTGGAGGCGACGGCCAGATCGCAGCTCGCCACGAGTTGGCACCCGGCGGCAGTGGCGACACCCTGAACCTGGGCGATTACAGGTCTTGGATGGCGCACGATTGTCTGCATCAGCTTGGAGCATTGCGTGAACAGAGCGCCGAAAGCGGCCTTACCACCGTCGGCATCGTTGCGATGCGCCGTCATTTCTTTCAGGTCGTGGCCAGAGGAGAAGGCAACACCATCCGCCGCGATGATGATGACGCGCGTGGATTTTTCACCTGCCGCGCTGTCCAATGCGGCTTGAAGCGCGGTCATCAGGTTTTGGCTGAGCGCGTTGCGGGCCTTGGCACGGTTCAACGTCAGGCGTAGCACGCGGCCTTCGCGCGAAACGGTCACTAATGGTTCGGAGGCGGGTGCATTCATACGTTGTATATAGGCCGTCCGTGCGGCGCGCGAAACCTCATGGCTTCAATTCCTTCAGCAACGCCATTGCGGCAGCAGGATTGCGTTCCTTGGCGCCGGAAATGAAATAGACGAACACATCTGTCCTGGCGGGCTTGGCGGCTTTTGCAATGACCGGCAGGCCTTTCGGTGATTTGCCCTCGCTCCATTCGCCGGCGCGCTTTGCCCATTTCTTTATAACGGCGGCGGTGTAGCCGGTTGCGACTTTTGCTGTGCTCTGCTGAAGCCGTGCGTACACGAAGTCCGCCGTCACGTCTGCGATCTCGGGGTAGGTCTCGTGATGCGCATATACAATTGCGGCCTTATGCTTGCGGGCGAGGGCTGCAAATTCTGGCGTGGCGAAACTGTCGTGCCGTACTTCCAACGCGTGGTGCAGCGCGATGCCATCCAGCTTCTTCGGAAGCAGCGCAAGAAATGCGTCGAAATCGTCGGCATCGAATTTCTTGGTCGGCGCGAACTGCCACAGGATAGGCCCGAGTTTATGTTTTAGCTCGCTCAGCCCGCTGTTGAGGAACATGTCTATGGACGGTTTGGCTTCGGCCAGCACGCGGCGGTTCGTGGTGAAGCGGTTCGCTTTCACCGCGAACATAAAATCGTCCGGCGTTTCATCGTGCCATTTGCGGAAGGTCGCCGGCTTCTGCGTCGCATAGTAGGTGCCGTTGATCTCGATACTGGTGACCTGGCGGCTGGCATATTCGAGCTCGCGCGTCTTGGGATGTTTCTGCGGAAAGAACACTCCGCCGCGCCAAGGCTCGAACGTCCAGCCGCCGATGCCCACGCGGATATTGGTTCGGTCTCTCAATTTGCTCATGTTCTATACGGTATTAAAATACCGCTTCCTCTTTGTGCCCGAATATCAGGCACTTTTCACAGATAGTGCTTGACGAAAGGACAAACCGCCCGTACATCCCGCGCCTTCACGGAGTGATATGCAATGAAAACCTACTCGGCAAAAGCGTCCGAGATCGACAAGAAGTGGGTGCTGATCGATGCCGAAGGGCTCGTGGTCGGTCGCCTTGCTTCCCAGATCGCCATGCGCCTGCGCGGCAAGCACAAGCCCAGCTACACGCCCCACATGGACGACGGCGACAACGTCATCGTCATCAACGCGGCCAAGGTGCTGCTGACCGGCGATAAGCTGAAGAAGAAAGTCTATTACCACCACACCGGCTATATCGGCGGCATCAAGGAACGCACGGCAGGCTCAATTATGGCCGGCAAGCACCCCGAGCGGGTGCTGGAGAAGGCGATCGAGCGCATGCTGCCTCGCGGCCCACTGGGCAAGCGTCAGCTCTCCAATCTGCGTGTCTATGCCGGAGCGGAGCATCCGCACGAAGCGCAGCAGCCCGAGACGCTGGACATCGCAAAGATGAGCCCGAAGAACACAAACTTTAAGACGAAGGCGGCCTGATCATGGCGGAAGATGTGAAAAGCTTCGGCGATCTGAAAACGACGCTGATCAAAGCCAAGTCCGCGGATGGCGCGGAAGCCGGCGAAGCGCCGAAGGCAAACCGCGACTCCAAGGGCCGCGCTTACGCCACCGGCAAACGCAAGAATGCGATTGCGCGCGTGTGGATCAAGCCGGGCCGCGGCCAGATCGTCGTCAACGGCCGCGAAGAGAAAGTTTATTTCGCGCGTCCCGTGCTGCGTATGATCCTGCGCCAGCCGCTGATCGCGGCGGCGCGCGATGGCCAGTTCGACGTGGTCGTCACGGTTGTCGGCGGCGGACTCTCTGGTCAAGCCGGCGCGGTGCGTCACGGCATTTCCAAGGCGCTGGTTGCTTATGAACCGACGCTTCGACCGGTACTCAAAACAGGTGGCTTCCTCACGCGCGATGCGCGCGTTGTCGAGCGCAAGAAGTACGGCCGCCCGAAAGCCCGCCGCAGCTTCCAGTTCTCGAAGCGCTGAGTTCAGTGACGACGGAAAAGAAAAGGGCGCCCACCGGGCGCCCTTTTTGTTTGCGGTCTGCGAACCGGTTAGGCGGCGGCGCCAGCCTTCGGATCCGAACCGAACTGGTTGGAACCGGCCGTGCCCGGTTGCGCGAACCAGTAAATCAAGATGATCGCTCCGATCAACGGAATGAACGCAAGCAACAGCCACCAAGCACTTCTGTCGATGTCGTGCATGCGGCGGAAGGAAACGCCCAAGCTGGGTAGCAACAACGCAAGGCTCAAGATGCCCGTGAGAATAGCGCCGGTCCCCAAAATGTTCTGAATGATCGCCAAGATTACGTAAATCACGATATAAACCAGCGTATACCACCAGTATTCCGCGCGCCGCGCGCGACCCTGAAAGTCAACGTAGTGCTTTGTAACGACGGTCTGAAACCAGTTGATAGCTTCCATGTTATTTCTCCTCACGGCCGCACGGCAGCAATGCCTCGGGCCCAATTCAATTTTTTGGCGGGAAGAAAATTACAGACGCTCGCCCTCGATCCCGCCCCGCAAACACCCCGGGAATCGTCAGCCTTTTCAAGTTAACATTGGCATGGCCGGAAGCTAAACAAAATGGCCGTATTGGAGAAAGCAACCATTTTCGACTGCGGTTTTGCGCGAAACTAGGCTGTATGTGCCAGATCAGGCCGCAAGCGCCGTGGCGACACCTGCTTTCGAGACCCGTCCGTGTTAGTGCGGGCGAAGCCATCTTGGCGAGCATCCGAATTGGATCAGTGCCACGTTGGCAACAGGCGAAAGGGGCGTCGTAAGCAGAGGGTCATGACGGCGAGAGTTTTCATAGATGGCGCTGCCGGCACGACCGGCCTCGAAATCCGCGAGCGGCTGGCGGAGCGGAGAGATTTGAAATTGATTACGCTCTCTGACTCCGAACGCAAAGAAGCCCGCGCCCGCGCTCGTGCGCTAAACGACGCGGACATCGCGATTCTGTGTTTGCCGGACGATGCCGCGCGCGAGGCTGTATCGTTGATTGAAAATCCCGATGTGCGCGTGATCGACGCCTCCTCGGCGCATCGTGCCGCCCCCGGCTGGACGTATGGCTTTGCCGAAATGGAGCCGGAGCAGCGCGCGAAGATCAAAGCGTCCCACCGCGTCTCCAACCCGGGCTGCTATCCCACAGGCTTTCTAGCGCTGGTGCGTCCGCTGGTGCGCGCGGGAATTGTTCCGCCGGATTTTCCAGTCACCGTGAACGCAATCTCCGGTTACTCCGGCGGCGGCAAGGCTATGATTGCGGAATTCGAGGAAAAAGGTTCGCCCGCGTACGTCGAAACCATTTCGCGCATCTATGGGTTAACGCTTGCGCATAAGCATGTGGCTGAGATGCAGGCGCACTCCGGTCTTTCACACCCGCCGGTGTTTGCGCCCAGCGTGGGACGTTTCTATCGCGGCATGATCGTGGAGGTGCCGCTGCAATTGTGGGCGTTGCCGGGAAAGCCCGCGACGCTGGATTTGCATAACGCGATCGCGAAAGCCTACGCAGGCGAGAAGCTGATCGAAGTCGAAAACTTTGCTTTCGGCAATCTGCAGAACTCGCTCGATGCGGAGATGCTCAAGCTAACGAACGGCATGAAGCTGTTCGTCTATGGCAACGATAAGACGCAGCAGGCTCGCCTTGTCGCGGTGCTGGACAATCTGGGCAAGGGCGCCGGCGGGGCGGCGGTGCAGAACCTGAACATCATGCTGGGCATCGCCGAAACCGCGGGGCTGGTATGATGTATCGCCCGTCTGCCTTCGCTGTGGACGATGTCGCCATTCTGCACGGCATTATACGCCAACGCGTGTTCGCAACGATTGCGGCGGTGCAGGGCGGCGCCGTCGCGTTCGCCTACGCGCCCGTAATTTTGGACGCGGCCAACGGACCGAAAGGCGGCATCCGGTTTCATCTCGCCATCGCAAATCCTCTGGCGAAGCTCGAGGACGGCGACCGCGTGCGCATCGGCCTTGTTGCGGCGGACGCGTATGTCTCGCCGGACTGGTACCGCAAAACGGTGACGGTTCCCACGTGGAATTACGTTGCCGTCGAAGGCGAGGGCGCGGTGCGGCTCGCCTCGCGCGGGGAATTGCGCCAAATGGTTGTCGATCTTTCGGCGCAGGAGGAAGAAAAACTTTTGCCGAAAGCGCCGTGGCTGATCGGCAAAATGCCACCGGAACGCGTTGAAGCGCTGTTGAACGGCATCGTAGGCTTTTCGCTTTCCTTTGAGAGGCTCGAGGGCAAATTCAAGCTTTCGCAGGACAAGACCACGACGGACAGGGACGGCGTGATTGCAGCGCTCGAAACCCGCGGCGATGCGGCGAGCATGGCAACGGCGAAAGCCATGCGAAAGGACGCCTTGGTGCCCGCCCGCTGGTTCGGGGAAAATTGGAATGCGCCGATTTGTTGCGAGCAGCCGCCGATTCCCGTTCCGGTGGGGCAGCGGTGTTCCTATTGCTCACGGCTCATCACGGCGACAGATAGCGGAATTGTCTTTAATCGGACCCGCCCAGCGCTTGTTAGCCCGGAAAAGCATCAGATCTTCGATTTCAAATGTCTCATGAAGTTGTCCGACATTCTTCCTGAGAACGAGATGGATCGTCTGCTCCCTGACTGAGGATGCCGATGGCAGGATGCGCGTGAACAAAAAACGTTTTGCGTTCTTCGTGGCATGGCCGTCGCAGCAGCGATGGGAAGCGCATGCGCCGCTGATTATCTGCGGCTGTCGGGCGATGCGTGGGCGGCGCAGGTACTGTCGGATGCGTGGGCGAAGATGGCGCGCACGCCAACGCCGCTAGAGCCGACCTACGGCTACATGAACTGGTTCCTGAATACAGACCATGAGATGCATCCGGCGGTACGCGAGGATTGCGTCACGTTCCTCGGCAACGGCGATAATATGGTATTCATCGACTACCAGCACGATATGGTGCTGTGGCGCGCTGGATCGACGACAAGCAGAAGACTGAGTTCGTCAGGCTGCTGGAGGAGACAACTCAATGAATTGGCCTGTGGCGGTAACCACTGCCCTAATTTTATCCATTCCATCACACGCTCAATCAGAGACGTCGTTACCGAAGCTCGATTCGCCGATGACTGCGGATGTTCAATGTCTCGTGGCCATCATGGAAACGAGAGAAAAAATCGACAGACTTATGCCAGGCGTCTCGCAAGGCCTAGTTATGTATTATTTCGGCAAGCTGGACGGTCGCAATCCGAATCTGGACCTAGAGACGATGATAAGGGATGTGAGTCATAAAATGAGTTCAACCGACATTGGGGCTGCCGACATGAGGTGCGGTCGCCAGTTAACCAAGCGCGGCCTGTACCTCTCCACGATCGGCCAACACTTGATGAACAATCCTGACGGTCCCTCAAAATAGCGCCACGCTGCCCTACTCACGAGGTTCCTCGGCGTTAGTTTGCTGTCCCTATTGCGCCTTGACCTTCACATACGTTCCCGGCGCGTCGCCCAGCACTTTCAGTTTTCCGTCGCCGGGTTTGCGGGCAGGGACTTTGGGGCCGGACTGTTTGGACAGCCACGCATCCCAATCCGGCCACCATGAGCCGGCGTGTTCCACCGATCCGGCCTGCCATTCTTCCACTGTGACGGGCAGTTTGGCGCCGACGGCTTTGTCGTTGGTCCAGTACTGATACTTCTTCGCGGCCGGCGGATTGATGACGCCTGCGATATGTCCGCTGCCTGCGATGATGAAGCGTGTCGGCCCGCCGAACAGCTTGTTGGATTTGTAAACCGAGCGGAACGGCGCGATGTGATCGTCTTTCGCACTTTGCAGATAAACCGGCACTTTCACTTTCGACAGGTCGAGCTTCACATCGCCGAAGCTCATCTTGCCCTGGGAGAGTGCGTTGTTCTTGTAGAACTGGCGCAGATAGAACAGATGCGTGGCTTCTGGCATGCGCGTGGTATCGGAATTCCAGTAGAGCAGATCAAACGGCGCAGGCTGCTTGCCGAGCAAGTAGTTGCTCACCACGAACGACCAGATGAGATCGTTGGCGCGCAGCATGTTGAAGGTCGTGCCCATTTTCTTGCCTTCGAGCACGCCGCCGGCCTGATCCATCTGTTGCTTCAGCGCCTCAAGCTGCTCGTCGTCGATAAACACTTGCAGATCGCCGGCCTCGCTGAAGTCGGCTTGTGCCGCGAAGAAGGTGGCGGTGTTGATGCGGTTGTCGCCCTTGGCCGCCATGTAGGCGAGTGTGGCCGATAGCAGCGTGCCGCCGATGCAATAGCCGATGGTGTTGATCTTGTCGGTGCCGGTGGCTTTCTGCACCGCGTCGAGCCCGGCGAAGATGCCCTCGTGCATATAATCTTCGAACGTCTTGCCCGCGAGCTTCTTATCCGGGTTGACCCATGAGGCGACGAATACGGTGTAGCCCTGCGCCACCGCCCAGCGGATGAAGGAATTTTCCGGTCGAAGATCGAGGATGTAGAATTTGTTGATCCAGGGCGGGAAGATCAGCAGCGGCTTTTCGTAAACTTCTTTCGTCGTGGGATTGAACTGCAAAAGTTCGATCAGTGCATTGCGGAACACGACTTTGCCCGGTGCGGTGGCGATATTCTCGCCGATTGTGAACGCATCCGCGGACTGGCGAATGTTGAGTTGACCCTCGCCGCGGTCCAGATCGTCCAGCAGATTGTCCAGCCCGGTGACGAGATTCTCGCCATTGCTTTGCAAGGTTGCGCGCAGCACTTCAGGATTGGTCAGCACGAAGTTGGTCGGCGCGATAGCATCGGCGAACTGCTTTGTGTAAAATGCCACGCGCTTTTGCGATTTCTCATCCAGCCCTTCCACTTTTGCCACTGTGCTTTGCATCCAGTTGGCCGTGAGCAGATAGCTCTGCTTGATGAAGTCGAATATCTGATTTTCCTGCCAATCCTTGTCCTTGAACCGCTTGTCGCCGTTTGCGGGCGCAACCAAGGGCTCAACCGTTTCGCCCATCATGCGGCGCGCGGTATTTTCCCAAAGCCCCATGTAGTCGCGCCAAAGCTGGAACTGTGCCTCCACGATCATGGCGGGATGTGCGGCCATGCCTTTCAGCAAATCCATGAAGGTGTTGCCGAGGTTCAGCGGATCGGCCGGCTCGGTTCCGGCCTTGCCGGCCTGGCGCTTCAGGAAATCGCTCAAAAGCCGCTGCGACTGCTGGCCGACACGCACCATATTGCGCCCAAATTCGGAGGCATCGCCGATCTGGTAGCTATCGTCCAACGTCGTCTCCGGCGCGGGCTTGGGCTTGGTTTTGGACTCGGCGGCGGTTTTCGGCATTTTTGCTGCACCTGCTTACACGGCAGGGTTGATAGCGCGCCCGCGCCTGCGCCCGCAAGGCGCGCATCTCACAGATTTGTCGCGGCGATCCTTGATTTTGTTCGCACTTTTGCTTGGAACCGGGCGAGGCTGCTTGTATACCCTGACGCTGGCCGCGCGAGCTTCGCGCGTGGGTGCTGGAGGCCGTTGGCGACATGAACAAGACCTTTCTCCGCGTTGCAGCCGTGTTGGTTGTCGCCGCAGGCGCAAGCGCCTGTTCCAGCGTTCCCGACTGGGTGGACCCGACAACATGGACCGGCGACGACAACACGACGGCGCAACCATTCCCGGCCGACGAATCTGCCAACCAAGGTCCGACAGTCGCGGAAGCCTCAGACAACGGTCAGTATCCCGATCTTGCCAACACGCCGGATCGCCCGGGCGCGCCATCCAGCGCGCAGGATCGGCAGCAGGTCGCGGATTCGCTTGCGGCTGATCGCCAGCGCACCAGCTATAGCGGCGATGCGTTGCGAGGCGGCACTGAAGCAGCGGCTGCGCCGCCTCCGCCCCCCGGTTCGTCCGACGCAATTCAGCAAGTCGATACCGGTGATCAATCCGATTCGAGCGGCTCCAGTGATTCAAGCGCCAGCGCGCCCGCGCCGGTTACCGGCGCACAAACAACCAGTGGCGATAGTGGCAGCATCGACACGACGGGCGGCGACAATTCATCGGCTCAGCCGACGCAGACGGCAAACTCAGCTGTGCCAGCGGCCGCGCCGACGTCGGCTGACACAACCGCCGCAGCCGCGCCGACGCAAGATGTTGCCAGCAGCGCTACAGTCCCTGTCGCGTATTCCGGTGGCGGCACGCCAGCTGTACCTGCTGTATCGCCGAACGGTTCGATGGCCGGCGCGCAAGGCGTGCAGATGGCCGATGCACCGCTTGGTTTCCGGCCCTCCAGCGCGCCTGCGCTCGATCCCAGCGTTTCGCAGTTCGTCGCGGCGCCGATTGTCGCGCGGTATCAGCAAACAGCGGCGAACGCCGGTGTCGCGACGTCCTCTGTGCCCTATCAGGCTGTCGCCATGACGACGCCGCGCCGCGGCCGCCATTCGCGCGGTTCCGATGCAGGCATGGGCGGCCCGGACGATATGAGCGGGTCAGTGACCGCCAACTTCGCGTCGCTGAATTCTCCGTCGGCCGGCGGCGCGTATGCCAATACCAACGGCGCCACGGCCGTTGTCTATTTCCCGAATGACGTCGCGGCAATCAGCGCGTCTGGCCGCGAACAGGTCGATGCTGCGGTTCAGGCATGGCGCAGCCAAGGCGGGCAGGGTTATGTCCGCGTGATCGGCCATTCCTCAAGCCGCACTCCGAATATGGCGCTCGAGAAGCATCTGCAGGTGATCTTCAATCGCTCGCAGGCTTACGCGAACGTGGTTGGGCGGGCGCTGATCAAGGCAGGTATCCCCGCCGACAAAGTACTGATTGAGGCGGTAGGAGATTCGCAGCCGGTCTATTACGAAAGTATGCCGCAGGGCGAAACCGGCAATCGCCGGGCTGAGATTTTCGTTCAGGGCTGACGTGAGCCCCCGCTTCTAACGCGCGGAAAAATATGACAGTTCGCGAATAAGGTCAGCCGTTGACGTTGGCGGCGATTTGCCCTGATGTGCGCGCGAATTCACCACTTTCCGGCATAAGCAGGCATGACCCCATCCCGCCATTCGTTAGCCACGGCAACATCGCCGCCGGCGAGCGCACCCAAAAGTCCACTTCGCATTGCCATCGCGGGGCTCGGCACCGTGGGTGGCGGCGTGGCCAAGGCTTTGCTGGCGCGCGAGCAGGAACTGTCGGCGCGCGCAGGACGCAAGCTCGAAACGGTGATGATCACAGCGCAAGACCGCACCAAGGATCGCGGCTTCGATATGTCCGATATTCCCTGGGCGGATGACCTGCAGGTTCTTGTCTCCGGCGACGCCGATGTCGTTGTTGAGTTGATCGGCGGCGATGAGGGTCCGGCGCGCACGCTGGTTGAGAAATCGTTGTCAGTCGGCAAGCATGTGGTCACCGCCAACAAAGCGTTGCTGGCAAAACATGGCGCGGCATTGGCCGTGCTGGCGGAAGACATGGGCGTCTCGCTGAAGTTTGAAGCGGCAGCAGCGGGCGGCATTCCGATTGTGAAGGCGCTGCGCGAAAGCCTGATCGCTTACGGTATCGATGCGGTGCGCGGAGTGTTGAACGGCACCTGCAACTACATCCTAACTCAGATGGAGGCGACCGGTCGCCCATTCGCCGACGTGCTGGTCGAAGCCCAGAATCTCGGTTACGCCGAAGCCGATCCGGCGCTTGATATCGGCGGCGGCGACACCGCGCACAAACTTGCCGTGCTTTCGGCCCTCGCGTTCGGGGTAAAGCCCGACGCAGTGCGCATCACCACAGAAGGCATCGAACAGATCACGCCGGAAGACATCGCCTTCGCCAAGGAGTTCGGTTACCGCATCAAACTGCTGGGCATCGCGCGGCAGACGCCGCAAGGGCTGGACCAGCGCGTGCAGCCCGCGATGGTCAAGATCGGTACCCCACTCGCCGACGTGGAAGGCGTGTTCAATTCCATCGTGGCGCATGCTGGTGCTGCCGGTCCGTTTTTCTTTGAAGGCCGCGGTGCCGGTGAAGCGCCGACATCCTCCGCCGTGATCGCCGACATCGTGGACATTGCGCGCGGCTTCGATGGCGCGGTGTTTGGGCGGGCGGCGCATGAATTGGTGGACGCAAAGTCCGCGCCCTCGGAAGCGCGCGTTTCGCCTTACTATTTGTATCTCAATGTGAAGGACAGTCCGGGCGTGCTTTCCGAGATGGCGGGGCATCTGGCGAAGGCTGGCGTCTCTATCGAGAGCATGATCCAGCGGGGCCGGGCACCCGGCAACACTGTGGTCATCGTGATGATCACACACGAATGCGCGGAGACAGCGATCACCCGCGCCTTGAAGGCGATTGCGGCGTCCGACAAGGTGCGCGCCAAACCGCGTATGATTCCCATGGAAGTCGGCTGACGGCCGCCTCAGGAGAACAGAATGTCTCAAGCTCTCGATCGCGTCTTTGCGCTGGAGGCCGTGCGCGTCACGGAAGCCGCCGCCATTTCGGCCGCGTTGCAGATCGGCCGGGGCGACGAGCACGCCGCCGATCAGGCTGCGGTGGAAGCGATGCGCATGGCGTTCAACCAGCTTCCCATCGATGGAACGGTGGTGATTGGCGAGGGTGAGCGCGACGAAGCGCCGATGCTTTACATTGGTGAGAAGGTGGGCAGCGGCGGCGTGCGCGTGGACATCGCACTCGATCCGCTGGAAGGCACGACGCTTACCGCCAAGGCGTTGCCCAATGCGCTGGCCGTGATGTCGATGGCCGAGCCGGGCACGTTGCTCAATGCGCCAGACACTTACATGGACAAGATCGCGATTGGTCCCGGCTTCAAGGAAGGCGTGATCGATCTCGACGCCGATCCGGCGGAGAACGTGCTTGCGCTGGCGAAAGCCAAGGGTGTGAAGCCGCATGAGATTACGGCACTTGTTCTGGACCGTCCGCGTCATGCGCACATCATCGAAAGCGTGCGCAAAGCGGGTGCGGCGGTTGCGTTGATCACGGACGGCGACGTGGCGGGCATCATCGCGACCAGCGATCCGTCCACTGGTATCGACATATACATCGGGCAGGGCGGTGCGCCGGAGGGCGTGCTGGCGGCATCGGCGCTGCGCTGCATCGGTGGGCAAATTCAGGCGCGGCTTGTGTTCAAGAAGGACGACGAGAAGGCGCGCGCCGCAAAGCTCGGCATTACCGACTTCAACAAGAAATACACGCTGATGGAACTGGCATCCGGCGACGTGATCTTTTCGGCCACCGGCGTAACGGACGGTTCGATGCTGCGCGGCGTGCATCGCGAAGGCGGTTACATCACCACGGAAAGCATTGTGATGCGTTCGGCTACCGGCACAGTGCGCATTATCAAGAGCCGCCACCGGCTGAAAGATGCTGGCTGAACGCACCGCTTTCGGCGTTGCGCGCTCATTCTCCGGACGGCGCTGGAATTTGCGCGCGGGCAGCGATGATGCGGCGCGCGAAATAGCCCGCGCGGGCATCTCGCCGGTGCTGGCGCGATTGCTGGCGGCGCGCGGCACCAAGCCGGATGAACTGGAAGACCTGCTCAATCCCACACTGAGGCGGCTGATGCCCGATCCGCTGGTGTTGAAGGATATGGACAAGGCGGTGGCGCGGGTGCGCGCTGCATTGGACGGCGGCGAGAAGATCGCGGTGTTTGGCGATTACGATGTGGACGGCTCGACCTCTGCCGCGCTGCTATCGGATTTCTTCGCCGCGCTGGGCCGGCCGCCGCGCGTTTATATTCCCGACCGGATGACGGAGGGTTATGGGCCGTCTGCTGCTGCGTTTCGCACCTTGCAAAGCGAGGGCATTGGACTGGTCATCACGGTGGATTGCGGTGCGGCGGCTTATGAGGCGATGGATGCGGCGCGCGACATGAAGTTGGATGTCGTGGTGCTGGATCACCATGCCATCGAAACCGCGCCGCCCACATTCGCACAGGTCAATCCCAATCAGCCGGGAGATACGTCTGGCCTCGGCCATGTCAGCGCGGCCGGCGTGACGTTTCTGTTTCTGGTCGCGCTCAATCGCGAACTGCGCGACGCCGGTTGGTATGCGGACAACGGGATCGCCGAACCGGATTTGCGCAATTATCTCGATGTGGTGGCGCTGGCTACCATCTGCGATGTGGTGCCGCTTGTCGGCGTCAACCGCGCGTTCGTGCGGGCGGGGCTGGCGCATATGAGCGAGAAGAAGCGGCTGGGGCTTTCGTCGCTGGCTGGTATCGCGCGCATCGAAGCGCCGTTCACGGCTTATCATTGCGGTTTCATGTTCGGGCCGCGCATCAACGCGGGCGGGCGCGTGGGCAAATCCAGCCTTGGCGTGGAGCTGCTGACGGCGACGGATTTGCAGAACGCCGATGAACTGGCGGCGCTGCTGGACCTGCACAATCGTGAGCGGCAGGCGATTGAGAAACTCATCATCGAGGAAGCGCTGGCGATGGGCGGCACGCAGGGCAATGCGCCGTTTGTGTTCGCGCATGGCGAGGGCTGGCATCCTGGCGTTGTCGGCATTGTGGCGGGGCGGTTGAAGGAGCGGTTCGCGCGGCCCGCGTTCGTGGCGGGATTTGAAGGCGGCATGGGGCGCGGTTCTGCGCGCTCGGTTGCGGGCGTGGATGTCGGCGCCATCGTGCGCGCGGCGCGCGAAGAGAAACTGATCGAAGCCGGCGGCGGGCACGCGATGGCGGCGGGCTTTTCGCTGAGCGCCGCACAACTGCGCGGCTTCACGGAATTTCTCAATGACCGTTTTGAAAAATTTACCGCCGAGATTGCAACGGCAGCAGACCTCGATCTGGATGCGACCATCTCGCCGGCCGGCGCCACGCCGGCGCTGGTGGATGAGATCGCCCGCATCGGGCCGTTCGGCGCGGGCAATCCGGAACCGCTGGTGGTGGCGCCGGATGTGCGCATCGTGTTCGCCGACGTGGTGGGGCAGGACCATGTGCGGCTGCGGCTGGCGGGCGGCGACGGCGCGGGACTTTCTGCCATTGCCTTTCGCACCGCCACAACGCCGCTGGGCCTGGCGCTGCTGAAGGGCAAAGGCCGCCGCATTCACGCCGCCGGGCGGCTTCGGGCCGACGAGTGGAACGGCCAGCGCCGCGTGCAACTGCAGCTTGAGGATGCCGCCGCGGCGGAGGCCTGAGCCGCGCTTGCAATGGCGGTTTTGGCCCTTTAAGACCCGCCTTCCCGCACCGTTCGCGGGCCGTGCGCCCTTCGTCTATCGGTTAGGACTCAGGATTTTCATTCCTGCAAGAGGGGTTCGACTCCCCTAGGGCGCACCAGTCTTCGCTCGCGATAGCGAGGGAAGGCTGTCACGCCGTAGCCCGAAGGGCGAAGGCGGACTGGCTGCCGCGAGCTACGGCTCGGCAAGCCATTTATTTGCCGGCCTCGCAAACTGCCGCCCGCCAACCCAGTTCGCTCGGCCGGGAAGAAGGCGCTGCGCCCATAAATAAGGCGGGTGAATCGCAAACGGCCGTTCGCGAAGTCCCGCCCTGGTCTGCAAGCCCGACCGCCACCGGAAGGCGCACTCAAGCGCTGTCCGCTGGTCGTCCGGCTTCCACCGCCTTGGGCTTTGCGGGGGTCCGGCGGGCTTTCCCAGGCGACGGCTTGCCAGCGCGGGGATACTCCGTCGGATCGCAGGGGCGCACGCGAGTTTGCACCCAGCCCTGTATGGCCTCGCGCTAAATTCGCTTGGGCTTCAGCCCCAAAATCCAGTCCATGTCCGCACTCCGTTGATCTCATGTCTGAGAACATATAGCGAACAAATATGAGGACGCAAGGCCTTTTATAGGATTTAACGTTTTGTCCATGTTTAAGATGTTGGGGCGTTGAATTGCGTTGGGCCGGTGCACTGGAGAATGCTTCCATCAGATCTGATCTGTGCGTTGCCCAAGGACAATAAACATTCTGCCATTGTATTCGGACGACCGGGCTGAAATTCAAAAAAACTGCTAGAGAACCTGCGGAGGTCAATATGAAAGCATTTCGATCACTACGATATCTATTTCTCTTGGGTCCAATATTTCTTGTTCTTGGACTATTGCACTTAGGCCTTGATCTTTTTGATTGGTATAAAACTGGCGAGATTCCACATGGTGGCGCATTCGAGGCCAACATTGCATGGATCGGGCTTGGCTTTTTTGCGATAATTATTGCAAGGGCGCTCCGCGAGGTCGAAAACCAAATTAAGAAGTGAGCTTCCGAGAAACAGAACGATTTTCGATCAGCTCCTCGCCTCCGCAACTCAAGACCGATAATACTTATTCCGCGATTCACTCCCCCGCCTTGCGATAAATCAGATCGAACCCCGGCTGCCAGGTTTTGCCGTTGTCGTCGGAGGTTTCGCCGGCTTGTTCGACGCTTCCGTCCGGTAGCGGCGTGTAACGCATGCGCGTCATCTGCGTGGGGTGTTGCGGTTGCGGCCATGTGCCTGTGATCATCATGGAGGTGCCGTTCCAGCCGCCGTTGAATTCGGCGACTCCGCCGTAGGCATCGGTCCAGAATTGCCGCCAGCTATCCTTTGCGGCGTCGTAGGTGCTGAGGCTTCCGCCACCGCTGCCGGCGAGCGGCTTCCAGTTTTCGCGGATGGTGCAGCCTTCGTAGAGGCTTTCGACCACGCTGGTTGCGGTCCGCTTATCCGGCGTGGCTTTGGGATAGATGTTCCATTTGCCGACCCAGAAATCGAGCTGGCGGCTTTGCGGCGCTTTACATCCGGCGGGCGGTGGCGGCGCGGCCGCGTTCGCCGCATTCACGGACGCGAGCAGGAAGCCCAGCGTAAGCAGATGTGCCGTCTGTTTGCGTGTCATTGCGAAACCCCGAAGATCGCGCGGCGCGCAGTATGCGCAAGCGCTGCGCGCCGAGACCAGTCACATGGCGGTGAAGCGTTGTTCGACTAGACGGGCCTCAGGCCACGCGGCGCAAGCGAACGGTTTTTCTGTTGATTTCCAGAATGCCGTCGCGGCGCATTTGCTGCAGCGTGCGATTGACATGCACGGCGCTCAGCCCCAGCGCATCGGCCAGAACGCTCTGCTTGAGCGGCATGGAAAAACCGTGCGCTTGCGACAGGCGCACAGCGGCGAGGCGGCGGTCGAAATCCAGCAACAGACTCAGCACCCGGTCGGACGCACGTTTGTAGCCCAGCCGGATGATCTGCTCCGCGAGGCGGCCGGCTTCGGCGGCGGTGCTGCGTTCGAGAGATTTGCGAACATCGTCATCCGCCGCCGCGTGCGCGCTTCGCTGTGGTTTCTGCAGGCGCGCGATTTTTGTTGGCGTCAATGCGACGATGGCGGTTCTGTCTGTCCAATGCCCCTTGATGGGCGGCGCAAGAACATCGCCTGGCAGAAAGAAGGAAAGAATCTGGCGGCCGCCGTCCGGTAGCAGACATTGCCGGCATGCCCAGCCGGAGACGAGGCCCAGATAATCGCCGGAAGACGGAAAAGAAATCGCGATGTCCGTCTCGTACCGTACCGTTCTGCGGCAGATGTTTTTGAACGTCTCGGCCTCATCCGCCTGCACGGCGGCTTCGAATACGAAACGCCGCGCGATGCAATCGAACTGTTCTGCTTCGGAATCGGTCACGAACGGATTGCCTGCGGATCGTCTGTCGAGCCCCCTCGCAGGTTCTTACGCAATCGCCGCCGATTGGATCACCGCGAACCGGGCCAACGCGCCGATAGTTCCCGTACCAAAATAAACAGCGCAAGAATTAGCTTTTGTTATTTTTGCCCACAGCCTTCCGGCTGATCATGCAGCCGCACCGTCCGGGTGCGTGAATACAAAAGCATTGGGGAATGATGTGAAAAAGACGCTTCTTGCAGCCGCCACCGCGGCTTGCGCCTTGATGGCTTTTCAGGCGCCGGCCCAGGCCGATATCATCAACTTCACTTACACGGGCGCGCCCGGTTCGGGCATCACCGGAAGCGGAACCATTACGACGGGGCAATCCAATCCCCCCGGCAGCTTCTTTACGCCAAGCCTGGAAATCACGGGCATCACCGGCACCTTCGACGGCAACACCATCACCGCGCTTTTGCCGGATGGCACCTTCTATGTCACCAGCGGCTTGTTCGGCAGCCCCGGCAACGACAACATTCTCTACTATCCGGGCACGCAGACCTTTAACGGGCAGCCGACTTATCTCGACCGTTACGGCGTGGCGTTCAGCACCGGCACCGATATGATAAACCTATTCTTCGGGCTTGGCGGTTATGGCGTGCTGGACAGCGTGAACGGCAGCAACACTGTCGCTTCCAACATCGGCGGTACTTTCACCCTGACGCCGCAGGCGGTTCCCGAACCGGCAACCTGGCTGCTGCTGTTGAGCGGCCTTGGTCTTGCGGGGCTTTTCGGACGGCGGAAATTCCGTTTTCGCGCGCTGACAGCCAGCGCGGCCTGAAAACCTAACCGTCCCGCGTCGCGCAATCGCGCGGCGCCGGACGGTTTTCGCCGCTTTTCATCGCTTGGGCTTCGTGCGACTTTCCTTTCCCAAAGAGGAGAGGCGCATGCGCGCGGCGATCTTGATAACATCCGTGCTGGCCGTTGCGCTTTATTCGGCGCAGGGGTTTGCCGCCGGCCACGGCCGCGCGGGGCTTTGGACAATCACCACCCGCGTGAACATGCCGGACATGCCGAAAATGTCGCCCGAGCAGATGGCGCAGATGAAAGCGGCCGGCGTGAACATGTCGGGCAGCAACACCTTCGTGGCGCAGCATTGCGTTTCGGCGCAGGAAGCGGCGATGGACCGCCCGCCCGTGGGCCAATCGCAGCACGGCTGCAGCATGAACAACTACAAGTTTGTACATGGCAAGATGAGCGCCGACATGACATGCACCGGCGACAACCAGGCCACCGGCCATCTGGATGTGACCTACGACAGCGACAAGCATTATTCCGGTGCCGTGCGGATGACGGCGATGCAGGACGGCAAGCCGCTCAGCATGACCAACACGTTTGAAGGCAAGTGGGTGAGCGCCGATTGCGGGAGCGTTACGCACTGACGGCCGCGGAGAACAATCTGGCGGCACTGTTGCGCGAGGCGCGGCGCATTGTGGTGTTCACGGGGGCCGGCATTTCCACCGAATCCGGCATTCCGGATTTCCGTTCCCCGGGCGGAATCTGGACCAGGATGGCGCCGATTGATTTTCAGGATTTTATCGCGTCCGCCGATATGCGGCGCGAAGCCTGGCGGCGGCGCTTTGCGATGGAAGATATGTTTGCCGCCAGCAAGCCGAACGCGGGGCATCGCGCGGTGGCTGAGCTTGTATCGGCCGGCGTCGCCACCCATGTGGTGACGCAGAACATCGACAATCTGCATCAGGATTCCGGCGTGGCCGAAGATAGAGTGATCGAGATTCACGGTAACACGCGTTATGCCAAGTGTCTGGATTGCGGGGCGCGCAGCGAACTGCCGCCGATCCGCGCGCATTTTGAACGCCACGGCGATCCGCCGGATTGCGAAGCCTGTGGCGGGATGCTGAAAACCGCCACCATTTCCTTTGGCCAAGCCATGCCGGAAGCCGAAATGGCGCGCGCGGAAGAGGCGGCTTTGGCCTGCGACCTCTTTCTTGTGCTGGGGTCTTCGCTGGTGGTGTATCCCGCCGCCGGGTTTCCGTTTTTGGCCAAGCGCAACGGCGCGCGGCTGGCGATTGTGAACCGGGAGCCGACCGAGCAAGACCCTTATGCCGACCTTGTTATAAGGGGCCAGATCGGGCCGGTTTTGGAGGCCGCCGTTAACGCGGCCTTGAGCGATGGACGCCAAGCTGGCCTTGGCTAGTATGACCTGTGATTCGCGATCAATTCAGGAGTTGCCTTTGCACCGCCTCGACGAAGATGAAGACAAGGACGACAAGTCCGAAAGCGCGCAGCCAGAGCTGAACCAATCGCCGGTGGCGAAGGCCTTGTTCAAGTCGCGCACCATCCTGATTTTCGGCGAAGTGGACATGAAGCTGGCCGAGCGCGTGACCGCGCAGTTGCTGGCGCATGCCGAGGAAGGCGACGGCGACATTCGCGTGATCGTGAATTCGCCCGGCGGCCACGTGGAATCCGGCGACACCATTCACGACATGATCCGCTTTGTGGGGCCGCGCGTGAAGATGATCGGCACCGGCTGGGTGGCGAGTGCGGGCGCGCACATCTTCCTGGGCGCGAAAAAGGAAAACCGTTTCTGTTTGCCATTCACGCGGTTTCTTTTGCACCAGCCGTTGGGGGGCGTGCGCGGGCAGGCTTCCGACATTCACATCGAGGCGGAAGAGATCGTTAAGATGCGCGAGCGGCTGATCCGCGAGATCGCGGCGGAGACGGGGCAGACTTACGAGCGCGTGGTGCAGGATACCGAACGCAATTACTGGATGTCGGCGGAGCAGGCGAAGGATTACGGCATGGTCGCCAAGATCGTGAGCCGGGCTGACGAGGTGTGAGCACGCCCTGGTGGCAGGGCGCGGTTATCTATCAGGTTTATATCCGCAGCTTCTGTGACACCAACGGCGATGGCTACGGTGATTTCGCCGGGGTGATTTCTAAACTCGATTACATCGCCGGGTTGGGCGTGGATGCGATCTGGCTTTCGCCGATCCATCCCTCGCCGGACCGCGACTGGGGCTATGACGTTTCCGATTATAGCGGCGTGCATAAGGATTACGGCACGCAAGCCGATTTCGACCGGCTGTTGGCTGAGGCGCATGCGCGCGGGCTGAAGGTGATGACCGATGAAGTGCTGGCGCACACATCGGACGAGCACGCGTGGTTTCAGGATAGCGTGCGCGGCGGCGCGAAGACGGATTGGTATGTGTGGGCCGCGCCGAAGCACGATGGCACCGCGCCGAACAACTGGCTTTCGGCGTTTGGCGGGCCGACGTGGGCTTATCAGCCGGCGCAGCGCAGGCATTATCACCACAAGTTTTTGCGCCAGCAGCCGAAACTGAACTGGCGCAACGCTGAGGCGAAGGCGGCGGCGCTGGCGGTGCTGGATGAATGGCTGGCGCGCGGCGTGGATGGGTTTCGGCTGGATGTGGCGAACGCTTATCTTCATGACGCGGCGTTGACGGACAATCCCGCGGTGGCGGAAAGCGAACGCGACGCGCAGGCCTGGTCGCATGCGGCGAATTTGCAGCGGCATTATCACGACGCGAATTTGCCGCAGAATATCGAAGTGCTTGCGGAAGTTCGCGCGGTGGTGGAGCGCCATGCGGACCGGTTCGTGATGGGGGAGTTCTCGGAAGAGCCGGAACGCTGCGGCTGTTTCGCGGCGCCCGATGTGGGGCTGCATTCGGGCTACAGCTTTCCGCTGCTGGAAGCGCACATGCTGGGGCCGGAGTTTATCCGCAAACATTTCATGATGCTGGCGAAATATCCCAAGCACTGGCCATCAGTGGCGTTTTCCAATCACGACATCATGCGCACGGTGACGCGCTTTGGCGGGCCGGACGCGCCGCCGGCGCTGGCAAAGCTGATGTTCGCGCTGCTTCTGTCGCTGAAAGGCACGGCGCTGATCTATCAGGGCGAGGAACTGGGCTTGCCGCAAGCGGATATTCGCCGCGATCAACTGCGCGATCCGGTGGGCGATCTTTATTATCCGTGGTTCAAGGGCCGCGATGGTTGCCGCACGCCGATGCCGTGGAACGCGGACGCGGCCAACCTTGGATTCACCAGCGGCAAACCGTGGCTGCCGATGGCGCCGGCGCACAAGGCGCTGGCGGTGAGCGCGCAGGACGCGGACAAGAATTCCATGCTGGCTTTCGCGCGCGACATGATCGCGCTGCGCAAGAAGCATCCGGCGCTGGTGCTTGGCGAGATCGAATTGCTGGATGCGCCCGCGCCGGTGCTGGCGTTCCGCCGCACGCATGGCGGTGAAAGCGTGTTGTGTGTGTTCAACATGAGCAAGGGCGATGCGGAGTTTGCGGCGGCGAGCGGGAAGCCGCTGATCGAAAGCGGCGCAATCAAGTTGAGTGGCGACCGGTTGAAGCTCGATCCTTATGCCGCGCGGCTAACCCTCGTCTGACTCATCGAACGCGGCCAGCACGGCGTCTATCGGCAACAGCACGCAGCGGTGGCGGTTGCGGTGGGGGACGACGCCGTCGAATACGGCATAGCTTTCAAACGGTGACGCGGGCGGCGCGGCTTTGGTCACCAGCATGGCGGCGATTTCGTTTGCCAGCGTCTCCACATCTTCGCGCGATGCGCCTTTGAGCTTTTCGCCGAGGATGGAGGCGGAGGCCTGCGCCAGCACGCAGGCTTTGGTGTCGTGCGCCATCGCGGTGACGTGGCCGGAGTCATCCAGCGCAAGATCCACGCGGACGTTATCGCCGCAGGCAGGATTGTGCGCTTTGCCGGTGACGTGCGGTTGCGGCAGGTAGCCCGCACCGTGCGCGTCGGCCGCCAGCCGCAGGATTTCCTTTTTGTAGAGCGGATCGCTCATCACTTATGCGGACGGCGCATTTCGCGGCAAACTGAGCGTGGCGCGCAGGCCGCCTTCGTCGCGATTACCCAATGCGATGCCGCCGCCATGTCCCTGCGCAATGGCCCGCACAAGAGTCAGGCCAAGGCCGGAACCGCCGGTGTCGGCACTGCGCGACGTTTCCAGCCGCACGAACGGTTCAAAGACGCGGGCGTGATCGCCTTGCGGAATGCCGGGGCCCGTGTCTTCCACCACGACCTCATAGCAATCGCCACCGTTCTCAAGCCGCACATCGGCCTGCTGCCCATAAGCGACGGCGTTCTCAATCAGATTGCGGACCGCGCGGCGGATTTCGTTCGGGCGGCACGAAACCGGGGCAGGCGCATGCTGCCGCCAGGTCACGGGCTTTCCCATTTCATCCAGATCCGTGCAAACGCTTTCCACCAGCGCCGCCAGATCGACATTGCGCTTCGGCTCGCCACCAGCGCCCTTGGCGGCGGAAAGCACGGCCTCGGTCAAATCCTGCAGTTCTTCCAGATTTTTTTGCAGGCGCTCGCGGACTTCCTCGTCCTCGATGAATTCGGTGTTGATGCGCAAGGCGGTGATCGGCGTGCGCAGGTCGTGGCCCACGGCGGAGAGAAGCTGGCGCTGGCTGGCCAGCGTGCGCGCCACCTGATCGGTCATGGCGTTGAAAGCCGCGGCCGCGCGCTTGACGTCTTCCGGACCCTCTTCGGGAACGTGCCGCGCGGTGGCGCCGCGCGCGGCTTCGGACGCCGACGCCGCAAGCGCCGAAAGCGGCCGCGCCACGCGGCGCGCGATCACCGCGCCGGCGGCCGATGCCGTGATGATCGCAACAAGGGCGGCTACCGCAATCTGCGTCGGCCAGGGCGGCGGCGGTGGGCTGAAAAACGTCGCGTTCAGAAAACTTCCGCGCACAATCGGCGCTTCGATTTCAACAACCGGGCCCAGCGACCCGCCAGTCGTGGCGCCATGCAACCTGTTTTCGGTTTCCGAAGCCCCGCGCGTGTGAACATAGACCGGTAGACGCGAACGCTTGCGCGCCAGGCTCGCGTGTATGCGCGCCGACATCTGCTCCTCGGCCGCGGACATTACAAAGGGATCGGGCTTGCCATGGCGGATGCTGAGACGCAGAAGCGTCGTGCTCATGGCGTTGGCGGCTGCGTCGCGCTCTTTCGCCGGGATCGCGCCCAGAACCGTCGCCGCGGAGCCGACACGGTCGAGCAGGCGGTCGGTCACGGCATTCTGCGAGGCGGTGCGATCGGCGACGGTAAACCAGGTTGCGACCGCGACATTGGAAATCAACACCGCCGCGCTGGTGACGACCACAAGCTGCGCGCCCAGCGTGCGCGGCAAAAACCTGCCCAGCCAACCGGTCACTCGGTCAGCGGCTCCACCGCGAACATGTATCCACCGCCCCATACGGTCTTAATATAGCGCGGATTCTTGGGGTCCGGCTCGATCTTCTTGCGCAGGCGGCTGACGTGGTTGTCGATGCTGCGGTCGAACAATTCGGCGTCCCGGCCCTTGGTCAGGTCCAGAAGCTGGTTGCGGGTGAGCGCGATCTTGGGGCGTTCCAGAAGCGCGGAGAGCAGGCGGAACTCGCCGCTGGAAAGGGGCGTGGCCAAGCCGTCGCTGCCGATAAGTTCGCGCTGGCCGACATCCAGCGTCCAGTCGCCGAAGCGGATTTTCTCCGCTTCCGGCGGACGCTGGCGCGGCGGCAATGCCTGGGTGCGGCGCAGCACGGCGGCAATGCGCGCGATCAACTCCCGCGGCGAAAATGGTTTTGGGATGTAATCGTCGGCGCCCATCTCAAGGCCGATGATGCGGTCCACCTCCTCGCCGCGCGCGGTGAGCAGAATGACCGGCACCTCGATGGCTTCGCGGATGTAGCGGCAAAGGCTCAAGCCATCTTCGCCCGGCATCATGATGTCGAGCACCACCAGATCGATGGCCGCACCTTTCATCACCTTGCGGGCGGCCAGTGCATCCGGCGCCGTGGTGGCGCGGTAGCCATGCTCGCGCAGATAACGCGCCAGCGGCTCGCGGATGTCGCGCGCGTCCTCCACCACCAGAACGTGGGGCTTGGTTTCTTCCTTCACGAGGGCAGCACTCATCATGGGCGAAGGATGCGTCGGGCCGCGGAACCTTGCAAATGCCAAATGTCGCAAAATGTGCCGGGCGGGGGTTGCGGCTTTGTTTGCGACCACTTTGTCCGCGCCGGACAAAATCGCGATACGGGCTGGCCTTCTAGTGACGGTGCGGGAGGACTCTTGAGGAGAACATGCAAGATGACGCGCACGACAAGACTATCCTTGTTGGTGAGTACCGCGTTGGTGGCAGGCGTGGGGATCGCGCTTGCCGGTATGAGTGCGCCCACCAAACCCGCTAGCGGGAATGGCGGGGCGAATTACAGCCTTGGGCATTTCAGCGGCCGCTTCTCGTCCGAGTTCGATCTGAACGGAGACGGCAAGATCACGCGTGACGAGATGAACAGGGCGCTGGGCATCCAGTTCGCACAGGTCAGCACGAATGGGGGAATGAGTTTCGACCAGTTCGCCGCCAGCCGGCAGAAGGACTTCCGCCAGCGCAGCGACCAGACTTTCCGCCGTGTTGACTGGAACGGCGATGGCAAGCTGAGCCTTGACGAGTTCATGATGCCGGAGCGTACGCGGTTCATGACGATGGACCGCAAGGGCGCCGGCATCGTGTTCTGCACATCGCATCGCGGCGGGAATACCGCGGCCGCGCGGCCGGCGGGAAAAAATGCCGGCGCATCGCGTAGCAATGGGCGCGCCGCATTCTGCGCCGAGGACGATCTGAACAAAGACGGCCGCGTGACGCGCGCGGAATTCGACAAGGTGACGGCGCAACGGTTCGCGTCCGTTGCGAAGGGCGGCGGACTGACGATCGATGCTTATTACAGCATCACGGTAGCGCGCTTCCGGGATTCGGCACAGCGCATGTTCGCGCGGCTGGATACCAATCACGACGGCAAGCTTTCGCTTTCCGAATACGGCGCGCCGCAGCAGAAAATGTTCGCGCGCGCCGACAAGAACGGCGATGGCACCATCACGCACGATGAGATGAGCAAGCGCCGCCAGAAACCGGGGACAACACCGGGATAGCCGCGTGCGGGCGGCGCTATTCTCCCGCGCGCCGCCCGCTCACGGTGCTACCTAAGCACCAGCCCGAACAACAGCAGCAGGATCGCGATCACGCCGATCAGGCCGACAACCCAGATCTCCGGCGCGAGGCCCTGACGCGCGGATATTTCAGACGCTGCCGTCATGGTGGGCGTATCGGACGGCGGCGCTTCGTATATCTCCTGCTCCAGAACGCCATCCACCACCGGCGTGGCGGTTGAAATATGGGCGGCCGGGATTGCCGCGCTGAATCTGGCAAAGAAGCCATCGGCAATCCGCCTGGCCGCGCCATCCACCAGGCGCCGGCCGATGTCAGCCAATTTGCCACCCAAAGATGCGTTGACCGTGTAGGCGAACGCTGTGCCACCGGCTTGCGGCGTCAGCACCACTTCCGCTTCACCCTTGGCGAAACCGGCGAACGTGCCCTGGCCTTCGCCGCACAGGATACAGCGGTGCGGTGGATCGGCCTCGGCTTGAGTCACCTTGCCTTTGAAGGCCGTCTTCACCGGCCCGATCTTGAGCACAAGCGTGGCGGCGAATTCGGTTGGGCTGGTCTTTTCAACCGACTTGCAGCCGGGAATGCAGGCCTTCAGGATCGCGGGATCGGTTATCGCAGCCCAGACCGCTTCCGGCGGGGCGGGGATGAGATAGCGGCCGGTGAACTCCATGAACTGACGGCTCCTGCTCTTGGCGCTTGATTGCGAATGTCCGGCAATGACTTAGACGGTCTTGGCCCACCCGCGTCGCGTTTTCGCGATATTTGTGTCGGATTTCCTTCACGAAGCGATTCGGTTGTGTTAACCTTATGTTTACTATCCAGAGTAAGCCGGTGTTGGGGGCAGTGGGATGGAAGCAAGTGTAGCGGGGTTGCCTGGCCTGGGCGACGCCATGATTGAAGTAACCGGTTCGGTGAAGTGGTTCGATCCGACCAAAGGCTATGGTTTCATCAAACCTGTCACGGGTGCGCAAGGGGACGTTCTGCTGCACCAGACATGCGTGCGCCAGTCCGGCTTCAAGGCCGCGCAGGAAGGCGCCAAGGTCGTCGCCGAAGTGGTGCAGGGACCACGCGGCCTGCAGGCGCGGCGATTGCTGTCACTCGACAATTCCACCGCCACAGTTCAACCCGGCGTGCGTGGCGCGCGCTATGTGGCCGAACCGCGCGGACCTTCGTTCGACGCGACGGTGAAATGGTTCAATCGCGGCAAGGGCTATGGCTTTATCTCGCGCGGGGCCGACACGCCGGACATCTTCGTGCATATGGAAACCTTGCGGCGCTACGGCATTCGCGAGCTGCGGCAGGGCCAGCAGGTAAAGGTGCGCACGGGCGATGGGCCGAAGGGCGAGCTTGCCGCCGAAATCGTTATCCTCGCGCCGTAAGCCGCATGACGCAGGAGTTAGTTTGCGTGAGCGCCGGCGCACGTTAGTGTCGCGCATGCGCTATACATCCGCCGCCCTGATTGCCTGTGCCGTCGCCGCCGGTTGTGCTGCCACGCCACCGCCCAAGCCGCTTCCCGTTGCCACCATCGTGATCGATACCGATCACGGCCCGCACTCTTTCCGCGTGGAAGTCGCCAACGATCACGACAGCCAGGAACGCGGGTTGATGTTCCGCAAAGTCATGGCGCCCGATGCGGGCATGCTGTTCGATTTCCACAATCTCGTGCAGGTGTCGTTCTGGATGAAGAACACGATTTTGCCGCTCGACATGCTGTTCATCAAACCGGACGGAACGATTTCCTCGATTGCGCCCAACGCCGTGCCTTATTCGGAAGAGGGCATTCCCTCCGCCGAGCCGATCCGCGCGGTGCTGGAGATCAACGGCGGCCGCGCCGCGGCGCTGGGAATTGAACCGGGCGGCAAAGTGCATGCGCCGATCTTCGGTGACGCGCTTCCCGGCCAAAAATAGGTAGCTTCCTAATTGGATCCAGGCGCGGGGATATCAGACCGTGCGCCACTTTCCGGTTTTTATATCGAACTTCACGGTTCCTGCCGTTCGCATGCGCATCAGCAGTTCCTGCAAGGCGTCCGTGCTCTTGTTGCTGGGATCGAGCCGCTGTTGCAGCGGATAAAGGGCGCGGGGTTCGTCCAGCGCGGCCAACACATCTTCTTCTTTGATCATGATCCCGGCTTCGCCTTCTGCTCCGCCACGATAGCGGCCCCAACAGCCGCCACTGGCGAGTCTATCGGCGGATATGTGTAGCACGGCAAAGAACCGGCGCTTGCCGTCTGGAAGTTCTCAGGACCACACATGGGCGCGGGCAGCCTCGGGATGGTCCACAAGCCGGAAATAGGCGATGGTTGAAGGCGGTGTTTCGACCGTGTAAGGGACCGGCCTTGGCCGGTTTCGGGGCGTAGCGCAGCCTGGTAGCGCATCTGGTTTGGGACCAGAGGGTCGTGTGTTCAAATCACACCGCCCCGACCATCCGCCTCCGCTAACGCTACGGCGTGACGGAGGGGCGGAATTTATTGAGGAGAGAATATATGCGCGCGCGTATTTATCGCCCTGCCAAGACGGCCATGCAGTCCGGCCGCGCGCTGACCAGACGCTGGCTGCTGGAATACGAACCGGAAAGTCCGCAGGAGATCGATCCGCTGATGGGCTGGACCAGCTCGCACGACATGCGCCGCCAGGTGCAGATCGAGTTCGACAGCCGTGAAGAAGCGGTGGCTTATGCCGAGAAGAACGCCATACCGTTTCAGGTGTTCGAGCCGCATTCGCCGGCGCAACGCGCGAAATCCTATGCCGACAATTTCCGCTTCGACCGCAAGATCCCCTGGTCGCATTGAACGCGAACGCGGCCGGTGATTTCGACTTGGCCCCGTAGCTCAATGGATAGAGCACCAGCCTTCTAAGCTGCGATATGCAGGTTCAATTCCTGCCGGGGCTACCATCAAAGAAAAGCAAAAGAGGCCGGCACTTGCGTGACGGCCTCTCTGTTTTGTCAGGCTTGTCGCCTCAGTAGCCCGGAGGGGGCGGAGGCGGCGGGCCATAACCCGGCGGCGGCGGCGGCGGATAACCGTAGCCGCGGCGCGGACCGCGCGGTCCACCCACCTGGTTGCCGTGCGCCGTCATGCACTGCGCATAGGCGATGTTGTACTGGCGCTGGATTCCGTATTCGCCGTACGCGGTATCGTTCGCGGCGACTGAGCCACCGACGACGGCACCCGACGCTGCGCCAATCGCGGCGCCGCGGCCGCGGCCGACAGCCGCGCCAATCCCGGCGCCAAGTGCCGTTCCGACGATGGTGTCGGCGGCGGCGCGGTTGTTCACGTCATTGACGCGGCCAGCGACACGATCGCTGGCGTACTGCTGGCAAGCACCATCGTCCTGCTGGAATTGCGCGAAGGATTTTCCTTGGCCGGGCATGGCCGGAATCGTCGGGCCAGGCGGCGGCGTGGCGCAACCGGCGAGCAGCAGCAGCGCTGCGCCGGCGGCCAGTTTGGTGTGCAATGTGGGCATGTCTTTTGAACCTCGTTGGGGGCTTAACGTAAGCGAACGCCAAAATGTTCCGAATCGGCGATCCAGAGCCTCATGTCGGATGCGATTGTGCCGATTCAACCTGAACCCGCGATGAATGAACGGATGAGCCGTTGTTAAGGCTGCGTCATGCGCCGCGACCACATTTATTCCACATTTGGCGCGCCCCGCCCGGAAACATTTTCCACACGCGCCGTTATTTGCATTGGGAAAGGTTGTTGCGCTTAGCGGTGGGGGAGGCATGAGTTTCAAACGATTTGCGAGAAATCTGGCGCTGTCCGCTTTATGTGCGGTAGCAACACCCGTGCTGGCGGCCGGCCTTGTGGAAGGCACGTCAGCAGCGGTTCGTTCGGTGGCCGATGCGGCGACGCCGCAGAAAGCGGACGCAGCGGCAACGCCGGACATCGCCGCGCCAAGCAAGGTCCATTCGCAACGCACCGCGACGGCGCCACCGGCGCGGCTTGGTGCGCCGATTGAAGATCACCCTGCCGTCCTGACCGGTGCGGGCGATGGTGCAGGCGCGCCGCCGCACTGACGAAGCTTTGCAGGGATTGCAAGATTGACGATTCCGTAACCCTGTCTACAAACGGCCCGGCATTTGCCACCCGAGGGCCGGAATGAAAATTGTTGGCGGGAAATGGTCGAACTGGTCGGGCGGCGTGAGCTGCAAGCCCAAGCAGGTCGTTGCGCCCAAGGACGAAGTGGAATTGGCGGCGGCGGTGCGCTCGGCGCAGGGCACGGTGCGCGTTCCGGGCACCGGACATTCCTTCACGCCGATCTGCGCCAGCGACGGCATGATGATCGACGTTTCGGCGTTCGACGGGTTGGAAGATTTCGACGCCGAAAAACAGATCGCCACGCTGGGAGCGGCCACGCCGATATGGGCGATTGGGCCGTTGCTGACGCCGCATGGCGTGGGCCTGAAAAACCAGGGCGACATCGACCGGCAGATGCTGGGTGGCGTTGTGGGCACCGGAACGCACGGCACCGGAGGCACGCTGGGCAGCATGTCGGCTGAGGTCGCCGGTTTTCGCGCCATCGCGGCGGGCGGCGAAGTGATTCATTGTTCCAAAAATGAGAACGCCGACTTGCTGGATGCCGGGCGCGTGTCGCTGGGCATGCTGGGCGTGATGACGGAAATCTCCGTGCATGTGCGCCCCGCCTACAAGCTGGAAGAAAAACAGTTTCTGCTGCCGGTGGAGGAAGTGTTCGCCAAGCTGGACACGCTGCTGCGCGACAACAAGCATTTCGAGTTTTTCTGGTTTCCTTATGCCGACAAAATTTTGTGCAAGACGCTGAACGAGACCGACAAGCCCGCGCGCGAGCCGCGCACGCTGGAAGAAATGCGGGCGAAAGGCGAGCAGACCGATCCTTCGGAATCCGCCTTCGCGTTCTTCAACGAAGTTCTGCCATACGCGCCGTTTCTGCTTGGGCCGCTGCACCGGATGTTCACCAACCTGATGCCGGGCAAGGATAAAGTGCGCTGGAGCCATGAGATTTATCCCAGCCCGCGCACCGTGCGCTTCAACGAAATGGAATATGCGGTGCCGGCGGAGAAGGGTGCCGATTGCGTGCGCGAAGTGGCGGAAACGATCCGCAAGAAGCGGATCAACACCGGCTTTCCGATCGAGTTTCGCAACGTGGCGGCGGATGGCGGCTGGCTGAGCCCGTTTTATCAGCGCGCCAGCGCTACGATTGCGGTGCATCAGTATCACCGGGTGGATACCGCGCCGCTGTTCGATACCTGCGAAGGAATTTTCCGCAAGTACAAAGGCCGCCCGCATTGGGGCAAGCGCCACACCGTGAAAGCCGCCGAAGCACAGGCGCTTTATCCGAAATACGGCGAATTTCTGGCGCTGCGCCGCAAGCTGGACCCGAAAGGCAAGTTCTTGAATTCTCACTTGCGCGCTATATTTGAGTAGCGAGCGCGGAGGGATTCCCATGCGGCGGCATTTCTGGGTGTTGAGCCTTGCGGCGTTGGCCGGCGTGATCGCCAGCTTTCTGATCGTGAGCGACAATTATGCGCTGGGCGCCGTGATGGGCGCCGCGGCGGGGTTGCTTCTGGTGTTGTTTGTCCGCGCGTGGCCGAGGGATCTCAATCCGCGTGAGCGCAACGGCCGTCTCGATATCAACGTGAAGGTCAACGGCCAGAACATCGAAGAGAGCCGCTTCGACCGCAGGCGCGTGCGCTCGCGGAGTTAGATTCCGAATAAAAAAAGGCCGTCATGGCCGGGCTTGTCCCGGCCACTCATAATCCCTGTCTAGACCTGTGTTGATGGATGGCCGCCACAAGGGCGGCCATGACGGTATTTTTGGGATTGGTAGAAAGTTCTAAATTTTCATCTTGCCAAACGCTTGCTCCAGATCGGCGAGAAGATCGTCCGCGTTCTCAAGTCCTGCGTGAATGCGGACGACGCGGCCTTCCGCTTCGAGCGGTTTTACTGTGCGCTTGATGTGCGCCGGCACGATGAGGCTTTCGTAGCCGCCCCAGGAATATCCCATGCCGAACAGCTTGAGACTGTCCATGAAGCGCGCGAAGGCGGCGTGATCGCAGGGCTTCAGCACGACACCGAACAGGCCCGACGCGCCGGTGAAATCGCGCTTCCACAGTGCGTGGCCGGGATCACTTTCCAGCGCGGGATAAAGCACGCGCGAGACTTCGGGGCGCTGTTCCAGCCAGCGGGTTAGCTTGAGCGCGGTTTCCTGATGGCGCGCCAGACGCACGGGCATGGTGCGAAGGCCGCGCAGGGCGAGGAAGCAATCGTCGCCGCTGGCGTAAAGGCCCAGATCGTCATGGGTGAGTGCGGCCTGCGCCTTGGTGCGTTCGTTGACGGTGGCATAGCCCAACATCACATCGGCGTGGCCGCCGACATATTTCGTTGCGGCTTGTATCGAGAGATCGACGCCGTGCGCGAAGGCATTGAAGAACAGCGGCGTCGCCCAGGTGTTGTCGAGCAGCACGGCGGCATCGTGCGCGTGCGCGACTTTGGCGATGGCCGGAATATCCTGCGTCTCGAATGTGAGCGAGCCGGGGCTTTCGCAGAACACGGCCTTGGTGTTCGGCTTGACCAGGCTTTCGATATCCGCGCCGATCAACGGATCGTAATAGGTTGTCTCCACGCCCATGCGCTTGAGCGTGCGGTCGCAGAAATTGCGCGAGGGGCCGTAGCAGCTATCGACCATTAGCAGATGATCGCCCGCGCCACACACGGTCAGCAGGCCGAACGCAATCGCGCCGAGACCGGACGGGCAAACGAAGGTGCGCGCGCCGCCTTCCAGCGCGGTGATCGCTTCTTCCAGACTTCGCGACGTTGGCGTGCCGAGACGGCCATAGATGTATGGCGCGTTTCCGGCTTCCAGCGTGGCAAGATCGGGATAAAGGATGGTGGAGGCGCGATAGACCGGCGTGTTGACCACGCCGAAATGCTCCGCACTCATCCGCCCCGCGTGGGTGGCGATGGTGTCTTTGTCGAGCTTGTCCGCCACCGTGCGGCTTATCCTTCGCGAGGTGACGGTTCCATGTGCGGCTCCGCCTGCGGTTCGGCAACGAGCGGCTGCGGAATTTCCGGCTTGGCATCCAGAATGGGCCGGAGCGGGAAATTGAACAGCCATGTCACGAAGGCGGCGGCCGCGCCGATGCCCGAACAGAGCAGGAAGAAGTGCACCTTATCCATCTGGCTGAAGAAGCTGCCGATGTAACCTTCCAGCAGATTGCCGGTGAAGTTTGTGATGAACCACAGGCCCATCATCATCGACAGGATCGAAGCGGGCGCGACGCGCGCCACAAGCGCCAGACCGATGGGCGAGAGATAAAGTTCGCCCATGGTGATGATGGCGTAGAACACCAGCATCCATAGCCAGCTTGCGCCGCCGGCCGGCGACACATAGGCCGCCGCGACCATGACCAGATAGGAGATGGCGAGCAGCAAAAGGCCTAGCGCCATTTTGGTGACGGTGTTCGGCTCGCTTCCGCGTTTGGACTGCCAGCCCCAAAGCGCCACCACGATGGGCGTGAAGGCGAAGATCATGAAGGGATTGAACGCCTGAAACCAGGTGACCGGAATTTCCCAATTGATAAGACCGGGAATGAGGCGGCGATCGCTGAAGTTCTGTGCCCACAGATTGATCGTGTTGCCTTGCTGCTCGTACGTCGCCCAGAAGAATGTGACGGGGATGCAGAGCAGGATGATGGCGATGACGGCTTTCCAGTCTTGCCCGGAAAGCTTTTTCTTGACCTCGTTTTTCGCGGTCATGCGCGCGATGCGATCCGGCGGCAGGGTGCGCAGCGCAAAGAGATAAACGATCTGGCCGATCACCATGCCAATGCCGGCGGCGAAGAAGCCCCAGTGATAACCGAAGGCCGGATCTTCGGCGAGCGAACCGCAGATCAGCGGCGAGAAGAAGGCGCCGACATTGATGCCGACATAGAAGATGGAATAAGCGCGGTCGATGCGGCTGTCGCCCGGTTTGTAGAGATTGCCGACCTGCGTGGAGATGTTGGGCTTGAAGAATCCGTTGCCCAGGATGAGCAGCGACAAGCCGAGCAGAAACAGATTGGGCACCATCAAAACGAATTCGGCGATGGCCATGATGACGCCGCCGATGATGACGCTGTAGCGCTGGCCGATCCACCGGTCGGCAATGATGCCGCCAAAGAACGGCGTGAGATACACGAAGCCGGTATAGAAGCCGTAGATCATCGAAGAGATGGGCTGGATATCCAGCGGATGGCCCACCATCCATTCGAAGAAGCTGCGCAGCGCGGCAAAGCCCACCACGCTTTCCACATGACCGGGCAGCAGCAGGAAATTCACGAGGTAGAGGATCAGGATGGCGCGCATGCCGTAGTAGGCGAAGCGCTCCCACATTTCGGTGGCGAAGAGGTATGTCAGCCCGCGTGGATGGCCGAATAATGTGGCTTCCGGTTTTCCGGACGCGCCTGATTGTCCTATACTCATCCCCCGCTAACTCCTTGTTCTTGTTCTAAACTGCCGGGAGTTTGCCCGGTCCTGTCCGGGAAGGAAATGGCCTTAGAGCAGTTCGATGTAGCGTTCCTCGCGGGCGTATGGGGCAAATCCCATGCGCTGATAGAGCGGCAGCGCGCGCGGATGATCCAGCGTGCAGGTGTTCACGAGCAGCTTTGGGATAGGACGCGTCCAGCAGTTCATCACGGAATGATAGAGCGCGAAGTAACCGAGCCGCCGCCCCACATAATCCGGCATGAGCCCGAAGTAGGCGAGCTGCGCGCCAGCGGGATCGCGGAAATCCAGTTCCGCCATGCCGCCGGGATTGCCTTCGACATAAAGGACGAACAGTTCGACCAGCGGATCGTGAATGATGGCGGCGATCTCGTCGTCGCTCTTCTTCTTGCGGTCCACCCATTTGTAGCCGCCGCCGATGGCATCATAGAGGTAGCGGTAGAAATGCACCGGCGGATGTTCGGCGCGCAGAAACGCGATCTTTCCTTTGGGCATCGGCGGCGGCAAGGCGGCCGGCTTCGCGGTCATCTCCAGAAAGGTGACCGTCATGGGAACGCGCTTGCCGCTTTTGGCCATCGTCAACCGGTCTCAATCGGCGCGCTGTGGTCGGCGCCCCATTCCGCCCACGAACCGTCGTAGAGCACCGCATCTTTCGCGCCGAGAACATCCAGCGCAAGCAGCACAATCGACGCGGTGACGCCGGAGCCGCAGCTTGCAATCGCGGGCTTGGCGGGATCGATGCCGTGCTTTTTGAACAGAGCCGTCAGCGCGTCGGGTTTCAACAGCGTGCCGTCTTCGGTCAACTCCGCATACGGAACATTATGGCTGCCGGGAATGTGACCGGGGCGCACGCCGGCGCGGGGTTCTTCTTCCTCGCCGCGAAAGCGCGGGGCGCTGCGTGCGTCGATCACTTGCGCGGCGCGGCTTTGCAGATTCTGTTTCATCTGATCGATGGCGCGCACCAGCGCATTGTTGGGGCGCGGCGTGAAGTGGCGCGGATAGGGATTGGAAATCAGGTCTTCCACCGGCCGGTCTTCGCGCCGCCATTTGGGAAAGCCGCCATCCAGCACCACAACATCTTCGTGGCCCATCGCGCGCAACATCCACCACGCGCGCGCCGCCGAATAAATCCCGGCACCGTCATAAACGACGATCAGGTTGCCGTCGCCCAAGCCCAGCTTACGCATGCGGCTGGCGAATTTTGGCGCCGGCGCCAGCATGTGCGGATGCGGGCTGGTCTCATCCGAGAGATCGTCGATGTCGAAAAACACCGCGCGGGGAATATGCGCGGCGCGATATTCTGCTTTCGCATCGCGCTTCGTCTGCGGCAGATACCACGAGGCATCGGCCACGCGAACGTCCGGCGCACTCAAGTGCGCGGCAAGCCATTCGGTGGAGACAAGCGGGGAAGCGGGTTTCATGTTTCGAAGGGAATGACCACGGGGTTCTTGTCGTTCAGCCAGTTCGGCACCGGCAATCCCTTCTGCCGCAGAAATTCGGGATTGAACAGCTTGCTTTGATAACGCGTGCCGTAATCGCAAAGCACGGTGACGATGGTGTGACCGGGGCCAAGATCGCGCGCCAGCCGAATGGCGCCGGCCACATTGATGCCGGTGGAACCGCCCATGCACAGGCCTTCGTGTTCCAGAAGGTCGAAAAGGATGGGCAGGGCTTCGCTGTCGGGAATGCGGAAAGCGTCGTCGATCGGCGCGCCTTCCAGATTGGCGGTGACGCGGCCCTGGCCGATGCCTTCGGTGATGGAGGAGCCTTCGGACTTCAGTTCGCCGTTCTTGATCCAGGAATAGATCGCGGAGCCTTCCGGATCGGCGGCGGCAATGCGCACCTTCGGATTGTTCGCTTTCAGCGCCACCGCAACACCGGCCAGCGTGCCGCCGGTTCCAACGGCACAGGTGAAGCCATCCACTTTGCCGTTCGTCTGTTGCCAGATCTCGGGGCCGGTGGTTTCCACATGCGCGCGGCGGTTGGCGATATTGTCGAACTGGTTGGCCCAGATCGCGCCGGCGGGATTTTCCTTCGCCATGCGTTCGGCGAGGCGCTGCGAGATTTTCACATAGTTGTTCGGGTTCTTGTACGGAACGGCCGGCACCTCCACCACTTGCGCACCCAGCAGACGCAGCGTGTCTTTCTTTTCTTGGCTCTGGGTTTCGGGGATCACGATGATGGTGCGAAAGCCCAGCGCGTTCGCCACCACGGTGAGGCCGATGCCGGTGTTGCCGGCGGTGCCTTCCACGATCACGCCGCCCAGTTTCAGAAGACCGCGCACCATCGCATCCTTCACGATGTAAAGCGCGGCGCGGTCCTTCACCGATTGGCCGGGATTCATGAACTCGGCTTTGCCGAGGATTTCACAGCCCGTCAGTTCGGATGCGCGGTTCAGCCGGATCAGCGGCGTGTTGCCGATGGCGGCCAGAACGTCGTGCTTGATGGTCATTGGGCGTCCAGCGGATAGCGGTTGCGCGTATCGTGGATTGCTTGGGCTGCGAATGAAAGGCAGCGGGTGGTGTGGCATGGGTCCCCCGATCACGTCGGGGGACAGCAGCTTTTCTAATTCGCTTTGCTCATAAGAAAAGCTAGCTGGCTCCGCGGGTAGGATTCGAACCTACGACCAGCCGGTTAACAGCCGGCTGCTCTACCACTGAGCTACCGCGGATCAGTGAGGCGCGCTCTCTAGCGCGTCTGAGGGGCCGTGGCTATATGCAAAGACGGCGGGGGCATCGTTTGTGTGCGAGGAAAACCACGCCATGTCCAAGCCTGACGAACCAGAGGCGCCGCGCGCGACGTTGCGCTTCGGACGCCATTCGGTGCGGCTGCCGGGTTCCAAGACCTCGCGCACCGTGCTGGGCGGCGCGCTGGTCGCGGGCGGCGTGTTCTCGATTTTGCCGGTTCTGGGACTTTGGATGCTGCCGCTGGGCGTTCTGACGCTTTCGGTGGACCACCATCCGATTCGGAAGCAGCGGCGGAAGGTCGAGGTCTGGTGGGGCCGCAGGCGTCAGCGCAAGGCCGAGAAAAGCTAGCCATAACCCACAAAAAGAGAGGGCCGGGTGTTAGCCCGGCCCCAAGGCGTTGGGTAATGGTGGGGTGTCTTCAAGGGAAGACAACGGGAGGATGCCCCAGCAAGGTTAATAAAGCCTTAACGTGCTGATTCGGTTCGATGTTCTGGGAGGTAAGGGCGGCTTGCTCGCGAAAGCTGGCTTGCCAAGGCGTAGCCGCGCGATCCCGGTTACAGGCCCGGCTTCGCGCTGGCGCGCTTCGCCGCGGCAGTCTCCGCCGCTACGCGGCGAAGACTGGAGGCCACGCCCGGAATTGAACCGGGGTTCGCGGATTTGCAGTCCGCTGCGTCACCACTCCGCCACGTGGCCATCCGGGCAGGGCGCGCCGTATAACAGATCGCTTGCGCCGCGGACAATGCGTTGTGCGCGGGGGTCGGCCTATCTATAAGCCGACACAGACTTAAACCCGGTTTTCCCACATGCCCGATTTCGCCGCGCAACGCTTCAACATGGTCGAATCCCAGGTTCGGGCCAACGACGTGACGGACGATGCGGTGCTGGCGGCGCTGCACGAAATCCCCCGCGAGCGCTTCGTGCCCAACGCCAAACGCGCGCTGGCCTATGCCGATGCGGTGGTGGAAGTTTCTCCGGGGCGCTTTTTGCTGGACCCGCGCAGCTTCGCGAAATTGCTGCAACTGGCGCAGGTGGAACCCGGCGACGAGATTCTCGATGTCGGCTGCGCCACGGGTTATTCGTCGGCGGTGCTGAGCCGGCTTGGCCGTTCGGTGACGTCGCTTGAGCAGGACGCCGATCTGGTGCGCGTGGCGAGCGAAGCTCTGCCCAGCGTCGGCGCATCCAACGCCACGGTGGTGCAGGGCGCGCTGGCCGACGGCTTCAAGGCGAAAGCGCCGTACAACGTGATCTTCGTCAACGGTTCCATCGAGGCGGAACCGAAGGCTTTGCTGGCACAACTTGCCGAAGGGGGCCGGTTGGTGGCGGTGCTGCAGACCAAGCAACCTGGCGTTGCCACGCTGTTTCTCAAGGAAAATGGCCATGCGGGTGCGCGCCCCGCCTTCGATGCAACCGTTCCGGCGTTGGCGGGATTTCGCCAGCCGGTTGGATTTGTCTTCTAGAATCATGAAACTAGGAGTGCCACTGGGCAGGGGCACCACGTCATATGGCAGTGAAGCGAGCGCCGGTTGCAGCTGCATGCTCTGCGATCGTTTTCGCATGCCTCGTCATCGCCACACCGGCCCTTGCTGAAACATTCACGCTCGCCGAAGCGCTGGCGATGGCTTACGAAACCAATCCGCAGCTTCTGGCACAACGCGCCGATTTGCGCGCGACAGATGAAACCATCGCACAGGCAAACGCGGGATGGCGGCCGAGCATCAATGCTTCGGGGTCGTACGGCTATCAATGCGACAGCATCCACATCGCAGCCGATCCCACCAATCCTTTCGCGCAAAGCGTGCCGGGAGGCTGTCACAGCGGCACATCCAGTTCGACGCCGCTCTCCGGCCAGCTCGTGGTGCAGCAACCGATCTTTCGCGGCGGCCAGACATTCGCGGAAGTCGGCCGCGCGAAGGCTTTGGATCGCGCCGGACGCGCGCAGCTTCTGCAAACCGAAGAACAGGTGTTGCTTGATACCGTGACCGCCTACATGGATGTGGTGCGCGATGCGGCGATCATGCAACTGCGCCAGAACAGCGTGAACGCGCTGCAGAAACAGCTCGACGCGACCAATGAAGAATTCAAGGTAGGCGAAGTCACCAAGACCGACGTGGCGCAGGCGCTGGCGCGTCTTTCCGTGGCGCAGTCCGATCTTACCGTCGCGCGCGGCCAGCTGATGAGCAGCCGCGCGGAATTCGAGCAGGTGGTGGGGCGGCCCGCCGCAACATTGGAGCGCAGCCCGGCGCTTCCGGCGCTGCCCACCTCGCTCGATACGGCGCTTCAGATTGGCGAAGTGCGCAGCCCTGTTCTTGCCGCCGCGAAGGCAAACGAAAAGGCGGCACAATATGGGGTGGACGACGCGGCCGGTGCCTTGATGCCGCAGCTATCGGTGGCGGGGGAGTACCAGTATTCCAAAGATGCCGTCTCGATCGGCAGCATACTTCCCACGCAGCGAACACTGGCGGTGATCGGCCAGTTGCAGGTGCCGATTTATCAGGGTGGCGGCGACGAAGCGACGGTGCGCCGCGCCAAGCAACTTCACAGCGAAACACAGATCCAGATCGCGCAGGCCGACCGGCAGGTGCGCCAGAGCGTGACTTCGTCGTGGCAGAATTTCACGGCGGCGAAATCCAGCATCTCGACCAACCAGACGGCGGTATCCGCCAACCAGACCGCCTATGACGGCGCAGTGATCGAACAGCAGGCGGGATCGCGCACCATCCTGGATGTGCTGAACGCCGAACAGGAACTGATCAATTCGCAAGTGTCGGTGGTGATTTCGCAGCACGACACGATGGTCACGGCCTATCAGGTTCTGGCCACGACCGGGCAATTAACCGCCCACGCCTTGGCCCTGCGCGTGAATTACTACGATCCGCAGCGGTATTATGACGATAACGCGTCGCGCTGGTTCGGTTTCGGCGACGATAATTAGACAGTCAAATCCGGCGCTTGCGTTAACTTCGCCTTTTCTTCTTTCGGTAACTGTCCTAGGCTTATTTCCTAGCCCCTTGAGCGCGCGCCGAGCGAAAGTGAACCCATGGCCAGCAGTCCACAACATGAACCGACCATGGAGGAAATCCTTGCCTCCATCCGCAAAATCATTTCCGAGGACGCGACGGAGGCAAAGCCCGAAGCGGCAGCGGCTCCCCCGCCTGCAATGGAAGCCGACGTCCTTGAACTGACGCAGGAGGTTCCCGCCGAACCGGAGCCGCAACCCGAACCGGAACCTGTGGCGGAAGAACCCGCGACGCCCGCGCCGGAACCTGAAGCGGAGCCGGTGCAGGAAGTTGTGTTCCAACCCGATCAGGAGGAGCCCGCTGTGAGTTCGAGCGCGCCCGACACGTCCAACCAGGACATCTTTTCCGACAAGACACGCGGCGCCATCGACAAGGCGTTCGACAAGCTGGACGAGATGCCCGACGAGCCCGAAGCACCGCAGCCGCGCGTTTCGGCCCCGGCACCGCGCGCAGCAGCCGATGGCGATTCCGTGGAAGCGGTGTTCGAACGCGCCGTGACCGACGCATTTGGCCCGCATCTGGAACAATGGATGGATGGCCGCAAGGACGAAATCCTGGCTTCTGTAAAGCCGCTGATCCGCGAATGGATGGACGAGCATTTCCCGGCCCTTCTGGAAGGCGCGGTACGCGATGAAGTCGCTCGTGCCGTAAAGGCGCGCGGACGCCGGTAACCCGTTCAACCGCGATTGAAACCGGGGCCGGCTGGATAAGCCGGCCCCGTTGCTTTTGGCGCGGCCGGTTTGACGAAATGCCCGCTTCCCGCCAAGAGAACAGCCATGCTTGAGAACAGATTCAACGCGAGCGAAGCCGAAGGCCGCATCTATGCCCAGTGGGAGGCCAGCGGCGCATTCCGCGCGGGGCGGCGACCGGATGCGGAACCGTTCTGCATCGTGATCCCGCCGCCCAACGTGACGGGGCGGCTGCACATCGGCCACGCGCTGAACAACACGCTGCAGGATATTCTGGCGCGGTTCGAGCGCATGCGCGGCAAGGATGTGCTGTGGCAGCCGGGCATGGACCATGCCGGCATCGCGACGCAGTTGGTGGTGGAGCGCCAGTTGGCGGAGCGCCAGCAAAGCCGCGTGGCGATGGGACGCGAGAAATTTCTGGAAGAGGTGTGGCGCTGGAAGGACGAATCCGGCGGCGCGATTGGCGAACAGTTGCGCCGGTTGGGCGCGAGTGCCGACTGGTCGCGCGAACGCTTCACCATGGACGAAGGTTTATCGCGCGCGGTGCGACGCGTGTTCGTGGAGCTTTACCGCGAAGGCCTGATCTACAAAGACAAGCGGTTGGTGAACTGGGATCCGCGCTTGCAGACGGCGGTGAGCGATCTCGAAGTCGAAAACATCGAGATGAAGGGGCACCTCTGGTATCTGAAATATCCATTAGCTGATGGCGTTTGGTTCCCTTACCCGACAACCGTTGACGGAGCAGGTAAGCCGACCAACTACGAGCAACGTGACTATATCGTCGTCGCCACATCGCGGCCCGAAACCATGCTGGGCGACACGGCGGTGGCGGTGCATCCCGATGATGCGCGTTACACATCGCTGATCGGCAAGAACGTGCGCCTGCCGCTGGCGAACCGGCTGATCCCGATTGTTGCCGACGAACATTCCGATCCTGAAAAAGGAACCGGCGCGGTAAAGATCACGCCGGGGCACGACTTCAACGACTTCGAAGTCGGCAAGCGGCACAAACTTCCGCTCATCAACATTCTGAACAAGGACGGCACGCTGAACGATGCGGTGCCGGAGCCTTATCGCGGGCTGGATCGTTTCGTGGCGCGCAAAAAGATCGTGGCCGATCTGGAAGGCATGGAACTGCTCGACAAGATTGAGCCGATCACCCATTCGGTACCGCACGACGAAAAGACCAAGACGGTCGTGCTTGAGCCTTACATGACCGAGCAATGGTACCTGGACGTGCAGCCGCTGGCGGACAAGGCGATTGCGGCGGTGGAAGATGGCCGCACCAAGTTCGTGCCCGACAACTGGACCGGTGTGTATTTCAACTGGATGCGCAACATCCACCCCTGGTGCATCTCGCGCCAGCTTTGGTGGGGGCATCAGATTCCGGTTTGGTATGCGCCGAAACTAGACGATGCGGGGTTCTATGACATCGATTTGAGCGAACTTCCCGAGTTCGTGGCTTCCAAAGGAACGATTCCAGCTGGCCCCACGACGATTTCCATTGCTGCGGAAGGTGAAACTGAAGCGTTGAGCAGAGCGGAATGGCTCTACAAAAAACTTTCATTGGCTAAGGGAGTGAAGGTTTCCGTTGCAAAAACCCCCGAAGAGGGTGCAGCCGCAATCAATGACTATGTAACCGGGAAGAGTAACGAAATCAAAATCTGGCGCGATTCTGATGTGCTGGATACCTGGTTCTCCTCGGCGCTGTGGGCGTTCTCCACGCTCGGTTGGCCGGACGAGACGACGGAGCTGAAACGGTTTTATCCGACGTCGGTTCTCGTCACCGGGTTCGACATCATCTTCTTCTGGGTTGCCCGCATGATGATGATGGGGCTGCACTTCATGAAAGATGTGCCGTTCCATACCGTGTTCATCCATACGCGCGTGTTGGATGAAGCCGGGCAGAAGATGTCCAAGACCAAGGGCAATGTCGTCGATCCGCTGACGCTGGTGGATGAATATGGCGCGGATGCCTTGCGCTTCACGCTGGCGCTGGCGGCGGGGCAGGGGCGTGACATGCGCATCGGGCCGGCGCGCGTGGAAACCAACCGCAACTTCACCACCAAGCTGTGGAATGCGGCGCGCTTCTGCGAGATGAACCAATGCGTGGTGCCGCCGGACTTCGATCCCGCGAGCGTGACGCTGACGCTCAACAAATGGATCGTGGGCGAAGCGGCGCGCGCGTCTGCCGAAGTCACGCGCAATATCGAGACGCTGCGTTTCAACGAAGCGGCGGGTGCCGCCTATCGCTTTGTGTGGGATGTGTTCTGCGACTGGTACCTGGAATTCGCCAAGCCGCTGTTCAATGGCGCGGACGAGACGGCAAAAGCCGAAACACGTGCCACGGCGGCGTGGGTGCGCGACCGCATCGTGTCGCTGCTGCATCCCTTCATGCCGTTCATCACCGAGGAACTTTGGGCGCTGACGGCCAATCCGGCAGCACCGCGATCCTCGCTGCTGATTGAAGGGCCGTGGCCCGATCTTTCCAAGCTGCCGCAAGACGAAGCGGCGCGAACCGAAATGCAGTGGGTGATCGACCTGATCTCTGGCGTGCGTTCGGTGCGGGCGGAGATGAATGTGCCGGCGTCGGCCAAGATCGCGCTGGTGCTGACCGGCGCCAGCGCGGAAAGTGCCGCGCGGCTGGAACGCCATCGCGACGTGATCATGACGCTGGCGCGGCTGGCCAGCGCGCACACTGCAAGCGACATTCCGCAAGGCTCTGCGCAGTTCGTGATCGGTGAAGCGGTGGCGGCGTTGCCGCTGGGCGATGTGATCGACTTCGCGAAGGAACGCCTGCGGCTGGAAAAGGAATTGAAGAAAGCGCAAGACGAAATCGCGCGCTTCGATGCCAAGCTGGGCAACGAGCAATTCGTCTCTCGCGCGCCGGAAGATGTGCTGACGGAGCAACGCGAAAAACGCGCCGAAGCCGCCGCGCTGGCGGCGCGGCTGAAAGAGGCGGTTTCGCGGCTCGCGTGAACGAATTGGAACCTGTAGCGCTGCTCCACGTTTTCTCTTTGTGAAGGGCACCTCACAAAGGAGGCATCCTATGCGCGTGACAAAAATTCTGGCGGTTTCGTTTCTGGCGCTCGGCACAGTAATGGGTACCGCCAATGCAGCTTGCGAACATTCCAAGGCAGTGGGAACCGGCGTCGGCGCGGTTGGTGGCGGTTTGATTGGCGATGCCGTAACCCACGGCAGCGCTGTTGGCGTGATCGGCGGCGCGGTGGTGGGTGGCTTGGCCGGCCATAGCATCGCGGGAGACAACTGCGACCGGCGCCACTATCGCCATACCGGATATTACGACCGCGACCATCATTGGCATCGTTACGCCAGCGTGAAATATCCGGGCTAAGATAGCTGTTCTCTAAAGGGCGGTGTAGAAAGCGTGGATGCACAAGTTCGCATCCGCATGCTTTCTGGCCGCCCTTTTGGTGTTGTGCGGATGCACCTCGCCGTCCAAAGTGATTGCGCCGGGGTTCGACGTCGCCGTGATCGATGCCATGACCAAGCAGCCTATCGCGGGCGCGTCCGCCACGGTTTACGCCGACAACAATCCCGACAATGCGGATCGCGAACTTGCCGATGCGAATGGCCGCGTTCGCGTTGCCGCGCTGGACAGCCGGACACTCTGCCTGCCGCATTGCCGCCCGGTCGATGGGCGGGTCAGCGTCCGCTTCGGGGCGCAGGGCTATAGCGCCGTGGTTATGCCGATGCCAGATTTCGAAGAGACTTATGTTCGCGCCAACCGGCCGGTAGAACTCCAGCACGCCCCCGCGCCGCAATAGCCAATCGCGGGAACTTTACCTGCATCGTTCCGTTTTCAGACGGGACGGACGGGGAGAGGCGCATGACGGCACCAACAGGCGACACCGGCGCGGGCGATTTGGTCCGCATCCTGATCGCCATTCTTTTGCCACCGCTTGGCGTTTTTCTGGAAGTGGGCATCGGCCCGCAGTTCTGGATCAACGTGCTGCTGACATTGCTGGGTTACATTCCGGGGATCATCCATGCCATCTGGGTCATTGTTACGCGCTGAGCCGGTCCGCTCCTTTTCGGAAGCCGACGAGTTGGCGCATATCGACATGCTGGCGGACCTGATGGATTCGAAGTTCCGCCTGCCCGGAACCGGCATCCGCTTCGGAATCGATTCGCTTGTTGGACTGGTGCCGGTGGCGGGCGACGCGATTGGCGCGCTTGTCAGCTTCTACATCGTCGCGCGGGTGTGGGAGCGCATGCCGCCTTGGACGCGCACCCGCATGATCTGGAACATCCTGGTGGATTTCGGCGTGGGCTCGATCCCGGTACTGGGTGACGCGTTCGACGTGGCTTTCAAATCCAACCGCAAGAACGTGGCGCTGGCCCGCCGCGCGTTGGCCAAACAGCCCAAGCGTAAGACCAGAAAATATAATTAAAACAATCCAGTCCACAGGTTTTCTAGCGATCTGAATTAACTTTGGTTCGGATTGAACTCGACTTGTTTGCAGGCCGTTAGGCACTCTCGGCAGCCTCATGGCTATCACTCCCAGCCCGTTTCGCGCCGCAGCCACCGCCTGCATCGGCTTTGTCGTGCTTGCCGGCCTGTGCGCCGCCGGACTGCTTGTCCGCTACGACGTCCGGCACGCGGCAGGCGACATCGAAGTTCCCCAACTGCGGGTGCTTGCAGACACGGATGCCACGCAGGCGATCGGAGCGGAGATTGCCGACACGGTCGCGGGCACCGATACGCGCGTGCTGCTGGCGGCGTTGAAGGCAAAAGCACCGGTGGGGGCGCTGGACCATGCTGTCGTCCGGCGCGGCGAAAACGGTGAGACGCTCTTCATTCCGGTGAACAGCATGGCGGATGCTTTCGGGGTCTGCGCGGCGCTCTCCGACGTGCCGCCCCATTGCGCGCCGGTCGTGGCCTCGGACATCGAGTTGCAGACGGCCGGAGGCGCCCCAGTGACAGCCGCAACGCTCCTGCGCAACGGCATCGCGCCCTATTCGCCGACTACGTCGCGGGCGAAGGTTGCGTGGGCGAACTTTGGGAGCCTGAAGGGCTAGCTACGACGCCATTGCGGCGTGAACCTTCTGGCCGGTTTCCAGCCGCTCGGCGCCGCGCACCACCACGCGATCGCCCACGGCGACCGGGCCTTTCACTTCAATCATGGTGCCATCTTCGGCGCCGGTCTGCACCACGATGCGTTGCGCCACGCTCTTGGCGCTCACCTTGAAGATGTAGGTGTTGTCTTCGCGCAGCACGAGCGCGTCGCGCGGGATGGCCAGCACGTCACGCGGCTGGGCGGAAGGCGCGAGCACCGTGGCGGCATCGCCCACCAAGGCCGCGCCGGCGTTCAGCGTCAAGCGGATTTCGATCATGCGGCTCAGTTCATCGCCCACCGGCACAATGGCGCGAACGTTTGTGCCGATGGCCTTGTTCTGGATCAGCACCGTGACAGGCATGCCTTCGCGCAAATAGCGCACGGCCTCGATGGGCGCTTGCGCTTTCACCTCGATGGAATCGATATCGACGAGGCGCACGATGTCCTTGCCGACGGTTGCATATTCGCCGGCATTGATCAGGCGCGCCACGACGCGGCCGGGGAAGGGCGCGCGGATCTGGCTGTAATCGAGCTGGGCTTTGGTCTTGGCGAGTTCGGCCTGCGCCTGCGCGAGTTGCGCCGTATCGACATCGCGCAGCGACATGGCCTGATCGCGCTGGCTGGTGGCGATGGCATTCTGCTTGACCAGCCGCTGCATGCGGCTGGCCTGTTCCTGATCGTAGCGCAGCGATGCCTGCAGGCGCCGCACGTTGGCCTGATCCGATGCGAACTGCTCCGCCAGTATGGTGCTGTCGAGTTTGGCCACCACGTCGCCGGTTTTCACCACCGTGCCGACATCGGCGACCCAAGCGACGCGGCCTTCCACTTGCGAGGCAAGTTTGGAATCGTTGCGCGCCACCACGGTGCCGGGCAACTGCATCTTGGGCGCCATCATCACGCGATGCGCGGCCACCACGCCCACCGATGGCGCATCGTCCGCCGAGGCAACCGAAGCGAAAGTCATCGCCGCGGCGGCAACGGCAAGCGTTCTGGAAAGGGTGCGCATCTGTGTCATTCGGCGGCCTCCTGGGCCGGCGTAAAGGGGGCTTGGCGCAAGGCCACGGGCGCTTCACCCAGCCGCAGCAGCGCGGGCATCAGGATGAGCGTGAAGACATGACTGACCAGACAGCCGCCGACAATCACCGCGCCGAGGCCGCGATAAATCTCTGCACCCGGCCCCGGTATCAGCACAAGCGGCAACATGCCGAAGATGGCGGTGAGCGTGCTGGAAAAGATCGGGCGAAGGCGGGTTTCCAGCGAGGAGCGCACCGCATCCACCCGGCTCATGCCCTCGGCTTCGGCCTGCCGCGTGCGCGCGACGAGCAGGATGGTGTTGTTCACCACCAGCCCCAGCACGATGATGAAGCCAATCATGGTGAGCAGGTCGAGTGGCTGGAACACGAACAGGCCGAGAATGCGCAACGCCGCCATGCCGCCGACCATGCCAAGCGGCAGCGCGATGGTGGCGATCGCGGAATCCCACACCGACTTGAACAGCGCCGCCATGATGAGGAACAGGATCAGCACGGCGAGGCCGAAGTTCTTGCCCATGTTCCACAGCGCGTTATCCAGATGGTCGGCGGCGGCGCCATAGGTGATCGTGCCGTCGGGCGGCAACAGCTTCTTGATCTGCGGTTCGACGTCTTTCTTGATGACCGTCATCGCATCTTGCAACGCCACGCCACGCGGTGGCTGGAACAGCAGAGCAAAGGTGCGGCGGCGGTCCAGGCGATAGGTGCCGCTGGCGGCCAGCGTCTGCTGCGTGTTGACGAGGCGGCCGAAGGGAATGGTGCTGCCGTTGGGTGTGGCCACCGGAACATCGTTGACCGCGCTGGGCGACGATAGCGGTTTCGATTTCAGGATCAGAAACAACTGCTTTTCGCCATCGTAGCGCTGGCCGACATAAAGTCCTTCGCCCAGCGCCTGCACCAGATTTCCGACATCGGGCCGCGTCCAGCCCACTTCGGAAATGGAGCGGTCGTCCGGGATCATCTTCAACTGCGGCTGATCGTAATCGAGACCGGGATTGGAATTCACCACCGCTTCGGGATAGGCCTTGGTCAGCAGCGCCATGCCTTTTTTCGCGGCGGCGCGCATCGCGTCCTGATCGTTGGACTGGATGTTGATCGATACGCCGCCGCCTTCATCAAAGCCGCCGAACAGGCTGCCCATCTGCGCAAAGGCCTGCGAGTCCGGCAAATCCTTGATCACTTCGCTGCGGACGATTTTTTCCAGTTCGGGGAAATCGCTGTCGTTGGGAACGCGCACGGCCATGTCCATGTTGCCGGGGCCGTTCATCTTCACATAGTAGTTGAGAAGCTTCGGCTGCTTCTTGCCCGTCATGTAGGGCTGCAGCCGCGCGATGATCGGCTTTGCCACGTTCTTGTCCACGAAGTCGACCGTGGCGCCGGTCGGGATCGAAATGAATCCATCGATGGCGGCGCGTTTCACCTGTGGTAGGTATTGCAGGCTGGGGAGCAGAAGCCAGGTTCCGAGTATCGAACCCAGGATCAATCCGCCAATCCATAGCTGGCGCCTCAGCGGCGTGGCTGTGAGGCTCATGACGTAATCGGTGATGCGATGCCACAAGCCGGCAAGCTCGCTGGCCTTCGGCCGCGTCTTGAGAAACAGCACGGTCGCGACCGGCACCACCGTGATCGCCACGATCAGCGACACGAACACGGCAAACGCGATGGTCAGCGAAAGGTCGGCGAACAACTGGCCTTCGACATCTTTCAGGAAGATGACCGGCACGAAAATGGCGACGTTGGTGGCGGTGGAGGCGAGCAGGGCGCCCCACACCTGATCGGTGCCGGTTTGGGCGGCTTCCATCGCCGGCATGCCGCGTTCGCGTAGCCGCAATATATTTTCAAATGCGACGATGGCTGCGTCCAGCACCATGCCGGTGGCGAAGGCGAGGCCCGCCAGCGACACGACATTGAGCGTGCGGCCCGCGAGATTGAGCAGGATGACCACCGCCATCAGACACACGGGGATGGCGGACGAGATGATCAGCGTGCCGCGCCATTCGCGCATGAAGAACCACAGCACGCCTACGGCCAGCAGGATGCCGATAATCAGGTCGGACGTGACCATGCCCACGGCCTGATTGATGAAGTGCGATGGATCGAAGGAATATTGCAGGGTCACGCCCTGCTCGCGCGCGGGACCATCGTTGATCTTCACGAGTTCGGCTTTCACGGCATTCACCGTGGACAGCACGTTCGCGCCAGTGGCGCGGAACACGATGATGCCCAGCGCCGGATTGCCGTTCTGATAGGCGAAGCCCTGCGCCTTGCTGCGGCCTATATGCACGTCGGCGATATCGCCCAGATAAATCGGCTTGCCGTCGCGCCACTCCAGAACCAGCTTCTTCAGCGCATCGACGGAATAGCGGCCGCGGAATTCCAGATCGTATTGCCGCCGCCCGATATCGATATTGCCGCCGGACACATCTTCCGAGCCGCTGATCTGCTGCGCCATCTTCGGAATCTGGATACCAAGCTGCGCCGCACGCATGGGATCGAATACGATGTCGAGTTCGTCGTTGCCGCCGTTGTTGTTGATGTTGGCGCTGCCGACGCCGGGAATGGCTTCGAGGCGCGGGATGACAGTGTTCTTCAGGAAGCGCTGGTAATCGTTCACGTCCCGGTTATTGCCGGGAAGCTTCTGCATGAAGATATAGAGCAGCGTAGCGTTCGCATCCTGCGTGCTGGCGAGCTGCACGAACGGCTTCTGCGCGTCGGCGGGAAGCGGCGGCAAACGGTTCAGGCGGCCGATCACGTCCACCAGCGTGCTGCGCATATCGGTGCCGAGTGCGAAGGTTAGCGCGACATAGCCGCCGCCGTTGTTGGCGAAGCCGTCCATCTCCTGCAGGCCTTCGATACCCTGCAGCACATCTTCTTCCGGCTGGACGATCTGGGACTCGACCTCGCGCGGCGTCTCCGAACGCCAATCGGTTTCGATGCCGATCTGGGGGCGGTCGATATCGGGGAAAAGCTGAACGGGCAGCGAATTCAGCGCGAAGAGGCCGAACAGGATAACGACGGCAATACCCACCGCGACAGCGGCAGGACTGCGCAGGCTCATCTGTGTCAGCGCGCGCATCGCTCCCTCATGCTGCCTGCCGCAAGCCCGGAGTTGGACCAAACTTCTAGACCATTTGGTGTCAAATGACCGTGAAACGATATGAAAAGATATGCAGAATTGGCGTAGCCACCCCGCGCGGACCGGTGAGGGCTTGCACTAGCGATTCTGTGGGCCTGCCGCCGCTATTGTATTAACCCAATAGCGGCCACCCGCCGGTTAGGGCGCTACCAGACTTTCACGCGTTGATCGGGCGCCAGGTAGAGCGTCTCGCCGGCTTTCACCCCGAATGCCGGATACCAGGCGTCGAGATTGCGCACGGTATCGGCGCGGTATTGCGCCGGCGCGTGGCCATCCGTCAGCAACTGGCGCCGGAGTGCCGCTTCGCGCGCCTTCTGCCGCCAGCTTTGCGCGAAGGCGAGAAAGAACTGCTGGTCGCCGGTCAAGCCCTGCGCCGCCGGCGCGGGCTTGCCGCCGAGCGACATCACATAAGCGTCATGCGCCACGTAGAGCCCGGCAACATCGGCAATGTTCTCGCTGAGCGTCTGCTTGCCGTTCACATGCGCGTCCGGGAACGGATGGTAGCCGTCGAACTGTGCGGCCAGCCTGTCGGCGGTGGCCTTGAAGTGCGCGGCGTCCGATGGTGTCCACCAGTTCTGCAGCTTGCCGCTGGCGTCGAACTGGCTGCCCTGATCGTCGAAGCTGTGGCTGATTTCGTGGCCGATGGTGGCGCCGATGGAGCCGAAGTTCACTGCCGCGTCGGCCTTGGGATCGAAGAAGGGCGGTTGCAGGATCGCGGCCGGGAAATTCAGCGCGTTGTAGAGCGGCAAGTTCACGGCGTTCACGAGCTGCGGGTTCATCACCCATTCGCCGCGATCCACCGGATGGCCGAACTTGGCAAGATTACGCCGGTATTCGAAGGCTTCGGCGCGCTCGGTGTTGCCCACCGCGTCGCCGCGCACGATATCGAGCGTCGAATAGTCGATCCATTTGTCGGGATAACCGACGCCTACGATCAGCGTGGTCAGTTTGGCTTTCGCTTTCACCTTGGTTTCGGGCGCCATCCAGGTGAGCGCGTCGATGCGGCGCGCGAACGCCGCTTTCAGCTCGCCAACCATCGCCTGGATTTGAGCCTTGGACGAAGGCGGGAAATACTTCTGCACATAGATGCGGCCAACCGCCATGCCGAGCGCATTGTTGGTCGCATCGACGGCGCGCTTCCAGCGATCGCGCATCTTCGGCGTGCCAGAGAGCACCGTGCCGTAGAACGCGAAGTTTTCGTCCACGAATGCTTTGGGCAAAACGGGCGCGTAGTGATCGTAGAGGTGGAAGGTGAGGTAATCCTTCCAGACATCGAGCGGCTCGCTGGCGACCAGCTTGGAGATTCCGGTTATGCCGGCCGGCTGCCACACCACGAAGGTGGGCTGGCTGTTCAATTGCGCAGCGGCGAAGAACGCGTCCCAGTCCAGCCCCGGCGCGCGCTTGGCGAACTCCTCGCGCTTCCAGGGATTGTTCGCCTTCAGCACATCTTCCGAATCCGTGCGGCTGACATGCGCGGTGGCGATCTTGATTTCCAGGGCAACGATTTTGGCGGCTTTCGCTTCGGCGTCAGCAACGCCCGCAAGCTTCAGGACAGCAGCGACGTGCGCTTGATATTTCTCGCGGATGGCGGCCATGCGCGCATCGGCAGCGAGATAGTATTCGCGGTCGGGCATGCCGAGGCCGCCTTGTAGCAGATAGGGGTAGTAGCGGGACGTGTCTTCCAACCCCTGATTGACCCAAAGGCCGAACAGATGGTCGGTGTAGAAATTGGTGTTGTTGATCGGGTCAACGTCGGCGCGCAGTTCCGATCCGAACTCGGTGGCCAGTGCGCGCTTGTCTGAAATGGTGGCAATGCGGGCGGCGGCATCCTTCAGCGGCGCGATGCCTTTCGCATCGATGCCGGCTTCGTCCATGTAGCTGGCGTAGAAATCTCCGATCTTGCGCGCATCTGTGCCTGCGGCGGCATTGCCCGATGCCGCGCTTTCCATGATCGCGCGATTTTCGCCGTTCACTTTTTCGCTGAGGATAGCGCCTACGCCGTAGGAACTACGGTCTCCCGGAATCTCGGCGCCCTTGAGCCACGCACCGTTGGCGTAGGAGAAGAAGTCATCGCCCGGCTTGACCGAATGATCGATGCCCGCCAGATCGATGCCCGGTGCGCTTGTGCCGGCTGCGAGCGCCGCGCCGCCAGCAGTTGCCAGGTTCATGCAAAGTGCGAGCAGGGCGATCTTGCGCATTGTATCTCCACGCGTTTCAAGGCGTGGCGATACTAGCGTGCTGGGATCAATGTGCAATTCACGCGTGCGTGGCCGCCGGGTGCGGCACTAGGGTGGAGGCTCGAGGCAGCCCTTGAGCGCCGCGGTTTGCGCCTTCTCCCACTGGATATGTTGCAGCCGGCCGATCAATAGCAGCGAGACTTGATAATTCAGATTGGCGATTTCGCGCCGCAGCGCCGCGGTATCATTCGGATCCGCCATCATGTCGCCGCGCGCGCGCGAGTGGGGAAGTTTGAACAAGGCTTCGTTGGAATCCGCGAACTTCGGCGCCTGCCCAAGATCAGGTTTGCAATAGACCGGCACGTTCACCTGCACCTGCGTAGGCACGGAAACTGGAACGCGCACACGCACAACCTGCGTCTTGATTTTGGTGACTTCTTGCGGCGGCGGTGGCGCTTCGGGATGACTGGCGCAGGCGGCCAGAAGAAGTGCGGCGGCTGCCACGAACGGACGTTTCATTGCTCCCTCCCAGGCCCGGCAAGGGAACTTTATCGCGACGATGTGAACAAGGTCTAACCCGCGTTCATGCGAAAAGCGGAATAACGCCCTTTGGCGGGCCGAAATGCGGGTGCAATACCGATGTTTCGCGGTATCTGTCGGGGAGCCCGGTCCCCATTACAGGCAAGCACGGCTTGGAACAGAAGAAATCCTGCCCGCGATAACGCCGGGCACAGAAGGAGAAACCCCGATGGACGGAATTCAGAACGGGTCGCAGGACGAAACCGCAGTTCGCAAGGTGATCGAAGAGTGGGCGAGAGCCGTTCGCGGCAAGGATATGGAGGGCATTTTGCGCCACCACGCCGCCGATATGTCGATGTTCGATGTTCCGCCGCCATTTCAATCGAAGGGAATCGATGCATACCGCGAGACTTGGCAAACGTTCTTCACCTGGGCGCACAATCCGGTGGTTTACAGCATCAAAGAGATGAACGTCGTGGCCGGAAGCGACGTGGCGTTTGTCGTCGCTTCAATGCAGTGCGCGGGAAGGGAAGCGAGCGGAGAGGATATCGAACTGGATTTCCGCCTGACGGTTGGCCTGCGCAAAATTGACGGCCAGTGGACAATCGTCCACGAGCACCATTCGATTCCTGCAACCCAATAACGATGCTGGCGGATGGGGTGAGATTCGAACTCACGGGACCCTTGCAGGCCCGCCGGTTTTCAAGACCGGTGCCTTAAACCACTCGGCCACCCATCCGTGGCCAAGCCATTACGACAGGGGAGACCGCTGAGGCAACAGGACGTTGAATTCTCAAGCCTCGAATGAAGCGGCTGAAATGCTGCCGATATGGAGAGGGTCTGTGAGTTGCACCACAAGATCTTCACCAGCCTGATAGCCCGCGACCCCGTTTCCGTCGACAATAAGAAACAGGTCGCCGGCAAGACCGCCAGCATCCGGCGTGAACAATACCGCGTGATGGCCCGCGAGATTGGTGCTGTTAATGGCGGTCTGAAGATCGCTATCGAACGTGCCGGCGCTCAGGGTCCCGGTCATGACATGCGTGTCGATTGCATTAACGGCCGCGAATTTGATGACGTCTCTTGTCGACGTGTCGCTGTTGCCAAACTCTACATTTCCCAGCGTATCTCGGGTCGCCCCGCTCAATGCCACGCCCATATCATAAACAAAGGTGTCATTCGCAACTATGCCTGATCCACCATCGTCATCATAAGCTGAGCCGCTGATAAAGGTATCGTGGCCTGCTCCGGTCAAGAACGTGAAGCCTCCACCATGCTCCGCCGAACCGTCGAAATACAGGGAATTGCCTGCGCCCAATTGTGAAGCGTCCACCGTCATCGTGCGCGGGCCGTCACCCATCGCATGTCCGAAACCCACGGTCCCCTCCGCAGTCGTCAAGCTATAGTCATGACCGGCCGCAACCTGGATTGTTTCTATGAGAGATATTGTTGTCTTGTTGAACACAACTCCGCTGCTGTAATCGCCATCCAGAATAACCGTGTCATGGTCGTGCCCATAAACGCCATTAATCTCGTCATCCGCATTGAACGCCGCACCCATGATGAAGGTGTCGTTCCCGGATCCGCCTTTGGCTATATCGTTTCCACCATTCGAAAGCACGAAAGTCGTGCCGCCGCCAGAACCAACCAGGTGATCGTCTCCCGCGCCGCCAATCAATTCTCCGAATGCGCGTATCGTGAGACTGTCATGAATGCCCAAGGTTGCGCCATTCACAACAAGAGCCGTCCCCGCGTCCGCACCTTTGCTGAAATCCAGATCGTAGCTGTGCCCCGTCTCCAGACGGATTGTTTCGATGCTGGAAAGCGTGTTCGCCTGCAATACGAGCGCGTGGGAGCCCGCGTAGTCACCGTCCAAAATCAAGCGATCCGAACCGTTGCCGCCGTCCAGCCTGTCATGTTCCGATAATGCGCCGCCCAGAATAAACTGGTCGTCTCCGCCACGCCCGGATGCCGTGTCGTTGCCACCCTGCTTTAGCCGAAAGATATCAGAATGGGTTGTGCCTAGAAAATCGTCATTGCCCGATGTGCCGACATAGGTAGCACCGGCCGCCGCCGATGTAGCGAACAGATCGGTGAAATCTGGAGAAAATACGTCGAGCTTTTTCATTTTGATCCTGCCTGAAAGCGTGGGCAACAGATATTATTGACGCAAAAGTTGGCGATAGCCAGAACTATAAAGCAAAGCATAACTCCCCCGAAAGGCTTTCGTATTGCGGTATGTTGAGCCTTTAGTCGGCTTCGATTAGCTTGGGGTTGGCGCCCGCGGTTCGGTGATTCTGCGTGAAGCTTCAGAAGGTCTGGCAGCTTTCGGCGGTCGGCGCGCTTGGCGTGCTGGCTGCGGCATGTTCGTCCACGTCCGATCTTGCACCGCCGCCGAATGGCGGTGTCTACAAAGTCGGCCAGCCCTATCAGATCAACGGTTCCTGGTATTACCCCAAGGAGCAGCCCGACTATGAAGAAGAGGGCATTGCATCCTGGTACGGCCCCACCTTCTACGGGCACAAAACCGCAAATGGCGAAGTGTTCGACGCCGATGCCATGACGGCGGCACACCGCACGCTGCCGATGCCCGTCAATGTGCGCGTGACAAATCTCGACAACGGACGCACCGCGATCCTGCGCGTCAACGATCGCGGACCTTACGCGCGCAGCCGCATCATCGATGTGTCGGAGCACGCCGCGGATGTGCTCGGTTTCAAGAGCGCAGGCACGGCACACGTCCGAGTCACATACCTCGCGCGCGCCGACGGAAACGCGCCCGCGCCAAATTTTGACGACAACAGCGTGGCATCGAGTACGCACGGCAATACCATGACAGCGGTGGCTTCGCCGTCGGAAAGCCCAAGCGGCGCGACAGTCATGGCGGTCCCAACCGGCGTTGTGCAAACAGCGGCACTGGGCGCGACAACGGTGATGACAGCAAGCGGCCCGGCAATCATGCAGCGTGTTCCGCCGCCCGATGTTGTCGCGGCGCCGTTGCCCGCGCCCTCGATGGATTCATCGTCTTCTGACGATCCGCCGGTTCAGGTTGCGCAGAACGCCGCGCAGCGCGCGCCAACACCCATTGGCGGGAACGATTTGCCACCGGGAGCATCGCGCGCGAACCAAACAGGCGGCGTTATGCCATCCGGTGCCGACGCGGCAGAGACGCGCTCCGACCTGACGCCCACCATAGGCGGCGATCCCAACGCGCCCGCGCCGCCGCCGTTCACCGAACATTCTGACGCCGGCGCGATGGGACAGACCGTTGTTTCCGCGGACGCTGGCCCGGCACCGATGCCTGCATCTGTTTCAGCGCCGGTTCCACGCCATCCCGCCGAATCGCCGGTTGCCGCGCGCACACATATTTATGTGCAGGCAGGCGCTTTCGGCTCCCGTTCCAACGCCGATCATCTGATTTCTCTGCTTTCGGACATCGGCTCATTCTTCGTTTCGCCGGTGGAAAGGGCGGGAACCGAGCTATATCGCGTCCGCATGGGGCCGTTCGACGATGTGGGCGATGCAACTGCCGCATTGGCCAAAGTGACGGGGCTTGGTAATACCGGGGCCAAGATCGTCGTCGATCAATAGCGCCTCGCGCCCCTAACGCCCTGGAGAATTCTGTTCATGCGGCTTTCCCGCTTTCTTGCTCTTTTTGCGTCGCTGTTCCCGCTGGCCGGCTTGGCCACGCCCGCATCCGCCGCGATCGAAACTTCGGCCGAGCACGGCATTCTGATGGACGGCACGACGGGGCAGGTGCTGTGGGCCAAGGCCGGTTACACCGCGATGCCGCCGGCCTCCATGAGCAAGCTGATGACAATCGACTTGCTGTTCCAGCGCCTGAAAGACGGGCGCGTGAAGCTGACCGACACGTTCCCGGTTTCGGAAAGCGCGTGGCGCACCGGCGGCTCCAAGATGTTCGTATCCGTTGGCAGCCGCGTGCCGGTGGAAGATCTGATCCGCGGCATCATCATCCAGTCGGGTAACGATGCCTGCGTGGTGGTGGCCGAAGCTCTGGGCGGAACCGAGCAGGGCTTTGTCAATATGATGAACGCGCGCGCCAAACAGCTTGGGCTGGCGCAATCGCATTTCGTGAATCCGGATGGCTTGCCCGATCCGCCGGGGCAGCTGATGTCGGCGCTCGACCTGGCGAAACTCGCGCAGCATCTCATCACCGCCTATCCGCAATATTATCATTATTTCGGTGAGCGCAGCTTCGTGTGGAACAACATCACGCAGCAGAACCGCGACACGGTGCTGGAGAAGTTTCCCGGCGCCGATGGTTTGAAAACCGGACACACCGATGCGGCGGGTTACGGCATTACCGCATCGGCGGTGCAGAACGGCCAGCGCCTGATCCTTGTGATCAACGGCTTGCGTTATCCCGATCTGGACAAGGCCAGCCCGCAGAAACAGGACTGGGTGGCCGAACAGCGCCGTGGTGATGAAGCCGCGCGCATTCTGGGCGTCGCATTCCGCGAATTCAAACACTATCAGCTTTTCAAAGCCGACGATGTTGTTGGCCAGGCGCTGGTGTTCAAAGGCGCGAGCAGCACAGTGCCGCTGAAAACCGGTGCGCCGCTGGCCGTGACCATGCAAGCGGATTCGCGCAGCGCCATGAAAGTGACGCTGAATTATACCGGCCCGGTCGCGGCACCCATCGCGCAGAGCCAGCAGGTTGGAACGCTCACCGTGACCGCGCCGGATTTTCCGGGCGTAACGGTTCCGGTTTATGCGGCGCAGGCGGTGGCGGAAACAGGTTTCTTCGGCCGCATGGCGCTGGCACTGCACGCGCTGCTCTTCGGCAACACGGCACCCGCGCAGCCATGAACGCAAGCCCCGCACGCTTCATCACATTCGAAGGTGGCGAAGGAACGGGCAAATCCACGCAAGCGAAACGGCTGGTGGATGAATTAAAAAAGCGGCGCATTCCGGTAATTCTTACGCGCGAGCCGGGAGGCTCTAAAGGTGCGGAAGATGTTCGCGCTCTTCTAGTGCAGGGCGAACCGGGACGTTGGGATCCACTAACCGAACTCTTACTCGTGTTTGCCGCCCGAGTTGATCACGTCAAGAATCTCATTCGGCCAGCTCTTGATGCTGGGAAATGGGTTATCTGTGATCGCTTCATAGATTCCACTTACGCATATCAGGGTGCTGGTAGAGGACTCGACCGTAAACAAATTCGGGAAATCGAAACTATAGCGATAGGAGATTTGAAGCCTGACCTGACATTTATAATGGATTTGCCGATTGATGTGGGCTTGCGACGGGCAAGAAGCAGAGGACTCATAATCAGGTCGGAAACTAGATTTGAAAAATTCGATGACGCTTTCCATGGCCGCTTGCGTGCGGAATTTCTCAAAATAGCTTCTCAAAATAAAAAGCGCTGTGCTTTGATTAGTGCTGTCGGCCGCGAAGATGAAATAGCCAAAATTCTTTGGGGCAAACTATCCGAGAGGTTTGGCCTGTAATGGCGCCGCGCCGCGCAAAGCCGGTGGAAGCCGCACCCGAGATTGATCGCGTTGAGGGCCATCCGCATCCGCGCGAGACGGCGCATCTCACGGGGCAGGGCGATGCGTTGGGACGCGCCGCGCGCGCCATTCGATCCGGCAAGCCACCGCAGGCGTGGCTGATCTCGGGACCGCCGGGCATCGGCAAAGCGACGCTGGCTTATCGCATCGCGCGTTATCTGTTGCGTTATGGCGCGACCAGCGAAGGGCCGGACGATCTGTCTGTTGCCGCGAACGATCCGGTTGCGGCGCAGGTTGCTGCCGCATCGCATCCCGGCTTGCTGATCCTGAAGCGCGGATTGAATTCCAGCGGCAAGATGATGACGGTTTTATCGGTTGACGAAATCCGCAAGCTGGTCGGATTCTTCGGCATGACGTCCGGTGCGGGCGGTTGGCGCGTGGCGATTATCGACACCGCCGACGACATGAACGACAACGCCGCCAATGCGCTGTTGAAAGCGCTGGAAGAGCCGCCGGTGCGCGCCATGCTGCTGGTGCTGTCGCACGCGCCGGGGCGGTTGTTGCCCACCATCCGCTCACGCTGCCAGCGGCTCGATCTGCGGCCGCTCGCGTTGGTGGAAGAAGAAAAAGAATTGCAAACGCGCCTGCCGGACATGAGCGCGAAAGAACGCGCATCGCTGGCGCGGCTTTCCGGCGGCTCCATCGGCGTCGCGTTGCAGCTTGCCTCCGGCGACGGGCTGATGCTGGCGTCCGAAGCCGACAAGCTGATCGACAACGCGGCGGGCGCCGATGCACCGGCTATCCTGGCGTTGGCCGACAAGATCGCGCGCGTCAGCGACGGGCTGGATTCTTTCGGCGGATTTCTTTCGCAGGCGTTCGCAGACCGTATTCTGGCGAAGGCGGCGAGCAATGCGCCGGACCTTGACCGCTGGGTGGCGCTGCGCGAACGGTTGAACGGCAGTTTTGCGCGCAGCGGCGGGCTGCACATGGATCCGCGCCAGACCATCGCATCGGCGGCGCGCGCGATTGCGCAAACCGCGCGGCGTGGCGCATTGTAAGTCATGCTTGTCGATAGCCATTGCCATCTGGATTTTCCCGAATTCGCGCCGGAGCTGGACGCCGTGGTGGCGCGCGCGAAAGCGGCGGGCGTCGGCACCTGCGTTTCCATCGGCACCACGCTGGCGAAATTTCCGCAGGTGCGCGCGATTGCAGAGCGTTTCCCCGATGTATGGTGTTCGGTCGGCGTTCATCCGCACGAGGCTGAGCCGGAGCCATTGGCGGATGCGTCGCCGCTATTAGAAGCCGCGAAGCATCCCAAGGTGGTCGGCATCGGCGAAAGCGGGCTTGATTATTATTACGAGCACAGCCCACGCGAGGCGCAGCGCCGCAATTTCCGCTTTCACATCGCCGCCGCGCGCGAGACGGGCCTGCCGCTGATCGTGCACACCCGCGATGCGGACGACGACACGATTGAAATTCTGCGCGATGAAATGAAGGCCGCGCCGTTCACCGGGCTGATTCATTGCTTCACCGGCACGCAACGGCTGGCGGACGCGGCGCTGGAAATCGGCCTCTGCATTTCGGTGTCCGGCATCGCCACCTTCAAGAAATCCGATGAGCTACGCGCCGTTCTGAAAAGCGTGCCGCTGGACCGGTTGCTGGTGGAAACAGACGCGCCGTTCCTGGCGCCCATGCCCCATCGCGGCAAGCGCAACGAACCGGCGTTCGTCGTGAACACCGCAAGCATGCTCGCGGACCTGAAAGGCATGGCATCGGATGAACTTGCGGATGCCACGACCGCGAACTTCTTTCGCCTGTTCACAAAAGTTGCGCGGCCGCAATGAGCGGCGAACTGGAAGTCACCATTCTGGGCTGCGGATCTTCCGGCGGCGTGCCGCGCCTTGGCGGGCCGGATGGCGCGGGCGATTGGGGCGCTTGCGATCCCGCCAACCCGAAGAACCGCCGCCGCCGTTGTTCCATTCTTCTGCGGCAGAAATCCGAAAGCGGCGAAACCGTTGTGCTGGTCGATACCGCGCCCGACATGCGCGAACAGTTGCTGGCGGCGCATTGCGGGCGGCTGGATGCGGTGCTCATCACGCACGATCACGCCGATCAGACGCATGGGTTGGACGATCTGCGCGCCGTTGCCTATCAGGCGCGCGAACGCATCGACGTTTATTCCGACCGCAAGACGCTGGACAGCATCAACACCAAATTCGGCTATACGTTCGCCACGCCGCCCAACAGCGGCTATCCGCCCATCCTTACCGCGCGGGAAATAGCCCCCTATCGCGCCTTCGAAATTGCCGGGGCAGGGGCCCCTCTCCCAGTTCTGCCGTTCTGGCAGGAACATGGCCGCTTCGGATCGCTGGGTTTTCGCTTCGGGCCACTGGCATATTCCAGCGACGTGAACGGGCTGGACGACGAAGCATTCGCGGCGCTGGAAGGCATCAATCTGTGGATCCTGGATGCGCTGCGTTATGCGCCGCATCCCACGCACGCCAATGTGGAAACCGCGCTGGCATGGATCGCGCGCGTGAAACCACGCCACGCGATCCTGACCAATCTGCACATCGATCTGGACTACGAAACGCTCAAGCGCGAGCTTCCGGCCGGCGTGGAGCCGGCGTTCGATGGCCTGAAAATAGCGCTGGCTATTTGAGCCAGGAGGCGTCGCAGGAACCGGGCGGAATGTTGCCGCCGGTGGAGAAATCATCTTGGGGCGCAATGTCCTTAGGCGCAGTGGCGGTGAAGGTTTTTCCGGGCGCGCCGGAGGTGGTGAACGTCACCACGGTGCCTTTGGGGATGGCGAAGCTGGCGGTGTTCATGATCGTGTAATCGGAGAGCGGCTTGCCGTTGCTCTGGCCGGATTCATAGAAGCATGCCGGCTCGACCTTGGTCTTGGCCTGCGCGGCGGTGGCCAGCAACGCGAACGCGGCTGCGGTGATGACAAGTTGACTATAGCGACGCATGAAAATCTCCCTCGATGCCGAAATGGCGCGGGACGCTACCACCGGCGCTTGCCGCAATGCTCGGCAGCGCGCGCCGCGCCTTGGTGGGCTCCTAGCGCCAATCTGTCAACAGAATTTCCCATAATATAACTTATACGATAAACTATAGTGCGATATTGGCGGGTTTCCGGCCTTAACCGTGACTCTCGCCTACCGCCAGCGGATCGTTCTTCTGGGTGTAGGGTTCTGTCTGCATGAGATCGGTGATGGGCCTCAGACTGGCTTTGGCGCTCGCAATGGCCTGCGCCGGCGCTTTGCCGAGCGGCGCTGTGGAATTCACCTACACGGCGGACAGCGGCAAGGCTTTCTACAAATCATGCGGTCCCGCCAATCCGCATCCCGACACCGCCACATGCAGCGCCTACGCCCAATCGGTGATCGGCCCGCTCGTAGCCAGCAACAGCCGCACGGTTTGCCCGCCATCGGGCGTGTCGGCGCAAGACATCAGTGCCATCACCTTAAGCTACATGCGGGCGCATCCCGAAAAGCTCAGGCAGCCGCAGAACCGCGTGATCCTGGAAGCCATGGCGCGGGCCTATCCCTGCGGTTGATTCCGGCGCATTTCGCGCTTGACCCGTCCCCAAGGTCCGGGCTGACAAGGCATAGGGTCGATAGAGAGAACCTGCCCCGTGACCGCCGACGAACGATATCTCAACCCCACGGAAGCCGCGCGCCGGCTCGGCGTCAGCGTCAAGGCGCTGCGTCTTTACGAAAGCCGTGGATTGGTGAAACCGCTTCGTTCGGCGGCGGACTGGCGCGCTTACGGCCCTGAACAGATGGCGCGGCTGCATCAGATCCTGGCGCTCAAGCGTCTCGGTCTGCCGCTCGCGCGCATTGGCGAACTGCTGCAATCGCGCGGCGTGGGGCTGGAATCGGTTCTTGCCATGCAGGAACATGCGCTTGCCGGTGAAAGCTCGCGTGTTGGACGCGCGCTGGAACTGGTGCGTGCCGCCCGCGCCCGCCTCGCCAGCGGCCAAACGCTTTCCATCGACGATCTCGCAACACTGACCAAGGAGACGACGATGACGAACAAGGCCACACCCGAGGAGATGAAGGAGATTTTCGATCCCATTTCCGCAAAGTATTTTACGCCGGAAGAATCGCGGGCGCTTACCAGCCGCAAGTTCGATCAAGAAGCCGTTGGCCGCCAATGGGAAAGCGTGATCGCCGGTGCCAAAATCGCCATGGCGAATGGTGATCCCGCTGCCCCTGCGGCACTGGACGTTGCGCGGCGGTGGAAAGCGCTGGTGGATCAGTTCACGGGCGGCGATCCAACCGTGGCGGCGAAGGTTCGTTCGGTTTGGAACGATGCGATGGGCGATCCCAAGGCCGCTCCCAGGCTTCCGCTCAGTCCCGAAGTGTTCGAATTCGTGGGCAAGTCGATGATCAAGCTGAAGGAACAGGAAGGCCTCAAGGTAAATCCTTCAGCACCTCATGGGCCTCAGCCCGGATAGCGGTATTTGAACTGCTCGATCTCCGCGGCGTAGCGCTCGGCCACCAGATCAATCAATTCAGGCGTGTAGTAGTATGGCATCGCTGTCTGTGCGTCGGTGCGGTGGTACCACGGCATTGGGGCGTCGTATGGAATGGGAATGCCGCGTTCGCGCAGCTTATCCGGCACGCTGTCGATGTCTTCCATGCGGAAGACGTCGTTCACCAGTAGCTGGCCGGACTCGTCGCCGGCGAAGTTTTCCAGCGAATAGGTGCCGTAGTGGCGCCACTTCTCGGCGGGATTGCCGCCGCCGCCCTCGCCACCCGGCTTGGCCGAATGCAGCCACCCGCCGAAGCTTGCCGTGTAGGCCGGATCTTCGTGCCGGATCATCTGGTAGAGCGACATCATCCGAACCCATGGGTTCCGCACGAAGACGAAGCGGTAGTATTGGTTGAACGCCCACCCCCGCTGCGTGAAGACATCCTGCACTTCGATTGGCCGGATATGGGTGTAGAACGGGTTCTCTAGCGTGCGCGTGGAAAACCTCTGATCGGGCACGTCGTTGAGCGGGTTCAGAAGCCCGCGAATGCTTTTGGAGCCCGTTTTCGGTGCGGCAAAGAAAATGAATTTATAGCGGTGCGAGAGGCGCAAGGCTGACTTCCGGACAGTTTCCTTGCCGTCCTAACATGGCGCATTCTTTGGCGCGACTGCTCTTGCCCGCGGGCCGCCGGGGCCCTTCAATCCCCACATGACCGCACCGCCACCCCGTAGCGATATCACCGCCCTGCTCGACATCATGCGGCGCCTGCGCGATCCGAAGACGGGTTGCCCTTGGGACGTCGAGCAAACCTTTGCGAGCATCGCGCCGTACACCATTGAAGAGGCTTACGAAGTCGCCGGCGCCATCGAGGACGAAGACTGGCCTGCCCTGAAGGATGAACTGGGAGACTTCCTTTTTCAGGTTGTGTTCCACGCGCGCATGGCTGAGGAGCGCGGTCTGTTCGATTTCCACGATGTTGTCAGCGGTATCATCGAGAAAATGGTCCGCCGCCACCCGCATGTTTTCAGCGATACCGGCGGCATCGATTCCGCTCAGGCCCAGACGGTCGCCTGGGAGGAGCATAAGAAAAAGGAACGCGCGGGCCGCTCAGGCGGGCTTCTGGACGATGTTCCGCGTGCCCTTCCCGCCCTCCTCCGTGCGGTAAAACTTCAAAAGCGGGCTGCAACCGTCGGATTTGATTGGGATTCCGCGCCGAAGGTGGTTGAGAAGATTGCGGAGGAAGCCGGGGAGATTGTTGAGGCTCAGGCGACGGGAGCTGACGCGGCGAAGCTGGAAGACGAGATGGGCGATTTGCTGTTCGCCGTCGCCAACCTCGCGCGGCATATGAAGGTCGATCCGGAAAATGCCCTGCGGGCGACCAACGCCAAATTTATCCGCCGCTTCCGCTTCATCGAAGCCGAACTGGCCAAGGCCGGCCGCAAGCCGGACGACGCCACGCTGGATGAAATGGAAGCGCTTTGGCAGGCCGCCAAAGGGACCGAGCGCTAAAGCGACTTGGCGATGATCCGGCCAACTTCCGCCAGAACCGCTTCGCGCGCGGCGTCGGTCGCGGTCGAGCCGGTATAATAAGCCGCGACCAGGATCGGCTGCCGCTTCGGCGGCCAGACGATGGCGACGTCGTTGGTGCTGCCGTTGTCGCCGGTTCCGGTCTTGTTTCCCGTCGTCCATCCAGCGGGAAGCCCTGCCCGGATGCGCTTGTCCGCGGTCTTGCACGCGCGCAACCAGCCAAGCAGGCGTTCCGATGATTGTTTGGAAAGCGCGTTGCGGCCAAAGGCTATGACGTCCAGGTCGTTCACCATTGCCGACGGTGTTGTGGTGTCGCGCGGGTCACCGGGAACGGCGTCATTGAGCGACGGTTCGTTGCGGTCCAGCCGGGTCACATCGTCGCCGATCGTACGCGCGAATCCGGTTACGGCATTGGGTCCGCCAAGCGACGCGAGCATCAGGTTGGCCGCGGCGTTGTCGCTATATTCGATGGCGGCGGCACACAGCGCCTGCAGGGTCATGCCGCCTTTGGCCAAATTGGCGCGTGTTACCGGCGCGTAGAAGCCGGGCGCCGGAAAAGCGGATTTGCCGTACTTGACGAAGCGCGCGAGATTTTCTTTTCCCCTGTCCGCGCGCTGCAGAACGGCGGCCACCAGCAGCAGCTTGAATGTGCTGCACATTGGGAAACGCTCGCCGCTGCGATAATCGAGGCGGCGGCCATCGGCGGTGTTGAGTGCGGCCACGCCCAGCCTGCCGCCATTTCGCTTTTCGAGCGCGGCGAATTGCACTTGCGGCGAATCCAGCGCCAGCACGGGAGCAGGAAGAAACAGGGCGGCCGCGCCAAGGGCCGCGCGCCGTGTCAGTTGGAATGTCATGATGCCCGCTTCGCCGTTTGCTGAAATGCGATCCTGTCCGGGTAATGTGTCAGAAATCGGTCAAGCTGTGCAGGCTCGACGGCCACCGTCAGCAGAACCTTCTCGTCGCGGTCGCGCCGTTCCAGCACCTGCCCATGTGCGTGCGCCCACGCCTGCCCCGCGCCATCTGCTGCGTCCAGCGTGAGACGCAAAACGGAAAGTTCGTCGGCGAGAATGGTTTCGAGGCGAACAAGAAGATCGTTCACGCCATCGCCCGTCAGCGCGGAAATCGCGGTGTAGCCGCGCGCGGTTTTGTTGCGTGCCAGCATCCCGGCGCGCGCCTCGGCCGGCAGCAGATCGATCTTGTTCAACACTTCCAGCATGGGCCGCTCGCCATCCGTTTCCACGCCCAGTTCGCCCAGAACTTCCAGGACATCGGCCTTCTGCGCATTTGTTTCATCATGGGCGGCATCGCGAACGTGCACGATAAGGTCGGCTTCCAGCACCTCTTCCAGCGTGGCGCGAAACGCAGCGACCAGTTCCACCGGCAGATCGGCGATGAAACCAACTGTGTCGGACAGGATCACCTTGCGCCCGCCCGGCAGCTTTATCGCGCGCATGGTGGGATCCAGCGTGGCGAACAGCAGGTCTTTCGCCAGCACGTCCGATTTTGTCAGCGTGTTGAACAGCGTGGATTTGCCGGCGTTGGTGTAACCCACCAATGCTACAATCGGATAAGGCACGCGCTTGCGCGCCGTGCGATGCAGGCCGCGTGTGCGTTTCACGCTTTCCAGCTCGCGCTTGATCTTGGCGATGCGCTCGCCGATCAGCCGGCGGTCGGTTTCGATCTGGGTTTCGCCGGGGCCGCCGAGGAAGCCAAAGCCGCCGCGTTGGCGTTCCAAGTGTGTCCAGCTTCGCACCAAGCGGCTGCGCTGGTAGGTGAGATGCGCCAACTCGACTTGCAGCGTGCCTTCCTTGGTGCGCGCGCGTTCGCCGAAAATTTCCAGGATCAGCGCCGTGCGATCCAGAACTTTGGTGGCCCAGGCTTTCTCAAGATTGCGCTGCTGCACCGGTGAAAGCTGTGCGTTGACGATGACGACTTCCGGCTCCTGCATTTTCGCCAGCGCGCCGATCTCATTCACTTTGCCGGAGCCCATCAGCGTGGCTGGAACCGGCCGCGCCAAGGGCACGATGAATTCGCCGATCACCGAAAGACCGATTGCGGCCGTCAGCCCAACGGCTTCGGCCAGCCGCGCTTGTGCATCGCGATCCGACGCGCCGGCTTTGCGTGACTTGGGTTCGATGTGAACGACGAACGCCGGCCGCGTCTTGCGGCTTTCATGCGGAGAACGTGACGCCTGCGTCAGACTGTTTCCGCCGCGGGCATTTCGGCGTCCTGCAATTGAATTGGCGCAAGCGGCATCACAGTCGAGATCGCGTGTTTGTAGACAAGCTGCGCCTGTCCATCGCGGCGCAGAAGCACGCAGAAATTGTCGAACCAAGTAATATTACCCTGAAGCTTCACGCCATTGACGAGAAAGATCGTCACCGGCGCTTTCGCCTTGCGGACGGCATTGAGGAATGTGTCCTGCAGGTTCTGTTGTTTTTCGGACATCGGTGCGCCCAGTCTCTTTTTATCCCCGCGCCCCTGCGGGTTTTGCGGAGCATAAAGTGATTTGCTGCATTTGCGAAAGGCCCCGACCCTAGGATTCCGCGGGGGCTGCGGCCTTTTGAGCTGCGCACAGGGCATAGAGTTCCTGCACCCGCCGGGTTAGCGGGCCCGGCTTGCCCTCGCCCACCGGCTTGCCATCGATCGCGACCACCGGAATGGCCCCGGCGGTCGCCGCCGTGATGAAGGCCTCGCGGGCACCCGTCGCTTCTTCAGGCGTGAAGGCCCGCTCGATAATTGGCAACTGCGCTTCGGCGGCGGCTTCCAGAATCACGCGGCGGGTGACGCCGGGCAGGATCGCGTTGCTGAGATCGCGCGTAATGATTTTGCCATCGCGATTCACGATCCAGGCGTTGGTGGAACTTCCCTCGGTGACTTTGCCGTCGTTATCCACCAGCCACGCTTCATAGGCGCCTTCCTTGCGCGCTGCGGTCTTGGCGAGAATGTTGGGCAGCAGCGAGGTGGATTTGATGTCGCGCCGCGCCCAGCGTTCGTCGGGGTGCGTGATCACCGCCACGCCGTCCTTGCGCCGCTGCATCAGTCCGGCGTGATCGATGTTGCGGGCCGTCAGGATAAGCGTCGGCTGCGTTTGCGGCACGGGATGGTCGCGCCGCGCGGCGCCGCGCGTCACTTGGAGATAAAGCAAACCCTCCGTCACGCGGTTGCGCCGCGCCAGTTCGCGCAGCACGAACTTCAGCGGCTCGCGCGCCATGGGCATTGCCATGCCGAGTTCACGCGTGGAGCGTTCCAGCCGGTCAAGATGTTCTTCCATGTCGTAGAGCGTTCCGCTCACGACGGCGAAAACCTCATAGACCGCATCGGAAAATTGCAGCCCGCGATCTTCGATATGTACGCCGGCCTGCCCGTGCGGCACATAGCGGCCATCGACGTAGGCGATACGGCCAGCCGGCGCACGCGCGTTGTGCTTCACGCGTTGAAGACCTGCTGCTCGCGCCCGGTTGGCCCGACACCGAGGGATTTCAATTTGCGATGCAACGCCGAACGCTCCATGCCGATGAAGGCGGCGGTGCGCGAGATGTTTCCGCCGAAGCGGTTGATCTGCGCCAACAGATAGTCGCGCTCAAAAATCTCGCGCGCTTCGCGCAGTGGCAGCGAGATCACCAGATCGCCGCGCCCGCCATTGCCCCATGACGCGGTTGCACCCAGATCGGGCGGCAGAAGATCGGCGGAGATCGCTTGCGCCGCATCGTCGGTGGCCAGAATAAGAAGCCGCTCCACGATGTTGCGGAGCTGACGCACGTTGCCCGGCCAGTCATGCGCTTGCAGCACGGCCATCGCGTCGTCGCCGATGTCGCGCATCGCAAGGCCGGACGCCGCCGAAAGCCGCTTCATGAAATGCGCCACCAGCATGGGAATGTCGTCGCGGCGCTCAGCCAGCGACGGCACGCGAAGCGGCACCACGTTCAGGCGGTGATACAAGTCTTCGCGGAAGCGCCCTTCCGATATTTCGTTGCGCAGATCTTCCGTGGTGGAGGAAATCACGCGCACATCGACCTGAATGCGCGATGTGCCGCCGACGCGCTGGAAAGTCTGATCCACCAGCACACGCAGGATTTTGCCTTGCGTCTCCATCGGCATGTCCGCGACTTCGTCAAGATAAAGCGTACCGTTGTGCGCAAGCTCGAACAGGCCGATCTTGCGCGGCCCTTCCGTCGTTTCCGCGCCGAACAGTTCGGTTTCCAGCCGGTCCGGTTCCATGGTGGCGCAGTTCACTGCCACGAACGCGTTTCCGGCGCGGCGCGAATGCGTGTGGATCAAGCGCGCGGCGATTTCCTTGCCGGAGCCGGACGGGCCCGTCACCATCACGCGGCTGCCGGTGGGCGCAATCTTGTCCACGGCCTGGCGCACTTGCGAAATCGCGGAAGACTGGCCGACGATTTCCAGATCGTCGCCCGCCTTCAGTTTCAATTCCTGAATTTCACGCTTCATGCGCGCGGATTCCAGCGCCCGTTCGGCGACGTGAATCAACCGATCCGCCTTGAAGGGCTTTTCGATGAAATCGTAAGCGCCCTTCTTGATCGAGGCGACGGCGGTTTCGATGGTGCCATGACCGCTGATCATCACCACCGGCATTTCCGGATATTCGCGCTTCAGCGTTTCTAGAATCTGGATGCCGTCCATGCGGCTGCCCTGCAGCCAGATGTCGAGCACCACAAGCTGCGGCCGGCGCTGGCGCACGCCCGCCATGGCGCTGTCGCTGTCAGACGCCACGCGCGTCTCGAATCCTTCGTCTTTGAGAATCCCCGCGATCAGATCGCGGATGTCTTCCTCATCGTCGACGATCAGGATTTCAGGCGCTATCAGCGATCCGTTCTTGCTCATCCCCGGTACCTTTCTCACGTACAGTTTTTTGTTTTAACGGAAGGATGAGCGCGATTTCCGCTCCCGGCTCATCTCCCCGGTCGTTCAGGCTAATCTCGCCGCCATGGTCTTCGGCGATCTTGCGCACGATGGCCAGGCCCAATCCCGTGCCTTTCGCGCGCGTGGTGACATACGGTTCCGTCAGCCGGTGGCGATGTTCCGGCGGCAACCCAATGCCGTTGTCCGCCACGCGAAACGCCACGCGTTCGGGCAATGCTTCCAGCGTCACGCCGATGCGTCCGGGCGTGTCGTCCCCGGTGGCCTCGCGCGAGGCAATCGCCTCGGTCGCGTTTTTCAGGATGTTCGTCAGCGCCTGGCTTACTAGCCGTCCGTCACACTCAAAGTAAACCGCTTCCTTCGGTGATTTTACATCAAAGGCGATAAGCGGGTTGGCGACACGCTGCAGGAACACGGCCTGCTGCAAAAGTTCCTGCGCATTCTCGCGGCGCATAATGGGTTGCGGCATGCGCGCGAACGACGAGAATTCGTCCACCATGCGTCCGATATCGCCCACCTGCCGGATGATCGTGTCCGTGCAGATTTCGAATGTTTCGGGATCGCTGGTGATTTCCTTGCCGTACTTGCGCTTCAGCCGTTCGGCGGAAAGCTGGATAGGCGTGAGCGGATTCTTGATCTCGTGGGCAATGCGCCGCGCCACATCCGCCCAGGCAGCCGTACGCTGTGCCGAAACCAGATCGGTAATGTCGTCGAACGTGGCGATATAGCCGTGGCCGGAGCCCTCTTCGCTTGCGACCTGTACACTGAGCTTTCGCACGGCGCCGGCGCGTTTGACGCTGGCCTCGCCGCTGGCGCGCGCCACCGGTTCGGAAAGCGCGCGGCGAATGAGCGCCGCGAGTTCGGGTACGGCTTCGGAATAGTGCCGCCCTTCCAGTTCCTCCGGCGCCGCGTTCAGCAATCGCGCGGCTGCGCGGTTGACGATGGTGATCGTTCCTTCGTCGTCCAGGCCGATCACGCCGGCGCTGACGCCAGCCAGCACCGCTTCGGTGAAGCGCCGCCGTTCGTCGAGCTGGCGGTTGGCGGAGACAAGTTCTCCGCGCTGGGCATCCAATTGCGACGTCATGCGGTTGAAGGCGCGACCCAGAACGCCGACCTCGTCGTCTTCACGCTCGACTTCGACTTGCGCCTTGAGATCGCCTTCGGTGACGCGCTCGGCCGCGCCAATCAATCGCGAGATCGGCCGCACCAGCCGATTCGCGGCCCATAGCCCCAGCCAGATCGCGGCCAGCAGAACCAGCAGCGTCACCGCGCCGTACAGGGCTGCGAACATCAACTGGAATTTGGAACGCTCACCGTTCAAGCGATTGTATTCCGTCACGGCGCTGACGGTGTGCTGATAGTATCCCAGCACCTTTGGATCGACGGTTCGCACCACCAGCAGATAGGCGTCGTTCAGCGCCTGCATATGGATCAGCGCACGCACCACGCCGACCTGCGAATTGGCGTCGATAACAATCGTACCTTTCTTGGCCTGCTCGATATCCGAGGCACTGGGCGGCTTCAGGTCGGGCAGAAAGCGTTGCTTGGTGCTGCCAAGCACGTTGCCGTGACTGTCTATGATGTAGGACGCCTGCAGCCCCCGGTCCTTCGTCATTTCCGCAAGATTTGCGAACAGGTAGCCGGCGCGCACTTTTCCCGTCGCATCGAACAGTTGCGGATCGTGTTCGACGGTGTTCGCCATCTGGTAGGCATCGGTCACGATCGAGCGTTCGTGTTCCTGCACATAGTGCTGCGCGACATTCACCGCGCTGCCCAAAGCGTCTTTCACGCGGCCGGAGAACCAGGCGTCCAGACCGAGGTTTATGGTCATGGCCGCGAAGACCGCCACGAGAATGGCCGGGATCACGGCGACAAGGCTGAAAAGGCCGACGATGCGGGCTTGCAACCGCGCGCCCGCCCTGCCGGCGCGCCGCGCGCTCCACAGCCGGACAAGCCGTGTCGCGATCAGCGCCCCCAGCGACAGCACCAGCGTGAGGTTGACGAGAATGATCGCGACCAGCGTGGCGGGCGTCGGGTTGTAAGGCACCAGCCCGGTCATGACCGCGTAGGTCACGATGCCGGACAGCACCAGCAGCACGCCCACGCCCAGCGCCATCGCCGAAGGTGCCGAGACCGCCAGCATCCGGCGCGCGCGGCCGACCCGCGGCCCTTGAACCGTATTGCTTATAGCCATTCAGGCCCTAAATCCCAGCGGCGCTTAGAGAAATCGGCGTCAGTGTAGCCAAGACACAGGCTGTTGCAAGAATGCAGCGTGGGGAATTTCAGCAGGAAAAATGGAAAAGTGGGCGCCCGCCCCCCCCCGGCGGGG
>DATAUZ010000024.1:0-135676 GCA_036267995.1 Rhizomicrobium sp.
CGGACCCCTCCCCGAATTGCTGACGCAATTCGACCCTCCCTCAAGGGGAGGGTGAGATTTATTTATTCGAATAAAGATGCTCAGCCTTCTGCAGCAGAACCCACGAGGTCGCGATATATTTGTCGCCGCGCGTGGGGCGGTTGCCACGATGGGTATGCGTGAATCCCGCCGGCGCGATCAGCACCGATCCGGTCCTGGGTTTCACGATCATGCGCTGATGAAAGAACTCCGTTTCGCCCGCATCGAAATCGTCGTTCAGGTAGATCGTCCATAGCAGAACGCGGTGCAGCGATTCATAATCGCCCACCTGCGGATAAATCTCGCTGTGCCAGTGCGGATAGCCACCTTCGCCCGCGATATATTTCTGAATGTTGATCGTGCCCGGCCGGAACAGTTGCGAGATCACGCCCGCCAGTTCCATATCCGCCATGGTGGAAAGCGTTTCCGGCTCCATCGGCAGCAGCACACCACGCTTTTCATCGCGCACCCGCGTTAAATAAGGTGCCAACGCCGCATACGGATACTTCCGCAGATAAAGCACAAGCCCGCGTAGCATGGCGTTGTTCAGCTTGTCTTCCGCATCCTTCCAAGCTGGATAATTGCTGATCGTAATGTCCCAGCTATTCTTCAGCGTGGTATCCACGCCGCTGCCCGTCGCCCCGCGCACCTTGGCATCGCTCTTCTCAAACTGCGCGATCAGCGCCGCACATTCGCCCGCGCTCAAGGCATCGTTGAACTGTTCGATGAAATCCATGTCGTCAGGCCTGTTTCGCAATCGCGCTTTCGTGCCATCGCCGCAGCAGCGCCCATTCCAGCGCGGTCAGCGCGAAGAAGATGGCGATGCCCAGCACCGACAGCAATCCCAGCGCGGCGAAAGATGCCGCGATGTGCAGGTCGCGTGTCGCCAGCGTGATGTACCAGGCAAGGCCCGTGGCCGTGCCGCTGCCCGCCGCGAACTCCGCCACCACCACGCCGATCAGCGCCAGCCCGCCGGACACTTTCATGGCGCCCAGCAGATAGGGCAGGGCGGTGGGAAAGCGTAAGCGCCACAAAATCTGCCATCGCGATGCGCCGTAAAGCCGCAACAGATCGATCAGATTGTGGTCCGCCGAACGCAACCCCAGCGTGGTGTTCGCCAGAATGGGGAAGAACGCCACAATGAACGCCAGCACCAGCAGCACGATGTTGATGTTGTCGTAGCCGATCCAGATGGTCACGATCGGCGCGATCGCCACCACCGGCGTCACCTGCAAAATCACGGCGTAAGGATAAAGCGCGTGCTCGATCAGCCGGCTCATCGAAAACAGCATCGCCAGCGCCACACCGCCCGCCACCGCCAGCGCGAACGCAAAGATGGTGATGCGCAGCGTCGTCCAGGTGGCCGACATGAGGTCGCCGAAGTTTTCCAGAAACGCCGTCCAGATCGCAGATGGCGAGGGCAGCACGATGGGCGAAACCTGATAATGCACCACCAGCCCCTGCCACAGCGCCAGCAACACCGCGCCCAGCAGCAGCGGCACAAGAATTTTCAGCGCCGCGCTCATGCCGCGCGCCCCAGCGCGCCATGCAGCGCATCGGAAACGCGCTTGGCCACGTCCGCGAACTCCGGCGTGAAGCGATAGGCGGGATCGGGCGAAGGCGTCCGCGCCACCGCAATATCCGCCACCAGCCGCCCCGGCCGCGGGCTCATCACGGCCACGCGTGTTGAAAGATAAGCCGCCTCCTGCACCGAATGGGTCACGAACACCACAGTGATGCCGGTGTCGCGCCACAGCCGCAGAAAATCGTCGTTCAGTTCGTGGCGCGTGATTTCGTCCAGTGCGGCGAAGGGTTCGTCCAGCAGCAACAGCTTGGGCGCCGCCGCCAGTGCGCGCGCGATGGACACCCGCATCTTCATGCCGCCGGAAAGCTCTCGCGGATAAGCGCGCTCAAATCCGGCAAGCCCCACGCGCTTCAACGCATCGGCCGCGCGCGCGTCGCTCTCATGGCGTGACACGCCTTTCAAATCCAGCGGCAATCGTGCGTTCGCCAGCGCGTTCGCCCACGGCATCAGCGTCGGCTCCTGAAACACAAAGCCGATCTCCGGCCGTGTGCCGTCAAACCAAACTTTGCCGCCCGATGGCGCGATCAATCCCGCAACGATGCGCAACAGCGTGGACTTGCCGCAACCGCTCGGCCCTACCAGCGATAGAAACTCGCCGCTTTCCACGCGCAAATCCACCGGCCCCAGCGCGGCCACGCCATTGTCGAAGGTTTTGGAAACCTGTGTGAGCTGGACCAGCGGCATCAGTGCGCCGAGAAACTTTCGAAATACTTCGGCGCGGTGCGGGCGAAGCGGGGGTCGTAGGCTTTGCGATAATCCAGCGTGCGCGGATAAAGCCCCTCGCTCGCCATGGTGCTGAAGAACAGCTTCCAGCGCGCATCCGTCATGATGCCAAGCCCGAACAGCTTGTCATCGCCGGCCCCGATCAACCCATAGCTTTTCATCTTGGCGATGGATTGCGCAATCACATCATCCGTCATCTGCCGGTTGTCGCGCTTGATCAGCGCGTTGGCCGGTTTGGGATCGCCGTAAAGATAATCGGTCCACCCGCGCACGCTGGCATCCACGAACGCCTGCACGACCTTCGGCTGGCCGTCGATCCATGTCTGCGTCGCCAGCACCATGTTGGCGTAACCGGGATAACCGGCGTCGGCCAGCAGGAACACTTGCGGCTTGAAATGGCCTTCGCGCTCAATCGTATAAGGCTCGCTCGTCAGGTAACCCTCCTGAATGGCGCTCTGGTCCACCATGAAGGGCGCAAGGTTGAAGGTGTATTTGCGGATCTGCGAATCCTGAAAACCATACTTCGCTTTCAGCCACGGCCAGAAGGCGGCGGTGGAGGCATCCGAAATCATGATCGGCTTGCCCTTCATCTGCGCGATGTTGCGGATATCCGCGCGCGGATGGGTGATCAGCACCTGCGGGTCTTTCTGGAACACCGCCATCACCGCGCGGATCGGCACACCTTCGCGCACCATGTTGAGCGAGATGAATCCGTTGGAGCCGATGCCGAAATCCGCCGCGCCCCCCGCCAGCATTTGCGGCACGTTCACGCTGGGCCCGCCTTCGATGATGCGAACGTCCAGCCCTTCCTTGGCGTAATAACCTTTGGCCAGCGCTTCATAGAATCCGCCATGCTCGGCCTGCGCCTTCCAGTCGGTGACGAAACGCACCTTGGTCAGCGGCGCTGCCTGCGCGCTCGTCGCAAACAACAGGGCGGCCATGGCGGCGAGAATATATTTCATTTCTATTTCCCCGCACCGCTGCTGACGTCCGACGGCAGCGCGTGAAACGTCGCGCAGGTGGCCTGCCGCCGCAAGGCGTCGAAAAGCGCGAAGTTCTTCTCGCCGTTTATCAGTGTGCGAAACAGAATAATGCCTTTGCGCGTAGGCGAAATAATCGTCTTGAAGCCTTCGGTGTTGGGCTTGGTCCCCTGCTGCACGATCAGAAAATCCACCACGCCCTGCACCCCGTTGTCGTTCATGGCGAAGAAATTGTTGGTCGCGTCATCGAAGCCCGAAACCGACCAATAGGTATGCGGCACAACCGGCGAACGCACGCGCAACGGCCCCGCCGAAAGATCGAACGGGCAGGCGGAATAAAGCAGATCCGGGCTCGGCCGCACCACGGCGTGCGAGTGTTCGTCCACGCGCTTGCCATGATGCATGGCGTTCGGCGCGCCCATGATGGCAAACGCCCGGCTCATCACAAATCCGGGAACCGCGTAAAGCGTCGCCAGATGCACAATCGCGGCCACCGCAACCGCAATCGCAACCCAAGGTAGCCATGCGCGCAACTCTTTCATGGGCAAGACCAGCGCTTGATCTGCGGCAGGCCCGCGCGCGTGGGCGCCGTCACAACATCGGCGTCCGGATTGTAAAGCCGCAACGTCAATGTGAACGGCGCGTCCGAAACCGGAATCCAGTTCGGCAAATTCTTTTCCTTGTCGTCTTTCGGCCGCCGCGGCGAAATCCAGCCCACAAAGCGCCCGTCATGCTTGCGCACCAGCGACGATCGCGAAATGGAATAGATGTGCCAGCGGTTGGGAATCAGAAAATCATCCGCGCCATAAGCCGTCATGCTCCACCACCGCGCCTTGGGATCGCGCCCATTGATGCGATAGCTGCAATCGCCGCTCAGCGGCGTGCCGTCGCTGTCGGTCGTGGCGCTGTAGTAAACTGTTTCCTTGCGGCCCAGCGCGAACAATCCGTGCAGCGCCACGCGCGCGCGCAGAAGCGCGCCACCCGCCTTGCTGCCAATGTCGAGGCTGGTGTGCCACGGCCCATCCTTCACATCGCCCGGCATGGCGCTACGCATCACCGTGGCCCAGGTCAGAAACAGGCCCAGGGCGGCGCCGGCGACAATCGCTATGATGGCTTTGAAGGCGGGATGCATGACTCAGCGGTTGAAAGTTCCCCGGCACTATAGCCACGAAATCCGCCTACAGCCCACCACGGGCGGAATGCCGCGGCGGACGTCCGGCCGCTAATCATAAAGCTTTTTTTCGTTGCCTCTCGCAGGAAATCCGATTTCTATGCTGCCGCGAACGAGTGAGGGTGGCATGGCGTCGATCAAGGGTACAAAGGGCAACGATGTTCTCACGGGAACGTCGGGCAACGACATGTTCAACCTCGTGCAAGGGGGCGATGACATTGCCAAAGGCTTGGGCGGGACGGATATTTTCAAGTTCGGCGCGTCCTTTACCGCCGCAGACAAAATCAACGGCGGCGGCGGGAGCGACACGCTTTCGCTTTCGGGCGATTATAAAGGCGCAAACGGGGTAACCTTTGCCGCCACCACGATGGCCGCAGTGGAGACGATTGTTGTCGCCGCGGGGAACAGTTACTCGCTCACGACCAACGACAGCAACGTCGCCGCGGCCGCCACCCTGACCGTTGACGGCAGGGCGTTGGGCGCCGGCGACAAGCTGGCGTTCAATGGCAGCAACGAGACCAATGGCCACTTCGCGTTAATCGGCGGCGCCGGCAATGACAATCTCACCGGCGGCGCATTGTCCGATACATTCTCGCTGACGCTGGGCGGAGCCGATACCGCCTCGGGCGGCGGCGGCAACGATGTGTTCAACCTCAACGGCACATTCACGAACGCCGACAAGATCGACGGCGGTGCAGGCAACGACACCTTGAATCTGCTCGGCACCTATACCGGCGCAAAGGCCCTGGTGTTCAAGGCGGCCACGCTAAGCGGTGTGGAAAATATTATTGTCGGCGCGGGTCACAATTACAACATTACCACCGTGAACGATTCGGTGGCTGGTGGAGCGGTCTTGTATGTCGATGCGCATGCCTTGGGCGCGGCCAACGCCATCGCTTTCAATGGCGCGGCAGAGACGGACGGCGCATTCGTATTTACGGGTGGGGCCGGAAACGACGCGTTTACCGGCGGCGCGCGCTCCGACACCTTCGATCTGTCGCACGGCGGCAACGACATCGCCAATGGCGGGGGCGGTAACGACCTGTTCGAGCTTGGCGCCGCTCTGACGAGTGCGGACAAGATCGATGGGGGAGATGGCAACGACACGCTGAGCCTTAATGGCACTTATACCGGCGCAAAGGCTTTGACCTTCCAGGCCGCCATGCTCGGCAGCGTGGAAACTATCGTTCTGGCGGCCGGCCACAATTACAATATCACCACCACGGATGCCTCAGTAGCGGCGGCCACGCTCCTGACCATCGATGCGCATGCCCTGGGTGCGGCCAACGCCATCGCTTTCAATGGCGCGGCGGAGACCGATGGCGTTTTCATGATCACCGGCGGTGCCGGAAATGACGCGCTGACGGGCGGCGCTCTGTTCGACACCTTCGATCTCAGCTACGGCGGCAACGATACGGTCAGCGGCGGTGGCGCCAACGACATTTTCATTTTCGGCGCGACGTTCAATGCCCAGGATCACGTCGATGGCGGCGACGGCAACGACACGCTTTCGCTGACCGGCAATTATGGCACCCTGACCTTCGACGGCTCCAACACCGTGAGCGTGGAAACCGTCGTGCTCGGCGCCGGCCATAGCTACAACGTGGTGATGGCGGACGGCTTCACGCCTGCCCATCACACGGCGATTATTGACGGCAGTCTGCTGCTTTCAACCGACACTTTTACCTTCGACGGAACCGGCGAAACCGATGGCGCCACGCAAGCTATCGGCGGCGCGGGTGCGGACGTGCTGGTGGGCGGTCCCAACGGCGACATATTGCAAGGCGCCGGCGGCAACGATCACATCGACTTCACGCACGATACGTCTCAGAGCTTCACCGCCACGGGCGGCACAGGCGCGGATACGATTAATGTCGGCGCCACGCTGGTCGCCGCCGATCACATTGACGGCGGCCCCGGCAACGACACCGTGATCGTGAGCGGCGACAATTTCACCGATTTGATCACCTTCAACAGCGCGACGCTGCAGAATGTCGACAAACTGGAATTCACCGGGTCGTTCGCGCCCGGTATTGTCACCAACGACGCCACCGTGGCCACCGGCGCAACCATGAAGATCGACGCGCATACGCTGACCGGTGGCTTGACGTTTGACGGCCATCTCGAAACGGACGGCCATTTCACCATTCTCGGCGGCGCCGGCACCAATGTCATCGAGGGTGGCCAGCTCGCCGATACGATAACCGGGGGCGCCAACCCGGACTTGTTCGAATATGTCGCCACGCAATCCTATGCGGGTGACAGCTACGACACGATCACCAACCTTGATTTTTCGCACGATGTGGTCGCGATCTATACGACAACAGCGAAAAGCGCCTTTGTCTCTCCCGCCGCGATCGACGCCACCATCGCTTCAGGCAGCCTGTCGGCGTCCAGTATCGACGTGGATTTGATGGCGGCGGCGAACAACAGTCATCTGGCCGCGCACGACGCCGTATTGTTCACGCCGACGGCCGGCGATCTTTCGGGGCAGGCATTTCTGATCGTGGATATGAACGGAGTGGCGGGCTATCAGGCCGGTTCGGATTTGGTGATCGATGTCACCGGCCACACCGGCACACTGACCACCGATTCCTTCGGCCACACCTAGGCCGGCGCGCGCGTCACTTGGGTGAAGATCACCTGCCACTGGCCGTTGCGCTTCGCCCACACATCGGCGAAGTGAATGGAAACGGTGGCGGGCTTGCCGTCCAGCGCGATGGTTTCGTTCACCACGCCGCCCAGCACCGCGCCGTCGCTCCACACTTTTTCCACCGGCTGTTCCACGGTGAAGTCCGGCTGCGCGCCGCCCGGCGATGTGAGGTCGGCGATGAACGCTTTCTTGTCGTAGGTTTTGCCGCGGCTGTTCACCAGGGTGTAGTCGTCCGCTAGCAGGCGGTTCAGCGCCGCGCCGTCGGCCTTGATCTGCGCGCTGTCATACCCGCGCGCCGCCGCCGCCAAATCGGCGGGCAATTCATTGTACGTGGGCGGCGAAGCCAGCGCGGGTGTGGATGCCAAAAACAATGCGGCGAAAACAACGGCGGATTTCATATCGTCCCTCTGAAAGGTGAACCCCAGAAGAATAAAGCAGATGCCGCCGCGCAGGCACGTTCAACCTTGCGTTAGAAGGCTGACGAATTGAGCGTTTGAATATCAAAACGTCTCATCGCCCGCTTTTGCGGGCCATGACAGATTTGGAGAACGTCATCCCGGCGGCTGGTCGTCGCTGAAGCCGTCGTTCTGCGGTCCCTCGTCGTCGCCACTGCGCGGCGGCGGCGGGGTTTGCGGCGGCGGATAGGGCGACACGTTCCGCGGCGGATAATTCGCCGGCGGATAACCCTGCTGCGGGTAGTTGGCCGGCGGCGGATATTGCCGAACCGCGGCTTGCGGATAATTCGGCGGCGGATATTGCCGCATCGGGGGCGATTGCGGCGGCGCGTTGGACGGCGGCTGCTGGCCGGGCGCGCTGCGCCAGTTGGAATAAGGCTGATATTGCGCGCCTTGCGGCGGGGCCGGCGGCGGCGGGCCTTGCGGTTCCTGTTGTTCCTGCTGGCCGCCGGAATTGCCGCTGCTGAACAGCCAGTTCCAGAACGAGCGGCGCGGGCGTTGCTGCTGGCCATCCGATGGTTGCTGCTGGTCGTCCGAATAATCCTGCTGCTGTTGCTGCGATCCATAGCCGGATTCGTCGTCGCCGCTGTTGCCGGATGCGAAGATCGTCGTCTCGTCGCCAACTTCGGTCGGCGCTTGCTGCGGGCTCATGTCCAGCGGCTTGGCGGTAATGCCTTTTTCCGCCGTCGTCATCACGCTTTTCCAGACCGCGGCGGGCAGGGTGCCGCCGGTCACGTTCTTCATCGGCGAGGAATCGTCGTTGCCCACCCACACGCCGGTCACGTAATCGGTGGTGTAACCCACGAACCAGGCGTCGTGATAGTCCTGCGTCGTGCCGGTCTTGCCGGCCGCCTGATGGCCAACGATGGCGGCCCCGCGCCCGGTGCCTTCGATCATCACGCCATACATCATCGCCACCAGATCGCGATCGACGTGGCTTGCAATCACGCGCGGCGGGTTGGCGGGTGTGCGCTTGTAGAGCGGATGGCCGCCGGAATCGTCCACTTCCGTCACCAGATACGGATTCACCCGCATGCCGCCGTTTGCAAACGTGGCATAGGCGTTAGTCAGTTCCATCGGCGTCACTTCGCTGGTGCCCAGCGCCAGCGATGCGTTGGCTTCCAGCGGCGAAGTGATGCCGCAGCGTTTGGCCGCTTCGATCACAGCACTCAGGCCCACTTCCTGCGCAAGCCCCGCCGTGATCGTGTTTACCGAATGGGCCAGCGCCCCGGCCAGCGTCTGCGTGCCGTAATTGCGGCCGCCGAAATTGGTGGGCGTCCAGCCGTTGATGTTCACCGGTTCGTCGTCGCGCGTGTCCCAGGGTGTCGCGCCGGATTCCAGCGCGGCCAGATAAACGAACGGCTTGAACGCCGAACCCGGCTGGCGCCTGGCCTGCGTGGCGCGATTGAAGACGCTGCCGGTGTAATCCTTGCCGCCGATCAGCGCCACCACCGCGCCGTCCGGCTTTTCGATCACCACCGCACCTTCGCTGGCATGCACCTTCACGCCGCGCGTGGCCAGGATGTGCGAAAGCGCATGGCGCGCCGCTTCGTCCAGCTTGGGATCGAGCGTGGTATGCACGATAAGGTCGGCGCCGGGCGGCCGTCCGTTGACGCTGATGCGCTTGGTCGCTTCATCCGCCGCGGTATCCAGAAAATAATTGCGCGCGTCGGTCACGGTGCTGTCGGCCACGATGGCGGGATGCGCTTTCGCATCCGCTGCCTGCGCGGGCGTAATGGCGCCGGTTTCCACCATCGCGTTCAGCACGGTGTTGGCGCGCGCCTGCGCCGCCGCCAGATCGCGGCGCGGCGAGAACACGCTTGGCGCGCGCGTCAGCGTGGCCAGCATGGCGGCTTGCGCCAGCGAAACATGCCGCGCGCTGACGCCGAAATAAGTATGCGCCGCGCCGTCCACGCCATAGGAACCGGAGCCGAGATAAAGCCGGTTCAGGTAGAGTTCGAGGATCTGCTGCTTGGTAAGCGATTTCTCAAGGCTCAGCGCGTCGGTCAGTTCCGTCAGCTTGCGCGAGAAGGTGCGCTCCTGCTCGGTGTAAATAATCTTCGCCGTCTGCTGGGTGATGGTGGAGCCGCCGGCCACCCATTGCCGCGCCTGGAAGTCTGTCCATAGCGCGCGCACCAGCCCGCGCGGATCGATGCCGTTGTGCGAATAGAAGCGCCGGTCTTCCACCGCGATGAAGGCGGCGGGCAGATAATCCGGCATCTGGTTCAGATGCAGCCGGTCGCCCACCACCGCGCCGCGATGGCCCACTTCGCGGCCCGCCGCATCCAGAAAGGTGAAGGCCACCGGCCGGTTCACGGCATAAAGGTCTTTGCTCACGTCCAGCGGCGGCGCGAACCAGCCCAGCACGATAGGCGCCAGAAACACGCCAGCCACCGCGATCGCCACCAGCAGAACCGGATATATAAGGAAGCGCAGAAACCCGCCCTGGTTGCGCTTCAGCCAACCGGCAAGTCCCGCGTCGTGCCCGGAATATTGATAACGCTCGTCGCCAGCCATGGGCCGCGTTGGTGCCCGTTCTTTGGGGCCGTTTCAAGGCTCCAGGATGTTAACGGCGTGAAATGTGATGTGTCTCAGGTGAAGAAGCTGGACGTAATAGCGCCGGTGTCCGAATTGTCGATCTCGAAAACGTAGTCCTGCCCATTGGTGTAGGAGGCGTCGCCGTTGATATCGAGCACGAGATAGGCATGTCCGTTTTCGTCGCCGCCGCCGGCGATCACTTCGCACACGCCGTTTGCGTTGAGGTGGCCGGAAATCGCGGCTGCCAGATCGGCATCGAAATTGGCGGAATTGATGGTGGCTGTGTTGCCGGCATAGGTGAAGCCACCTGTATCCGTGAAGCCGCTCACTTCCATCTTGTCGGTGTTGAAATGCACGAAGCGCAGCAGGTCATGCGTAAAGAATTCGCCGGTGGACTGGGTTGGGTCGGTATAGATGAATGTGGTCATGCCGCCTTCCGCCGCGGCGCCATACACGGCATCGCCGCCGAGGCTGCCATGGATCGTCGCCCTAGTGCTGGCGTCGCCATCCGCAAGGTCGATCAGGTCGTTTCCTGCGCCGCCGGTGATGTCGTAAATGCCGTGAGTGTTGATGCCCAGGACATCAACGATGCCGTCCGCGACGGCGGAAGCATCCAGCGTAAGATGGTCGCCGTCCTGCAGATCGTTGGCATCGATGTTGAGTGTCTGGCCCGCGGCGATCGTGTTGCCGTTCAGGGTGAGATTATAATCGTGGCCGCCGCCCAGCGAAATCCATTCGATGTTCTGGATGGTGGTTGCGGTCATGGTGACGTTGGTGTTGCCGTCGAGATTGAGGAAATCGAGATCGGTGCCGCCATCCAGCCTGTCCGCGGCGGTGAACGTGGCGCCCATGTTGAAAGTGTCGCTGATCCCGCCGCCCGTGGCGGTATCGTTCCCGCCGTGGCTAAGATCGAACGTGTTGCCGAACTGGCCGCCCACAAGGTGATCGTTGCCGGCGCCGCCGATGATGGTGAGCGCGCCATTGGTTTCCGCGCTGGCCTTGAGCGACAACACGTCGCCGGAGCTGAGCGCGCTGGCATCTACTGTCAGTGATTTGCCGGCCGCCACAGCGGTGTTCGCCTCGACGATATTGTAATTGTGACCGGCACCCAGGATCAGCGTCTCCACCTTCATCATCATGGCGCCCGTCAGGTTGCCATTGAATGCGGCGTTCAGGTGGACCATGTCGTCGCCGGCGCCGCCGTCAAACATGCTGCCGGCGAATACGGCGGCGCGGGCGAATGTCACGCTGTCGTTTCCAGCCCCGCCCGTGACCTCGAAATGGCCGTCAGTTTCGGCGCTGCCGTTGAAGGCCAGCCCATTGCTTGCGCCCAGCGCGCTTGCATCGATGATAAGATTTGCGCCGCTCGGCACGGTGGCGTCTGCGGTCGTCAGCGCATAGCTGTGCCCGGCTGCCAGCACCATCTTGTCCACGCCAACAACCGTCTTTGCACCGAACGCCAACGCGTGCGCGCCGGTATAGGTGCCGTTCAGGTTGAGCACATCTGCACCTACGCCGCCATTGATCTTGTCGGCGGCGGTCAGCGCCGCTGCCAGATTGAAGGTGTCGTTGCCGGCGCCGCCATTGGCGGTGTCGTTGCCGCCTGCCGTCAGTGTAAACGTGTCCGCCTGCGCGCCGTCGGCCAGAACGTCATTGCCCTTGCCGCCGATAATGTCGAAATGGCCGTTCGTTTCGTGGCTGCCGTTGAAAGTGAGGGTGTCGGCGGCGGCAAGCTTGCTGCCGTCCACCGTGAGCGTCTTGTTCTTGGCGACGTTGGCGTCGTTGGTGGTCAGCTTGTAATCGTGATGCACGCCCAGCGTGATGGTTTCCACGCCAACGACCGTCGTGGCCCCGAAGACAACGCCGTGGGAATAATCCCCCGCCAGCGAAAGCACATCGGTGCCGGCGCCACCGTTGATGGAATCCTTCGCGGTGAACGTCGCGCCGAATTGGAAAGTGTCGTTTCCGGCAAGCCCGCTGGCGGTGTCGTTGCCGCCCTGGCTGAGGTCGAAGATATCGGCGTTGGCGGTGCCTTTAAGCGTGTCGTTGCCCTTGGTGCCTTTGACCGTCATGTGTCCCCCGCGAAACGTTATGGCCGGGGTCAACTAGAGCGTGTCTTGGCATCCGCTGCAATCGTGTTGCATGCAGATAAAGCGGGCGGGGCCGCGCGATCCCGTTTGGCGCGGCTTCAGGGTGGCAGCCTGCGGTTATCGCGATGTTCAGCCTATAAAATTGGCCGTTCCGATGTCGCCGGTGTGCAGCGCGCCTTCAAGCTGGATCACCAGATCGGCGCCGGGCGTGTAACCGGCAACGCCGTCGCCATCGACAATCAGGAACGTGTATCCGGACAGGTCGCCGCTGTTGGCGGTGAACAACACGGCGTGATGCGCGCCAAGTTCATCGGCTTTTCCCGCGCCAAACAGATTTGTCAGATCGGCATCGATGCTGCCCGCCGCCGCCGCACCGGCTGTTACCGCGGCATCGATGCCGGTTACAGCCGCGAACTTCACCACGTCGTTGGAGAAATCGAATTTGGTGATGATGTCGCGTGTCGCGCCGGAAAGGTTGATGCCGTCATTATAGACAAATGTATCGCTCAACGTGCCGCCCCGCAGGTCGTCCATGCCGTTGCCGCTGTCGATGATAAAGTGGCCGTTTCTTTCCGCCCCGCCGTTAAAGTTCAATATATCGCCAACCCCGAGCGCATGCCCGTCCATGGTCAGCGTTGCGCCGGCCGCGACGTCGGAATTTTGCAGCGTCAGGTCGTATTCATGCCCGGCGGCGACCGTGATGGTTTCAACACTGATAAGTATCGGCGACCGGATCTCATGAAGGTATCCTCCGTAGTTTCCGTCAAGCGCCAGCGTATCGTTTCCGGTGCCGCCGTTTATCCTGTCGTAGAACACATAGGCGCCGCCCATGTTGAACGTGTCATCGCCGCCTTCGCCAAATACGTCGTCATTCGCGTCGGTGTACAGCGTGAGGTTGAAAATATCGCTCTGCTGTCCGCCGGTCAGATGATCGGAACCGTGGCTGCCGAAAATCACAAAATGACCGTTCGTTTCAGCGGAGCCGTCAAACGTCAGCGACCAGCCATCGGTGCCGGCGAGCTTTGATCCATCGATGGTCAGTGTCTTGTTCGCGCCAACGTTGCCGTCGTTCATGGTCAGGTCGAAAATGGTATGGACGCCCACAAGATCGATGGTTTCCACGTTTTTCAGGCTTGTGGTGCCGAACACCATCCGTTCGGTTGTATTGTTGGACAGTTCGAGCACGTCGTTTCCCGCACCGCCATTGATCCGGGACGTCACGGCGTTTATGCCCTCCAGAAAAGTATCGGTGCCGGCGCCTCCTGTTGCCCTGTCGTTGCCGCCGTGCCGAAGGTCGAATGTGTTGGTCCCCTCGCCGCCATTGAGCACATCGTTTCCAGCGCCGCCCGTCAGCGTGTCGTCGCCTGCGCCGGCGATGATGTGGAACCTGCCGTCTTTTTCCGCGACGCCGTTGAACGTCAGCGTTGAATGAATATTGAAGGTGGAAGCATCCACCGTGAGCAGCTTGCCGGCGGCAACGGTGGCATTGGCGGTTTTCAAATCGTAACTGTAAAATCCATTTTCATAATTGCCGCCCCACAGTTTCAGAAGCTCGACATTGATCATCGTGGAGGCTTTGAATCGTACTTTCATGCCGTCGCCCAGCGCGACCGTATCGGTACCGCCGCCGCCGTCGATGCGGTCATCGGATGTGAACGCAGTGGGAAAATCAATCGATCCTTGCCTCCCGAAATTGAAGAGATCGTTGCCGCCTTCGCCCTTCGCAACGTCATCCCCGCCGTTGCTCAGATCGAACGTGTCGCTTTGCTGGCCGCCGGTCATGCTGTCGTTTGTATAGCCATCGAGAAAATAGAAATGACCGTCTGTTTCCGCGGCGCCGTTAAAAGTTGCGCTGCTGTTTCCGACACCGCTGTCCAGGTAGACGAAGAGAGTCTTTCCGGCGGCGACGTTGCCGTCATTTGTGGTCAGGTCGTATCCGGAAACGGTCAGCGTTTCGATACTTTTCAGGCTTTTGGCGCCAAGCGCGACGGCGGGGGAGATTGTGTCCTCGGAAACTAGGCGAAGCACATCCCCGCCTTTGCCGCCGTCGAAGATGTCGCTGGAATCGAGTGTGTCGGTTACCCTGATTTCGTCGTTTCCGGCGCCGCCATGAACTTCATCGCTGCCGCCGCCATCCAGGGCAACAATGTCGTTCGCCGGGCCGCCTCTGATGATGTCGTTTCCGGCGCCGTCGCTGATGCCCAGTTGTCCGTCGGTCTCGGCCGAACCGTTGAAGATGAGGGTGTCTCCCGCGCCCAGCGCGCTCGCATCGATTCCCAGAAACGCCCCCGCCGCCACGGTGGCGTCGTTGGTGGTCAGATTGTAGCTGTGGCCCGCCGCAAGATTTATATCTTCTATGTTCGTCATGGTCGTGGCGCCGAACGTCACTCCCGCCGAATAATCGCCATCCAGGTTCAGCGTGTCGTATTCGCCGGCACCGCCGTTGATGTGATCGGCGGCTGTGAACGTCGCGCCCAGGTTAAAAACGTCGAACCCGGCGCCGCCGTTGGCCCGGTCGTTGCCGCCCTGGGTGAGATCGAAAACATCGTTCTGCGGCGTGCCGCTCAGATTGTCGTTTCCGCTCGTGCCGGTGATGTCCATTGGCCCCATTCCTTCTTGCCCGCAGGATATTTGGCCCAGTCCCGGCCAATGGGGAAGCGGAATGTTTGCCGAAGCCTCGCAGCCGCGCAGGCACGTTTCCTTGCGGACGGGCAAGTATCACGCATGGTTAGAGGCGGGGGACGCGGCATAATTCCTATGCCGCTCTGAAGAACTCGAAAACCTTGTCTTCAGGCCGTGGCGGCTTGTGGCCTGATCGCGGCGCGGATGTGCGCCACCACCTTATGCTCGTCATAAGGCTTGGCCATGAACGGTTCGTTCTCGCAAAGTGCCTTGGCGGCTTCCGCCTTGCCGGAATCGCCGGAGGTGATGAGCATGGGCAGGCCGGGGCGATAGGCGCGGATCCAGCGCGAAAGGCCAAAGCCATCCATTTCGCCGGGCATGCGCACGTCGCTGAAAACGAAATCCACGTTGGTATGCGATTGCAGGGCGGCGATGGCGTCGGCCGCGTTCCCCGCCTCGATCACCTGGAACCCGCAACCCTGCAGGTAGTCCGCGATCGCCGCGCGGATCAGAGGCTCGTCGTCGACAACCAGAATCACCGCTGGGCGCTCCTCAGGCTCTGTACAAATCGGCCCGTTTTCCATTTCTCGGCGTAACCCCCGTCTCGCCACCTTTCAGCAACGGCCAAAAGCATGGGACGTTCCGTCAGGTTCCGTACAAACAGCAAAAATTTCCACGGATTTACAAATGGTTACCGGCCACGTCCTTGCGAGATACGGATCAAAACTATTTTCCGTTTTTCATCCTAATTCTGCTTGACAGTAGGACGATGCTCCAATACATTTCAGGCATACCACCAACTACGCCTTGAATTCAGCCGGTTCCGCGGCCTTGCGCCGCCGGGCCTGCCGAAGCCTGTCTTTTCAGGCTCAAGGCGCCGGCCGGGCCGCAAGGCTTTGGGTCGGCCATCCCAAGGACCACGACAATGACCCTTACGTGCGATCCGCAGGTCGCGGCGGCCAATGCCGCGCGGCGGGCGGAAACCCAACAACTCAAACTCGCGGAGATCGACTCCGACTGGCTGGACAACATGGTCAAAAGACTTTTTTCCGAACTCGACCGGCAGATGAAGCAGGTCGAAGACTCAAAACCCGATTCAAGAGACGCCAACGGCCGCGCCGCCAACGCGCGCACGCTTGCCTCGCTGGAACGCACGCTGGAAAAACTGGCGCGCACCGAACGCGAGCGCGCCGCCATGCGTCACAGCAAGGCGCTCGCAAAAGATGGAAATGCAAAATCAGCCCTGGACCGCGCGATCACTCGCATCGTTACCATCGAGTTGTCGCGCAAGGATTCTGGAGAGCCTGAGTGAAACCGATGCCGCATTCCTTCTTGAAGACTGGAAATTCTGGGCGCGCACCGAACAGCTTGCCCCTGCTGGCGCTTGGCGAATCTGGCTTTATCTCGGTGGCCGCGGCTCCGGCAAAACGCGCGCCGGCGCGGAATGGATCGCGCAGGGAATCCGCGACGGCACCATGCGCCGTCCCGCCCTCATCGCCGCCACGCACCACGAAGCGCGCAGCGTGATGATCGAAGGTGGGTCCGGTTTGCTGCGCGTCAGCGAAGGCGCTGTGTACGAACCATCTAACCGCCGCATCACATGGCCCAGCGGCGCCGTCGCTACCGTGCTGTCCGCAGACGAGCCCGATTCCATTCGCGGCCACCAGTTCGATGCCTGTTGGGCCGACGAGTTTTGCAAATGGCCCGAAGCACAAAACGCACTCGATATGGCGCTGATGGCGCTGAGATTGGGAGAGGATCCCCGCATGATGATTACGACAACGCCACGCAATATCGCGCCGCTGCATCGCTTGATCGAGGCCGCCGGAACCCGGATCGTCCAAAGTGCGACGCGCGCCAACGCCGCCAACCTTGCCGAAAGTTTTTTGCAGACGATGGAGCAGCGCTACGGCGGCACGCGCCTTGGCCGCCAGGAATTGGACGGCGACCTGATCGAAGACAGCGAAACCGCGCTATGGCGCAGAGACTGGATCGAGAAACATCGCGTCCGCCAAGCGCCCAACCTCACATGCATCGTGGTGGCGGTGGATCCGCCCGCCGGCATAGGCGGCGACGAATGTGGAATCGTGGTGGCCGGAATCGACGCGAAAGGCGAGGGCTATGTTCTGGCCGATCGCTCCGCCGGTGGCCTCACGCCCAACCAATGGGCCAGCCGCGCGATCGATACGTTCGAAGAATTCAAAGCCGACCGCATCGTGGCCGAAGCCAATAAGGGCGGCGAAATGGTGCGCACGGTGCTCACCCAATCGCTGGCCAACGCGCCGGTGAAACTGGTGCACGCCACGCGAAACAAGCAAACCCGCGCGCTGCCCTGCACCGCGCTGTACGAAAGAGGACAGGTGCATCACGTCAGCGCACTGCCCGATCTGGAAGACCAGATGTGCCAATACGACGGCACCGGCCCCTCGCCCGATCGCATGGACGCGCTCGTCTGGGCGGTCACCGAACTCTTCCCGAACACCCGCGGCATCGAACCGAAAGTCAGAAGTCTTTAATTTCCTCCCCCGTTTACGAGGGAGGTGGCTTGACGCGAAGCGTCAAGACGGAGGGGGCGCCCCCTCCGCTTCATTCGCGAAACGCTCACTCAGCACCTCCCCCGTAAACGGAGGAGGAAAACAGGAACCCACATCATGTTCGAATCTCTCTTCCGCCCCGGAAAGCTCCGGGCGCGCGATGCCGCGCGTCCCCCCCAACGCGCCCGCGCGCTTGAAACAAAGGCGTCCCCCCTTGTCGCCTTGCAGCTACTGGGGCGCGCGCCCTCATGGAGCCCGCGCGATTACGCAACGCTTGCGCGCGAAGGCGTTATGCAAAACGCCATCGCTTATCGCTGTGTGCGGATGATCGCCGAAGCCGCGGCATCCGTGCCGTGGCTGCTCTATGAGGGCGCAACCGAACTGGAAGATCATCCGCTACTGTCGCTGCTCATCCAGCCCAACACGGGCGAAAGCGGCAACGCGCTGTTCGAACGCTGGTATGCGTTCCTGCAGGTCGCCGGCAACGCTTACCTCGAAGCTGTGTCGTTGCGTGGCGACGTGCGCGAGCTTTATGTGCTGCGTCCCGACCGCATCAAGATCGTACCCGGCCCGCGCGGCTGGCCGATGGCGTATGATTATGTGGTGGGCGCACAAGCCACGCGCCTGGCACGCGACGAAAGCGGCTTTCTTCCCGTGCTGCACGGCACGCTGTTTCATCCGCTGGACGATCTGAACGGTTTTTCCCCTATCGAAGCCGCAGCCTGCGCCATCGATGTGCACAACGCCGGCGCCGCCTGGACGAAATCGCTGCTCGACAACGCCGCGCGCCCCAGCGGCGCTCTTATATATAAAGGACCCGACGGCGCGCCCGGCCTCACCACCGACCAGTTCGATCGCCTCAAGCGCGAGCTGGAAGACGCTTATTCCGGCGCCGCCAACGCCGGCCGCCCGATGGTGCTGGAAGGCGGCCTCGATTGGCGCGCCATGAGCTACACCCCGCAAGACATGGATTTCAGCGGCATCCGCAACGCCGCCGCACGCGAAATCGCCCTGGCCTTCGGCGTGCCCCCCATGCTGCTCGGCATCCCCGGCGACAACACTTACAGCAATTACCGCGAAGCCAATCTCGCCTTCTGGCGGCAAACGGTTCTGCCGCTCGTCGCGCGCACCGCCCAGAGTTTGACGCGCTGGCTCGCGCCGAAGTTTGAGAAAGGCTCCCTCGCCCCCGCAGGGGGAGAGGGCAGGGTGAGGGGGAGCTTACGGATTGGCTTCGACATCGACCAAGTCCAAGCCCTCGCCCTGGAACGCGAAAGCGTCTGGGACAAACTCAACGCCGCCACCTTCCTCACCACCAACGAAAAACGCGAGGCAGCGGGGTATAGCCCAGTCGAAAATGGAGACGGACTTGTCTAACATAACCCTCGCCCCCACGAAGTGGGGGAGAGGGCAGGGTGAGGGGGATGGTCACACCAACACAAACCGCGAAAAGAAAATCGCTGGCGTTGAACCGCACCCGCGCCCGCGAAATGCGCGCCAAACCTGTGGCGACAGAGAAGCTCTTCTGGTCCGAACTACGAGACCGCAAACTCGGCGGCTTCAAGTTCAAGCGCCAATACCTGATCGGCCCCTACATCGCGGACTACGTCTGCTTGGAAAAGAACCTAATCGTCGAACTCGACGGCCCGCTGCACGCACAGCGAAAACACTATGACGAAGCCCGCGACGCCTTCCTTCGCGAGCAGGATTATCGCGTGCTACGATTCAGCAACAAGGAAGCAACGGACGACTTCGCAGGAACGCTGGCTACCATCCTGCTTGCGCTCAGCACCCCCTCACCCCGGCCCTCTCCCCCGCTAAAGCGGGGGCGAGGGGGAAGTTTGGACAACACCAAATGACATTTACCGATAGGCGAATCCTGACCACCCTTGTGGCGGCGATATTTGCGTCGCCGACGTTTGCACAAACCCATTTGGTCCCTGAGCCGTCGATTTACGCCCCGCTAATGGATTTCCAGCCCAATTATATGAAAATCGAATTGCGCGTTTTCGCGCCCGCATTTGATGGCAGCGTCCGTGCCCGAGCGATCGTTGAGCCATCGTTCAGCTCCGAATTTGCCGTCGGCATTAGGCAAGACGCTGGTGCATATAGCGTATTTTACTATGTCGCGCCCGAACATCTTTGGGACTACGCCGTCCTTGAGTTGATGAAGAAGGGCGAGATAACGTCTTCCCAGGGTGGGAAATCAACGACAGCGGAGGATATCACAAAGCTGCAAGCTTCGCTGCCCGCCGATCCCGCATCCATAAAGCTCGTGAGGTGTGAAACGCCCATAGACCCTGAGTTGGCAAACAGCATCATCGGCATCTGGAAGTATGTTCTTCTCCAGACTCGCTATGATGAAACCACAACGCTCGGAGTTGACGGTGACACCTACCATCTTTCCATGGAGATCAATCACGACTCATTCGCGGGGCAGGTATGGAGCCCGCCCGAGAACGCGGATGTCGGTCGCGCAGTCGATTTGATTTACACGATAAAGAACGTTTGCACGAAGGAACACAACGTCAGCCTCGAAACTCTCAGATCGCAGGTTGCTGATTTGACCAAACGCTTCCAAATCGTTTTGCATCCGGAAACCACAAAATGACCTTCACCGAACACATCCAGCCTTTGCTGGACAAACGAATCCCGGCCGCCCTTGTGGCGGCTTTTTTGTTGCAGACGGCCGGCGCGCTGTTCTGGGCGGGGTCTGCCGCCGAGCGCATCACCGTGCTGGAACGCACCACTGCCGACAACACCATCACCATCGCCAAAGTCGCGGTGCTGGAAGAGCAGGTGGCCGAGATGAAGCAATCGCTCGACCGCATCGAAAACAAACTGGACCGCGCGCAACTGCGCGGCCAGCGAAACGAAGTTCAGTAAACCAACCCCAATTGTCATGGCCCGCCAAGTGCGGGCCACCCAGTTGAAGTCAGACTGGGCTTTCGGCGATTGAGTCAGATGTCACCTGGGCGGCCCGCACCAAGCGGGCCGTGACAGCTAGAGAAAATCAAAACATGACATTGCAAATCCAACGCGCGCGGCGCCGCCTCGCGCATATCAGCACGCCTGCGCAGTTGAAAACGCTGGGCCGCGATGAGTTCGAGGGTTACGCCTCGCTCTTCAACGTGCCCGACAGCGCGGGCGATATCGTCGCACCCGGCGCCTTCGCCGCAAGTTTGCGTAACAATGCCGGCCGCATTCGCATGCTCTATCAGCATCTCGCCGCCGAACCCATCGGCGTGTGGGAAGAGATGCGCGAGGACACACGCGGTCTTTACGTGAAAGGCCGCATCCTCACCGATCTGGAACGCGGCCGCGATGTGCTGGCGCTCCTGCGCGAAGGCGCGCTGGGCGGCCTGTCCATCGGCTTTCGCACCCAGCGCGCGCGGCGCGATCCGGCGCGCGGCCTTCGCACCCTCATCGAAGTGGAGCTTTGGGAAGTCTCTGTCGTGACCTTCCCGTTGCTGAAAGAAAGTTTTGTCACGGCCATCGGCGCGAAAGCGGCAGAGCTTGCAGCGGTCATCCGCCAGGCCGCAGCCCTTCTTCGCGCTGCGTAGTTCGCACTTTTCCTCCTCCGCGAAGCGGGGGAGGTGGCGCGCGTGCGTGAGCATGCGTGACGGAGGGGGCCGCCCCCTCCGCTTCGCTGCGCTCAGCACCTCCCCCGCTATCGCAGGGGAGGAAAAACAAACAACAAGGAGAAAGTAAGCATGCAACTCGAAACCAAACATCTCGAGACCAAAGACGGCGCGGCCAACCGCGAAGTGAAAGACGCCTTCGCGGATTTCCTGCGCGCCTTCGAAAGCTTCAAGGGCGCCAATGATGAGCGCCTCATCGAGCTGGAAAAGCGCGGCGGCGATGTGATCGCCGAAGAAAAGGTCGATCGCATCAACCGCGCGCTTGATGAGCAAAAACAGCTTATCGACGATCTCACGCTGGCCGCCTCGCGCCCCCAGCTTGGCGAAACCAAGGCCATGCCGGACCGCATGCTCGCCACCCGCAAGGCCGCGTTCGACCGCTATATGCGCAAGGGCGATGCTTCCGCGCTGGAAATGAAATCGCTGTCGGAAGGCACCAGCACCGCCGGCGGTTATGTCGTGCCGCTGGAAATCGGCCAGACCATCGATCGCATTCTCGCCAAAGCCTCGCCCATCCGCGCGCTGGCAACCGTGCAGCAGATCGGCTCCAACATTTACCGCAAGCCGATCACCACGGTGGCGGCGGCATCCGGCTGGGTCGGCGAAACCGACGACCGCACCGAAACAACCGCGCCCACCATCTCCGCGATCGATTTTCCGGCAATGGAGCTTTACGCCATGCCCGCCGCCACCCAGGCGCTGCTCGATGACGCGCAAGTCGATATCGAACAGTGGCTCGCAGGCGAAGTGCAGATCGTCTTCGCCGAACAGGAAGGTGCCGCCTTCGTGAACGGTGACGGCAGCGCCAAGCCCACCGGCTTCCTGCATTACACAACGGTCGCGGATGCTTCGTGGGTGTGGAACAAGATCGGCTACATCGCCAGCGGCGCCGATGGCGCGTTCACGGCAGACGATCCCGCTGATGCGCTCATCAATCTCGCCTATGCGCCGAAGCAGGGCTATCGCGCCAACGGCACCTGGGTCATGAACCGCAAAACCGAAAGCGCCGTGCGCAAGATGAAGGATGCATCCGACAGCTACATCTGGCAGCCCGGCAGCAACGCCGGCCAGCCATCCACGCTGCTGGGTTATCCGGTGGCGGAAGCCGAAGACATGCCGGACATTGCATCGAACAGCTATTCGATCGCGTTTGGCGACTTCGCGCGCGGCTATCTCATCGTGGATCGCATCGGTGTCAACGTCCTGCGTGATCCCTACAGCGCCAAGCCGTACGTTCTTTTCTACACCACCAAGCGCGTCGGCGGCGGCGTCCAGAACTTCGAAGCCATCAAGCTGATGAAGTTCGCTGCGTCGTAAAAACGTGATGTTTTCCTCCCCCGTTTACGGGGGAGGGGGACCGCGCAGCGGTGGAGGGGGCGGACGCGAGCTCGCCCCCTCCGCTTCGATCGCAAAGTGCTCACTCAGCACCTCCCCCGTGAACGGGGGAGGAAACAAGGAGCTGTCATGCCCCTCCAACTCAACACGCCCCCCGCCATCGAGCCCGTCACGCTCGATGAAGCCAAAGCGCATCTGAAAGTGGACACCACCGCCGATGATGCGCTCATCACATCGCTTATCGCCGCCGCGCGCGCCCGCGCCGAATGGCACATGGGCCGCGCGGCTCTAACCCAAAGCTGGACGCTCTGGCTGGATTGCTGGCCGGCCGTGATCGAAATCCCGTTGCCGCCGTTGCAGGCCGTCACGTCCATCACCGCATACGCCTTGAACGACGCGGCAACAGTTCTCGACGCGGCCACCTACCAGGCCGACCTCGCGTCCTCGCGCATCGCGCTGAAGGCGAACGCGTCGCCGCCGGTGAACTTGCGCCAGCTCAACGCCATCGCGGTGGCCTTCACCGCCGGCTATGGCGACGACGCAACCGATGTCCCCGCACCGATCCGCGAAGCCATCCTGCAGATCATCGCAGAGCTTTACGCCAACCGCGGCGACGCAAATGCGGAAGTCTCAACCTCCGCGCTGGCGCTGCTGGCGCCATACAGAATGTTGAAGCTCTAGCCCTTTTTGTCATGGCCCGCCAAGTGCGGGCCACCCAGGTGACGTTGTTCGCCTCTCAAAATGGATTCGAGTTTCTTTTCCAATTTCAAGATTACGCCGCCTTCAACTGGGTGGCCCGCACTTGGCGGGCCATGACAATTATGGATGACACCAATGATCGGAGACCTGAATCAACGCGCCACGCTGCTGGCGCGCAGCATGACGCCCGATGGCGGCGGCGGTTTCAGCGAAAGCTGGAACGCCATCGCCACCCTCTGGGTCAAGCTGGAAGCGCAAAGCGGCAGCGATGCTTTCGGGCCCGATGCCACCGAACCGCGCACCCGCTATCGCGTCACCTTGCGGCGCAACGCCGATGTCGCGGCCGGCCAGCGGCTTGGCATCGGCACCCGCGCCTTCGCCATCAACAACTTGCTGGATGAAGGCGCAGACCTGATGACATTGCTGGTGGAGGACGTGCCATGAGCGCAAGCTGGGCTTTGCAAACCGCAATTTTCGCGGCACTCAGCACCGATGCCACGCTGCAATCGCTTGTCGCGTCCCGCGTGTTCGACGCGGTGCCGCCGCTTCCCACCTTTCCCTACATCGTCGTCGGCGACGGCAGTGAAACCAACTGGGACACGGCAACGGAAGCTGGCAGCGAGCATCAACTCGAAATCCACATCTGGTCCCGCGCCAACGGCCACAAGCAAACCAAAGCCATAGCCGATGCCGTCCGCGCCGCACTCGACAACACCGCGCTTACGCTAACCGGCCACACCCTGATCGACTTGCGCTACCTCGACGCCGATTTCGCCCGCGAAACCGACGGCGAAACCCGCCGCGCCACCTTACGCTTCCGCGCGGTGACGGAACCGGAATGAACTATCTAGTTACATTGGCGGAAACTGTTTCGCTGAAAATCTCGGCTTGCGGGCCGGTAGCAATCATCGCGTCGCAATCGTAGAGAAAGATGTGCGTTCCAATCGTCACAACATTTTTTGCATCATTACCGGGAGCGATCTCCGCAAAATCGAATTTGTGGGGATAGCCGTCGTTTGGGACGACCTGTATCGGGTTCGGATTGGTGTCGATGTGCCGATCATCGGGCAGCAGTAAAACCGTGCTGCGCCCATCATCCTGCCGAACCGTCCAAGCGCCGCCTTTGGTGACCGGATAGCAGACCGGTCTGCCAGAGCGGTTCGTAACCGTAAGACTCAATTCAATCTTGTTGCCCGTCTGAACGGCTTCAAGGCTGGCTTCCAACGGAGAGGAAGCGGCATTGCAGCGCGCTGTTCCATAGATGGCGACCGCTGCGGCGATTTGGAGAATCCGGATCGTTCTTCCCATAAGCGCAAACACTAAAGGAGAACACCATGTCCGCGCAACGCGGCAAAGATTTGCTCATCAAAATCGGCGATGGCGCCGATCCTGAAAATTTCGCCACCGTTGCCGGATTGCGCAGCACAACGCTCGCCTTCAACGCGCAAGCGGTGGACGTCACCAACGCCGATTCCGTCAACCAGTGGCGCGAGCTGCTGGCTGGCGCGGGCGTGAAGTCGGCGCAGATCTCCGGCTCTGGCGTTTTCAAGGATGCCGCGTCGGACGAAACCATCCGCGCCGCCTATTTCAACCAGACGATCCCGAACTGGCGCATCGCCATTCCGGATTTCGGCACCGTCACCGGCCCGTTCCAGATCGCGGCGCTTCAGTACGACGGCCCTTACGACGGCGAACTCAAACTCAGCCTCACGCTGGCATCCGCCGGCGCACTCACCTTCACAGGAGCATGACCATGACCAACAAAATCCGTGGTGACAGCGAATTTCTCGCCGGCGCCGAAAAATTCGTGATGCGTCTTACGCTGGGCGCGCTGGCCGAAATCGAAGATGGCCTCGGCCTGCACAATCTTTCCGATATCGCTTCGCGCCTGAAGCAGTTGTCGTCCAGCGACCTCGCGGTTGTCGCGGCGGCGCTGTTGCGCGGCGGCGGTCACGATCTCGCCCCGTCCGATGTGCTGCGCCTGGCCACCGACATCGGCACGCTGGTCGGCGCCGTCAGCGATGCCTTCGGCGCCGCGGGCCTCGCAAAATCCGATGCGCAGAGCGGCGGTGAAGCCCCTTTGGCTGGAGCCGCCTCCTCGAATTCGCCCTCGGCGTGATGCGGCTGCCGCCGGAAACATTCTGGCGCATGTCGCTGCCCGAATGGCGCGCGGCAGCCAGCGCGTTCGCACCCAAGCGAACGCCGCTCGCCCGCGCCGGTCTCGAAGACTTGATGCAGCGCTTTCCCGATAAGGCAAACCCATGAGCAACCAAACCGTCACCATCGGCGCCGATATTTCGCCGCTGTCATCTTCGCTGGATGCGGCAACGAAGGCGCTCGCCGCTTTTACCTCGGGCCCGGTCTACAACGCCTCGCAGACCATCGAGAAAGCCATCGGCGGCAGTTTCCAGACCGTGGAAACCACCATCATCAACGCGGTGCTGCGCGGCGAGGCCAGCTTGCGGGATCTTGCCAACACCGCGCTGGCGGAATTCGACCGCGTATCCGAGCGCGATTTCATCACCAAGCCGATCGAAGGCTTGCTGAACTCAGCACTCGGTTCCGTCTTCGATATCGGCGGCGCGCGCGCGGCCGGTGGCCCGGTGGCGGCCAACATTCCTTATCTCGTCGGCGAACACGGCCCCGAACTGTTCACGCCGGCCGGCGGCGGCGAAATCGCGCCCAATGCAACCGCTGCGCGCCAATCACCCACCGTCGTCGTGAACATCCAGGCGCAAGACGCGGCCAGCATCATGAAATCGCAAAGCCAGATCGCCGCCATGCTCACCCGCGCCGTCGCACGCGGACAAAGGAATTTGTAAGTAGCACGAACAGGACTAATGTTGCACTGGGAGAACAGAAAATGACGCCAACCAGAGGTGACCGCATCAGGTTCGCTTGCGGCGCGATCTGCTTCTTCGGGCTTTTCATGGGCTCGCAGCAAACCGCGGGTGTATATGCGCGTGGCATCGCGCAACCCATATCGGAAAACGTGGCGCCGGTTTGGATTCTGCGGGCATCGTCGCCCTGGGTCGCCAAGCTCTATGTCGCACCGAGCGTGGCGGATTGGTATTATCTTTATCTGATTGCTTTCTCCGCTGGCTTTGTCGCGTGGGTTATTGCTCGGAAGGCGTTTCCAACAAGACGCACGGTCTCGTCCGAACCCGGTGAAAGACAACCGGCTTCAAGCGCATGGGATCGAATCGTGGCAGCATTGTTCTGCCTTTCTTTCTGCGCATTTGCTCTCAAGTTTGCGACATTGTTATGGATTGAGGCTCACGGAAGTTTGGTGGCAGACTTGGCTTCCGGGCGCACATATGCAGTGAGCAATCACGGAAACATTTATATCTGGCCTGATGTGGGCCGGTTATACGATGCGACGACGCCCATTCTTTTTCTGCTTGTGATCGCAGCGGTATTCTTGCCGCAACGTAAACTCATAAAAACGAATCTTTTGGCGCTGATCAAAGAAGTTCGCGCGAAACTCTAGTCAACATCTAACAAGCGAGAACCCGAATCACGGTCCGCGCCAGCGAGGCCGTGATTTTGCCTGTCCGGAGAAAACCACGATGACTTTCCATGACATTCGTTTCCCCACCGCCATCTCGTTTCATTCTTCCGGTGGCCCCATGCGCAAGACGGAGATCGTCACGCTGGGCTCCGGCTTTGAGGAGCGCAACGCGGTATGGGCCAATTCGCGCCGCAGCTACGATGTCGGCTATGGCGTCAAAACGCTGGACGATCTGCACGCCGTGATCGCTTTCTTCGAAGCGCGCATGGGCCGGCTCTATGGTTTTCGGCTGAAGGATTTCACCGATTTCAAATCCTGCGCGCCGGGGCAGGCGGTGTCGCCCACCGACCAGCGCATCGCCACCGGCGACGGCACAACCACAACCTTCCCGCTCACCAAAACCTATTCCTCCGGCGCTGGAAGCTGGACGCGCGTCATCGCCAAGCCTGTGCACGGAACGGCACGCATCGCGCTGAATGAAACCGAACAAACAACCGGCTTCAGCGTGAATGCCAACACCGGCATCGTCACCTTCGATACCGCGCCGGACAACGGCGTGGCGGTCAACGCCGGTTACGAATTCGACATGCCGGTGCGTTTCGATACCGATCAGCTCGCCATCAACCTGTCCAACTTCCAGGCCGGCGAAATCCCAAGCATTCCGATTGTGGAGATATTGCTGTGAAAACTCTCCCCACCGGCCTTCAGGATCACCTGAACACCGGCACCACCACACTGTGCTGGTGCTGGAAAATCGCGCGTAACGATGGCGCCACGCAAGGCTTCACCGATCACGACGAAGCGCTCACCTTCGATGGCGTTACCTATCAGGCCGCATCGGGCTTCACCGCCAGCGAAATGCAATCCACGCTGGGCCTTGCGGTGGACAATCTCACCGTCACCGGCGCGCTGTCGTCGGCCACGCTGAACGAAGCCGATCTTGCCGCCGGACTTTACGACAATGCACAAATCGAAATCTGGCGGGTGAACTGGATAACGCCTGCCCAGCGCGTGCTGATGCGCAGCGGCTCACTCGGCGAGGTTAAACGCGGGAAAACAGCCTTTGAGGCAGAGGTGCGCGGGCTCGCCCAAAATCTCAACCAGGCCACCGGCCGTGCCTTCGGCTATTCCTGTGACGCCGATCTCGGCGACGCGCGCTGCACCATCAATGTCAGCAGCGCCGCGTTCAAAGGCACGGGCGCGGTGATCGCGGTCAGCGACAACCGCCGCATCACCGTTTCGGGCCTTGATGCTTTCGCCAACACATTCTTCTCCGGCGGCAAGCTCGTCTGGACAAGCGGTGCGAACACGCACATCGCCGCGCAGATCAAGCGCCACGGAATTTCGGGCGATCTCATCACGCTGGAACTGTGGCAACCGCCGAGCGAAGCCATCGCCATCGGCGATGCCTTCGCCGTCACCGCCGGTTGCGACAAGCAATTCTCAACCTGCAAAGCAAAGTTCGCCAACGCCGCAAACTTCCGCGGCTTCCCCTACATGCCAGGCAACGACGCCGTCACGTCCTATCCCACATCCGACCAAACGCTGGACGGAGGCAGCCGCTATGGAAATTGAATCTATATGCGCTACCGCTTCGCTACTTGAGCGCGATGTCGTGAAGCTCGCCCGCGCATGGATCGGCACGCCCTATGTGCATCAGGCCAGCGTGAAAGGCGCGGGCTGCGATTGCCTGGGCTTGCTGCGCGGCGTGTGGCGCGAACTGCGCGGCGGCGAGCCGGAAGATGTTCCGCCCTATTCGCCAGACTGGGCAGAAGCCACCGGCGCCGAGACCTTATATATAGCGCTCAGCCGTCACCTCACCGAAATCCCGAAACCGCTGGCAAAACCCGGCGATATCGCGCTTTTCCGCATGTCCCCCCACGGCCCTGCCAAACACTGCGGAATCCTCGCAAACCGCGACGGCCACCCCACCCTCATCCACGCCCGCCAGAACAAACGCGTGAGCGAGGAAGCATTGTTGCGGTATTGGCGGGCAAAACTGGCCTTTGCCTTTCAACTATAGTGCGCGAATATTGCGTGTTGCGAGAAAATCGCTGCGCCGCATTGCTGGAGAACAAATGGCTTTGAAAAAACAATTCGCCGCCGCGTGCCTCGCCGCGCTTGTCATCGCTCTTGCCGCTCCGGCGCACGCGGCGGGAAAGTGTGTGGCCGAGGTCGATATCCATAATCCGGCGGATGCTGACATCCTGGCGTGCGGCGCCGTCATCCATCAGCATGGTCCCGGCATGTCGGGCGATCTGCGCGGCAAGGTTTATTATGTGCGCGGGCTTCTCTATCAGTTTGAAGGCAAGCTCGATCTCGCGATTGCCGATTACACAAGCGCCATCGCTTGGAAACCGAATTTGACCGACGCTTATGCCGCGCGTGCTGATGCCTATGAAGCGCAGGGTCAGCACGCCAAGGCGGCGCAGGATTATGCGGCAAGCGATACCTATGCAAAAGATCTGGGTCCGGCGCTGGCCGAGCGCTGCTGGGTCCGCGCCATTCGCGGCAACCCGCTCGATCGCGCGCTGGCCGATTGCACGCAAGCACTGGCGCAGCGCCCCGGCGATCCCACCACGCTGGATGCGCGCGGCTTCGTCAATTTCCGCATGGGAAATTACGCCGCCGCCATCGCCGATTACGACGCGGTGCTCGCCAAATGGCCGCGCTGGGCATCGTCGCTCTATATTCGCGGCCTGGCAAAAATCCACTCCGGCGACACAGCAGGCGGCAACGCCGACATCGCGGCGGCGAAAGATGCCGATTACCGGATCGCGGAGACCTACGCGATTTATGGTGTGAAGCAATGAGTGTTTCGTAACGAACGTTTCTCCGGGCGTAAGCTTTCTTGTTTTTCGATTGCTGCGGTCCGATATTGGTCACGGGGTAAAGGGGGGCATCTCATGAAAAATTCCTGCTTGGCATTCGTGATATTTGCGGCGCTGTGGTCTGGGATCGCGTATGCCGGCGGCCCCGCAGGATTTGCGCAGACGGAGAGGGGCGCAAACGACCAGGTTGCCATCTGCTGGGGCAAGCACAACGAACCCCTGCAGGAGCAGGTTGATAAATGCACCGCGACCCTCAATCAGGGCGGTTGGACACCGCAACAGGCTCTCCAAATTTTGTTCCATCGTGCCGATGTCTATCGGCAAATGGGACAGATCGACCATCAGATGGCGGATTTCGATCTCGCTGTTACTGTTGCGCCGCGTATCGGCAAGTCGTCTGTAGCGGCGGCCTACAACGAACGGTGCTTTGCCCGCGCCGAGTCCGGTCAAGAACTCGACACCGCATTGTCCGATTGCAATGCCGCGCTGGCGCTTCGTCCCGAGGAGGCCGATTTTCTGGATTCCCGCTGCTTTGTCTATTTTCGCATGGGAAATTACGCGGCAGCGATTACCGATTGCGATGCTGCGGTCAAAGAGGATTCGGAAGAATCGACATCGATCTACGTGCGGGGCTTGGCGAAGTTGAAAACTGGCGATGCCGCCGGTGGCAATGCCGATATCGCGGCGGCCGAGAAAATCGATGAGAAAGTCGCGGATACCTACGCCGGTTACGGTGTGAAGCCGTGATGATCTCACCGTCATCCACGCCCGCCAGAGCAATCGGGTCAGCGAGGAAGTGTTGTCGCAATTCTGGCTTACGAGGCTCGCGGTTGCATTCCGGTTATCTTGAAGCAACATCTGATCCATCGGGTTGCAAAATGGTCCGTCATTTCATCTTTTTATTTGTTGTGCTGACGCTCCCATTTTGGGTCGCGCAAAGCGCGGTTGCACAGGACAATCCAAATCCGCCTTTCGAGAATTGTGTGGGCGATACGTCTTTGCCGCCGGAAAATATTGTTTCGAGCTGTACCACCTACATCAACGAAGCCTACATGCAGGACTGGGGCATGCAATATGTTCCAACGGCACTCTACCGCATGGCACTGGCGTACCAACGCGAAGGAAAGACTTCGCAAGCGGAGAAAACGGCGATACGAGCTGCCAAAATGGCCCCCGAATATTTGCCGCCATGGCGATTGCTTGTCGTGCTGGCCGATAACGTTCCGGAATCCGATGCGGATATGAAGGCGATCGATGTCATGATCGCGGCAAACCCCCACAGCACTCCGGTGTTAAATTCGGCGTGTTGGGAGAGGGCGGTGCGCGGCCAACAGCTTGACGCGGCCGTGGCGGATTGCAGCGAAGCCATCCGGCTCGATCCCGCGAATGCCCAGTGCTTTTGACTTGCGATGCTTTACGCGGTTCAAAATGGAGCAGTTTGCGAATGCAGTGGTAGATTGCGACGCCGCTCTTAAACTCAATCCGAAAATGGCGTCTTCTCTGTATGTAAAAGGGGTCGCCGAGTTGCGGTTGAACACAAAAGACGTCGGCAACGCAGATGTCGCGGCAGCCGAAGCAATCGATCCGAAGATTGCCGGCACCTATGCTGGCTATGGCGTGAAACCGTGACGATTTCACCGTCATCCACGTCCACTAGAACAGGCGGGCGATTGGGGAAGTGTCGTCAAAATTGGGCCATTTCATGAAACATTTTTTCACGCCGCTTGTCGTGCTTGCGGCGCTTTGCTTTGGAATTGCGGGCGGACAAGCGGGATGGTCAGGCTCCGACCCTTGGCCAGACACGGGAGAACTCGAGGCCCAGTGTTACGCCGTAGCTGGTTTCGATGAAGAGCATCAGCTTCGCCGTTGCATCAGCTGGGCCAAGATGGGATCGCACGACGCAGAAGGCAACGCCGAATCGCATGCGGACTCGTTTGCCGCCCTGGGCGACATGTATCAATCCGATGGCCAGTACGACCTTGCAATAGCCGCTTATACGAGCGCACTGAACTTGAACGGTGCCGATACGAATAACCTTGCTTATTCAGGACGGGGCGACGCTTACCTCGCGATGGGTGATATGGCCAAGGCGGAAGCTGACCATCAGGCGGGCGTCGGGATTGAACTGGATGCGAAAAATCTTTCCGGCCGTTGCCTGGTTCGGGCGATTTGGGGAAGGCCTTTAGATCGCGCTCTGAACGATTGCAATGCAGCTATAAAATTGGCGCCCGGCGTGTCGGACTATTGGCAAATCCGCTGTTATCTCCGCTTCAGAATGGGAAATTACGCAGCAGCGTTGCCCGACTGCGACGCCGCCATAAAGATACGCTCGAACGTCGAAGACACATTTTATCTTCGCGGTATCGCGAAGATCCGTTCCGGTGATACGGCGGGCGGAGACGCCGACATAGCGGCCGCTACGAAGCTGAATTACAAGGTCGCGGAGAAGATGAAGCCTTTTGGCATCGTACCGCAACCATAATCACGAGGCGGCTTCGGCCGTCTCTTTCTAGAGCGAAACCCTGAAGACGGGAGGGACAAATGAAATTTTCAGCAGCAGGCATGGTGATTGCCGCAACGCTGACATTTGCAACCTATGCACATGCGCAAATGGGAACAGGCTGGATGCTCGACAAGGCCGTGAGTCCGGCTCAGATAGAATGTGACGGATCCCTGCGGCCGGGGCTCAGAGTGACCGTCTGCACGGCGTCGCTGAGACGTTCGACATCAGAACACGCTGTTGATATTTTGACGGTCCGTGCGTCGGGTTACGAAGGATTGGAGCAATACGACAAAGCAATTCAGGATTACGATCGCATCCTCGCGATCGACCCCGGTAACGAATTCGCTACCCGCTCCCGTTGCAAGGACAATGCGTATCTAAACGGTCTTGGCGATTCCGCCGGCGTACAATGCGGTGACGTAAAGAATACCAAGACAAGCAATCAATAGCTTGCAATAGGCATTGCTTGTAGAAGGGCGGCTTCGGCCGCCTTTTTCTTTACGCGGCAAAGTCCACCTTCACACATCAGGAAAATCACATGGCCTCCCTCATTCTGGGAGTCGCCGGCACGGCCCTTGGGCCGTCGCTGTTCGGCTCCGGCTTTTCATTGCTTGGTTTAAGCGTCACCGGCGCGCAGATCGGCGGCGCGCTCGGCGCCGCCGCCGGCATGCTGATCGACGACGCGATTGCGCCTGGCCAGCACTATCATCAAACCGGCTCGCGCCTGTCCGACGTGAACGTCACGTCGTCCACGGAAGGCGCGCCCATCCCGCAGCTCTTCGGCCGCATCCGCGTTTCGGGCCAGCTCATCTGGGCCACGAAGTTCAAGGAAACCGTCACCACCAGCGATCAAACCTCCGGCGGCGGCAAAGGCAGCCAGGGCGTCACGGTCAGCGACACCGAATACACCTATTCCATCTCCTTCGCGGTGGCTTTGTGCGAAGGCGCCGTCACCAAAATCGGCCGCGTCTGGGCCGATGGCAACCTGATCGACATTTCGCAATATACCACGCGCTTTTATCCGGGCGATGAGGCGCAAACCGCCGATCCGTTGATCGAGGAGATCGAAGGTGCTGGCAACACGCCGTCCTATCGCGGCGTCAGCATCATCGTGTTCGAGGACGTGCCGCTCGCCGATTTCGGCAATCGCATTCCGCAGTTGCAGTTTGAGATCGTCCGCTCCATCGCAACCCGCAATCCGGATTCGCTGGAGAACCGGCTGCAAAGCGTGGCGCTCATCCCCGGCGCCGGCGAATTCGTCTATGCCGCGGACGTCGTCACCGAAGACGACGGCGAAGGCACAACCGTTGCGCTGAACGCGCACAACGCCGCTTCCACCGCCGACATGACGGCCTCGTTGGACGAGCTGCAGGCGCTGGCGCCAAACCTTGGCGGCGCATCGCTGGTGGTGGGCTGGTTTGGAAGCGATCTGCGCGCGGGCGAAATCGATATCAAGCCCGGCGTCGAAGCCGCCGCGAAAATCACCTATCCCGAAACCTGGAGCGTGAATGGCGTGGCACGAGGCGACGCGCATGTCGTGAGCCAGTATCTGGATCGCCCCGCCTATGGCGGCACGCCATCGGATCAAACCGTGGTGGCCGCGATCCAGAACCTGAAAAGCCGCGGGCTGGCCGTCACTTTCTATCCGTTCCTTTTCATGGATGTGCCCATAGGGAACACGCTGCCCGATCCTTATGGCGGCACGGCGCAGGCGCCTTATCCCTGGCGCGGCCGCATCACCATCGATCCGGCAACCGACAAGACGAGTGCCGCCACCGCGCAGGTGACCAACTTCTTCGGCAGCGCCGCGCCTTCCGATTTCGCCGTCGATGGCACGAATGTTTCGTGGACCGGCGGCGGCGATTGGGGCTGGCGCCGCGCGGTGCTGCATTACGCGCATCTCTGCGCCGCGGCCGGCGGCGTTGATGCATTTCTCATCGGCTCGGAATTGCGCGGGCTCACCCAATCGCGCGATGGCGCAACCAGCTATCCCGCCGTCGCCGCACTGAAACGTCTCGCGGCGGATGTGAAATCCATTCTGCCCGATGCGAAGGTGGGCTACGCGGCGGATTGGTCGGAATATAACAATCACCAGACCGGCGATGCGGCCGGCGCGGTGCTCTTCAATCTCGATCCGCTGTGGTCGGACGCCAACATCGATTTCGTCGGCATCGACAATTACATGCCGCTGTCCGATTGGCGCGATGGCACGGCCCATCTGGATTACAACGCGGCCAACGGCCCAACCGCGATCTACGATACCAGCTATCTCGCCGCCAATATCCAGGGTGGCGAGGATTACGACTGGTATTACCAATCGCCCGTCGACCGCGATGCGCAAACGCGCACGCCGATCACCGATGGCGCCTACAACAAGCCCTGGGTGTTTCGCGCGAAGGATATCTGGAACTGGTGGGCCAATCGCCATTTCGATCGCGCCGATGGCACCGAAAGCGCCGGCCACACCGATTGGCTGCCACAGTCCAAACCCGTCCGCATCACCGAGCTCGGTTGCCCCGCGGTAGAGAAGGGCGCCAACCAGCCCAACGTCTTCTTCGATCCCAAATCCAGCGAGAGCTTTCTGCCTTACTATTCCAACGGCGAACGCGACGATCTCATCCAGCGCCGCTTTCTCGAAACGCATCTGAAATTCTGGAGCGACAACGCCAACAATCCCGCGTCCACGGCCTATTCCGGCCGCATGGTGGATACAACGGCCATTGCGGTGTGGTGCTGGGATGCGCGGCCGTTTCCGTTCTTCCCCTCGCGCGGCGATGTGTGGGGCGATGCGGACAATTATCGTCTCGGCCACTGGCTGAATGGCCGTCTCGGCGCCGTCATGTTGCCCGATCTTGTGCAGGCGCTGTGCGATCCCGCCGATGCCGATGTTTCGGACCTTCTCGGCATCGTCACCGGATATGCCGTCACGGATACCATCTCTCCGCGCGACGCCATCGCGCCGCTGTCCGTCGCCTATCAGTTCGACAGCGTGGAAAGCGAAGGCGCCGTCCGCTTCGTCATGCGCGGGCGCGCCAATCCGCTGCCGCTCGCGCAAAGCGGTCTGGTTCTGCCCGATGGCGAGGCATCTTTCGGCTTTCAGCGTACGCGTGCGCAGGAAAGCGATCTGCCGGTGGCGTCGCGTATTTCCTATATCGATGTCGATGCCGATTTCCGCTCGGCCGTCGCCGAAGCGCGCAAGCTCACCGGCCGATCGGATCGTGTGGCGCAATCGTCGCTTCCGATTGTCATGGATCAAGGGCAGGCCATCGGCATCGGCGAGCGGCTGCTGGAAGATGCCTGGGTCATGCGCGAAAGTACGGCCTTCGCGCTTCCCCCGTCGCAGCTCGCGCTCGATGCGGCGGACGAAGTGCAGCTCGATGCCGGTGGCCGCATGCAGCGGCTGCGCCTCACCGGGATTGACGACGCCGGCGCGCGCCAGATGCAGGCCGTGGCCACCGATCCGTCGGTTTATGATTTCATCTCCGGCCCGCAGCGCACGCCGGGTGCAAGTGCCACCCTCACCGTGATGGGCCGCCCGGTGGTCAGCTTTCTCGACCTGCCGCTGCTCACCGGCAACGAAGTTCCGTGGTCGCCGCATGCCGCGGCTTTCGCCAAACCGTGGCCGGGCTCGGTCGCGATCCTGAAGAGCGCCACGGATTCGAGTTACACGCTCGACACCGCATTGCGCGCGCAGGCCGTCATCGGGGAAACCACAGCCGATTTTTATTCCGGCCCGGCCTGGCGCTGGGATGATTTGAACACGCTGCAAATCCGTCTCTACAGCGGCGCGCTTGCCTCGCTCTCCGATCTCTCGGTGCTGGGTGGCGGCAATGTTCTCGCGCTGGAAAATGCGGAAGGCGAATGGGAAGTGCTGCAGTTCGCCCAAGCTGAACTCACCGGCACAAAGCTGTGGTCGCTCACGCGCCTGCTGCGCGGGCAATCGGGCACCGAAACCGCCATGCGCAATCCTGTTTCCGCCGGCGCGCGCGTGGTGCTGATGAACGGCGCGCCGAAACAGCTTGGCCTCAGGCAGAACGAATATGCGCTGGCCTTCAACTATCTCTGGGGTCCGAAGGGCAAGCCCATTTCCGATCCGGCCTTTCAGGGGGCATCGCTGCAATTCCAGGGCGTCGGCCTGCGCCCGCTGTCGCCGGTGCGGATCGCCGGTTCCGCGCAATCCGGCGGCGGCGTTCTCTTCACCTGGATCCGGCGCACGCGCGTCGGCGGCGATAGCTGGGACCAGAAGGAAGTTCCGCTCGGTGAGGAAAGCGAAGCCTACGAAGTGGATATCTACAACGGCGCCGACGTCGTGCGCACGTTGAGCGCCGCTTCGCCGCAAGTTCTTTACACCGCCGCGCAACAAACCTCCGATTTCGGTTCCGCGCAAACCTCTTTCGATATCGAAGTCTTTCAACTCTCCGCCACCTTCGGGCGTGGCGTGGGCACAAGGAAAATCCTCCATGTCTGATACTCCGCGCGCTTCGCTTCCGCTTCTGGCGGCGGCGCAGGCGCAAAAACACGTCACCCACAACGAAGCGCTCTATCAGTTGGATGCGCTCACCTGCGCCAACATTCTGGACCGCGATCTTTCTGCGCCGCCGGCAAGCCCTGCCGATGGCGATACATATCTGGTGAAAGCCACGGCCACCGGCGATTGGGCCGGGCAGACGGGCAACATCGCCTTCTGTGTGGACGGCGGCTGGCGTTTCTATATGCCGTTCGCCGGTCTCATCGCCTATGTCGCCGACGAAAGCGCGCTCATCATTTATTCCGGCTCAAGCTGGCTGGATTTCGCCAGCATGTTGTCGTTCAACAATATTGCGCTCCTCGGCATCAACACCACGGCGGATTCCACCAACAAGTTCTCCGCCAAGAGCAACGCCGCGCTGTTCGCTTCCGTCAATATAAGCGATGGCGGCAGCGGTGACATCCGCGCCACGCTCAGCAAACAGAGCGCTGCGAAAACCGCATCGTTTCTGTTTCAGGACAATTTCTCCGGCCGCGCCGAAATCGGAATAACGGGCGACGATGATTTTCACTTCAAGGTGTCGCCGGACGGTTCGTCCTGGTCCGATGCGCTGAAGATCGCGAGCGCCACCGGCGCGCTCACGCTGCTTCCTGGCGGTCTGCTGGGCGGTGGGCGTCTGAAATCGTTTCAGACATTCGCGGCAGGCGGCACATGGACGAAGCCGTCCGGCATCCGCTTCGCGCTGGCGGAAACTATTGGCGGCGGCGGTGCCGGCGGCAGCATCACCGGCGCCGGGTCCGCCAAAGGTGCTGGTGGTGGCGGTGGTGCGGGTGGATACGCGCGCGAACTCATCGATGTTTCCGCGATCTCGTCGCAGACCGTCACGGTCGGTAGCGGCGGCGCGGCGAGTGCAGGGGCCGCGGGTGGCAATGGCGGTACATCCAGCTTCGGCAGTCTGCTTTCCGCAACCGGCGGCAGCGGCGGTGCCACCATGACAGCGGGAACGGTCGCGGCGGTGGCTGCCGGAGGAAGCGGCGGCGCCGGCAGCGGCGGGGATCTCAATCTCAACGGCTCGCCCGGTGGCATCGCGTTTGTCGCCTCCGCAACAGTTGGCTTCAGCGGCGCAGGTGCTGCTGGTAAATTCGGCGGTGGTGGCGACTCCCGTACCGGCACAAACGCGGTGGGCATCGCCGGCAACAGCCCCGGTTCCGGCGGCAGCGGTGGCCTCACCAACAACGCCACCTCGCGCAGTGGCGGCGCGGGCGCGGATGGCATCGTGGTCGTCTGGGAATTCGAATGATGGCCGCCGCGATTTACGCAAGCGCAGCGCAAGCGCCATGGGATGCGCAACGCTGGCCGCACTTCACCGCGCGCGAACTTTCCTGCCGTCACTGCGGCGAAGTCTGCATCTGGCCGCAAGCGCTGGATGCCATCGAGCGCCTGTGCACGGCGATGGATGCGCCGCTTGTCATCAATTCCGGCCACCGCTGCGCCATCCACAACGCGCGCGTCGGTGGCGCCCCGCTGTCGCTGCACAAGCAGCTTGCGTTCGATGTGGCACTCGCCGGTCACGATCCCGCAACGCTGGCCGCAAATGCGCGCGCATCCGGCTTCCGCGGCTTCGGCTACGGCAACACATTTCTTCATCTCGACACACGCCAAAGACCGGCACGCTGGTTCTATGGCGAAAGGAGCAAAACAAAATGGGCATCCTTGGGAATCTCTTAGGGCTTGGCGGCTCGGCGCTGACCGGCGGCCTCTTCGGCCTTGCTGGCAATATCGCCACCAAGGCCTTCACCTATCTCGAACACAAACAGGCGTTCGTGCAGAAGCAGGCGGAGTGGACGCATGAGAGCGATCTGCTGCGCCTGCAATCGCGTGCCGCAACGCCGGAAACGGAACACGAGCCCGACATCGCAATCGAAAACTGGCCCGCGCTTAACGCCAGCCTTGCATCGGAAGCCGCCATTGGAGGCTCGTATGCGTGGGTGAATGCCGTGCGCGCACTGGTCCGACCCGCGCTCACCGCCGGACTCGCGGCCTTTCTCGGTTACGCCTGCCTGGCACCGCTGCTCACATCCGGTCAGCGCGGCGACGTGATCGACAGTATGGTTTTCGCTGCCACCACCGCTATTGTCTGGTGGTTCGGCGACCGCGCGCCGAGGCGGCCAAAATGAGTTATCGATGAACGTTTCAGAAGCCATCGCCACGCGAAAATCTGTTCGCGCTTTCCGCCCCGACCCTATTCCGCGCGAGACCATCGCGGAAATACTCGCCGCTGCGTCGCGCGCGGCATCGGGTGGAAACCTCCAACCGTGGAAAGTGCATGTGCTATTGGGCGATGCGCGTAGCGAATTGGTGCGGCGCGTGGCGGATGCGCGCAAAGAACATCCGATGGGCGAGCCCCCGGAGTACCAGATCTATCCGCCGCATCTGACCGAGCCTTACCGCACGCGCCGTTTTCGCATCGGCGAGGCAATGTACGCAGCACTTGGCATTCCGCGCGAAGACAAGGCGGCCCGGCTCAAATTCTTTTCCGGCAACTGGGAATTCTTCGGCGCGCCGGTTGGCCTGATCTTCACGATGGATCGCCAGATGCAGGAAGGCCAATGGGCCGATCTGGGCATGTTCATGGGCAATATCATGCTTCTGGCACGCGCGCGTGGCCTTCACACCTGCCCACAGGAAGCCTGGGCTGTTTGGCACAAGATCATTCGCGAGTATCTGGCCGTGCCTGAAAACGAAATGATTTTCTGCGGCATGGCTATCGGTTACGCGGATGAGGGCGCGGCGGTGAACGTTCTGCAAAGCGAACGCGCGCCGCTGGAAGAGTTCGTCACGTTCCGCGATCGGGCCTGAAATGAGAAACCCGCATGGATTTCTCCATGCGGGCTCTCGCTTGACGGCAGTGAGGTCCTCAGGGAGGGGCTTTCTTCAGACCTCACACCCCAAGGTCAGAGGTGCAGACTGATGCCGAGCCACGCGCCCGAATAGGGATCGACGCGGCAATAGGCCAGCCGGCCCGAAGGATCGTAGCAACGCGCAATATACGCGCCGCCCGAGATATACGGCGTGCCGACAATGCGCACGCCGCGCGCGCGGAACACGCCAAAGGCGCGGTCACGCGTGATATAGACACGTCGCACCGCAGGACGGCGGACGACGACGGTACGGCGTACAACCGGACGGCGCACGACAGTGCGGTTAACATTCCGGCGCACAACGGTGTTGCCGTTGGGCTTGTGCACCACCGTGCGATGAACGGTTCTGTGAACCACTGTGGCGGCATCGGCGCTTGCTGCACCAACGGTCAGCGCCAAAACGGCGGCGGCCGGGAGGAGGATTTTTCTGAAGTTCATGATCTTCTTCTCTTTCTGCCCCAAGGGTTTACGAAACATCGGGCCTTCGCCTTGGAGACGCAGGCTCGAAACGCAATATGAAAGGGCGGGCCTGAACGTTGTCTGGATGCGTTGTTCATCCGGGGTTCATCGCGTTGGAGCTAAGAAAGTCCATGCGTATCCGTGCTTTAATCGCGATTGCGGGCCTTGCGGCAGCGCTGCTGGCGTCTCCCGCCGCAGCGCAGGGCGGTCACGTGCGCGAGCGGGTGCGGGCAGGCGAACTGCAACCGCTCGACCGGATTCTTCCACGAATCCGCAATCAATATCCTGGCGATTTTTACGACGCGCAGGGCCCGCTGCCCGGGCCGGATGGCCAACCGAACTATCGCATCAAATGGCTGACGCCCGATGGCCGCGTGGTGTGGTTTCGCGCCGATGCGCGGACCGGACGTATTGTTGGTATTGAAGGTGGCCCGCGCCGCTGGCGCAACGGACCGCCTATGCGGATGCGCCCCGTGCCTGTTGCACCGGGCCGCGGCTGGTGGCGTTTCGGCGCGCCGCGTGGCTGGGGCGGCGGGCGCGGACATGGCCGTCGTGGAAGGTAAGATCGTATGAGAGTTCTGCTTGTTGAAGACGATCAGGATTTGCAGCGGCTGTTGCGCCGCGCATTGAGCGATGCGGGCTACGTCGTCGATGTCGCAAGCGATGGCGAGGAAGGCCATTATCTGGGCGACACCGAACCTTATGACGTTGTCATTCTCGATCTCGGCCTGCCGAAGTTGGATGGCGTCGCCGTCCTCGAACGCTGGCGCAAATCCGGCCGCACCATGCCGGTTCTGATTTTGACCGCGCGCGATCGCTGGAGCGACAAGGTCGCGGGCTTCGACGCCGGTGCCGACGATTATTTGGCCAAGCCGTTTTATACGGAAGAATTGCTGGCTCGCGTGCGCGCATTGCTGCGGCGCGCGGCCGGCGTGGCGACGTCAGAGATCGAGATCGGAAATCTGCGCATCGACACGCGGGCCTCGCGCGTCACGCTGGACGGCAATCCGGTGAAGCTCACCTCGCTGGAATACCGCCTGCTGGCCTATCTGGCGCACCATCGCGGCAAGGTGGTGTCACGCGGCGAACTGGTGGAGCACCTCTACGATCAGGATTTCGACCGCGATTCCAATACCATCGAAGTTTTCGTGGGCCGCTTGCGCAAGAAGCTCGATCCCAATCTTATACAGACGGTTCGCGGCCTGGGTTACTGCCTTGAAGATTTTGAAGCGTCTGCTGGCAAAGATCGTCCCAACGTCTGATTCGCTTGCGGCGCGACTTATCGCAGCCGCAACGATCTGGACGTTTCTGGCCTTCGTAGGCGGTGGCATCCTTCTGTCGAATGTGTTCAGCGGTTCGGCGCAGGACAGTTTCGACGGCCGCCTGCGTTTCGATCTGGACGGCCTGATCGCGGCAGCCGATACGGATTCCGCGGGCCAGGTTTCGCTGGCCGGCCATTTCGCCGATCCGCGCTTCGAGCGCGTTTACTCCGGCTGGTACTGGCAGATCATTCCCGACAATCGCGCCATGCCCGGCGCGCCGCAGATTCAGACATCGCGTTCGTTATGGGACAAGACGCTGGCCGTCACCGATGTTCGCCGGACGCAAAGCTTCGATTGGGGTTACGCCGGCGGGCCGGAAGACCAGCATCTGCGCGTGGCCTCGCGGCATATCGAGTTTCCGATTCTCGTGGCCGGCAAGCAGACGGGCGCGCGTGGCTACACGTTTCTTGTCGCCGGCGATCTTTCGGAAGTGGAAAGCGATGTCGCCGATTTCAACAACACGCTCGTTTGGTCGTTCGCGTTGCTCGCTGTTGGGCTCATCTTCGCAATCCTGATTCAGGTTCGCGTCGGACTGACACCACTTCGCCGTGTGGGCGAGGCGTTGGCGCGTATCCGCGACGGCAAGGCAAGCCGGCTCGAAGGCCGTTTTCCTTCCGAGATCAAGCCGCTCGCCAACGAACTGAACAGCCTGATCGACCACAATGCCGAGGTTGTCGCGCGCGCCCGCACGCATGTTTCCAATCTCGCGCACTTCCTGAAAACACCGCTCACGGTTCTCACCAGCGAAGCGGCGGAGCATCCGGGGCCTCTGGCAGACTCCGTTACGCGGCAGGTGCATGTCATGCGGCGGCAGGTCGATCACTATCTCACGCGCGCGCGTGCGTCCGGTGCTGTGGATGTGCTGGGCAGCCGCGCTTTGGTCAGGCCGGTGCTCGACGATCTCGCGCGCGTGCTGAAGCGCATTCATCTCGAACGTGGCATCGAAATCGATATCGTGTGTCCGCCGGCCCTCGCATTCCGTGGCGACCGGCAGGATTTGGAAGAGATGACCGGCAATCTCATCGACAACGCCTGCAAATGGGCGAAGCAACGCGTTTCCGTTACCGCGAGCCGAAACGGGAAAATGCTGGAGCTTGACGTGGGCGATGACGGTCCCGGCCTGTCCGTCGAAGAGCGCACGCAAGTGGGCGAACGCGGTGAGCGGCTGGATGAGAGCGTCCCAGGCACGGGCTTCGGTCTTGCCATCGTGGGTGACATCGCCAGGCTTTATGGCGGCGGGCTGGAGCTTGGGGAATCCGCGTTGGGTGGCCTGAAAGCCAGCCTTAGCCTGCCCGCGACCTGATCCGTATAACATTCCGGCAAGGCTCCATTAAGAAAGTGTGACTAGGCTTGCAGGGAGCGTCCGTGAGCGGCGCAGGCGTTGGGAAAATCGGGTCGGGGATGATGACTCCCGAGAAATTGCAGATGCTTCGCGCCTTTCTCGGCAAGCTGCCGGAACCGGTCGCGGCTCAGCTCGCACGCGCCATCGAGGCCGAGCGGCTCGCGGGCGGTCATGCGCTGCCGCACGATGCCATTCTGGATGGGCTGCGCCCCGCATTGCGCCGCGCAAGGCGCGCCAAGCGACGCTCGCCGCTACGCCTTTTCTGCCTGCCGTTTGAAGACCTGTTGAATTCCAGGCCGCGCACCCAAAAGCAGAAGGGACGCATCGCGCGCGCAAGTATCTCGCGTGTCTGGAAGTGGCTGGCGCATAAACTGTTGGCGGAACGCACCGCGCAATATGCCGCTGCCGTCAAACGCGCTTTGTTGGAGAACAAGCAGGATGCGGCGGATGAAGCCGCGCTTTCTTATTGGGCCGATGCAGCCAAGGCGATCCGCGCGGCGCTCTCCGATGAAAAGCAGGCGGCGGCCACGCGCAAAGCTCTTCGCGACGAAGCCACGCAAGCCGATGCAGTCGAAATGGCGCTCATGCTGTCTGCCGGTGGCGAGATTGCGGCCTTTCAGGACGAGGCGCCGCGCCCGATCGAAGCCATGACGGACGATATGTTGTGGACGTTTCGCGGTCTCTATGACCGCTTGGTTCAAACCGTGCCGGACGCCGCGCCCTATGTCGCGATCATCGCCATGAACAGGCTGGAACGTCCCTGGGAAGCCTTGCGATTGCCGCTGATGATTTCGCGCCAGACGCAGGAGACGATGATCAGCAGCACCGACATGGGTCTTGTCGGCGAGATTCTGTTTTCCGATATGGAAATGCACGCGAATGCCATTCGCGCGGTGCGCCATCCTGTCTTCGATCCGGATGACCTCGTACACCATGGTCATCGCTTCGCGGTTCTTTCGAACGGCCTTGTGAAGGAAGTCGGCATCCGGCGCGATGGCAAATGGGGCCAGCGGTTGCTCACCGACCGCGCCGCCATTGCCGAGGTGATGGAAGGCCTGATGGATCATGCGCCGCGCGAAATTCTGGGGTTGTTCCATCTGCATAAGGCCAACTTCGGCAAGGGCGCACGCGTGCCCGATCTGTCACGCGCGATGGATGCCGAAAAGTTGGATCGCGCCATGCGGTACGCCCGGCTCCTGCAGGGCTGCAAATCCTTTGCGGTTGCTGGCGCGTTCGGCGCGGCGCTGCAAACCGCCTGCGACCGCGTCAGTGCCGAACTTGCTCTTTACGACGACGCGCTGGTTGCCGAATTGCGCGCGGCGGAGGGCGAGAAGCGGCAAAGGGTCGAAGCTTATTTCCAGGCAGCGGCCGATCTGACGGCTCTGGTCTTGAGCGAGAAAGACGCTGAGATCATGCGCCGCCGGGGCCGCGCCGCGCTTGCGGCCTAGAACCGGAGTGGACTCGACGGTCGCGCCCGGTCATGCGAAATGGGCGCAAGGTAACCGGCATTTCCGGCCGCCCGTTAGTTTGTATCGCGAGGACCGCATGGCGCCGAAACAGAACCCCCTGAAGCTCAATCCGCTTCAGCTTCGCACGCTTACATTATTGCAGGCGCTGGCGCGGCTGCCGTCTGCCGCGCAAGGCGGCCCTGGTCCTGGCGAGGTGACGGTTGTGCGTTTCCCGCAGGCGCATGGCGATCATTTCCATCTCGGCGATGCTGTCGTCGCCGGTAAGGACGCGACGGGCCTCTACAACGAGAAGGTCTGGAACGCGCTCGAGCGCAAGGGGCTCGCGCGCGCCCAATGGCCAAACCAGATGACACTTACACCCGCAGGCCTGGCTTACGTCACCGGTCTTGAGGGCGAAGTTCTCCATCAAGCGCAGCACTGACCGCGCGTGTTATTTCACGCGCGTCAAAGTCAGCAGCGGCTTGTTGAATAGCGCCACGCCTTGCGGACTTTGCATGAAGGCATCCGTGGCGGCTGCCGTCGCCGTGATATGCACGTCGCCATCTTTGCCTGCGTCCCGTTCGCCGGCGATCTTGCCATTCTTGATCGCGTCGGCTGTGGCGTCTTCGTCCATCATGTAGAGCGTGACAGAACCATCTTTTCCGGTACGGTAAAGCAGCGGGAAGGTGCCTTTCATTTCTCCGGCGCCGGGCACTTCGCCGTTGTTGGAGATCGTACGGACATTGAGAAAATGGTTGCCGCCAAGATCCGCAGTGGAGGCGGCATAGACGGACCAGTCACCGGCATCGTCGCCTTTGGGCGGCGATACGATCACGATTGTCAGTCCGCCATCTTTTGCATTCAGAAAGTGGATATAGGCAGGCGAAGAGTCTTTCTCCCCATGCCCCATCCAGGTTCCGTAGAATGATTTGTCGGCGCCAAGGCTCGCGGATGAACCCACCGGCGCCTTGGTGGTGACCGGAAGACAGGCGGCTGCGGCCAGCGCGATGCATAGCGCCGCGGCCAGGCGGATGAGTTTCATGATAAATCCCCGAATGGATGCCCCGAACAACCAGACGATCTTAGCCTATTTCGGCGAAATCAGGGCGGCGCAGCGCCGCACGGCGTTTCCGCCTCCGAAGTCCCTCATTATACTGCTTAAAACCCGCACCCGATGGTCATGACCTCCAAAAAGCGCCGCCGCCTGGCCTTTGCCGCCGCCCTGCTGCTCGCGGGCGCGGGCGCGGGCGCGCTCGTCATCGGGGCGTTGCGCGATAACATTCTCTATTTCTACAGCCCGTCCGATGTGGCCGCGCGCCATGTCGCGCCAGGCGTCGCCTTTCGCATCGGCGGTCTCGTTAAGAACGGCACCGTGACGCACGGGCCGGGAGCCGATGTCCACTTTGTCGTCACGGATGGCCGCGCGCAGGTGCCAGTGAAATATACCGGTCTGCTGCCGGACTTGTTTCGCGAAGGACAAGGCGTCGTTGCGGCGGGTGCGCTGACGCAAGGCGGCGTGTTCGATGCCTCCGAAGTTTTGGCCAAGCATGACGAGAAATATATGCCGCCCGAAGTCGTCACTGCGCTGAAGCGCGCGGGGCGGTGGAAGGAAGGCGAAGGGGGAGCGGCGCCGTGACGGGAGAAATCGGCCAGCTTTCTCTCTGCCTCGCGCTGGCGCTCGCATTTGTGCAGTCGTTTTCAGGCCTCATCGGCGCGCGCGCGAATGCGGCGTCCTCGCGCGCCATCGCGTCCGGTGCCGCGCTTGGAATGTTTGTGTTCGTCGCGCTGGCGTTTTTCGCGCTGATGTATGGCTTCGTCGCATCCGATTTCAGCATTGCGGACGTGGCGCAGAATTCCACAACGACAAAGCCGCTGATCTATAAGATCACCGGCGTATGGGGCAACCATGAAGGCTCCATGCTCCTATGGGTCTTTGTGCTGTCGGTTTATTCGTGCGCGGTAGCGTTGGCACAGCGGGGCGGCGGCCGGATGACAGCGGCGGCGCTTGGCGTGCAGGGGTTGCTTGCGGCCGCATTCCTGCTTTTCATTCTTCTCACTTCCGATCCGTTCCTACGGATCGATCCGCAGCCGTTTGAAGGTGCGGGCCTTAACCCGTTGCTGCAGGATCCCGGTCTCGCGTTCCATCCGCCGATGCTTTACCTGGGCTATGTCGGTCTTTCGGCGTCGTTCGCTTACGCCGCAGCGGCGCTGATCGTGGGCGATCCGGAAGGATCGTGGGCGCGCGCCGCGCGCCCTTTTCTTCTGATCGCCTGGATCGCACTCACGCTCGGCATCACGCTCGGCTCGTGGTGGGCCTATTACGAACTCGGCTGGGGCGGTTTCTGGTTCTGGGATCCGGTGGAGAACGCTTCGCTGATGCCGTGGCTGGTGGCGACAGCGCTGCTCCATTCCGCGCTGGCAACAGAGCGGACGGGTGCATTTCGCACATGGTCGTTGCTGCTGGCGATCACCGCATTCTCCATGAGCCTGATCGGCACATTCCTGGTGCGCTCTGGCGTGCTGACATCGGTTCATTCGTTCGCCAACGATCCTGAGCGCGGCAATTTCATCCTTATGATGCTGGCGGCCGCCATAGGCGGGGCACTCGCGCTGTTCGCGTGGCGTGCGCCGTCGCTGCGTAGCGGCGCCAGCTTCGAACCTGCCAGCCGCGAAACGGCGTTGCTGCTGAACAACCTGTTTCTCGTCGCTGCCACGGCCACAGTGTTCTTGGGCACGCTCTATCCCCTGGGGCTGGACGCTTTGACGGGGGAGAAAATATCCGTCGGGCCGCCTTACTTTGCGTTGACCTTCGCACCGATCTTTGTCGCGCTGCTGGCCGTGCTGCCTTTCGGGCCGCGCCTGCCCTGGCGGCACGGGAACCTGCGCGAGGCGTTACGAATATTGGCGCCGGGGTTGGGCGCGGCGGCAGCCGCAGCGGTGATCGTGTTCTTCGTTGCGACACCCCAATCGCTCGCGGTTGCCGGCGCCTTCGGCCTGGCGGCGTGGCTGATTGCTGCAAGCGCGATTGATGTGTTTCGCCTGCGCAGATCGGGTGCGCTGTTCAAGGCCGGCGCCTTTGCGTCGGCGCTGGCACATGCAGGCCTTGGCGTTACCTTGATCGGCGTTGCCGGCATAACCGCCTGGCGCAGCGAAGCCGTGAATGTCCTGAAACCGGGACAGCAGATGCAGATTGCGGATTACACTTTGCAGCTCGATGGCGTGGAGCGCGTGGCGACGCCCAGTTATTTCGCGAACCGGGCCACCATTGAAGTCATATCGGACGGCCACGTGCTCGCAACGATGTTTCCGCAAGTGCGGCAATATCCGGCTGAAGGCCAGGCGACAACGGAAACCGCGATCCGTACGACTGGATTTGAAGACCTTTACGTTGCCCTGGGCGACGAACGCAGCAGCGGCACGTGGGTCGTTCGCGCCTATGTCAATCCGCTAGCGCCATTCATCTGGTTTGGCGGCGCGATCATGGCGTTTGGCGGCGGCCTCAGCCTTTTCGGCCGGCTGCGCAAAACGAAGGCTGCGCCCGCTGTGTCCACGGTGGCTGCGGAATGAAGATTCTCGCGGTTGCCATTCTGCTGGCCGTGACCGTGCCATTGGCGGCAGCGGGAAAGATGAGCGACGCACAGATCGATGCGCGTGCGCACGCGCTGGATCAGCAATTGCGCTGCGTCGTTTGCCAGGGTGAGTCGCTCGATGAATCCAATGCGACGCTGGCCGCGGACTTGCGCAATCTGATCCGCACACGGATTGCGTCAGGCCAAAACGATGAGCAGATCAAGGCCTTTCTCGTTCAGCGCTATGGAGCGTTCATCCTGATGACGCCTCCGGTTGCTCCGTCCACCTATCTTCTGTGGTTCGGGCCAGCGGCGCTGTTGCTGATTGGCGGGCTTGTTGTGGCAGGCGTTGTGTTCCACGCCCGCCGCCCCGGATGATTTCCTTTATTGTCCAGTCGGTTATGAGAAGTTTTCTACTATTACCGACAATTAATAATTCATACAGAAACAGGTAAGTTGGTGGGCGTAGTCCTGATCTGGACGAAGCTTGGTGGAAACTGGGGCCATCAAGAAGTCTCGTAAGGAGAAGTTGATGCAATCCGACGAACAGCCAAATCCAGTTCCCCAACACAAACTCAAAGCGCGCCTTATGGCGACTGGTGCGGCGGCAGCGCTTGTGCTGGTAGGCCTTGGCGCCTTTTCCCTGCTGCCGAAGGCCGTGCCACAAAATGTCAGCGCGTCCACGCCGCATCTTATTCCCGTTGCCGAACAGGCGCGCCCCACATCCGAATCTCCGCACATGCTGGAAGGTGGTGCGCCGTTCAGCTTCGCCGATCTTGTTGAGCGCGTCAGTCCGGCGGTTGTGACCGTCACGGTTGAAGAACAGGTTGCCGATAACGACGGCGACGATCAGGACGCATTGCCAGACAACCTTCCGGCGCCGTTCCGCGATTTCTTCAACCAGTTCGGCAATCGCGGACAGCAAGCACAGCGCCCGCGCAAAGCGATAGCGATGGGCTCCGGCTTCATCATCGACAAGGCCGGATATCTGGTCACCAACAATCATGTGATCGACCACAGCAAGAAGATCACGGTGAAGCTGCCGGATGGCCGCGAATTCACCGCGCGCCTGATCGGCGCCGATGCGGCAACCGATATCGCGCTGCTGAAGATCAATAGCGACAAGCCGCTTCCCACCGTGGAATTCGGCGATGATCGCCGCCTGCGCGTGGGCGATTGGGTTGTGGCTGTCGGCAATCCCTTCGGTCTCAGCAATACGGTGACGGCCGGTATCGTGTCGTCCATCGGCCGCGACATCGGCAATGGCCCCTATACCGATTTCATCCAGATCGATGCGCCCATCAATCGCGGCAATTCAGGCGGCCCGACATTTGACATTCATGGTCAGGTCGTTGGCATGAACTCGATGATCTTCTCGCCGTCCGGCGGAAGCGTCGGCATCGGCTTCGCAATTCCCGCATCCACCATCCATCAGGTCGTGGCACAACTGCAGGCGCATGGTCATGTGTCGCGCGGTTGGCTGGGTGTGCAGATCCAGAGCATCACGCCGGAAATCGCGGCAAGTCTGGGCATGCAGCAACCAAAAGGCGCGATCGTGGCCACGGTTGTGCCAGGTGGTCCCGCAGCGAAGGGCGGTTTCCAGCCGGGTGACGTCGTCATCGCAATCAACGGTAAGGCAATTGACGGCTCGCGCGATCTGACGCGCGATGTCGCCGCAATTCCCGCCGGAACACAGGCGGCCTTTTCGGTAAATCGCGGCGGCAAAGCGCAGACGCTGCACGTCAAGATCGGTCAGCGCGACGAGAAAGTCGCGGCGGTCGTTCCCAGCACCGGTGATGCCAGTACGGCGCGGCCGGCGCAGGCGATGGGTATGGGCCTAGCGTCCGTCACGCCGGACACACGCCGCCTCTACAATCTGGACGATAGCGCGAAGGGCGTGGTCGTAACCCGCGTCGATCCCAACAGCGATGCAGCCGACAAGGGCATTCAGCCTGGCGATATTGTGGTTTCGGTCGGCAACCAGCCGGTCCGTTCGCCGCAAGACGTGCAGGGCCGCGTGGCCGGCGCGCGGGCGTCGGGAAAGAAAAGCGTTCTTCTTCTGGTTACGGGAGCTAACGGCCAGCGGTTTGTGCCGCTGACTTTTGGATAGTGATTGAAAATGCGCGAATCCGGACAGAACAGACGCCAATCTGAATTGTCCGGCCCCCCGCGCCGGCGGTTGCGGCCCCATCCCCCCCGTTGCTGCCGCCGGCGCGGACCCTTTTGTAGAGTGAGTTGCAGATGAACTTTGAACCAAGGGAGCAAGCCATGCGCATCCTCGTTGTCGAGGACGATCTCGAAGCGCAGCGTTATCTGGTCAATGGCCTCAAGGAGGCCGGCCATGTCGTTGACGATGCGGGAGACGGTGAAATCGGGCTGACGCTCGCTCTCTCCCGGCCTTACGACTGTGCCATCATCGACCGCATGCTTCCCAAGATGGACGGCCTGTCACTGGTTTCCGAAATGCGCGAACAAGGCAACGGCACACCCGTGCTTTTCCTGAGTGCGTTGTCGGAAGTGGATGATCGCGTGAAGGGCCTGAAAGCGGGTGGTGACGATTATCTCCCAAAGCCCTATGCGTTCGTCGAATTGCTGGCCCGTCTCGACGCGCTCATGCGCCGCCGCCAGCCCTCGGCGGTCAAAACGCGGCTCGAGGTCGGCGATCTGGAGCTGGATCTGCTGACACGCACGGCAAAGCGCAACAGCACCGATATCGACCTTCAGCCGCGCGAATTCCGCCTGCTGGAATACCTTATGCGTCATGCCGGCCAGGTGGTCACGCGCACGATGTTGCTGGAAAGCGTTTGGGAGTATCATTTCGATCCGCAAACCAACGTGATCGATGTTCATATTTCCCGCCTGCGCGCCAAGATCGACAGAGGCTTCGACCTGCCGCTTCTGCATACGGTTCGCGGCGCAGGCTACATGATCCGTGCGCGCGCTTAAGCTTCTAAGAACGCAAGCCTTTCGAATCGTTCTTGTCTATCTGGTGTTGTTCGCCATTTCCGTCGCGACGGTTGTGGCGTTCACCTATTGGAATACCAAACGTGCTCTGGATGCCCAGACCGACCAGATCATAGAAGCCGAAAGCACCGGGCTCTCGGAGCAATACCAGCGCCAGGGCCTTCAGGGACTTACCGACGTAATTGTCAGCCGCTCCTCGCGCGGCGGCCCGGGTCTTTATCTTTTGACGGACCACATGGGCCAGGTGATCGCCGGCAATCTCGATGGTTGGCCGAAGGTGAAGGCGCATGATGGCGATCTGGTAGAATTCAACTACGTACGCCGCAATGGCGAACAGAACGAACAACGCCGCGCCCGCGGGCGTTCCTTCGCACTGGCCGGCGGGTTCGATCTGCTTGTCGCGCGCGATGTGCATGAGCGCTACGAAACCGAACATTTGTTCAGCCGTACGCTGCCGTGGAGCATCGGGCTCATGGTGCTGCTGGGATTGGTCGGCGGCGCTTTGGTAAGCCGTAATATCCTGGCGCGCCTCGATACCATTAATCGCACCAGCCGCGACATCGTTGCCGGCAATCTCAGCCGGCGCGTCCCGGTAACAAAAGCCGGTGACGAGTTCGATGAACTCGCGAAGAATCTCAATCGCATGCTCGACCGGATCGAGCGGCTGATGAAAGGCATGCGCGAGGTCACGGACTCGGTGGCGCACGATCTGCGTTCACCTCTCAACCGTCTGCGCAATCGGTTGGAAGGCGCATTGAACCGGGCTGACCGCGAAAGCGAGCAATCGCACAGTATTGAGCTTGCGGTCGAAGAAACCGACGCAATCATTGCGACGTTCAACGCGCTCTTACTGATTGCGGAGGCTGAGGCGGGTGTTGCGCGCGAAGCCATGACACTTACGGACCTGGGCGCGGTCGTTGAAGGCGTCGTTGAGCTTTACAGTCCGGTGGCGGAAGAGAAGAGCCTTGTTCTTTCCTTGGACGCGAAGACGGGAATCTTGCTGCAAGGAAATCAGAATCTGCTTTCGCAGGCGCTTGCCAACCTGATCGACAATGCCATCAAATATACACCGGTTGGTGGCACCGTGCGCGTTTCTTTAGAGGAGACCGCGGATAATGTTGAGCTGTCGGTTTCTGATACTGGAGCAGGCATACCGGCTGAAGCGCGCGCCCGCGTGATCGACCGATTTGTGCGGCTGGAGCCCAGCCGCAATACGCCAGGCACGGGTCTGGGTCTCAGCCTTGTCGCCGCCGTGGCCCGTCTTCATGATGCATCGTTCGAACTAAGCGACAACGGGCCCGGTCTCAAAGCCGTGATCCGCTTTCCGCGGGGTCGTGCCCGCATGCCATCGGTCAAGTAGGTAATGCCTGTGCTGAAATCGTTGACGGCGCCCGCAATCGTGTCGAAGTAACCCAACGCCTTACGCAGACGCTCTTGCGGCATTTCCCGACTTCCTGATTTATGATGAAGCATGCCGAAGCCTTTCGAAAATCTGACCGAACTGCCCAAGCCGTTCGATTGCGCGCGCGCGCATCGCACGTTGGCGGTGTTGGGCGAAGGCGAGCCGACTCTTGACATTTCCGGTTCAGCGAAGGCGGCACTGGAAGCGGCGTTCGGTAACAGTCCTTTTCTGTGCCGCCTGGCCCTGCGGGAACGCGCCTTTCTGTCTGAGTTGGTGAATGTGGGGCCGGAAGCCTGCCTGGCGCGGATCGAAGATGACGTACTTTCCGCGGCATTTGCCGCCGGCACGACGCAAGCAATGGAGATTTTGCGGCGTGCGAAACGCCAGGCCGCACTGGCTATTGCTCTGGCTGATATCGCTGGTCTGTGGAACGTCGATGCCGTCACCGGCGCATTGACGGCCTTCGCCGATGCATGCGTGCGGGGCGCGCTGCGCTTTCTGTTGCGAAACGCGGCAGGCGTGGCGTCTCTTTCCGAAACCGATGCGCAAAAGCTTGAGGCGGAAACCGGTCTTGTTGTGCTGGCTATGGGAAAATACGGTGCGTTCGAACTTAATTACTCAAGCGACATCGACTTGGTTATTTTTTACGACGCGGTACGCTTCCCATTTCGCAGGCGGGACGAACCGCGTGCCGCCGCGGTCGATATCGTTCGCGGCCTTGTAAAACTTCTTAGTGAAACGACCGCCGATGGTTATGTCTTCCGCGTCGATTTGCGGCTGAGGCCCGACGCCGGCGCGACGCAGGTCGCGATTTCCACTGAAGCGGCGGAAATCTACTACGAAGGCATGGGGCAGAATTGGGAGCGCGCGGCGATGATCAAGGCGCGCGCCTGCGCCGGTGATCCCGTTGCATATTCAGGATTCGAGACATTTATCGAGCCTTTCATTTGGCGCAAGAACCTGGATTACGCCGCGATCGAGGACATTCATTCGATCAAGCGGCAGATCCATGCGCATGCCGGCCACGAGAAAATCGCGATTGCCGGCCACAACATCAAGCTTGGCCGCGGCGGCATTCGCGAAATAGAATTCTTTGCTCAGACACAGCAATTGATCGCCGGTGGGCGCAATCGCGCGCTGCGCCCCCGCGGAACGTTGCAAGCGCTTGAAGCGCTACGGCAGCGTGGACTGATCGCAGACCGCACGGCCCAGGAGCTTACGCACGCGTACCGGTTCTTGCGCCATGTCGAACATCGCCTCCAGATGATCGACGATCAGCAGACTCACACACTGCCGCAATCGCAGGAAGAGCTGCGGCATGTTGCTCTTTTCTCCGGCTTCGACGGCGTGGACTCCTTCTCTGCCGCTCTGCGCAAGCAACTGGAGATCGTTCAAAATCATTACGCGCAGTTGTTCGAATCTTCGGCGCCGCTCGCGAATGTGAAGGGGAGTCTTGTCTTCACCGGCGTGGAAGACGATCTGGAGACGACCGCAACGCTTCGCGGCATGGGATTTCGCGATCCTGCGCACGTTTCCGGCGCGATCCGCGCCTGGCATCATGGCCGCATCCGCGCAACGCGCAGCGCGCGCGCGCGGGAGATATTGACGGCGCTGTTGCCAGCGCTGCTGGAAGCACTCGCCGGCACGGCTGATCCGGATGCCGCTTTTGTCCAGTTCGACCGTTTCTTTTCCAGGTTGAACTCGGGCATTCAGATTCTGTCTCTGCTGCAGGCGCGCCCGGAATTGCTCAAGCTAATTGCGGAGATATGCGGTTCAGCGCCTCGCTTGGCCGATCATCTTGCGCGGACGCCTACCGTTCTGGATGCGCTGCTCGATCCGGGCTTCCTGCAAAATCTGCCCTCTCGCGAAGTGCTGACGCGTGCGTTGGCGGAACAGATGCATGTGGCAGCGACCTACGAAGATGCTCTTGACGTCGCACGCCGCTTCGCCCGCGAACAGATATTCCGTGTTGGCGTACAGATCATTCAGGGAACTATTACCGCCGATGACGCAGGCCCGGCCTTTGCCAATGTCGCAGAAGTGGTAATCGCGGCCTTCTTGCCGATTGTTCAAAAAGAGCTGGCATCGTCGGCCGGTACGGTGGACGGCGGCGCATTCGCTGTCATCGCGATGGGCAAACTTGGCGGCCGCGAGATGACAGCCGAGTCCGATCTTGATCTCGTGTTCGTTTACGATACGCCAGAAAGCACATCTGGATCGAATGGCGCCAAGCCGCTGGCCGTTTCGCTATACTATGCGCGTCTCGCCCAACGCCTGATTTCCGCGCTTACAGCGCTCACTGGGGAGGGCGGCTTGTATGAAGTTGACATGCGCCTTCGTCCATCTGGAAATAAGGGGCCGGTCGCCGTCGCGCTCGAAACGTTTGAGCACTATCACAATGGTGAAGCCTGGACTTGGGAACGCATGGCGCTCACGCGCGCGCGGGTCATCGTTGGCGGAGACGATTTCCGGATCCGCATAGATAACGCTATCCGTGATGCGTTGCGCCAACACGTCGATTCCGCAAAGCTTTTTCAAGATGCGCGCGAAATGCGCGGCAAGCTGGCGGCGGAATTTCCGGGATCCAATAGCTGGGATCTGAAGTTCGCACCGGGCGCGCTGGTTGACATTGAGTTTGTGGCCCAGAGTTTTCAACTTCGTGCGGTGTCGCACGATGACGAAGTGGTGGATGCCAACACGATCGGCGCGCTGATGCGGTTGGCCGCGGCGGGTGAAATTGAAGCAGCCGATGCACAGACGCTTATCTCGGCAGCGCGCATGCAACAGGCGCTGCTGCAGGTTCTGCGCATCGCGGTCGATGGCACGCTCGATCCTGAAGGAGCAGCGCCCGGGCTAAAGACCTTGCTGGCACGGGCCGCTGGCACGGCGGACTTTGAGATACTCAAAGGCCATCTTTCAGATGCTCAAACGCGCGTGCGCTCTATTTTCGATCGTCTGATGAACACAGCTTGAGCTATTCGGCAGGCGGCTCGATTTGCGCAAGCTTGCTCATCAGGTAGTTCGACATCCACGCATCGCGCCCTGGTGCCGCAAATAACACGGTTTTCTTGTTGAGGTTCAGATTGTTGCTGATTGCGATCAGAATATCGAGCCCAGCCACGAGCTGATTGGGTGTGAACGGATCGCGCAGTTTTCCCATGTCGGCCTGTTCGGCCAACGTCATTTTTCGCAACGCGATAAAGTCGCTGGGCGCGGACAAGGAAATAAAGTCATCCTTGCTTTGGCTGGAATGAACCAACATCGCCGTCACCCAGGCAGTGCCGCCGACAACATAGTAACGGCTGCGGGACAGGAAACCGGGGTTGCCGTCGATTGCCTGATCGATCAGCGGGCCGACGGCGTCCGGCGCGACGCGGGCAGAGGTTCGCGCAAACGTGACGTTGGGCTTTTTTGAGCTGTTGACCTTCGTTTCGAAAGTTTTCGCGCCATAGGGCAACAGCTCGATTCCACGGCTGCGGTCGGTGTCGGCGCCCGGCTCCACGTAGCAAGCCTTGGTGTTGCCACTACCCATGTCCACCACCGCTGAATCGAGCGCATGCGCCGGCGGCACGATCCAGTCGAACGTGTAACTGCACTCCAGTTGCGGCGTGATGACGTCGGGCTTGATGCCGGTGCGCGCGGTGACACTCTTCTCAAGCTCGCCAAGTTGCGGCAGGTCCGCGACGCCGCTGCTGATGACAATAAATATATTTTGCACCGGAATTTTGTGCGCTTTCATGCGCCGCATGAAGGCGGCGACCGCGTCCACCGCCTCCGGCGAATTCCGGCGGTCCTGAAGCTTGGTATTGAAATCGGCGAAATGGCGGGCCATCGCGCTTTCGAAAATCTGGTAGCGCGAGCCGTCGTTTCCCGCTTTCACCAGGAATAGCCGCCGCGCGTCATCGGGCGTGATGTGCCATTCGATACCCTTGATGCCGCTGGATGCGATCTCGATGGTGCCGAAACGGCTGCCCTTGGCTACGACGGAGGGGGGAATCACCGGGCCCGCCGCCAGCTTGACTGGCGCCGCCGCCTTGTTTTGGTCTTGGGGACTGGATCCCATGATGTGCTTGTCAGGCGGCACACTGGCCGCGATCAGCATGGCGACGATGCCACACATCACGGCCAGCACGCCAAGGCTTCCAGCGGTGATGAGCGCAATACCCCGCACATGCCTGTCGCGCGCGAACGCGGCCAGGTTTCTCCGCAAAAGTCTCAATATGCCCCAGATGGCGGCGGTCCTTTGCCTGCCCATAATGCCCCGACACCCGCTTGCGATTGAACATGCTGCCGCGCCGCCTCTAATATTGCCAGTGGGGCAGGCGCGGGGGGCGGCGATGGACATTATGGCGATTGCCGGGTTCGGCTATCTGGCCGCCATTGGCGTCTTCGTTTTCGGCCTGCTTTCCTCCGCGCTGCATCTGGTTTTTGCTGGAATCCGGGTATTCAACGGGCGGCCATCGCGCCTCAACTGGTTCATTGCCGCCCGTTGGCTCACCGTTCTCGGCTGCGCGGCGTGGCTTGGTTTGGTCTATTCCCTCGGCGCGCTGGTGAGTTGGCTCCAACTGGAACCGGCCCACCTCGGCACCTGGATCGCGGTCGGCTTGTTCGTCGCGTTTGTACCGATGGTGCTCATTCCCGTCGTGCTGCCGCTCTACGAGGTCTATCGCTACAACCGAGCGTCATCGCTGGCGCTGGCGATAACTTCCGTTATTGCCTTTCCGGTGGTCATCGCCTTCACCACTTTGATTGTCTATTCCACGGCGACCGCTTCGCATCTGATCGATCCAATCCCGCCGGAAACCACCGGCGTAATTCAACCTCACTATCCGGACGCCGCGCTCTATGCGCTTAGCTCGGATCAGATGGACAACAAGGAAATTGCCAAATGGCTCAGTCTGCCGGACATCAGTTCGCAGCAGGCAACGCCGCGCCAGTTTGAAGCCCAGCGCGCGGCGTTGTGGCTCGAAATGTCGCTGAACGACATTTCGTTCGAGTGGTTTCACGATGCCGGGTGGCACATCAGCAAATTCGATTTCAACGGCCGCAACACGCGACTGCTTACTTTCCTGCCGTGGTTCTTCCGCTTCGCCTTCACCGCCCTCTTCTGGGCGGTGATCTGGTTCACAGTGCGCGCCGCTTGGCGGGCGTCTTTCGATTACGTGCGCCGGCACGCCACGGATGCTGGTGCCTGATCGGTCAGGGCACCAGGCGCCTGATCCATTCGGGCAGCGCGAAGCAGGCCGCGTGGGTTTCGGGATTGTAGTAGTCGGTTTTCAGCTTCGCCTTTTTATAAGCCGCGGCCGCTTTCTTGATTCCCGCCGGCGTGCCGAGCTTCTTGCCTTTACCGGCCCATGACAGCGCCATGAAGCCGCCGATGTAGGTCGGCACCACACTCAGATAGAGACCCGACTGGGGAAAAAACTCCGCCAGCTCTTCAAGCGCCTCGGTAATCTCCCACGGTTGGTAGAATGGTACGCCGGTTTGGAAAGTGGCGAAGCCGCCGGCCTTCAGCGCGTTGCGCACGCGATCGTAGAAGGTCTCACCGAACAGCGCCTTGCCGGGGCCCACGGGATCGGGCCGGTCGGCCACGATCAGGTCAAAGCGGCCCTTGTTCTCTTTGCGGCCGAGGAATTCGAAGGCGTCAGCAACCTCGATCTTGAGGCGCTTGTCCTTGAACGCCTTGGCGTTGATCTCTGCGAAATGCTCGCGGCAAAGCTCGATCACCCGGCCGTCGATATCGACCAGCACAACTTCTTTCACGCCTTTGTGCTTCAGCGCTTCATCGGCGATAGAGAGGTCGCCACCGCCCACGATCATGACGCGCTGGGCGTTGCCGTGCTCCAGCAGCGGCAAATGTGTCAGCATTTCGGCATAGGCGCTCTCGTCGCGCGTGGTGATCTGGACGATGTCGTCGAGCGTCATCACCCGGCCGTTGGCGACGGTGTCGAAAATTTTGATGCGCTGGTAGCGGCTCTTTTCATCCACGAGCGGCTTGCCATCGATCTCCATAACCTGCGCGTAACCTTTGTGAAGGCGCTCTTTGAAGCTGTTGGCTGGCATCGTCGGCTCCTGCTCTCGGTGGAGAAAATGGCGGAAGGCGGCGCGTTTTACGGCCACGAGGCTTTGCTTGCAAGCCGAGCGTACGCGTAGGCGCGGCGGCGTGAGCGCTCTCCAGCTGTGTTCGAAGTCACGGAAGGATTCAGTTTGTGACAGCGCAGCGAGCGTCGCGCTTGTGCCACACGCTCGAGCACGCTTAGAAAAAATTGACGCTTGGGTGACAAAATTTCTTGCATGCGGGGGCAACGTGCCTATATTCCGCGTTGTTCCGGTAACGGAGCAGGGCGGTTCGGCGGAAGTTTCCACTTCCTCCGGCCGCTTTCTTCTTCTAGGTGCGTCCGGAAGTCGTGAGGCCAAGGCGCAGGTGTCAACTCCAAGATGGGTAGGTGCCCGATGGCTCGACTTGAACTGGTTTCTTCGAACAAAGTTGCGAGGGCTCCTCGCGTCCGGACGTCCGTCCGCCAGACGGCGGTGGCCCTCAAGCCGAAGCTTGAGGACTACAAGGATCATTTTATCACGCGCAATGGGCTGACCTATGCCGGCAGCCATCTGATCATCGATCTGTGGGAGGCCGAAGGCCTCGACGATCGCGATCGGATTGAGCAAGCGCTGATCGATGCGGTGAAGGAGGCAGGCGCAACCCTGCTTCACATCCACCTGCACACCTTCACGGATGGCGGCGGCGTCTCCGGCGTGGCGGTGCTGGCCGAAAGCCACATCAGCGTCCACACATGGCCGGAAAAAGGCTATGCGGCGTTCGACGTCTTCATGTGCGGCGATGCCGAACCGAAGAAAGCGCTGTCCGTCTTCAAGGCGGCGTTCAATCCCGGCCGTATCGTGGTCGGCGAGCATAAGCGCGGCGTTCTCTAAGCAAGCGCGCTCGCCGGGTTAACCAAGGGCGGAAATGGCTTCAACAGGTCATTTCCGCCCTTTGTCTTTCTTTCTATCCTCCCCCGTTTATTTGGGTTTGGCCGCAACAGCGCCTGCAAGAGCGCGAACGGCATGAAATGGGGCTTTCGAGGCGTGCTGACGTCTCGAAATGTGGGCAACTGAGCGGCATCGGCGGCGTGAATTCCTCGCGATACGACGCATGCGTGATTGGCGCGGGCGCCGAAGGGCTTGCTGCCGCCATCGTGCTTGCCAAAGCGGGGTTGCGGACCGCCGTGATCGAACGTTCTGCGCAGCCCGGCGGCCGATGTGCCACGCGGGAATTTCATCCGGGTTTCCGGGCGTCGCCGTTCGCGGACGAACTCGCGCCGATTCCTTCCAGCCTTTACTGGAAGCTTGGCTTGGCGCGGCATGGCGCATTCTTTTTGCCGGCGCCTTTATCGACGGCGATCTGGCCCGATCGCGTCGATATCCTCGATGTGTCGGCCACAAGCGGCGCTTCGCGGTTGGGAACACAGGTTTGCGACTTCCAAAGGAGCATATTGGCGCGCGCGTTTCGTGAAGCCGAAAGTCCGGCCCCGGGCTGGCGCTTTTGGAGCCGCAGCCAGTCGCCCGCGCCGCCCTGGCCGGGCGCGGCCTGGCTGCATCGGACGCTGGACGACATTTTCCATGATCGCATGCTGTCTGAGGATCAGGCAGCGCATCTCGCCGCCGCCGCGCTGGCGGGCCGCGCGGTTGACCCTTCTCTCGGTGGCAGCGCGCTTCATCTGCTCGCCCCAGGCGCGGGCGGTTCTGGATTGATCGTCGGCGGCTTTGCATCTTTGGCGAACGCCTTGATATCGGCGGCTCGGGAGGCTGGCGTCGAGGTTGTTCTGGGCGTCGAGGTGAGCGATGTGCGGCACAGACAAGGCCGCCTCGAGGGTGTCGGCCTTTCGAACGGGACCGAGATGGCCGCGTCAGTCGTGATTTCTTCACTCGATTTCAAACGCACGCTCCTTTCTTTGTTCACTTGGAACGGCCTGCCCGCGGCCGTCATCCGCCGCGCGGGCGAATATCGCACCAACGGAGGCATGGCGCGTGTGTTGCTGGCGCTTGAACGGCCGCCTGAGCTTCCAGCAACCCTCGTGAGCCCCGAGATTTTCCGCGGGCCAATCTACGTGGCGCCGGATAACGCGGCTTTCGGTGCCGCGTACGCGTCATGGCGGGCCGGCACCATTCCGGAGCAACCACCGGCCGTGCTCCGTCTCGTCTCCGCACTGGATCCACGGCTTGCACTCGTCGGCGGCGCGACGATGACCGTCACGCTTGGTTGCATTCCGGCCCGTCTCTTCGATGGCGCCTGGACTAGAGAACGCCGGGAACATCTCCTTGCGCGCGCGCTTGCGGCTGCCGAAAAGGCGGTGCCCGGCACGCGCGAACGGGTTGTTGGCGCTGAGGTGATCGTGCCGCCCGATATCGAGGCTGAGCTCGGGTCCACAGACGGAGATTTGCTGGGTGGCGAGATCGCAGCAGACCAGATGTTCGGCTTCCGCCCGTGGGGCGATCCCGCGCTGGCGATCAGCCCGCGCACGCCGATCGACGGTCTCTATCTCGCGGGTCCGTCCTCCTCCGCCGGTCCGTTCGCAACCTGCGCGTCGGGTGCGATTGCTGCTGCCGCCGTAATCGCAGACCGCATGGCAGGCCGAATCCGATGAGGGATACGCGAAATTACGATGCCATCGTTGTTGGCGCGGGCGTAAACGGGCTGGTCGCTGCCGCCTATCTCGCCAAAGCTGGATTGCGCGTGCTTGTGGCGGAGGCGCGAAACAAGCTTGGCGGACATTGCGAAACAGCGGCCATCGCGGATGGCTTCAATGCGCCCATATCGGCACATACGCTGTATGCCTTCGATCCCGAACTGCTGGAGGAACTCAAGCTCGGCAAGCAGGGTCTCGTTTTCGCTGTACGCGACATGCCGTTGATCGTTCCAGACGCCGGCACAGCGCCGATTGTTCTAGGGCGCGATATGCGCGCGGCGGCCCGGAGCATTGCGCCATACTCGCAAGCAGACGCCAAGGCCTACCCCGAATACCGGCAGCAACTCTTTTCGCTCGCACGCCGGATGCGGACGATCTGGTGGAACGACGGGAAATTGGATCTGCGTGCAAACGACAGCCGCGTGCTGGAAAAACTTCGGCAGTGGAGTGTTTTCGCATGGCTCGATTCCTGGTTTGAAACGAACGCCTTGAAAGCCGCGCTGGCGTTTGACGCTATGGCGGGCTCGCCATTGGAGCCAGGTTCCGCTCTGGCTCTTCTGTGGCGGGCATCGCAAGAAATGTGCGGGCTGCAAGGCGCCGCCGCCTTACCCAGAGGTGGTCCTGGCGCGCTGGTGCAGGCGATAGCGGCCGCCGCACAAAACGCCGGAGTTGAAATTCGCACCGGCGTTCCCGTCACGCGCATTCACATTCAGGGCGACATTGTTTGCGGCGTCGAGCTGGCGCGAGGCGACATGATTTCCGCGCCAATCGTGATCTCGAGTTTGCCGGCTCGCCGGACAATTCTGGAATTGGCCGATGGGGCAAATCTCGATATTGCAGCACGCCGGCGTTTTGACCGCAGGTTTGGCGAAACAGCCGCCGCGAAAGTGTTGTTCGCCGTAAACGGTTTGCCGCCGCGCCTCGCGACACTCGCAAGTGGCCGCATCGTGGTGGCCGAAGGCATGGAGGGATTGGTCGTTGCCCATGGCCAGGCGCGTGCGGGCGATTTGCCCGACGATCTTGCGATGGAGCTTATTATCCCGACATTCGCCGATCCAACGCTCGCGCCTCCGGGGCAGCACATCGTTTCCGTTCTTGTTCGGCCGGTTCCGCTGGCCGCTGCAGGGTGGAGCGAATTGAAAGGTTTGCTCGTCGAACGCACCGTTCTGGCCATCGAACGCGTTGCGCCGGGGTTCGCGAAGTACATTTCGGCATTCAAACTTGTCACGCCTGAAGATATGGAAGCGGTTTATGGGGCCGGCGCCTGCGCGGCCGTCTCGGCCGATCGCATGTTGTTGCCCTGGAAGGCGCGCGTTGGGACCGGCACCAAAGGTCTGTATCTTTGTGGCGCGAGCGTCGAGCCAATGGACGCGGTATCGGGCAGAGCAGGCAGGATTACTGCCAGCATGATCCTTATGAATCGCAAGTCATGAGCGAAACCCGCGCCACCCCGTTTCACGCGCGCACCGCCGTGCTCAACAGGCACAACCGCTGGCATAACCGCAACGGCTGGACCTTCGCGTCCGACTATGGTGACGCGCACTTTGAAGCGCTTGCCGCGCGCAATTCTGCAATCGTGGCGGACATCTCCTGGCGGTGGCGCATCGAGATCGAAGGCGCGCAGGCGGCAGAATTGCTTTCGCGACTGATGACGAAGGACGTTTCCCGGCTCGAGCCGGGGAACGCGTTGAAAGCACTCTGGCTCTCGGATCAAGGAGGCGTGCGCGGCGCCGGTGTGGTTGCGCGATTTGGACGGAACGCATTTGTGCTTGCCGCTTCCACACCTGACATTGAATGGATCGGGCTTGCCGCTTCGCAATTTGACGTGGCCATGCGCGATGTTTCCGGCGAGGAAGGCGGAATCGCATTGATTGGTCCTTATGTGGGCGCCGTTCTCAAGGCCGCGGGATTGGAAGCCAATCTCGACGCGCTGGCGTTTCGCAAAGTGTTCTGGCGCGGGCTGGACGTTACGGTCACGCGATGGGGCGAACAAAACGGTTACGAAATCTGGTGCAGGAATGACGATGCGCTAACCGTGTGGGATCGCATTGCGAAATCGGGAGTCGGCTACGCCCTTGTGCCTGCCGGACTGACCGCTACCGACATTCTCGATCTCGAACGTGGTGTCATGCGTCCTGGCCGCGACTATCAGGCCGCTCAGCTTGGAAGCGATGCACACCCGACACCGCTCTCACTTGGATTGGAGCAGTTGATCGACGAAAGGCATTCGCGATTCAACGGGCGCGCGGCTTGGCTGGCCTCGCGCGCCAGTGAAAAGATGAGGTTTGTTGGCGTTGAAATCGATTCCGAGACACCGCCCGCGAAATTTTCGTCGATGATCCATGAGGAGAGGCCGGTGGGACGCGTGACGGCGGCGGTCTTTTCTCCAGCATTGCGCAAGGCCATCGCGCTTGTGCAAATTGACGTTGCGGCTTCAGTGCCCGGCACCCTTCTCAAGATTGCGTTGCCCCCGGACGAACATGGGGATGAGCAGGCGACCGGGCGGATCGTGGAGTTGCCGTTTCTGCCGCCGCCTGCCGCGATTTAACGCAAGAAGCGGCAAAAAGCGGTCAAAACTCCGCAATCTTTGTGCTTTTACAAATAGTTAGAGGGCCGGGGTTCCCGCGCCGCAACGCTCCCTTTATGATTATGTCGCATTCTTCCCGTTGAACCATGAACAAGCCAACCGCCACACCCCGCTTTTCGCGGCCCGCCTTTGTGATCGAAGCGCGCAAGCAATTCGACGCGCTGATCGCTGCCCATCCGCATCTGAAATTTGTCGATGCGATACTGGCCGATATCCACGGCGTGCCGCGGGGCAAACGGCTGCCTGTCGCGGAAGCCGTCAAGCTTTTCGAGACGGGCATGCAGATCACGCATTCCATCTACCTGATGGATGTGCGCGGCGAGATGACCAATCCGTTTGGCCGCGGCTTTGGCGACGGCGATCCGGATGGCACGGCGTGGCCCATTCCTGGAACAATTACGATGGTGTGGGGCGATGGCCCGCCGCGCGCGCAGATGATGATGACGTTGCGCGACGATGACGGCGGCATCAATCCCGGCGAACCGCGCGCGGTTCTGGAACGTGTACTGGAGCGCTTCGCCGACTTGAAACTCACGCCGGTTACGGCGCTGGAACTGGAATTCTATCTCGTTGACCCCAAGCGGGATGAAAGAGGCGCGCCGCAGCCGCCGCTTTGCCCCCGCACCGGCGAGCGCGAAAGCTCCATCCAGGTTTATGGGATGGACGATCTCAACCGCTACGACGGTTTTTTCGCCGCCCTCAACGAAGCCGCTGAAGCCCAGAACATTCCGCTGAGCGCCGCAAGTTCGGAATATGCGCCAGGCCAGTTCGAAGCCAATCTGAAGCATCAAAAGGACGCCGTGGTCGCGGCGGACCACGCGGTATTCCTCAAGCAGATCGTGCGGGCCGCGGCGCGCTCTCAGAATTTCCACGCCACCTTCATGGCGAAGCCCTATGCGGACCGCGCGGGCACGGGTTTGCATGTGCATCTAAGTCTTCTGGATTCATCCGGCCGCAATATTTTCGACGACGGCAGCGATGCCGGTTCGGAACAGTTGCGCCATGCCATCGGCGGGTTGCAGGCGCTGATGCCGGAATCCATGGCGGTGTTCGCGCCTTCGATCAATTCCTACCGCCGCTTCCAGCCGGATATGTTCGCGCCGGTCAATCGCCGCTGGGGTGTGAACAACCGCTCCGTCGGCATGCGTATTCCGGTTGGCCCTTCCGACGCGCGGCGTGTGGAGCATCGCGTATCGGGCGCGGACGCCAATCCATATCTCGTGCTTGCCGCCATTCTGGCCGGAGTGCACCACGGTCTGACCAACAAGATCGATCCGGGCGCGCCGGCGGCAACCAATGTTTCCCGCGAACCGGATCTTTCGTTGCCGTTCAATATCGACGACGCGCTATCGCGTTTGATGGCTTCCAAAATCCTTGCGGATTACTTCACCGAAGAAACGGTGAAGCTTTATGCGGAAACCAAACGCATCGAGGCGCAGCGGTTCCGCAAGGTCATGACGGCTGCGGAATACGACTGGTATCTCTAAAGCTTGAGCCGGATCCGCTTTGGACATTCCGACCAGAATTGTTCGCAAATCGCGCCTTGTTGGAACTTGTCGCACGTCGCTTTCACGTCGCGCGGCATCGCCGCGCCGTCACCCGGTGGCTTTTGCGGCAGCGGCTCTTCAGGCCCATAAATCATTTGCGGAATAAAATGATCGGGAACTGTCGGATCGTCCGTGAGAAGATCGAAATTTTCTTCGTCGTCGATTGTGACGACGACATAGTCTATGGCGCCATCGGGCTTGGCCCTGAAATAGGAAAAGGGAAAAGCACTACAGTCGCTGAACAAGAGCGGCCGTGTCAGTTCCTTTGCCAGCGCGCGCGCGAATTGCGCTTCGGTGAAATGCAGCGATATGCCTTGGCCGTAGATGCGCAAATCCAGTTTGAATTGACCTTTGCGCATCAGCCATTCGATGTTCACCGGGCCTTCGATTTCCTCCAGCATTTCGCCGGTTTGCTTGTCGCTGCCCCACCAGCTTTTCAGGACCGTGACAGGCTGCCCGGTCACGCGCGCCACGGCGGCCGCAAGATATTCATCCGCTGTGTCGAGATCGGAGGAAAGATTGCATTGCTGAATGAGCGCCATGGCCGGGCAATGAAAGCTCAGCTTTTGGGCAGGCGCAACTCTGCCAGCGTGCCATCGCCGCCGTTGCCGTCGATCCGCACGGCGCCGCCCAACCGGCGCGCAAGCGACATTGCGATGGCGAGGCCAAGCCCCAGGCCGGACACCGCGCCGGTGCGCTCGAAGCGCGCGAAGGCTTTGCCGGTTGTTTTGGCCTCGCGCGAACTGAAGCCCAATCCGGAATCGCGCACGCTGATGACGATGGCGTTTTCCTCTTCGCGCACCGCCACGCGCACGGTGCCGTTTTCGGGCGTGAATTGCGCGGCATTGGCGACGAGGTTTCCCAGAATGCGTTTGACCGCCGAAGCGTCGGTGAGCGTTGAAGCGCACTGCGGCAACGAGGCGACGAGCTTCACACGGCGCGCGAAGGTGTGTCCGGCCACTTCTTCGATAGCCGAGCGTGCGATAACAACAACATCGGTTTCCGCATAGGCGATGGGATAGCGGCCAGCTTCGACGCTCGCATATTCCAGAATGTCGCCGATCTTACTGTGAAGATTGCGGCCGGCATTTCCGATATCGTGGGCATATTCCACATATTTGGCGTGACCGGGCGGGCCGAAGAATCCGCTTTCGATCACTTCGGAAAACCCGATGATGGCGTTCAACGGCGTGCGCAACTCGTGACTCATATGCGCGATGAATTCGCCTTTGGAACGCTCCGCTTCAATGGCGCGGCGTTCGGCATCGGCCAATCGCACCAGCAGCCGCGCTTCGGCGGGGCGCGTGCTTTTCAGCGAGCGCACCGCTTCGGCCGTCTTGGCGCGGCGTTCGAATTCACGCACGAACACCGTTGCCAAAGCCGCACCCGCAAGCGCCGGGCCGAGGATCACGAACAGATACAGCGGCAGCGATCCGTACCAGGCACCGAACGCGTCGCTCTGTGTCATCGAGGTGCCGACGGACAACGGCCAATTCGGAACGGTGTGAAACGCCACAAGGCTGCCCTGCGCGCCCCAATCGCCGCCTTCGGCGAGCAATGTCCCGCCTTGGGTAGACAGCGCGGCGCGCGAAATTTCCGCCGCCGGCAGCAGCGCATCCGGGTTCAGTTCCAGAACCAGAATGGAACCGGCATAGGGCATCGCCACCAGGGTATAAGGCCCGTCCGGCGATGGCAGCGCCACGCGTTTGGTGCGCGCGCCCAACGCGTAGATCTCGTCTATCGCAAGCTCGCTGGGCCGCACGCCGTTCAGCGCCGACATCACCGTGCCGCGCATGTTGAGGACGGCGACATTGTGCAGCCCCGGCTTTCCGGCGGCAGCCAAAGCCGACGCGGTCGCCGCCGACTCCGGCGCATTCGCGAACGCCGCCGCCAGCGCCGCATAGCGGTTCAGCGTGAGACCGGTGCTTTCGGCCAGCAGTTGCGCGTGCCGCGCTTCCAGAACGCGGGCCTGCGTTTCGGCTCGCGTGCGGTCGAAGCGGATTTGCAGTACGGCGGCGGAAGCGAAGCTGCCGCAGATCAGCACCACGGCCAGAACAACGGTGAGGCGGATATTTCGCGTGGCCGCTGCGGCGACCTTCGAGAGCACTGGGGTGGCCCCGAAGGGCCACGAAATGGCTTGCGTGCGCGCCATGACCGGGCGGTCTTCCCCCACGCGCGCGAATCGATTTCGCGCGAATCACGATTATGCGAATCGCAGAGTCGCTGTCACGCGCGGGTGAACGAAAAGTTAAAAGCCGAATCAGCCCAGCATCTTGGTGGCGACCTCGAACAGGTTGGGCGAGATGCCCTCTGTCTGAAGCGCTTTCTCCAGTTCGCCGCGCATCAGCGCCTGCCGGTCTGCGTCGTAGCGGCGCCAATTCTCGAAAGCGCCGGACATGCGGGCCGATACCTGTGGGTTGATGCCGTTCAGATCGCGGATGACTTCGCCCACCAACGCATAGCCGGAACCATCCTTGGCGTGGAACCGCAGATGGTTGGCCGCGAAGGCGCCGATCAGCGAGCGCACGCGATTGGGGTTCTTCATGTCGAACGCCGGGTTTTTCATCAGCTCGCGAACCCGCGTGGCGGTGCCGGGCAGGGATGAGCCGGCCTGCAGCGCCATCCACTTGTCCAGCACCAGCGGATTGTCTTTGAAGCGATCGTGGAAATGCGCGAAGGCGGCGTCGCGTTTCGGGGAATCGATCCGCGACAGCGCGGCAAGACCGGCGATCATGTCCGTCATGTTGGTGGCGGAACGATAGTGCGCGTCGGCCAGTGTGGCGGCGGCGTCATCGTCCGCCGCCGTCAGATAACGCAGCAGCACATTGCGCAATGCGCGGCGGCCCGCCGATTTGGCATCCGGGGAGAAAGGCGAATTGTTTGTCAGTTTTTCATAAAGCGCTTTCATTTGTGGCGCGTGCCGGGTGATCGCGCGGATCAGGGCGGTGCGCGCGTCATGGATGGCGTCCGGGTCCACGGGCGTTTTCGCCATTGCCAGTTCGCTTTCGCTGGGCGGTGAAAGCATGAAGGCGGCGAAGGCCGGATCGTCTTGCGCGCGGCCCAGCGCAAGCCCGATGGCGTCGATATAGGTGGTGTCGGGTTCGAGCGGTTTGCCGGCTGCCGATGCCGCCGCCATTTGCAACAGAACGTCCGTCGCCAAGCCCTGACCGGCTTCCCAGCGGTTGAAGGGGTCGGCGTCGTGCGCCATCAGGTGCGCGCGATCCGCGCGGCTGAGCGGCGTCTTGAACGTCACCGGCGCGGAGAAATGCCGCCCCAGCGACAGCAGCGGCGCGTCATTGACGTTGACTAAGGTGAAGCGCTGTTCGGCCTCGTTCAATTCCAGCACGCGCTCTTCCGGTCCGGTGGCGTTTTCGCCGTCCAGCGTCAGCGCCATGGCGCGGCCATCGCCGTTGTGCAGGCCAATGCGCACCGGGATGGGCATGGGCTTCTTGGTGGGCTGGCCGGGTGTTGCGGCCAGGCTTTGCTTCAGCGTCAGCGAATAGGTTTTCTTCGCGGCATCGTATGCGCCGTTGGCTTCCACCACCGGCGTTCCCGATTGCGCGTACCAGAGGCGAAACTGTTTCAGGTCGCGGCCGCTGGAGTCTTCGAAACACTTTACCCAATCTTCCACCGTGGCGGCCTGGCCATCGTGGCGTTCGAAATAAAGATCGGTCGCCTTGCGGTAGCCTTCGTCGCCGACCAGCGTTTTCAGCATGCGGATGACTTCCGCGCCTTTTTCGTAAACCGTGGCGGTGTAGAAATTGTCGATGGTGATGTAGGCCTGTGGCTGCACCGGATGGGCGAGCGGGCCGCCATCTTCCTGAAACTGGCGCGCGCGCAGCATCTTCACGTCTTCGATGCGCTTCACGGGCGCCGAGCGCATGTCTTCCGAGAAAGTCTGGTCGCGGAAAACCGTGAGGCCTTCTTTCAGCGAAAGCTGGAACCAGTCGCGGCAGGTGATGCGGTCGCCGGTCCAGTTGTGGAAATACTCATGCGCCACAACGCTTTCGATGCGGCCATAATCGTCGTCGGTGGCGGTTTCGGGCGAGGCCAGCAGCAGCTTGTCGTTGAAGATGTTGAGACCCTTGTTCTCCATCGCGCCGAAGTTGAAGGCGGACACGGCGACGATCATGAAAATGTCGAGATCGTATTCGCGGCCGTAAGCCTCTTCGTCCCACTTCATGGCGCGCTTGAGCGAATCCATGGCGTAGGTCACTTTGGGTTCGTTGCCGTGTTCGACATAGATGGCAAGATCGACTTTGCGCCCGCTCATGGTGGTGAAGCTGTCGCGCAACACGCCCAGATCGCCCGCGACCAGCGCGAAGAGATAACAGGGCTTTTTGAACGGATCGTTCCATACCGCGAAATGCTCGCCGCCGGGCAGATCGCCTTTTTCGATCAGGTTGCCGTTGGACAGCAGAACCGGAAACTTGTCTTTCGCCGCTTCGATGCGGGTGGTGAAGACCGCGAGATTGTCCGGCCTGTCGAGATAGTAGGTGATGCGCCGGAAACCCTCGGCTTCACATTGCGTGCAGAAGATGCCTTTGGAGAGATACAAGCCTTCCAGCGATGTGTTCTGCGCCGGCGAAATCTCTGTATGTACGTCCAGTACGAATGCGTCGGGAACTTCATTGATGGTAAGCGTCTCCCCATCCAGCGTGTAATCGCCGGGCGCCAACTCGTCTTTGTCGATATGAAGGCCGGTGAGATTGATCTGTTCGCCGTTCAGCACCAGCGGCGCCCCCGCGTTACCCGTGCGGGTGACCTTCATCGTCGCGACGATCCGGGTCGTTTCCGCATCGAGCGCGAAGACGAGCGAGACCTCGAAGATTTGAAAATCCGGCGCGCGATAATCGGAAAGGCGAATGGTGCGCGGTTCATCTGTACGCATGGAAATTCCCTGGATGGTGCGCCCCGGTATAGCGCGCCGGGGCGGCCGTGTTTTCAAAATCTCGCTACCCCGCGCCGGACCGGCGGGCGGGTGCCTGTGGATAGAATTCCTGAGATTGGGATAAAATACTCGAAGCAGCGTCCTACTGTCAAGCAGGAAATTGCCCGGAAAAGCGGCGGAATAGGGGAAAGCCGAAAATAGTGGGTCGCCAAACCGGATTCGGCAAAAACGGCCGATTTGCGCATGAGTCGGCGAACTACTCGTGCCGCAGCGCCTCGATGGGGTCGAGCCGGGCGGCTCTGCGGGCGGGGAAATAACCGAAGGCCACGCCCACGGCGGCGGAGAACAGCACCGCGATCACCACGATGGATGGCTCGAACACGAACGGCAACTTCAATGCCGCAGACGCTCCGAAGGAGCCCAGCAGGCCCAGCGCGATGCCGATGATGCCGCCTAGCGCGCTCATCACCACCGCTTCGATAAGAAATTGCAACAGCACGTCGTGTTCGCGCGCACCAATGGCGAGGCGGATGCCGATCTCGCGCGTGCGTTCCGTCACCGACACCAACATCACGTTCATGATGCCGATGCCGCCAACCAGAAGGCTGACGGCAGCGACGGCGGACAGGAATGCGGTGAGGATGGCGGTTGTGGATTCCACCATCTTGGTCACCTCCGCCATGTCGCTGACCTGGAAATCGTCGGCGGCACCGGTCTGGATATGGCGGCGTTCGCGCATCAGCCGCTCAATGTCCGCTTTGGCGCGGTTGGTGTCGGGCGCGCTGGCCACAGAAATCCAGATCATGGTGACGTCGGTGTTGCCGGCAAGGCGGCGCTGCACGGTGCGCAGCGGCATCATCACGTAATCGTCCTGATCCTGCCCGAAGGTCGACTGGCCCTTGGCGGAAAGGACGCCGATCACGTCGCACGACACCTTGTCCACGCGGATGCGCGCGCCCACGGGATCCTGCGTACCGAACAGATCCTTGCGCACGGTTTCGCCCAGCACGCACACCGCCTTGCCCGCGCGGTCTTCCGCCAGCGAGAAGCCGCGCCCCAAAGCCATCGGCCATTCGCGCGCGGTAAAGAAGGCATTGGTCGTGCCGGTGATCTGGGTCGTGTGGTTGCGGTTTCCCGCAAGTGCGACTCCAGAGCGCGACACGGCGGGCGCCACGGCGGCGAGGCCGGTGACATCGCGGGCGATAACGGCGGCGTCGTCCAGCGTGAATGCGCTGGCGGAGGTGAGCGTGCCGGGGCGGCGCTCACCCGGAACCAGAATGAGCAGGTTGCGGCCCATAGAAGCGATGTCGGATGTCACGCTTTTGGTGGCGCCGGAGCCCAGCGTAACCATCGCAATCACGGCGGCCACGCCGATCACGATGCCCAGCGTGGTCAGCGCCGCGCGCATCAGGTTGTTGCGGATCTCGCGCAGCGCGAGGATAAAAGCGTTGGCGATCATGCGGACGTGTCCGATGCGATGCGGCCATCGAGGAAGCGCACCTGGCGCTTGGCATATTTTGCGATGTCTTCCTCGTGCGTGACCAGCACGATGGTGAGGCCGCGCTCCTCATTCAGCGATTTCAGCAGCGTCATGATTTCGTGGCTTTTGGCGGTATCGAGATTGCCGGTGGGTTCGTCGGCGAACACCACGGACGGATCGCTGACAAGGGCGCGGGCGATCGCGACGCGCTGCTGCTGGCCGCCGGAAAGCTCGGATGCGGTGTGGCCGGCGCGATCGGAAAGGCCCACCTGCGCCAGCACGGTCTGCGCGCGCTCGCGTTGTTCGGCTTTGGGCATGCCGCGATAGATGAGGGGAAGCTCCAGATTTTCCAGCGCCGTGGTGCGCTTGAGCAGATTGAAGCCCTGAAACACGAAGCCGATGAAATAGCGCCGCAGCATGGCGCGCTGGTCACGCGTCAGCGAACCGACATCGGTGCCGCGAAAATAATAATGGCCGGACGTCGGCGTATCCAGGCAGCCCAGGATGTTCATGGTGGTGGATTTGCCGGAGCCGGACGGCCCCATCACGGCGACAAATTCATGATCGGCGATAGAAAGATCGACATGATCGAGCGCGATCACTTTGGCTTCGCCCTCACCGTAGGTTTTCGATACGCCGCGCAGTTCGATAAGCGGCGCGCTCATTGCGCCTTGGCGTCCGGCGTTTTTGCGGCGGTGACAAGCTGGTCGCCGGGCTTGACGTCGCCCGAGAGAACCTGCGTGGAACGGCCATCGGTGGCGCCGAGTTTGAGGTCGTGGAATTTCAGCGTGCTGCCATCGACGGTCCACACCCGCCCGCGGTTGGCTTCGGTGGACGCCGGCGGCGTGCCGCGCGAGGCATCGTCGGGCGCCACAAAGCGCAGCGCGGCGTTGGGCACCAGCAGTGCATCGTCGACGCGCGCGGCCATGATTTCCGCCGTGGCCGTCATGCCCGGCTTCAGCAGCAGGTTGGGGTTGGGCACCACCAGCACGCCGCGATAAGTGACGACGCCCTGCACCGTTTGCGGCGCGTTGTGAATGGAGGTCAGCTTGGCGGTGAAATCGCGGTTGGGATAGGCGTCCACGGTGAAAGTGGCGTTCTGGCCGACACGGACAGCGCCGACATCGGCCTCATCGATATCCACATCCAGTTCCATCTGCGAAAGATCGCTCGCCAGCGTGAACAACACGGGTATCTGGAACGCCGCCACGACGGTTTGGCCGGCGGAAACTTTCTTGTCGAGTACCACGCCGCTGATCGGCGAATAGATCGTGGCTTTCGACAGCATGGTCTGGTCGGATTGCACCGTCGCCTGCGCCAGCGCGAGGGTGCCTTTCGCGCGGGCATAGTCGCCGCGCGCGGTATTCAACTGTTCGGCGGAAATAGAGTTTGTCTTTGCAAGCGCTTCGTAGCGGCGGGCGGTTAGCGAGGTTTGCTGCAAGGTCGCCTGTGCGTTCGCCAGCGTTGCGTTGGCCTGATCGAGCTGCGCCTTCAACTGATCGGTATTGATGCGCGCCAGCACTTCGCCTTTGGTCACGTGGTCGTTGAAATCGACCAGCAGGGCATCAATGCGGCCGGATACTTCCGCGCCGACATCCACCTGGTCGCGCGGAGCCAGCGTGCCTGTCGCACTGACCGTGACATCCAGCGCGCCGCGCGTGACGGGCTTGGTGTCGTACGCAGGCGGTTTGTGACCGCCAAAGATGAACCAGAGGACAATGATAAGCAGGACCGCGCCACCGCCGATCCACCACCAGCGGCGCCGGCCGCCGGAACGCTTGTTCAGGCCCAGACGCTCAGCCATTTCCGTGTCCGGCCGGATGTCGCGCGTGCTGTCGTTCAAGAGAACCCGGTCCGCTGCCTGAAAGCGGCGCAGAGCAACATTGTGGCCGTGGCCGGTCAAGGCCAGACCCAGGGACAAGCGGCGAAGCGCCGCAAACGGCGGTTATTCGAGTTCGTTGATGGTGGTCAAAACGTCCTGCGCATCGTGCGCGAGGCGGACCAGTTCGTTGGGCATATCGGCATCGGACTGGCGTGCCCATTCGATCAGGTTACGCGCCACCAGTTCCAGCTTCGGGGAATTGGCGATAAGGCGCGCCTGCCGCTCGACGCGCGCGGGATCCAGATCGTATTCCGCGCCCGGCACGCGCCAGCCACCCCAATCGGTTTCATTGGTGATGACGATGGGATAAGTGCCGGGGAAAGGATGACGGGCACAATCTTCTTCCGGCTGCCATTTGTTGCGCGCGCGGTTGATGCGCCACTTCTCCGACGTATCGGCCGGATTGTCGGCAACGGGCGTTTCGGCCTGCAATTCCTCGGCGGCGAATTCGCGGCCCAGACCCAGTTCGTAATAAATGCGCAACGGTTCATCGAGGCCTTTGGTCCAGTGCGGAACCACGCGTTCGATCAACGCCCATGTTCCCACGGGCTTCACATACACGCGCTGGTTCTTGTGGAACTGTGCTTTGGCCATATCCCGGTCCTGATTGCCGTAGCGTCAAGGGTAAGGGCGGCGCCGTTAAGCGTCCGTTAAACGCTGCCGCAGTTGGCGAAGCCGCGGGCGCGCTCTAGTCTTTCGGTTAATCGATAATGACTGTGGGATAAAACGCCATGAACTTCGACTTTTCTGACGACCAGAAGTTGCTGCGCGATCAGGCGCGGAAATTCCTGGGCGAGAAGTGTGCCCCCAAAACGGTGCGCAAGGTTTACGAGGGCGGCGGCGGGTATGACCGCGCTTTGTGGAAAGCGGTAGCCGACATGGGCTGGATGGGGACCGCGATCCCGGAAGAATATGGCGGCCTTGGGCTGGGCTATCTGGAATTGTGCGTGGTGGCGGAGGAACTGGGCCGGGCGCTGGCGCCTGTGCCGTTTTCGTCCACCGTCTATCTGTTCGCAGAAGCTTTGCTGATCGCCGGCAGCGAAGAGCAGAAGAAAAAGTATCTGCCCAAGATCGCAAGCGGCGAACTGACCGCCACCTTCGCGCGCGCCGAAGGGCCGGGTGCGGTGACGCCCAAAAGTGTTCGTGTGAGTTTCAAGAGCGGCAAGTTGAGCGGCAAGAAGATCGCGGCGGCCGACGGCATGGATGCCGACGTGGCGATTGTGCTGGCGCGCGGCAGCGACGAGCCGGGCGAGCGCGGAGTAGCGCTGGCGATTGTGGATTTGAAAGGCGCGGGCGTGAAACGGCGCGCGGAAGATTCCATCGATCCGTCGCGTGCGCACGCGGAAATCACATTCGATGGTGCGCAGGCCGAAGCGCTGGGCAAAACCGGGGAAGGCTGGAGCATTGCCGAACGCGTGCTGAATCGCGCGGCGGTGCTAACGGCTTTCGAGCAGGTTGGCGGCGCGGATGTCTGCCTCGATATGGCGAAGGATTATGCCAAGACGCGCTATGCTTTCGGCCGCCAGATCGGTTCCTATCAGGCGATCAAGCACAAGCTGGCTGATATGTATGTGAACAACGAGCTGGCGCGCTCCAACGCCTATTACGGCGCTTGGGCGCTTTCTACTGACGCACCGGAATTGCCGCTGGCGGCGGCAGCGGCGCGCGTATCCGCCACGCAGGCGTTCGACTATGCCGCGAAGGAAAATGTGCAGACGCACGGTGGCATCGGCTTCACCTGGGAAGCGGATTGTCACTTTTATTACAAGCGTTCGCGCGAGCTTGGACTGGTGCTGGGCCCGCAGCGGACATGGAAAGACAAACTCGTCACCGCGCTCGAACTTTCGAACGCCGCGTAAGGACCACGAACATGGATTTCGAAGACTCACAGGAAGAAGCCGCGTTTCGCAGCGAAGTACGCAAGTGGCTGGACGCCAACGCGCCGCGCGGCAAGGGCGACGCCGATGGTGATGAGCTTGGCGATACGGTGGACAAGGACGTGCTGAAAGCGGCGCGCGATTGGCAGGCGAAAAAAGCCAAGGCCGGTTACGCGCGCATCACCTGGCCGAAAGAGGTGGGCGGCTTCGGCGGCACACCGATCCAGCAGGTGATCTTCAATCAGGAGGAAGGCAAGCATGGCGTGGGCGGCAACACGCCGTTCGCCATCGGGCTTGGCATGTGCATCCCCACGCTGATGGCTTACGGCAGCAAAGACTCTGTCGCGCGCTATGTGAAGCCGGCGCTGCTGGGCGATGAAATCTGGTGCCAGTTGTTTTCCGAACCTGCCGGTGGTTCCGACGTTGCGGGCTTGCGCACGCGCGCGGAAAAACAGGGCGATGACTGGATTATCAACGGCCAGAAAATCTGGACCACGGGCGCGCAGTTTTCCGATTACGGAATCCTGCTGACGCGCACCGATCCCAACGCGCCCAAGCACAAAGGGCTGACCATGTTCTACCTGTCGATGAAATCGCCGGGGGTAGAGGTGCGGCCGATCAAGCAGGCCAGCGGCGGCAGCGGCTTCAACGAAGTGTTCTTCACCGACGTGAAGATTCCGGATTCGCAGCGGCTGGGCGAAGTGGGCCAAGGCTGGGGCGTGGCGCTGACCACGCTGATGCACGAGCGGCTTGCTGTCGGAGGCGGGCAGGGCGGCATGCTCGATGTGAAAGAACTTGTGGCGCTGGCGCGCACGCTGGAACTGGAAGACGGCCCTGCGATCAAAAACGCGGCGGTGCGCGAACGCATTGCCGACTGGTATGTGCGCAGCGCCGGTTTGAAATACACCACCTACCGCACCATGACGGCGCTCTCGAAGGGCCAGCAGCCGGGCCCGGAAGCCTCCATCGCCAAAGTGGTGGTGGCGCCCAAGCTGCAAGACCTCAGTGCCTTCGCGATGGAACTCGAAGGCGAGGCTGGTGCGCTGAAAGGTGATGATGCGCCGATGCACGGCGCTTTCCAGATGGGCTGGATGAGCGCGCCGGGTTTGCGCATCGCCGGCGGCACGGATGAAATCCTGCGCAATATCATCGCCGAACGTGTGCTGGGCTTGCCACCCGATGTGCGCGTGGACAAGGATTTGCCGTTCAACAAATTGCCAGCCGGAAGATAGGAAAACGTCATGATTGGATACGCCACCGTCGGCACCAACGACATGGAGCGCGCGAGCAAATATTACGACGCGCTGCTCGGCGAATTTGACGCCAAGCAGGCTTGGGATAACGGCCGCGTTCGGGGCTATGCCGGGCCTTATGGCATGTTCGCCATCGCCACGCCGCATGACGGCGAAGCCGCGACCGTCGGCAACGGCTCGATGTTCGCCTTCCGCGCCAAGGACCGCGAGATGGTGGACCGGGTCTATGCCAAGGCGATGGAACTGGGATCGAAAGACGAAGGTGCACCCGGCGCGCGCACCGACAATTTCTATGGTGCCTATTTCCGCGATCCGGACGGCAACAAGCTTTGCGTCTTCAAGGCGGGATGAGCGTCGAAACGCCCTGCATCAATATCTGTACGCTCGATCCGGCATCGCGCATCTGCATCGGCTGCGGCCGTACGCTGGATGAAATCGCGCGCTGGGGCACGATGAGCGGCGAAGAACGCAAGCGCATCGTGGCCGGATTGCGTGATAGACTGGCCACGTTCAAAGGAACGCCCGTGCCGCCGGCACGTTAAAGAGCGCCCAAGCAAAGAAGGAATGTCATGACCGAGAAGGCCACCGAGATTGCCCGCGAGAACGGCGAATATCGCTGCGAGCGCTGTGAAAACATCATCAAGCTGGAGAAAGGCGACTTGATCCCGGTTTGCCCCGTGTGTGGCTTCGACACCTTCGACCTGCGCAATCGCCGTTTCGACGATCCGGAAGACGCCACTCCCAATCATCCCAGCCTGAACGACGGCGACGAATAGTTGGCGAAAGGCGGCTTGCGCGCTATAGCAGCGCCGCAATTCCGGCCGCTTTACCCATGAAGCCGCGCAACGATCTGAAGCCAAATTCTTTCGATTATGAGAACTTTCCGCTCGTCACCGCGAACGGATTTCGCGAATATGACGCGCGCTGGCTGTTCGGCAAGGAACTGAATCTGCTGGGCGTGCAGGCGTTGGGGCTGTGCCTAGGCACCTATTTTCACGAGATCGGCGTAAAGCCGAAGGTGGTGACGGGGCACGATTACCGTTCCTATTCGCTGTCGATCAAGCAGGCGCTGATCGTCGGGCTGATGAGTGCCGGCTGTGACGTTGTGGATGTGGGCCTTGCGCTTTCGCCCGTGGCTTACTTCGCGCAGTTCGCGCTGGATTGCCCGTGCGTGGCGATGGTGACGGCCAGCCACAACGAAAATGGCTGGACCGGCGTGAAGATGGGCGCGGCCAAGCCGCTGACGTTCGGGCCCGACGAGATCAACCGGCTGAAGGCGATTGTGCTGGGCGGCGAAGGCAAGCCGCGTGCCGGCGGCAACTACACGCTTGTCGAGAATTTCCGCGAGCAATATCTGGAGGCGGTAACCAAAGGCCACAAGCTTGCGCGGCCCATCAGGGTGATCGCGGCATGTGGCAATGGCACGGCGGGGGCATTCGCGCCGGAAGCTCTCAGGCGCATCGGCGCCGAAGTGATTCCGATGGATACCGAACTCGACTATACGTTCCCGAAGTACAATCCGAATCCCGAAGATCTGCACATGCTCCACGCCATGGCCGATGCCGTGCGCGCGCAGGGTGCGGAAATCTGCCTGGGCTTCGATGGCGACGGAGACCGCTGCGGCGTGGTGGACGATAAAGGCGCGGAGATTTTCGCCGACAAGGTTGGCGTGCTGCTGGCGCGCGATCTTTCAGCGCGAAATCCGAATGCGAAGTTCGTGGCCGACGTGAAATCCACCGGCATCTACGAGATCGATCCGGTTCTCACGAAGAACGGCGCGACGGTGGATTATTGGAAGACCGGCCATTCCTACATGAAACGCCGCACGCATGAACTTGGGGCGCTCGCCGGCTTTGAGAAGAGCGGACATTACTTCTTCAACCCACCGATTGGCCGCGGCTACGACGACGGCATCGTGGCGGGAATTGCCATTCTGGAAATGCTGGATCGCGCCGGGGCGAAGAAAATGTCCGCGCTGATCGGGGAATTGCCGAAAACTTGGGGTTCGCCCACCATGGCGCCGTTCTGCCCCGACGATAAGAAGTATGGGGTCGTGGATGCGATCACGAAAGAATATGAGAGCGCGGCCAAGAGTGATGAGAGAATCCTAGGCCAGAAGATCGCCAAGATCGTCACCGTGAATGGCGTGCGCGTAACGCTGGAGGATGGCACCTGGGGACTGGTGCGTGCCTCGTCCAACAAGCCTTCGCTGGTGGTGGTGGTCGAAAGCCCGGTGTCGGAAGCCAATATGCGCGGCATGTTCAAGGATATCGACACGCGCCTGTCACGACACGCGGAAGTCGGCGAATACGATCAGAAGATCTAAATCAGAGGACGACGGGGCGGCCTTTCTTTGAATGTGTCCATGCGGGACTGCCCCAGTCTTGAGCGTTTCTGAGGCGAATGCCGCTAGCGTGCAGCGATGACCGCCAGACCGGCTTCAATGGTGAGAGACGGTCGATAGCACGCAGCTCGACGTCCCTAGTTCGCAACTCTTCGGGCAGGCTTGTAAGTTTGTCCACGCTCAGGGGTTCGACGTCGCTGCGCGATACCCACATTCCGGCGTCGTCCAGATTTTCGAACTGTGACGCCGGCAACTCGTAGCGATGGATTACGCCATGCTTCACCTGCTCGAGCCAGTCCGTTTCGATATAAGCTATCATCCGGTGCTCGCTCTCCCCCAACCATTGCACACGGTCTTGCGCTGTTGTTTCTGGCGTGGCCCAGAGAAGGATGCGCGGGCATTCGCGCGGAAAAAGATACATCGGCTCATGCCATTCATCGATGGCCCAAACCAGCGGACCATTCAGCCATTCCATACCTTCTGGGCGTTCGGCGGGCGTGCGCACGGACTTTGGTGAGAATCGCGTGATGCCCGGGTCGTCACTGAAATGGAAAAGGCGCATGTCAGAATCTACCATAGGATATCCGGTCTCGCGCGCCGTTCGCTATTCGGTCGGCTTGCGCTACTATATCCACCGGAGACTTCACCATGTCCCAGACTGACGAGTATCCCGGCGAACGCGTCACCATCCTGAACGATGGCAAGCGCTGCATTCACTCGCGTTATTGCGTGCTGAAGCTGAACAACGTTTTCGTACCTAACGTCGATGGACCGTGGATCAGGCCGGATGCGGCGGCGGTGGAAGATGTGATGGCGACGGTGGAGGAGTGTCCATCTGGTTCACTGCGCTACAGGACCGGTAATCCCGCGACGGAAGAAAAAGCACCCACCGTGAATACGGTACGGGTGTGGGAGAATGGTCCACTGGCGTTTCACGCCGAAATGAGCGTGGCGGGCGATGCGTCCAGCTATCGTGCCGTGCTTTGCCGCTGCGGTCTTTCGAAGAACAAGCCCTATTGCGATCACAGCCATCTGGAAGGGAAGTTCGCGGCGACCGGCGAACCGGAAAGCAAAGACTCGGGCGCGCTTTCCGTGCGCAACGGGCCGCTGGATGTGAAGCCGACCAAGGATGGCCCGCTCTGCGTGACCGGCCCGCTGGAAGTTTGTTCCGCCAGCGGTCGCACCATCGCGCGCGGCACACGGCAATTTTTCTGCCGCTGCGGCCATTCGAACGACAAGCCGTTCTGCGACGGCAGCCACAAGATGGCAGGCTTCAAGGCCGACGGCACGGCTTAATCAATCCGGCGCGTTCCTGTGTCGTCCAGCAGATAGCGTTCAACCGCCTTTGCGAAACCGTCGTTGTCGCAGGAATCCGTCACCACTTTTGCCAGTGCCTGCACCTCCGCCGAGGCGTTTCCCATTGCGATGGAAAGGCCAACATCGCGGAACATCAACGTATCGTTTGGCATGTCGCCAATGGTGGCGATCCGGTCGCGTGCAACGGCAAGATGCCGCGACAGATAATCGACAACGGCGCCCTTGTTGGCGAGCGGGTGCGTGACATCAAGATAATAAGACTGCGAGCGTGAGGCGGAGACCTGCGAACCCAGGGCCTGCTGCACGGCGGCTTCCGCCTTCTTCACCAGCGCTTCGTCGTCGCTAACACCGACGATCTTATTCGCCGCGGAAAGATCGCCGAATTCCTTCACCACCGTGGGCGCGAATTGCACGGTGTGCGCTTCCCGGTCCACATGCGGCGCGCCGGGCTTGCGGATGAACCAGTCGTTGCCGGCATAGACCCAGACATCCAACCCCAGTTTTTCGATTATGGCGATGGTTTGCCGCGCGGCTTCTTCCGTGAGCGTCCGGCTTTCGAGAATGGACAGATCCGGCCTGACGAAGATGCCGCCGTTGAATCCCGCGACGGGCGTTTTCAGCGCAAGCGGCTCGATCAGCATTGCCATGCCGCGCGGCGGACGGCCCGAGGTGATCGCAAAGGCTATTCCCGCATCGCGCAGCCGCATAACCGCGTGGCGCGTTCTTTCCGTGAGAACCTTCTCGCGGGTGAGCAGCGTGCCATCGACATCGGCGAGCAGAAGCTTGATCTTCGGATTGTCTGTCATGGACGAACAGTAAATGAAACGCGGCGCGATTCAACGCGATTGCGGGCAACGATAGCGAGCCTTCAGGCAGCTACGGTTTCGCGCTGTGGCGCCAGGCACGCCATCGCATCGCGCAACACGGCGATGCCGGCACCGGGATGCGTGCCGTTTTCGCTCAGGTGGCGGCGGAACAGCCGTGCGCCGGGGCAGCCGTTGAACAGGCCCAGCATCGGCTTGGTCAATGCGTTCAGCGGAACATGCTGCTCAAGCTGTTCTGCCGCATAATCGAGATAGCTGTTCACGGCGGCGTCGAAGTTCACGGGCTCGCCGCCGAAAAAGCGCGCATCTACATCGGCCAGCATAGCGGGCGAATGGTAGGCTGCGCGCCCCATCATCACGCCATCGACATGCGCAAGATGGTTCTGCGTCTCATCCAGCGTCGCGATGCCGCCGTTGATGACGATGGTGAGCTTGGGGTGCTCGCGCTTCACGCGATAGACGAGATCGTAATCCAGCGGCGGCACGTCGCGATTTTCCTTCGGCGACAATCCTTCGAGCCAAGCCTTGCGCGCATGGATGGCAAAGGTTTTCACGCCGGCGCGCGCGCAGAGGCCGATCACATCGCGAAGAGCGGATTCCGGGTCTTGATCGTCCACGCCGATGCGGCACTTCACGGTCACGGGAATCGAGACCGCCGCGCGCATTTCCGCCACGCATTCCGCGACAAGCTGTGGCTCGCGCATCAGGCAGGCGCCGAAGCGGCCGGATTGCACGCGGTCCGACGGGCAGCCGACATTCAGGTTGAGTTCGGAATATCCGAAGTCCGCGCCGATCTTCGAGGCTTCCGCGAGCCGCGCGGGATCGCTGCCGCCGATCTGCAACGCCACGGGCTGTTCGCGTGCATCAAACGCCAGCAGCCGCGAGCGTTTGCCGTGAATGATGGCTTCGGCGGTGACCATCTCTGTGTAGAGTAGGGCATGGCGCGTGAGCTGGCGGTGAAGAAACCGGCAGTGCCGGTTCGTCCAATCCATCATCGGTGCAATACAAAATTTATGTGCTTGATTCTGCTGCATTATTCCGCTATTTTTCAAAGGCTTAGAAGGACGCCATCACACTTTTTCGTATCCGAAAATACGACGCTTTTCGCCCCAATACGACGCCTCAGTGTGATGGATTTGTGATCGAAAACGGTGTCTCGCGATGGCCAACATTCGACAATTAGCATCCGGTCATTGGCAGGTCCAAATCCGCCTTAAAGGCCGCAAGGCGACCGAGACGTTCCTACGCCACGATCACGCGCGCGAATGGGCGAGCGCGACGGAAACCCAAGTCGATAACGGCCGCGCCCCGACTGGGCGCCGCGCGCGCAAAGCCAATCAGGCGTTGGTGGATGTGGTGAAAGCTGTGGCTGCGGCCAAGTCCGTGACGCCGGCGCAAATCGCTTCGGCTTGGCTGCTGGCGCAGAAGCCGTGGATCTTGCCGATCCCCGGCACCACCAATCTCCACCGCCTGGAGAAAAATCTTGGCGCGGCAATGTCGCGCTGACAGATGACGACCTCGCCCGCCTCGACAAAGCGTTCGCCAGTAAAAATGTCACTGGCGACCGCTATCCGGCATCGCATCAGCGCTTTGTTAATCGCTGAAACGAACCGAGGAATGCAGAATGCGCACGATGATAGCGTTGATCGACGCGCGGTGTTTCTGGCGGCCCGCAATGCCATGACAAGCATCGTGGTCGCCGCGGGATCCGGCAAGCAAGCACGCGCTGGAATAGGCCGCGGACGCCGCAGTGCGGCGTCGAAGATCCTGGTGGCGTATTTCACGCGTTCCGGGAACACCCAGGTCATCGCGGGCATCCTGCACCGGAAGCTTGGCGCTGATCTCTTCCAGATCGCGCCGCGCCATCCTTATCCGGAGGATTACGAACAGACGGTGGAACAGGCCCGGCAGGAACGGGATCGCGGCTTTGAACCCCCTCTGCAAAGGCGGGTCGCCAATATCGCCGCCTATGAGACCATCCTGCTCGGGTTTCCGATCTGGGGAGAGACGGCGCCGCCCATCATCCGGTCCTTTCTCACTGCGCACGACCTGTCGGATAAGAAACTGTATCCGTTCATCACCCATGGTGGATATGGCCTCGGCAACAGTCTGGCCGTTCTCAAGGATCATGCGCCCAAAGCCCACATCGCGACCGCTTTCGTGATGGAGGCCGATCAGGAGCGGCGAACGCTCGATCAAGTCACGAGTTGGATGAGCAAGAGTGGCGACCTATGAACAAACATTCAACCCATCGCAAACCTGCGCTCGAAAATCGCGCGACAGCGCCCGAGATCGCGCGCAAAGTATTTGCGGCAGCTGGAATCTGTACGCGAATAAGAACTTTGAACATCCAATATAATGGAGTGAGCTCATGCAGAAAGTAGTGTTGAACAATGGCGTCGAGATGCCCGCTCTTGGCTTCGGCGTATTCCAAATGCGCGATCCGGAAGAATGCACCCGGAGTGTCAGTGATGCGATCGAAGCGGGCTATCGCCTTATCGACACGGCAGCCTCTTACATGAATGAGGAATCGGTTGGCCGAGGGATCAAGAACAGCGGTGTAGCGCGCAAGGAGCTTTTCATCACCACCAAACTCTGGGTGCAGGATGCAAGTTATGACGGCGCGAAGCGGGCTGTTGAACACTCGCTAAAGCGGCTCCAGCTGGACTACCTGGACCTTTTCCTGATTCATCAGCCGTTCGGCGATGTGTACGGCGCTTGGCGTGCGATGGAGGAACTCAACAGCGCGGGCACGCTGAAGGCCATCGGCGTGAGCAATTTTTACCCTGACCGCATCGTTGACTTCGTGCTTCATAACAAGGTCGTGCCAGCGGTAAACCAGATCGAAATCAACCCGTTCCATCAGCAAGCCGACGCTCAAAAGCTGCACGAGAAATTCAACATCCAGACCGAAGGATGGGCTCCGTTCGCCGAGGGACAGAACGGCATCTTCGAGAATGAAACCCTTCGCTCCATCGGCGCTGCGCACGGCAAGTCGGTCGCGCAAATCATTCTGCGCTGGCATACCCAAAGAAAGGTCGTCGTTATCCCGAAGTCTGTAAAGAAAGAGAGGATGATTCAAAACTTCTCGGTGTTCGATTTTGCGCTGAGCGATGCCGAAATGAACGCGATCAACGGCCTGGACACGGAAAAGAGCGCCTTTTTCAACCATCGCGATCCCGATTGGGTCGAGCGCCTGAGCACCAGGAAACTTGAAATTTGAATGACCTATGCGGTGTTCGCTGCGGCACGCCTGTCATTACGGACGTGTCACTGCGTTTCGCATAGTAAGAACGGATACGAAAGGGAAAGCGAACACTCTGTGTGATAAGCGTGTGATGGACTATCAGTAAGTCGTTGAAACTAAAAATCAGTCTGCATAATCCATCATGGGTGCTATGCAAAATTTGTGGCTCAGGCCGTTCATCGCGGCCTTTTAAGCTGAAAGCGTTGCGTTTTGGAAGGCGGGGTCAGGCGGCGTCGTGGAAGATGATGCCGAGCGTGTGGCGGCGGCCCGACCGCAACGGGCTTACGCCGTGGCGCATATTGACGCGATAGGTGCCCCGCGCGCCCTGCACCGGGCGATGATAGACCGCGAAGATCACGGCATCGCCGCGAGCAAGGGGCACCACGCTGGCGCGTGATTGCATGCGCGGGCGCTGCTCCGTCAGCACGAATTCGCCACCGCTGAAATCCTCCTCCGGCTGCGAAAGCAGGATCGCCACCTGCAGCGGGAAGACGTGCTCGCCGTACAAATCCTGATGCAGGCAGTTGTAGTCGCCGGGACCGTATTGCAGCAGCAGCGGCGTGGGGCGTGTTTGGCCGGCATCATAGCAGCGCTTGAGGAATTGCGCGTGCGTATCGGGATAACGCACATCGATCCCCATGGCCTCATTCCAGCGATTGGCGATAGGCGCAAGCTGGGGATATATCGTGGTGCGAAGTTCTGCGACAAGCGAGGGCAGTGGATAGGCGAAGTATTTGTATTCGCCTTTCCCAAAGCCGTGCCGCGCCATTACAATTTTGCTGCGGAAGTTCGCGTCTTCGCTGTAAAGCCCTGTCAACTCGCGGCAGTCGTGCGCCGGCAGCACGCCATCTATTGTCGCCCAACCTTGCTGGTCCAGCAGGGCAGAGATGTTTTCCGGTGCTTTCAGGTGCGTAGACGCGGCGGGCATTTCGCAGTGTTCGTTCACGGCTCGCTCCTTTCGCGCGATTGAACCCCGATCGGAGCTGCACCGCAGCCCGTTTCTTGCGGTTTCGGCGCGGTAGCGTTGCCTAGTGGTTGGTTTTTGTCATCTTTGCCAGAAGCTGTTTCAGCTCGGGCGCGAGGCGGGCCAGCTCCTCGCGATGCGCGCCTGTAAGTTTCGCAAGCGCGCGTTCGCCCCCGGCCGTCAGCGCGATGGCCACGCGCCGCGCATCCGTGCTGTCGTTTTTTCGGGCGATCAGCTTGGCTTTTTCCAGCCGGTTGACGAGTTCAACCGCGCTGTTGTGGCGGATGCCCAGACGTGCGGCCAGATCGCCCACAGCCGGCGCCTTGGGGCCGGCAAAGCCCTTGATAGCCAGAAGTGCCTGATGCTGCTGCGGCGCAAGGCCGCTTTCACGCGCGGCCTCTTCGCTGAAGGCGAGGAAGCGGCGCAGCAGATAACGGAACTCCGCAAGCAGGCGATAGTCGTCCTGGGAGAGTTTGCGCGCCGTCACAATGTCTCCTTAATTCAAGGTTGCCCGGTGACTTGAACAATGTCGTATCACGATATATAGCGCGCTGACCTTGCGCCAGACGCGCCTCGCTATCTTCAAAGTTACACAAATGCCGTCAGCCGATACACAGCTTCGCAAGGACACCTTGCGGGATTTTACCGCGGACCCGCGGATTCTGATTTTGACGGGCATGGCGCTGGTGGTGGGTACCGCCGGCGCTGGCGCGGCCTGGGTGCTGCTGAAGCTCATCTATCTCGTCACCAATATCGCCTATCAGCAGACGTTCAGCACCGAACAGGTGCCTATCTCACAGTCTCATCTGGGCTTGTGGATGATTGCGGTGCCGGTAATCGGCAGCCTGATCGTTGGCCTGATGGCGCGGTTCGGATCGGAGAAAATTCGCGGTCACGGCATTCCCGAGGCCATCGAAGCCATTCTCATCGGGCAAAGCCGCATTGAAGCGAAGGTGGCGTTGCTGAAACCTCTGTCATCGGCCATCTCGATCGGATCCGGCGGACCGTTCGGCGCGGAAGGCCCTATCATCATGACGGGTGGGGCGTTGGGCTCGCTCTTCGCGCAGCTTTTCAAACTGAGTTCCGCGGAACGCAAGACGCTGCTGGTGGCAGGCGCCGCGGCCGGCATGACCGCCGTTTTCGGAACGCCAATCGCCGCAATCTTGCTGGCGGTTGAGCTTCTTCTCTTCGAATGGAAGCCGCGAAGTTTCATTCCCGTGGTGACGGCCGCCATTGTCGCCGCAGCGTGGCGTCCCTTGTTGCTCGGTGCCGGGCCGCTTTTTCCCTACGACAGTATTCCAATCATCCCCTGGTGGGGGCTTGCGCTTTGCACGTTGATGGGCGTTATCGCGGGCCTGCAATCGGCGCTGATGACGGTTTGTCTTTACGGCGTGGAAGACCTTTTCCGCAAATTGCCAATTCATTGGATGTGGTGGCCGGCGCTTGGCGGCATCGTGGTCGGCATTGGCGGCTATATCGATCCGGGCGTGCTGGGCGTGGGATACGATAACATTCGCGATCTGTTGCATGGCTCGTTCAACCTGCACGATGCCGGCTTGTTGCTGGTGGATAAGGCGGTCGTCTGGATCGTAGCGCTATCGTCCGGAACGTCAGGCGGCGTTCTGGCGCCGCTTCTCATCATGGGTGGAGCGCTGGGCGCCATCGAAGCGCATTTCATGCCGTTCGGCGATGCGGGTTTCTGGGCCCTGATCGGCATGAGCGCAATTCTGGGCGGCACCATGCGTGCGCCGCTGACCTCAACGATGTTCGCCGTCGAACTCACCGGCAACATTCACGTCATGCCGTATCTGCTCGTCGCATCGGTGGCGGCGTTCGGCCTGACCGTATTGCTGATGCGCCGTTCCATCCTGACAGAGCGCATTGCGCGGCGCGGCCATCACATCATGCGCGAATATTCGGTCGACCCGTTCCTGGAATCGCGCGTGGAGCAGATCATGGCGAAGCCGGTGCATACGCTTGCCGCCTCCATCCCGATCCGCGAAGCGATCGCGTTCTTTCTGGCGGCGGAAGGGCCGCGCCGGCACAAGAGCTATCCCGTGGTTGACGAAACGGGAAAAGTGATTGGCATGGTATCGCGCTCCGACATTCTGCGCTGGGAGCGCGAGAAATTGGCGAAGGATGTCACGCTCGGCGATATGCAAGACGGCACCGATGTGTTCACAAGCTATTCGGACGAGCTGGTCGGCCATCTCGCAGATCGCATGGCGGTGGAAGATGTCGGCCGGGTGCCGGTGCTGGATCATGCGACAGGCAAGCTCGTTGGGCTTGTGGCGCGGCGCGATCTTTTGCGCGTGCGTGCGCGCGTCATTCGCGAAGAGCGCGAACGCCGCAGAATTCTCCGGCTCTGACCGCACCACGCGTACACCGGCTCTGTGAATTCCCAGTGACTGGCGGCCCGTGACAAGGCTTTAGCCGATGTCGTAGCATTGTCCGCAGGGGCAGGGGCGTGGAGCGTTCGTTCTACTCGGATTTCGTTCTGTCAGGCGCTACCGGCCAAGGCTGGTCTGAAAGGCAATATCATGCGGGATGTTTTTCTTGTTCCCGGATTGCGCACGCCCTTCGTGAAGGCGGGAACCACGTTCGCATCCCACACCGCGCTTGAGCTTTCGGCGCCTATCGCCTCGGCGATGAACGAAAGAGCCAAGCCAGACCTTCTGGTTTGGGGGCAGGTAATTCCCGATCCCACGCTTTCCAATATCGCGCGCGAACTGATCTTCGCGGCCAAACTCGATCCGGATATTCCGGCGTTCTCTACTGTGATGGCCTGCTCCACCAGTTTCATCGGCATGCTTTCGGCTGCCGGCATGGTAGGCAAGAGCGACATGCATCTGGCGCTGGTGGGCGGCGCGGAAACCATGAGCCATGTTCCACTGGCGTTGAAGATGGGTGTGGCCGACAAGATCATCGGCAGTTTCATGAAAAATCCGGGCGCTGCCGCTGATCTTCTGGCGCATATCACGCCGGGCGATTTCGATTTGCCGATCCACGGCTGGGCCAACCGCGTCAGCGGGCGTTCGATGGGCGAACATACCGAAGACACCGCGAAGTTCTTCCAAATCGCGCGCGCTGAGCAGGACAAACATTCGCTGCGCAGCCATCAGGGCGCGATTGCGGGGCAGGATTCCGGCTTCTTCAAGGATCTGGTTCTGCCATTCGACGGGCTGGATCACGATACCATTCCGCGTCGCGATACCTCACTGGAGAAACTCGCGGCACTGAAGCCGGTGTTCGACCGCAGCGATAAAGGCACATTGACCGCTGGCAATTCCTCGCCCAACACCGACGGTGCCGCATCGATCTGGGTTGCGGATGGGGAAGGACTGAAGCGGCTGGGCAATCCGCCGGCGGTGAAACTGGTGGATTGGGAAATGACGGCGATGGATTTCCACGAAGAGGGAATCCTGATGGCGCCGGCGCGCGCCATTCCGCGATTGTTCGCGCGCAACAAGCTGAAGTTCACCGACATCGCGCTTTGGGAAATTCACGAAGCCTTCGCCGCGCAGGTACTGGCGCATGTGAAGGCCATCACCGATCCAGTTTACCGGCGCGAGAAGGCGAAGGTGGACTACGACCCCGGCCCGTTTCCGTGGGACCGCGTCGATCCCAATGGCGGATCGCTGGCGCTGGGCCATCCGTTTGCCGCTACCGGCGCGCGTATCCTCAGTCAGGCAGCGAAAGAACTCGGTGCGATGCCGGTTGGCGCACGCGGGATCGTATCGATCTGCGCCGATGGCGGACAGGGCACGGTAGCGCTGCTGGAACGCGCCTAGGCGGCCGCGGGCTCTTTCTCATCCACGCTGGATTCGCCGCGCTGCTGCTTTTCCTCGTCCGACTCCGCTTCATCTTCCGCCTTGCGCGCTGCCGTGGCGGGACGGTTCGCGACCAGAAGGATAGGGCCTTTGGCTTTTATCAGCACGTTGTTAGCGGTATCGCCGAAGAAGAGTTCTTCCCCCGGACGCTGGTTGACGCCTATTACCAGCAACGCATAGCCGCGCTGCAGTTCGTTCTGAATCACGCTCTGCGGCGATCCCTTCAAAGCGATGCGGGTTCTGAGCGTGATATCATAGCGATCGGCGAGATCGGAAATATCCTTCAGCACCGCTTCTTCGTTGCGCTTGGCGTTGCGTTGCGCAGGGCTGTTCTTGCGGGCAGCGACCTGCGAAACATAAAGCGCCACGACAGTTGCCCGCGTGGGCCGTGCCAGCGCGAACGCCACTTCCGCCGCGCGGCGCGAAGGCTCGGTTCCATTCACCGGAACAAGAATTTTGGCACGCCCGTTCAACGGCTTTGGCTCGTCGCCATTGTCTGTGGTGGCGATAGCGATGGGACCATTGAAGCCTTTGGCAAGCTGATTGATCTCGCCGGAAAAATTGCCGTCCTTGTCGTGACCGTTACCGAGGCCGATCAGTAGCAGGTCGTAACCCTTGCGCGCTTCGTCGGCCACGGCCTTCGCAGGGGCTTTGCTCTCGGCGGTCTTCTGCGTGGCGATGTGAACTTTCTCCGGATCGGCGCTCTTCTCCGCCTCGCGCGCCGATGCGGCGCCTGCTTTGGCGCCGGTCTTTACTTCGCGTTCGGGGCCTTCGCCTTTCGCTTTCTTGTTTTGCCCCGGCGAAGGCGCTGTGTCTTCGCTGTTTCCGACACGCAGGATGGTGGTGGGCATGCCTTGCGCACCAGCAATCAAACCCGCAATGCGCGCGGCGTACTTTCCAATCAAGCTGTCATCCACGGCAATCAGCAGGCGTTCAAGCCGCGAAACGAAACCGCTCTCGTCAAGCTCCTCGCGTTCGATACGCTCTTTCTCGCCTTTGCCAAGCGGCACGCGGGCAAGCGCCGCGCGCAGCATGGGCGGCATTGCCATGGTGGTGATGAAGGCCATCGCCACGATCATGGTGAAAAGGTTCTGCGTCAGCATGCCCATCGAAAGGCCGATGGTGGCGACGATGACTTCGGTGGAACCGCGCGCATTCATGCCGCAGCCGAGGGCGAGCGACTCTCGCGTGGAGAGCCCGCCCATTGTGCCGCCGAGGAATGCGCCCGTGAATTTTCCCACGCTGGCGATTAAGATGAGCGCACCTGTGACGAGAAGAAGGTCGGGATGCTTCATGATGCTGAGATCGGCCGTGAGACCGGCGAGACCGAAGAATACCGGCATGAACAGCGCGGTGATGATGCCGCGGAGTTGGCCTTCGATGTGATCGGTCAGAATGGGAGACTCGCCGATAAGAATGCCGGCCACAAAGGCACCCAGCACGGTCTGTACGCCGAGCGCGCTGGTGATCATCGCCATGCTGCCCATGATGACGAGGATCATGGTGATGACGGGAAATTCGCTGCGGAAACTGTCGTTCGCCCAGCGGATGAGGAAAAAGACGATCCGCCTGCCGATGGTGAAACTGAAGGCCATGAACAGGAAAACACCGCCGACGGTTTTGGCGAGCGAAAGAACGTCGACCTTTCCTGCGGTGGCGATACCGAACGTGATGGCGATGATAACCCAGCCGATGGTGTCTTCTATGATGGCGGACGCGACGATCACCTGACCCAAGTTTCGCCGCATGAAATTCATTTCGCGCACCACGAGTGCGACGATCTTGACCGAAGAGATGGCAAGCGCGGTTCCAAGGAAGAGCGAGGGGACAAGCCTGCCGCCGCCGCTGGGCAAAATGGAAGCTGGCAGGAATTGACCCAGCGTAAAGCCGCACGCGAACGGAACAGCGACGCCGGCGACGGAGATAAAGATGGCGGCCTTTCCGACCTTCTTCACCAGTTTCAGGTCGGTTTCCATTCCCGTCAGCATCAGCAACAACAGAATGCCGAACTGCGACATCGCGGCAATCATGCTTTTCTGATCGGGATCGGTGGGGAAGATCGCATGTTGCGCATCGGGCCAGATCAGTCCGAAGACCGATGGTCCGAGAAGCAACCCTGCCAACAGGTTGCCCATCAATGGGGGCTGCTTGATGCGCTGCATGAGTTCGCCCATCAGGCGGCCCACGACCATCAGCAATACCAGTTCGGCAACGAAGATGAGTTCTTTTTTGCCGCCGGCCCCGGCTGCGGCATGCCCCCCCGCTGCACCACCGGCCGCTGCCCAGGCGTGCGAAGCCGTACACATAATGAGTGCGGTGGCGATCAGGACCAGCGGCCCGCGCCAGAAGAATTTGCTGCTTTTAATCATGCGCTATTGACCCCAGGTAAGACCAAAACGCGCGAGTTCCATTCTGGTTCGCGGCCATGGAACGGACGGAATGGAGGATCGTTTTTGAGGACCGGGAGGCAGCTATGGCCGCCAAAGAGAAGAGTAGCCGCACCAAGCGGAAAGCCACGAAGGCCAAAAGGAAATGGTCTGGAAAAGTGACACGCGAGAGTAACGCGCTCGATCTCAAGAAGGATGTTTTTACACTGAAAAGTCCAGCAAGAATTGCGGCTTCTTTGAAACGGTCAGCCGAACACAGCAAGCGGCGCAAGGCCAATCCATATCGCTCCGCGCTTTCGATGCTGACATTCTACATCAATCGGGCGGGAAAGAACCTCCCGGCCACGCGCCGGCGCACATTGGAAAAAGCGAAAGACGAATTGCGCAAGCAGTTCGGCAAAAGCTAGCGGCGCGCGCTGCCGGCCGTCTTGGCCGGCGCGTCTCCTGCCGAACGATCTTTCTGCGTCGCTGGCTTGGCGCCCGGCTGGATTTGACGGGCAGGGCGCGCCGGCTTCTCGATCTGTTCGCCTGTCAGCGCACTGAGGAAACGGTCACTCCAACCTGAAACATCATTTTTCAATAATGCGTCCCACAATTGGTTGTGGCGCGATTTTCGCTCCGCCAGGGGCATAGCCAACGCCCTGGCAATAGCCGCGCCGACAGCTTCATGGTCGTAAGGGTTCACCAGCACGGCGGTGGAAAGCTCGGCCGCTGCGCCGGCGAAGCGCGAAAGAATGAGCACGCCGGGATCGTCCGCATCCTGTGCCGCGACATACTCCTTGGCGACGAGATTCATGCCGTCACGCAGGGGCGTCACAAGCGCCACGCGCGCTTCATGGTAGAGGCCGCCCAGCGCGGTGCGGCTGTAAGCGCGGTTTACATAGCGCACCGGAGACCATGCGACTTCGCCATAGGTGCTGTTGATGCGGCCCGCCGCTGTATCAATGGAGCGTTCCATCTCCGCATATTCGTGAATCTCGGAACGGCTTTTGGGTGTAATCTGAAGATAGGTGACGCGGCGGCGCCAATCGGGATTGGCGATAAGGAAGCTTTCGAATGCGTCCAGCCTGAGTGACAGGCCCTTGGAATAGTCAAGACGATCGACGCCGATAATCAACTTGCCAGGCAGGCTGTCCAATACACCGGTAACAAAGGAGGAGCGGGCAGCGCGTCTCGCGCGGCGATGAAACTCCTGCGTTTCGATTCCAACCGGAAACGCACCGACACGCATGGAACGGTCGCCTGTTGCCGGTCCACGTGGAATATGGGCGAGCATGCGAACCTCATTCGCAAGATAACGTGCGAAATTGGAAGCATCGTTGTCTGTCTGAAAACCGACGAGATCATATTCCATCAGCAGAGGAATGAGCCGCTCGTGGTTCGGCATCGCGGTGAGAATTTCCGGCGGCGGCAGCGGAATGTGCAAAAAGAAACCGATACGGTTCATAAACCCTCGGTCACGCAAAGCTTTCGCAAGCGGGATGAGATGGTAATCGTGCACCCAGATAATATCATCGGGCTTGAGAACTTTTTCGAGCTGGTCGGCGAACGTATTGTTGACGCGCATATAACCGGTGAGATCGCGGCGCGAAAATTCCGCGAGGTCCAACCTGTAATGCAGGATCGGCCACAGAACCTTGTTGGCAAAACCGTTGTAATATTCCTGATAATCGGCCTCGGTGAGATCGCTGACGATATAGGTGTTGCCCTTCGACTTCACGGTGCGCGTATGGATATTGTTGTCGGGAGAGACTTCACCGCTCCAGCCCAGCCAGACACAGGAATGGCGTTTCAGCGTGGAGCGCAGCGCGACTTCAAGCCCGCCGGCGTGCGGACCGCGTGCAGGGTCCGGCACCGCGACCCGGTTGGAAACTATGAAGATGCGTGCCAATACCGGTCCTCCCAACTCCGTGATAGCCGCATCGCACTCAGAATCAACCCCGCCATCGAATAAGTCTGCGGGAAATTGCCCCACAACTCGCCTGTCAGTGGATGGACATCTTCCGACAACAATCCGTACTGGTTTCGATGATTGAGTGCGTCCTGGAAAAGATCGCGCGCTTCCTCAACCCTACCCAATTGCCAATAGGCGTCTATCAGCCAGAAACGGCAAATCAGAAATGCCGTTTCCGGCAAACCGAAATCGTCCGCTGCCGCGTAGCGCATAACGTGCCGTTCACGCAGCAGTTCTGTTTCCATCGCCCTGACCGTGCTGGCGAAGCGCGGATCGGACGATTCAATCAGGCCCAGCTCCGGCAACAGCAATACGCTGGCATCCATTTCGTCGGCATCGAAAGCGGCGCAAAAGGCCTGCCTTTTTGGATTCCACGCGCGTTCGAGAATGGCGCTCTGGATATTGTCCGCAATGCCGTTCCAATGCTGCGCGCGCTCCGCAAAGCCCAGGTGGCGCGCTATCGCGCCGAGACGGCTGATACCGGCCCAACACATGGCGGCGGAATGGGTGTGAACGCGCTTGCGGCCGCGATATTCCCAGATGCCGGCGTCAGGTTTGAGCGCCAGATCGGCGGCGCGATTGCCCAACCCTTCCAGCAGACGAAACAGCGTTTCATGTCCCATCTGCGGCAGGCGGCGATCGAAGAACATCGGCGTGGCGGCGAGGATCACACTGCCATAAGTGTCATGCTGCACCTGATCGGCGGCGGCGTTTCCCACACGCACCGGACCGTGGCCCTGATAGCCCTGCAGATCCGGCGCGATGCGCTCTTCCAGGCTATCGGTTGGAACGATGCCGTAGCAGGGTTTCAGATCCCGGCCTTCTTCCGAAACAATGCCCAGAATGAAAGAAATAAAGTCTTCCATCGTGCGCGTGGCGCCGATCCGATTGAGGGCTTTGACCACGAAGTAGGCGTCGCGCAGCCAGCAGAAACGATAATCCCAAGTGCGTCCTGAACCGGGCGCTTCAGGAAGCGACGTGGTGAGCGCGGCGACAATGCCGCCTGTCTCTTCAAAATTGCTCAGCTTGAGTGTGATTGCGGCGCGGATAACGGCGTCCTGCCATTCGTAGCCGATGGCAATGCGGCGAACCCAATCCTGCCAGTAGTCCCGTGTGCGCTCTGCGAAATCGCGCACTGTGGTTTCGAGCCCGCCGACAAACGGTTCGTCTGCGCCAAGCACGAGATAGACGGGATGGTTCAGAACGAACGGCGCTTCTTTTTCAATATACGAAAGCGGCGCGTCCGTGGTCAGGCGAACGGTGAACTCGGCGCCTTCGAACCGCATGTGGCTACTGCCCAGCGTGCGCCGCGCCATCGGTTGGCCGTAATTCTGCGTCGGGCGGAATCGAATAGCGATGCGCGGCAGTCCGGATAGCGGCTCGATGATGCGCATCAGTTGCGGCGGACGGAAGATGCGGCCGAAGTTGCGGAAGCGCGGCGCGAAGTCTGTTATGCGCACGCTCGACCCATCCGCCGCCGTCAGAACGGTTGCGACGATCGGTGTGTTGCGTTCATACTGCGATTGGGTGTCCGCGAGGCCGTCGAGCACGACGTCGCAAAACCCCTTTTCTTCATCGCCGGCAAGCAGACGGCAGAATACCGGGTCGCCATCGAAGCGCGGATGGCACCACCAGACCAAACGCGCCGAGGTATCGACCAGCGCGGCGGTACGGCAGTTTCCAATGACGGCGAGATCAAGGCCTTGCGTTGCCTTCATGCGCCGTCCTTCGCAAGCGCGGCGATCCAATTGCGCATTTCGGCGGGCGTGTGAACTTCGTATGTGGCACCGACGAGCCTCTGGCCCACGGAAATCCCGATGCCATGAAAGTGCGGTAGTGCGGCAATTGCATCTTCATCGGTGCGGTCATCACCCGCGAAGTAAGGTGTGCGGCCTGAAAAGGGTGCGTAGGTCATCAATGCGCGCAGGCCGGTTCCTTTGCTGGTTCCGGGTCGCTTGATCTCGAGCACTGCGTGGCCATTGAGAATTATGAGATTCAATTCGGGAAATTCGGCGATGCGCTCCTTTGCCGCTTCTTCCAGCAGGTTTGCGAACTCGGGTGCGAGGCGGTAGTGCAACGCTACCGAATATATCTTGTCTTCTACGAGAATTCGCGAATCGAACTCGCCAAGTTGTTTGAATCGTGCTCTGACTTTTTCTGGCAGCGAATCGTCACGCAAAATGCTGCCATCCGGGAAACGGACCTCGGCGCCGTGACAGCCGACTGCCGGCGTGACCAGGGGGGCGAACAAGGCATCAATGTTTGCCAAAGTGCGGCCGCTGAGAAAAGCGAACGCACCATCGGTTTTCCGTTGCACCTGTTCAATTTGTTCCAGCAGGCCTTGCGGCAATTTCACGCCGCCAGGCACCTGGGCAATGTCCAGCAGCGTCCCATCCACATCCAGCATGACCGCCGACGTGCGAAGGTCGATTTTCGGCAAAAGTGCATGTAATGCGGCAATTGTCATTATGGCCCCATCGAACCTTGCACCCCCGCGCGGTGTTTAAACGTACGGTAAGGCACAAAGTTCCCGTGCGGCACGGTTAATAAAATGTCCTCATCCGCCATAGCGCCGCGCCGCCCTCGACGCCAGCGGTATTGGAGACACGCGTGGTGCGCGCCGGCAGCTTGCCCGTGAGTTTTTTGGCATTGCCCCCGCCCAGATACAGATGGTCGTAATTCAACAGCGTGTGAAGGATGCCGATGGTCTTCAACACCCGCTTGCTCCATTTGTTGCGGCCGATCTTTTTCAGTTCATGGTCGCCAAGGTACTCATCATATGTCTTGTTGCTGTGCAGTGGATGGTGGGCCAGCTCCATATGGGGCGCCAGTTTGCCATGGTCGAACAGCGCAGTGCCGATGCCGGTGCCGAGCGTAACCACAAGTTCGATACCTCTACCGCGCACAACCGCCAATCCCTGCATGTCGGCATCGTTGATCATGCGCGCCGGCGCCTTTAACGCTTTCGACAACGCACGGGCCAGCGCAAAGCCTGCCCAATCTTTCGTGCCCAGGTTGGGCGCGGTCAACACATGGCCATCGCGCACCACACCGGGAAAACCGATCGCGATATGATCGTAGGCCGGAAGCGGGGCTACAAGCTTAGCCAGCGTTTTCACCATAATTTTGGGCGGGCAATGGCGTGGCGTCGGCGTGCGTACACGCTTGGAGACAAGTTTGCCCTTGGTGTCGATCACGGCGGCTTTCAGGCCGGTGCCGCCGATGTCGATACCCAGAATGTGGCGCACGCGCGTCATGACCGCGTTTTCCTGGGTTCGTGTCCGTCCTTGCTGTCACGCTTCACGGGCTTTGCAGCCTGAACGCCCTTCGCGTGCATGATATTGATCGCTGTGTTGACCAGCGCAACGTGAGAAAAGGCCTGTGGAAAGTTTCCCAGCATGCGTTTGGCGCGGGGATCGTATTCTTCCGACAGTAGCCCGACGTCGTTGGCAAGCTTTATCAGCCGGTCGAACATCTGCTCAGCTTCCTTGGTGCGGCCAAGCATGACGTAATTGTCGGCGAGCCAGAAGCTGCAGGCGAGGAACGCACCTTCGCCGGGAGGTAATCCGTCGACGCCGCTTTCGGTGCGATAGCGCATGACGAGGCCATCGATGAGCAGCGTGCGCTCTATTTCTTCCACGGTCCGCACAATACGTTTGTCGGTCGCAGGCAGGAACCCGACCACAGCCAGAAGCAGCAGGCTCGCATCCAGCCGCTTCGACCCATAGCTCTGGACGAAACAGCCGCGATCCGTGTCGACACCCTTCTTGCAGATATCGGCGTGGATTTCTTTCGCCACGCGCCGGTAATGTGCGCGCGCCTTGGCGGATGCCGCGCCGCGGCTGGCGCGGTCGAACGCCACCCACGTCATCGCCTTGGAGTGAACGAAATGCTGCGGTTCGCCACGGATTTCCCAGATGCCTTCGTCGGGCTTGCGCCAGATTTTTTCGAGATGCTCGAGAAAGACTTCGCGGATTTCGGTGCGGCGCGGTGCCGGTGGCAAGCCGCCTTTGGTGGCTTGCGCCATCATGTCGGCGAGCTCGCCATAGATGTCGAGCTGTAGCTGCGTGGCCGCGGCGTTGCCGACACGCACAGGGCGGGACGCGGCAAAGCCCGAAAGCCACGGCAATTCCATTTCTTCCAGACTGCGTTCGCCGCCCACCCCGTACATGGTTTGAATCTGTTCCGGGCTTCCGGCGATCGCGCGCATCAGCCAGTTCTGCCAGCTTGTGGCTTCCTCGCGGTAACCCGCGTTCATGAAAGCCAGCAGTGTGAAGGTGGCATCGCGCAGCCAGCAATAACGATAGTCCCAGTTGCGGGGGCCGCCGATTTGTTCAGGCAGCGAGGTGGTGGGCGCCGCAACCATTCCTCCGGTTGGGCTGTAAGTCAGGCCTTTAAGCGTTGCGAGCGAACGGCGAATGGCTTTGGCCCATCTGCCTTTCGCGGTGCACAAGGCGCTCCAGTTTTTCCAGAATTCCTCCGTCTCGCCGAGCGCCGTTTCGGTATCGAGCGGCGGTGGCGCGTCTTTGTAAGAACGGCCGAACGACATCACGAAAGGAATGGTCTCGCCCTTTTTCACGGTGAAGGTGGCGGTGGAGCGCATATCCTGGCCGTGGAGCGCGACCGGCGTTCGCAGAACGATCAGGTTCGGACCAGCGACGGCCGCAAGTGTTTGCTTGTCGATGCGGGAGACCCAAGGAATGGTGTAGCCGTAATCGAAGCGCACGGTGAATTCCGTATGCATCTGTACCTTGCCGCGCTTACCCACAACGAGGCGGATGATGCTGGGGTGCTCAACTCCGATTGGCATGAAGTCTATCAGGGAGACTTCGCCGGTGCCGGTTTTGAATGTGGTTTCGAGAACCAAGCCGGTGTCGCGATAGGCGCGGGTTGTCTTCGCTTTGCTCTTTGGCGCAATGAGCCAGCGGCCGTTGTCCACGCCACCGAGCAGCTTTGCAAACATGGCGGGGGAGTCGAAACGTGGAACACAGAGCCAGTCTATCGAGCCGTCGCGGCATACAAGCGCCGTGGTGCGGCAATCGCCGATCATGGCGTAATCTTCGATACGCTCCGCCATGTCAGCCGCCCGCGGCTGCCTTGTCGAGAAACCAGACAATCTCGCCCTGGCTCTGGATGCGGGCGGCCGGCAGGCTTTGGTCGCCGCTGCGCACGGCGGCAACGGTTTTGGCTTTGTCCACGCCTGTTACAAGAAAGGCGACAGTGCGGCCGCTGGCGATGGCGGGATAAGTGAGTGTGACGCGGGCTTCGGGACGGCCTTGCGTGACCGCCGCCACCCAGCGGCTTTTCTCTCCCAGCACAGGCGAGCCCGGAAGCAACGACGCGGTGTGGCCGTCATCACCCAAGCCAAGCAGTACAAGATCGAACAACGGTTGATCGTTGTTCAGCGTTTCGAAGTCGTAGACGCTTTTCAATTCCTTTTCATAACGTTTGGCGGCATCGTCCGGCGTTCCGTCGGTCGGAATGGGATGGATGTTCTGGGCCGCGACGGAAATCTTCGAAAGCAGAACGTCATGCGCCATACGGTAGTTGTTGTCGGGGCTGGTCGCGGGCACGAAACGCTCGTCTCCCCAGAAAAACTCGACGCGATCCCAATCCACCACGCCGAAGAAACGCTCGGAGGCGAGAACCGCATAAAGTTCGCGTGGCGTGCTGCCGCCGGAGAGCGCGATGCGGAACTTGTCGTTGCGCTCGGATATTTTTGAAACGATCCAATCGGCGCAAGCCACCGCGAGTTGCTGCGGATCGTCGCGCTGTTCGATGCGTCCTTCGCTTGCTTTCACAACGGTCTCCATTTGCGGCCATCGCCCGCGATCAGTTCATCCGCGCACTTGGGCCCCGGCGTGCCCGCCGCATAGTTTGGGAAATCATCGGGTTTTGCCGCGGTCCACGCATCGAGAAGCGGCTGCACAACGGCCCACGCGGCTTCCACCTGATCGGCACGCTGGAAAAGCGTGGCGTCACCGATGAAGCAATCGTAGAGCAATGTTTCGTAGCCGACAGCAGGCGCTTGCTTGAACCAATCCGAATATTTGAAATCCATCGCCACGCCTTCGAGTGTCACCGTCGGACCCGGCACCTTGGCGTTGAAGCGCAGGCGAATGCCTTCGTCCGGCTGGATTTGCAGGATCATCCAATCCGAACTCAGCTCATCCATCGGTGTATCGCGGAATAGCAAATACGGCGCGCGCTTGAAGCGGATGGCGATCTCGGTGGTGCGCTTGGGCATGCGCTTTCCCGTGCGCAAATAGAACGGCACGCCAGCCCAGCGCCAATTGTCGATTCTCAGCTTCAACGCAACGTACGTTTCGATGCTGGAGTCCGGATCGACGTTCTCTTCTTTGCGGTAGCCCACAACGGAATGGTCACCGATTTTGCCGTCAGCATATTGCCCGCGCACCGCATCGGCCGCCGTCAGCGGATGCACAGCCTGAAAGACTTCAGCCTTCTTGGCCCGCACCGCTTCGGCATCGAACGAGACCGGCGGTTCCATTGCCGTCATCGCTACGAGCTGGAAGAGGTGGTTGGGCACCATGTCACGCAGCGCGCCGGTCTGTTCGTAAAATTTGCCGCGCGTGCCGATGCCGATAGATTCCGCAACCGTGATCTGGATGTGGTCGATACGGTCGCGATTCCAGATGGGCTCGAACAGCCCATTGGCGAAGCGCAGCGCCATGATGTTCTGCACCGTTTCCTTGCCGAGGAAGTGATCGATGCGGTAGATCTGCTCTTCGCGCAGCACTTTGGTGACACGCGCATTCAATTCCTTGGCCGATGGCAAATCGTGGCCGAAGGGCTTCTCGATCACCACGCGCCGCCAATGGCCGTCTTCGCCAACCAGTTTGGCTTTGCCGAGTTCGTCGACGATTGTGCCGAAGAAGCGGTCCGCGGTGGCGAGGTAAAACAGCACGTTTCCGTCAAACGGCGTGTCCTGCTCGCGCTTCTTCAAGTGATCGGCCAAGCGGCTATAGGTATCGTCCTTCGTGAAATCGCCGGTGAGGTATGACATTGCGCCGGCGACACGCTTCCAGGCGCTATCGTCAAGCTTGCCACCTTCGAATTCGCCCTTGCCGCTTTTTAGCGTTTGCTGCAGAAAGTCGTGCAGGGCGCAGCGCCAGTCTTCCGCGTTCTTTTCGTTGTGGTCTACGCCCACTATGGCAAAGTGCTGCGGCAACAGATTGCTTTTTGCCAGATTGTAAAGCGCGGGGACAACGAGGCGCTTGGTAAGATCGCCGTTGGCGCCAAAAATCACCATGGCGCAGTTGGGCGCCGGTTTTGCTGTTTCAGCCATCGGCGATCAATCTTTCACTTTCGCCGTATCGGCATTGGTTGCGTGCTGTTCGATGTGACCGCCGAACTGGTTGCGCATGGCGGAGAGGAGCTTGTCACCGAATGTATGCTCAACGCGGCTGCGGAAGCGGGCGAACAGCGCCGCTGTGATCACGGGCGCTGCGACCGCTTCCTCGACCGCGGCATTGACGGTCCAGCGGCCTTCGCCCGAATCGGCAACGTCGCCTTCGAATTCCTTGAGATCAGGGCTTTGCGCCAGCGCGATTGCCGAGAGATCCAATAGCCACGACGAGATAACGCTGCCGCGGCGCCAAACCTCGGCGACATCGGCCAGATCGATATCAAAGCGCTCATCCTCTAGGAGTTCGTCGCCCGACTTTCCTTGGAGGATATCAAAGCCTTCGGCATAGGCCTGCATCAGGCCGTATTCGATGCCGTTGTGCACCATCTTGACGAAATGGCCGGAGCCAACCGGACCGGTATACATGTAGCCTTTCACCACGCGAGGATCGCGCTTCTCGCGATGCGGTGTCGCCGCAATAGTGCCCGCGCCGGGTGCGAGCGCCGCGAAGATCGGATCAAGGCGATCCACCACGTCTTTCTGACCACCGATCATCATGCAGTAGCCGCGCTCAAAGCCCCAAACGCCACCAGACGTGCCGCAGTCGATGTAATGAATGCCCTTCTCAAGCAGCATTTTCCCGCGCCGGATGTCGTCTTTGTAAAATGTATTGCCACCATCGATAATCGTGTCGCCGCTGGAAAGAAGCCCGCTCAACTCTTCGATTGTCTGTTCGGTGATCTCGCCGGCAGGCAGCATGATCCACACCACGCGCGGCGCTTTCAATTGTTTCACCAGATTGGCAAGGTCGCTCGCGCCAAGTGCTTTTTCCTTTTTCAGCGCTTCGACCGCCGCCGGGTTCTTGTCGAACGCCACGACCTCATGTCCATGCGCGATCTGGCGGCGGCCTATATTTGCGCCCATGCGGCCAAGACCCACGATCCCCAATTGCATGTTCAACCTCGAAATGAATGCGGGCGAACCCGCGAATGAATTACTGCGCGGCCTTGCTGTCGGCACCAGAAAGCTTGGCTGCTTTGTCCCGGATCGCGGCATAAAGTTTGTTGGCAGCGTCGTCGAATTTTCCAACACCTTCATCGACCAGTTCATCGGTCGCCCGATCGATGGAAAGTCCGACCTGTTTGAGGTCATCCAAAACCTGCCGCGCCTGATCGACGTCTTTTTCCAGCGTCTGCTCCGGCTTGCCGTGATCGCGATAAGCGTCCAGCGTTTCGACGGGAACAGTGTTGACGGTATTGGGGCCTATCAATGTTTCGATATAAAGGACATCGGAATAAGCTTTGTTTTTGGTTCCAGTAGAGGCCCAGAGCAGGCGTTGCGGCCGTGCGCCGCGCTTGGCCAGCGCAGCCCAGCGCTCGCCGGAGAAAATCTTCTTGTATTGCTCGTATGCCAGCTTGGCGCTGGCGATGGCGACTTTCCCCAATAGCGATTTCAGTTTCGCCTGGTCTTCGCTGCCGGACTTCAGCTTATCCTCGATCCATTCGTCGATTTTGGTATCAATACGGCTTACGAAGAAGCTTGCGACGCTGGCAACGGTGCCCAGATCGCGTTCGCGAGGCAATGCTTCCAGGCCTTCGATGTAAGCATTGGCCACCTGTTCATATACGGGCCGCGCGAACAGCAGCGTGATATTCACGTTAATGCCCTCGCCGATCAGTTTGCGAATGGCGGGCAGCCCTTCCTTAGTGCCGGGCACTTTGATCATCAGATTAGGCTTTGCGATGGCTGACCAAAGCTCGCGCGCCTCCTGGATTGTTTTTTCGGTTTCCAACGCCAGGTCGGGCGAGACTTCCATGCTGACAAAACCGTCGTGGCCCGCAGTTGCATCGTAAACCGGGCGCAGCACGTCGCAGGCATTCTGAATGTCGCGCACAGCCAGCTTGCGAAAGATTTTTCTGGCGTCGGTTTCGCCGGACTTCAGGATTTCGCCGATCTGTTTGTCATATTCGGCCGAATGGCCGATGGCTTTTTCGAATATGGAAGGATTGGACGTGACGCCCCGGACACTGTCCGTTTCCAAGGATTTTTTCAGCGACCCATCTTCAATAAAATCGCGGCTCAGATAGTCCAGCCAGATGGACTGGCCCAATTGTTCAAGCTTTTCGAGCGGGTTCATCAATATCTCCGCGCAAGATATGGTTATGCGCCAGCGGTGCAATAATATTGCGAACGTACCGGGCGCGGGATCGTTCCTGCGCTTTTCCGCCGCGTTCGGCAAGCGAAAGGCGGTATCCCGCGCCGGGGAGGGTCGCGGGATACCGCCACTCAAACGGAAGCGAACGCATCAGTGGTGCTGCGAGCCGATGTGGCTGTGCTTTCCACCCTTGCGCCTCGCTTCCGAGGTTTTTTCGGGATTGTTCGCGAAATTACCCGGGGAACGTTCCGCGTCACGTTTTGTCGGGTTCAACTTTTGTGAACCGTCGCGGGTTCTTTCCGCGTCCGTCTTTGCGGTTTCGGAGGCGCGTTGCGGGTCTTCCGCGAAGTTTCCTGAGCCACTGCGTTTTGTGGTGTTTGCCATCTTGGCCCTCCTTGTCTGTGGTCCTCAAAGAACGTGGTCGGACCAAGGGCGTTCCGATTAAATTTCTTTTTGGTTCCAATGAGTTCCGGGCCATTTATCGCGCATCAATGGCCAGTTGTGGTTGAATGCGCCGCGCCGCGAACGGAACGATTGCAGCCTTTGGAATCTTACCTCGCAGGCGCATTTTCATTCTCGACATTTGAAAGACAGGCCCGCCATGGCACGCGCGAAAAAGAAAGCGCCTAAATCACCTGCAAAACGTAAGCGCGCGCCTGCAAAGCGCGCAGCGAACGAGAACACGCCGGCAAAGGCGACGCTTTCCAAACGGCCGATATGGCAAGGCAATCTGCGGCTGTCGCTGGTGAGCTGCCCGGTGGCCATCTTCAACGCCACCAGCCACGTGCATGACGTATCCTTTCATCTGCTCAATCCTGAAACCAACAATCGCATTCGCATGATCCCTACCGATCCCGACGAAGGCCCCGTGGAGCGCGCGGATCTGGTGAAGGGTTACGAGATTGAGAAGAACCGCTATGTGGTGGTCACGAACGAAGAATTGGATGAGGTAAAACTGGAGACCACGCATTCGCTGGAAATCGAGCGCTTCGTGGATGCGAGCACCATCGACCGGCTTTACTGGAACGATCCCTACTATCTTGTGCCGAACGAAAAGGCCGGCGTGGAAGCCTTCGCGGTGATCCGCGACGCGATGGCGAAATCCGATCGCATCGCGCTGGGCCGTGTTGTTATGCATACGCGCGAGCGGCTGATGGCAATCGAACCGCACGGGAGAGGTCTCGTCGGCTACACGCTGCGCATGGCGAATGAGGTCGTCGATTCCAAACAGGCGTTCGATGACATCCCCGCTGTGAAGGCGGACAGGAAGATGCTCGATATCGCGGACAAGATCATCGAACAGCTGGAAGGCCCGTTTGAACCGGAAGGGTTCAAGGACCGTTACGAAGAAGCTTTGCGCGCCTTAATCCGCCGCAAGGAAAAAGGCGAGAAGCCCGTGAAGGCGGAGCCGCCGGAAAATACAAACGTAATAGACCTGATGGATGCGTTGAAGAAAAGCCTTGCGAAAAAAGGCGGCGCGTCGCGCAAACGGAAGGCGAGTTAACGCTGGAGCTTCTTCATAGCCGGCGCGAGGGCCTTGGCGGCGGCGTCAATCTTGGCCCAGGGATCTGTGCGCTTCAGCAATTTTCCGGCGGCGAGAATATTGAAGGCTTTCGGATCGAGGCCAGCGCGAAGCGCCTTCCATTCCAGTGGCATAGAGATGGTGGCGCCCGGCCGCGCCCGTGGAGACCAAGGCGCGACGGCAGTGGATGTTTTGTCATTGCGCAGATAATCAAGGAATATCTTTCCCCCGCGCGCGCTTTTGGAAATTGTGGTGGTGTATGAGCGCGGTTCGTCTTCTTCCATCTGCACACATAGAGCTTTCGCGAAAGCTTTTGCATCGGCCCAGGTGATGGGTTTTGCCGGCGTGCCTTTCACGGGCGTCACAACGTGTATGCCTTTGCCGCCAGTGGTTTTGACAAATGCTTCCAGGCCGAGCGCTTCGATGCGCTTTTTCAATTCCTTCGCGCCTGCGATAACGCGGTCGAACGTTACGTCTGGAGCCGGATCGAGATCGAAGATGATGCGTGCGGGTGTGAGCGGCTTGTCCTTCCCGGAACCCCAGGGATGGATTTCCAGCACCCCAGCCTGCGCCAGCGAAACAAGACCCTCTTCGTCGTCGATGGCGACATAGGGTTGTTCTTCGCCCGGCACTTTCATTGGCCGAAATTTCGGACCGCCTTTCATGGCGTGACGCTGGAAAAATTGCTGCCCTTCGATGCCGTCGGGCGCGCGCACCATTGAAATCGGGCGGCCCTCTATATGCGGCAGGATGCGTTTCGCGGCGGCCTCATAGTATCGCGCAAGGTCGAGTTTGGTGATGGCGCGTATTTTTCCGCTTTTCGGCCACAGCGGTTTGTCGGGATGCGTAATGACGATGCCCGAAACCTCGGCATCGTGCTTGGAGTGCGTGCCGCTTTTCGCTTTTGCCAAATCCGCTCTTCCCTCGTGCTTCGCGCCAGGTTGCGCCTCGGGTACAACGCTGAGCGCCGGTTTGTCTTCGCGCAAGCCCTTGTAACTCGCTTGACGCAAAAGCCCGGCGGCAGTGATGGTTCCAAATTCCACTTCCGCTACCAGCTTTGGTTCCACCCAGATGACCCCACGTTGACGGGGAGGCGCCTGCGCACCTTCAAACGGTGAGGTTTTGCGCTTGAGCGGGCGCAGTGTTTTCAGAAGGGGCGGTGTGTTGCGCGTGTTGTAACCGGTGCCGACGCGGCCCAGATAGATAAACTTGCCGTTGCGGTGCGCGCCGACAAGCAGCGAGCGCAGTTCGTTGTCGCCGCCCCACCAGCCGCCGATCACGACCTCCTGTCCGCCGCGGCATTTGGATTTTGTCCAGCTGTCATTACGGCCGGAGTGATAGGGAGCGTCCAGTCTCTTGGAAATCACGCCCTCCAGGTTCATGCGGCATGCCGCTTCCAGCATGGCATCGCCGGACGATGTGAAATGTTCGACATAGCGAATGCGATGCGCACGCGAGGCTTGGCGTTTGAGAATTTCGAGCAGCGCTTCTTTGCGTTGCGACAAGGGTTCACTGCGCAAATCGCGGCCGTTGGCCCACAGCAGATCGAACGCGAAATAGACGAGGCTCGACGTTTTTTTCTCGGAGAGCGCCGCCTGCAGCTTGGAGAAGTCGGACACGCCGTCCGCGTTCAGCGCAATGACTTCACCATCAACCAAGCAATCCGGGAGTGCGTTTCCGGCTGTTGCAATTTCGGGGAAGCGCCCAGTCCAATCGAGGCCGCGGCGCGTGAGCAAGCGGGCTTTACCATTCTCGATTCGTATTTCCAGGCGGTAGCCGTCGAACTTGACTTCGTGCTCCCAGCCGCTGTTTCCCGGCGGCGCGGCAACAATGCGGCAAAGCTGCGGTTCAACAAATTTTGGAAGCGGACCTTTACGCCCTAGCGTTTTTTCTTTGTCTTCGCGCGAGTCTTTTTTTTTGTTTTGGTCCGCGTTTTCTTGGCCGGCTTTTTTGAAGGCGCTGCCCTTTTGCGGAGGGCCTTTACGTTTTCGGCGGCGCTTTTGTTGCTGTGCCATACTGCGCGTGAGCCTTTTGCAATCTGATCCAGCGATCGGCCGGTTTTAACCGACGTCACGGCCTTCTCCAGCTTATCAGCGTGGCGCGGATCCGCGTCGGAGTCTTTTTCTTTGATCAACAGCCAATTGTGCCGGACTTTTCGCCCGGGGCGTTCATCGCGGTCGCGCAAACGAATGAGCGCCCAGCCGCCTTTCATGCGCTCGCCATCAAGTTCGATTTTCAGATGGCCGTGCTCGAGATCGGCGCCCGGCGCGCCATCGCCTTGCGGCGCCCATGTTCCACGATCCCAAAGCTGCACCGTGCCGCCGCCATATTCGCCTTCAGGAATGGTGCCTTCGAAGGTGCCGTAATCGATGGGATGGTCTTCAACTTCGACGGCGAGGCGTTTAACAGCCGGATCGTAAGACGGCGTTTTCGTCACCGCCCAGGATTTGTAAACGCCGTCCAGTTCAAGTCTTAGATCGTAATGAAGCCGGGTTGCGGCATGCCGCTGGATTACAAAGCGTCGCGCACGGCCAGAGCCGCGCGAAAGCTTTCCGTGCGGCTCTGCCGTTTTCTTGAAATCTCGCTTGGCGTTATAAGCGGAAAGGCGGCTCATCTGTTGACGTTGTCAGAATCGTCCAAGCAGGACGAGAATGATAATGATCACCAGAATAAGGCCGAGGCCACCGCTGGGATAATAGCCCCACCCCGAACTGTACGGCCAAGACGGCAACGCGCCGAGAAGCAGTAAAATCAATACAACAATAAGAATTGTGCCGAGCATAGCAGTTCTCTCCCGCTCATATGTCGGTCATGAAAGTGCACGGAAGCCGGGAAAGTTCCCATTGCGACGTCGGCCGACCGGGAAGAATGGCGAGACCCTCGAGACCGCTCCCCGGTATCCCAAGGTAGGAAGTGCACAAACCTTACCCGCACATCACTTTACGGGCGAAAGACTGGTGAGGAACCGCCACCGTTAGCGAACGTTCTATGTGGGCAATTCCGCAAATCGCAAACGAGGAACGAGACATGGATAAGGATCGTATCAAGGGCGCCGCCGACCAGGCGAAGGGCGCTGTGAAAGAAGGCGTGGGTAACGTCACCGGTGACGCCAAGTTGCAGGGCGAAGGCCAGGCCGACAAGCTGAAAGGCAAAGTCGAGAGTGCCGTGGGCGGCGCGAAGGACGCTGTGCGCGATGCAGCCAACAAGTAAAATCGCTTAGCCCATTGCGCGAGAGCGCGAGGGCAAAGGCGCGGAGTTGCCAGGGCAAGAGCCCGGCGCTTCGCGCCTCTTTTTTTGCCCTATTGAAGCGCTGCCCCGTCCCGGTATCATGGCGCTGACAATTTGTCGGACCGGGGCCAGCATATGGACATCAGTTTTTCGCCGCAGGAAGAAGCCTTCCGCAAAGAGGTGCGCGGCTTCATCGCGGACAACCTTCCGAAAGATCTCAAGGGCCGCGCGCGGCGCGATATGCAGACGCGCGAGGATTTCATCGCGTGGCACAAGATTCTCTACAAGAAAGGTTGGGTCGCCGCGGCGTGGCCGAAGGAATATGGCGGCACCGGCTGGAACATTACGCAGCGTTATATCTTCAACGAAGAGTGTGCGGCCGGCGAAACGCCGATGCTGCTGCCATTTGGTCTCGCGATGGTGGGCCCGGTTATTTACACCTACGGAAACGAAGAGCAGAAAAAGAAATATCTGCCGCGCATTCTTTCCGGCGAGGACTGGTGGTGCCAGGGCTATTCGGAACCCGGCGCCGGGTCGGATTTGGCCAGCGTAAAAACCCGTGCAGCGCGCGAAGGCGACCATTACATCGTCAACGGACAGAAGACATGGACGACGCTCGCGCAATTTGCCGACTGGATTTTCTGCCTGGTGCGGACAGATTCCAGCGCCAAGAACCAGGAAGGCATCAGCTTTCTGCTGATCGACATGAAGACGCCCGGCATTACCATAAAACCCATCATTGTTCTGGGCGGTGTGCACGAAGTGAACGAGGTGTTCTTCGATAACGTAAAAGTGCCGGCGGAGAACCGCATCGGCGAAGAGAATAAGGGTTGGACCTACGCCAAATTTCTTCTCGTGCATGAACGTTCCGGCATTGCGGGCGTGGCACGTTCAAAGAAAGCGATTGAGCGTCTGCGCCTGATGGGCGCAGCTGAAACCGTGGATGGCACGCCGCTGGTGGAAACCGGCGAGTTCGCGCGCAAAATCGCCGAGCTTGAAATCGATCTCAGCGCGCTGGAGTTCACAGAGCTTCGCACGCTGGCTCAGGAATCGCGCGGGCATTCGGCTGGCCCGGAAAGTTCTATCCTGAAAATCAAAGGCACGGAAATTCAGCAACGTATTACGGAGCTCACGCTGGAAGCGGCTGGCTACTATGGCTTTCCCGACCAACACGATTTCAACGACAACGAATATCCAGTGGGGCGGGAATACGCGGTGGGGCAGGCCGGTCATTATCTCAACATGCGCAAAGCTTCGATCTATGGCGGCTCCAACGAGATTCAGCGGAACATCATTGCGAAGGCCGTTCTCGGTCTTTAACACTTGGCGCAATAAAACATTCAGGGAAGACACGAATGGATTTCTCGTTCACCGAGGAGCAGACGCTGCTCCGCAACTCGGTCTCGAAGTTTCTGACCGACAACTACAGTTTCGACACGCGCCGAAAAATCGCCAAGAGCGAAGCTGGCTGGCGTCCGGAAAACTGGAAGCGATTTGCGGAGCTTGGCCTTCTGGCGGCGCCGTTGCCGGAGGAATTCGGCGGCATTGGTGGTGGGCCCGTCGAGACGCTAATCGTGATGGAGGAGTTCGGTCGCGCTTTGGTGATCGAGCCGTTCGCACAAACGGTGGTTATCGGCGGCACGTTTCTGGGTGACGCGTCGAAAGAACTGAAGGACGAATGGTTGCCCAAGATTGCGGGCGGCGAAACAGTGATCGCGTTCGCGTTCGCCGAGCCCCAGGGACGTTATAATCTGGCCGATCTTACGACAACGGCGAAGAAGCAAGGTTCAGGTTATGTGCTGAATGGCAACAAGGCTGTCGTGATCGGCGCGCCGTGGGCGGATCAGTTGATCGTCACCGCGCGCACCGCGGGCGGTCAGCGCGACGAAAAGGGCGTTACCGTCTTTCTGGTCGACAAGAAATCGAAAGGTATAACAACACGCGATTATCCGACCATCGATGGCTTGCGCGCGTCCGAAGTGACATTTGAGAATGTGGAGGTTCCGGCCTCGCGCGTAATCGGAACAGCCGACGACGGATTGAAGCTTGTCGAGAAGGTGACGGACACCGCGATTGCCGCGCACGCCGCGGAAGCAACGGGTGCGATGAAAGTGCTGCTGGATGCGACCGTTGAATATACCAAGACCCGCAAGCAGTTCGGCGTTCCGATCGGCAAGTTCCAGGTGTTGCAGCACCGCATGGTGGATATGTTCATGAATCACGAACAATCGGTGTCGATCACCTACATGGCGACGTTGAAGCTGGGTGACAGCGAGGCAGAGCGCAAGAAAGCGGCGTCAGCCGCCAAAGTGCAGATTGGCAGGGCAGGGCGCTTCATCGGCCAGAATGCCGTGCAACTGCATGGTGGGATGGGCATGACGGAAGAGTTGAACGTGGGTCACTATTTCAAGCGGCTCACCATGATCGACACGCTTTACGGCAATGTCGATCATCACCTGAAACGCTATTCCAGCCTGAGTTAGGTACCCCAGCCGCGGCTGGCGACAGAAGGCACACCGGTTGAAATGTGGGAGACCTGCGGCCGCTCGTGCATGCGAGAGGCCGGGAAATAAACGGTCACACGCGTACCCGCTGCCTGCTCACTCGTGAGATGTACCTCGGCGCCATGAGCGTCGGCCAAACCTTTGACGATGGGAAGGCCCAGGCCAGTTCCTTTCTCAAATGTCGCGATGTCGTGGCGGCCTTGCCCGAAGCTTTCGAAAACGCGGGCGTGATCTTCCTTTGCAATGCCGATGCCGGTGTCTTCGACACCGATCACCATCCGGCTATCCGCCTCCATGCGCGCGAACACCAGAATGCGGCCGCCGGACGGCGTAAACTTCACCGCGTTGGATAAGAGATTGACGACGATCTGGCGAACGGCACGTTGATCGCCATAAAGCAGGGGCAGCCGAGGGCGCACATCGGTACGCAGCGTAATGCCGCCGGTCTCCGCCCTGTTCGCCATCATACGGATGCATTCGTCCACGAGCAGCGCAACATCGATGTCGCTCTCCGAAAGTTCCACGCGGCCTGCCTCGATCTTGGCGAGGTCGAGAATGTCGTTGATCAGAGTCAGAAGATGCTGGCCGGAATTGTGAATGATCGCAGCATATTCGGCATATTTGTCGATGGACGATCCGAACGCCTTGGCGCTGATGAGTTCCGAAAAGCCGAGGATGGCGTTCATCGGCGTGCGCAGTTCGTGGCTCATATTGGCCAAGAATTGCGACTTCGCGTTGCTTGCCAGCTCGGCGCGAATGCGCGCCTGATCGGATTCGTCTCGCGCGCGTCGCAGATTGGCGATGAGTCCGCGGCGCTCAAACTGCAGCCGCAGCATTTTATAAGATGTTTCATAAGTCGATTGCGTAAGCGTCGTGATAAGAATCACATAGCCCACGCACATTCCCGCGATCGCGAGATTCAACCAGCCGCCTGCCAGTAGTGGAGATAATATCATCGATGCTATCAGGAAAATCGGTGGCAGTTGGCCGATGCCCAGATGAGGCGCGCCGGTCACACTCCAGCTTGCAAGTGTGCTGGCAAGAATAAGAATCAGGAACATGTGGTTTATCGGTTGATCAGGTGCCCACATGGCAAGCGGCATGGCAGCCCAGGTTGCAGCGAAAGTGGCGCTCGTCAGAGTGAAGATTTTGGCGCGCCGCGCGACGTCGCTGGGTAACAGCCCCTCTTCGCGCTCCACCAGGCGGTTGACAATCTCTGAACCGATACTGCCGGCGATCACGATTGCGCACCACAAAGCGGGCCCGTGCCATCCGATCCATGTCGAGTTTACCAAAGCAATCAGAATTGATAGCGGCGGCAGGATGTATATGTCGAGCCGCCCGGCTTTGCGCACCATTCTGAGCTGCGCATCGACAAGCTGTGCTTCGACCGGCGTGCGGGGATCTAGTGAAATGCGAAAAGATGTCCATATCCGCGCCAGCCGGATGCGCAGCGAACGGTGACCACGCCTGCGTACGCGTGGCCGCGGGCTGGCAATGGCGGAAGATCGCTGCGACGTTATAAACGGCTTTTCCACGCACTTCCCCGATCGGTGGCCGAAAGTGAGAGAATGCATCAGATACCCTTAATGGACATTTTCGATTTACCCTGCCGCAATGGTAAACAAGCAGTTGATCGATTATCCGGGAGAGGCACTTGTCCGCACTACTTTTTGAAAAGCAGGGCCATGTCGTCACGCTGACGATCAATCGCCCAGAAATGCGTAATCCGCTGGGGGAAGCGGGCGACGGTGAATTGTTTGGCGAAGCCGCCGCCCGCATCAACGCCGATCGCGATGTGCGCTGCGCCATCCTCACTGGCTCCGGTTCGGCTTTTTCCGCTGGCGGCAATCTGAAAGCGATGAAAGAAAAAGCCGGCGCCTTTGGCGGGTCTGCCGCTTCGATCCGCGAAGGCTATCGCAACGGCATTCATCGCATGGTGCGTGCGATCTGGAATATCGAAGTGCCGCTAATTGCGGCGGTGAACGGGGCGGCCATCGGTTTGGGAAATGACGTGGCGTGCCTTGCCGATATCCGCGTCGCCGCGGACAACGCAATTTTCGGCGCAACATTTCTGAAAATCGGTCTTGTGCCGGGCGATGGCGGATCCTGGATATTGCCGCGCGTAATCGGCACGTCCCGCGCTTCCGAGCTGTTTTTCACGGCGGACACGATCAGCGCCGAAACTGCCCTGCAATGGGGATTGGTCTCGAAAGTGGTTCCGGCGGCAGGTCTGATGGATGAGGCGAAAGCGCTTGCCGGTCGCATCTGCCGTCAACCGCCCGATGTCTTGCGCATGACGAAACGGCTGATGCGCGACTCGCAGAATTCCAGTTTCGACGCAGTGATGGAAATGTCGGCGGCCATGCAGGCGGTTGCCCACAAGACCAAGGATCATGCCGAGGCCGTCTCAGCTTTCTTTGAAAAACGCACACCGGAATTCAAAGGTGAGTAATCAGGAGGCGAGCGCTTCCAAAGCTGGCGTGCTGGCGCGCGACGCTGGGAGATAAACTGTCACGGTTGTTCCTTCGCCAATGCCGCTATCGAGATGAATTCGCCCGCCGTGCGCCTCGGCCAACCCCTTGGCGATCGGCAGGCCCAGGCCGGTCCCCTTGTCGGCCGTAACGATGTCATGGCGTCCTTGGCCGAAATTCTGAAAGACGCGCTGGTGGTCATCCGGCGCGATGCCAAGGCCGTTATCAGAAACGCCGAACGCCACTGCGCCGTCGCTGGCGATGTGTGCGAAGGCCGTTACGCTACCGCCCGGCGGCGTGAACTTGACGGCGTTGGAGAGAAGGTTGAGTTGAATTTGCCGCAGCGCACGTTCATCGGCCACCACATGTGGAAGACCGGCGGGGATATGGTTGCAGATTTCGACGCGACCATCTTCGGCTTTAAGAGCGACGATCTGCGAACACTTTTCGAGAAGCGATCCGAGGTCGATATCCTGCTCGCGCAACACAAAGCCGCCCGCTTCGATTTTTGCCAGATCGAGAATGTCATTGATTAACGTCAGCAGATGCGAGCCAGATTCATGAATGATTTTGGCATATTCAAGCTGTGATTGCGGATTGCGGTTTATTCCCGCGTAAATCATTTCGGAGAACCCGAGAATGGCATTCAGCGGTGTGCGCAGTTCATGGCTCATGTTGGCCAGGAATTGGGATTTCGAACGGCTGGCCGCTTCAGCGCGGTCGCGCGCTTCATCGGATTCTTCTTTGGATTTTGCCAAGGCGTCGATCAGGTCGTTCTTGTCATCACGCAGCAGCAACATATCGCGGGCCGTCGCGTAAAGCTGGCGTGCCATCAGGTAAAGATATCCGACATAGAGTACCGCAGCGGCGGAAAGGCCGCCGTATATAAGACCGCCGCTTTGAAGCGGCGCCGCAATGAGCGTGGCGCCGTAGACGACGAAACTTACCCATAGCAGCGGACGGCTGGGAGCAATCAACGCGGTGTTGCCTGCCAACGTGCAGGCGACCAGCAGTACGATCAGCATGTGATTGAGGTCGCTGCCCTGCGTCCAGAACACAAAGGCCAGCGACGACCAGCCCACGGTAAAAATGGCATACGCTCCCGCGGCAAAGAGTGTCCATTTGCGCCGGTCGTTATCGGTGGGCGCCCGCCGCGCGAATTCGTATGTTACCGCGGCCAATGGAATTACGCTGATGACGACGATCACAAACCACATCACCAAAACGGCGGTGCTGACCCACGTGAGGAACATCGCGCATATAATGCCCGCGAACACTGGCATCATGGCGTGATTGGGCCGGACGTTGCGCAGTGCCAAGCCGAGCTGTTCCAGTGTCAGCCGGTCGTCGCGCGTGCGCGGCTGCGCAAGCAGTTTCTGGAATGCCCCAAGCATGCGGCTATGATGGGCCGGTCGCGGTTAAGAGAGCTTTTAGAGTTTGACTCTTTTGGCGTTAATGGCCGTTAAGGCTCGACCGCGCCGGATTCGGGGGTTAAAAATCCGCTGACCGCTATCTGGAGCCTTTCCATGGACCTCTCGTTTTCTAAAGAAGACATTGCCTTTCGCGATGAGGTGCGTGCGTTCATCGCCAATAATTTCGACGAAGAAATGCGTGGCCTGCTGGCGCAATCAAAGAATGGTTATATGGACAAGGCCCACCAGGTGAAGTGGCAGAAGACGCTATACAAGAAGGGCTGGGCGGCGCCGAACTGGCCGGTGGCACAAGGCGGGACAGGCTGGAGCCACGCCCAGAAATTCATCTACGATTCCGAAATGGCCGCCGCCGGCACGCCTATCGTATCGCCCATGGGCCTGCGCATGTGCGCGCCGGTGATTATGGCGTTCGGCAGCGAGGCGCAAAAGAAGCGTTTCCTGCCGCCAATTCTCAGTTCCGACGTTTGGTGGTGCCAAGGCTACTCCGAACCGGGATCCGGTTCGGACCTCGCTTCGCTGCAGATGAAATGCGAGGACAAGGGCGACCATTACCTGCTCAACGGGATAAAGATCTGGACGACACATGGTCAATGGGCCGATTGGATGTTCAATCTTGTCCGCACCCGAACCACGGGTAAACCGCAGGAAGGCATCAGCTTCATTCTCGTGGATATGAAAACACCCGGCATCAAAGTCGAGTCGATTGTCACGCTTGATGAGCCGATGCCGCTGGAGCAGGAGATAAACCAGGTTTTCTATGACGATGTGAAAGTCCCGAAGGAGAACTTGATCGGCGAAGAGAACAAGGGCTGGACCTATGCGAAATACCTGCTGGAGTTCGAACGTGGCAATGCCTATTCGCCAAGCCTGAAACGCGCGCTGAAGAAGGTGCGCAGACTTGCGGGTGAAACGGCAGTGGACGGTTCTAAGTTGATTGAGGATTCTTCTTTTCGTGCGCGAGTGGACGATCTGGACATACAGATTTCATCGATGGAATTCTTCGAACTTCGCATGTTTTCCGCGATGAGCGCGGGGCAGCGGCCGGGCGCGGAATCTTCCATGCTCAAATGCCGCGGCACGGAATTGCAGCAGGCGATTTCGGAGTTGGCGGTGGAGACCATCGGCGTCTATGCGATGCCGTTTGTTCGTGACACCTGGGCGAAAACAAACGTGCCGCGTCCGGGCCCGGACTATGCTGCGCCGATCGCGCCCTACTACTTTAATTTGCGCAAAGCCTCGATCTATGCGGGCTCGAATGAAATTCAGCGCAACATCATGGCGAAAGCGGTTCTGGGGCTTTGATCGTTTGCGTTAACCGCCGGGCAAGCATGATGCGGTCACACAATTTCAACCAGAGGTAGAATAGGCTACCCAAACATCATCTATGCCGGGGGTGCGAGGCATGGATGCGTACGAGCATTTCTCCGGCGTCTGCGGCAAGCGTGAAGCATTGGCATGATTGCCGAGGCAGCACGGCAATCGAGTTCGCATTACTCTCCCCCATTTTTCTTTTCTTCTTGCTCGGCATCATTTCATACGGGGGCTATTTCTGGCTCGCGCATAGTGTGCAGGAGCTTGCCAATGATGCTGCGCGCGCCGCGGTTGCAGGCCTGACGTCAGGCGAACGCCAAACACTTGCGCAAAGTTCTTTCGCCGACGAGATCGCCGGCAATGCGATGCTGAAAGCGCGTGCCGCTTCTCTTTCCTATAACGGGCAAGCGCAGACCTTTACCGTGCGCGTTTCCTATGACGCGTCCGCGATGCCGTTCTGGGCCGCGGCAGGGCTTGTGCCGATGCCGCCTTCTACAATCGTTCGCACGGCCACCGTTCGCCTCGGAGGCTTTTGATGCGCGGGCGATTGGAGAAATTTCTTGTCGACGAGCGTGGCGTGTTTTCCATTGTCACTGCGCTTTCCATCTTCGTGATAGTGGGGTTTCTCGCCGTCTCAATCGATTTCGGGGCTGTCTATCTGAAAACGCGGCAGCTTCAGGGAATCGCCGATTTGGCGGCGATGTCCGCCGCCGCCAATCTCAACAACGCCCAAAGTGCAGCCACCGCGACGGCTGCTGCAAACGATTGGAACCAGCCCATTCGGGCAAGCGTGCTGACCGGCAACTATAAGCCAGACGCGGCCGTCGCCGCGGATGAGAGATTTGTGGTGGGGGCTGCGCCGGCGGATGCGGTTCGTGTAACGCTCTCCAGCCAGGCCGATTTGTATTTTTCCGCGTTTCTGCTTGGCCGCTCCTCCGTGCCGATCTCGCGTACGGCAACCGCAGCCCAGGCGCAGCTTGTCAGCTTTTCGCTTGGAACGCGTCTCGCATCGCTTAACGGCGGTTTGGCGAACTCCATGTTGAGCGCGCTTACAGGAAGCACCATCAATCTGTCCGTGGCGGATTACAACGCGCTGGCAAATGCCAACGTTGACCTGTTGCAATATTCCAGCGCTCTGAAGACGCGCGCCGGCGTCACCGCCGCTTCGTTCAACGATACACTTTCAAGCAATGTTTCGACAGGCGACGCGCTTTCCAGCGTCGCGGATATTCTATCGTCGCAGGGAAATGGCAGCGCTGCGAACGCAATGCGGACCATCGCGTCCGCCGCCAACAGCCAGAAGATCAGCGTCGGCCAGCTTTTCGATCTCGGCCCTTATGGCGCGCAGGACTACGTCAGCGGTGGTGGCGCCTCCGGCATCGGTGTCAGCGCGCTCGATATGGCCACAGCGGTGCTGCAGTTGGCGCAGGCAGGGCGTCAGGTAAAGCTCAACCTCAGCCTTAGCGTTCCTGGTGTGCTGAGCAATACGGCATGGCTTGCCATCGGCCAGCGTTCCGCCAATTCGCCTTGGCTTGCTGTCACCGATGCGAACACTGTCATCGTGCGCACGGCTCAGGCGCGGCTTTATCTCGATCTAAAGGTTGCGCCGGCAGGAAGCGCGCTGGCCGGCGTTGCCAGCATCGATCTGCCGGTTTACGTGGAACTGGCTTCGGCGCAGGCCAAGCTTTCCAGCATGACGTGCGGCGCATCGCCCTCGGCCAACTCGGTCGTGCTGTCTGTTGCGCCCAGCATCGGGCAAACCAATATCGGGCAGATCAATCCCGCTACTTTGGACGATTTTGAAAGCGAGCCAGATATCAGTCCGGCCACGCTGCTCAGCACATTGCTCCTGAAGGTGACAGGCTCCTCGCAGGTGAAGCTGGGGGGCGCCAGTTGGCAGAGCGTGGCGTTCACCGGCGGCGATATTTCAAGCGGGACGATCAAGACAGTGAAAACGAACGACGCCGTTCAGGCCTCCATCACCAGCCTGCTGGGCAAGTTGAGCTTGAACGTACAGCTGCTCGGTCTTGGCCTGCCGCTCGGCCAAAGTGCTGTGACGTCGGCCGTTCAGTCTAGCCTTAGCACTGTCGCAGCGCCGCTCGACGCTGCGATCGATAACCTCACCAATCTCCTCGGCATCGGCCTTGGCGAAGCGGATGTGAAGGTGAATGGTGTCCGCTGCAACAACGTCGCGCTGGTGCAGTAATTATCCCTTGACGGGCTTATCCTGCAGCCGCGCGAAAATCTTCGCGCCCTGCTCGCCGCCCATGTTGTAGTGCTGCGCGCCCGTGAAGTCGGTGATCTTCGCGATATTTTCGGCAACCGTATCGGCATCGGCGTTGTGGCCGAGATTGATGCCGTTGGTTTCTACGATTTGCGCTGACGAGAATACACCGGCGCCCGCTGTCAAAATCGTGCCAGTTGGCGCGTCATCGCTCGCGAGATAAACGACGGCGGGCGTCACATATTCCGGCTTCAACCGTTCCAGAACTTCCGGCGGCATCAGGCCCTCCGTCATGCGCGTGGCGGCCACTGGGCAGATGGCGTTGACTTTGATGTTATCCTTCGCGCCTTCCAGCTTCAGCGTGTTCATGAATCCGACAAGGCCCAACTTTGCTGCACCGTAATTCGTCTGGCCAAAATTGCCATATAGCCCGGTCGAAGATGTGGTGACGACGATGCGGCCATATTGTTGAGCCTTCATCATGTCCCAGGCCGCCTTGATTGGTTTCACAGAACCCATCACATGGACGTTCATCACGATTTCGAAGTCCTTTAATTCCATCTTGGAGAAGCTCTTGTCGCGCAGGATGCCGGCGTTGGCGATGATGACGTCGATGCGGCCGAACGTGTCGGTCGTCTGCTTGATGAGATGGGCAACGCCCGCATCGTCGGTCACCGATGCGCCGTTGGCGATAGCCGTTCCGCCTGCTGTTTTGATCTCAGCCACAACCGCTTCGGCGGCGGCGCTATTGCCGCCTGTGCCGTCGACCGCCCCGCCGAGATCGTTGACAACCACTTTCGCGCCACGCTTGGCGAATTCCAGGGCGTGGCAGCGGCCCAACCCGCCACCCGCGCCGGTGACAATGACGACTTTGTTATCGAAGCGGATGGTCATGGGAAATCCCCCTGTGAATGGCGTGCGGCGGGATTTGCGCGCGAAGAAGGCGAGCGGTCAAGCCGCCGTTTTGTCCCGCGCGAAGTACCGGCGCAACGCCATATTCGCCGGATGCTCCACCACTTTGTATAGCAGCCAACCCCAAAGTGTGCAGAGGACGACAAGTCCTGTGGGTTCAGCGATGTGGATGAAATGCACCCATTGCGGCGCAGGATGGGGATAAAGCCGCTGTTCGGCGATATGCAACACCTGCAGCCAGGTAGTTTGCCCCATGTAAATCGCAAACGACCATTCGCCCAGAACAAGAAGAGGTTTCCTTTGCAGGAACCACGCGAAGAAACCACGATCGAAGGCGATTGCGAGAATAAGCAGCGTAAGCGGCGGTACGATCCAGAAGTCCGCAGGCCGGTGAGACCAGCCTGTGTTGTAGATAAAATAAAGCAGCCACAGGATCACAACGAACTGAATCCCGGACCAGACCGGTGCAGACCAGTTTCCCACGCCGCGCGTCACGCCTTCGCGATAGAGCATCGCCAGCCCGACACCAACGGCAAAGTCCGCCGCGCCGCGCACAATGCCGAAATCGAACGTAATATCGAGACCGTGATGCGATGTCGCGGCGAGCCCGTAAAGCACGCCCCATCCCGCCGCGATCAAAAGCACGCCGCGCCATGCGCGCCCCGCACCAATCCACAGGTAAACCGGAAAGATCAAGCAGAGGAAAAATTCCACGCTGACGAACCAGGACACGCCGTTCCACGACAAGGCGGGAAACAAGTGCCACGCCTGCACGAGAAATAAGTTGCCGATGAAACTCCAGAACGTCGCATAAGGGTGATAAGCGGGGTCGTTGTAGAACGAGTAATATCCGCCCCACGATGCAAACGCATTAGCCACGATCATCATCGCCAGCATGATGAGTAGCGTCGCCAGGTGCAGCGGATACAACCGTGAAAGCCGTGCTTTCAGAAAATCGGCGTAAGCGCGTCCACGCCAGAACTCGGCAAAGCGCGTGCCATAAACGTGGAACAGCACAAAGCCTGAGAGCGCGAAAAAGAATTCGACCCAGAGATAGCCCTTGGCGATGAAAACATCGAAGGGGCGGAAATGCTGGTAGCCGTGGCCTTCGTGATAGTGGTAAAGCACCAGAAGCAACGGGGGCAGCGCCCGCGCACCGGCAAGCGCACGAATCTCAACAGGACGAGTGTTGTTCGAAGCCATGAGCCCACCCGAATCGTTCTAAGAATGTAACGGGATATCGAGTCTGTCACACTGCGACGCAGGAAACAGATGGGGCAACGCATGCCGCACTAGCGAGGCGTCAGCGCGAACGCTTTGGCAAGAAGTTCGTATGAGCGCAGACGCGACTCGAAATCGTATGTGATGGTGACAACCACCAGTTCTTCCGCGCCATGCCGTTCCGCCAAGGCCAGCAATCGTACGCGAACCTGCTCGGGTGTGCCGATGGTTGAGCGCATCTGGACGCTTCTCAACAATGCGCGTTCGCGATCGTCAAATTCATAGGCCAGCGCTTCTTCGGGCGAGGGAAAGGCACTGAACCGTCCCGTCAGCAACCGAACCACCCAAAGGTTACGCGAGGCGGAGAGGCGTTCGGCTTCTTCTTCGCTTTCCGCGGCCAATGCCGCAATGCCTAATGAAAGTGTTGGCTTTGCACACCAATCGCTGGGCTTGAAGCGTTCACGATAGGCCGCGCAGGCATCTTCACTGCCTTCGGTGTTGATAAAGTGCGCGTGGCTGAACGGCAGGCCAAGTCCGGCGGCGTAGACGGCGCTGTGCACGCCGGAGCCGAGCAGCCACATCTCTGGGCGCGTTTCGCCGTTCGGCATGGCATGTACGCCGCGAAAGGGATGATCGCCGGCAATGGCCGGTCCGCCGCCCGCGTCATCCAGAAATTGACGCAGCAACAGCACCTGGCTGGGAAAAGCGTCGATGCCCCATGCTTGCGGTCGGGCCTGCAATGCTTGCGCCGTTCGCTGGTCGGTTCCGGGAGCGCGGCCAAGCCCCAGATCGATGCGCCCGGGCGCCAGCGTTTCCAGCATACGGAACTGCTCGGCAACTTTAAGCGCACTGTAGTGTGGCAGCATCATGCCGCCGGAACCTATGCGCATGCGCTTGGTTTCCGCCGCGAGCCGCGCGATCAGGATTTCCGGTGCCGAGCCTGCGAACGATTTGGCGTTATGGTGCTCGGCTACCCAGTAGCGATGATAACCGAGAGCCTCCGCAGCTTTGGCAAGTTCGATGGTTTCGGCCACGGCTTGCGCGGCGGTGCCGCCTTCGCGAATGGGCGACTGGTCGAGTACGGAAAGGCGCATCGGTGGAACTCTTTCATTTGCATTCGTTTAACCAATAAGGCGGAAGCTTCGCCGCCCAACGAACGCGACATCAATGGTACTTCTTCACGACCCATCTCATACCGATGCCTTGTTGCCAAATCCGACGGAGGGACGGACACGGCAGCGCGTGGCTGTGGACGACACCCGCAATCCGCTGACCCGCAAGGCGTATGAGATATGGAACCGGACCCGCGGCGAACGGCCGTATCCCCGGCGCGAGGAATTGCCCTTGCGTGATCTACGGGATTTGCTGCGCTATGCGGTGCTTTTTCGCGTACTCGACGGTGGTGAGGACTTCGAGGTTCGCATCATGGGCGATGCCATTGTCGTGGGATTAGGGCGTTCGTTTCAGGGCAAGACGCTGCACGACGTTGAGGCTGCGATCCCGGGCTATGGCAGCGCGCTGTGTAAGGCTTACCGCTATGTCATTGAGACGCGCGAGCCCATTGCTTTTCGAGGCTGGTACGACCGTGATCCCACCAAAAGGGCCTATTTCCAGGAAAGCGTCGTCTTGCCGCTAGGACCGGAAAACGGGCCGCCCGACCACCTGTTCGCCGTAATCGTCTACGCCCAGACCGCTGAAGCGCTTTAGCGGCTTTTAGGAGGCGTCAGGCTTCGTTTACCACTTTTGGTTAACCATGCGGGTGAATCCGGACGGTGCCCGCATGACGCTCGAAATCGACGCCGAGACCCTGAACGCCATCTTCGCGCGTCCGCAGATCGATGGTCGGTTTGAGGGCGCGCTTGCAAAGTATTCACGCGAACTGAGCGCACGCCGGCCGCTCGTCCTGTTCGCCTTTGCGCCGCGATCCGCGGGAACGTTTTTCCGAACGGCGGCAATTGAAGCGACAGGCGGCCAACTTGGACGCATTGTACATGCCGAAGGCGGCCGTGATCCCGCGCCCTACCTTCCGGCGCTCATTGTCTACTACATGGGCGCGTTCACGCCCGATACGCTGATTACGCATGCGCATATGCAAGCTTCCATCGGCAACCGGAATTTCATCGACGCATTCGATCTGAAGCCCATTGTCATGCTGCGCAATATCCCGGACATGCTGGCGAGCTTCTGGGACATGATCGTCAAAGATCCGAATACGCCGATGGGGCTTTCGTTTTCAGTGCCAAAAACGTTTGCCGCTATGCCACGCTTGATGCAGGCAAATTTCATCGTGGACACCATGGCGCCGTGGTATGTGAGCTATTTCGCGACATGGCTGGACTATGCTGAACAATCGCCGGGCCGCGTCTGCATTCTGGACTATACGGATTTTCGAGAGGATCCGGCCGGCGCGCTTGAACTGGCGCTGGCGCACGCGCGCGTGCCGCGTTCGTATGACGATTGTCAACGTGCCTTTGACGAGACCTGGAAGGAACGCACCGAGTTTCGCTACAATCGGGCGGAGCCGGGCCGCGGCATCAGCTATTTTACTGCCGAGCAGATCGACCGCATCGAGCGGCTGATTTCCTATCACGATTGCCTGAAACCCGCCCATCACGAGTTGATGGGAAGCGGCGATGCAACAAACGATTTGCGGATCGCAGTCTAGAGCGGGCAAAAGTTATGAGCGAGATGAAAAGCCTGCTCCATATCGGCATGCCAAAATGCATGTCGACATCCATTCAAAGCTATCTGCGCGAAGCCAAGAACGTGTTCTTCGCGGGGATTGGTCCAAGCAAGTTCGTTGCGCCCGATATGCTGCAGGCCTTTCAGCGGCAGGTCATGCGCACATCCACACAATTCTACGATCGGGACTTCGTGGCTCGCGTGTTCGACTACTCCATCATGCAGGCAAAGCAAAAAGGCGCGCGGGTCTTTGCGCTTTCCGACGAAAGCATCCCGTTCGCGATGACTTATGGCTTGGTGGATGTCTCCTATTCCGAGCGCCTGCAGCGCTTGAAAGAGGTATTGCCGGAGCCCGTGACGGTGCTCATGCTGACGCGCCGGCCGGCCGACTATCTCAAATCCGTTTATAAGTATGAAACAGTGATGCACGGCCTGAGCTTTACCTACAACGAATTCCTCAAGCGCCTGCTGCTGAAGGGCGACACCTATTTCCTCTCGACCGTAAAATATTTCCATTTTGCGGAAGAAGCACGGCGCGTATTCAGCAACGTGCGCGTGATTGCGATGGAAGACATCAAGGCCGACAAACGCGCGCTGCCATCGTTCTTCGAGGAACTCGGCCTCAGCATGACGGCGGCGCCACCGCGCCAGAATGTCGGCATGGCGGATGAGAAATTCGAGAATTTCCGCAATCTATATGCGCCATATGGCGATACGCTCGCGATCAACGATCTCAACTACATATCACCGGCGGATCGTTTGCTGGCGCAGGAAACGCTCGCCTATTATGGCAGCATTATCGCAAGCATTATGGCGAAAGATCAGGCGCTTACCACCCTGCGCAATCTCGCCGTGCAATTGCCCGACAAGCCGCCGGCGCCGTCTTTCGAGATGGGCGATAAAACCCGCGCGCTGTTGAAGGAATATGTTGCCGCATCGAACGCGAAGCTGAAGGCCCAATACGGTGTGGACACTGTTGCTCACGGCTATGACGAATTCTGAGGTCGTCCGGCCTAGATAGCACTTGCGCCACCCTTTATATCTACAGGCTCGCACCTGGAGCCGGATATGGCGCTCGATACTGAGACCCGCAATCATCTGATCGATCAGGTTCGCCGCTTTGTGCGCGAGACCTGCATGCCATTGGAAGCCAAGGTCTCTGAGGACGACCGGGTGCCGGACGACGTGATCGCCGGTATGCGGGCGCTTGGCCTCTTCGGGTTATCCATTCCGGAGGAGTATGGCGGCCTCGGCCTCAATATGGAGGAAGAGGCTCTTGTGGCGTTTGAGCTGGGTCATACCTCGCCCGCATTCCGCTCGGTCATTGGCACCAACGTCGGCATCGGAAGCCAAGGCGTGGTGATGTTCGGCACGGAAGCTCAGAAGCGCGAATGGTTACCCAAGCTGGCAAGTGGCGAAGTGATTTCCAGTTTCGCGCTCACCGAACCCGAGGCTGGGTCGGACGCTGCCTCCGTACGCACAACCGCCATTCGCGACGGCGTTGATTATGTCGTCAACGGCACCAAACGCTACATCACCAATGCCAACCGCGCGGGCATGTTCACGCTGATGGCGCGGACCGACCCATCTAAGAAAGGCGCGTCGGGAATTTCCGCTTTCATTGTTCCCGCGAATACCAAAGGCGTCAGTGTCGGCAAGCCCGAAAAGAAGATGGGCCAGCAGGGCGCGCACATCTGCGACGTGATTTTTGAAAATGCGCGGGTGCCGGAAAACCTGCGTCTTGGTGCGGAAGGCGAAGGCTTCAAGGTTGCGATGAGTGTGCTGGATCGCGGACGGCTGCATATCTCCGCAGTTTGCGTCGGCGTGGCGGAACGCCTGATCGATGAATGCGTGAAGTATGCACGCGAACGCGAACAGTTCGGCCAGAAGATCGGCGACTTCCAATTGATCCAGGCGATGCTGGCGGACTCCAAGGCCGAAGCCTATGCCGCGCGGTGCATGGTGTTGGATGCTGCCAAGAAGCGCGATGCAGGTGCGAGCGTCACCATGGAAGCTGCCTGTTCCAAATACTTTGCCTCGGAAATGGTTGGGCGAGTGGCGGATCGTGCGGTGCAGATTTTCGGCGGCGCCGGTTATGTGGCGGACTACGGCATCGAACGGTTCTACCGCGACGTGCGCATTTTCCGCATTTATGAAGGAACCTCGCAGATCCAGCAGCTTGTTATTGCCCGCAATCTTCTGCGCAACGAAGAATGAAAGCAGACACAAAGCCGGAGTCACTGGGCAGGCTCCTTGCTGAAATCCGCGCCTGCCGGATTTGCGAGAAAATTCTCGAGCCCAACCCGGTCCTTCACGTCACGAAGAAGGCGAAGCTTATGATCGCGAGTCAGGCGCCGGGCCTTCGTGTGCATAAGACTGGGCTGTCCTTCAACGACACCAGCGGCGATCGGTTGCGCGCATGGATGGGCATAGACCGCGAGACGTTCTACGATGGCTCGAAGATTGCTCTCGCGGGGATGGCATTCTGTTTCCCCGGCTATGATGCCAATGGCGGCGACAAGCCTCCGCCGAAAATCTGCGCCGCCCATTGGCGCGCACGCCTGCTGGCCGCGCGGCCGCCATTCGAGACGACACTTCTGGTCGGCAGTTATGCCCTGACCTGGCATCTCGGCGACAAGGTCAAGGCGAATATGACCGAGACTGTGAAGGCTTGGCGGGAATATGCGCCGCGGTATATTGCGCTCCCGCATCCTTCCTGGCGCAACAACGGCTGGATAAAGAACAATCCATGGTTCGAGACAGAGCTGCTTCCCTATTTGCGCAAGCGCGTAAAACGTGTGCTGTCGCGCTGATCGCCGCGCTTGCAGCGTGTGCGCCAGTGATTGCGCCGCGCGGGCTTGAGAACGGCGTACCGGCGATCACGAACGATGCCTTTGTCACGCGCGATGGGCTGCGGTTGCCGTTGCGCCATTGGGATGCCGGGCATCCCAATGCCGTCATCGTGGCACTGCATGGCATGGGCGATTATTCCAATGGGTTTGCCATGCCAGGGCCGTGGTGGGCGGCGCATGGCATCACGACCATTGCTTACGACCAGCGCGGTTTCGGGCAAGCGCCCAATGGTGGGCTTTGGCCGGGCAATGACGTGCTGCGGCAGGACTTTCATGACTGCGTGGAAGCCGCGCGCGCAAAATATCCCGGCTTGCCGGTGTATGCGCTGGGTGAAAGCATGGGCGCGGCCGTTGTGCTTTCCGATTTGGCGGGTAACGCACCGGCGCAAGTGAATGGCGTTGTTCTTGCCGCGCCCGCGGTGTGGTCGCGGGGGGATATGCCGGCGTCCTATCGTGCCGCGCTGTGGATGTCGGCGCATACCACGCCATGGCTGACGGTCTCAGGAAGTGGCCTTGGCATCTGGCCTTCCGACAACATCCCCATGTTGCGCGCGTTGTCGCGCGATCCGCTGATGCAGCATGAGACACGCGCCGATGCGGTTTATGGCCTCGTCAATCTGATGGATGAGGCGCGCCGCGCGCCGGACAAATTGAAGGATCCTCCGCCGATCCTGATTGTCTATGGCGCGAAGGATCAGATCATTCCGGCCGCCCCCACCGAAGCGGTGATTGCGGCACTGGGACCTCACGCGCAATCGCGGCGATATCCTTACGGCTATCATCTGATCCTGCGCGATCTCAGCGCCGAGACGGTGTGGCGCGACATTGCGGGCTGGATCGACACGGGCAAGCTGCCATGAAGGTGGTTGTGATCGGCGCGGGCGCCATCGGCGGCTGGATCGCGGGCCTGCTGGCGGAGGCAAAGTGGGATGTGTCGCTGCTGGCGCGCGGGCAAACGCTTTCGAACATTCGCGAACAGGGTTTGCGGGTGCGCCACCAAGGCGCGGAGAAAACATACAAGCTGCTCGCCTCCGATAATGCCGATGACCTCGGCAAGCCGGATTATGTGATTGTTGCGGTGAAGGGGCAGAACGTTCCTTCGCTGGCGCCGGCCATTCGTAGCCTGCTTGGACCGGGCACCGCCGTCGTTCCTGCACTCAATGGAATCCCATGGTGGTTTTTTCAGGTGCCCGGCGTACCGCTGCAGGACGTGGTTCTGCAATCGGTTGATCCCGGCGGCGTTCTTTCCAAAGCGATTTCGCCAGAGCGCGTGATTGGCTGTGTGGTTCATGCCAGCGCTTGGACACCGGAGCCTGGCGTGATCGAAGTGAATGGCGAGGACAAGTTGCTGTTTGGCGAGCCGGACGGAGCGCAACGTGAGCGCACCACCACACTTGCGGCGGCGTTCGGGAGTTCCAGCGTGAAGCCTGTTGTCAGTGCCAATATCCGGCTGGATATCTGGACGAAACTTTGGGGCAACATGACGATGAATCCGCTCAGCGTGCTGACCGGCGCTACGACTGGCCGGATGCTGGACAACCCGGATGTGCGCGCGCTCATCCGCGCCATGATGCTGGAGATGCAGGATATTGGAGGGAAGATCGGGCTGCCGCTTGCCATGACCCCGGATGAGCGCATGGCCATCACGCGCAAGCTGGGCGATTTCAAAACCTCCATGCTGCGCGATGCCGAGGCGGGACGGGGAATTGAGACGGCGCCCATTCTGGGTGCGCTGGTGGAGATTGCGAATGGCGTCGGGGAACCAGCCCCATTCATTCGCGCGGTGGCTGGGCTTCTCAACGTCCGGGCGTGATTGTAAAATGTGCGGAAGCGCACCGAACCGCCGGGTACACAGCCAAAAAAAGACCTGCTAAATTCCCGGCCGGGCGGGTTGCTGCGGGCTATCCAGGCGCACACCGGGTGCCGATACCGCAGGGGTAATTTGGGTAGTCGAGGACGGTATGGCCGTCCCCATTCAGGGAATTGTGCGTGAGAGCCGAAGAACATCCTCATGAAGCGGCGCGTATCGCGGCGCTGGAATCCTATGAGATTCTTGATACCCCCGGCGAACATGAGTTCGACGAGGTGGTTAAGCTTGTATCCGATATCTGCGAGACGCCGGTTTCGCTGATCAGCTTGGTTGACGGCAAGCGGCAATGGTTCAAGGCGAAAGCCGGCACCGATATCAGCGAAACGCCCATTGAGGCATCGATCTGCGCCCACGGTATTCTGCAGAAAGGTGTTTTCGTCGTGCCCGATACGCTGAGCGATCCGCGCACGGCCGATAATCCGCTGGTCACCGGCGATCCGCATCTTCGCTTTTATGCCGGCGTGCCGCTTGAGACGGAAGAAGGGTTGCCGATTGGCATGCTGTGCGTGCTGGACAGCAAGCCGCGGCAACTGACACCGCAGCAGATCGAACTGATCCGCGTGATGGGGCGTCAGGTGATGAACCAGCTCGAAATGCGCCGCGCATTGGCCACTGCGCGATTGACGCGATCGGTTCTGCAGGATGCGTTGCGCGAAAAGGATGCCCTGATCGCGCACAACGAACTTCTGCGGCAGGAAGTGGATCACCGCGTGAAGAATTCGCTGCAGCAGGTGGCGAGCCTTCTGACGCTGCAGGCGCGGCGCAGCCCGAACGAGGATGCGGCCCAGCGGCTGATGGAAGCGCGCAACCGCGTGATGACGGTGGCGTCCATTCACGATCATCTGCACCGCTCCGCCCATGTCGATCGCATGGGGTCGGGCGAACTTTTGCGCGGGCTTGTGGATACGATTTCGCAAAACAAACCGCCGCACATCGCCATTCTGGTGGCGACGGATGAAAGCGAGTTAAGTTCGGAGCAGGTGTTAGCCGTGGGCCTGATCACCAACGAACTGGTTTCCAATGCCCTGAAGCATGGCTATCCGGGCGACCGGCAGGGCAAAATCGAAATCGATTTCACGGTGATCGACGGGCAGGCGCGCCTGATGGTGAGCGATGACGGCAAGGGACTTGCGCCGGACTTCGACATTTCCGCGGCGCATGGGCTTGGCATGCGATTGTTGGGTGCGCTGGCTTCGCAGCTCAAGGGCGAAGTGAAACAACAACCGCTACCGAACGGCGCGCGTTTTGAGCTGACATTCCCGCGTCACTGAGTTCTGGACGACAGCGATTGAATGGCCTGCAGGATGCGCGGCCATGCTTTGGATTGCGGATCGATCTGCTCGAAATGTCCCGCGCCCGGAAGCTCCACATCTTCCACCGTGTCGCCAGATGCTTTCGCTTTGGTGGCGTAAGCATGGCCGAATTTCGCGGGCACGATGGGATCGAGGCTGCCGGAAAAGATCACTTGGCGAACGCCGATAGGAAGCAGGTTTGAAGGTGATGTGTCGGCGTACACATCCCTGTGCAATGGCGTTGACGGGCCAACCAGCGAGTCGATGGTGCTGGGTCCGCCGCAGGCGCTGGGGCCACCATCGCGATAGGCTTTCAGATTGTCGATGCCAGCGAGGCTGACGACGCCCGCAACCGGCAGCGGATTGGGCTGATAGAGCTTGTTGTCTTTGGGTAGATGCGCACGCGCTGCTGCCCATAGCGCCAGATGCCCGCCGGCGGAATGGCCCACCAGCACAACGCGCGCCAGATCCAGATGATATTTCGGCGCAAGCGTGCGCAGCATATCGATGGCGGCGGCGGTGTCTTGGAAGGTGCCAGGATAGCCGCCGCCGTCTTCGCCGACGCGGCGATAGGCGATGCTCCAGACGGCATAGCCGTGCTTCACCAGATCGCCGGCCATTGGCGCCATCAGTTCGGTGCTGGGCAATGCCGCGAGCCAGCAACCGCCGTGCAGAAGAACCACGACAAGGTAGGGCGGTTTGCCCGCCGGCAGATAAAGCTCGCCGAATTGCTGCGGTGCTTTGCCATAGGCGATCTTCGCGGTGGGCTGCGGTCTGGGTTGCTGCAGCACATCTTCGTAGGAAACGGTTTGCGCGCCGACCAGCGTGGAACTGGCGGCAGCGGCAATGCCAAGAAATACAACAGCGAGGAGAACTTTTCGCATGGCCTTTATACGCATGGGCGCGGCTCCCGGATTACGGGAATCTCCTCTAATCTGCCCGGGTTCGCAGAGCGGGATAGCGGGTGTTCGATTTCCATACGCCGTTCGTGACGCTGGATTATCTGGGCGTCGGGCTGTTTGCCATTACCGGCGCGCTGGCGGCGGCACGCTCGCGCCATGACGTGATCACCTTTGTGGTGTTCGCGATCATCACCGGCGTTGGCGGCGGCACCTTGCGCGATCTTCTGATCGGGGCACCGGTATTCTGGGTGCATCAGGCGGCTTACCTTTGGGTTTGCGTTGGCGCGGCGCTGGCGGTTTGGATTGTGGGCGAACGCTTGTGGCGCACCTCCGCGCTGGTGTGGTTCGATGCGGTGGGGCTTGCCGCTTATGCCGTGATCGGATCGGGCAAGGCGCTCAGCTTTGGCATCGGCTCCATCGTGGCGGTGGCGATGGGGATGCTGACCGCAACCTTCGGCGGCATTTTGCGCGATGTGTTCGCGGGCGAGCCTTCGGTGCTGCTCAAGCGCGAAATCTATATCACCGCGGCACTGCTGGCGGCGGCGGTCTATGTCGGCGCGATTGCGCTGCACATCGATGCGGCGATTGCCGGCGGCGTGGCGTTCGCGGCGGGGCTGGCGTTGCGCGCCGGCGCCATCCGCTTCGGCTGGACGCTGCCGGGCTTTGAGGCGCGCAACAAATAAAGGCGGGCGAATCCCGATCCGCGCAATATGAGGCGCGGCCGGATTTCTCCCGCCCTGGTCACGAAACGCGGCAGGCCAGCCGAAGACCCCTATCAAGAGCCGACGGACAAGCACCTTCGCTTCCACCCCACGGTCCTGGCGAACGATTGGCCGGCCCTTCGCGCGCGCGCCGCAGCGCTGCCGCGAACCGAAGGACTCCGGCCCATTCACCCTGGATGCACGCGAGCTTGCACCCGGCCCTGTATGGTCTCGCGGTATCTTCAAGTCATCGTCTCGTTCGTCCTTTCGCTTCTCGTAAGAGAACATATAGAGAACATAAAACAGGAACACAAGCATTATTTTGGGATTTAATGCTTTGTCCATGTTTTGGGGGAATCCGCCGCTTTCCGGCAGCGCCGCGCGTTAGGATGCGGCAGGGAGAAACGCCGTGAGCCGCGCCTTCGTCAAAGAGCAGGACAATCCACCGCCCGAACCGCTGCCGGAACTGAAGATTGGCGATGAGCCCAATCTGGTGACGGAGCGGGGCTTGCGCCTGATCGGGGAAAAGATCGCCGCGCTGGAAGACGAGGCGGCGGCAAAGCCGGACGACGCCACCGCCGCGCGCATCGCCCGCGACCTGCGCTATTGGGAAGCGCGCAAGGCAAGCGCGCAACTCACCGATTACGACGCGCGGACGAAAGAGGTTGGCTTCGGTTCGCGCGTTACTTTCCGGCGCAACGGTGGTGCTGCGGAAACTTTGGAAATCGTGGGCGAGGATGAATCCGATCCCGCATCGGGCCGCATAAGTTGGACCGCGCCGGTTGCCCGCGCGTTGCACGGCGTACGCGAAGGCGAAACCATGGAGATGGAAGGGCGCAAGCCGGTGATGGAATTGACGGTGGTTTCGGTGGAGAAGATTTGAGGGTTACGCCTCACCGTTACCGCTGACATGATTGTTTTTCAAATTTGGCCTGTACGCGAGATGTCCAAATCGACTGCGTTGTGTGAGATTGCCTAATCGCATCGTTTTGCAGTCTTCTTATAAGTGAGGCTAGCATGGCCAAAATTTATGCTCCCAATAAATCGAACATAAAACCGGTAACCGTTACAGATGACGTATATATGGCAATCGGCAAATTCGTGAGGGCGTTCGCGGAAATCGAAGATTTGATAAAACTTCACATCTGCGACTTAGCGCAAATGAGAGAGAGCGAGGCGACCGTTTTACTCTGCAGGACTGCACTTTCACAAAAACTCGTTATCGCAAAGTACATTGGAAAAATGAAAAACCCGAACATAGCGATATTGCACGATCATATATTTGGGGAACGGTTTTCAGACTTCAAACTGATGCGAAACACTTTGGCGCACGGCGTCTTACTGGGCCAGACCGAAGAAGGCGCATTAGCCTTTCTCACGGATCAGACGCTTGAGCCAACCAAAGACTCGGCTCTCCAAGAAGTCGTATCCCTAATGCCCTCCGACATTGTGAAATGTTCGGTGACCGCACTGAAAATGGTCCACGCGATGGAGAAAGCCCTGAAACTCGAATCATGGCGCAGTACACGTCGCGGGCGGCCTCTAGATGGTCACAGAAAAGCTCAGCCGAAGGCGAGGCAGCCTCAAAAACCGTCGCCCCTGCGCCGTTAATCTTCCGCGCGATTTCAATAACGGCGTTTTTTCTTCATTTGATATATGATTGGGTTGCTAAGCCGAGAACGCATAATTCCCTTAAAAGTAAGGTGGTTCTTGGCGGTTCAACACCGTTCGCTTAATCTCCACCAAGCGCTGGATTCATTCGGGAGATATTTCATGCGGCTTGTTTTGATCGCCGCGGCTGCGGCGTTGCTCTTTCCTGCCGCCGTCTTCGCGCAGAACGATTCCGGTTCGGGTGCCGCAGATAAGCAGGCGATTTTCACCACGCCGTCCAACAATATCGAATGCACCTACACGCCGCAGAGTGGTACCGAAATCTACAAACCGGAAGATGGCGGGCCGGAACTGCAATGTGATCGCGCGCAACCAAGTTATGTGCGCGTGGTGCTGGGCAAAAGCGGCCCCGCCCAGCGCACCGATAATCCGGGCGAGCAGCCGTGTTGCAGCGCCGATCCGGTGGTCGCCTACGGACAGACGTGGAAGGGTGGTCCGTTCGTGTGCCATTCCGAAAAGACGGGGCCGATCTGCGAGCGCGATGACGGGCACGGCATGTTCATCAGCGGAGCGAAGGTCAGCGTGCACTAGGTTCGCGTTCAATAAAGAAAGCCAACCTTCATTGTCACGGCCCGCGAAAGCGGGCCACCCAGGTGAGCGTAGAACTCCTTTGCGCGCGCGGACGCGCGCTTAATGGGTGGCCCGGTCAAGCCGGGCCATGACAAGTTGATTTTGTGGGCTTCGGACTCTAACGCCCATCGCCCTACGGCAATGCGCCGTCGCGCGGACAAAGCAGGCCTGCCACCGGGACCGGCTCGAACTTGTTTGTTTTCTCGTTGATGCGCCATGCGGACTTCGCCGGCAGGAGCGGGGCGTTGCCGCCGGCGCTGTTGTCCAGCACCGCGACGATCCAGCCGCCTGTCGTGTCTTTGCCGTTCAGCTTGCAGATGCCAGCGGCAAATTCCGGCGTTGTCTTGGAAGGCTGCGGCAGTATGGCGATCGCGTCCGTCACCATCCCGTGCGTGTCCACCAGCGTCATATATTCGCCGCCGCAGATCGACCATTCCACGGAACTGAGATTGTCCGAAATTTCGTCGCCGCCCAGATCTTTCAGCGCCAACGCCTTGTGCCGGGCTTCGGTGGCAACGACGGGCTCGTTGTTTGTGCGCACGCCGATCAGCGCACGCGGAATATCGCCGCCGCAGCGCACGGTTTCAAACCCGTCCTTCGCCTGCGCCGCGCCGCAGACAAGAAGAAGCGGGATGATGAGCGTGAGAAAATGCTTTTTCATGGTGGTGCCCCCGATAGGCGTTTTGTTCGCGGGGAAGATACACGCCAAATCTGAAGTCTCGCGGCGTTATTTTTCGCTTGCCAATGATACGCCAGTGGCGTATATAAGGCCATGCGGATCGTTCGCACAACGGCATTCGAGAAGAGTCTCAAACGCCTTGGCGCTTCGACGAAGGATATTGCGAAGTTGGAGGAGACCATTGCCGCCGATCCGCAAGCCGGCGATGTGATCAAGGGTCTCTCCGGTGCGCGCAAAATCCGCTTTACGCTTGGGGGGCGGGGAAAACGCGGCGGCGGCAGGGCGATATATGTGCTGATCGTTGCGGCGGAAGCCGCTTACTTGCTTCTGGCCTACAGCAAGAAGGATCAGGACGATCTGTCGGAAGGCCAAACCAAGGCTATCGCGGCGCTCATCAAGGAACTCAAGGATGGCTAAGAAAGACACGCGCTTCGGACGCGAATTGATCGCCTCTCTTAAAGAGGCTGTCGATCACAAGCGCGGAAAGATCGCGCTTCACACACGCGAGATCGAAGACATGACGCCCAGCCGCATCAAGGCGATCCGCAAATCCGTGGCGAAAAGCCCTGCGGAATTTTCCCAACGTTTCGGCGTTCCCGCCAGAACCATCGAAGGATGGGAGCAAGGCAAGAAGGTCGATGTCGCCGGTCGCGTTCTTCTCAAGGTTATCGAGAAGAATCCCGATGCGGTGGAAAAGGCGCTCGCGGCGGCTTGATGTTACCGCCCCGCGTGGCTGTGCATGGGGCGGGCGGTGGATTGCGCGAGGGGATTCTTCTGCAGGTGATCCAGCGCGCGGCTGATGTCTTCCAGCAGGAGCGAAGCCATGTCGCCGGTGACGCCGTGGCGCACCAATATGCGCTGCACAACGGTTTCGTGGCGATTGGCGGGCAGGGGGTATGAGGCGATCTGCCAGCCGCGCATGCGCACGCGTTCGGACAGATCGTACATGGTGAAGCCGGCGCGCTTGGGGTCTTTCAGCTTGTAGCAGACGGCGGGCAATCCGCCGTTGCCGTCGTACAGCATTTCGATGTGCTCGAACTTCGACAATTCCGCCGCGAGATATTGCGCGGTGTCCGCGCAAGTTTGATGGATGCGGGTGTAACCATCGTGGCCCAGGCGCAGGAAGTTGTAATACTGCGCGATGATCTCGCCGCCGGGGCGGCTGAAGTTGAGCGCGAAGGTGGGCATGTTGCCGCCCAGATAATCCACCCAGAAGATCAAATCCTGCGCGAGGTCGGCCATCTCGCGCCAGATCACCCAGCCCACGCCCAGCGGCGACAAGCCATATTTGTGGCCCGAGGTGTTGATGGATTTCACGCGCGGGATGCGGAAATCCCATTCGACATCCTTGTGCAGGAAGGGGGCGACGAAGCCGCCGCTGGCGGCATCGACATGGATGGGAATGTCGAGGCCGGTTTCTTTTTGCAGCTTGTCGAGCGCCTTGGCGAATTCCTTCACCGGTTCATAGACGCAAGTGAAGGTGACGCCCAGCGTGGCGACCACGCCGATGGTGTTCTCGTCGCAATAAGGCGCCAACTGATCGGCGGTGGTGCAGATGGCGCCGGGCGCCAGCGGAATTTCGCGCAGCTCCACATCGAAATAGCGCGCGAACTTGTGCCAGCACACCTGCACCGGGCCGCACACGATGTTGGGGCGGTCGGTGGATTTGCCTTGCGCCGCGCGTCTCTTGCGCCACTGCCATTTCAGCGACAGCCCGCCCAGCATGGCGGCTTCGCTGGAGCCGGTAGTGGAGCAGCCGGCGGTTTCGGCGGCGGCAGGCGCATGCCACAGGTCGGCCAGGATATGCACGCAGCGGGATTCGATTTCCGCGGTTTGCGGATACTCATCCTTGTCGATCATGTTCTTGTCGATGTTCTCGTCCATCAGCTTGCGCACCTCGGTATCGACCCAGGTGGTGCAGAAGGTGGCGAGGTTCTGGCGCGAGTTGCCGTCCAGCAGCAGTTCGTCGTGGATCAGGTCGTAGGCGGCCTGCGGGGGGATGCCTTTTTCCGGCATGTGGAATTTGGGAATGAAGCGTTCGGCATCGTTCACCGCATGCAGGTTGGTGAGCTTGGAGCCGCGATGATTTTTGACGCGATGGATTGGCATGAAGTCCCCCGGAATGACGATCCGGGGGTTTTAAGGCGGGATGGGCGCGCTGCCTAGGACTTTGCGGTGCCGCGCGCGAAGAAGGCCACGATGACGCCGAACAGCAGCATGGCCAGCATGTTTTCGGCGAAGGAGAGCGCGCCGAACTTGGGCGAATGGCCGACCGCCGAAAGCGGCATCACCACATAGTTCATGACGATGTAGATGCCCACGCCGTAGGCCAGCCCCAGCGCCAGCCAGCGCTGCTTCAGGACGGGAAGCGCCTGCGCGGCGAAAACATAAACCGCCGCGATGATGAGCGACATGCCCCATTGCAGCAGCAGGCCCGCGATCTGCGATTGCGCGCCCATGAGGAACGACGCCTTGCCGTATATGCCGCTGGCGATGGCCTGCAGGATGAAAAGCGGGCTCAGCATGTTGATGAGCGAGGCGGCGAAGATATCGATGGTGCCGGCCACCAAGCCGCCGAGCAGAATGGCTGTCCAGATGGATGTTGGTTTCATGTTGCGGCCCTCCCGTTGCGGGGCGAAGACTACAGGCTTGTGCGCGAGGACGCGATCAATCGGACGTGAACAAGGCAAAGCGGCGTGCTATCAAAGCCGCATGCCGCGGCCACGCGTTCACGGACTGGAACTGGATCGCCAAACCCGCTGCGCGCACTGGCGTTCGGCGCTGGACATCATCGCCATCAAGATGAAGTGCTGCGGCGAATATTACGCCTGCAAGGATTGTCACGATGCGCTGGCGGATCATGACGCGGTGGTTTGGCCGCGCGAGGAATTCGATACCAAGGCCGTTCTGTGCGGCGATTGCGGAAGCGAACTGAGCGTGCGGGAGTATCTGGATTGCGCGAATGTGTGCCCGTCATGCGGCGCCAACTTCAATCCCGGCTGCCGGCACCATTATCACTACTATTTTGAAATCATGGAAAAGTAGACCGACACGACATCGGTCCGGCTTCGCGCTAACGCGCTACGCCGCGGCATTCTCGCGCGCAGTGCGAAGAATGGTGGGCGCGACAGGGATTGAACCTGTGACCCCTCCCGTGTGAAGGGAGTGCTCTCCCGCTGAGCTACGCGCCCCAAAAAGGGGAGGAGCCCTATAGGGCGGCGGCGGGAATTGCGTCAAGCGGCCTGGCTGAAATCG
>DATAUZ010000025.1:0-1950 GCA_036267995.1 Rhizomicrobium sp.
GGGCGGCACGCAAAATCTTGGCGGCGAATTGTTCAAATCGCTTGCCGATCTGAAGGTCCAGATCGTGCCTTACAAGAATTCACCCGACATCGTCGCGGCTTTGCTTCGAAACGAAGTGCAGATGATGATCGATTTTCCGCCCGCGGTTGAAGGCCAGGTCATCGCCAACAAACTGCGAATTTTGGCAACCTCCAGTCCGAAGCGTTCTCCTTTGATGCCGAAGGTGCCGACGGTCGATGAATCCGGCGTCAAAGGCTACGAAGTGATTTCCTGGAATGGCGTCGGCGCGCCGAAAGACACGCCGAAAGAGATTATCGACGCAATGAACAAGGCCATTCATGAGGCGCTCGCGCTGCCCGACATCAAGGAGAAGTTCAACAAGGTCGGCGTGGAAACCAGCCCGTCTACTCCGGGCGAACTGAAAGCGCGCCTGGTCTCGGACATTACGAAGTGGGATGCCGTAATTCAGCAAGCCGGAATACCGAAGAAATAAACGGCGGCGTCACGGCCCGCCGTAGAGCCAGGCAATGCTGTCGAACGACTGAGCCGGGGTGCGGCCGCCCAGCATCTTGTTGCGCAATTCGGCGGTCACGCCGCGCGCGTGATAGGCCTCGCCGTACAGGCGCGCCATGATCTGGGTCTGTCCGGTGCGCAGATAGCGCGCTTCCTGATAGGCCTTGAACGCCGCGGAGATGTCGTCGGGCGACTGCGCCACTTTGTCCGCGATCACGACCGCATCCTCGGTCGCCATGCAGGCGCCCTGCGCCAGGTATTGCAGCATGGGATGGGCGGCATCGCCGAGCAGCGTCACCAGGCCATGCGACCAGTTCTTCACCGGCTCGCGGTCGCACAGCACCCACATGCGCCAGGTCTCGATGCGCTCGAGCATGCGCAAGACTTCCGGCCGCTGACCCTGGAAATGTTTCCAAAGCAGTTCCTTGCTGCCTTCCGCGTTCCAGCCTTCTTCGTAATGGTCGGAATGAAAAACCGCGACCAGATTGTAGAGTTCGCCCCGCCGTAACGGATAATGCACGAAGTGCGTGCGCGGACCGGCCCACAATACGACATCGGGGCGCCATAGATCGTCCGGAACATCCGCCCGTTTGAGCACGGCGCGATAGGCGATGTGGCCCGATACGCGTGGCTTGCCGTCGCCGACAATGCGCTCACGAATTTGCGACCACATTCCGTCGCAGCCGATCAGCGCGCGTCCTTTAACATTTTCTCCGTTATCCAGCGCGAGCGTGACGTGGTCGCCGTGATCTTCGTAGCCATCGACACGCCGGCTGGTTTCCAGCGTGATCAGGTTGCTGCTCTGACATGCTTTTAAAAACGTCGCGTGGATATCCGCGCGATGGGTAACGGCATAAGGCTGCTTGAACTTTTCAACGAAGGCGGCATCGAGCGGAATATTGGTGATCAATTCGCCGGTCAGCGCGTCGCGCATTTCCTGGGCGGGCGGGCAATGCGCATCGGCGAGCACCTGGTCCTTGAGGCCGATTTGCTCGAGCACGCGAAAAATATTCGGCCCAAGCTGAATTCCGGCGCCGACTTCGCGAAATTCCGCCGACTGCTCGAACACGCGTACCGAAAAGCCCTTGCGCGCCAGCGCATAGGCGGTCAACAAACCGCCGATGCCGCCTCCGGAAATCAAAAATGGCGTCGTGCCGCCATTGCCTCGCGCCATAGTGGTTTCCTCGATCGAATGGGATGTTCCGCGCCGCCGCGGAGCTTAAAACGGCTGACAAAGGGAAGCCAAGGGCGCTGGCGTGCATTGTGCGAGACGTAAAAAACCCGCCGGTGCTGATACCGGCGGGTGTTGTTTTGTGCCGCCACCTCATCCGGTGGCGCGATGTGATCTATTTTGTCAACTGACCGCGAATTTCGCCGCCTTTGTTGGCGGCGGTGTGAACGTTGACGTACCACTTACCGGCCATCAAATCGGAGGCC
>DATAUZ010000026.1:0-44631 GCA_036267995.1 Rhizomicrobium sp.
AAAGCTGTCCCAGTTGATCAGCGCGCGGTCGCTGGATTGCCTGACCACCGTCCGGTTCGCATTGGGATTGGTGATGGTGGCCGAACCCACAACCACCGAGCCCCCCGAAGGTCCGCCCGCCTGCGCCACCGAAACGCATAATCCCGACGCAACAAGGCAGCTCGTCGCCAGAAGAAGACTGTGCAGATGTCCCGATGTGCCCTGTCTCATGCCACCGCCCTCAGTAATTGACCGCAAGATCCACAAGGATCTTGGTCTCACGCTTGCCGTTGTTGCTTCCCGGAACGCTGTCCAGCATGCGCGCCACTTCAACATCGCCGTAGATATTGTAGGGGAACCAGAACCGGACGCCCGCGCCAACCGAAGCCAGTGAATAGTCCCCCAAGGATGGGCCGAGTACGGCTGAACGGGGGATGAACCAGGTCTGCGCAGCGTCAAAGAAGGTGTAGGGCTGCATCTGGTTGATGTGCCATTCCGGCAGTGCCGTGTCGTACCGCAGTTCAAACGAACCGCCGATGCCGCGGTCGCCGGTGATGGCGCCAGGATCGTAGCCGCGCCCGATCTGCGTGCCGCCAAACAGTATTTGCTCGCCGGTGATCAGTGGCTGGAAGGAATACTGCCCCTGTGCCGCGATCTGAGCGCTAAATTGCGGGAATAGCGGAACGGTGTAGCGGAAGAGGCCGGAGAGTTTGGTGAAGTCCGTCTTGCCGCCCTGGCTGATGTTGGGCGAGTCGTTCGGCGTCGCGCCGAAAATCGGCAGGCCTTGCGAGATATCGAGCGTCGAACTCATCGAGCCATAGAGAAAATCGTTGCTGAGATAGCTCAGCGCGATGTCGGCCACGCGCCACTGATCGTGGCTGATCGGCGCGTCGAGAATCTTCACGCGCGCATCCTGCACAGTGATGCCGCCATCGATGGTCAATGTTTCCGCGCGCGTGCGGATCAGCGGATAGGAAAGGCGCGGACCGATCGCCCAGCTGTCGGTGCGCACGTCGAGCGCGCCGAGCGCCGCGCCCGGCTGGCCGTGACTGATGCCGACGACAAGGCTGCCAACCAATCCGTCGTCGCCGATGGCTTTGCGGTAGCGCACCTGGCCGCCAACCTGCTCCAGCGAGTGCGGCGATGCGGTGATATTGGCGGAAAGCTGATCGGCGCCGAAGATGGAATTGTATTGCGCGTTGGCTGTGACCGTCCAAAGCCCGGAATAATGCGAACCGCGATTGTCCGTCTCAATGCCGCCGCTGATATCCGGCTCGGCCACCGTCACCGCCAGATCGCTGGCGCCGGGAACATCGGGCGAAGGGCGCAAGACGCCCGTAGCCGTGACACCGGGAATATCATTGGAGAGAAGGAGCGCACGCTCCACGGTGGGCAGCCGCAATGGTTTTTCATCGACCACCGGCGCCAGATACGACTTGATGATGTCGCGTGCCGCGGCATCGCCGCCGTCCACTACGGTCGACGAAACGAATCCTTCGACAACCACAATCCGGAAGATTCCGTCATTCACCTTCTGCGGCGGAACATAGGCGCGCACCAGAAGATAGCCCGCCGCACGATATTCCTGCTCGATGGCGTCGGCCACGTTCAGGATATCGGCAAGGGTGATCTCTTTGCCGATGAGATCTTGATAGAGTGGCCGAAAGCTATCAGCCGAAAGCGTGACCGCGCCTTCGATGCGCACGCCGGCCAGCTTGAAATGGATTTCATCGACCGCACGCGGAACGGGCGAACGGTGCGGCGCTTCGATGCTGAAATCGAAATCGGGCGGCAGCGGCGCCTGCGGAATGGGGCGGTCGTGGCCCGGCTGCACGGCACCCGGCAGCGGCGGTGCAGGCGCGGCCGATGCCGGCGCCGACATTGCGGCCAGACAAATAGCGGCAACGGCGCCGAATAGGCGCGGCGACCGCTGCCAGAACGATGGCATCCCCGAAACAGACAACGTCAACACCCGAACCCCCTCCACCCGCGTGCAAGTCCACCCAGTTGATTTGCTTGGCGGATTTCGGCGCTAAACCCGGCGCCTGTATACATATAAAAGGCGTACAGAGCGATCCAGACGCCGCGGCGTAATAATCAAGACGTGGTTTCCCCGCGCCCGCTGGACCCGACCTAGACTCATGTTTTTATTTAGGAAATTGCGCAGGCGCGATCTGCGCGCGTTTCAGGGCAGTTCGGGGCAAATCAGGGCATGCGAGGCGAAAAGGCCGGATTGGCCGACGCCAATCCGCTTCAAAAAGCCGTCGCAGGGCAGAATCGACCGGTTAACCGCTGGCCCGCGCGCGCGGGCCGGGTATTGCGTCCGACGCTATTTCAACATCGGCCGGCCTTCGTGCGCGACCAGAAGATCGTGCATGTCGTTGGCGTGTTCCTCTTCCACCAGCAGGATGCTTTCCAGCATGGTGCGCGTGCCGGGATCGTCGTTGCCGAAATAGCGGATCAGTTCGCGATAGTGATCCACCGCGATACGCTCGGCGACCAGGTTCTCGCGAATCATGTCGACGAGATTTTTGCCCTCGGTATATTGCGAGGCCGAACGGCTGAGCAGGCCTTCGGGATTGAAATTCGGCTTGCCGCCAAGCTGATTGATGCGCTCGGCGACCACCATCATATGCTCCTGCTCTTCCTTGGCGTGCTCGGCGAATTCGGCCTTGACGCCTTCGCTGGAAATGCCGGTCGCGGCAATCGCATGCATCGTGTAGCGCAGGACGCAGACGATTTCGGTGGCGAGAACCGATTGCAGAATGTCGATCGTTTTCTCCGCGCTGCCCTTGTAGGTGGAGGTCACTGCGCCCCCGCTCAGGTTCTTGCGCGCGCGCTCGCGCAGCGTTTTGACGTCCGTCAGAAACGGCTTGCTGGTGTCGGGCGTTTTGCTGGGCTTGGCCATTCCGGATGCTCCATATGATTGCCGCCGCCGGACGGCGGGCGTAAGGCGCGATTATAGTCTGGCAACGCCCGGCTTGCACAATCGTTGCAGCGCGGCGGATTGTGCCGCACGCGCCAGGCCGCCGGCCGCTCCTTCGCTGGCTAGAATTTCTGGCTGAATGACAGTCCGACGGTACGCGGCTGCGCAACCAGATAATAGGGCTGGAAACCGCAAACCCCGGTGCTGCATTCCGCGTAGCGCCCCAGCTGTGCCCGCTCATCGAAGGCATTGTTCACGAACAGCTCCACAGACCAGTTGTTCATGTCCACGCCGGTCGTGAAATCGAACGTGGTGTAGGCCTGCGTCTTGCCCAGCAGTTGCCTGTCGGCAATGCGCAGGTCCGGCCACACGCCGCTCTGATGCACAACCGATCCCTGAACATGCGCGTTGAAGTCGGCCACGGGGAATTCGTAGCGCGCCGTCGCGTTCAGCTTCCATTTCGGCGTGATCGGAAGCTGCGTGCCATCCGGCGATTGCACCGCGTTCACCGCGCAGTCGCCGCCGCAATAGGGCTGCGTCAGTTGCGCGTCGGTATAGGCAGCCGCGCCCGTCAGCGTCAGGCTGTCAATGGGCTCCCAGATGACGTTCGTTTCAACGCCTTTGATGCGCGCCTGTCCGGCGTTGGCGATGATCGTGACAGAGTTGGGGCCAAGGAACGGAAACTGGAAGTTGTTCCAGTTTTCCACGAAGATGGCGCCGTTGAAACGCACCGTATTGTCGTTCCAGCTCGTTTTCCATCCGATTTCATAATTGTCGAGCGTGTCCGCGGCATAGGGCGGCAGCGGTGTCGACGTACCGGGCAAGCTCACGCGATTGACGCCGCCAGGACGGAAACCAGTCGAATAGGTAGCGTACACCATCCGGTCGTCGTCGATCTGCCAGGTCAGATTGACCTTGTGCGTCTCGCCGGTGTCTTTCACGCGCGCATTGAGGTCGGTGCAGGGTCCGCGGTCCACCGATGTCGGCGCGAAGCAGCGGCCGCCAGCGCTGATGTCGGCTTCGTAGCTGTGAAAACCGAAGAAGCCTTGCAGGGAGTTGTCCGCTTTGAAGAAGCGGATGCCGCCGGTCAGCGTCAGGTTCGGCAGAATATCGTACGAGGCTTCGCCGAACGCGGCGTAATCGCGGTCGATGCGTTCCTCATCCGTCAGCCACAAAGTGTTGGGCCAGCCTGAGACCGAACTTGCGTCCGCCAAGCCCTGAATGACGTAGTCCTGCAGGATGAAGTGCTTCTGCTCTTCCTGGAACAGGCCGACAACCCAGCGGAAGCGGTCGTCCTTGGATGAAGACAAGCGGACTTCGTTGCTCACCTTGGTGAAATGATCCTTGCCCAGAATGTTCTGGGTCGGATCGATTTGATGGCCCTTGTTGTCGAAGAAGTCGACATAAGAAGGATAAAGCTGGTCGTACCAGAAGGTGTAATCGGTATAGTCCGCCGACGAGCTGACGCGCCGGTCGGTATAGCCGCCGGCATAGACAAGATCGAGATCGCCGATCTTGCCCTGCACCGTGAGGCCCGCCTGATACCACTTGTCATGCACATATTCTGGCAGGAAGTGCGTGACTTTCAGATCGCCAACCGACGGGTCATATCCGAAAATGCCGTCCGAGCGCTCCGTCTGCGCCATCAACGAAGGCGTGATTGTCCAGTTGTTGTCCAGATCGATGCGCAGTGCCGCGCGCGCGCCCAGCTTGTCGACCGTATTGTAGTTCTTCTTCACGCGGTCGGCATTGTCCAGCGTGATGGGCGGCGCTCCGGTATCGAACGTGTAGGTGCGGGTGCCGTGTACATTGTCGATATAGCCCGCATCGTGCTCGTCCCAGGCGACAACGCGCAGCGCGATGTTGTCTGTCAGCGGCTGGTTGATATAGCCGTTGACCTTCCAGCCGGTGCCGCCGTGATCGACGGTGTTTCCTTCCACCGTGTATCCCGCTTCGAACTGGCTGGGATCCGGCGGATTGGAAATGATGCGGACTACGCCGGATTCCGCGCTGGCGCCGTAGAGCGTTCCTTGCGGCCCGGATAACGCTTCCACGCGCTCCACATCGTAGGTCGGAATGTCGAGCGTGCCATTGATCGTCGTGATCGGTATTTCGTCGAAATAGACGCCCACCGTCGGCTCGGGTCCGGAGTGGTTGCCGTTCTGGTCGCTGGCCACGCCGCGCATGGTGACGTTGGAGAAACCGGGGCCGCCGTTGCTGCCTTGCCCGCTCACCGCATAGGTGACGCTGGGCATGTACTTCGCGAAATCGGTGAAATCGGAAAGATGAAGCTCGCTGATTTTCTGGGCGGTGATCGCGGTGACGTTCATCGGAACGCGCTGGAGATTTTCCTCGCGCTTTTCCGCCGTCACCACAACGGTTTCGATGCCGCCGCCGGCACCGGTGTTGTCCTGCGCAAACGCGACAGGCATGCCGGCAAGCATGGTCGAGGCAAGCAGGAACGAGCCCAGTACCGGCCGCGAGCAATAGCGATGCGTTAGAATTGTCCGCTGCATGGCGAGTGTCCCCCCAAAAAGACGCGCGAAACCAACAGTCGCTTCCGGCACAGCCCGCGCCGGAGATTCAATGTCATTATTCTGACACCTTGCCTCCCGCGCCCGTCAACAGCGCCGCATAATTTCCCGTTGCATATCGGCGGGTTGCGGCGTTCAGGGCACAGGTGCATCCGGATAGGATTGCAGCACCGGACCCAGCGCCTGCTTCAGGGGGCCCAGCCACGCGTCGTAGTTCTGCCAGTGATCGACGGCATCCTTGAAGATGGGCATGCGCACTTGCTCGGAACTGGCGGTGCGCACGGCGCGGTCGTTTTGATAAAAGCGCAGGCAGCCTTCCTCGAACGGCAACCCGCAATAGGCGAGAAGGCGCCTCACCTCTTCCTCCGGCTGTTCCACCATCCGCTCGTAGATAACGCGGTGTACCTGCCCCGGCATGACGCGGTCATAATGCGCCATGAGATCGGCATAGTCCGCGTAGTAACGGCCAATGTCGGTCAAATTGTAGGTATGGCCCTGCCCGCGCGCGAAATGCTGCTTGAAGCCCGAGAAGCAGCAGCCCAGCGGATGACGCCGCGCGTCGACGATCTTCGCGTTTGGCAGCATCAGGTGGATGAGCCCGGCATGAAAAAAATTGTTCGGCATCTTGTCGATGAAGAACGGCCGGCCGAGTTTTCGGTAAACCCTCGTGCGCTCGATATACTCTTTGCCGAGCTGCGCGAACTGCGCGTCCGCCAGGCTCGCCAGCACTTCGGGATAGGCGGAAGCCTGTCCCGGCCGCTCCTTGCCGCCCAGACGGCGCACGATGGCGAAGATGTCCGGCAATTCCATCGTGCCTTCCACGGCCGAATGGCTCGCCAGAATTTGCTCGATCAGCGTGGAGCCCGCGCGCGGCAGTCCGACAATGAAAATCGGATCGGGATCGGGTGCGCCAACGTCGCTGTGTGCATGAACAAAGTCCGCTGTGAAAACCGATTTCAGCCGCGCAACAAGTGCGGATGTTTCGTCCGCCTTGTAAGGCAGTTCCTTGCCGCGCAGCGCATTGCCCTGTTCGTAATAGCGGAACGACTCCGCGAACTGCTCCGCATCTTCCAGCGCTTTGCCCAGCGCGAATTGCAGATGGAAACGGTCTTCCTCGCCAATGTCCGTGCGCGCGAGCTGCGTACGCATCTGGGCGATCTCATCCGGCGTAAAGCGCAATGTCTTGAGGTTCGCGAGGCTCCACCACGCTTCACCCAAACTGGGCAGAAGCGCGATGGCCCGGCGATAGGCCCCGATGCCATCGGTCTGCCGGCCGGCCGATTTCAGCGTGTGGCCGTAGCTCATCCAGGCTTTGGGCTGCTTGGGAAAGTCGTTCAGCACGCTTTCGTAAAGTTCGAGCGCTTCGTGCGTTTCGCCGCGCCGCGCCAGTGCAGCTGCTTTCAGATTGCGATAGGCGGGATTTCGCGGATCGCGCGCCAGCAACAGATCGGCCTGCTCCAGCGTTTCGGAAAGCTTGCTGCGCCGGAACAGCACAGAGGCGTAATTGTGCCGCGCGAACGTAAAGCTCGGCGCCAGTTCCAGCGCGCGCGCCAGAAGGTGTTCCGCGTCCGCATAGCGCCCCAGCCGCGAGCCCAGTTCCGCCAGCATGCGTATGGCCGTGACGTCGGTCGGCTGGTCTTTCAGGAACGCGCGCAACAGGCGTTCGGCAACGGCAAGATCGTTCGCATTCAGCGCCGCCGCCGCCTCCAGCAGCTTCGGATCGTTCACCGATGCCTGGATGTGCCGCGCATAGGCCTCATCGGCGCCGGCATCATCGCCCGCCAGCGTCAGTTGATCGCCCAACGCACGCCAGGCATGGGGATGTTTCGGATTGAGTTCGGCTGCACGCCGCAGCGTTGAAACAGCCGCGCTGCCATCGCGCAGATCGGCATACGCCAATCCCAATTCATACTGCGCCGCCGCCGAACGCAACCACGGCCCCGTCAGTTCTTTCAGAACATCGCGCGCGCCCGCGGGATCGCCCTGGCGGCGCAAGGCCGATCCCAGAAGCAGCAAGGCTTCCGGCTGGCCCGCAATGGTGCGCAGGATTTCGCGCGCCTGCGCTTCGGCCGCTTTCGGATCGCTCTGCAGCAGCCGCGCCGTGTGCGCGAGCGCGGCTTGCAGCGTGGCGAGCTTCTCACTCAAGCCGCGATCCGCACCGGCAATGTTTCGTAGCCTTTCACGAAGCTGGAATAAACGCGCCTCGGCTCGCCCGTCACTTCGATATTTTTGAACCGCTTCAGGATTTCTTCCCAGATGATCTTGAGCTGCAACTCCGCCAGCCGATTGCCGACGCAGCGGTGAATGCCGAAGCCGAAGGAAAGATGGCGGCGCACATTGGGCCGCTCGATCCAATAGTCGTTGGGCCGCTCGATCACTTCTTCATCCCGATTGCCGGAGACGTACCACATCACCGCTTTGTCGCCTTTGCGGATAGTTTTGCCGCCGACTTCGACATCCTTCTTCGCGGTGCGGCGCATGTGCGCCAGCGGCGTCTGCCAGCGGATCGATTCCGAAACCATGTTCGGGATCAGATCGTGGTTCGCGCGCAGCTTTGCGTACTGATCCGGAAACTTGTTCAGCGCATAGACGCTACCGGTGATGGTGTTGCGCGTGGTGTCGTTGCCGCCCACGATCAGCAGGATCAGGTTTCCCAAAAACTCCATGCGGCTCATGTTGCGGGTGGATTCGCCGTGCGCCAGCATGGAGATCAGATCGGGCTTGGGGGCTTCGTTCACGCGCGCGTTCCACAGCTTCATAAAATAATCCGCGCATTCGTAAAGTTCGGCGCGGCGCTGCTCCTGCGACTCCACGATGCCCGATGCAGGGTTGGCCGTCGCCACGTCGGACCAGCGCGTCAGCTTGCGCCGGTCTTCCCAAGGAAAATCGAACAGCGTCGCCAGCGTCATGGTTGTCAGCTCGATGGACACCTTGTCCACCCAGTCGAATTCCTCGCCCACCGGCAGATCGTCGAGAATCTTTCCGGCGCGCTCGCGGATCACCGGCTCCAGATTTTCCAGGTTCGGTCCCGCCACGATCGGGCTCACCACCTTGCGCTGCGCATCGTGCTTGGGCGGATCCATCGCAATGAACATCGGCAGGCGGAAATCTTCCTGCGGATCGACGATGGTGATGCTGGGCTCCGACGAGAACGCATCATGATTGGTGTCCACTGCCATGATGTCGTTGTATTTGGTAATAGACCAGTAAGGCCCGAACTCGTGCGCGGCGCAGTAATGCACCGGATCTTCTTTTCTGAGCCGCTCGAAATACGGCCATATGGTGTAGCTGGCGAACAACGAGGGACTTGCGACGTTGATCTCTTCCAGCGGCATGGACCACGCATGTTCGGTCGCGGCCTTGAGAAGCGTGTTTTCCTGCATGGCGTCACCCAATAGCGGTCGGCACGATTGGGCCACCGAACGCCTGCGCTGGCAAGCATGGCCAAATCCGCGGCTTGGGCGTTCACTAGGCACGCACAAGCAACGGAGAGCAGACATGCCCACAAGAACAGGCGAAGCGGAATGGAAAGGCGACGTTCAACACGGCAGCGGTGTCATGAAAGTCGGCAGCGGCGCCTTTGAGGGCCACTACGGCCTCAACACCCGCATGGGCGACGAAAAAGGCACCAACCCCGAAGAGCTGATCGGTGCCGCGCACGCCGGCTGCTTTTCGATGGCGCTTTCCGCCGCGCTGACCAAGGCCGGCTTTCCGCCCGACAGCATTCACACCACCGCCAAAGTCCATTTCGACCAGAAGGACGGCAACTGGACGATCCACACGATCGAGCTTTCCACCGAAGCCGAGGTGCCGAAGATCACGGCGGAAGCCTTCGAGGAACAGGCGCAAGGCGCGAAGAAGAACTGCCCCGTCTCGCGCGCGCTGGCCGGCGTGCCCGAGATCACACTGGATGCAAAACTGATCTAGCGTCTTGCTTCGTCTCGCAAAATGCGGTGTCCGCGGCAGCAAATGTCGCGGCGGCTTGGACGTGCGCGCCCACACCTTATCTATGGCGGGTCAACATTGGGCGGCGCCATAATGCCTTGGGCCGCCGAGGAGCATCACATGATCGAACGCAGACCCTTCGCCTCTCTGGGTGGGGCAAACCACGGCTGGCTGAAAGCCAAGCACCATTTCTCCTTCGCCGATTACTACGATCCCAAGCGCATGAACTGGGGACCGATCCGTGTGTGGAATGATGACGAGATCGCGCCGCGCACCGGCTTTCCGCCGCATCCGCATGCCGACATGGAAATCATCACCTATGTGCGCGAAGGCGCCATCACGCATCAGGATTCGATGGGCAATCAGGGCCGCACCGGCGCGGGCGATGTGCAGGTGATGTCGGCCGGCACCGGCGTGCGCCATGCCGAATATAACAAGGAAGATGAAGTGACGCGGCTTTTCCAGATATGGATTCAGCCGGAAGCCGGCGGCGGCGAACCTTCATGGGGCGCCAAGCCTTTCCCGAAAGATGATCGCTCCGGCCACTTCGTGCCGCTGGCCAGCGGCTATGCCGAAGACACCGATGCGCTTCGCATCCGCGCCAAGGCGCGCGTGCTGGGCGCCACGATCAAAAAAGGCGAGCGCGTGAAACTCGATCTCGGCGCCCACACCCATGCTTATCTGGTGCCGGTGAACGCCGCGGTGGAAGTGAACGGCGTGCACATCGACCCGCGCGACGGCGCGGCCATCACCGGCGAAAAGGAAATCGAAATCGTCGGCCTCGGCGACGCCGAAGTCGTGCTGGTGGAAGCGGCGTAATTAAAATTCGACCCTCCCCTTGAGGGAGGGTCGAAAAATTCAAGCGCAGCGAAGAATTTTTCGGGGAGGGGTCCGTCCCCGCTGATGGAAATGCCCCTCCCCGAATTGCTCACGCAATTCGACCCTCCCTCAAGGGGAGGGTAAGTTCTAAACTTCGAGAAACGGAGTTCTCCATGCTCTCCCTCGTCGTCCCCGCGCGAAAGAAAGACCTTGGCGGATTTGAAGTCGGCCGTGTGCTGCCGTTCGCGCGCCAGCGCATGGTCGGTCCCTTCATCTTTCTCGATCACATGGGGCCGGCGGATTTCGCGCCCGATCACGGCATCGATGTGCGGCCGCATCCGCATATCGGCCTTGCCACGGTCACCTATCTGTTCGACGGCGAAATCCTGCACCGCGACAATCTTGGCTATACCCAACCCATCAAGCCCGGCGAAGTGAACTGGATGACGGCGGGGCGCGGCATCGTCCATTCCGAACGCACCGATCCGAGCTTGCGCTCGCACGGCCAATTCATGCACGGCATGCAGGCTTGGGTGGCGCTGCCCGACGAAGCTGAGGAAACCGATCCCTCCTTCACACACTACGACAGCACCTCGCTCAAATCTTTCGACGACAAGGGTGTGCACGGCACGCTGATCGCGGGCACCGCGTACGGCTTGAAAAGCGAGGTGGTGACGTTCTCACCCACCTTCTATGTGCATCTGGAAATGGCGGATGGCGTGCGCATCGCCTTGCCGGACGAACACGCGGAACGCGCGGCCTATATCGTCAGCGGCAAAATCGAAGCAGACGGCAAAACTCACGACGCCGGAAATCTTCTGGTGTTTGAAAAAGGCGCGGCCACCATTGCCGCAACCGACGGCCCCGCGCGCGTGATGTTGCTGGGCGGTGCGCCAGTCGGCCCGCGCATCATCTGGTGGAATCTCGTCTCGTCCAGTCAGGATCGCATCGAGCAGGCGAAAGCCGACTGGAAAGCCGGCCGCATGAAACTGCCGCCGGACGATTCAAAAGACTTCATCCCCCTGCCCGACGATCCTCCCCCGCCGCCGACCGATCCGGTCTGAGCGTTAGTGGCCCGCCGCTGGCGGATAGGCCATGCCGAACTGATCGAACAGGAATGTCAGCGCGTCGGCCTGCAGGGCAATGCGGTCGTCCAGAGAACTGCCGATGCCGTGACCGGCATTCTTGTCGGTGCGCAGCAGGATGGGATTGGACGAGGAATTCGCCGCCTGCAACGCCGCCGCGAACTTGCGCGAATGCATTGGGTTCACGCGCCCGTCGTTCGCGCCGGTCGCTAGGAACACAGCCGGATAGGCCGTGCCTTTCACCACACGATGATACGGCGAGTAGGCGTACAGCGCCTTGAAATCGGCTTCGTTTTTCACGGTGCCGTATTCGGCTGTGTTGAAGGCGCCGTTGGGATCGGTTTCAAATCGCACCATGTCGTAAAGCCCGACAAGCGAAACAACCGCGTGCGCAAGCGCCGGATGCTGCGTGATCTCCGCGCCCATCAGAAGCCCACCATTCGATCCGCCCATCAGCGCGAGTTGCGCATGGCCGGTATAATGCTGGTCAATAAGATACTGCGCGGCCGCATAAAAATCGTCGTAGTCATTCTGTTTCTTCGTCAACATGCCGTCTTGATGCCACTTCTCACCATATTCCGAACCGCCGCGAATGTTGGCGATGGCGTAGATACCACCCGCATCAAGCCATAGCCGCGTCGACGCGCTGAGGAACGACGGCGTCATGCTGATGCCGAAACCGCCGTAACCATAGAGCAGCGTGGGATTCTTCCCGTCGCGCTTCGTGCCTTTTTTCATGATGATATTGACGGGTATCTTCGTGCCGTCTTTCGAAACGGCAAATGCGCGGATGACATCCGCATCGTTGTAGGAAATCGGCGACGTCACCTTCAACGCCGTCTCGCGCGCCTTCTGTGTCGCGGGATTCCACATCATATAGTAACGCGGCCGCAGATATGTCGCGACGTCGAACAGCACGTTGCCATCCGCCAGCGGCACAACTTCATTGTTCGCGGCAACGTCCGGCAGCGGCAGTTTGCCCATGGGTTTGCCGTCGAACGCGAAGACCCGCACATCGTTCGGCCCACCCACGATATCGCGCACGAACATGCGATCCTTGGTGAAGGTCAAATCGAAGATGTGCTCTTCGGCGCCACCGGAAAGAATGGCCACATCGCTTTGCGCCACGATCACCGGCGCTTTTGCCAGCCCGCCGCTTGCGAACGGCGGCGACAGCTTCACGATTTTCCCGTTGGAGGAATTCTTGCGCGATATGCCATAGATCGCGCCGTCCGGGCCGATGGTGGCATAAACAATATCGTCGCCGTAATCGCCAACCTTCAGCGGCGCGCCTGTTTCGTTCAGCACATAATATGACCAGGTGTTGCCGTCGCCACGCTGCACCATCGCCATCACATTCGGCTGGCCGTAACGGTTATCCAGAAACACTTCGGAGACGCGCTCCAGGCCGTCTTTCTTGCCAAGCACCAGCGCATCATTTGCAGCATCGCTGCCGAGCTTGTGGAAATAGACCTGCATGTTGAAATGCTGATCGGCCGCCGGCGCATCGGCGCCGGGATAGCGCGTGTACCAGAAGCCCTTGCCATCCGCGGCCCAGGCAAAGCTGCCGCCGGCGGTGGGATATTGCACGCGCGCAATCGGCGCACCGATTTCCTTACCGCTCGCCACATCATAAATATGCAGCGTGCCGTCCTCGCTGCCGTTCTTCGAAAGCGATACCGCGAATTTTGTTCCGTCGCCGGAGGGCACATACCAGTCAATTGCTGTCTGGCCTTTTGCGTCCAGCGCGTTCGGATCGAGCAGCGGCTTGCGGCTTGCCGGATCGGCTACTGCATTCAGCGTCACCAGCATCGGCTGCTGCAGCTTGGGATCGAAATACATTGAGAAAATGCGCCCGCCATCGGCACTCATTTCAAAATACGATGGCGATGTCGCGCTGATCAGCTTCTTCAGTTCATCTCTCACATGGTTGCGGGATGGCAATGCATCCAGATAGCTGCGCGTGCGCACATTCTGCGCATCGCTCCACGCTTCGACCTTCGGATCCTTCGCATTCTCCAGCCAGCGGTAGGGATCGGCGACTTTCACGCCCCAGATCGTGTCCACCGTATTGCCGGTGGGTGTTGCGGGCGGTGGCGGCACCGTTGCGGCAAGTGCTGCGGTTGCAGCCAGCGCGAGGCCAACGGTGAGAACGCGAATTGCGACGCGAGACATGAAGTCCTCCAGCCGGAAACGGAAGGGACACTGCACCGAAATGTCAGATGGGCCAAGAGAGGCTAAGCGCGCAGCCGTTTGCGCATGTCTTCCACGAACCAGCGTCCCGCGCGTCCCGGCGGGCGGCCGCGTTCATAGGCCACATGCATCGGCAGCGCGATGTTCGCGCGATCTTTCAACACGAGCTGTTTCAGCCGGCCGTCGCGAATATGGTCTTCGACAAGGTGCAGCGGCATGTTGCACCAGCCGAACCCGGCCAGCAGATATTCCAGCCGCGTGGCGAGATCGGCGAAGCGCCAGATGCGCAGCGACACGATCCCGCCGCGCAAATGCGCGCTCACCGGCGTGCGATCCGTCAGCACAAGCTGCACCTGTTGTTCCAGCGTGTGATGATCTATCGGCGGCGCAGCGTTCGCGAGCGGATGATCGGCGGCGCAAACCGGCACCATGGGAATGGTTGTCAGATGCTCCCATTCCAGATCCTGCGCTGCGGTGGAAAGCGGCGAATAGATCGCAAGCCGCGCCAGCCCGTCGCGCAACCTTTGTTCGGCAGCACCCAGTCCTTCGGTGAACAACGTCACCGGCACGCAGGCGAATTCCTTTGAGAAGGCGCGCAGCGATTCCATCAGCAGCGCACTGGGAAACATCGCGTCCACCGCCAGCGACAATTCCGCTTCGGTGTTGTTGGCGATGCCTTCGGCGCGCGCCCGCATCATGTCGGCTCCACGCACCAAGCTATAGGCATCCTGCAGCATGGCGCGGCCGGGTTCGTTCAGCTTCGGCGTCTTCTCGCTGCGGTCGAACAGCTCAAAACCCAACGTCGTCTCGAGCGACTGGACGGATTGGCTGATGGCCGATTGAACCCGGCCAAGCTTGCGGGCAGCGGCCGAGAAACTGCCCGTCTCCGCCACCGCGATCAGCGCGCGCAACTGGTCCAAAGTCAGGCGATCCAACATCCATCAGTTCCTATGATGAAAAAGCCCATAATTTGGCCGATTGAACTGATGGTCGCAAGAGCCCAAATCCCAGAGCGAACCAATCGCTGGAGAGGCACATGCTCAACCCGAACCCCATTCACCCGGAAACTCCCGCGCTGCCTGCCGCGGCACTGGACCAGTTGTTCCGCGAAGCCCGCACCCACAACGTCTTCCAGAACCGGCCTGTGCCGGAGGCGCTGCTGCGCGAAGCCGTCGAGCTGACCAAGATGGGCCCGACCAGCGCCAACGCGCTTCCGATGCGCGTGGTCTTCGCCACATCGGCTGACGCGAAAGCAAAGCTGAAACCCGCGCTGCTAGGCGCCAACGTGGACAAGACGATGGCGGCACCCACCACGGCCATCGTCGGCTACGACGTGAAATTCTTCGAACATTATCCGCGGCTGTTTCCGCATGCGGATGCAAAGGTCTGGTACGTCGGCAACGAAGCGTTCGCGCAGGATACCGCCTATAAGAACGCGACCTTGCAGACCGGCTATTTCATTCTGGCGCTGCGTGCGCTGGGCCTCGATACCGGTCCGATGACCGGCTTCAATCCCGCCGCCGTCGATGAAGCCTTCTTCAAAGGCACATCCGTCAAGTCGAACATCCTGATCAACATTGGCTACGGCGATGCGGAAAAGCTTTTCCCGCGCAGCCCCCGGTTGAACTTCGAGGAAATCGCCAGCTTCGCCTGAAGCCCGCCAATTCCCGGCGTTCATGGTCCTCCCTTCAGGAACGCCGGCAGCGGGGCGTCAGGCAAGCCTCTCCAAGACTCCTGACGCCCCGCGCCTTTTTGAGACTCGCGCAATAGAATTGCCGGCGATGCCCGGTTGCGGATGCGCCGTCCTTTTGCGCATGATGCGCCCACGCGCACGGCCCCGGCCGGAAGAGCCGGCGCGCCACGACTGGCACCCGGCAGGCGGTTTCGACATCACATGGCAAATTTTGAAAACAGCGGTTCGCGCCCCCTCGCGATGGCTTCGGCAAAAGGCACGGTGAAGTGGTTCAACCCGACAAAAGGATTTGGCTTCGTCACAATTGAAAATAGTGGCGACGCCTTCTGTCACGCATCGGCCCTGGCGGCGAGCGGCCACGCCGATCTTCCACCCGGCTCCACGGTTGTCTGCGATCTGCAGGAATCTCCACGCGGCCTTCAAGTGGTCGCGGTTCACAGCGTCGATACCAGCACCGCCGAACCGGTGCAGCCGCGCAAACCGCGGCCCGACAGGTTCGGCGGCGGCGGCGACCGCTTTGGCGGCGGTGACAGATTCGGCGGTAGCGACAGATTTGGCGGCGGCAATGATCGCTTCGGCGGCCACGACCGTTTCGGCGGCGATGACCGCTTTGGCGGCGGCGACCGCTTCGGGGGTAACGACCGGTTCAGCGGTGGTGGCGGCTATCGCGAGCGCGATTCCGGTCCGTCCGGCCCCATGGTCGAGGGCACCGTGAAATTCTTCAACGACCAGAAGGGCTTTGGCTTCGTCATGCCGGAAGGCGGCGGCGGAGACATCTATCTCCATGCCAGCGCCCTGCGCCGGTCGGGAATCCCGATTTTGTCGCCCGAGCAGCGCATCCGGTATTCCACCCGCCAGGGCAACAAGGGCGCGGAAGTGGACCGGATCGAGCTGATCTGAGCCTTTTCGCTAGTTCAAAGCCCCACAAGGCCGCGCAACGGACCATTGCGCGCTTAGCGCGGCTTAATGCCTTGAAAAGGCCCTTGCGCCATATATATAGCGGCGATGTATATCGGGGCTATATAGGTGGACGTCAGAACGATCTGTTTGGGCATCCTGACGCGCGGAGACGCGACGGGATACGAGATCAAAAAGCTCTTCGAAACCGACGGTTATCAGCATTTTGTGGAAGCGAGCTTCGGCTCGATCTACCCCGCGCTGAACCGGCTGACCGAGGAGGGCATGGTCTCTGTGCGCGCGGAAGCGCAGGAAAAACGCCCCGACCGGAAGGTCTATTCGATCACGCCGGCGGGCCGCAAAGCCTTCGTCACATCGCTGATGAAGCCGCTGCCGGAAGACAAGCATCGCTCGCCGTTCATATTCGCGATGCTTTTCTCGCACCTGTTGCCGCCGGACCATGTTAGCGCGCTGATCGATACCTATATCAGCCTCGGAGAGGCAAAGTTGGCGCAGTTGTCCGCGCCGGAAAACGCCCCGCACACCGCGGGCGAACGGTTCGTCACCGGTTACGGGCGCGCGATTTATCTCTCCATGTTGAATTACCTCCGCATCCATAGAGCGGAGATCGAGCATCCGACGGTAGAAGCCGCGGAATAGGGAGCGCCGAAAACAATGTTTCGTGAACGGATGCAGGCGCTGCGGCGCTGGTGGGAACAGAACCAGCCAAACTTCTGGCGCAGCATGAAGCCACGTTATCGCGCGGCGGCCGTCATCGCGCTCGTCGTGGTGGCGTGGCTCGGCACCGGTTTTCTTTCCGGCAAGGACGCCGCCGCCGTAATCACCGCCAAGCCGACCGCATCGGATATTCCGCGCGTGCGCGTGGCGCAGCTCGTGGCCAGCCCGCGCGCCGTCACAATCACCATCCGCGGTCAGACGCAGGCGCTGCACGCCGTCGATGTGCGCGCGCAGGTCGATGGCATCGTGCGCGCCATCCATTTCGAAAAAGGCGATGCCGTGAAAGCCGGCGACGTGCTGTGCGAGCTGATGGTCAACGACCGCCAGGCGAAACTTGATGAAGCTACCGCGCTCGTCTCGCAGCGTTCCAAGGAAAACGACGCGGCGCAGAACCTTATGCGGCAAGGTGCGATGTCCGTCACAGGCGCAAAGCAGGCCCAGGCCGCACTTGAATCTGCCGTTGCGGCGCAGCGCACGCAGCAGATCGAACTCGCCAACACCAAGATCCGCGCGCCCTATGATGGCTTCGTGGACGATCGCTATGTCGATGCCGGCGATTTCATGCGCGCGGGCGACAAATGCGAAATGGTCATCGCGCCGGAACCCTTCCTCGTGGTCGGCGCCGTCTCGGAACGCGAAGTGAGCCAGATCCAGATCGGCGATCCCGCCAGCGCCACGCTGGTCAGCGGCCAGACCGTGACCGGCAAGGTTCGCTTCCTCGCCAGCAAAGCCGACGACACGACACGCACCTTCCGCATCGAGATCGAGCTTCCAAACTCCGACAACAAGCTGCGCTCCGGCGTCAGCGCCGACATCCATGTTCCGGTGCGCAATCTGAACGCGCAGAAAATATCGCCGGGAATTCTGGTTCTGGACGACAACGGTGTGGTCGGTGTGCGCGCGGTGATAAACAATCGCGTGCATTTCCAGCCTGTTGAGATCGTCTCCGACGATCCCGACGGCATGTGGGTCACGGGCCTGCCGAACAAGATGACCGTCATCACCGTCGGCCAGGAATTTGTGATCGACGGCGAGCGCGTCATCCCGGTTGCGGGCGGCAAAGCGGGGTCTGCGTCATGAAGGGCATTATCGACTGGGCGGTCAACAACACGCGCCTTGTGCTTGCGATGTTCGTGGTGTCGATCGTCGCCGGCGTAATCGCCTTTGTGATGATCCCCAAGGAATCCCAGCCCGACGTTCCGATCCCCGTCATTGTGGTGTCGGTGGCCTATCCCGGCATCAGCCCGGAAGACAGCGAGCGGCTTCTGGTGAAGCCGCTTGAGACCTATCTGCGCTCCATTCAGGGGCTGAAGACGATCACGGCGCGGGCCTATCAGGGCCAGGCCGTGGTCATTCTCGAATTCGACGTGAGTTTCGACAAGAACCGCGCGCTGGCCGACGTGCGCGCGCAGACGCAGACCGCGCAGTCCGAACTGCCGCCGGATGCCAAGCCGCCGATCGTGGAGGAATTCAACACCAGCCTTTTCCCGGTGATCTCCGTGTCGCTCTACGGCAACGTGCCGGAGCGCACGATGCTGCACATTTCAACGGACCTGCGCGACGAGATCAAGGAACTGCCGAACGTTCTCGATGCCCAGCTCGACGGCAACCGCGACGAGATGCTGGAGATCGTGATCGATCCCTCCAAGCTGGAAAGCTATGGCATCACCCAGCAGGAAATGTTCAATGCGATCACCAACAACAACACGCTGATCGCCGCGGGCTCCATCGACACCGGCCACGGCAGCTTTGCCGTGAAGGTTCCGGGCGTTCTGGAAACCGCGTCGGACGTTTTGAATCTGCCGATCCGCGCGTCGCAAACCGCCACCGTTTCGCTCAAGGACGTGGCGCAGGTGCGGCGCACTTTCTATGACGCGACCAGCTACGCGACGATCAACGGCGAGCGCACCATTGCCATCGACGTAACCAAGCGAATCGGCGCGAATATCATTGAGACGAACCAGGCGGTGCGCGATCTTGTGGCCACCGCGCAAAAGTCTTTCCCGCCAGGTGTGCATGTTACTTTCGTCGGTGACCAATCGACCGACATCCGCAACTCGCTGACGTCGCTGTCGGACTCCATCATCCTTGCGATCGTTCTGGTGATGATCATCGTGGTGGCGGCGCTGGGTTTGCGGTCGGGCTTGTTGGTCGGCGTCGCGATCCCGACCTCGTTCCTGATGGCCTTCATGGTGCTCAACGGCGCCGGCCTAACGCTGAATTTCATGATCATGTTCGCGATGCTGCTGGCGGTCGGCATTCTGGTCGATGGCGCGATCATCGTGGTCGAATACGCCGACCGCAAAATGACCGAAGGCCTGCCGCCGCGCGAAGCGTTCGCGGATGCGGCGCGGCGCATGTTCTGGCCGGTGGTCAGTTCCACCGCCACCATGATCGCGGCCTTCCTGCCCATGCTCTTGTGGCCCGGCGTTGCAGGCAAATACATGAGCTACTTTCCGATCACGCTGATCGTGGTTCTGTCCTGCTCGATGATCGTGGCGCTGATCTTCCTGCCCGTCATCGGCGGCTTCTTCGGAAAAACGCCGCCTTACGACGAGCAGCACGAACGCGCGATCGAGGCATCCGAAACCGGCGACTGGCGCGAAATTCCCGGCATTACCGGCTGGTATGCGCATCTGGCCGACTGGATCACGCACAACCCCGGCAAGATCATGGCGGGTGCCGGCGGCCTCGTGGTCGTCGTGCTGACGCTTTTCATCATGAACAATCACGGCGTCGAATTCTTCGTGAACACCGATCCTTCGTTCGCGCAGGTTTATGTGTCCGCGCGCGGTAATCTTTCCGCCAACGAAAAGCGCGATCTCATCCAGAGCGTCGAGAAGCGCGTCGAAGGCATCAAGGGCATCGAATATATCTACGCCACGTCCGGCGCGCAGGATTTCGGCCTCAACAGTCAGGGCGGTGTGCCGGTCGATAACATCGGTCACGTCACGATCCAATTGAAGCCTTATGCCGTGCGCGGTCCGGGCGAACGAATTCTTGAGGAAATCCGCCAGCGCACTGCAAACATGCCGGGCGTGCATCTGGAAGTGCGCGAACCGCAGGGCGGCCCGTCCGGCGGCAAGGACGTGATGATCGACGTCTCGTCCGACGATTATAACGGCCTGGTGCAGACCACCGCCGCCATCCGTCAGCATCTGGACAAGATGTCGACGCTGCGCGATCTGGAAGATACCCGGCCGCTGCCCGGCATCGAATGGGATCTGGATATCAATCGCCCGGTGGCGCAGCGTTTCGGCGCCAATGCGCAGAGCATCGGCACGGCGGTCCAGTTGGTGACGGACGGCATCTTTGTCGGCCGCTACAGGCCTGACGATTCAACCCAGCTCGTCGATATCCGCGTGCGCTATCCCAGCGCCCAGCGCGGCATTCATGCGCTGGACGGCGTGCGCGTTTCAACGGCCAACGGCATGGTGCCGATCAGCACCTTCGTGACGGTGCGGCCGGCGCAGCAGGTCACATCGCTCGAACGCGTGGACGCGCACCGCGTCTATCACGTGCGTGCCAACGTGAAGCCCGGCCAGAATGCCACCGCCGAGGTCAACAAGATCAAGGCGTGGATCGCGACGCAAAGCTTCCCGCGCGGTGTGCATGTCAAATTCACCGGTTCGGACCAGGACCAGCAGGAAGCCGGGGTGTTCCTGGTCGAGGCCACATTCATGGCCTTCTTCATGATCGCCATCGTGCTGCTGGCCATGTTCAACAGCTTTTATCACGCCGGCCTTATTCTTCTGGCGGTGGTGCTGGCCATGATCGGCGCGTTGCTGGGCATGGTGGTGATGGGACAATCGTTCTCGATCATCATGACCGGCACCGGCATGTTGGCGCTGGCCGGCATCGTGGTGAACCACAACATTGTGCTGATCGACACTTATCATAAGCTTCTGGAGTCCGGCATGGACCCGATCGAAGCGGTGATCCGTTCCAGCGCGCAGCGTTTGCGTCCGGTGTTTCTCACCACCATCACCGCGATCTTCGGCTTGCTGCCGATGATGGCGGGCGTGGAGATCGACTTCGCGACGCGCCATGTGACCATCGGCGATCCCAACGCGATGATGTGGGCGCAGCTTTCCACCGCCATCGTGTTCGGATTGGCATTCTCGAAAATGATCACCATGGGCCTTGTGCCTGCCATGCTGGCGCTGCCCAATCGCGTGCGCGAAACACACCACGGCCACGGCGTGGGCTGGGTGCTGGTGCATTCGCTGGGCGCACCGTTCCGCTGGATCGGCAGACTCGTCGGCCGCCGGGGCCGCGATGGCCGCGCGGCGGACGCGACGCCAGCGGAGTAACAAATTCGACCCTCCCCTTGAGGGAGGGTCGAAATCTTTCGAGCGTAGCGAAAAAGATTTCGGGGGAGGGGTCGCTTCCACCAGCGGGGCCGGACCCCTCCCCGAATTGCTGGCGCAATTCGACCCTCCTCAAGGGGAGGGTGGACGGTTACTCCGCTGCCGCCACCGGTTCGGTCTGCCGCGCCTCGCCCACATCTGGATCGGCTTCCACTTCCTTGAGACGCTCGCGCACGGCTTGCGCTTCCTTCTGCTTGTTCCACATCGACGCATAAGCGCCATTCTTGGCGACAAGCTCGGCATGGCGGCCGCGCTCCACGATCTGGCCCTTGTCCAGCACAATAATCTCGTCGGCATCCACCACGGTTGAAAGCCGGTGCGCGATCACCAGCGTGGTGCGGTTGCGCGACACCAGGTTGATGGCGCTTTGAATCTCGCGCTCGGTGTGCGTGTCCAGCGCCGATGTCGCTTCATCCAGCAGAAGGATCGGCGGGTTCTTCAAAATGGTGCGCGCGATGGCCACGCGCTGCTTCTCACCGCCGGAAAGTTTCAAGCCCCGCTCGCCCACCATCGCCTTATAGCCTTGCGGCAGTTCGGCGATGAACGGTGCGATCTGCGCCATGCGCGCGGCTTCCTCGATCTGCGCGTCGCTGGCGCCGATCTGGCCGTAAGCGATGTTGTAGCGGATGGTGTCGTTGAACAGCACAGTATCCTGCGGAACGATGCCGATAGCGGCGCGCAAGCTGGCTTGCGTCACATCGCGGATATCCTGCCCGTCGATGCTGACGCGGCCGGAATGAATGTCGTAGAAGCGATAAAGAATGCGCGACAGTGTAGATTTTCCGGCACCCGTCGGTCCGACCACGGCAATCGTCTTGCCTGCCGGCACCGTGAAGGAAATGCCTTTCAGGATCACGCGGTCGGGATCGTAGCAGAACACCACATTCTCGAACTTGATCTCGCCGCCCTTCACTTCCAGCGGCTTGGCGCCCGGCTTGTCCACCACTTCCTGCGGCCGGTGCAGTAGCGTGAACAGCGATTCCATATCCACCAGCGCCTGCGTGATTTCGCGGTACGCGGTGCCAAGCAGGTTCAGCGGCTGATAAAGCTGGATGAGATAGGCGTTGGCGATTACCAGCGCACCCACCGTGAACTGGCCGTTCTTGATGCCTTGCGCCGCCAGCACCATCACCACGCCCAGCGCCAGCGCCATGATCGTGGCCTGGCCTACGTTCAGCAGCGAGAGCGTTTGTTCGGACTGGATGGAGGCGTTGGCGAAACGCTCCATGGAATTGTCGAAGCGCTTTGTCTCGTGCGTCTCGTTGTTGAAGTATTTGACCGTCTCGTAGTTCAGCAGGCTGTCCACCGCCTTGGTGTTGGCTTCGGTGTCGCTCTGGTTCATCTCGCGGCGGAAGCGGATGCGCCAGCGCGTGATCGCGAAGGTGAACCAGACATAGGCAATCACCATCACAATGGTGGTCAGCGCGATCCACACATCCAGCTTCCACAGCATGATGGCGCTGTAGAAAACAAGCTGCAGGATCGCGGGGAAAATATTGAAGATCGCGAAGCTGAGGATGGTGTCGATGCCCTTGGTGCCGCGCTCGATAACGCGCGACAGCCCGCCCGTCTTACGCTCCAGATGAAAGCGCAGCGAAAGCGTATGCACATGCGCGAAGGTGGAAACGCCAACCTCGCGCAGCGCGTGATAGGAAACTTTCGCGAAGATGCTGTTGCGCAGTTCGCCGAACACCGATGTCAGGATGCGCGAGGTCGCGTAAGCCGCAATCATCGCCAGCGCCGATGCCACCGCGATGGCGGCGGGATTGTGCGAAAGCTCGTCCACCGCGCGGCCATAGAACAGCGGCGATACGGCGGTGGCGATATTGGCCAGCACCAGGCTGACCAGCGAAATCACCACCCGCCAGCGCAAGTCCGGCCGGCCCTTGGGCCACAGATACGGTGAAAGCATGTAGAGCGGGCGCAAGCTCGGCGCGCCGTCGCCTTCTTCGGTCAAAATCGGGCTGGCCAAGCGATCAATGCCCCATGTTGGCGCCGCCGAACACCAGGAATCCGGCGATCAACGCGGCCACGGCAACCGCGATCAGGACGATACAGGCATATTGCCAGGTGACATGGAAATGCTCTTTCAAGCGCGCCTCTTTATTTTTTTGAACATCCTGTCCAGACCGGCATCCGGCCGCGATGCAGTGTTATCATAGTTGCGAACAACAACGCGCGCACTTGGATATCCGATGCTTAACCCCGAACGGCCTAAGTGCAATCCCGCCCTCTGCGTATTCTGCGGTTCCTCGCCGGGCAAGAACCCGAAATTCGCGCAGGAGGCGCGCGCGTTGGGCCGCCTTCTGGCGGGCCACGGCTATGCGCTGGTGTTTGGCGGCGGCGGCCTTGGCCTGATGGGCGAAGTGGCCCGCGCCGCGCGCGATGGCGGCGCGAATATCCATGGAATCCTTCCGGATTTCCTGCGCCATCTGGAGCCGCCGCTGGCGCACGGCGAACGGGTGACGATTGCGCCCGACCTCTTCGCCCGCAAGGCGCAGATGATGAACGAGGCCGACGCCTTCGTGATCCTGCCCGGCGGCATGGGAACACTGGACGAGTTCGGTGACGTGGTTACCGGCGCGCAACTCGATGTGCATAAGAAGCCCATCGTTCTGGTGAATGTGGACGGGTTCTTCGATCCGCTGCTCGCGTTGATCGATCATCTTGTGCAGCAACAATTCGCGCAACCTGCCATCAAGGAACTGTTCTCGGTCGTGGCGAACGCAGAAGAGGCGATCACGTTACTCGACAACCGGCTTAACCGGGCGCACGCGCGATAGCTGGCCATCAATCGCGACAAGCAGTAGCGCGGCCCAGATCGCCCCGAACGTCCATGCGTGAATCAACGTGAATTTTTCGCCGAAGCCCAGGATCGCCAGAAGCAGCATGATCGACGGGCAAAGATATTGCAGGAAGCCCAGCGTGGAGAGGCGAATGCGCCGCGCGCCGGCCGCGAACATCACCAAAGGAATGGCGGTCAGCGGCCCGCCGAGAATAAGGATGGAATCGTCAAACGCACCGGCCTTCGGAAATACGCCGGTGCCGGTCGCCGCCAGATAGCCGATAAAGGCGGCCACAAACGGAAACAGCACAAACACTTCCACCGTGAATCCATCCAGCGCATCCACCGGTGCCAGCTTGCGGAAGTAACCGTAGAAGCCGAACGACAGCGCCAGGATGATGGCGATGAAGGGGAAGTGCCCAAGTTCAAACGTCTGCACCAACACCGCGATGGAGGCCAGCGCGATGGCCACGAGCCGCAGCTTTGACAAATGCTCGCCCAGAAACACTGCGCCCAGCGCAATCGAAACCAGCGGATTGATGTAATAGCCAAGACTGGCTTCCACGAGTTGATGCGTCTCGATGGTGTAGATATAGGTCGTCCAGTTGGCGGTGATCAGCAGCCCCGTCAGCGCCAGCATGCCCAGTACCTTCGGTTTGCGCATGATGGCAACGATCTTGCCCACCTGCCCGCGCGCGATAGCGACACCCGCCGCAAAAATCGCCGACCAGAAAATACGATGCGCGGTCAACTCGAACGCTGACATGGTGCCCAGCAGCCGCCAATAAAGCGGCATCACGCCCCACATCACATAAGCGAAAGCGGCGTAGAAGATTCCGGCAGGATCGTCCCGCTGCGGCGGCGAGGGATTGGACATGGCTACCGCTTGATTTCCCATGTCGTGGTGCCGTCGGGATTGTCCTTCAGCACAATCCCTTGCGCGGCCAGTTCGTCACGGATGCGGTCGGATTCTTTGAAGTCCTTCGCCATTCGTGCCGCGAGGCGCGCTTCGATTTCTTTCTTCAACGCGTTCAAATCGACCCCGGCAGCGGCGGCCCGAATTGTTTCTCGCAGACCCTCCGAGTTCGCCCTTGCTTCCGCAAAATCCTCGTCGCTTGCGATACCGAGCCACTGCATGGTCGCAGCGAGGTCATGCCGAGTGTGTCTCTCGGCTTCTATTCCTTTTCCGCCGCTATCGCGTGCCAATTTATCTAGCACTTGAAACGCGCCATGCAGATCTAAATCGTCGGATAGTGCAGCGATAAACTCTTCCGAGATTGCTCCGCGTTCCGGCAGACCGCGGGAAATGGAGGGTCCGAGCCAACGAAGACGTTTCGACTGCGCTTCCTGCAATCTATCCAAAGTCCAGTCTATAGGTTGGCGATAGTGGGTCATCAACATTGCAAGCCGAAGCACAACGCCGGGCCATTTCCTGCCACCAAATCGTTCGGTTTCCAGCAGTTCGTGGATCGTCACGAAATTCCCCAGCGACTTCGACATCTTGTCGCCTTCGACCTGTAGGAAGCCGTTGTGCATCCACACTTTCGCGAACGGGTGATCGTGATGCGCGCCTTCGCTTTGCGCGATTTCGTTTTCATGATGCGGGAACACCAGGTCGATGCCGCCGCCGTGAATGTCGAACGTCTCGCCCAGATAACGCGCGCTCATCGCCGAGCATTCGATATGCCAGCCCGGCCGCCCGCGGCCCCAGGGCGAATCCCAGCCAGGCGTTTCGGCGTCGGACGGTTTCCACATCACGAAATCCATCGGGTTTTTCTTGTAAGGCGCCACCTCAACCCGCGAACCCGCGATCATCTCGTCCAGCGAGCGGCGCGAGAGCTTGCCGTAATCGGCCTTGGACGAAACATCGAACAGCACATGGCCTTCCGCAACGTAGGCGTGGCCCGCCGCGATCAGCGCTTGGATCATCGCGATCATTTCAGCAATGTGTTCGGTGGCGCGCGGCGTCACGGTCGGCGGCAGATTGCCCAGCGCCGCCACGTCTTCGTCATAAATCTTTCCGGTGCGCTCCGTCAGTTCGCGGATGGAAATGCCTTCCTGCTTGGCGCGCGCGTTGATCTTGTCGTCCACGTCGGTGATGTTGCGGACATAGGTGACGTGATCGGCGCCATAAAGATGCCGCAGCAGCCGGAAAAGCACATCGAACACAATCACTGGCCGCGCATTGCCGATATGGGCATAGTCGTAAACCGTGGGGCCGCAGACATACATCCGCACATTGTTCTTATCGAGCGGAACGAAATCTTCCTTCGTCTTGGTCAGCGTGTTGTAGAGGCGCAGGCTCATGCCGCCTCTCCCTTCAAGCGCGCCAACGCCTTCTCGCGCCCGATCAGCGGCAGAAGTTTTTTTAGTTCTGGCCCGTTCTCGCGCCCCGTCAACGCCAGCCGCAGCGGATGAAACAGCTCGCGGCCTTTCTTTTCCGTCGCAGCGGAAACCGCCTTCGTCCACACGCTCCACGTGCTTTCATCGAAGGGTGCTGCTGGCAGCGCATCGGCGGCTTTACCGCAGAACCCAGCGTCCTCGATCACCGGCGTCACCGGTCCCGCCACCAGCGTCCACAAATCCTTCAGGTCCGCGAAGGTGGAAAGGTTGGGTTTCACCGCATCCCAGAACTCCGCGCCGCCGGAAATGCCCAGCGCCTGCAACCGCTCGGCCACGGCATCAAACGAAAGCGTGTGCAGCAGCTTGGCGTTCAGCGTGTTCAGCTCGGCGGGGTCGAAATGCGCCGGCGCGCGCGCGATCTTCTTGAAATCGAATTCCGCTACCAGCGCATCCAGCGATGGGCGGATTTCAATCGGGTCCGACGTGCCGATTTTGGCGAGATACGACGCGAGCGCCATCGGCTCCAGCCCGCCTTCGCGCAGATCGCGCAAGGAGAGCGAACCCAACCGCTTCGACAGCGCCTCGCCGCCCGCACCCACCAGCAACGGGAAATGCGCGAACGCGGGTATCGCCGCACCCAAAGCCTCGAATATCTCGATCTGCGCCGCCGTGTTGGTGACGTGATCCTCGCCGCGCACGATATGCGTCACCACGAAATCCACATCGTCCACCACCGACGGCAGCGTATAAAGAAAGCGCCCGTCCTCGCGGATCAGCACCGGATCGGAAAGATGCGCGGTGTCGATCTCCACGTCGCCGCGCACCAGATCGTGCCACTTCACCTTCGTCTGCGAGAGCCGGAAACGCCAATGCGGTTTTCGCCCTTCGCTTTCCAGCCTGGCGCGATCCTCATCCGTCAGTTTCAGCGCCGCGCGGTCATAAACCGGCGGCTTATGCATTGCGATCTGGCGCTTGCGGCGGCGGTCCAACTCATCCGCTGTTTCATAAGCCGGATAAAGCCGCCCGCTCGCTTTCAACTTTTCCGCAGCCGCCTGATGCGCACCCGCGCGTTCCACTTGCCGCGCGAACATGTCATGCGTCAGCCCCAGCCAGTTCAGGTCTTCCAGGATCGCCGCTTCATATTCCGGCTTGCTGCGTTCGGTATCGGTATCGTCGATGCGCAGGAAAAACTTGCCGCCTTCTTTCTTCGCAAACAGCCAATTCAAAACAGCCGTACGCGCATTGCCGACATGCAGCAATCCTGTGGGCGAAGGCGCGAAACGGACGATGGTCATTTCCACCCCTTATATTTCTTCCAATCATCCGAACGCCAAAATCGATGCGGCGATTCTGACAACCACCCTCTCTCAATCGCCACGCAAACAGGTTTCCCGGCGACACGCGGCGGCCGAAAGCGCAACGCAAGAAATCGCGGAAATATAACCGACGTGTGCCAGGCGCCAGACTGGAAAACCGCATGGAAGTCTGAACCGTCGGAACCACACCAAACTGCATGATCGGCGCCAAGGAGCCGGACCGACCCATCTGTCTTGATCAACCCGCGAATGGCAATATCCCCCTGACATTTGCGGAGAAAGTCATGCGGGAAGGCAACGAGATCGACCTGCGACGCGACTACGAGCTTACCGCCCGCCGCGCCAAAATCGCTCTCACTTACTATTGCAGGACAATTTGCGGTTGGATCGCCGGTTGCCAAAGCGACAGTTGTGAAAAACGCGCCAATGATGGTTGATGTCACGCCCAGGCAGAGCCGCAACAAAACCATCCAAGAAGAGCTTCTTGTTTCGGACGGCGCTAAGCGGACGATGGTCATGGCCAATGCTTGATCATTCGGGGTGCCTTGTACTGATCCGATTTGAAAGTTTCATCAAATCTCACACAAACCGGCTTACCAGCTACACGCGGCGGCGCAAACCGCATTTTTGCAACCCGTTCCGCCAATGTAGAAGCGTGTACCAACGGATCAGCATTCCAATCGTTGTGATCAACGCCGATAATTTTGACTGAACCATTTTCCCGCACCATCGCGGCAATGCTTACATTTCCGCCGCATGGCACAAAATCACAAAAAAAATTGTATGGAAGCTTTGACAAGTCTGGTCCAGCCACGACGATCAACCTCCCCCCGGCAGATTCAAATTCCGAACGTGGAAGTAGCTTTTTACAATTCTCTAACGCACTCGCGTCCGAAAAGGAGAATGCCACCAATGCTGCAGAAAAGATTGCGTAGAATTTGTCTCTCATATGTCCCGCGCATCCCGAAATGCGTTGGTGATCGGATAGCGCCGGTCGCGGCCGAAGTTACGCGTGGTGATCTTTACGCCCGGCGGTGCCTGCCGGCGTTTGTATTCTGACATATAGAGCAACTGCTCGATGCGCTTCACCGTGGCGGGATGAAAGCCCTTGGTGCAGGTGTGCTCGAACGACAGTTCCTTCTCCACAAGACACTCCAGAATGCCGTCCAGAATGTCGTAAGGCGGCAGCGAATCCTGATCCTTCTGGTTGGCGCGCAGTTCGGCGCTTGGCGGTTTTTCGATCACGCGCTCCGGCATCACGCGGCCCTTCGGCCCCTGCGCATGCGCGGGCATGTTCGCGTTGCGCCAGCGCGCCAGCTTGAACACTTCGGTTTTGTAAACGTCCTTCAGCACATTGTAGCCGCCGCACATGTCGCCATAGAGCGTGGCATAGCCCACGCTCATCTCGCTCTTGTTGCCAGTGGTCAGAACCATGGGCCCGAACTTGTTGGAAATCGCCATCAGGATCACGCCGCGAATGCGCGACTGGACATTCTCTTCGGTGGTGTCCACCGCCTTGCCCGCGAACGTCTCTTTCAGCGCGCCGGTAAACGCTTCCACCGCGCCTTCAATCGGCACGATCTCGTAGCTCACGCCCAGGAATTCGGCGCAAGCCTTCGCGTCATCCAGACTGTCTTGCGCGGTGTAGCGCGACGGCATCATCACGCAGCGCACGCGATCTTTCCCCAGCGCATCCACCGCCACCGCGGCGGAGAGCGCGGAATCGATCCCGCCGGATAAGCCCAGCACCACGCCGGGAAAGCGGTTCTTGTTCACATAGTCGCGCAGGCCCAGCATCATGGCGTGATAGATGCTGGTTTCGCGGTCTTCCTGCGGCGCGATTTCTCCAGCCGCGCAAACCCAGCCGTTCGCACCCCGCGTCCATTCGGTCACGGCGATTTTTTCTTCCCACGCCGGAAGCGACCACGCCAGTTTGCCGTCGGCATTGGCCACAACCGATGCGCCGTCGAACACCACTTCGTCCTGTCCGCCCACCTGATTGAGATAGATCAGCGGCAAGCCGCTTTCCTTCACGCGCGCACCAATCAGCGCAAGGCGTTCGTTTTCCTTGCCGGCCTCGAACGGCGAACCGTTCGGCACCAGCAGAATTTCGCCGCCAGTTTTGGCAAGGCACGCCACAACCTCCGGCGTCCAGATATCCTCACAGATGGGCACGCCGATGCGCACACCGCGAATAGAGAACGGCCCCGGCATCGGCCCCACCGCAAACACGCGCTTCTCATCGAACACGCCATAGTTCGGCAGGTCGTGCTTGTAGGTGTGGCCCGCCACGCGGCCTTCATCCAGATAAAGGCAGGCGTTGTAGAGCTTGCCGCCGTCCACCCAAGGCGCACCGATCAGAACGGCAGGGCCGCCATCGGCGGTGTCTTTCGCGAATTTCTCCACCGCCTCGCGCGCGTCCGCCTGCAGCGCCGGCTTCAGCACCAGATCTTCGGGCGGATAGCCCACGATATAAAGTTCGGAGAAAAGAATGACATCGGCATGCGCTTTCGCGGCCTCCGCGCGGGCCGCGCGGGCCTTTGCCAGATTACCGGGAACGTCGCCCATGACGGGATTGAGTTGGGCGAGCGCGATGCGGAAACGATCTTTCATGGCCGCTCTTTATAGCGGCTCATGGTTCGCTGCAAAGGAAGGGAGCCGCGTGGCTGTTAGGCGTAAAGCGCCTGGGGTTGCGAAACGCGCGATTGCGCGGGCGCGCTACAATCGTCGATCATCAGCGCGGTTTCCAGCGCCTGGCGCGCCTCTTCCGGGCGCACCGGCGTGGGGCTGTTCTCGCGAACCGCTTTCACGAAGGCGGCAACAGATTCACCCAACGGATCGTCCTGCGTCAGCGGGTTCAAAACGCGTGGCGTGGAATTGCGCATCTCGCGGGTGGCGAAATCGATTTCCACCGTGCCGTCCGCATAAACCGCCTTCATGCCGCGGCGGCGCGATTCCGCGATGCGGCTGACATGCAGGTTGGCGACCGAACCGTTCTCGAACGTCACAGTCGCGGAAACTTCATCGGCATGATGGCTGTGGGTGGAGCGGCCATGCGCGGACACATCCACAACCGGGAACGGGATCAACTGATGCATCAGATCCAGATCGTGGATCATCAGGTCCAGCACCACGGAAACGTCGGCGCCACGGCCGGTCCATGGGCCAGCGCGCCAGCAATCCACCGAAAGCGGCGCATCGGGATAATTCAACAGGCCGGTGCGGGCGAACACGAAACGCTCCTGATGGCCCACGGTCAGAACGCGGCCGGTGGCTTCGGCCAACGCGATCAGCGCATCGGCTTCATCAACATCCGTGGCGATCGGCTTCTCCACCAGCACATGCGCACCGGCATTCAAGAACGCGCGCACGATGGGCGCATGCGTAATGGCCGGGGTGCAGATGCTGACGAGATCGACCTTGCCCAGAAGCTCGCGCCAGTCAGCAACCGCCATCACGCCATGGGCGGATGCGGCGGCGCGGCGCGCTTCGGAATTGGAGTCCGCAATGGCGGCGAGGCGAACGCCTGCGAGCTTTGCGTACTTGGAGGCATGATGACGGCCGAAGGCGCCGGTCCCGACGACGCCTGCCCGCAAAATGCCGGACGTTTGGGTATTGAAGACCTGAAGCAAAGGGGGAGCTTTCCGGGATATCCAGAAGGTAAAAGCCACAGGGAGCCGAGTCGGGCGACTCATAAAATGTTTCGCCTTGTTACACCCCATCCCCCTGATAGGCTGTCAGCCATCGCGCTATTGCAACCCAAAGATGAATGGACCTTAGCCATGACAACCCAGAAAAGCCGGGAAATCCGCCTGAAACGCCGCCCTGAGGGCATGCCCACAGAGGCCGACTTCGAGCTGGCCGAAACCACCGTTCCGGCCCCCGGACCGGGCGAGGTCCAGGTCCGCAACATCTATATGTCGGTCGATCCCTACATGCGCGGCCGGATGGTGGACCGGAAGAGCTACGTGCCCCCATTCCAGGTAGGCGAGGCTCTCAGCGGCGGCGCGGTGGGCCGTGTGGCGGCCTCCAACAACCCCAATTTCAAGCCCGGCGATTACGTCAACAATTTCTCCGGCTGGAAGGAATGGTTCGTCACCGGCGGCGGCGATCTGCAAAAGATCGATCCGGGCCTTGCGCCGATCCAGGCCTATCTGGGCACCTTCGGTATGCCGGGGCTTACCGCTTACGCCGGTATCCTGAAAGTGGGCGAGTTGAAAGATGGCGAACGCGTGTTCGTGTCGGGCGCTGCCGGTGCGGTGGGCTCCGTGGTCTGCCAGATCGCCAAGAACAAGGGCTGCTATGTCGTGGGCTCCGCCGGCTCCGACGACAAATGCGATTGGCTGAAGAACCACGCACGCGTCGATAAAACCATCAACTACAAAACCGCGGGCGATCTGAGCAAAGCGGTGCACGCCGCATTCCCGGAAGGCATCGACGTTTATTTCGACAATGTCGGCGGCGAACATCTCAACGCCGCGTTGGGCGCCATGCGCTTGAACGGACGGTTGCCGATTTGCGGCATGATCTCGCAATACAACGACACCGCGCCGCCGCCGGGGCCTTCCAATATCGTCAATGTGATTCCAAACCGGTTGACCATCAAAGGCTTCATCGTTACCGACTACGCCCATCTCATGCCGCAGTTCCTGTCGGACATGGCGAAGTGGCATGGTGAAGGCCATATGAACTGGGAAGAAACGGTGATGGACGGTATCGAAAATGCGCCGGCCGCTTTCATCGGTCTCTTCAAAGGCGCCAACAGCGGCAAGATGCTCGTGAAGATCGGTGAAAATCACGCATGAAACTGTTTGCTGTACCCGCGCTTTGCGGACTGATGCTTCTGCCCGCCCTTCCCGCGCTCGCCGCACCGGATTGCCATATCGGTTCTTATCGCCTTGGCGATGGCAGCGCGGTCGACATCGCGCCGGCCGATGACAATACGCTGCGTTGGCGCACGTTCGCCGGCGAAACCGGCCTGCTTCATCCGCAGAAAGACGGCACATGGACCAGCACCTATGGCTGGACCGGGCGACCGGACGGCAAAACCGTTTCGTTCTCCGATTGCGCCAAGGGCGATATCCGGTTCGGCAAAGATAGCGGCCACCGGATCGCCTTCGACGTCACCGATACGACCTTCGAAAACAATGGCGTGAAACTGGCGGGCCGCCTGGTGATGCCGAAAGGCGCGGGCAAAGTGCCGGTGGTGGTTCTGGTGCACGGTTCCGAACACACATCCGCACTGGAATTCTACGCTCTGCAACGGATGTTCCCGGCGCAGGGCATTGGCGCGTTCGTCTTCGACAAACGCGGCACCGGCGCTTCAGGCGGCGTCTATACGCAGGATTTCAGCACGCTCGCGGACGACGACGTCGCAGCACTGAACGAAGCACGCAAGCTTGCGGGCGCGCGGCTGGGACGCATCGGTTTTCAGGGCGGTAGCGAAGGTGGATGGGTGGTGCCGCTTGCGGCGAGCCGCATGCATGCGGATTTCGCCATCGTAAGCTTCGGCCTCGCGGTGACCGTGCTGGAAGAAGACCAGGAAGGCGTCGCGCTGGATATGTATTTCCACCACCACTCGGCGGCAGACACGGTCAAAGCGCTGGAACTGGCGCGCGCGGGCGAGCGGGTCATCGAGACCGGCAACAAGGAAGGTTATACGGAGTTCGATGCCTTGCGGCAGAAATACAAATCCGAACCCTGGTATAAAGACGTGCACGGCGATTTTGTTTTTTTCATCATGCCGCTGAACCGCGCGCAGATCGACGAAGCTGTCAAACAGTTTAATTTCCACACCCCTTTCCGTTACGAGCCAATGCCGGCCCTGCGCGCATCCACGACGCCGCAACTGTGGGTGCTGGGCGGCGACGATCTGGAAGCGCCAAGTGCTGAAACAGCAAAGCGGATCAAATCGCTGATTGCCGATGGCAAGAATTACACGCTTGCCGTCTATCCCGGCGCCGAGCACGGCATGACCGAATATGAACTCGATGCGAAGGGCGAGCGCTTATCCACGCGCTTTGCGCCGGGTTATTTCCAGATGATGGCCGACTTCATCCGCGACGGGCGCATCGGCGATCATTACGGCAAGGCCGCAATCACGCATCCCTGACGCCGTCCGGTTCTATTTCTCTGGACTAAGCGCCAGCAGCGACGTGATGGCGGCCGTAATCAGATAAGCCAGCATCAAGGGGCCAAGTCCGGCAAGGACCTGACCGCCAAGCCCTGTAAGCATGGTGCAATCGAACAGCGCATAGCCGGAACCGACATAGAAAAGCTGGATGCCGACAACGGCCGCGAGGCCAAGGATGAAAGTCAGCAGCGTGGCGCCCAGCGCTTCCGGCCGCTCCTTGCGCTCCAGCCGCACAATCGCGGCGGCGAGGCGGATGCGCGAGAACGCCGATCCCAGAAAGATCAGCGCCAATAGCCATGTGAAAGCGGAGGCGAGAATGCGCCCGCCGTCCACCGAACATTGGGTGAGCACATCGGCCAGCGTGGCCTGGCCGGGAACAATAAGGGAGATGGCGCCTTCCAGCGTGTTGCCCACATCGGTGTTCAGCATGCGCGGCGCATAGTCGATCTGGCCCAGAAAACTCGCCAGCACGAAAACAAGAAACACCATCTCGTTGAAACCCGGTGCCCAGTGCCGCGGTTTGAGGCGGCCGATGAAGGTGGTGCCGACGGCGGCGGCCGAGCCGCCATAGCCGGCAATGAACAGCACGCCCATCGCGCCGAACAGGAACACGCAAACACCGACGCTGAACAGTGCCTGTGCCGGCGGCATGCTGCCCATGAACGCCGAACGCAGCGCATGCGCCGCAGCGTACACGCAAACCAGCACCCAGGCTTTCGCCAGAAGACGCGCGGCTCCCATTTACGACAAGGCCCCCCTCCTGCCGGACGTCTTGCTGCTTGCGCGGCTCACGCCGAAGCCGCGAAGCGTGCGTCCTTCATGCGCTCGGCACGCAGACTTTCCGCCATCAGGAAAGCTAGCTCAAGCGCCTGGCTGGCGTTCAGCCGTGGATCGCAATGGGTGTTATAGCGGCTGGCAAGATCGGCTTCCGAAATCGCCTGCGCGCCGCCAAGGCATTCCGTCACGTTCTGCCCCGTCATCTCAAAATGCACGCCGCCGGCATGGGTGCCTTCGGCGCGGTGAACATCGAAAAATGTCTTCACCTCTTTGAGGATGCGGTCGAACGGCCGTGTCTTGAATCCGGATGCCGAAGTGATGGTGTTGCCGTGCATCGGATCGCACGACCACACCACGCTGGCGCCTTCGCGCGACACGGCGCGGATCAGCCGCGGCAGCCGTTCGGTCACATGCTCCGAACCGAACCGGGAAATCAGCGTGATCCGGCCCGGCTTGTTCTCCGGATTCAGAACCGCGATCAGTTTCAGCAGTTCGTCTTCGCCGAGCGATGGACCGCATTTCAGCCCTATCGGATTTTTGATGCCGCGGCAGAATTCCACATGCGCGCCGTCGATCTGGCGCGTGCGATCACCGATCCACACCATATGCGCGCTGGTGTCGTACCAGTCGCCGGAAGTGGAATCGATGCGCGTCATCGCCTGCTCGTAGCCCAGCAGCAGCGCTTCGTGGCTTGTGTAGAAATCGGTGGTGCGGAGCTGCGGCGTCGAATCCGGTGTGATGCCGCAAGCTTCCATGAACTCCAGCGTCTCGCCGATGCGCTGCGCCAGCGCCTTGTAGCGCTCGCCCGCCGGTGAACCGGCGATGAAGCCCAGCGTCCAGCGATGGACGTTGTGCAGGTCGGCATAACCGCCTTGCGCGAATGCGCGCAACAAATTCAAAGTCGAGGCCGATTGGGAATAAGCCTGCATCAGGCGCGCCGGATCCGGCTCGCGGCTTTGCGCATCGAATTCAATGCCGTTGATATTGTCGCCGCGATAGGACGGCAGCGTCACGCCATCGCGGGTTTCGGTGTCGCCGGAGCGCGGCTTGGCGAATTGCCCCGCGATGCGCCCCACCTTCACCACCGGCAAAGCCGCGCCGAACGTCAGGATCACCGCCATCTGCAGCAGCACGCGGAACATGTCGCGGATATTGTCGGGGTGGAATTCCGCGAAACTCTCCGCGCAATCGCCGCCCTGCAGCAGGAACGCCTTGCCCGCCGCCACATCGGCCAGCGATTTGGTCAGATTGCGCGCCTCGCCCGCGAATACCAGCGGCGGATGCGTCTTCAGCCGCGTTTCCACAGCCGCCAGCGCCGCAGGGTCCGGATATTCCGGCACCTGACGGATCGGTCTTTCACGCCAGCTTTGCGGGCTCCAAGGCTGGGCCACAACGAAAACTCCAAGCTTTCAGTGGATATAAGCGAACGGGCGGGTCCGCGCCAGCGCGAGCCGCGCGGCTGGTTAGCGCGCCGTTCAGGGCTTGGAATAGCTCTTCGTGCGCATCGTCACCAGTTCTTCGGCGGCGGTGGGGTGGATGGCGATGGTGGAATCGAAATCGGCCTTGGTGGCGCCCATCTTCACCGCGATGGCGACGGCCTGAATGATCTCGCCGGCGTCGAAGCCGAAGATGTGGCAGCCCAGAATCTTGTTCGTCTTGGAATCCACAACCAGCTTGAACTGCGCGCGGTGATCGCGGCCTGACAAAGTGTGCTTCAGCGGGCGGAAGGTGGATTTGTAAACGTCGATGGCGTGCCCCTTCTCCAGCGCCTTGGCCTCGGTGAGGCCGACGGTTGCGATTTCCGGGCGGCTGAACACGGCGGTGGCGATATTGTCGTAATCGACGGCCGTTGGCGCATCGTCCCACAGCGTGCGGCTCAAGCACATGGCTTCGTAGATCGCCACCGGCGTCAGCGGCAGGCGCTCGGTAACGTCGCCGATGGCATAGATGTGCTCGGCACTCGTTTTGGAAAATTCATCGACCTTGATCTGGTTCTTCTTGCCCACCGCGACACCGGCTTTGTCCAGCCCAAGCCCTTCCGTGCAGGGCTGGCGTCCAATCGCCAGCATCACCTGATCGGCTTCGATCATCTCGCCATGATCGGTAAAGGCGAACAGCTTGCCGTCGGTCTTGTCGATGCGCGTGATGTTGCGATTGCTGACGACGCGAAGCCCGCTTGTCTGCATGGAATCCGTCAGGCAATCGCGCATGTCTTCATCGAAGCCGTTCAGCACCTTGTCGCGGCGGCACAGCAGCGTCACATCGCTGCCCAGCCCATGAAAGATGTTTGCGAATTCCACCGAAATATATCCGCCGCCTGCGATCACAATGCGCTTGGGGAATTCCTTCAGGTAAAACGCTTCGTTGGAGGTGATGCAGTGCTCCGCCCCCGTCACGTCCGGCCCGATTTCGCGCACGGGCCGTCCGCCCGTTGCGATCAGAATGCGCTCGGCGGTGAATTTGCGGTCGATCTTCTTCAGATGGATCGTATGCGCGTCCAGCAGTTCGGCGCGGTCCATGAAAATTTCCACACCGGCTTTCATCACGTTCTGCGTATAAAGATCGGAAAGCCGCGCGATCTCCTTGTCCTTGTTGGCGATCAGCATGGGCCAGTCGAAATGCCGTTCCGGCACCGTCCAGCCGAAACCGGCGGCATCCTCGAAATCCTCGCCGAACTGCGCGGCATAGACGAGCAGCTTTTTGGGAATGCAGCCGCGGATCACGCAGGTGCCGCCGAAGGCATATTCCTCTGCAATGGCCGTGCGCTTGCCGCGCTGGCCCGCCATGCGCGCAGCGCGCACGCCGCCGGAGCCGCCGCCGATCACGAAGAAGTCGTAGTCGTATTTCATTTGCGCTCGATAACTTCCACGCCGTTTGGCCCCGCGATCACCAGCGCACTGGCGATGCCGATGAACAAGCCATGCTCGATCACGCCGGGAATGTCGGACAGCGCTTCGGCCAGCCGCGCCGCATCGGTGATGACGCCGAAGACGCAATCGTAAATGTAATTGCCGCCATCGGTCTTGAACGGCGTGCCGTCTTTTGCGCGCAGCGTCATCGGAACATTGTTGTATTTCAGCTTGGCGACGGCATTCGCGATGCGCGCGGCGGTGGTCTTGTGTCCGAAGGTGGAAACCTCCACCGGCAGAGGGCAGCGGCCCAGCTTTTCCACCAGTTTGGAACTGTCGGCGATCACCACCATTTTTTTCGACGACGTCGCCACGATCTTTTCGCGCAGGTGCGCCCCGCCCGCACCCTTGATGAGGTTCAAATCGCGGTCGGCTTCATCCGCGCCGTCGATGGTGACATCCAGCGGCGCCTGGCCGTCCAGGTCGGCCATCACAATGCCCAGCGCGCGGGCCTTCTGCGCCGTGCGCTCGGAGGTGGCAACGCCCGTGATCTTGAAATCGCCATGCACACGCGGCGCCAGCACTTCCAGAAAGGCTTCGGCGGTGGACCCCGTGCCCAGCCCCACCTTCATGCCGCTTTGCACAAAATCCAGCGCACGCACGGCGGCGGCACGTTTCAGGGCAGATGAGTCTTGCTGTGTCATGTGGACGACACTATCAGACCGCCGCGACGGATATAGACAGTTTTCGTGCGCAGGCTGCCATCTTGGTGTCGAACGTCGCCACGTCCGCGCCGAGCCGCTGCGCCGTCGCAAGGTTGATGGCGTCCGGCGCCCGCAAGGTCAAATCCAGGCGGCGCAGAAAACCCTGCGCGGTTTCAATGTCTTCGCTGGCCGTCTTTGCCTCCGCCGCATAATCGCTGCGCCAGGTGTCGAAATTCGACAGCGCGGCAAGAGCGCGGGTGCGCGTTATATCGCCCGTCCGAACGCGTATTCCAACGATTGAACAAAATTCCGCCGCCGCGAAGTCGCTGATAATCACTTGCGGCTTTGCCGCCAGCAGCGACCGGCTTCTTGCAATAAATACATCGGGAAGAAAAAGGGGAGCGATAACGCTTGCGTCGAGATAGAGCCTCAACGCGGCCAATCCTCATCGCGCATCCGCGACACGAATGTGCCTGCGTCTTCCTTTGGCATCTTGCCCTTCACCCGATGCTTGTCCAGCCAGTCGATGGCTTCCTGCGTGATGGGCTTGGGGGCAGGTTTTAGCCCGGTGATTTTCGCCACCGGCTTGCCATGGCGCGTGACGATGATTTCCTCGCCCTTTTCGGCGCGGTCGATCAGCTCGGAAAGGCTGTTTTTTGTCTCGGCGACGCTGTGCTGGCTCATGGGAAAATTATAGCCATAGGATGGCCATTTTGTCCAGACCGGATCGCGAAACACGCAACTGCCAAAATCGTGCGAAGCCTGTGCTAAAAGGCGGCCGCCACAGGAGACGGACATGACAGTCAAACGACACAAAGCCAGTTGCCATTGCGGTAAGGTCAGCATTGAGGCCGATCTGGATTTGGCCACGGGAAGCGCACGCTGCAACTGTTCGATCTGCGCCAAGGCGCGCTGGTGGGGCATCAGCGCCAAGCCGGACGCGATCCATGCCATCCACGGCGAAGACCACACCTTCGTTTACAGCTTCGGCACGAAATCCATTCAGCTACACCACTGCAAAACCTGCGGCCTGCGCGTCTATGGCAAAGGCCATATCGAACAGATGGGTGGCGACTTCGTGGCGATCAACGTCGCCTGTCTCGACGGCGTGAGCGACGAAGAGCTTGCCGCCATTCCGATCATGTACTGCAACGGCCGCGACAACGACTGGATGCACGAACCGGCCGTGAAGTCGTACCTCTGAAGTTATTCAGCGGACGGTGCGCGATCACGATTGCGCAAATTAGTTTAGACCCGCCCGCAACAATTGAACGAATTGACCAGGCCGGAATTTCCACCTGCCATCCGTCCGCAGTCCACGAATTGTCAAAGCGTAGTGGGGCCACGTGCGAGGCCGCGCGCCTTTGGCCGACTTAGGTAAATGCTCCAATTGCACTGAGTGCCCTGGGAGCGCCCTGCCCAGCTCCAGCTTGGCAATCATATCGGGATGCACCGCTGCGCTTCCAATCTGTCGAGCGATTGCGCGCAACACCGTCTCTACGTCGCGCGGCACTTCCAAGCGTCACTCCACCGTAACGCTCTTCGCCAAGTTGCGCGGCTGATCGACGTCGGTGCCTTTGGCCACGGCCGTGTGATAAGCCAGCAACTGTATCGGCAGCGAATAAACCAGCGGCGCGATCATCGGATCGGTCTCCGGCACTTCGATGGTGGCCCAGACATCCTTGCCAGCCGCCGCGATGCCGCGCTTGTCGGAGATCAGAACCACCTTGCCGCCGCGCGCCATCGTCTCCTGCATATTGGAAATGGTCTTCTCGAACAGATGATCGTGCGGCGCGATCACGATGATCGGAACGTCCTCATCGATCAGCGCGATGGGGCCATGCTTCATTTCGCCGGCGGCATAGCCTTCGGCATGCACATAGGAAATTTCCTTCAGCTTCAGCGCGCCTTCCATGGCGAGCGGAAAATTCACGCCGCGCCCCAGATACAGCACGTCGCGCGCCTTGGCGATTTCCGCACCCAGCGCTTCGATCTTCGGTTCCTGCTTGAGGAATTCCACAATGTGGCGTGGCGTTTCCAGCAGCGCGGCGCACAGCTTTAGTTCCCGTTCCGGCGTGATCGTGTCCCGCGCGCGCCCCGCCGCAATCGCCAGCGCCGCCAGCACGCTCAACTGGCAGGTGAACGCTTTGGTGGAAGCCACGCCGATTTCCGGCCCCGCGAACGTCATCAGCACAATGTCGGCTTCGCGCGCGATGGAGCTTTCCGGCACGTTCACGATGGCGATGGTTTTCTGCCCTTGCGCCTTCGCATCGCGCAGCGCCGCCAGCGTGTCGGCCGTTTCGCCCGATTGCGAAATGAACAGCGCCACGCCGCCTTGCGGATACACCGGCTCGCGGTAGCGCAGTTCGGACGACACATCGGCTTCCACCGGCAGCCGCGCAAGCTGCTCAAACCAGGTCTTGCCGATCAGCCCCGCATAATAAGATGTGCCGCAGGCCGACAGCATCAGCCGCGGCGCCGCCGCCAGCGCTTCGCCCACGCCCGCTTGCGGAATGGCGATGCGCGGGCCGGTGACATCCAGATAATGCGTTAGCGTATGGCCGATCACTTCGGCTTGCTCGTGAATCTCTTTCGCCATGAAGTGGCGGTATTCGCCCTTGTCGATCAGGCCGGTGGAAGCATTGGTGATGCGCACTTCGCGGTTTGCCGGGCGGCCCTTGGCGTCGAAGATCGAAACCTGTTCGTTGCGGATCACCGCCACGTCGCCGTCTTCCAGATAGGCGACGCGATTGGTGAATGGCGCCAGCGCAATGGCGTCGGAGCCGAGATAGGCTTCCTTTTCGCCGTAACCCACCGCCAGCGGGCTTCCCTGCCGCGCGCCGATCAGCAGCGACTCTTCGTTGGTGAAGATCATCGCCAGCGCATAGGCGCCCGTCAGGCGGCGCACCGCTGTTTTCGCCGCGTCGTCCGGCGTCATGCCCTGGTCGAGATAATCGGTGACCAGATGCACCGCCACTTCCGTGTCGGTTTCGGATTCGAACTTGTGACCTTTGGCGATCAGCTCCGCGCGCAGCTCGCGGAAATTCTCGATGATGCCGTTGTGCACGATGGCGACTTTCGCCGAGGCGTGCGGATGCGCGTTGGATTCCGTCGGCGCGCCATGCGTGGCCCAGCGCGTGTGGCCGATGCCGGTGCGTCCCGCCAGCGGGCGCTTAGCCAGCACATCGCCCAGCTTGCTCAGCTTTCCCGGCGCGCGGCGGCGCGCGATGCCGCCTTCCGCCAGCGTGGCGATACCGGCGGAGTCATAGCCGCGATATTCCAGCCGCCGCAGCGCATCCAGAATGGCCGGCGCCACATCGCCGGTGCCTGCAATGCCAACAATCCCGCACATGCTCTAACCCTTCTTCGCTTTCTCGGCCTTCTTGCGGGCGCGGAATTTTGCGCCCCAGCCTTCAATCTCTTTCTGCTCGCTGCGCGTTACCGCCAGCGCATTGTCCATCACGCTGTCGGTGATCACGCTCCCCGCGCCCACAATCGCCCCGTCGCCGATCTTTACCGGCGCCACCAGCGACGTGTTCGACCCGATGAATGCGCCGGCGCCGATATCCGTCAGCGATTTGTCGAAGCCGTCGTAGTTGCAGGTGATGGTGCCCGCGCCGATATTGGCGCCAGCACCCACCCGCGCATCGCCCAGATAAGTAAGGTGATTGGCTTTCGCGCCTTTCTCGACACGCGTGTTCTTCACTTCCACGAAATTGCCGATATGCACATTTTCTTCCAGCACAGCGCCGGGGCGCAGCCGCGCGTATGGCCCCACAATCGCGCCGTTGCCGACTTCGCAACCTTCCAGATGCGAGAAGGCGCGGATGCGCGCACCCGATCGCACCGTCACGCCGCCAGCGAACACCACATAAGGCTCAACCGTGCAATCGCTTTCCAGAACCGTGTCATAGGAAAGATGCACCGTCTCCGGCGCGATCATCCCCACCGCATTGTCCAATGCGCGCGCACGCAACGTCCGCTGCATCTCGGCTTCCGCTGCCGCCAGTTCGGCGCGGGAGTTCACGCCCATGGTCTCGCGCTCGTCTGCTTCCACGATGGCGCAACGCACGTCATCGGCCTTGGCGATCTGCGGCACATCGGTCAGATAATATTCGCTCTGCGCGTTCTGGTTCTTCAGCTTTGCCGCCCAGCCGAAAAAACTTTGCGCGTCCGCCGCAAGAATCCCGGCGTTGCAAAGCTGAACCTTCCGCTCGCTTTCGTTGGCGTCCTTATATTCCACGATCCGGTCCAGCATCCCGCCGCCGTCTGCGATCACGCGGCCATAAGCCATGCTCTTGGAATGAAACGCGACAATCGCCATGCCGCCTTTTTCGCGCGCGGCGAACGAAGCCTCAAACGTCGCCGGCGCGAACAGCGGATGGTCGCCATACGTCACCACCACAACGCCGGAAAAATCCTTCAGCGCGGGCGCCGCCGCAGCCGCCGCATGGCCGGTGCCAAGCTGCTTGTCCTGCACCACGCACACGGCACCTTCCTTTTCGGCATAAGCGCGCACCGCATCCGCATCCGGCGCGATCACCACCACGATGCGCCCGGCGCCCGCCGCGCGCACCGCCGCGATCGCATGGCCCAGGATCGGACGGCCCGCCACGGCATGCAGCACCTTGGGCGTCGCGGATTTCATCCGCGTTCCCTGTCCTGCCGCCAAAATGATGGCGGCGCGTGCTGCGCTGTTGCTCATGCGTCGATCTGCCTGCTGTTGCCGCATACCGGCCATTTGCCGATAAGCCGTCGCCCCCTATAGATAAAGTGACGTTTTGCGACGGTATATTGCCACGCAATCCCTACCTCAACCTCAAGGCGCGTAAGCGATGATTACCGCACTGCCGGCCCTGATTTTCGACCTCGACGGCACGCTGGTGGACACCGCCCCGGACCTTCTGGGCGCGCTGAACGCCGTGCTGATCGCGCAGGGGCGAAAGCCAGACGACGCACAAACCCTGCGCCACATGGTCGGCTTTGGCGCCCGCTCGCTCATCAAGCAGGCGTTCCAGGCGCAAGGCGTGGCCCTGACCGACGCGCAAGCCATGCCGCTGGTGGACGATTTCGTGGCGCATTACCGCGACCATATCGCCGACGAAAGCATCCCCTTCCCCGGCGTGCGCGAAACGCTGCAAGCATTGGCGGCGGATGGCGCAGTGATGGGCGTGCTCACCAACAAGCCGCAGGAACTGGTGAGGCCGCTGCTCGATGCGCTGGACCTCACGCACTTCTTCGCTGCCATCCACGGCGCTGGCCGCTTCGAGTATGTGAAGCCCGACGCGCGCGTCTTTCATCATGTGGTGGAAGAACTCGGCGGCGGCAACGCGGTAATGATCGGCGACTCCGCCACCGACGTAGCCACCGCGCGCGCCGCCAGCGCACCGGTGATCCTTGTGAGCTACGGCTACACACCCACGCCCGCGCGCGAACTGGGCGCCGACGCGGTAACGGACGACTTCCGCGCAATTCCCGCACTGATAAAAGGTCTTTGCGCAAAATAAGCGGCGGAATTTCTCCATCGCGGGAAACCGGTGCACGGCGGCGGCGTTTACTGCGGGCAGGAACAGGTGCGCGCTTTTCCGGTTGGTCCCGTCTGCTTCACACTTCACGCACGCCACAGGGAACAACATGCCGGCCGCGCATGCCCAGGAGTTGCCATTGGCAAAACTTTTCGACAGAGACCGTTTCATCGCCGCCGCGCAAAGCGCCCTTCCGGCCTTCGACCGGCTGCTGATGAAAAGTGCCGCCACGCAAGAACACCAGATATACCCCAATGCCCTGTTCCCCTGGACACGCGACCTGGAAGCCAACGCCGGCATCATCCGCGCCGAAGCAAAAGCCGTGCTGCACAATCCGCTGGACGCGCCATCGCTGCGCGACATCTCGCCCGATCACGCCAAGATCGCGGTGGATGGGAAATGGCGCTCCTTCTTTCTCTATGCCTATGGCGTGCGCGCCGAGCAGAACTGCGCGCGCTGCCCGCAGACCGCGCGTCTCGTCAGCAAAATTCCGGGTCTGCTCAGCGCCTTCTATTCGGTGATGATGGCGGGCGCGCATGTGCCGCGCCACACCGGCCCCACCAAGGCGATCCTTACCGGCCATCTGGGCCTCGTCATTCCAGCCGAGCGCGAGAAATGCCGCATGGCTGTCGGCGACCGGACCGTGGTGTGGAAACAGGGCGAAGCTGTCATCTTCGACGACATGTATCCGCATGAAGTGTGGAACGACACGAACGAGGACCGCATCATCCTGCTGCTGCACATCAAGCGCCCCTTGCGCTTTCCCGGTTCCGCCCTGCGCGACCTGTTCTTCGCGGGGCTTCGCGCCAGCCCGTTCGTGCGCGACGGGATGCAGAACCTGGACCGCTGGGAAAAGGCAAAATCCGCCGCCGCGAACGGCGATTTCAGCCAGGCCGCTTGACGCAATTCCCGCCGCCGCCCTATAGGGCTCCTCCCCTTTTTGGGGCGCGTAGCTCAGCGGGAGAGCACTCCCTTCACACGGGAGGGGTCACAGGTTCAATCCCTGTCGCGCCCACCATT